>NZ_JAKNRW010000002.1 GCF_023072615.1 Pseudomonas violetae
CTCGGCTTGCTTGAGAATGGCCATGATTTGGCTGTCTGAAAAACGTGATCTCTTCACGCAAAATTTCCTTGATCCGATTAGGAGAAAATTCTACTTCTGGTGAGTATTTTTTTCAGGGGGGATTACCTACACGCACGAATTTGCGCCAACCGTGAACTGGGAACAGTGCACGCCGATTGCAGTTGAAGCCGCGACAAAAATTGTGGGTGCTGACAAGGTGAATGCTGAAGTACATCCGATGATGATCTCGGAAGACTTTGGTGCCTTTCTGCGAGTCGTGCCAGGCAATTTCGTATTCATCGGCAACGGTGAATCCAACGCGACAGGCGGAATCCCTCTTCATAACTCGAAGTACGATTTCAACGATGATGTACTGACTACCGGTGCACGTTATTTCGCCGAAGTGGTACGCACCGGTCTTGCGCGCTAAGCATTGAGTAAGAAGCCCGCGTGCTACCTCCCCCGCGACGATGAAAAAAGCAGGGGTTCAGAGCAGCATTTCTGAACCCCACACAACCCCTGCCATGTTCCGCGCACTTTCCTAACCTCTTTCGCTGCTAGAAAAAGGTTAGGGATCGAGTGAAGAAAAGTGAAAGACCGCCGCGTGCCTTATTTCATCAGTCTCCCGCGCCACCTGCAGCGACAATGAACTGAACAGAATTGATTAAAACCTGATGATTCAAGAACAAAGTTGCGTTTTCACAACCAATTACAAAATAGAAATGAGAAACCCGCGAGATATCATTTCACCAGCTAGATGGAATGAGACTGTGTCTTGCGGGATAGGAGGCAAGGCAATGCCTCACCTTGAAATGCTTTGAGAACTTAAAAATGCAATTAAGTGGTGACTTTACGAACCTCTATCCCAGAATTTTCGGACTAATGCAGCCCGTGGAACTGATCTTCCAGTAATCCTCCAGCGCCACTGTTCTGCCTATAGGAGCAGAGGTACCCTTTTGCCAAAAATTTGGAGCAATCAATGCTTATCGCTAACGAAAACGCAACTCACAAAGCCTATCCGAACGTGCTTCAACAGATCCTGAGCATCGAGAAAGCAGCCGAAAGTCGCAGTTGGCTTTCTCAGTGGGACGGAATAAACCCGGGCGCCACCCCCTTGGTAAAATTGCCGGCGTTGGCCACCGCCCTAGGGGTGGGTGAGCTTTGGGTAAAAGACGAATCAGCTCGCTCCGAACTTGGCAGCTTTAAGGCACTGGGTGCGCCAATCGCACTGGTACGCTTGATCCTGCGTGTGTTCCCAGAGCAACGCTTTGAAGCTAATAGCCTGTTGTCTGGCGAATACAGACAAGCGCTCGCGGATTTCACGGTGATTAGCGCGACGGATGGTAACCATGGACGGGGCCTGGCTGCTGCTGCCAAAAGCATCGGCTGTCGTTGCGTTATCGTTCTTCACGCCAATGTGAGCATTGAGCGTGAAGAGGCGATTGCTGCTTATGGTGCCGAGATCGTGCGTATTGCGGGCAACTACGATGAATCGGTTGAGAAAGCGGCCTCTATCGCGGTTGAGAACGAGTGGACTGTAGTTTCGGACACTTCCTACGAGGGCTATGAAGAAATCCCCCGTGACGTAATGCAAGGGTACGGCACCATTGCAGCAGAAATCGTTGAGCAAACGCCTCAGGCAGGCCCTAACGAATCAGCCTTCACGCATGTTTTCCTTCAGGGCGGCGTAGGTGGTCTTGCAGCAGGTATCGCAAGCTACTTCTGGGAGGTTTACGGCGCCCAACGTCCAGCCTTCATCATGGTTGAACCTCAACAGGCTGACTGTTTGTACCAGAGCGCTCTCAGCGGCGATGCCGCAAAGTCGGAGGGTTCTGTGGACTCGGTCATGGCCGGTCTTGCCTGTGGCGAAACCTCGCCTTTGGCTTGGAAGTTTCTGAAGGAAAGCGTTGATCACTTCATGACTATTGAAGACGGCGCGGCTGTCGACGCAATGCGCATTCTCGCGTCAGGCAAGAACCAGGACATCCCACTGGTAGCCGGCGAATCCGCTGTTGCCGGCCTTGCGGGCCTCATCCAAATCCTCAAATCCCCAATCCTTGCAGCCGACGTAAGCATCGATGCCAATTCTCGCATTCTGCTTATCAGCACCGAGGGCGCTACAGCTCCGTCGGTATACGCCGAGCTCGTTGGAGAGACAGCAGAAGTTGTACTGCACCGCCAAAAAGCCTGGCACTCGCGCGACGTTGCCTGATCCTCTAACGGAATACGTGACTTCTCGAATGGTGAGGGGCCTATCTCAATTCTACGGATTCGACTATAAGCGCGAGCCGGAGGACGGAGGTGCTACTAGCCTTAAGCTTGATGATTATCCGGATCTAAACACGTGCCACTGAGAATCTACAGGCGGGAACGGCTTGCCGGCTCATAGCAATGGAGACCACACGTGAAAAAAAGCCACCTATGAGAATCTTGATAGAAGAATGGGATGGTGACGGTGCAATTCGAATTCCCGATGAGGCGTTGCAGGAGCTGGAGCTTGATGTTGGCGACTCGCTGTATTTGATAGAGGAATTTGTCGGCAACACGCGATGCCTTGTCTTATCAAAAAAGCCTCAGATCGCGGATCGAATAGGCGAGCTCACTGAAGCCTGGAATAGCGAACAGCGCGGCAGCCTCGAAGACAAATGAGGAAACCATAATATGCTTCGCTGAACCAGTACATCAGGCTGAACTTCAGAGTCCTCCGCCAAGTCGAAAACGCATACCTGGACACATCACCTGAAGGCGCGAGATCGAGCCGGGCTTAAGCCCGAAGGAGCGACCTCTACATTGACGTCACTTCACACCACAGCTTAGCTATGGCTGCCATGCGGAATGAACGCGAATCGAATCGCCATATCCTGTGGGGTTATGTGATTGCAGCTAGAGCCCGAACGCCAGTTTCAGTTCACTCGGTTGCGCCCGCTGCGCTTGGCTAGATAGAGCGCATCATCTTAAGCGCTCCATAAACCCCACCTGCACATGAAGCGCCGATTCAAGGATGCTGAGCTCCCATTTCTCGCTCGGATCGACCGATCCGCCGGACGATCTGTTAGTCGTTACGTGTCTGTTCAAGACGCTTATCAAGCTCGCTTGGCGGCAAGTTCGGCGTCGAGTGAAGCGTCAGCCAGACGGCCCGCAGAATGTTGATCGCGGCCATGTTCAGGTGTTGTTCGCGGCGTGCAGGGCCAGTTCGGCTGCCAGGCGCTTGTCGGCAGCACTGAGGTGCGCCGTTTTGTGGGTCATGTCCGCATCGACGTTGGCCAACAGCCCCTGGAGTTCCTGCACCGCCTGATCCGATGCCTGACGCATGTCCGCCAGTAGGCGGCTGGCTTCGGCAGGCGTCATGGCCAAGGCGCGGACGCTGCGAAAAGTCAGGCGGGCGGGCAAGGTGGCCAAACTGAAACCCGTCGAAATTAACTTGCCAATCATGCGAACAACTCCTGTAAACGAGTGTTTCAGCAGCGTATCAGAGTAAATCGCAAAAAAATGTCTGCTCATCGCTTGCCAGAATCAACTCTTCGCCTCTTTTTGGCATCAAGCTGTTGCCGCTGACCGAAAACTGACCCAGTAAAGGCTGTTCTGCCGACTGAAAACTGACCCAGGTGTTCAACTGCTTCTGCTCGCTTTCCGAGCTAGCCTCACAGTACACCCTATACCTAAATATGGAGTCCGTTCGCTTTGCCTTCCCCAAGCACGAAGGCGGACAGCTGAATTATTGCTCCGCTCACAGGTAAATCCAAAAAGCGGCGAATTTTTTTTACATCAAGTCGCGCACGCACGCTTGGTTGAACAGATAACATGGCCCACACTCAGTGATTGAAAATAGCTCCTCGATATATCCGCAAATAAACTTGAGAGTGAGCCTTTCGATTTATCATGATAGGCAAGCGAAATATCTAAATTACCTATTAGTGGAAAGCCTTCAGACTCTCCCAACACACGAAGCTCGTCATGAACAGTGCTCAACAACACAGCAGATACATAACAGCCAGACGACAAGGCCGCGAGAATCCCCGCATGGCTTGTACTATGATAACTTATCCGGTACGCCTTTTTGACTCGATTTAAAGCGTTTAATATTAAGTCTCTATCTCCGCAGCCCTTAGTAAAAAGCGCTAGAGGGACAGGATTTTTTTCAACAATTTTGCTCTCGTAAGTGCAAACCCATTTCAGGGGTTCTGAGTGAAGGAGTTCCGACGGCACGCTCGACGGGCATCCCTGCGTCAGCACAACATCAAGCTCGCCAGCTTCATAGCTCTGCCAAATTTGACTGCTGTATCCGCAATGCACCTCGATTTCAATATCAGGAAAGCGGTCTGCACAACACTTTATAATTTCCGAGAAGTAGTTAGATGCGTAAGTATCAGACGTCCCAACTCTAACTACACCCTTGTAAGATTTATCAGTTAATTTTGCTACTGCTTGATCATTAACTTCCAAAATTTTTATTGCATAAGCAAGCATGCTATCGCCATGAGCAGTCAGCTCCAGCATTCGCTTACCTCTAACAAAAAGATCTGAACCTAGATGGCCTTCAAGTTTTTGTATCTGCTGACTGATAGCAGATTGGACGCGGCATAACTTCTGGGATGCCTTGGAAAAACTTTTAAGCTCGGCAACGGTGACAAATGCACGTAGCTGATTCATGTCCAAATTCATTTTGATAGTCCATCATCACATCCCGAGATAGGGCGCATCATAATTATTAACGCGTAGATAGTCAATCTATGACTTACTATTGCAGCCTAAATTAACAGGGAGTCAAATGATGGCGTCGAAGATTATCGGAAAAATCAACATCAGCGCTTACGACTTAGAAACTGACGTTAAATATCTTAACTCGGTCACTAAGCAGCCTGAAGAATATGATGAGTTTGGCCAAGGGTATTGGAAAAATCTTTCTGTTTATAACGCAAGCGGCGACGCATCGGACACTCAATACAGGAATACCGATAAATGCTTTCCTACTGAACATGCGAAACTTTGTCCGGGCATCCAAAATCTGGTGCAGCTGTGAATTTCGGACTGAAAAGCCGTATGTTTCTCTGCTTGGACTTCATGCATGAGGGCGAGTTTGAATATACCGATATTTTTGTTGCCCCTTCCTCGCTTGACCCCTATCGCAACTCCTTCCATATAAAACGCGAACCCTTCTCAGACATCAATAAAAAAGAGGTAATCGCCGCGACCTCAAAAATTATCAATCGCTTTACTTTCAAAGATATAATATTCGCTCTTTCCAAATATCATTTCATTTATGATTTGCCAGTATCATCTTGCTACGACTGGATAATTAGTGCCGCAGAGCAGGCAAACAATGGCGAAATCATTAAAAAGGCTAAATCTTTGCGTCGATATCTTATTGAGAAAAGAGACATGGGTGAGCGCTACACAACAAACGACTGGAACGTGTAATCTGGAGCTTCGCTATGAACACTTTAGAAAAATATTCACCATTACTATTTCTCTTAATGTGGAGTAGCGGAGCCATATTCGTCAAGCTAGGGCTTGAGGATGCGTCTGTTTCCGTATTCCTCACTATACGCTCCGTAGGTGCTAGTTTGGCGCTGCTTATCGTATGCGCCTTAATTGCAGGCGAGCGCGGATTAAAAGAGACATTGCTACTGCCAAAACGCTTGCTGCTACAAGCAATACTGATTGGTGTCTTGTTGCAAGTAGGCTATCAGACGGCTTACTTTTTAGCCCTCAACTACAAATTAACTCCAGGGGTTCTTGCAATAATTTTAGGCCTTCAACCAATTTTAACCCCGATATTCGCGAATGAAAAAATTGGCAAAATAGGATATTTTTATTTACTTCTTGGATTGACAGGTTTGACAATCGCTATTTTTGGGGCGCGCGACCTTGGTGCCGTAACCATGCTTGGACTGTTCTTCGGCCTGATATCTGTCATAGCTATAAGCGCCGGTTCAGTTATGCAGAAGAAGTCCGTAATCGATCCTGTTATCGCAGCTTTCTACCAAGCTCTGACCGCATCTTGCATTTTTCTATTACTACTCCCTTTCACCGAGATAAAACTTAACTTAACTCCTACATTTATAGTTTCAGCCACATGGATGACGATTGCAGTATCAACATTGGCCGTATTACTTTTATTCCGTATGTTAGCGAAAAACTCAGCAAGCAAGGTCGGCGTACTTTTCTACATGGTTCCAGTAATCACAATACTTTTGGACTACCTCACATTCGGAAATAAAGTCACTTGGATTACTATCATGGGAGCTTTATTAGTGATCGTAGCAGTAAAAGGCTTCGGAAAAGTCCAGCTTACCCCGGTCGTTCTCACATCTAAGGCTTAGAGCAACCACATAGTACAACTGATGCGAAAAACAGCTTGATGCGGGCGACCTCTCCTTTATTCATCTCGGCCCGCCCTTCGTTTTGCCGGAGAACTCAAAAGATCGACTCTCAATGATCTCCAAAAAAAGGGCCCAAAAGGCCCTTTTGTACTCAAACCAAAATCACTTGGCCAGCCAAGACTCTACGGTGTCGGAGCCGTATTTCGCTTTCCATTCCTTCAGCGTTCGGTGGCTGCCGCCTTTGGTTTCTACGACTTCGCCGGACTCAGGATTTTTGTAGACCTTCACCTGGCGAGGCTTGCGGGTGCTGCTCTGCGACTCAGCAGCGGGGGCACGACGACCAGACTTGGGATCAAGTAGGTTGACGATGTCTCTCAAGCTGTAGCCATACTTGGCAAGTAGAGCGCGCAGCTTCGTTTCGAATTCAATTTCTTCCTTGAGGCCAGCGTCACCTTTGAGGGTTTCGAGCGCCTGGAGCTGCTCTGCTAGGTGTTTTTCGAGCTGACGAAACTCTGCGAGCTTGGACATGGTTAACCTCGTAAACGATTGCTTAAAAGCATCGGACGTGCACCTCAGTGTAAGTTCGCGCGACCCGCTACTATTTTTATCAACGAGGACATCGGGCGTTGGGAGAAAGCGTCCACCCGATGTACGTCGACGACAATTACTTCGTAGGCTTAACCCACGTCGCTGATACAGACCACTTTGGGCTGCGTCATATCCTCATACGCAAACCGAACACCTTCGCGCCCAAGACTTCCGTACTTAAAACCACCGAAAGGCATGGCATCGAAACGATAATCGGAAGAATCATTGATCATCACACCACCCGCTTCGATTTGACGCGCTAGTTTCAAAGCCTTGGAAATATCACGTGTGAAAAGACCAGCATGCAAGCTGTACTCCGTTGCGTTGGCCAGAGCAACAGCGTCATCCAGATGGTCAAAAGGCTCCAGAATAACCACCGGAGCGAAGACTTCCTGCTGCCAAATCGTACTGCTATGCCTCACACGCTCAAGCACGGTCGGCGCATAGCTTCCCACTTGGCGATGGTGCCCACATAGAAGGACGGCACCTTCGGCCAGTGCTTCATTTACCAATTGTTCGGTACGACGGGCCGATTGTTCCGTAATCATCGGGCCTACATCCGTTGCTCGCTCGTCAGGATCGCCCACCACCAATGCGCGCGTTTGACTGACAAAACGCTCACGGAAATCCTCATAAATTGAGCTATGTATAAGGATGCGTTGCGTGCCGATGCAATTCTGCCCTGCCGCCCAGAAGGCACCCGACACACAGGACTCCACGGTCGGTTCGATATCACAATCTTCAAGCACAAGAACCGGGGCATTTCCTCCCAGATCCATTGCTAGCTTCTTCAACCCAGCACTACGAGCAATGGCCTCACCCGTGGCAAAACCACCCGTAAAGGAAATCATCCGAACTTCGCGAACCTCCACCAACGCTTTACCCAAGTCGACACCACCTGTAGCCGGGGTAATCACAGAGGGTGGAAGACCCGCTTTCACCAGGCATTCAACGAGCTTGAGAGCAGACAACGGCGCGAGTTCCGAGGGTTTCAGAATCACGGCATTGCCACCGGCGATTGCCGGGCCGAGTTTATGGGCGACCAAATTCAGCGGATCGTTGTAGGGAGTGATCGCGACGATAAGCCCCAACGGTTCGCGCGTGAACCAGCCTTGACGCGATTCCGATCCTTCGTAAGCCCCAAATGGAATCACTTCCCCGGCGTTACGACGCGCCTCCTCCGCCGATAGTTTCAACGTGTTCACGCAACGCTTCACTTCCTTCTCTGCTTGTCGCAGCGTTTTCCCCGCCTCTGCAACAATCAGTTTGGCAAATGCATCAGACTCAAGCTCCACACACCGGGCGGTGTCCTCAAGAATGCGCGCACGCAGGTGACGAGGCATTGCCGCACTCTCGCGCACGCCGATTCGCGCACGCTCCAGCAAGCCAGGAACTGCGGCAGCATCGAGGCAAGGAACGCTCCCTACCAAGTGACCATCGAATGGACTGAACACATCAATCTGTTTGGCTTCAACAAGCTGGATACTGGCGCTGCTGGATACGCTCATGACTAGCTCCTGTTATTTGCCGTGGGCGGTGTGGATGGCGACGATGTCCGACAGCAATGCGAAGGCCGTCTCGATACGCCCTGCCCCAGGCCCGGACACCGTGACAGCGCCCAACAGTTCGGTATTGAATGACACTGCGTTCGTGGCGCCTACGATACCTGCCAGAGGATGCGAGTTCGGCAGCAGACGCGCCTCGACACTCGCTCGAACCGAGCCATCTGCCTCACGATCGGCTGAGCCGATCAGTTTCCAGCTCGCGCCGTTGGCACTGGCCTGGGCAATATCTTGCGCGCTGATATTGCTGATACCCGAACACATCACATCGCTGACATTCAATCGTGCATTGAGCAGTTCGTTGGCCAGGATGACTACCTTGAGGCGTACGTCAAACCCTTCCACATCGGCGGTTGGATCTGCCTCGGCGTAGCCGAGCTGTTGCGCTTGTGCGACGGCATCGTTGAACGTCAGGCCGTCTTTCATTTGGGTGAGCACGTAATTGGAAGTACCGTTCAGGATGCCTTCGAAGCCTTGTACGTTGGCACCCGCCAAGGCCTGCCTGGCCAGACGAATCACCGGGGTGCCACTCATCACCGCTCCCTCGTATTCGAAAGCCACCTGGTTGCGACGGGCCAACGCCTTGAGCTCGGCACCGTGCAGCGCAATAGGCCCCTTATTGGTGGTCACTACATGAATGCCACTTTCCAATGCCCAACGGCAAAAGGTAGTAGCGGGCTCGCCATCCACCGGATTGGTGAAAGTGGCCTCCGCGATGATGTCTGCACCGGAATGCTTGATCACGGTTTCGTTGAAGGCCTCAGCATTGCCACCGGGCAACTTAGCGAATGCGCCTTTCTCAACGGGCAGTGCGACCAACTGCTTTGCATCCAGACCGTCTTTGGCAACGATCGAGCCGAGGAACAGATCGGTGACACCGACAATTTTGACCGTGAAGCCCAGGGACTCTTTCCACTCGGCATTACGATCGGCGACCAATTGGGCGAAGCCACGATTTACGCCACCAAACCCTACCAAGGCAATTTTGTACTCAGTCATAAAAGCTGTTCCTTTATTGATGTTGTTCGATAGGAACATCCTAAGAGCCGGGCTTTGGCAGTTGAATATGGCAGTTTGCTGTATTAGTTGGGCGTTTTGCCCAAGCACGATCTTTTAAAACACCGCAGAAAGGACGAACGATGTCACGGTGTTTTCCACCCCTGACATGGCCGCGATTTCCTTCCACACGAGATGGACACGTTCAGGTGTGGCGGCATTCACGCGCAGCATTAAATCGAACTCACCACTGAGTACTTCACATTGCACGACTTCGGGAATGGAGCGCAGCGCAGCCAGTACTTCTTCGCCACGCATGCGGTCGTAGCGGTAGACGAAGATCACCGCGCTGATAAGCGACGTAGGCCGCCGGGACTCACCGAGAAGTACCGTATAGCCCTGGATCGCACCGTCGCGCTCAAGACGCTCGATGCGCTGGCGCACAGCATTGCGCGACAAGTTGATCTTGGCACCCAGTTCGATATGGGCTATTCGCGCATTAGCGGTAAGTTCGGCCAGTATGCGCTCGTCCAGCGGATCCAGAATGCGCTTCATGAAAGCCTCTGCTCCGCCACACGAAGAGACTTGCACAGCCCCTCCAGATCGTCCTTGGCCAGGTAAGGTGGTTGCGCGCGCACCTCGACAGTGCTCGGAACGTTTGCTTGCCACACGCCCAGCTCTGCCAACAGCGCCGCCGACTTGGCCGGCGCAATTTGCCCGAAGGTGACCATTGGCGCCCCCAGACTGCGTCGATGAAGCCGGCCGGCCAGTACTCCGACAGCGGTGTGAGGATCGATGGCCGAGCCTGTCTCTCGGAATAGTTCGACCACCTCATCGCGCACCTGGGATTCGTCTACCGCATAGGAATCGAAGAGTACTCGGGCACGCAGCCATTGCTGATTGCCGATGCTCATTTCTCCGCAACTTTCAAAATGCTCCATCAGCGCTTTTGTTGAGCAGCCATCGTGCTCGTAAATCTCCCAAATAAACCGCTCCAGGTTGGAATACAACGAGAAGTCCATCCCCGGCGACACTGTTCGATCGGTCACCCGGGTGGAGTAGCGATTGCAATGAAAAAACTGGTGCAGGGCATCATTGCTGTTGGTGGAAATGATCACCTGATTGATGGGTAATCCCATTTTCTGCGCAATATAGCCTGCGTAGATCTCGGCCGAGCTGGCAGCTGGAACACTGAAGCCAACGGGACGCGAGCCACCGCCCAGTTGCAAGGCCGCGTGGAAGTAAAAAACAATCTGGGCAAGGACGCCGATCCAATTGGTCGAGTTGAAACAGACTGGCATCACTCCGTCCAACGGCCACTCACGCAAGAGTCGGGAGACCAGTGTCTGACAATCATCGAAATTTCCGTCAACCGCAAACAGCTGAACCCGCTGCGGGTCGGCTGCCTGCAAGGCACTGAGTTGCTCAGGCGCAAGCCCGTCGCGCGGATAAAGTATCGCCATGCGGGCGGCCGGGCAGTTAGCAAAGGCTTCAAGCGCAGCGAGTCCGGTATCACCATTAGTTGCACCGACCACCAACGCTTCTTTACCAACCTCCCCCAGAAAATGCTCGACCAGGCGCGCCTGCAATTGCGCGGCGAAATCTTTGGAAGAACGGGTCGGGCCATGAAACAGCTGGAGTATCCACTCGTTATGCCCGATCTGCTCAAGCGGTGTAATAGCGCGGTGCTTGAATTGTTGATAGCTGTCACTGAGCAAGCCACGCAGGATGCTTTCGTCCATTGACGAGCCAACAAAGGGCGAGATTATCCGCCATACCAACTCATCAAACGGCAGCCATGACCAGCTGGTAATTTGTTTCTCAGTGAATACTGGCAAACTGGTCGGGACATACAGGCCTCCATTTTCGGCGAGCCCCGACAGAACCACACTGCGAAAATCCGCCCGCATGTTACCGCCACGTGTGCTTACATAATCCATGACCACTCCCCAATCGGTATTACAGAAGGCGATGGGCTTGAGCCACCAGCCAGGTAGAAAAATTTGCGGCATCTGGCGATAGCGCTTCGGCCTGTTCGTGTACCAGATAAAAAGATTCGCTAGCCTCAATTCGGTGACTGAATGGCGCAACCAATTGCCCACTGTTAAGCAAATCCTCGACCACGGAAGAGCGTGCCAGCGCAACGCCCTGCCCCAATTCGGCCATGCGGATCGTGGAGATCAGCGTGTCAAACTGAAGGCCACGGGAATAGTCGACGTCGTCTGCTCCTACTCGCTTCAACCAGTAACCCCAACCTTCTTCGTAACCCAACACGTGAAGCAGGGAATGGTTCATCAAGTCGCGAGGCTCATGTATGGGTGAGTTGGCCATGAGCGTCGGGGAGCAAACAGGCTGAAGGATGTCCCAGGTCAATCGCTGAGCGTGCAAGCCCGACCACTCACCGCATCCCCAGCGAATCTCCAAGTCGTCCTCGCCATCCGGTTCTTTCACCCAGATATTGCTGATATATCGAATATCGATCTGCGGATACTCTCGACAAAAATCCGCGAGCCGTGGGGCCAACCAGTAGTGAAGAAAGGAAAGGCTGCCACGCACCTTCAAATGTCTTCGATTGTGCTGGCCGAAAATCTCGTTTGTGCCGACTGCAAGGCGACTGATCGCGTCTTGTACGACAGGCAGGTACGACTGTCCTTCCTCGGTCAAGCCAAGCCCTCGAGGCAAGCGCTTGAACAGCGCCACCCCGAGGTGACTTTCCAACTGACGGATCTGCTGACTCACAGCCCCTTGAGTCAAATGGAGTTCTTCTGCCGCGTGGGTAAAGTTCAAATAACGCGCCGATACTTCGAATGCCCTCAACCAATTCAAGGGTGGTAGTGATTTTTGACTCATCGGCGCAACCTCATCAGGGCTTTATCTTTGCTCAATCATTGCCTGATAACTTCACGCGGTGCCAGAGGAATGAACAGCGGCGGCTAAAGCCAACCGCTCTGCCCTCTTGTTGCGAGTGATCCAGTAAACGAAATAACACCACGCGATAAAGGGAAGGCCGAAGTAAAGCGCCACTCTCTGCTCAGGATCAAAAGCGATACCCACACAGGCCAGCAGACAACACAACATTGCACCGATAGGCACCCATGGATAGCCACGTACACGGAAATGTAGGTCTTCAACTCGTCCGCCATTAGCGACGTATTGACGACGGAACGCGATCTGGCTTGCAGCAATGCTCATCCACACGACTACGACCGCCAGACCGGAAATGGACACCAAGGCCAAGTAAACCGTATCAGGGGCAAACACACTGCTGAGCAGAGAAGCCACTGCACCCGCCATACTAAGAACGATGGCGTTCACCGGTGTGCCCCGACTGGAGAGCCTGGCGTAGCGCTTAGGCATATGTCCTTGATCGCTCAATGTCCACAGCATGCGCGATGCTGCATACAGTCCCGAGTTAGCGGCGGAAATCAGTGCCGTGAGAATGACGAAATTCATAATGTCGGCAGAGTATGGGATGCCAATCAACTCAAACACCATGACGAACGGACTTTCTACGAGCCCCGCTTGTTCTCGTGGCAGTAACGTCGCAAGGACGAAAATTGTCCCCACGAAGAACAGAGCCAAACGTACCACTGTCGTGCGGATTGCCTTGGGCACGCTAGTTTGTGGATCTTGCGCTTCACCTGCCGCAATTCCGATCAGCTCAGTTCCGGAAAATGCGAAGGAAACAGCTAGGAGGGTCATTGCAATGGGTAAGAACCCGGTGGGGAAAAGCCCCTCACGTGTGAAGTTGGAAAGTCCCGCACCCTGCAAATTCTGTACTTGAAAAAGACCGAAAATTGCCGCTCCGCCGATCACAATGAACGTGATAACGGTCAGAACCTTAATCAGCGAAAGCCAAAATTCAGTTTCCGCAAACAAACGAACAGAGACAACATTGCTTAAGAAGACTGCAATGGCAAACAGCGCACTCCAAATCCAGACCGGTGTGTCAGGAAACCACCGAACCATCAGTATGCCCGCAGCTGTAAATTCTGAACCGATAGCTACTGCCCAAGTGAGCCAGTAAAGCCAGGCCACTGTATAGCCTGTGCCTGGGCCCAGGTATCGCGTGGCGTAGCTACTGAACGAACCGGTTTCTGGCATCTGAACAGCCAACTCACCGAGACAGACCATGACTAAATACACCATCACTGCACCGATCATGTAAGCGATCACTGCACCGAGTGGCCCTGCCTGATTAACCGTGTAACCGGAAGTAAGGAATAACCCCGTACCGATCACACCGCCCAACGCCAACATAACGATGTGGCGGGTTTGCATTTCCTTTTTGAAATGCGAACTTGGATCGGGCTGATTATCTTCTATCTGTGTGGTCATAGTTGTATTCTCATGAAATGTTCGGACAAGCGCCTTGTAACTGGCTTTTGGGCAGTACAATTTTGTTGTCACTGGATTTTATTATTTTCATTCTTCATGAAGGACTTAAGATGAATATCGAAAGTTCTGCCCGTATTCAGTCTCCTACCTCAATGAAACGTTGAGCACTGTCAGTTTGAGGGCTTGCATCACCTTGCTTACTTCGCACTAAAGCGAAGGCTTGTTTTAGATCAGCCAATAAATCGGCTGAATCTTCAATACCTACGGACACTCGAACCAAACCTTCGGAAATTCCAAGTGCCTGACGTTCTTCCAAGGTATTTTCCACGTGACTGGTCGTCCGAGCCGGCCCATAGATGGTCTCGACAGCGCCCAAATTACCCGCCCGATGCGCATATCTGAGCAGCGGTAGCAAACGAGTAACTGTGTCCATGCCTCCTTTCAGCACGAAGCTCACGATGGCTCCGAATCCGTTCATTTGCGAACGAGCGATGTCATGACCTGGATGTTGAGGCAACCCCGGATAGTTCACAGACTCGACCAGCGGTTCGGTACAGAGGTACTCGGCCAAAAGTTGCGCGCTCGCCTGTTGCTGGCGAAGACGCAGAGCCAGAGTCTTGATGCCTCGGATGATTAGATACGCCGAAAAAGGATCCAGCGAGGCACCATTGATTTCACGGTAATGGCGAACTTGAGACATCAAATGCTCGGCGCCGCAAACCACACCACCGAGTACATCACCATGACCGGACAGGAATTTAGTCGCGCTGTGCACAACCACATCAACGCCTAAAGCGAGCGGATTCTGATTCAGAGGCGTCGCGAATGTATTGTCCGCGACAATCAAAGCACCCACTCGCTTCGCCGCTGCCGCAAGGCGACGAATATCAACGATTTTCAGCGTTGGGTTCGTGGGTGTTTCCAGGTACAGGACGCTGCAGCCTTTAGCGATCTCCTGCTCAAGTGCCACAGTGTCGAGCGTATCGCAAAGGGTTACCTCCACACCCATGCGTGGAAGAAACTCTTCAAAAATTTTGTTCGTACCACCGTAGCTGTCACGTGTAGATATCACACGCTGCCCATAGGATAGGAAGGTGTGTAGCACACCGCTGATTGCGGCCATTCCGGTGCTGAAAGCTACAGCCGACTCTGCGTTTTCGAGCTCACAGAGTTTATCTTCTAAGACAGAGACAGTGGGGTTGCTCATCCGGCTGTAAATGAAGCCGGGCTCCTTTCCCAATGCCACGTCATACCACTTATCGATATCGTCATAGCCATAGGCGGCACTGACCACGATGGGTGTCTGGGTCGCATTATAGGGATGCTGAACTTGCTCACCTCCCCATACGACTCGAGTCCCCATACCAACCTCTGAAGCTTGGACGGCGCGTTTCTTATTTTCCATAAAATGTCTCGCATCAAGGGAAACACAACCGTGTTCCATGTGGGCTTGGGAGGACTATAAGGAAGGCTCATGCTTGTGAAAAATCATGATATCTGGGAGTAAGGGGTGCTTTTTTTAATGGCTGGATGCGAGTTACAGACTGTTAAACCGTTACTAGCTGAGAGCACCTCACCAACATTCAGCTGCGAGACATCACGAGCTGGGTATGCAGCTCTAAAGCACCATGGATTTGCAGAGATGAACCCAATGACTCCTGACGGTCGATACTTTGCAGTCAAAGGGCAGCTGTAGCGTTGCACCAACCCTTCAATGACTGCGGATGCACGGCAGCACCTCGTAGACGAACTCATGGCAGCGCGTCGTGAGGTAAAGGCAGCCAAAGCTTCTGCCGATACTGGGCAGCTGAAGCTGGCCAGGGCGCGCGTCCAAACGGCGAAGGTGGCGCTCGGGGAGCGAGGGCCGGTTTGTTGGAACGATGGCAGTCCAGACTTCAACAGGCAAAAAGTTGCCAACACTCCCTATGCTGAGTGGTACCGGTCGTTAGAGGTCAATGGCTGAGCGGTGGCATGCTTCCCCGTGCATTTGAGCCGCTCCCATCATCGAGAGGTGAGACAAACTTTTTAAGCGATCTTATTAAAGCGAACCTGCTCGATAATGATTTGAAGAGTAATCGCCGCCAGACTGAATGCCGGGTCAGTTTTTTTTCGAAATCTGACTCGGGCATCTTAAAACTCAGTGAGATCAACCCAGCGAATTCCGGTAACGATTCCCCAATTACCTTGGTCATTGGGCCGGCGCCAGCGCGCCGTCGGCTGTGTTTTTAGAAAAGCCAAAGCCTCATCGAAATCAGCGATTTTCCGCTCGTCTCCCTTGGCTCCGACGGTGAATCCTCCGCTGCCCCCGAGCGCAGGAGAGAACACCGATCCATCTTTTGCCTGTGGAACCTTAAAAGACGAGCAAATCACTTTTCCGAAATTTCTGCCTCAAGCGATTCTGACAATTTCAAGGTCTCGCTAGAGACCTCACTGGCAGCCGAATAATTGGAAAAACCTAGGATATCCGCATAGCGTTTTCTCAATAGCCCATCGCGTGCTTTGAGGAAATCGAGTAAACGGTCTGCCTGATAGAGCTCATTGTCATCAGGAATCGAATGCTCGTTGGAGAACGTCGGACTGCGACCACTTACGCGGGCGGTGACATGTCTGGATCTGACCGTTGAGCTTTAGCCGCCCTCTCCTGCAGCGCTCTGTTTAGCCGCTGCCTGAGCCCCCGCTTCCTTGATAGGACCTTACGATACTCACCTCAGGGTTTCACGCAAAGCGGCAAGCCCCCCTGGCCTGTTCTCCTGGTCCGGCGCCGTTATGTTGTTCCTCTCTGCTATATCAAGCACCTGACGTGGTTATGCAATTCCCCCTCCCCATATGGTTGGCGGTACAGGGCTGCGGCTGTGGCTGTGGCTGTGGCTGTGGCTGTGGCTGTGGCGATGGTCCTGCCCTATTGGGTACCTGACCTAAGGTTTAAGGAATGCCCGCCGATAAACGCTACGTCCGTCTATGGGCGCTATTAATGGGATTAGGGATATGCAAAGGATGATGAGCAGCGCGGCGGCGCTAGTGCTTGTATTTGCGGCCGGCAGCGCTATGGCAGCAAGTTTTGATTGTAAAAAAGCTGCAAGCTTCGCAGAAACGTCCATATGCCAGGACGGCTACTTAAGCTCCGTAGACAGTAGCCTGGGCCGGGAATACCAAAAAGCGCTGGCCAACACCGGCGATCCTGCCCGCCTCCGCCAGCTACAGCGTGAATGGATCACTGAGCGTGACCAATGCACCTCGCAGAAGTGTCTCGATAAGACGCTGGGCTCGCGGGTCACCTTCCTTGAAAATTACGTCAACGCTGAGAGACACGCGGCCGATAAGGCTGAGGAACAAACCCGACAAGATCAACGAAACGCGGAACGCCACGCGGAAGAAATCGCATCAGCTAAGCGAACTGCGGATTACAACCTCGCGAAGGAACAATCTCGCCTGCAACGGGAACAGGAGTACTTGAAGCAATCAAAGACTGCGGTCGCGTCAGCAGCCCCAGTTCATCCAGCTCCAGCTAATCTGGCAACGGCGCCGCAAAGGAGTACTGCAGCTCAACCACTAGCTGAGAAGCCACTCTTCCAAAGGATGTGGCAGACGTTCTGGTCTGGCCCTGCCTGGAAATACGCCCTGCTGATCGGGTTCCTGATTTCTTGCTGGACCGTCTGGCTTCACCATAAAGAGACCGCCACAATCTATAACGACTACACAGATGCAGCCATCACTAATCTGCTACCGGCCGCCGGAGTGATAGCCGCCCTCGTCATGCGCTGGCTGGAACTGCCAGGCCTTATCCAGGTGATTGCCTTCACCACTGGGGTTCTGCTGGGTATTAGCTACGCTGTCTACGCGACCCTCAGAACCAACCAAGGCGCGCTCAATATCGCGCTGGTCATAATTACCAAGCTCACCATCATAACGGTGTTCTTCGCGATTATCGCCATGCTGGTTGGCTCCCTGTTTTCAAATAGTGGTCGGCGCAAAGGGGAATCGCAAGCACGCACAGCTGCACGCCATCGACGTGAGGCCAAGCAAAACATGGCATTAATCGCAGCTCTGTCCGTCGCCTATACGACACTGACCGTGTGGTTGTGCCGCAGTCCAGAGTTCACCTCGATCGGTGACTGTCTGGAATTTGAGCGGAATCCCGCCATGGCATAAGCCTGGGAATCAGGTTTGTACTTTTAAAAATTGGGTGCCCATCGCGGGCGCCTAATCTTCATAGCAACAACCTGAAATGCGGATCATAGGTCAGGCCTAGGAGAAATGAGACAGCTGCAATGCGCTTCTCGAATCAATCATGGCAGCCCAACTGCGGAGTGACTCGCTCAGGGCATATGAAGACTTGGGGTCGACCCGGGCTTAAGCCCGAAGGAGCGATAGCCGATGTAGCTATAGCTACGCAGCCCAGCAAATGTAAGCGTCCGGGTAAGTCACCGTAAGCTCCTGACGACTACATCACCCGTTTCTAGCGTTCCGCAGCAGATCCCTATCGGCCCGGAAACCATCTGTCAGGTATGCTTCCACCATTCCCATCCGTAATTTTTTATTGACACCTCAAAAGCCTCTCAGTATCGTCCGTCCTCCCTCATTTCCGGCTACCTCTGCCGTGAACCGCCCAGGCGTTAACTCGCGAAGCGGTCATACAAGTTGCCGACACTTATACGGTCGCTATCTACTAGCGCGCCTCATTTCCGATATCAAGTGTTAAGGATGATTCTATGATCATTCGTCAGGCTACTAACGCAGACCATCCGCAACTGCTCAACATTTGGCTGCGCTCCGTTCGCGCCACGCATCACTTCCTGCAAGAATCCGATATTGAGGCATTGCTTCCTCAGCTCCGCGATATTTACCTACCCGCTGTTGAATTATGGGTTGCGGTAGATGCCGAGGACTGCCCGCTAGGGTTCATCGGGCTCAATGAAAACCACGTAGAGATGCTCTTCATCGAACCAGATCTGCGAGGGAAAGGGATTGGACGTGCGCTGCTGGATCATGCCCGCAGTTCGCGCAGTCAGATGAGTGTTGATGTGAATGAACAGAACCCCGAAGCGGTAGGGTTCTATTTACATTACGGGTTTGTTCAAACAGGTCGTTCTCCGCTGGATGGCGAGGGCCGCCCCTTCCCCTTGCTGCACCTGAGCCTGCCCGGCTAGGGCTGTAATCGTGAATCGCTCCTAAGCTTTTGCTTCGGGGCGATTCATTATCCATCAGGCCGACATCCATTGATTCGGTAGCAATTGCCCGATCTCACTGGCTCGCTGTGTCGGCAGCCGTGTCAGCACATCTTTGAGATAGGCATACGGATCATGCCCATTCATACGCGCCGACTGGATCAGGCTCATGATCGCCGCCGCCCGCTTACCGCTACGTAGCGACCCGGCAAACAACCAGTTCGAGCGTCCGAGCGCCCATGGCCGTATCTGGTTCTCGACCTGGTTGTTGTCGATGGGCACAGCCCCATCGTCCAGGTAGCGCGTAAGCGCTACCCAGCGTTTCAGGCTGTAATCGAGGGCTTTCGCCGTGGCTGATCCGTTGGGCACCAGGTCGCGCTGGGTCAACATCCAGTCATGCAGTCTTTTGATGATCGGTACCGCTAGTTCCTGACGTATTCGCCAACGCTCTTCATCGCTCATATCCCGCGCTTGGCGTTCGACCTCGTACAAGCCGCTGATCGAGTGCAAGGCCTGTTCAGCCAACTGACTTTTGTTCGCCACGTGCAGATCGAAAAACTTGCGACGGGCGTGAGCCATACAGCCGATTTCAGTGATGCCTTTCTCAAATCCGGCCTTGTAGCCAGCGAAGTCATCGCAGACCAGCTTGCCGTTCCAGTCGCCCAGGAAGTTGCGTGCATGTTCGCCAGCACGGCTTGGGCTGAAGTCGTAAACCACCGCTTTGAGCGCCGAAAACGGCGTAGTGCTGTAGGCCCAGACGTAGGCCCGGTGGGTTTTCTTCTCGCCTGGCGCAAGCATTTGCACCGGTGTTTCATCGGCGTGAATCACGCCCTGGTTCAGCACGGCTTCACGCAGTGCATCGACCAGCGGCTGGAGTCGCACGCCGGTTTGCCCGACCCACTGGGCCAAGGTCGAGCGAGCGATTGCCAGCCCGGCGCGGCCAAAGATTTTCTCCTGCCGGTATAGCGGCAAGTGATCGGCAAACTTGGCCACCATCACGTGGGCCAGCAAGCCTGCGGTCGGGATACCTTTATCGATAACCTGGGCCGGCACCGGCGCCTGGATAAGGGTTTCGCACTGGCGGCACGCCCATTTGCCACGCACATGTTGCTCGACGGTAAACACGCCCGGCGTGTAATCCAACTTCTCGCTGACGTCTTCGCCGATGCGTTGAAGTTGGCAGCCACAGGCGCACTGAGTATTTTCTGGTTCGTGACGAATCACGGTGCGCGGAAACTGCGGCGGCAATGGCGCACGTTTGGGGGATTGCCGTGGCTCGGCCTGTGGCGAAGCTGGGAGGAGCTGTTTTAGCTCGGCCTCGATAGCTTCAAGGTCTGTGTCGAGCAGGTCATCCAGCAAGCTGCCTTGCGCTGGGCTGATTTGCTCGCTGCGCTTGGCAAACTTGTGGCGTTTGAGAAGGGCGATTTCGTAAGTGAGCTATTCGATGATGGTTTCATCGTTGTGGATTTTCCTGCTCATCGCCTCGACCTGGGACTGCAACTGCAACGCCTGTGCCGCCAAGGCACGAAGCTGTTCCGGGGTCATCTGGTCGAGGTTGGGCGAGAAAGTCATGCTGCCGATTGTGACAGAGCAGGCACGGGGCGACGACAAGTAGACCGGCCAAATGGCCGGCGTTTACAGCATGCTAATCACACCGCCTGCGCCGACTCGCTGCCACTGCAGGCCCAGTACCAACGCCTGGAGTTGCTCGCTGTCGAGCTCGACCTCGCAGCCATGGCGAATGCCGGGCCAGTGAAATTTGCCTTGATTCAGTCGCCGCGCTGCAAGCCAGACTCCCACGCCGTCGTGCACCAGAACTTTCATCCGGTTAGCCCGGCGATTGGCGAACAGATAAGCGCAGTGCGGCTTCGCCGCACCGAACACCGCGATCACTCGGGCTAATGCCGTCTCGGTGCCGGCGCGCATGTCCATCGGTTCCGTGGCCAGCCAGATCGCATCAATGCGGATCATTGAGCGACAGCCCGAATAAACTGCGCGCAGCCCTCAGGATCTGAGGTTGGCCATTTCACCGTGATCACTTGCCCGGCCATGGGCAACTCAATGATCACTGAGGCTTCGGCTGGCCGTTTAGGTACAGCCTTCAGTGGGACAAATGCTGGCAACGAGGTTGGGGCGAGTTGGTCTCGATAGAGCGGCATCCATTTGCGGATGACATTGGCGTTGATGCCGTGGCTGATGGCGACACTGGAAACAGTTGCTCCAGGTTGCAGGCACTCCTGAACGACCTGGGCCTTGAACAGTTTTGGATAAGAGCTTCGTTGGCGCATGGGAATCCTGGCGATAAGGGTGATCGCGTCCGCTTAAAAATACGCGGACACCATCGCCCTTAATGCTGGAGTTCGGAAGGTGAGTTCGCCGGACGCTTACCAGCAAATCGCCAATTGAATCAGAGATCAGATACTTGCGGGCCGAGAATTATGTAAAGGCCTGGTTAAGCGGTAGCGGTACTCAAGGCAAGCATCTATCGTCCATAAAGCGATCAAATCACGTAAGGCTCGAACAGCCTCCGGAAATTCACCCGCGCCTTCAGTTTCGCGGCCAACAGGTACAAACCTCCCACCTTGCGATGCAGAAACAGTACATCCACAGGTGGCGTGTGCCAGAAGTCGCGGTCGGCACCTAGTTCCCAACCGGTATCACGCAGGCGTGTGGCCAGGTGAGACGTAGCAAAGTCATAGGCCCCTTGATGCCTCAGTGGCTCGCAGGCCTGTGTAATGAGATCAGTGAGCAGAGCTCGGTGTTTGGGCAGCGTCTCAGGCTGAAAGTAGCCGACTTCCATCGCGGCATTGGTGATGGCGGTACGGTCTTCATGCAGGCCTGCAATTAGCAAGCGGCGATAAGCCTCGGTAGTGTTGCGGTCATAAAGTCGCGTGGCGCCGAAGTCCAACAACACCACCCGGCCGGTGCCTGGCTGATAACGGTAATTGGCAAAGTTAGGGTCGGTCTGCACGCACTGGAACTCGAACACCTCGCGCAGAAACAGGCCGAATAGCAACATGATGATCCGGTCGCGCTCTGCCTGGGGCGCGTGCTCTAGTGACTCCAGCGCTACTCCGTCAACGAAGGACATCACCAAAATATTCGGCGTGCTGAGCTGAGCATACGCACGAGGAACCAGAAATTCAGGACTGTCGGCCAACAGTTGATCAAAGCGCCGTAAGTGCTCGGTTTCTTTCATGTAGTCCGCTTCATCCTGTAGCTGACGCTTGGCCTCTTGGAGTAATGGGGCGACGTCCATGCCCTTAGGCAGCATCCCGGACATGCGCAACAAGGTCGCAACGTTATCCACATCGCTCGAAATACTCTCGCGCACGCCAGGGTATTGCACCTTGATCGCCAAGCGTTGGCCGTCCTTTCCCTTCGCAACATGAACTTGGCCGATGGACGCTGCCGCCAATGGCGTGAAGGAAAACCGTTCGAAGCGCCCTTCCCAGCCCTTGCCCCAGCTTTCGTTGAGGACTGCCACCAACTGGCTCATGGGCATAGGATGAGCGTCACAACGCAGACGAGAAAGGATTTCGCTGAACTCGCGCGGCAACAAATCACCTGCATCCATCGATAACAACTGCCCAACCTTCATGGCGGCGCCACGCAGTTGCGACAGTTGCTCGACCACCCGATGCACATTGCCCGACGTCAACAGCAGTTCGCTGAGCGCTGGACGTTTGCCCTGAACCCACTGCCGAGCGCCTTCGGCTAGCATGCCGCCCGCGACGCCCGAGGCCAAACTGCCAAAACGCATCAACCGCGATAAGCGGCTGCCAGGCACGGGCAACGAGCCGGGCACACGAGGCTTCATGAATGAAGCGCCTCAACGATCGCGGCAAGCAGCAAGCAGCCGCTCGCCACGAGGGTAAGCCGTAATCGCATCGGCAGGTACCAGGCGGGCAAGCTCATAACCCGTAACAGCTGCCTGTCCTGCCGGTAGTGGACAACAAAGCCGATGACCAGCAGTAAGCAACCCAATGGCATTGGCAGTAACGTGGCAATCCAAGCAATAAGCGCCGGAATGACACTCCAGATGAACCGGTTGCGGCCCTGCTCGGCGCTCATGTCTTGCACGGTCATGGCGAAGCCCCAGTGTAAGGCGCCGACGAAGCTCAGGATGACTGCGCCATAGTTAACAAGCGCCATCGCAAACAACGGCCGATAGTCGAAAGAGAACGGGATCAGCAGTGCCAGACCAATAAACGGCAACAAACCGCCATATCCCAGCAGGCTGACGAGCCTTGGCAGAGAGCTTGAAGGCAACACGTTCATTTGTATTCCTTGCAGTGAGCGACACTCAAGACTGTAGGCCCAAAAGCCCCGCTTGGGCGAGATATTGATGGCGATCCGAAGCTGGGATCAGCGTAGTGAGTCGCTTCGTAGGATTAGGTCATTGCCCCATTCCTTTTGGGGCAAGCAGGCGACTGCATATGAGGAGCTTCGCATCCTTGAGATCATGCTCAGTGCCTGCATTTCAAGATGGCTGCTCATCGCAAACTGTGGCCGAGAGCTTCGTGAAGACAATCAAGCGTGACTACGTGGCACACACGCCCAAGCCGGATCGAGAAACGGCGTTGCGTAATCTGACAATTGCCTTCGAGCATTTGCCACTAACCTCGGCCTGGGGATTGTAGAAGTTGCTGGGGTTGAACACGTACTGCACGCTTGGCTGGAGCGCTAGATAAGGTGTCACCTGCCACACCATATTGAGCTCTACTCGCGACTCTCCTTTCGACATTCCCTGGTCAACTCCTGTGGCAATCAGCCGCTGATCATGCTGAAACCGAACCTGTTTATCCCCCAACCGAAGGTAGCTGGCCTTGAGGCTTCAGTATTGACGCCCCCGGTCCGCAGAGCGGTTCCAATTGCCTATTCCTTGCAAAACAGGTCAAGTCCAATCAGGAAGACAAGTCTACGTAATGCCTCAACCTTACAAAATTAGAATTGGCAGGCGTGCGGCTCGGATTCTACGGAGCACCAGCCTGGCCAGACAGCGCGGTGGGTCTGCCTGTTAGCGCACATAGCCTTATTATGCCCTGCGCACGTGCACGGTACTTCGGGCTTCGCTTCAATGCGCTGATGCCGCCAGCTCAGGTTTTGAGACTCTTTTAAATCGCGACCGTGGGCTATTTTTAAGAGCGCTAGCGCACCGACGCGCATGCATACCCCTGTCATTGTCCTAATCCCGAGAGCCGCAACTTCGCAGCGTTCTAGGTATTTGCCAGAGGTTTACATGAACAAACCCAGCGAGCAGCGCCACCTCAGTGCGTCCAGCAAAAGCCGCGCACAAGAGCCTGGCGGCATGAGCACGACTCAGCCGTATTACAAAGCCATAACGATTTTCCCGCAGGGCGACACCCAGGAACTGAGAAAGACGGCTCGTCAAGAGCAACAGCCCAGTGCCAGCAACGATGAAGAAAAGTCGCAGCAGGAACCCAAAAAATCATGAGCATGACCAGCCGCGATGTATTCAAAGGCAAATGGAAACAGCAGGTCGGCGCCGCCAAGGTCGCTTGGGGAACATTGACCGAGGATGAGTTGCTGCAGTCCGAAGACCATCAGCAAAAACTGGCGGGCTTGCTGCAAGATCACTACGACATCGCGCGTGAAGAAGCAGAGAAGCAGGTCAACGATTTTATCCATCCCTCTAAACGCTGAGTCTGGCCCCATTGCTTGCTTTAGCCAGAGGCAGCGCTGGGTATCGAGGGTCGTTATTTGACGGCATCTCGATCCATCAGGTCTTTCTTGATATTGAGAACCATCATGAACAATCAGCCCCATAGCTTATTTCTCAGCACATTCCTCGCACTTTCAATCGCCTGCGCCAGTGTCAGTGCTTACGCCGCTGGCGATTCGCAAGCGGTCACCAATGCCCGTCAGGAAACTCAGATCTGGACCACCTTCGCGTTAAGCCCTTATCTGCGCAGCAATAAAATTGATGTCACGGTGGAGAACGGCAAGGCCACGCTGCAAGGCGATGTCACGGAAGAGGTCAACAAGGATCTGGCCAAGGAAATTGCCCTGGGCGTTAAAGGCATTACAGCGGTGGATAACCAGATCATCGTAGACGCCAACTACCTTGCGCCAAAGCCCGGCACTGAGCGCGGTTTCAGTGATGTGATTGAGGACGCCAGCATCACCACAGCGGTCAAATCGAAGCTGCTGTGGAGTAAGAGCGCCGCCGGGTTGAGCACAAACGTCGACACCAAGTTTGCTCGGGTGATCTTGAGTGGTACTGCACAAAGCGCGGCTGAGCGTGAATTGGCCGGTCGTCTGGCGCGCAATACCCATGGAGTGATCGCGGTCGATAACCAGATCAAAGTCAATGCGATGAAACCCAGCGTGGTCGAGAGTAGCAAGCAGGTGGTCGACGAGGCAGGTAGCGACATTAGCGACAGTTGGATCACGACCAAGGTCAAGTCAACCCTGCTGTACACCAGCAACGTGGCCGGATCATTCATCGACGTGACCACCAATAAGGGCGTCGTCAGTCTCAGTGGTAAAGTCAATAATGGTACTGAACAGGCCCTGGCCATCGAACTTGCGCAGAACGTGCGCGGGGTCAAAAGCGTGCAGTCCAAAGAGCTGATTTTCTAAGCTGCGTGGGTGACTAGAAAAAGTCGTTCTGTGTGCGCTGACTACAGATAAACCGTTTGATTGGCAGGGTTGCTTCAGGCTGGTTCCGCGTTCTCGCGTGTTGATGCCGATGCTCAGTTGCAACGTTTAATAGCCGAGAGTAAAGGCTGAAGTTCGCCAATTACCTGCTGGAATGACATTAAGAAGAACGTTGCCCCGATGAAGGGCGAAATCGTCATCACCCAACAGGAAAACTGCGCGTTCATTGGCACTGAATTAGACACCGTTCTTAAACGGATGCAGGTAAAGCGGTTGGTGCTGACGGTTGTTGTCATTCACAACAGCATAGATGCCACAGTCCGTGCGGGAAAAGCACTCGGATACAGCATCGTCCTTCCATCAGACGCCACGACAGCCGTGCCCGTCATCGCGCCGCATGGACAGTCATGGGACGCCACAACCGTTCATGAATTGACCTTGCCTATACTGGGTGATGAGTATGCCGATGTCATGTCATCGGATGAAGTGGTCGCACAGCTCACCCTATGAAGTTATGTGGTACCCAAAGATGCGGTAGCCAATTTCACTAGCCCGCTGTGTTGGCAGCCGCATCAGTACGTCTTTGAGATACGCATAGGGATCATGCCCATTCATGCGTGCAGACTGGATCAAACTCATGATTGCCGCAGCCCGTTTTCCGCTGCGCAGCGACCCTGCAAAGAGCCAGTTCTTGCGTCCAAGAGCCCACGGCCGTATACGGTTGTCGGGTAGTCAGACGCGGTTACCCTCGTCCAACCTCCTAAGAACCGTGCATGCGAGTTTCCCAGCAACTCATCCCAACTGGGGTCATGCGGGTTGGCAGCGACCTTGATCTTGATGTGCCGAACAATCGGCTTATCCGACTCCTTCAGTAAGGTGTAGTCCCTCGCCTTACCGTCTGCGTATTTTTCAACGGTTGAGAACACCCACCGGCTCGATCCAGCCGGATCGGTTGTGGCGAAATGCGCGCACGTTGGCGAACCCCAATCCGCGAGTGTACAAGTCGCAGATTGTGGGCAATTACCTGGTCAATGGCGCGTGGGTGTCGCCAAGGGGATCGCCGGATAAAACAGTTGAACACCCGGCCACCACCCGATCAGGTAATGGCCGGGCCAGACTCAGCGATAGACCGGAAAACGACGGCACAGCGCGACAACCTGTTCGCGCACGTGGTGGCCGACCTTGTCGCTGTCTCCGTTTTCCAGGGCGTCCAGTACGTCGCACAACCAGCCGGCCACTTGCTCGCAGGTCTCCACACCAAACCCGCGGGTGGTCACCGCCGGGGTACCGATACGAAGGCCGGATGTCACAAACGGTGAGCGCGGGTCATTCGGCACCGAGTTTTTGTTGGCGGTAATATAGGCACTGCTCAGGGCCGCGTCGGCCTCCTTGCCGGTGTAGGGCTTGTCGGACAGGTCGATCAGCATCATGTGGTTGTCGGTGCCGCCCGAGACGATCTTGTACCCGCGCTTTTGCAACACCCCGGCCATGGCCCGGGCGTTGATGACCACTTGGGTCTGGTAGAGGCTGAACTCCGGCGCAAGCGCTTCCTTGAACGCCACGGCCTTGGCCGCGATCTGGTGCATCAGCGGCCCGCCCTGCACGCCGGGAAACACAGCGGAATCGAGCTTTTTGTAGAAGGCTTCATCCTGTCCCTTGGACAAAATCAAACCGCCACGTGGCCCGCGCAGGGTTTTGTGCGTGGTGCTGGTGACCACATGCGCATGGGGAAGCGGGTCCGGGTATTCGCCCGCGGCGACCAGCCCGGCGACGTGGGCCATATCGACCCAGAAGATAGCTCCGACCTTGTCGGCAATGCTGCGCATGCGCGCCCAGTCCTTGTACCGCGAATACGCGGAAAAACCACCGATCAACATTTTGGGGCGTGTCTGCAGTGCGATTCGCTCCATCTCGTCATAGTCAAGAAAGCCGGTTTTCGGGTCCAGCCCGTAAGGCACGATGGTGTAGTGACGCCCCGAAAAGTTGGCCGGATTGCCGTGGGTCAGGTGACCGCCCTGGGCCAGGTTCATGCCCATCACCGTATCACCGGGGTTGATCAGTGCCAGGAAGACCGCCGCGTTGGCCTGGGCGCCCGCATGGGGTTGCACGTTGGCGTAGTCGCAGTCGAACAGGGCCTTGACCCGCTTGATGGCCAGCCGCTCGGCCACATCGACGTATTCGCAGCCGCTGTAATAGCGCTTGCCGGGGTAGCCTTCGGCGTACTTGTTGGTGAGCACCGTGCTCTGGGTTTTCATCACCAGCGGGCTGGCATAGTTCTCCGAGGCGATCAGCTCGATATGGTCTTCCTGGCGATGCTCTTCGTTGTGAATCGATTCATACAGCTCAGGGTCGAAAGCGTTGAGGGTCAGTGTCGAGTCGTACATGTGCAAAGTGTCCTTGGCCAAGAATTCAAGCGGCGGGTGACAGCAGGCGCGTGAAGCGCGCGGCGATGTCGTCGATCTGTGCGTCACTGCAGATCAGCGGCGAACAGGTTGGTCGTGTGCAGTAACACCGTGGTCTGTTCGGCGATGGCCGCGGCAATTTCGGGGTTGGCATGCCCCAGGCTCGTCACCGCCACACCGGCGATGGCATCCAGGTATTCAACGCCCTCGGTGTCCCACAACGAGGCGCCCTGGCCTCGGCTGAACGAAACCGGTTGTCGGGCTGAGGTGCGCATGAGGTAAGCGGGTGCAGCGGACATTGCGGGCCTTCCTGTAGAGGGGGATCAACGGGTGGGCGTGATCGACAACAACGTGTCTTCACTGAGGGGGCGGGCATCGGCGGTCGGCCAGTAGTACGCATCCGGCATGGCTCGGGCCCCGAAGATCGCCTGTCCGACGCGCACCACGGTCGCGCCCTCTTCAATGGCGATTTCAAAGTCACCCGACATACCCATCGACAACTCTTGCAGCGACACCCCATCAGGGGCGCAATGACGCAAGCGGTCGCGCAATTCACGCAGCCGGACGAAGCACGGACGCACCCGCACCGCGTCGGCCGAGAACAGCGCCAGCGTCATCAACCCGCGAACCCGCAGCGTCGGGAACGCTGGCATTGTCTCCAGGAAAGCTGCCACGTCATCGGGCGCCAGCCCGTACTTGCTGGCTTCGCCGGAGGTATTGACCTGGACGAACACGTCCATCTGCCGACCTTCAATGCGCAGGCGACGGTCCAGCGCCTCGGCCACCCGCAGGTTGTCCAGGGCCTGGAACTCGCTGGCGAAGCGTGCAACCTGCTTAGCCTTGTTGGTCTGCAAGTGGCCGATCACCGACCATTGCAGGTCTTGCAGGTCGGTCATGGCTTCCCACTTGCGCTGTGCTTCCTGCACCTTGTTCTCGCCCAGCAGGCGGCAACCGGCGGCATAAGCCAGACGCAGATGAGCTTCATCAAAGGTTTTGCTGACCGGCAGCAAGCGCACACCCGCCGGGGCGCGCCCTACCCGACGGCACGCCTCGACAATGCGTTGCTGCACGGCGGCAAGGTTGCGGCGAAAGTCTTCGACACTGCCGGCCTGAGGGTAACGACCATGGCGCGCATGCAGGGTGTTGAGGTCTTCAGTTTGATCAGGCATCAGTTGGCCGCTCCTTTGGTGGGCACTGCAACCGGCCCGGCCTGTGGGACTGCAGTCTTTTCACGATGCGGCAACTGCCCATTGAGCACGGCGTAGGCGGCCAGGCCGATGACCAGGCCCCAGAACGCGCCGCCAATGCCCAGCAGGGTGATATTGGCCGCGCAGGCCAGGAAAGTGATCAGCGACGCTTCCCGCGATTTCACGTCCGCCATGGCATTGGCCAGGCTCGCGCCGAGTGTGCCCAACAGGGCCAGCCCGGCCAGGGTGGTGATGAAGGTCGCCGGGAAGGCCATGAACACCGCCGCCAGGGTCACGCCGAAGATCCCCACCAGGATGTAGAAGATGCCCGCGGCCACGCCTGCGATCCAGCGCTTGGACGGGTCTTCAGACGCTTCCTTGCCCGTGCAGATGGCGGCCGTGATGGCCGCAATGTTGAAGGCATGGGAGCCGAACGGCGCCATCAGCAAAGAACCCAGCCCGGTCACGCTGAGGATCGGGTTGGCGCTGGTGCTGAAGCCGTCACTGCGCAGCACCAGCATGCCCGGCATGTACTGCCCCGTGAGGGTGATCAGAAACAGCGGCAACGCCACGCTCAACAACGCATTGACCGAGAACTCAGGACGTGTGAACACCGGTGTCGCAAACTCCAGCGCCAGCCCCGTGAAATCCAAGCGCCCCTGCATCAGCAGAAAGCCAAGCCCAAGCACCAGAATGCCGACCACCGCGTAGCGCGCACTCAGGCGCTTGAACAGGAGGTAGGCGCCGATCAACACCCCGGCCAATAACGGATCGACGCTCATGCTGGCGAACGCACCGATGCCGAACTGCAGCAGGATGCCGCCCAACAAGCCCGCGGCCACACCCGGTGGGATCAGGCGAACGGCTTTTTCAAAGTAACCGGACACGCCCAGCAGCACGAACGCTGCAGCCGAAATCATGTACGCCCCAATGGCCTCGGCGTAGGGTGTGGTCGCCAAGGCGACGATCAAAAACGCCGCCGCTGGGGTCGACCAGGCGGTGATGATCGGCTCGCGGCTCACCCAACTAAGGAACAGCCCGGTCACCCCTACCCCGATCGACACAGACCACACCCACGACGCCGTCAACTCAGGGCTGAGCCCTGCGACCTTGGCGGCCTGAAACACCAGGATGAAGGTGCCGCCGTAGTTGACGATCACCGAAATCAATCCGGCAACCGCCGGGTGCAGCAGGTCCCGCAGACGCAGGGACGAGAGGGATTGAGTAGATGACATAGGTCTTGGCTCCTTGCTGGACGATGTAGCCGGCCGCTGGTAAGCGGTTATTTATAACGGTTGATTGGCAGGTTCTACCCCTACGCTTTAACGCAGCAGACCAGACCACTTTGCGTGGTCGGCTCAGCCATGCTCGTGCGCAAACGCGTTCATGAAATCGCACAGCGCCTCGACCGCCGGCACTGAAACGGCGTTGTAGAGGCTGGCGCGCAGGCCGCCGACGCTGGCGTGGCCTTTGAGGCCATTGAGGCCGGCCTGCTCCGCGCGCCGCAAAAAGCTCTTCTCCAGCGCCACCTCGGCCAGCCGGAAGGGCACGTTGTTGATGGAGCGATACGGTCCCTGCACCGGGTTGCGATAAAACCCGTCACTTCCATCGATGGCGCGGTAAAGCATTCGCGCCTTGGCCTGATTACGCTGATGCAGGGCCTGCAGACCGCCGCTGTGCTTGATCCACTTGAGCGTCAGGCCGGTGACGTACCAGGGGAAGGTCGCCGGGGTATTGAGCATCGACTGCGCATCGCTGATGCACGCGTAGTTGAGAATGTCCGGGGTAAATGCATGGCATCGCTCAAGCAGCGCCGGGTCCACGATGAACACCGTCAACCCGGCCACGCCCATGTTTTTCTGCGCGGCGGCATACACCAATCCATGCCTGGCGATGTCGATCGGTTTGGACAGCAGGCTTGAACAGGCATCGCACACCAGCGGCGCGTCGCTCGCGGGCGTGTCGATGAACTGCACGCCGTGCACCGTCTCATTCTCGGTGTAGTGCAAGTAGGCGGCGTCGGCGTTAAGGCGCCAGTCCGAGGCGTGGGGGATACGGTCGAAACCGGACGCGTGGGCACTGGCAACCACGCGCACATCGCAGTAGCGCCGGGCAGCCTCGATCGCCTTGCCCGACCATAGGCCGGTGTGCAGGTAATCCGCCGTGCCTTTATCGCCTATCAGGTTCATCGGCACTTGAGCAAACTGCAACGAGGCGCCCCCTTGCAGGAACAACACTTTGTAGGCGGGCGGCACCCCGAGGATATCGCGCAGGTCCCGTTCGGCCTCGCGGGCCACCGCCATGAACACCTGCGAACGATGGCTGATTTCCATCACGGACATGCCGGTGCCGGCAAAATCGAAAAACTCCTCGTGCGCCTGAGTGAGGACGTCCAACGGCACGGCGGTCGGGCCTGCGCTGAAGTTGTGTGACCGAGCCATGGTTGAGTAACTCCTGTTCAAGAACGCTTGCCCTGTGCGTAATCACCGAGGTAAAGCCTGGGGTGGCTAGGGCCAGAGTCTACGGATAAACTGGCCTGCCCTTACCTGCCAGTTCATGGAGAGAGAGCAGACCACATGGCAAAGACCTTCGAGCTGGAAACCCTGAAGATGCGCCTCAACGACGCTGAGTTTCAGCTGCTGGATTTGCACCAGCGGATCCAGCGTGCATTGCGTGCGCTGATACTCGACGGCGCCCTCAGCCCCGGCTTGAAACTGCCCGCCACGCGGGTGCTGTCCAAGTCACTGGGCTGCGCCCGCGACACCGTTGAGAACGCCTATGTGCAGTTGCATCGGGACGGGTTTATCGTGCGCCGCGAAGGCGCCGGCAGTTACGTCTGCGACACGGTGGGCGTCGAATTGCGCGGTGCCGGCCGCCGACGCCTCAGGGCTCAGGAAGTCAGGAGCAGCGTCGCCGCACCCGGCGCCGAACTCAGCCAACGCGGGCGGATGATCTTCGACACCGGCGGTGTGCGCGATCAGCAAGTCATCAAGGCATTCGCCACCGGCCTGCCGGAAACCCGCAGCTTCCCGACGGATGTCTGGGAGCGTTTGCAGCGCCAGGTCATGAAAGACTATCGCGCGAACGTGCTGCTGCATGGCGATCCACAAGGGGCCGAGCCCCTGCGCAAAGCGATTGCCACCTACCTGAACCTCGAACGCGGCGCCAAATGCTCCCCCGACCAGGTGCTGGTATTGAGCAGTACGCGTCAGGCGTTGTATCTGTGCGCGCAGTTGCTGGTGGACGCCGGCAAGCCCATTCTGCTGGAAAACCCCGGCTATTACGGCGCCCGCAAGGCCTTCGAAATCGCCGAAACCAAGGTGCTGCCCATTGATGTCGATGAACGGGGCATCCGCACCGACCTGCTATACGCCGACCGCAGCGGCGCCAATTGCGTGTATGTCACGCCCTCGCACCAATACCCCACCGGCGCGACGTTGCCGCTGGAGCGGCGTCTTGAGTTGATCAATTGGGCGGCGCAAAAACGCAAGTGGATCATCGAGGATGACTACGACAGCGAGTTCCATTACGACGGGCAACCCACGGCGTGCGTGCAGGGCCTGGACAAGTATCAGCGCACGCTCTACATCGGCACGTTCAGCAAGACCCTCTACCCCGGCCTGCGCATGGGATATATGGTGATGCCCTCCGAGCTGGTCAAGCCCTTTGCCTATGCGCGCAGCATGATGGACGGCCACACTCCGCAAACGCTGCAACTAACGCTGGCGCGCTTTATGGAAGACGGCCATTACAACGCGCATGTCCGAGCCATGCGCAAGCTGTATGCCGGACGCCGGTCGATCATGCACGATGCCATCGGCAAGTACTTGAGCACGGTGGTCACCGCCGAACTACCACCGGGCGGATTGCAAATCCCCTGCTTGCTGAAAGCCGGCTGGTCCGAGGAAAAAACCATCCGCCAGGCCGCCACTGCCGGCGTGCAACTGTCCGGGCTCAGCGGCTTGTACGCGGGCGACCCGAAGCAACAGGGCTGGCTGCTGGGCTACTCCTCCCTGACCGCGTATGAAATCGAAGCCGCCATGTTGCGCCTGGCCAACGCCCTGAAAATCTAATGGCCCAGCGCATAGTTCATCGGCGGCTGCTGGGCCTTGCCGGCATGGTTAACGGACAAGCCCTGGAGCACATGCGTCTCGGCTATGTCGAGCGCCATCACCATGGCTTGAAGAACAGGCCCGTCCTTTGCGAAAAATCGGGTTGCATGTCACCACTGGAGTGGGCTGGGTGGAAAACCCCTTGCGAGAAATCCTCATTCACCTCAAAGAACAGCCAATGGCGGTACTGATCAAAGCACTGGAGCATCCAACGCTGCTATCGCGCCTGATGGTTCACACCCCTCGATATCCATCTGCTGCGCAAGTGCCAGGTCCTCCTGCATTTCGTCAGCCATGTGCAGCACACGTGGCCGCGTAAAATTGTCGCTGCAGTCGACCCGTTCCATAGCGATGGTCAATATGAAGGCTTCAACGACAGGATTCTGCGCGAGGCCTCAATACTGGCGAGCACCTGTAATACCGAGTTCGATGTGATCGATGTCGAGGTGATTGTCACGGGCCGAGTTGGCAATCGGGGCCTGGGCCGCTTGGTAGGTGGTACGGTGGAACATCTGCGGTACAGAATGCCGTGCAGCGTCTGAGTGGTTTCACCGGAATAACTGGCGGAGTAAAAGAAGTCGAGATCAAATCTGCTGACTCCTGCCTTTAAAGTCTCTATTCCATCGTTGCAACCTGCTGGTGTCAGCCGCTCTGACAAAACGCTTCAAGCAGCGGTAAATCCATGATTTCGACGCTACGGCCTTCGAAAGTCATAAGCCGTAGATCGCGCAGCCGCGCAATGGCTCGGCATATCGTTTCGGATCTGACGCCAATGGAGGATGCAATATCCTCGCGTGACATACACAGGTGGAAGCAGTGCGCGGAGTACCCCCTCAGTGCAAATCGCCTGGAGAGACCGAGTACGAAGATCGCCAAGCGTTCTTCCGCATTGCGATGCCCCAGAGTGATCAGCATGTTCTGGCTGCGGCTAATTTCCCGGCTGAGCATTTTGTTCAAGCTCAACTGCAACAGGGGTACATCCCGAGCGAGTCGTTCCAACCGATGATAGGAAATCAGATTGACCTCACTGTCTTCCAGCGCCGACGCCGTGCATACATGACGCTCTCCAGTGATTGCTTCTAACCCTATCGGTTCGCCAGACATTGCGAAACCCGTAACCAGGCTATGCCCTTGCTCGCTGACAAGAATGGTTTTAAAACTTCCGACCCGGACAAAATACAAATATTGCGAAGAGCCTCCTGCGTGATAAAGGTCAGTCCCCTTGCCGATACGCACTTTGTGAATGACTAATTCGTCAAAACGCTCGCGGTCTTCATCGGAGCATTTTGACGACAAAAAAAGGTCATGAATTGCGGATTGTTCAAGGGCTTTTATCGAAGGGTAAGGACGCGCAAAAAATGGCGTCAACGGCCTCGTTTGTTCGGAATTGATCAGCATCGTTCACACTCCAGCTTTTATCGCGAGACAATTTCAGTAGCCCCAACAGAAGCGGCGTTACCCAAAGGTTGGCGTCAAGTCGAGTTCGTGAATGATTTCGTTATCGCCAGTCGCCGGGTATCGGCTATGAAACCCAAGGCTGCGCGCGAGGCGATGCATTGCGAAGTTGTTAGTCTCATGAATCGACATCATCTTTTTGAAGCCATTGCGTTGCGCCGCAACGATTAAGTGTTTCATCAATAGCGTCCCGATGCCTTGACGTTGCCAGCGATCCGCGACAACTACTGCGCACTCACATTGCTGGACATCGGCGGAGTCGCCATAACGGCTGATCCCGACCTCAGTAAGATGCCCATTGTCATGAACCCTCGCGATGTAAGCCATTCGATTGCGATAATCCACGTCCATCATCTGATCCAGGAGCGACACATTCTCGTGCCCCATCGCCCCGAAAAATCGGGTTCGAAACGACTCGGCAGACATCCGGTTAATGAACTCGAACTCTAGCTGGCGATCTTGCTGATGCAGCGGACGGATGAGTACGTGGGTGCCGTTGTTCAAGGCTTCGATCCAGTGTTCATCAGGTGACGCTTCACCCAGCTCCGCAAGAATTTTCTCTACCGCATGGTTAGTCAACATGATGAGCGCCTTAATCAAGGAATGGAAAATGGCTTCGGTGACTGAGTTGCCAGGTATAGCGGGCAATTTCTTCATCTTCCTGAGAAGCAAAAACGCGCACCTCGCAGGTGGATTCAGGAGTACTTATCACGCCACTACCCGACTGGTTTTGCGCGCTAACCACGGACAAACCGGTCCAAGTAAGTCCCTCACAAATCCGGGTGCTTACCTCGGCATCGTTTTTGTCAATCCCTCCGGTGAAGACCGATACATCGTGACGAAACCATCACCACCGTTGTTACCTGGCCCGCACAATGTCGTCTTTGAGTTTCATATCGATTTTAATCAATTCAACCCCCAGTTATGTGTTTGCCGCCGCGGCGCTGGCGACAAGGCCGTTTGATCAGACCTCGTGGCTACGCCGTTAAAGCAGTCGTTGCAGCTACGCAGTGGCAGAGTCAATCAAGTTAGGCGCCTGATGTGCTCATGAGTAGCCTCGGAAACTACCTACGCTCACGGCTGAAACCATTGCCGCCATGACTGGCCAATATTCGAGGCGATTGTCTAGCGCTGGAGCCGGGAGTGCCACGGTTCAGGATTGGGAGCAAATCATTGTCAGGAATTCATTTTCGACGCTGACGCCAGAGGGCGCTTTATCATCAGAAAGGATCAGCTCGCCGCTGTAATAGGCAAAGTAAACAGAGTTCGTCGTTCCTCGCTGGCGCGCAAAGCCACACACGGCAAGGTCACGGCGGTCGGTATTCACGGCGGTCGCGTAGAGCGGGTCGAACACCCATCCGTCCCCCTCCAGCCCGGACCGTGCCTTGGTCTTGGCAACGTTCTCGTCATCGGCTGTAACTGGCACCTTGATGCGGGGGTGATTATGATTTTCGATCGAGTCCGGCGTGGACACTGTTTTTTCAGTCGGCGCATTTCCACAGCCCACAAGGCACGCAGACATCAGCCCGAGCACCATGATTTTTCTTATGGTTGAGCCATTCCAGTTAATTGAGATTCGCTGCTCGTTAGTTGGCACGTTCGGCCTTTTTGAGCATAAGTTGCGCTCGTGCATTGGCGTCGTCCGCCGCTTTCTTTGCATCCAGTGCCGCCCGCAGTGCCTGATCTGCTTTGGCCACCGACTCATCCGCATGCACTCTGGCTGCTGTCGCCATATCCTCCGCGTCGCTTATCCGTGCATCAACCTCCTGTCGCCGATGACTGCAGCCGGCAGTCATAGCCAGAACCACGATCAATGACAAGGTCAGGGGGAGTTTTCTCATGGTGCCACTCCTAGTTGCCTCATTAGGCCTCGTTAGCTCGCCGTTGCAGAGCTATCACCCTATTCGGTTGTTGGCGTTGAAAGAAGGCTCGGAAACTACTTAGGCCAGGAATCAGAACCGCACGACAATTTGGTCGATTGCCGCGCGTCCCAGCAGCTATAGAAAGCACGGAAAAAAGAGTTTGGTCGGGCGTATGCGACGCAAGATCGAATACGCCAAAGCGCAGGTGCGGGCCAAGGTTGAACATCCCTTTCGCGTGATCAAGCGCCAGTTTGGCTACAAGAAAGTACGCTTTCGTGGCTTGTCGAAAAACATCGCTCAACAGACAATCTTGTTCGCATTGTCGAACCTGTGGAAGGTGCGAAAACGGTTGTTGAATGCGGGAGAGGTGCGTCTGTGATGCGGGCTGATCGCCTTGAAACAGCACGATCAGAGGCAAGAGCCGTGCATTAACGACAGGAAGGGTCTGTTTTTCGGCGGACTTCGAATTTTTTGAACCTCAAGCAACGAGGGCCTCAAAAATCAGTGGGTACTTCAGACCTTCCCTAAGGCTTAGAGTGTTGCCGCTGACCGAAAGCTGACCCAGTAGAGGCTGTTGAGTCAGTTTTCAATCAGCGACAACACTTCCACATCAGCGAGCGCTGGAGCATGGGCTCCGGCATGGCGGCAAGATATGGATGCGCAAGCCGCTGAAAATCGTAGGCGTGCTCTCAAGTCTGCGATACCCAGCAACTCTGCAGCCAACCAACCCGCCATACAAGCGTCTCCTGCTCCAACCGTGTCTTCCACTTTCACGGCAATAGCTGGCTGCTCGAGTTGGCTGTCCGGAGTATGGAGAACCATCCCGTGTTCCCCTCGGGTAAAAAGGATCTGTGCCTGAGGATTAAGTGCGCGAAGTTCATCCATTGCCTGGTGCTCGGTCAGACCTGGATAAATTTTCCGAAGATCTTCGTCGGAAAGCTTAATCATATCGGCAAGAGTTGCCATCGTAGGGAAGGTCTGCTCCCGATAATGGCTATCCATTAAATTGCGCCAGTTCGGATCATAGCTAATCCGTTTACCGACTTCTTTGGCCTGCTGAGCAATTTTAACCAGCCTGCCTGCGAGTGGCTGTCGAGCCAAACTGATGCAGCTGAAATGACACAGCTCTGCGTGGTTGCTCCATCCTTCGGGCATCAGATCTGGATCAAAAAACAGATCGGCCTCTCCAGCAAAAAAGTATCTTGGCGGATGGCTCGATGGAACAATGGCGACCAAAGGATCTCGGTCTACCCGTTGGATAAATCGCATATCCAGGCCTGCCGCCTCTGATTGCCAGGCTATCTCGTCACCCAAAGAGTCGGTACTGATAGAACCCGCAAAGGCGCTGCTGACGCCCAAGCGACTTAGCGCTCGTGCCACGTTCCAGGGCGCGCCGCCTGGATAGCCTTTCCACTGTCCAGGGACACTCTGGACAAGGTCAGTCAGGGCTTCGCCAAATACTACTGCGCGGGGTAATACCATCATCATTTCCTCAATTTTTTGTCGTCGGGATAACTGCCGCCTGATCAGCTTCGACCGGTAATCACTTACTCAATTAGCTTTGATGAAGGCAGGGATTGATGAGCACCGCTTCGATTGAATAATCGTCATCGCTGTTCCGCGACGACATTAGCTATCTCTTCCATTCCGATGCGAAAGTGATTGTTGAAGCTAGAGAGGTTTTCATAGCCAATCTCGAAGCTGATCTCTCCAACCGATATCTCTGTTTGCAACAACCGCCGGCAGGCGCGCTGAAGGCGGGCCGGCCGGACGCGTTCAAGTATTAAAACCAGGTTTCCATTTGTATCCCGTATTGCCACACACCGCCGGCGTTGAAATCCGTCTTGCCGAAGGAGTCTGAGGTGCTGTATCTATCCAGATCCGAAGACCAATTCATGAAGCTTGCGAACACTCGCAATTCGGGACGTGTGAGAAGGTCTCCAACGTCAGGCTTGAATGTTGGGGCGACAGTGAATTTCCAAAAGTTACCGTCGACCGCATTACGCTGTAGATAGCCCTTCGGGTCGAGGTTCATGGTTTGCCAGCTCATTTCGTAGGCCATCTCGAAATTGCTGTTGATTGCATTGGCCAAACGCATGTTCAGGGTCATCCAGCGGTAATTATCACCCTTGACGTATCTATCCTTGCTTTGTTCGGCCAACAAGCTGGGACCGATGCGCCAACCAGGCGCAATGGGAGTCTCGCCGTAAAGTGCCAGACGCAGAGCGCGGGCATCGTCAATCAGCTCACCATCCGAGCCGACGTTCTTGACCTCTGCCCCCAGACCTTGCCCATAGAGCAGTGCTGTTTTGAAGAAGCCTTCCCGGCCGAAGAAGTTTTTCTGGTGATTGGCCAACATGCTGTGCAAGCCGGAATCCGCAGGCGTCAGCCCTGCTTCATTGCTGCGAGTGCCAATGTCGTTTTTCTTTGAGCCAATGGCGTTGAACATCCACTGCCACTGACCACTGTCGAAGAACTGGTTTGAGGTCAGGATGTAGCTTTCCACATCGGCGTTGATACCGCCCTCACTGAAGTCACCGTAGTTACGCCCGATCAAAGAGTAATTCGAGCGCCAGTTCTTGTTCATCTGCACATCGTAGATACCACCTCCGGTGCCAGCCAGATAGACCACGTCGGAGTCCAGCCAATGGATATCGAAGTTATCTCTGTCGAATCGTTTGCCTGCCCACAAAGTGGAGTTCTCGAACACTGAGTTGCCCTTGAAGGCGGCGAGATGATCGAGTTCGGTAAAGACCTGACGCACGTTCAGGTTGCTCTCGTCGGCCGTCCAGTCATTTGTGCTTTCAACACCATCGGCGATGGACACCGTGAATTTGGAGCGGGTGCCGTTCTGCGCATAGGTTTCTTTCGACAAGTCTATGCGCATGTAGGTGTCATCTTCGTTGCCGAGTCGCCCGACTGCACCACCGACTGAACCGGCAGGGGTTGCATAAGGGCCGCCACGACCACCACCCAGCCCATCGTTGATCAGCAATCCGGAACGGGCATAACCCTTGAAGCTGAAGCCGTCCGTGAGGTGGCCGCTGCTGCCCTGCTTTTCCATGCTTTGCTGACGGGCTTCGAGTTTTGCCAATCGGGTGTCCAAAGCAGGCCCCGAAATGACTGTGGCCGCAGACGTAACGGGCTGCAAGGCGGGAGCTGCGAGTTTGATTTGCTGTAACTCCCTGGCAAGCGCCTGGGTTTGCTGTTCGGCTGCGACTGCACGCTTTTCCGCTGCGCTGGTACGGGCTTCAAACGCGGCCATGCGCTCCTCCAGAGTCGCGGCCTGAGAGGTTGCCGCCGATGTGCCGAGCACGCCTAAGAGTAGCCAGCCTGGTGCTTTCTGCATGTGGATTTCCCTGTTTTGTTTTTATTGTTTTGTTCCTGCGAGCGGCCATTTTTCGTGAGTTGTAAATTGTCGCAATCGACGAAAAAAAGGATGCCTAATCGCAAATACGCTGCTACATTCAGCGATGTTAACGTTAACTTTTCTAAAAACAAAAATAAAGAGGGCTTTATGAAACAGTTGAAATCTCTCCTTCCTGCAGCACTGCTTACCCTCTGTGCAGGGCTTCCATCCCTCTCGAGCGCAGCCAATTTGACGATATCGTGCGGTGCGGTAGGTGCGGAGTTACAACTCTGCAAGGAGGCTACCGAGGCGTGGTCCAAACAGACCGGCAATAACGTCGAGGTGGTTTCCACACCTAACTCGGCGACCGAGCGGTTGTCGTTCTACCAGCAGATCCTCAGTGCGCAGTCCGCCGACATCGACATCATTCAAATCGATATGGTGTGGCCGGGAATGCTGGCCAAACATCTGATGGATCTACGCGAGGTGCTTCCCGCCAACGCGACCCAAGGTTATTTCCAGGCACAGGTGGATAACGCCACGGTGAACGGACGGCTGGTGACGATGCCGTGGTTCACTGACTCGGGCCTGCTGTATTACCGCAAGGACTTGCTCGAGAAGTACAACCAGCAGGTTCCCCAAACGTGGGAGGAAATGACCGTTACCGCCAGGAATATTCAACAGGCCGAGCGCACTGCCGGGAACCCCAATGCGTGGGGTTACATCTTTCAGGGGCGCGCCTACGAGGGCCTGACGTGTAATGCGCTGGAGTGGATCAGCAGCCAACCGGAAGGCGGGCTTGTCAATCCACGAGGCGACATCGTGGTCAACAGTCAGGCCTCAATTACGGCTTTGACCCTGGCGAAAAGCTGGGTAGGAGACATCTCCCCGCCTGGCGTACTCAATTACACCGAGGAAGAAGGACGTGGGGTATTCCAATCGGGAAATGCGCTGTTTATGCGTAACTGGCCTTACGTCTGGGCCTTGGTGCAAAGCCAGGACAGTGCCGTAAAAGACAAGGTTGGGGTTGCTCCCCTGCCCCGTGGCGGCAAGACCGGCAGCCATGCATCCACCCTCGGTGGCTGGGGTTTGGCGGTATCGCGTTACAGCGCCCATCCAAAACTTGCCGCAGAGCTGGTGAGCTATCTGACCAGTGCCCAAGAGCAAAAACATCGTGCCCTGATAGGCGCCTATAACCCAGTTATCGAGTCGCTCTATCAAGATCCCGAACTGCTCGCGGCAATGCCTTATTACGCTCAGTTGCACAGCATTCTCAACGATGGGGTGATGCGCCCCGCCTCCATCACTGCCGATCGCTATCCTCGGGTCTCCAATGCGTTCTTCGATCGAGTGCATGGCGTGCTGGCGGGCGAGTTGCCTGTCGATCAGGCGCTGGCAGAACTGGAAAGCGAACTCACGCGTATCAAACGCCGGAACTGGTAAGCCACAAGGAAGGAAATCACCATGTCTGTCTCTACTACCCATGCCCCTTGTGACGAGCTGCTGGTCACCAGGGAAACGCCCGTGCAACGTCGCCGAGTACGCGCTGCCTGGCTGTTTCTGACGCCGATGTTGTTGTGTCTGGCCCTGGTGGCTGCCTGGCCGCTACTGCGCACATTCTGGTTCAGCCTGACCGACGCCAACCTGGCGGACACGGGTGGCGGAACCTTCATTGGCTTGAGCAATTATCTGTTTCACAACGGTTCCAGCTGGTCGGGCATTTTGGTCGATCCGCAATGGTGGAACGCGGTGCGCAACACCTTGCATTTCACCGTGGTATCGGTGGGGCTGGAAGTGGTACTGGGGCTGCTGGTGGCGTTGCTGTTGAACATCAAGTTCACCGGCCGTTCCTTGGTACGTGCGTTGATTCTGATTCCGTGGGCGATTCCTACCATTGTCTCGGCGAAGATCTGGTCATGGATGCTTAACGACCAGTTCGGCATCATCAATCATATGATGCTGAGCCTCGGCCTGATTGACGCTCCCCTGGCCTGGACGGCAGATGCGGATCTGTCAATGTGGGCGGTGATCATCGTCGACGTCTGGAAGACCGTCCCTTTTGTCACGCTGCTGATGCTCGCGGCCTTGCAGATGTTGCCGAGCGATTGCTACGAAGCCGCCAGGGTCGATGGCATTCATCCGCTGAAAGTGTTCTGGCGTGTCACGCTGCCACTGTTGATGCCCGCACTGCTGGTGGCGGCGATCTTCCGCATCCTCGACTCGCTGCGGGTTTTCGACGTCATCTATGTGCTGACCTCGAACTCATCGAGCACCATGAGTATGTCGGTCTATGCCCGCCAGCACCTGGTGGAGTTCCAGGATGTTGGCTATGGCAGCGCGGCCTCGACTCTGCTGTTTCTGGTCGTTGCGGTAATCGCCATGCTTTATCTCTACCTCGGACGCCGTCAACTGGAGGTTCGGTCATGAGCCAGCGCGTACTGAAAAAAGCGCTGTTGCGCCTCGGGTTCTGGTGTCTGATCGGGGTTTTGCTGCTGTATGCGGTCTTCCCTTTCTACTACGCCATCGTGACTTCGCTAAAGCCGTCCAGTGCCTTGTTCGAAGTGAGTTACTGGATCGAAACCCCCGATTTCTCCAATTACGCAACGGTACTCCACCAAGCCTCTTTCCTGCGGGCTATCGGTAACTCGCTGGTGGTTGCGCTGAGCGTGGTGACGCTGGCGCTGTTCCTCAGTGTAACCGCCGCCTATGCCTTGGGAAGGGTAAAGTTCCGTGGGCGTGGCACGGTCTTGATGATGGTTCTCGGCGTGTCGATGTTTCCCCAAGTCGCTGTACTGTCGGGGCTGTTCGAAGTGATCCGCGCCCTGGGTCTGTACAACACGTCTTTGGCGTTGATCCTAAGCTACACGATTTTCACCCTCCCCTTCACCGTCTGGGTGCTCACCACGTTCATGGGCCAACTGCCACACGAACTGGAAGAAGCGGCAATCATGGATGGCGCTTCGCCTTGGGTCACGCTTACCCGAGTGCTACTGCCGCTGCTATGGCCCGCACTGGTCACCACTGGCTTATTGGCCTTCATCGCCGCGTGGAACGAGTTCCTGTTTGCCCTGACCTTCACCCTCACCGACACCCAACGCACCGTTCCGGTCGCCATCGCCTTGATTTCCGGCGGCAGCCCCCATGAGTTGCCTTGGGGGTTGTTGATGGCCGCCTCGGTGGTGGTCACCGTCCCACTGGTGATTCTGGTGCTGATCTTCCAGCGCCGAATCGTATCCGGTCTCACTACCGGCGCGTTAAAGGGTTGATGCCCAACAAAGACAAGGAACAGCATCGTGATCAAATTGAAATTAGACAAAGTGAACAAACAACTGGGCGGCGTACGGATTCTTCGCGACGTTAGCCTGGAGATCGCTGCGGGTGAATTCGTGGTGTTCGTTGGCCCTTCGGGCTGCGGAAAGTCGACCCTGCTGCGACTGATCGCCGGACTGGATTCGATCTGCGGCGGCGACCTGCTGATCGATGGCCGACGGGTCAACGACCTGGAACCGCGCGAGCGTGGCGTCGGCATGGTGTTTCAGTCTTATGCGCTGTACCCGCACATGAGCGTCTACGACAACATCAGCTTTGGTCTCAAACTGGCCAAGACTGAAAAGAGCAGCCTGCGCGAGCGCGTGCTGAAAACAGCCCAAATCCTGCAATTGGACAAACTGCTGCAACGCAAGCCAAAAGAACTGTCTGGAGGGCAGCGCCAGCGTGTGGCAATGGGCAGAGCCATGGCGCGTGAACCGGACATTTTGTTGTTCGATGAGCCGCTCTCGAATCTGGATGCATCCTTGCGGGTGCAGATGCGCAACGAAATCGCCCGGCTGCATGATCGATTGGGCTCGACCATGATCTACGTCACCCACGACCAAGTGGAAGCGATGACCCTGGCTGACAAAATTGTGGTGCTCAATGGCGGTCGCGTAGAACAGGTCGGCTCACCGCGCGAACTCTATGAGCGCCCAGCGAGCCGCTTTGTCGCCAGTTTTCTCGGTTCGCCCAAAATGAACTTCCTTGCAGCGCGCCTGCATGCCCCGGGCGAAACCAGCCTGGTCGACACCCCCGTTTTGGGTATGACCTCCCTGCCCTTCGACAGCTCGAACCTGGCAGCTGGCACGCTGCTGAGCCTGGGGGTTCGCCCGGAGCACATTTCGCTCAAAGTGGCTGAGGGAGCCGTCGGCATCGTCGTGACAGGGGTCGAATACCTGGGCAGCGAAACGTATGTGCACCTCGAAACAGGTCAGGACGAGCCACTGATCTGTCGTTGTGAGGTCAGCGCCGGATGGCAGGTGGGCGATCGGGTCGAACTGCAGTTGGACATCGACAACCTGCACCTGTTCGACGACGAAGGCACGGCCTTGGAGCGCCACCCACAAGCCATTGAAAACCTGCCGCATGATGTTTCTCTGCGCTCAGTCCGAGCACGGGCCCTATGACCTTGTCTTCGAATAAAATGAGCGATTCAATGTCTTCCACCCTTGACCTTGCGCAGCGCGCTTTGAGTGACGGCCTGTCTCGCGTCATCCAGGATTATCGCCCCGGTTATCACATTGCCCCCCCGGCAGGCTGGATGAACGACCCTAACGGGGTCGTGTACTTTCGTGGCGAATATCACGTTTTCTATCAACATTACCCCTTCGAAGCGAAATGGGGCCCTATGTATTGGGGGCACGCCAAGAGTGCCGATCTTGTTCATTGGCAGCACCTACCCATAGCGCTGGCACCCGGCGATGACTTCGACCGTGACGGATGCTTTTCCGGTAGCGCTGTGGTGTGTGGAGATACCCTGGCACTGATCTACACCGGACACACCTGGCTGGGGGAAGTGGGTGACGAACGCTTAATCCGTCAAGTCCAGTGCCTGGCCACCAGCATCGACGGCATCCGGTTCGTCAAGCATGGCGCAGTCATCGAGACCGCTCCGCAAGACACGATCATGCACTTTCGTGACCCCAAGGTATGGAAGGAGGATGACTATTGGTACCTGATTGCCGGAGCACGTCTGGGCGATAGGCCGCTGCTCCCGCTGTACCGTTCCACGGATCTGCACGCTTGGGAGTTCCTTGACTATGTGTCCAGCGGCAGCGAGGGCGATGGTTATATGTGGGAGTGTCCGGATCTTTTTCGACTGAACGGACGCGATGTGCTGCTCTACTCCCCCCAAGGCATGCAACCCGAGCGTTACGAACGGCTCAACAAGTACCAGACCGGTTATCGAGTGGGCCGACTCGACAGCAAGTGGCACTTCACCGGCGGGCCTTTTATCGAGCTGGATAACGGCCACGATTTCTATGCCGCGCAAACACTCCTGGCCGCCGATGGTCGGCGCCTTGTGTGGGCGTGGCTCGACATGTGGGAAAGCCCGATGCCGAGCCAGGCCCATCACTGGTGCGGCATGCTCGGTTTGCCGCGCGAGATTGAACTGCACGCCGATCGCCTTTGCGTATATCCGGCACGGGAGCTCACGGCTCTGCGCATGGCGCCATTGCCGAGCACGCCTTGGTGGGATGAATCGGGAACCCGGTGGGAGTCGCAAGTGTATGGCGATATGCTAGAAATCCATGTGCATCTGGATGTGCTTGGCTGTACCGACGGCCACTTGGGAATAGCCTTGCGCTGCAGCGTCGATGGCCAGGAAGAAACGCTGCTCTACTACGATGCGTCACTCCAGCGCCTGGTGCTTGACCGCAGCCGCTCGGGTGCGCAAGTCACAGGTCAACGCAGCGTGTCGATAGACCCGACACAAGAGCGACTGGAACTGCGGGTGTTCCTCGATCGGTCGTCCATCGAGGTGTTCGACGAAAACGGGCGATTCAGCCTCAGCAGTCGCCTCTACCCCCAGCCTGGCAGTCTGGGTGTGAAGCTCATTGCGAGCGGGAATGGCGGGCGTGTCTCCATTCCCAGAGCATGGCCTCTCGCCTCGGGATGGCTATGAGCAGCGTCATACGAGTCGCGAGAAGCGCAGGCCATGTGTCATGATTCAGCGTCAACCTGACCGGCCTCGCCTCGCATGACTTCAGTGAAAGACGTTGCACAGCTGGCCGGCGTGTCCCTGATGACGGTTTCTCGAGCGCTCAATAATCCGGAAAAACTGAGTCCAGAAACCCTTCTGCGGGTGCGTCGCGCCATTGATGAACTGCAATTCGTACCGAGCCTGTCGGCGCGCAAGATGCGCGGCGACAACCTCCAGAGCCGAACCATTGGTGTGTTCGCGCTGGACACCGCGACCACACCGTTCGCGGTCGAGTTGCTGCTGTCCATCGAACAGACCGCGCAGCAAGCAGGCTGGAATGTGTTCATCCTCAACCTGTTGAGCAACCCACCCACCGACCAAAACATCGACCTGATGTTGTCGCACCGTCCCGACGGGCTGATCTTCAGCGCCATGGGATTTCGCCAGGTGTGCATTCCCGAGCGCTTGAAGAGCAAACCTCTGGTACTCGCCAATTGCCTGGCGGATGACAGTCGGCTGGTCAGTTATGTGCCCGACGACGAAACGGGGCAGTATCGAGCTGCACATCACGCATTGAGCCAAGGCTATCGGCGCCCTCTGTGTATCAATTTGCCAAAACAGAGCCTGGCCTGGGACCTGCGACAAAAAGGCTTGCAGCAGGCCTTTCAGGCATTTGGCCTTGCGCCTGACGCACTCCTGCAATACGACCTTTCCGATCATGATGCCTATGGTGAAACCGCAGCCATCCTAGACCGGCACATCATTAATGGTCGTCCCCAATTCGACATTCTGATCTGTGGCAACGACCGCATTGCCTTTTGTGCCTATCAGCTGTTATTGGGCCGTGGCCTGAAAATTCCCGATGATGTCGCCGTTCTCGGCTACGACAACATGATCGGTATTGCTGAGCTGTTCATCCCGCCGCTGACCACAGTGCAACTGCCGTACTACGAGATCGGTCGCAAGGCTGCCCAGCACCTGATCGAGGCCCTCGAGGAGTCGGGAGCCCAGCCAGTTGATTGTCCATTGGTGGTCAGGGCATCACTATAAGAATTAGGTGATTGCACACCCGCTTGCTTTCGATGTGCCATTAGCCTGTCACGCACCAGAAGTGTTCCGCCTGTTGGGGCAGTTTTCAATCAGCGCCAACAATGCAGATTGCACTTTCCGTTGGTGATCAGCCACCGTCTCAATTTGCTGTCCTATTTCGAGCTAAGTTGGGTTTCCACCGACGGCAATAAGAGGGCATCAACGAGATTTTATTTGATGGTCGCTGATCATTTCTGTCAGTTGCTCCCGACGCTTTTATGAAAGAAGCGCCCTCAACTGGACTGGCACGGCAACAACTTCTTTGGTTTTTGGCGAGACACATACATGCGTGATATTCGCTACGAAGGATAGTGTTCCATTACCTAGAAACCCCTCAACCAAAAAGGAGAAAGAGTGAACACCCAACTTGGCCACACCGACTTTAATATTCAGTTCATCATCCCATGTCACAGGCGCCAGCAACTCAAATGACATGGCACGTACGGGCGGCAATATATCAAACCCCATCAACGTTCTAAGCCCGGGCACTCCCAACCACTTATCAAGCGCTACATAAATAGCTTCTACTGCAAAATATGAAAATCGCGGAGTGTAAACCACTCCCGCAGGATCACAGTCTCCAAACAAAATGGTTCTGCTGACAAAAACCGCATTAGGCATTGATTTATCTCCCCGTCGTTATTAGATGCCCGAGTCAAACGTAGCATTACGGCTCCTGCCTGTTCAGCCCTGATTCGATTTTGGTATCGCAATCCGGCTACTGGCCTTGACCTCACGCAGAGCCAGGCTGGACTGGATGGAGGCAATACCCACCTGACGCCTGAGCACCTGCTCGATAAAGTCGCTGTAGCTATCAAGATCCTCTGCTAATACCTGTAGCACGTAATCGGCATCCCCAGTGATCTTGTGACAGGACAACACTTCGGGCAATTGCGCAATCACTGCCTCGAAGTCGTCGGGAGCGTGGTCGGCGTGGGTGGAAAAACGGATATGCACGAACGCCATGATATTCAACCCCAGCATTCGTCGATCGAGGTTCGCCTGGTAGCCCTTGATCACCCCCGCCTCCTCCATTCTCTTACGCCGCCGCCAGCAAGGCGTCAGGCTTAACGACAGGCGCTCACTGAGTTCCGCGTTGGAGATGCTCGCATCCTCCTGCAGCAACGCGAGAATCGCCAGATCGGTGTCGTCGAGGCTGATGCGCTTGGATGTTTTTTTCTGCATTACGCCATTCCTAAGTAGATTCACCCACAATATGTACTAAATATCGAAAACAAAGCAAAGAAATCCCCTGCGCACCAGAACAGAATATTTGTACTGGCTCACATCAACGGATGCGCACAATGTTTACAGTTTTCAGTGATTCCCACCGTTTACACCACGGCACCGAATTGAAAGACGGCGTGCTCAAACCCTCTTTCGAACAGCCCAGTCGGGCCGATACTGTTCATCATCGAGTCAAACAGGTAGGGCTTGGCCAGGTCATCGAACCGCGAGCATTCGACAGGTCGTGCTATGTCAATGCGCACACCGAGCGTTACGTCTCCTTCCTTGAGCACGCCTGGTCTGAGTGGCGCGCAACTGGACGCAGCCACGATGCCCTGCCGCTGGTATGGCCAGTGCGCGATCTGTCCAATGGGCAAGTGCCGAGCTTTATCGACGGCAAGCTTGGTTTCTACGCCATGGACGCCGGCTCCCCGATCACCGCCACCACATGGCAAGCGGTCAAAACCAGTGCAGATATTGCCCTCACCGGCCTCGCGCTAATCGACGAAGGCCACGACAGTGCCTTTGCCCTGTGTCGCCCGCCCGGCCATCACGCCGCGCGGGAATACATGGGCGGCTACTGCTATCTGAACAACGCCGCCATCGCAGCACAGCAGGCCATTACCCAGGGCGCCAGGCGTGTCGCCGTACTGGATGTCGACTTTCATCATGGCAACGGCACCCAGAACATTTTCTACGACCGCAGTGATGTCATGTTTGTCTCGCTGCACGGCGAACCGGCGGTCTCCTATCCGTATTACTCAGGTTTCAGCCACGAAGTCGGCGCAGGCCTCGGCCAAGGTTACAACTTCAACTACCCACTTTTGAAGAACACTACGTGGGAAAGCTATCGCAACGCCCTCCTCCACGCCTGCAAGAAACTCCAGCAGTTTGCCCCTGAACTTCTGGTTGTTTCACTTGGCGTCGACACGTTCAAGGACGACCCAATCAGCCACTTCCTGCTGGAAAGCGAAGACTTCATCGGCATCGGCGAGCTGATCGCAGACGTTAGCTGCCCCGCTCTGTTCGTGATGGAAGGCGGCTACATGGTCGATGAAATAGGGATCAATGCGGTGAACGTACTGCATGGCTACGAGAGTAAACGCGCCTGAGTCATCCCCTGAACCGCAGGGCTTTAAATACTGAATCGGAGAATAAAAACATGACTCTTTTTATAGATGTCGATGAGGCCGCACGCCTGTTCGCCAAGGTGGGCATCCGACGGGTAATCCGCGAAATGGCGACTTATATCGAAGCTGACTATTCACGTTGGGCGCAGTTTGATAAGTCGCCTCGCACAGCCAATCATTCGGCCAACGGCGTGATCGAGTTGATGCCCACGGACGATGGCCAGCAGTACTCATTCAAATACGTGAATGGCCACCCGGACAATGGTCAAAGCAACTTGCTGACGGTCATGGCCTTCGGTGTCCTGGCGGATGTCCACAGTGGCTATCCAACCTTGCTCAGTGAACTGACGCTGACCACTGCTGTGCGCACCGCGGCGACCTCCGCCCTGGTCGCGCAGTCCCTGGCCCGGCCGGGTGCAAGCATCATGGCGCTTATCGGCAATGGTGCGCAGAGCGAGTTTCAGGCTCTCGCGTTCCATGAAATGCTGGGCATCAGCGAAATCCGCATTTTCGATATCGATCGCGACGCTTCACTGAAATTGAAGCACAACCTGGCGCAATTCCCGAATATCGACGTGATTCTGGCCAGCACCGCACAGGAAGCGGTCAAGGGTGCACACATTGTCACCACGGTCACCGCAGACAAGGCTTACGCGACGATTCTGAGGCCCGAAATGATCGAGCCCGGCATGCATATCAATGCCGTCGGTGGTGACTGCCCGGGTAAAACCGAACTGCACGCCGACATCCTGCGTAACGCCCGGGTCATTGTGGAGTTTGAGCCGCAAACACGAATTGAAGGCGATATTCAGCAGTTGGAAGCCGACTTTCCCGTCATCGAATTTTTCCGGATTGTGCTAGGCGAAGTTCTGGGGCGTGAGAACGATGCACAGGTCACGGTGTTCGATTCGGTGGGCTTTGCCCTGGAAGATTTTTCTTCCCTGCGCTACATGCACGCCATGGCACAAGAGCATCAAATCGGCAAGCACATCCATCTCGTGCCGACACCTCAAAACATCAAAAACCTTTACCAAATGCTTGATCAGACGGCGGCTCCAGCATCGCATCTGCGCACAGCAAGCTGATCTCCAGGAAGCGCCCCGGCCAACTAGCCAGGGGCATTCCCCACCCAGTAACGCCTGACTCCGCCGTCAGTAGCCGTTTCATCTCTAACAAGAATCTAGACCCCAACTTCCTGCCAAAACTCAAAAACATAAAATCAAGAGGTTTTGAAATGAAATCAAACCCATCGGGGCTGGTTGAACAGCCCGCGCTTCAGCGCACGCTCAGCAATCGGCACATCCAGTTAATGGCCATGGGAGGGGCTATCGGTACCGGTCTGTTCATGGGCTCGGGGAAGATAATCGCCCTTTCCGGCACGTCGATCATCCTCATCTATATGATCATCGGCCTGTTCGTTTTTTTCGTCATGCGAGCCATGGGCGAGATGCTGCTCTCCAACTTGAATTTCAAAACTTTCGCGGATTTTGCCGGTGCCTATCTCGGGCCGCGTGCGGCATTCTTTCTCGGCTGGTCATACTGGCTGAGCTGGAGTGTTGCGGTGATAGGCGATGCAGTCGTGGTCGGCGGATTTTTTCAGTATTGGTTTCCCGATGTGCCCGCCTGGATACCGGCTGTAGGGATGCTAGGGACACTGTTCGCCTTGAATGTGCTGACGGTCAGGCTGTTCGGTGAAGTGGAATTCTGGTTCGCCATTATCAAGATCATTGCCGTCGTCACCCTGATTGGGGTCAGCATGGTGATGATTGCCAGCTCCTTCGTCTCCCCCAGTGGCGTCACTGCATCCTTGAATCACTTGGTGGATAAACAGGCTGCCTTTCCTAACGGTCTGTTCGGTTTTTTCGCCGGGTTTCAGATGGCGATTTTCTCGTTTGCCGGCACCGAGCTGATCGGCACCGCCGCCGCCGAAACCCGCTCCCCGGAGAAGACGTTGCCTAAAGCTATCAACTCCATCCCGGTGCGAATCATCCTGTTTTACGTACTGGCACTGACCTGCATTATTGCGGTGACGTCCTGGCAACAGGTTTCACCCGTCAAAAGCCCATTCGTAGAACTTTTCCTGGTGGCAGGTTTTCCCGCGGCAGCCGGCATTGTCAACTTCGTGGTTTTAACGTCTGCGGCTTCCTCGGCCAACAGTGGCGTGTTTTCATCCAGCCGCATGCTGTTTGGACTGGCCAACCAAGACAACGCACCGGGAATTTTTCGGCGGCTATCGGGTAACAGCGTGCCCCTGCTCAGCCTGGCGTTCACCACGCTGTTAATGCTGGTAGGTGTGCTGGTGCTGTTTATCGTTCCAGAAGTCATGACAGCATTCACCATCGTTTCTACCGTATCGGCCATCCTGGTGATTTTCACTTGGTCGACCATCCTGGCGTCGTATATTGCCTATCGCAAAAAGCGACCTGAACTGCATGCGAAATCAGCCTACAAAATGCCTGGCGGCGTGCCAATGGCGTGGTTCTCCCTGGCGTTTCTGGGCTTCGTTCTTTGCCTGCTGGCATTGAGACCTGACACCCGTATTGCCTTGATGGTCATGCCGGGATGGTTCATATGGCTGGCCATTGCTTACCAGTTGACCCGCTCCTGGAAACCCAAGTCTGCGACTGCGTCGGCGAGTCAATGCAACTAGTGTCCTTGGGTGACGACCTACCGAGCGAACAAGGACTACCCATCGTTAGACGATCGTCCACTTCCCTTCTACCTCCAGCAGGTTGAAGAAGTCGGTGAAGCGCTATCCCGAAACGTTGTCGGTATAGACCCGGGCACTGGCCGCAGTGCCCACGGTGTCGATGCGGACGATCGCGGCTTTGGCTTCGGGAGACGGGCGGCAAGAGTTGTCGATGACGTCGTACAGGTTCTGGATCGCGCCGCCCACCAGCTTGTCGCCGTCGCCCCCCAACAGGGTGGGCTGCTCATTGAACACGGCTTCATCAAAGCGCTGTCAGCCTTGGCACCACCTTCGTTGTAGTGGTTATGCCTGCAGGCGTTTTGTTTCCTGTCCAACGGCTACTCGAGAATCACTATGTTTTTTGCGCTAACGATTTGACTCGTGAAGGCTCAAGGGCCGCCCTCTCCCACTTGGCAATGACCAAGGGAGCGATGGCATTCCCCAACACATTCAAGGTGGTGGTACCGCTATCGATGATTCTGAAAATACCCGCGATCAATGCCACCCCTTCCAAGGGAAGACCGGCAGAAGCCAATGTCGCAGACAGAATAATGATGGCAAATCCAGGGACCCCTGCAGCACCTTTGGAGGTCAGCACCATCGTGACCACCAGCAGAATCTGCTGGGAAAGCGACAGATCGATACCATAGAGTTGGGCGACAAAAATCGTCGCCACTCCCAGGAAAATCGACGCACCATCCAGATTGAACGCATACCCCACCGGCACCACAAAACTGACGATGCGACGAGGGACACCGTAGCTCTCCAGCTTGCTCATCAGTTGCGGCATCACCGCTGCCGATGCGGCACTCGAAAACGCAAGAATCAACTCATTTCGAAAGTACTTGATTAGCTTGAAAATGTTCTCGCCGATCAGATAGCAGATACCGCCTAGTACCACCAATGCAAAGATGATCAGCGCCAGGTAAACCACGCCAATCAGCTTGAGCAAGGGCAATAGCGAGGCAAAACCAAAGGTCGCGACGGTAGCGCCGATCATGCCAAACACGCCTATTGGTGCGTAAGCCATGACGATTGAGACGACTTTGAACATCGCATCGGAAATGCCCTGCACCACCGCAACCACGGGTGCGCTTTTCTCCCTGGGTAGCGAGTTCAAGGCCATGCCGAATAACACCGCGAAGAACAACACCGACAGCAGCTTCGCTTCCGACATTGCAACGAAGACGTTGTCCGGGACAATGTTCTGCACGATGACGAGGGCTCCTTTGGCAGGCTCCATGGTGATCGCCGCAGTACTATGCGTAATGCCCGAAATATCAGTGCCCGCACCAGGCTCGAAGATGTTCGCGAAACACAGCCCGATTACGATGGCCAGGCCGGTTATCGCAAAAAAATACCCCAGGGATTTTAAGCCCATGCGGCCAAAGGACTTGTTATCTGCGCCGCCTGCAATGCCCAGAATCATGCAACAAAACACGATGGGGACAACGACCATCTTCATCATCTTGATGAAGATATCGCCAAGCGGTTTCAGGATTTCCGCGCTAACCCACGATTGATACTGCGGATGACTATTGAAATACCAACCGACGAGCACGCCAAGCAACAGCCCGGCAATGATTTGCCACACCAAGGGAATACGTTTCATGTCTAGTCTTCTTGTTGGAATGAAAGGACTGCGTTACAGAGCAGTTGCTAGATTCATGAGCTTCCAGCTCACTTGAGTTCAAATGGCACAACGCTGTTGTGCCAACACCTTTCTTATTTTGCGAAGAGCTGGCTCATATCCTTGAACGCCTTGAATTCCAATGCATTACCGCAAGGGTCAAACAAAAACATGGTGGCTTGCTCGCCGACCTGACCTTTGAAACGAATGTAGGGTTCGATCACAAACTCCGTGCCAAAAGACTTCAGGCGCTCGGCCAGCGCTTCCCACTCTGCCCAGCCCAGGATGATGCCGAAGTGCGGGACAGGAACGTCGTGGCCGTCAACCGGGTTGCTATGGACGCTTTCCTGGGAAGCGGTTTTTGGGTGTTCGTGGATAACCAGTTGATGACCATAAAAGTTGAAGTCGACCCACTGGTTGCTGGAGCGACCTTCTTCCAGGCCGAACACTTCGCCGTAAAAGGTGCGTGCGCCAGCGAGATCGTAAACGGGGATTGCGAGGTGGAAAGGCGAGAGGCTCATCAGAACTCCAATACAGTTTTTGTTGGTTAAGGACGCAGCGTATCAACGCTGGTCGTTGGTTTTTCGCGACGCTTCACTTTCCGTCGTCCCAGCGACATCGGCTCATAGGTTCAGGCAGTTGCCGAGGAATAGGCTCATCGTAGTCCGCCCACAAAAACAAAAAAATCAATATAATTTTCTTAGAAACACAATTAATATTTGTGAATGATCAAAGAACTCAAGACACTCATCGCCGTAGCACGGGAAGGTACGTTTGCCGCTGCGGGGAACAAAATAGGCCTCACCCAGGCAGCGGTGAGCGCCCAGATTCAACGCCTGGAGGCCGAGCTTGGCTTTGAGATATTCGACAGGAAGGGACGCTCAGCCCACCTCAACAGGATGGGTCATCAAATACTCCTGCAAGCGCAAGAGCTGCTTCGGCTTTACGACAATCTGGGCTCCACCACAGTCGGACTTCCTGCTAGCGTGCTGGTGAACATCGGTGCTATTGCTTCCGTACAGCGCTCCTATCTTCCGGATGCACTAGCCAAGTTCCACCAACAATGCCCGCAATGCCGAACCCGCGTAATCCCGGGGCTATCGATGGAGTTGGTGAACCTCGTGGATGCCGGTGAGATCGACATGGCCGCAATCATTCGCCCCCCCTTCTCGCTCCAGAGCGATCTGCGCTGGACAACGCTGGCACTTGAGCCCTACCGTCTGATTGTGCCGCGTGAATTGCCAGGAAAAGATTGGTCAGAACTACTTTCCAGCCAACCGTTTATTCGGTATGACCGATCCTCCTTCGGGGGAAGGCAGGTAGATCGCTTCCTGCGCCAGATGCATTTCACCTTGCGTGAAGTTTGCGAACTGGATGAGCTGGAGGCGATCATCAAGTTAGTGGCGAATGGCGTTGGTGTAGCGCTGGTGCCGCAGACAGCCACCCATCAGCAATGGCCCGTAGGTGTGCGAGCGCTCGATCTCGGGCAGCACACCTTCCACCGTGATATCGGGCTCGTACACAGGTCTCGACAAAGCTTTACCGAACCGGTGCGGATACTGGCCCAACTTATTAGTGAGCACGTTAAGACCGGCTCTGAATAAATCCACAAAGAAAAAAGGCCTCTCGTGCCGTTTGTACTCAAACCAAAATCACTTGGTCAGCCGGGACTCAACGGTCGCGGAGCCGTGTTCTGCGTTCCATTCCTTCAACCTAGTGTGATTACCACCGCTAGTTTCGATGTAGTGGTAGGTGGTTTCAAATGCAAAGCTATTCAGGTTTTTCCTGTGTGGCCGATACGCTGTACAGAGCACGCATTTTGGTGCTGCCTATTGATACCATGTCGAATCAAATTGAATGATGGCATTTGGCTTCATCTGGCCAATTATCGGCACCTACTTATCTCACCGGCAAGGACTGCCCACCACAATCGCTTTTGCTTGGAATCGGTATGGCCAGGATTTGCTCGCTTCTTTCGCTAGTTACAGCTTTGATGTGTGCTGATGGTTGGGCTGGTATAGCCAAGCTTGAGGTCGAAATAAACGAGCAAAACGGCAATCCGCTGCCCGATGCGGTACTCACCCTTCAAGGGCCAATTGGCCAGCCCTCAGTTCATCGGAACGCCGATATGGATCAGCGTTCTCAACAGTTCGCCCCGCATGTACTGGCGGTGCACACCGGTACGCCTATCAAGTTCCCTAACAGCGACAATATCCGCCATCAGGTCTACTCGTTCTCGCCGGCAAAACGCTTCGAGCTACGCCTTTACGAAGGCACACCGTCCGACCCAGTCCTGTTCGACAAACCCGGTGTTGTGGTGCTTGGATGCAACATCCATGACTGGATGCTCGGCTACGTTTACGTCACTGATGACCCACGTTTTGGTGTCACCGACGCTCAAGGAAAATTGACGCTTGATAACCTTCCCGTCGGTGTTTACCAGGTCACCCTCTGGCATCCGCAACTGATAGACATGCAACCCCTCAGTGCAGGCTCTATAAAAGTACCGCTCAGCGGGCTCAAGCAGACATTTGACCTCACGCTGGACCCAGCGTCTACGAACATACCGACCGCACCGGCACCGAATACCTTCGGCGACGCGTTCAAGCGAGCTGCCCGTGAAACTGCGCAATAGTTTTCAGGCTCAAGTCACTGCAGTTTTGATCCTGCTTTTGCTGGTGGTGATTGGCTCACTTTATTTCAGCGTAAAAGTGGCGACCAACTCAGCGGTGCGTAGCCAGGCCAATACTCAATTGGACGTCGGTACGCGAGTCTTCGAGCGCCTGCTGGAGGTGCGAGGGCGACGCTTGGCCGACGGAGTGCAATTACTCGCAGCCGACTTCGGTTTTCGCGATGCGGTGGCCAGCAGAGATTCTGCAACTATACGTTCGGTGCTGTTAAATCATGGCAAGCGCATCAATGCCAGTGACATGATTCTGCTCAGCATGGATGGCAAAGTCCTCGCTAGCACTCTGGACGATTTGGCGGATGGCTCGCTGTTTCGTTTCGACCAAGCTCTGCTCGAAGCCCGGCGCATTCAACAAACTATGTTGATCGTGCCACTTCAGGGTAAACCCCACTTGCTAGTTGAAGCGCCAGTGCTCGCGCCTCTACCGATTGCCAGGGTGGTGATGGGCTTCAGCATGGACAGTGCCTTCGCCAGGGAGCTGCGCTCACTGACCAATCTTGAAGTGTCGTTTCTGGCAGTGGATAAGCAACAGCCGGGGCAACTCGTCAGTACCCAACCGGACGTTCTTGGCCCAAGTATCACCGGTCTGATGCTTAGTACGTCTACGCGCGACGCAGTGCAACTGACGGAGCACTTGGAGCATAACTTCCTTAGCCAGTCTTTGCTGTTGGCTGGCGGCGCGGATGAGTATGACGGCCAGGTGATAGCCTTGTTGCAAAGCCCACTCGATGCTGCCATGCGAGCGTTTGCTCCGCTTGATGAAAAAATACTTGGAATTGCATTGGTCGCCTTGCTCGCCTCATTAGTGGGCGCTTTGCTATTGGCCCGAGGTGTGTCGCAACCCGTTAGATCGTTGGCATTAGCAGCGGAGCGAATCGGGCAAGGCGATTATCAAACCCCCGTAATATTGCGGAGAAGTGACGAATTCGGATTGCTGGCCAAAGCAGTCAACTCTATGCAGAGTGGCATCGCAGAGCGTGAACAGCAACTGGCTCACAACGCCCTGCATGATTCACTCACTGGCCTGCCCAACCGCGCTTTAGTATTGGAGCGATTAGGTAGCGCGATTGCCGCACAACGACCGATGGCATTGATCGTCTTGGGCATTCACAACCTACGGTCCATCAAAGAAACAGCTGACCCGGAAACGGTTGATCAGTTGCTCCGTCAAACCGGTCAGCGCCTGCAAGAATCGCTGCATCCAGGTGATACCGTGGCGCATCTGATCGCCGACGAGTTTCTGCTGTTGCTTGATGGCTTCGACAGTGATGCGGCTGTCGCAGTAGCTGACCAGCTTCAGCAGTTACTTCTTAAGCCCCAGCATATCAATGGTCACGATTTGGCTCTGGATTGCAGACTCGGGATAGCAGCATTTCCCGCTGAAGGACAAAGTGCACAGATCCTATTGGAACGTGCCTCAATTGCTATGAAAGACGCCGCGCAATTGCCTGGCCATTTGCAGATTTACCAGAACGGGCGTGACTTGGCTCACCGTCGTCAGATCACGTTGATTCGTGACCTGCGCCATGCTGCGAGCAACAGTGAACTCCTACTGCATTACCAACCCAAACTGGATATCCGTAAAGGTCACGTCCTCCAAGCCGAAGCCTTACTGCGCTGGCAGCACCCGCAACTGGGTATGGTTTCGCCTGCTGAATTCATTCCTTTGGCAGAACGTACTGGAAGCATCCAATTGCTTACCCATTGGGTAATCAACGAGGGAATGCGCCAACTCTCGGAGTGGAATCAGAGGGGGCTGCGCTTGCAACTTTCGCTAAATATTTCCGCCGATGACTTGCTTAGCGATGAGCTGGCCGCTCGGGTCTTGGCACTGTTACGAAACTACCGCCTGCCGGCAGAGCAATTGATATTCGAAATCACCGAAAGCGCAGTCATGCGGGAGCCAGAGCGCGCACTAAAAGTCCTGCATCAACTGCGTGATTGCGGCATTAGCTTGTCGGTAGATGACTTCGGTACTGGCTACTCGTCCTTGGCTCACCTAAAGCGACTCCCTGTACAGGAGCTGAAAATCGATCAGTCCTTCGTCCGAGACCTGGATGAAACAAGTGAGGATGCAGTGATCGTCCGCTCGACCATCGAAATGAGCCATAACCTTGGTCTTAAGGTCGTTGCCGAAGGCGTTGAGTACGCACATAGCCTTCGCTTACTCGAACGCTGGCATTGCGATACGGCCCAGGGTTATCTAATCAGTCGGCCACTTACTGCCGCAGCATTTGAAACCTGGGTGGCCTTGCCTCTCAGTTTTCATGCGTCCATGGTTCATTGATCGCCATGGCCTATCGTTTCTCTCTGTTGATCGGCTGTCTCATCGGCCTCACCCTCCAATCCTCCCTCGCTGATAATGGACGCCTGATTGCCACAGGTGGTGCCAGTAGCCTGGAGGGTGCAGCAGGTGGAGGTATTACACCGTGGGCAATCCTTACTGGCTACGGCGAAAAGAACGAGTGGGGCGCAACCGCGTTCGCCACTACGGTCAATTTGCCGGACTATCGGCTGGATGTTGCTGGGTTAGCTTTGGCCTATGACAACCGTATCGAGCTGTCTTTCGCCCGGCAGCGTTTTGATCTGGGGTCGTTGGTTCGCAAACTGGATCTACCTGAAGACACCCTGGGCCAAGACACCTTCGGGGTGAAGCTGCGTTTGTTTGGTGACGTGGTCTACGACGTTCTCCCGCAAGTGTCCCTAGGGTTGGAGTACAAGCATCAGCACGACTTTCTGATCCCAAGCCTGGTTGGCGCTCAGCGTGACAGCGACACTGAGGGATACCTAGCAGCCAGTCGCTTGTTCATAGGCGCAGCATTTGGCTACAACCTACTGCTCAATGGCAGCCTGCGATACAGCCGCGCCAATGAAACCGGGTTGCTGGGTTTTGGTGGTAACCGTCGTGACACTCGCAGTGTGCTGAAGGAGGGATCGATTGCCGTGCTGTTCAACCCGCACTTGGCGCTGGGCGTAGAGTACCGGGAGAAGCCGGACAACTTGTCGTTCGCCGGGGAAAGCGATTGGGCGGATCTTTTTTTAGGATATTTCCCCAATAAGCATTTGTCGGTGGTGCTGGCCTATGCGCACCTGGGGGAGATCGCCACTCTAGACAACCAAAACGGCACATATCTGTCCGTGCAGGGAAGTTTCTGATGCGGTTGATGTCACTGTTTCTCGTTTTGCTATTGAGTGCTTGTGCGCAAAAAGCTCCCCAGGATGACAGCCTTTATCAAGCCCTTGGCGCACATCTGGGCATCACTCGAATTGTTGAGGGCATGCTTCTAAACATAGCTCGGGACGAGCGAATCGTTGAACGGTTCCGCAAGATTGATATCCAGCGGCTGCGGGACAAACTGATTGAGCAATTTTGTGTTGAGGCGGGCGGCCCTTGTACCTATACCGGTGACAGCATGACCGAGAGTCACAAGGGGCAAAATGTCAGCCGCAGTGACTTCAATGCGCTGGTCGAAGACTTGATTGCAGCGATGGATGATCAGGGGATCGCGGTGCCGGTGCAGAATCGTTTGATTGCGCGACTGGCCCCTATGCGCGGGGAAGTAATTGAAAAGTGAGTTGGGGATTCGCCGAGAGTTCTGATAATCATAAGGGGCGAGGCGATAAAGAACCTTCACCCCTGCAGACAGATCATTCGTAACTATCGCAAGGATGGCAGTGCGTTCCGGAACGAACTGTCGATCGGTTAAGGCTCCCGCGATGTCCGGTCGAATAAACGCCCCTGGGGAAGCCTTGGCTTGGGCTTTTTTATACCAATACTTGTGAGGCTGAAATCACCGGTCATCAAAATGGTGAGTATGAGCCAGCAACGAATCGGGTATCCCATCGCGGATCAATCCGCCCTCTTCTATCCAGTCTTGGGTTGATTGATAAGCGCGTTGCAGCAGCTGATCTGTCTGGTTGAAATCGAACACCGAAGCGTCCAGTGGGCACAACGGGGGCACTACATGGATAGCTGCACGTGCGCTGTACAATTCGATGTCACGCACCAGTTGACGCATACTCATCAAGTTAAGCGTATGCAAGGCTAACGCAACGAGTCCATTGGGTGGACACGGGCAAGCGCAACCGAATCCGGTTGGCAGAACTACAACACGCGTTGCCCCCAATGTAACTGCACTAGAAATCGGCGTATTGCTGGTGACCCCGCCATCAACCAAGAACTTTTCTCCGACTCGTACACTTGGAAACACTAGCGGAATTGCAGCACTGGCGAGCAAAGCCTGTTCTGCATTACCACTGGACAGAAGTTCTTCGGCACCGCTGAGTAGATTGGTGGTGACAATATGCAGGGGTAGTTCAGTATCTTCGATTAATTCGACCGGCAAAGATCTGCGCACTAAACGATGCAGCGCCGAAGCACTCAGCAGGTGGCCGCGACGATTCAGAATGCCCTTGAAGGTGTCGAGTGCCGAGAACGGAAACACATCCGACTTACGTAAGCTGCGCCAGAAATCCGCAAGCTCGCCCACACCTTTAGCATTCGGTCTGGCTGCGAAGTAGGCACCGTTGATGGCTCCGACCGAAGCTCCAACTACCAGGTCGAATGAAACCTCAGCCTCAACTAGCGCCTGTAACATTCCGACCTGAACCGCACCAAGGCTCCCACCACCAGCAAGTACAAGCGCAGTTTTTACAGTTGGCATAAACGTACCCTCACCGATAACGCCCTCCTGACATTACAAGCCTAGCTGGCTGACGACCTTGGCGACGAGAATGATTTTGACTCGAAGTACAGACCTCGGTAAGCGTCCAGCCAACATGCATTCCGAACTCGCGCATTCGAGACCGGTGGCGTCCTAGTAGGCACCTGGCGGTGTGGCAGGTAGGGATGGATAGATGCGCGTTACGTGGCGTCGGTCTACGCCGACAACGCCAACACTTAGAAAGCGCCCTCTTACACTTTGTACGGCGCATTCGCACGTTTCAAAGTTGACGAACACACGGCGATTACTGCCCGCGTGAGCAAACTGACAAATGAAATCTATGCCAAGCGGGCCTACGGCACGGTGTATTACAAGGGCGCACCTCGAACCTTCGAAGTAGCAGTGGATACGCGTTTCTAAACGCGGTGCTGCGATGGTAGCCAAAGTCCTCCTCTTGCTTGCACCTACAGTCCTTAACTACGGGGTTAGATGCAGCTGCCAGAACGGAAGCATAGGTGGCGATGTCTCTTCGACATAATGCAAAAAAACATGCACAAACATAAACGCCGCTCAGTGAGCGGCGTTTTGGAACAGGCAATGAAACTCAGCCTCTATAATGTGAGTTTCAGGCGTTTCGGTTCCAGGGACGATCTCCACTTTCGTCCTTGATACGTGTCGGCAGGCCCATCACATCCAGCGCCTTGAGGAACGGCTCAGCCGGTAGCTCTTCGACATTGACCATGCGTTGCACGTCCCACTCGCCGCGGGCGACCAGTAACGCTGCGGCCACGGGTGGTACGCCAGCGGTATAGGAAATGCCCTGGCTGTCGGTTTCGCCGTAGGCTTCCTCGTGGTCGGCCACGTTGTAGATGAACACCTCACGCGGTTGACCATCCTTGGTGCCCTTGACCAGATCGCCGATGCAGGTCTTCCCGGTGTAGCCGGGTGCCAGCGAGCTCGGATCAGGCAGGACGGCCTTAACCACTTTCAGCGGCACAACTTCCAGGCCTTCAGCGGTCTTGATCGGTTGCTCGGAGAGCAGACCGAGGTTTTTCAAGACCGTGAACACATTGATGTAGTGTTCGCCGAAGCTCATCCAGAACCGCACATTGGGCACGTCGAGGTTTTTGGACAGCGAGTGCACTTCATCGTGGCCGGTCAGATACAGATTCTGCGAGCCTACAACCGGCAGGTCGTCGGTACGCTTAACTTCGAACATGGTATTGCTGGTCCACTGGCTGTTCTGCCAGCTCCATACCTGTCCGGTGAACTCACGGAAGTTGATTTCCGGGTCAAAATTGGTGGCGAAGTACTTGCCATGGGAGCCGGCATTGACGTCGAGAATATCGATCGAATCAATGCGGTCAAAATACTTTTGTTTCGCTAGTGCGGCATACGCGTTGACGACACCCGGGTCGAAGCCCACGCCGAGGATGGCCGTGATGTTCTTCCGTTTGCACTCATCCAGGTGGTTCCACTCGTAGTTGCCGTACCACGGCGGTGTCTCGCAGACCTTGCCCGGCTCTTCGTGGATGGCGGTGTCCAAATAGGCCACGCCGGTATCGATGCAGGCACGCAGCACCGACATGTTGAGGAAAGCGGAACCCACGTTGATCACGATCTGCGATTCAGTTTCGCGGATCAGCGCCTTGGTTGCTTCAACATCCAGTGCATTGAGCGAAAAGGCGGAGATGTCGGCGGGTACCTTGAGGCTACCCTTGGCCTTGACGCTGTCGATGATGGCCTGGCACTTGGAGATGCTGCGCGACGCGATAGCAATACGACCGAGTTCGTCGTTGTGCTGCGCGCACTTGTGGGCCACCACCTTAGCGACACCTCCTGCACCAATGATAAGAACGTTCTTTTTCAATTGCTTTCTCTCTCCTTTATTTGTCCGTTTTACGAAAGGCTGGACAGGTAGTCTTCATAACCAAATTCGCGAACCACTTCGACTGTACCGTCGAGCTGCTTAACCACGATGGACGGCATTTTCAGGCCGTTGAACCAATTCTTCTTAACCATTGTGTAACCCGCGGCGTCGATGAACGACAGTCGATCGCCGATGGCCAGCGGACGGTCAAATGGGTACTCGCCGAAGATGTCACCAGCCAGGCACGACTTGCCGCACACCATGTAGGTGTGATCACCCTCGCTCGGCGCCAGCTTGGCGTTGAGGCGATAAATCAGCAGGTCAAGCAGATGGGCTTCGATGGAGCTGTCCACCACCGCCAGGTGCTTGCCGTTATAGAGGGTGTCGAGCACCGTCACTTCCAGCGAGGCGCTGTTGGTAATCGCGGCTTCGCCCGGCTCCAGGTAGACCTGCACACCGTACTTTTGCGAGAACACCTTGAGCCGCGCGCAGAACGCGTCCAGCGCATAGCCTTCACCGGTGAAGTGAATGCCGCCGCCCAGGCTGACCCAGTTGACCTTGTGCAGCAGTTCACCGAAGCGCTCTTCGATGGTGCAGAGCATTTGGTCGAACAGGCCGAAGTCGCCGTTCTCGCAGTTGTTGTGGAACATGAAACCGGAGATCTGGTCGATTACGCCTTCGATCTTTACCGGGTCCCACTCGCCAAGACGGCTGAACGGGCGCGCCGGGTCGGCCAGCAGATAATCAGAGCTGCTGACTTGCGGGTTGACCCGCAGGCCGCGAATTTTACCTTCTGAACGCTTGGCAAAGCGTTGCAGTTGGCTGATGGAGTTGAAGATGATCTTGTCGCAGTTTTCGAGCATCTCCTCGATCTCGTCGTCGGCCCAGGCCACGCTGTAGGCATGGGCCTCACCTTCGAATTTCTGTCGACCGAGCTTGAGCTCATAAAGCGACGACGACGTGGTGCCATCCATGTATTGCTGCATCAAGTCGAACACCGACCAGGTAGCGAAGCACTTGAGCGCCAGCAGGGCCTTGGCCCCGGACTGTTCGCGCACATAGGCAATCTTCTGCATGTTCGTCAGCAGCTTCTGTTTGTCGATGAGGTAGTACGGCGTTTTGATCATTTCGAGGCCTCCAGCAAGGCCAGCCAAAAAAGGATCCGCATTGTGCCCAAGATGACTACATATCGAAAGAGCAGAAGTTAAAGTTCACAGAGTCAATATACCCAACTGACGCGAGCGCCCAGAGCGTCACTCACTACACCGCGTCACACACGTATATGAAAGCGAATGCAAGCGAGGGTATTCAGCTGTAGACAAAAAACGAGACCGCTCATGGGATCACCGTTGTTTTTAACAGTCTGTACCTGATCCGTCGTTTTTCCAGCAGCTTCCATCTGATAATTCACCGTGCGTCCAAATTACCAGGTGACCCCAGTCATAGATGGGAAGGGAACGGGGCCGCTCCATGAGCACGTATCTCGGCCTAGGCCCTGAAGGCCAAGAATGAGAGTTTTCGGGTCGTCCTAAGCATCGACGCAAATTGGGAGAAGCCATGGATAGGCTTGATGGAGCGATCTGCTCGCCTGTTGGTGCATTCTCGAAACCCGATTGCGACAGCCAGCAGCGCTTTCATTTTGCGAAAGGCGAAAAACCTATACAGAGTCAAATTCTTGTATAGGTTTTATGCAATGTATGTCACTCTGCCATCAGTCAGCTATCACCAGTTGCTCACGCTCGTCCCTCGCCAGGCTGTCGTCACTTTCAAATGGGCGGTAGAGGCGCACAAGCAGCCCTTGACATGGATAGCAAATGGAACCATCAAGTCCTGCCCGTACAGGGTCTAGCTAAGAGTTCAGTCTATGAAAAACGCAATCTCCCTAGCCTCGCGCATAGGCCTTGGCTTCGCCGTAATTGTGTCGTTGCTCATACTAATCACCGCCGTGGGTATTCAACGTGTGGGATTTATCGACTCCACCCTAGAACACGTAAGCGAAAATGCGGCGAAGATTCAACGCTACGCTATCAACTTTCGCGGAAGCGTGCACAACCGGGCCATTGCTATTCGGGACGCAGTGTTGGTGGAGAGTGATCAAGACTTAGCCGTCCACCTCAGTGAAGTTATCAATCTAGAACAGGCCTACTCCGACTCAGCTATACCCATGGATCGGCTATTCGCAATTGCGGGAGTAACATCGCAGGAGCAACAACTGTTAGGGGCGATTAAAGACATTGAAAAGCAAACGCTAGCTTCTACTAAATCGGTAATTAGCCTGCGTCGCGCCGGCGATATTTCTGGTGCACAGGCTTTGCTGCTACGCCAAACCTCCGGTGAATACAGCGAGTGGTTGAAACGCGTGAATGCACTGATTGACTATGAAGAAGCCTCGATCAAAAGCCAACTCAGTGGGGTACAAACCACCGCTAGTGAGTTTCGAGGACTGATGCTCATGGCCACCGGGATAGCGCTGCTACTGAGCATCATTTTGGCGATCTCTATTATTCGCTTCGTCAAGTCAACGCTGGGTGCTGAGCCGACTCAGGTGGCGCAGGCTATCCAACGGTTGGCCGCAGGCGATTTGCAACAAATGATTGTTACCGATTATCCGAACAGTGTGATGGGTGTACTGAAAACTGCCCTCAGCCGTTTGGCTGATACCATTAGTGAAGTACGCATTGCGGCCCAAGAGGTCAACAATTCATCTAGGCAACTGTTGACCACATCGTCCGCCAATAACAATCAGATCAGCCTGCAGACCCACGAAGCCGAACAGGTGGCAACTGCAATTACGCAAATGGCGGCAACGGTCACTGAAGTGTCAGGCTATGCATCTCAAGCAGCGGACGCGACGCGCCTAGCCGATGCAGAAGTTGTGAGCGGTAATCGCGTCGTTGCGGACACCACTGTCGCTATCGAACAATTAGCGAACACACTGGTTGAAACGACCAACACCGTAGAACAAGTGTCGAAGCGTAGTGAAGAGATTGAAATAGTGATCGAGGTAATCAATTCAATTGCCACGCAAACTAACCTGTTGGCGCTGAACGCTGCCATCGAAGCGGCCCGAGCAGGTGAGCATGGCCGAGGGTTTGCAGTTGTGGCCGATGAAGTGCGCTCTCTAGCTAACCGAACTCAGGAGTCGACGCGGGAAATTCGCGAAATGATAGGCACCCTGCAGAGCGGCACTGAAACTGCTGCACAAACCATGCGTAATAGTTGCGAACTGGTAAGCCACACCGTTGCGCAAACCCGCAACGCCCAGACGGCATTAGCTAAAATTAGCCAGCAAGTCGGCGCCATAAACCACATGAACGCCCAAATCGCCAGCGCATCTATCCAGCAAAGCGTCGTGGCCGAAGACGTTGCGCAAAATATCACGCGCATCCATAGCTCAACAGTGCAATCGGCAACGGGCTCTCGTGAAGTTGCAACGGCCAGCCAAGAGTTAGCGCTGCTTGCTGATCGTCTTACCCAGAAGGTCGCATTTTTCAGCGTGGCTTAGGCGAGCCCGCAGGCTCAGTAATACACGAACGGTTCTACAAAGCTCGTGTACGGAGCGAGTATCGAGGCCAGCGAGGTGGTCATCAAAGGCTCGCGCCACTATCTAGATGATTCCTTGGCGCTGGCTAGATCATGTAGATACCCAGCGATAAGCGAGTCCAAGAATACAGGCAAACCATCCCTGGATTGCGCGTAACGGCCAATCTCGCGGCAAAAGAATAGAACCCATTGTCAGTCCTTTTCTTTCAGCATATCGTGTGAAAAACCTATACAAGGTCGCTATAAATGCACAATAAAAATGTTTGGCCACTGACGCTGTACTTTGACGGTCAATGTCCGCTGTGTGCGCGCGAAATCAAGATCCTGCATCGACACGCCGCAGAGAGTCGACTGCTATTTATTGACATCAGCAGCGGTGCGTTCGATGCCAAGGCACTCGGGTTCTCGTTCGAGCAAATGCAGTCCTCGCTGCACGCCCGTTTCGCCGATGGCCGCTGGGTAACCGGTCTGGACGCCACCCTGTGGAGTTGGCGAGCCGCCGGTTTGGGTTTTTGGGCAGCGCCACTGACATGGCGTGCCACCCGACCGCTGCTTGCTTTAGGTTATAGCCTCTTCTGCCGCTTACGCCCCCATTTGGCGTGGCTTCCTCACCCTGATGGCCGCCGTCGCTGTGTCGATGACCGTTGCGGGGTGCCGGAGTCAAAACCCGCATCAGACGAGCGGGCCATTTTGAAAACAAAGCAGACCTAGAAAACTTCGCTTTGCCATTGGGCCGACGAAGAACCTGAGCCACAGATAATCTGGCGACCCCCTTGTTATCTGGTGCGCAGCAGGCACTCCCCTACTGCTAAGGATTGCCGGCACATTTGGTGCAGCATAGCTGCCAGGAATCAAAATGATTCCATCACTAGCCGAGCACTACCGTCAAATTCTCGTAGGCGTAATCGAGAACCCTGAACGTGAAGGACTGCTGGACACGCCCAGGCCCGCAGCCAAAGCGATGCAGTACCTGTGCAATGGGTTGGCAGCATCGGCGATAACCGTTTGGGCGGCTGGTATGCCTGTCGCGCCTCCAATGCCGCGCTCAACATGTTGATTAAAACGGCGGCGATCGAACTGGCGCGAACCCGCCCGCAAACCCGCTTGCTGAGTCTTCATCCCGACGCGTTGTGCGGCTCACGCCAGGGGGCCATCGAGTCGTTGCGCCTACCTTTCTCGCTGGCTGCGCCTTGGTGAGTCGCAGGGATGCTGTCGAATGATCTCGAAAGCGCTCAGAAGCCTCAAGTTGCCCTAGAATGATGTGACATTCACTGGGGCTCTGAAAATGATCAATGCAGAATTGCTGCAACTGGTGGTTGAAGCATCCAACGATGGAATCGTGGTAGCAGAGCAGGAAGGCGACGAGAACATACTGATCTACGCCAACCCCGCTTTCCAGCGCCTGACGGGCTACAGTATTGACGACATCCTTTACCAGGACTGTCGTTTTCTGCAGGGTGATGACCGCGACCAAACCGGCTTGTCAGCTATTCGCGAGGCGATAAAGAACCTTCACCCCTGCAGACAAATCATTCGTAACTATCGCAAGGATGGCAGTGCGTTCTGGAACGAACTGTCGATTAGCCCTGTGTTCAACGACGCAGATCAACTCACCTACTTCATCGGTATCCAGAAGGACGTCAGCGTCGAGGTTGAGGCTAGCGAGCGAGTGCGCGAACTAGAAGCTGAAGTTGCACTGTTGAAGAACCAACTGGATCAATTGTAACGCTAAGCCTAAGAACACTCAGAGAAAGAAAAACTTTGAACATAACCTCCCTGTCAACACCCGAGAGGTCTAACAGATGCTTAGGGGATGTCGCGCTTGGCGCACGCGTAATGAAGGGAGGCGGCACCCAGTCATTGAATGAGATCTATCACGACCTCATGCCCTTGGCGATTTATGGCTGGGTACTCACTCTCTTGAATGACTGTGACACCCTGGGCGATTGCGAGGATTGCAGGCCGCCTGAACGATCGTGCCAGCTCTCTTGAAATTTGGCAGCGTTTTAGCACTGATCCAGTGGAGTTTTTCAGTGGGTTGGAGAACGATCAGCCGCGAGTTGCGTCGCAATCGATCCCTAAATGGGGGGATACGTTGCCCACGTCGCACTGGCTCACACTCGTGAGCGCGGTAAAGTTTTCCGCTCTGCCAGAAAGTTGATTCTGGGCAACGAACGCTTCGAACTGGTGCTTCATTTGCTCCGAGAGCGCGGCGGTCGAAGGGTTCAGCACGGCGCTCAACGGCATGCCGCTGGCCGTTCGTAAAAGCATGACGTATGACCAGGGCAAGGAAATGACCAGGCACGGCGAGCTCACTCAGAAGACGGGTATCGCGGTTTACTTTTCTGACCCGTAAAGCCCATGGCAACGGGGAACCCACGAGAACACCAACGGCGTTGTCCGCGAGCTTTTTGCCCAAATGAACCGACCTGTCCAAGTACACCCAAGAGGAGTTGGACACGGTTGCTTATTTGCTGAACATCCGACCGCGCAAACGATTTAACTGGCAGTGTCCAATCGAGGTATTTACTCAGCTGATGGGCTTGCAACATGAGGCTTGTGCTTCAATTCAATAACCGTGTTGCACTCAGCTCCTGCAACCGCCCCCCCCCCCCGCAAGCAGTCCTTCAGCGACTTCAATAATGTGTGCGCTGCCAGTTTTTATCAGCACGCGCCCTAGTAAATAAAATCAGTCAGATCACCGCCTTAATGCTCTTTCACTTTCTTGATACGGAGCACGATCAACGCAAGAATGCTGAGCGCGAGCGGCGCCATTACCAGCATGGCCTCTCTCGGGGCCACCCCAACGCCAAGCAGGTGCAGCCCTGAGTAACCCAGCTTGAGCAAACTGAGCAGGTAGTAGGTAATGGCAATAATCGACAGCCCCTCCACTGCGCGCTGGATCTTGATCTGAGCATCGGCGCGAGCATTCAGACTTTTCAGGATTTCCGAGTTCTGTTCCTCCATTTCTACCTGCACTCGTGCTTGTAACAAATCGCCCAGGTTGGCCACGCTTTCAGCCAGATGCTCCAGACGCTGTTCGGTGGCGGTGCAGTACCTGACGCTAGGTTTGAAGCGGCGCTCAATAAATACACCCAGGCGTTGGCAATCACCAACGTGACTTTCTCGCAGCTCACCCAAACGTTCGAACACCAATTGCGCATAGGCGTGTGTGGCACTGAAGCGGTGCCTGGTCTTTGCAGAGCTGCTTACCACTTGGGCAGAAAGGTTGGAAATATCCGCAAGCAGGGCTTTCGCATTACTGCCGTCGGGATCAGCGTTCCGTTCGGAAAGGGTTACCAAGGTCTTGTCAAAAACATCGAGCTGCACGCTCAAGTCTTTGGCCATGGTCAACGATAACGAGGCCATCATCCTATAGGTCTCGATTTCCAGCAGGCGGCGTATCATCCGGCCCTGACGGAAGGCATTGAGGCGTCGGTTGACGAACAAAAAGTGGTTGTTGCCATCTTCGCTCAAGCGGAAATCACTCCAGACCATTGCATCGCCACCACCCACGCATGAGCCGCTCGGATCCTTGAAGCCGTAACGGGACAGATCCAGGTCGGCTTCACCACGCACGACAATCTGCACCGAGTTGATCAGAACTGACAAATGCCCTTCAACCTTTGACGCCAGCACCTCGGGCAGCGATGTCCAAGAAAAGTCGTCACAGGGTGAGGCGACCACCAGTGTCAGGGTGAAAAACTCCGCATGGCGCTCCCATTTCAGAGCATGACCACCGAGTTGTGTAATGCCCTGAGCGGCATTGAGGTCGAGAGAACCAACGCAGCATTGTTCAAGGAATGCATTGCACGCCTCATCGCTGCCAAGGAAGGCCAAATGAAACACATGGGCCGGCTCATCGAAATACAATGACGGGCGCGCGTGTAGCTCATTGTGCAGGCTTTGTCGTAACGGGTGCATGCGGTGGGCCATCTTCGAATTGTTTTTGCGGCTGCGATGAATGCCCACCCGTGCCAGGTGCCAAGTCTTTCGGTGCATCATCGATTGCTGTTGTTGGTGGGACAGCTTGGCAAGCTCATGAGTCACTGCCAGATGACGAGCGTCAGGCAGTCACAGAGTGGGCTTCCCTTAGGCGAGCCCCCTCTGGAGTCGAACGAGCGAGACTCGAATGAGTTATCGGGTTACCTTCGGTAGTATCGAAGCCCTGCCGTCCCTGGCAGGCACCTCTCATGCAAATTCTGCTGCCAGTTCTGTTCACTAGCACCCGTTCGGCTATGCCAAAGGCATCTGGTCTGGATAGTAGCGCCGAGCTTGTTCGATTGAGATGTATTCGTTTTTTATATCATCCTGGATAGCTTCCAGGCTCCGCGCTTTAGCCGGCCCCCAACCACCGCCGTTGGCAGTGACCAGCCGCAGCAAATCGCCTTCTTCAAGCGCTACGCGATTGGCTCGACTGAAGCGCTCGGTTGGAGCATCTGCGCGAATAATTTCGGCATAATTGCACGAGCCTTCAAGACCTGCGTCGATGCCCCACGGCGGGGTGATGCCGCGCCCGAAGAAAGTCGACACCCAAGCTTTGGGTGACAGGATCCGATAATCGAGCACTACTCCTCTTCCACCGCAGTGACGCCCCGCGCCGCCGTCTTCATGATGAAAACCATAGTGTTCGACGAATACTTCATAGCAGCGCTCGGTCAACTCGACCGGAATATTGCTGGTTTCACCATTGCCCACACAGAACTGACCGCTCTCCCCATCCTTGTCATGCCCGGCGCCCCAACCGCCAACCAACGGCTGAACCATGAGGTACTCATCATTGGTAGTGGCGTGGCGCCCGTTCAATAAAATTGAGCACACGGAACCGAGTTGCCCTGCGATCAATCGATCGGGCAACACTTGAGCCAATGCCCGACGTATCACATCGGCCGCCGCCACCATTGACTCGAAGTAAGCAGAAACCGGTGCCGGACGCTGAGCCGTGCAGATGATGGAGGTTGACCACCTCGATCGGTAACTCCAGCCGGAAGGTATAGGCTTGTTCATGCTGCGCGTGAAAGCGCTCGAGTATTGACGGCAACTGCAACTCATCAAGGACTACTTTTACCGTGTGTTCCTGGCCGGTATAACGAGCATTGATGTGCCATTCGAAACGGAGCTTTTCGCGCGAGACACCGTCGTCGGAAAATTGTGCTTCGGCCGTGGCCTGAAGACTGGCAAAAGCCCTAGTCAGGCCAAGCAACCCTTCGTCATCAAGCAGTTGAAGATGAGACTGTATGTAATCGCGGCGGGAATCGAGCCTCAACATGCCCCACGCTGAAAAGACGCCGGCGAATGGCGGAATGATGACTTTCGGAATCCCAAGTTCCGCAGCCAGAGCAGGTTGAAAATTTGATTACACAGGATGAAAGCTGTCCGAAGAGTTTGAAGGACACATCGGACAAGCAACCACAGATATGCGCGGAATCAGCCCTCGATAAAAACCTTCAACGGTGGTTCGTGCATCAGGAAGTTCTGGTGCGAGATGTTCCAGGCATAGGCGCCCGCGAGAGTAAATACCAGCAGGTCACCAATCGCTAGCTGCGCCACCGGTTGTAGTCTGGCAAGGACGTCCTTTGGCGTACACAATTGACCCACCAGCGTCACGAACTTATCGCTGATTTGTGCCGGTTGAATGCCTCGCAGTACCGTGAACGGATGGTCGTGGCCCTGAGCCGCAGGCGTGCGAAAGTGATGGGTACCGCCGCGTCCAATGGCAAAAAACTCGCCGTGACTGCTTTTGATGTCCAGCACCTGCATGACGTAGTAACCACAGGTAGCGCTGATGAAGCGGCCGATCTCGAAACGTATGCGGGTCGCGCCCATGTCGTACTCATTGATCAACCCCAGCAGGCCCTGACAAAACCGTGGCCAGTCGAATGACTTAGCCGCGTCCTGATAGTTGATGCCCATCCCTCCGCCGACATTCAGTAGCGGCAGTTGCAGGTCGTGGTCGGCGCACAGCTGGCGGAAGGTCAGAAAGTAGCTGCGAATCAACTCAAGGTGCGCGTCGACATCCAACTGGTGCGACAGCAGATGAAAATGCAGCCCCTTGAGTTCCAGAGACGGTTCTTCGCGCAGCAGTTGCAGAGCGCTTGCCAGACCGTCCTCGTCCAGTCCGAACGGCGTGGGTTTGCCGCCCATGACCAATCGGCTCTGCGGTGCCTGGACCAACTTCAGATTCAGCCGCAGCATCACCGGAGCCCGCACACCGCGTTCGCGGGCGATGCGCGCCAGACTGCGCAGTTCGGTCACGCTCTCCACGTGAAACGCCGAAATCCGGTACTGCAGGGCGATATCCAGTTCGCGATCAAGTTTGCCGGGGCCACCAAAGATCAGCGGCTTGTCGGGGCACTGTTCATGCAGCCACGTCAGCTCGCCGCCGGAGGCCGCCTCGAAACCGTCCACCCACGGCGCCAGGGTTTTCAGCACCAAGGCTTCCGGGTTGGCCTTGGCGGCGTAGAACAATTCGCAGTTTTCGGGCAGTACCTGACGCATTGCCTTTACGTGCCGCTCAAGGGCAGGCAGGTCGTAGACGTAGGCGCACAATGGCGCGTCATGTTCAGTCTTGAGCTGCTCGATGCGTTGGGTGACAGAGGCAGGAAGGCTCATGCGTGTTTTCTCTTTTCAGTCATCGTCAGCGGGCTGGGCAGCAAGGTGTAACCGGCCTCGCGGTCGGCGCGCATCATCAGGCGCGTCATGAAGTTTTCCTTGCTTGGGAAGGGAGCGCCGGCGCACAACTCACGCAGTTCTGTCGGATGGCCCAGACGCGTGGATTGCGCGTGCAGCAGGTCGCCGATTCGGTCCCATAATTGTTGTTCCAGCGTGCCGCTGCCGTTGGCCAGATGGAAGATCGCTTCGCCAAGATTGTTCACCAGTGCGCAGTAGCCCACTCGTTGCCAGGCCTTTTGCGCGCTGTAGTACACCGAGCTGCGGGTGCGTTCATCCAGCGCACTCAGGCGTTCAGCGGGCCAGATTTCAGGGACCAGTTTGGTACCTTCCAGATCGCGAATCCAGACCTGACTGGGTAGGCCGTTTTCAGCGAAGCCGATGACCGTGTTCTGCAAATGCGGCTCCAGCGCCACGCCCTGACGGAACAGGCAATACAGCACACCGCCGAGCATCTGACCGGCATAGGCATCCAGCCAGTTCAGCGTGGCTTGCTCAATGGTCAAGCCGGTTTTGTCGGCGTAGCGCTGTACCTGTGGGCGGCAGACACTGCGACCTTGTTGGTCCCAGGTAAATAGCGCCATTGCCACTTGTGGCTGATAACGCTCGCGTTCGGCGACGGGAAGGTTTTCCCGGTAAACGATACCGAAACATTCGGTGACTTCGCGGGCCTCATCCAGCGTACCGAGCGCTCTGAGGTCCAGGCTGGTGGCACTGGGCTCGGGCATCAACATGAAACCCGGCTGTTGCGTCGCCAACTCGCTTATGACGGGGCGGAGCAGTCGAGTGAGGGCAACGGCGCTGTCCAGTTCATACCAGGCGTTCTTGCGCACGCAGTTGGTCAGGCGCACGTGCATCGAGAACTTCATGAAATAGGCCAACTGCGGATGGTAGAGCGTGCGCACTGACGACGTCGGGTACATGGCCTGACCCAGGGGGCCGAGGTATTCGATCAAACCCTGTTGTTGCGCACGCTGTACCAGCGGGTCGGCAAGCACGCGGGCGACTTCCCAAGGGTGGCACGGATAGGCGTCCTCGCGCCCCGACAGTTGGCGCAACGTGCTGCGCGGATCCTCGCCCTGATGACGAATCAGCGGCGGATCAACCTTGAACCAGTGCAACTGAAAGCGCGCCCCAACTTCCGGCGAGCAGGTCAGCAAATCGTCATGGCAGATGCCCTCGCGACTTTTCGGTGTCGGATGCAGGGCATGGCCCCACAGTTGATGTTGCTCGGACGCCAACAGGCTGTCCGCTGCTTGGTTGCCCGGGCCTGAATGCCGCAGAAAGGTGCGGGTGATCTGCAGGCTGTTACCGATCTGTTGCAGCATCTCGCCGACGCGGTCGGCGCCACTCAACGGGGTACACAGCAGGCGCGCCAGTTCGTGGGCCTTCAACGGTCGCCAACTCTGGTTGTTGCCTTTGAAATAGGGTGCACTGATGTAGTGGCAACGGCCCAGAAGGCTGGCACGGTCGATGCGTACGACCAAGCGGCCACTGGGCAGCCGAATGCTGATGCAACGACTGTTGGCCTGGCGCAGGCTCATCGGCAGATCCTGTGCTTGATCGTTCAGGTTCACTTCGTTGCGGGGCAATGCGTATTCGCGCAAATAGCAATTGAGCAGGCACTCGATGGCATGTCGTTGGGCTTCGCCATCGAGGGCGTGGTCATGCTGGGATACGGTGCTCAGCGATACGGTATTCAGAGCGAACGTCATGCCGGAATCTCCCGGGAAGTCATCAATAGAGGGCGGGCGAGCACCATGGCCGCTGTGGCCGCCAGGCACGCAACGAGAAAGGGGGATGCGATGCCGCAGGTCTGACTGACCAGTGCGGCAGTGACCCCGGCAGCCGTGCCGGCCCATTTGCCACTTGAGTCGAACCAGCCAAACAGGCGGCCGGCGCTGCCTTGGCGGCTGCGCTGGCTCAGACAACGGTGCAGCCCGACAAAACTCAGCAACATGCCGGCCCCGCTGAGCAGACGCAGAGCGAACAGCGGCTCGGCCTGCACGCTCCAAAATTGCAGCGCGTTACTGATTGCCAGCAGTGCCAGCCCCGGCAACAGCAGGTTGCCCTGATGTTTCTGAGCCCAGGGCAGAGCCAGCAGGTAAACCAGATGCGGCAGGCTGTAGAGCACGCCGATCATGGCATCGCTGCCAATTCCCAGTTGCTCGCCGAAGGGCATGAAGTAAGGAAAGGTGACGACCATCGCGAAGCTGAACAGAAACTGCACCGCCATTAGCCGCGGCATGTCTTCCGGCAGGTCGCCCAATGCCTCTGCTTTTTTGCTGTCCAAGACATGCTTGGGGGCGTCCTTGGGCAGCGGCAGGATGAGTACGAAGGCCAGCAGCGGTAACCAGGCCAGATAGCGATACAGGCTCAATCCCATGCCTTGCGCGGTCAGCAGTCCCAACAGGATCGGGCCGCTGATCATCGCCAGGCGCGCCGAATACTGTGTCCAGTTCAGGGCGCGGGACAAATCGCCGCCCTTGAACTGGGTCGACAGGTAGGCGTTGGACGCCGCCATTGCGCCGCCGAAGGTGCCCTGGATGATCAACGCCAGGACGAACACCGTCAGATTAGGGCTGAAGCCTGCCAGCAGAAAACCCGCGAACAGTCCGGCATGCGCACGCAGTAGCGACAAGCGACAACCGTTGCGATCGGCCCAGCGTCCCCAGATCGGCGCCGCCAGTGCGGTGCATAGCGTCGGCAACACGAACAGTACACCGATGGCCCAACCTGGTGTGTCAGGTGCGAGGTCGGCAAGGATGCGCGGCAAGTACAACGGAATACCCAGCGCCGTGAAGGCCGACAGGTAATGCCCCAGCAGAACGCTGGTGATTAGACGCCGTTGCATGGAGCATCCTCCAGCAGGAAGTTCGCCGCGCTGTAGCCATAGAACTTGTTGATATCGCTGGCACCGGAATGCGCCTTGCTGAACAGGCTGCCGGCGCTGAGCAGGTATTTCACCGGCAGTTTCGGGCTGTCGAGCAGCCATCGGCGTGCGTCGTGACAATCGATGCCTTCTGCTTCGAGATGTTGCAGACAGGTCATGAGACGCTGACGCAGCGTGCCGTACAGACCGGATCGAGAGGCCAGGCCTGCGGTCGCTATCGCTTCCAGGATCGCAACAATATTCAGCTGCAAGGTGATGGTGCAGAACATCTCGGCCAACGGTTGGCTGCTGTCCACGCGAATGCGCTCATCCTGCAAGGCTGCCGGCAGATCAGCGAGATCTGGGCACGCATGGGTGAAGCGCCGAGGCCACAGGCGAGCGGCGTCGTTGTCCTTCATCAGCAGGCGCAATGGCTGACCTTGTTCGAACATCAAGACGGCGTTCTGCTGGTTGGCCTCCAGCGCAATGCCGTAATGCAGCCACAGCCGCAGATGGACCTGCAGCAGCAGATCGAGATAATCATCCAGCCAGTGTTGCAACGAACCTGCGTAGAAGCGCTCGACCAGTTGTTCGAGGAACAGGCGCCCGTCGGCAAGCGGGCTGGCCAACGCGGCGACAGGTACGAGTGTGGTGTTCTCAAGACCCGTCGGGTAACGGCGCACGATATAGGCGAGGTGACGACTTTCGGCGGCATGGCCACCGTGTTTTTCGTCGACGTGCAGATAACGTGACGCCAGTGCCGGATCGCGTTCGGACAAGGCCAACAGGGTGGTCTGGAACCAGTGACCGTCGTAGAGTGTGCTGGGTTTGATCAGGCGCAAGTTGCGCGCCCCGAGCGTGCTGACCAACAACGGCAGTTTGATGTGCCACTGAGGGTGATCAATGCAGGCCACCGTGCGCACGGACAGCGTAGGCTCGACCTGCATGGCCGAACGTGTAGCCTTGAGTGTGCCTTCAGGTAGGCCGTATTGATCCAGCTCGCCCCAGGTCAGCGGGTGCACTGGCAGTAATGAATGGGTGTTTTGCAAGGTCGCTGCCAGGCCGACTTCCTCGAAGTTCGGCCAGTGCGGTGGCTGCGGGCTGGTCAGGGTCACGGCATTGTTGGGAATCGCCAGCCAATTGAGTTCGAAGTGCGGCGCGAACTCCGGCGCGTAGCCTCTGAGCGCGGCGGCATCGAAGCCGCTTTTGGCCCGCGCCGTTGGATAGAACGGATGATCCAGGTAGCTCGCCAGTTGATCGATCTTGATCAGCCTCTGCGACCAGTCTTTCAGGCCAGTCACGTCGCTCAGCGCAGGGCCATGCTGGCGATATGCCTGATTGCACAGGATCCGGTGTTCGGTCGCGCAATCCGCTTCTGTCAGGTATGCCGCGAACAGCGTCTGACTTTCTTCGTCCAGGCCGTGGCTCAGGTGGCCCAGCCAGAGCCCGTAGCCGCGTTGAACCTCGCCGTGGCTTTGCGGCGACACTTTGATCCAGGCGTCGCCTGTACCAATCCAGTCCTGCAACGGATACGCCTTGACCACCGGCAGCCATAGTTCGTCGGCACCCAGATGGACAATCCGCAGCCAGTTTGCGTCGGGCTGATGCTGCAAGTGTTGAATCAGTTCTTCCGGCAACCGACAAATCTGTCCTGTGCTGACGATCCCTCGGATGTCCTCGCGCAGGCAGCAATCGATGATGCGTTGAGTCATGAACGCCTGATCCGCGGCGTCCGGATACAGGCTCATGCCATCACCCACTTCAGGTCGTTCAGAGTGGAATTCAGTTGCGCTTCGAGGCTCACCTCATCCGGCGCGATCAGTCTCAGTACGCCGACGTAGTCCTTGTTGGAATGGCTGATGGTCACGATGTCGCCGGTGTTACGAAGTGCGCGGTAATCGCACCAATGGCCCTCTCGTTCGACGTTGAAGCTGGCGCTGGCCTGATCCAGACGCCCCGAGCGGTCGGCCACAAGGTAATGAACGGTTGCTTCGGCTTGCGCCGGTTGCGCGTCGCTCAGGCTGCCTCCCAAATACAAAGCGACGATGCGGTCGAACCAACCCTGTGGCAGCAGCCGATCAAGCAGGAACTCGCGACCATCGCCGATGCTGCGATAGTTGATCTCAACCAGCACCGGGCCTTGGGCGGTCAGAATGAACTCGCTGTGGCAAACCCCGAAATTGACCCCGAACGCGGCCACTTGAGCCAGCGCGCCGGCGCGCTGCGCGCGGCTGAGTTGTCCATTCCAGCGTGCGGTGAGTTCTACGAAATGCGGCGGTGCTGAAAGGCTGACGTCGAAGCCACCGATGGCTTGCAGGTTGCGCCCGTCGCCCAGTGTCTCAAGGGTGAATAATGGGCCTTCTATGTACGCCTCCAGCAACAACGCCCGGTCCGGTTGCTGCTGCCAGAACTGTTCGCAGTAAACGGCCAGATCGGCGGCGTTTTGACATAGTCTGACGTCCAGGCTGGCGACGCCTTCACGAGGCTTGGCGACCACCGGCCATGGTGCATCGGTCGGCAGTCGGGAATTCGATGTAATCACCTGGAACCATGGCCCGGGCAAGCCGAGACGTTGCATGCGCTCGCGCATGGCCGCCTTGTTCTTTGCCGCATAGCACAGTCGCCAGTCCTTGCCGGGGCATTCGAATGTCTCGGCCACCATTGCTGTCGCCGTCTGCAGGTGATCGCTGTTGGAGAACACTGCGGCGGGGCGCAGACCCTGACCGTTGAGTGTCTCGATGACCGCTAGCGGATTGAACACATCACATTCGATAACGTGCAGCTCATCCGGCGAAATGTGCGAGGTGGCGAGCAGGCGCCGGTGTTCCTGAGCGTGGTCGGTGATGACCACGATCGGCAACCCGCGTTTGTGCGCGGCAGGCAGGAAGCCCTCGATAATGGCAGGGTGGGCGACGTGGGCAAGGATAACGAATGGACGTTGCATGGCAGTTTCCTGGGGGCAGCAGTTGCCCGTCCCGGAGGATCGGGCAACTGGTTTACACGTGCGCGAGTGCGCGGTTTAGAAGCGGTAGTTGACGCCTAGGGTGAGCGAGCGCTCTGGCGCGGGTTGACGACCCCACGGGCTGGTGTCGATACCGCGGAAGTAGTACTCGCGGTTGAACAGGTTGCTGATGCCCGCGGACGCGGTCAGGACGCTTTTGTCTGCCAGCTCGAACTCACGCTCAATGGCGGTGTTCCAGACCCAGTAAGCAGGTAGTTTGCCCACGCTGGCAGTGGCATTTTCATCGTTTGAGTTAGCGGCATCGGTATAAGCGCTGCTGATGTACAGACCGTCTAGGTTGTAGGTCCAGTGCTCGGCAAAACGGTAACGACCGTCAACCGTAAACTGATTACGCGAGGAATACGGTACTTCGTTGTCCTTGAATGTGCCGTTGCGTTGCTTGGCATCAAGGTACGCATAGCTGGCGTGCAGGTCCAGATCAGGTAGAGCTTGCGGCGTCCAGAAAATCTCGCTCTCGAAACCTTGGTGACGTGTGCTGCCAAGGTTATTGAAACGGTCAGTCGTGGCGTTGTAGCTGATTTGGTCGTCGAAATCGATGCGGTACAAGTTGAAGTCGACGCGCATGCCGTCCCAAGGCGTATAGCGCACGCCGGTCTCGTAGTTCCACGCCAGTTCGGCGCCGACATCGCCTTCCTTGACGATCTGCGTGACTTGCGGTGGACGCAGGGACTTCTGGGCGTTGGCGTAGACAAACCAGGCGTCGGTCGCCTGGTAACCCACTGTCAGGCCCGGCAGCCATTCTTCGGATTTGTTCTCGCGCGAGAACCCGGTGATGCCGTCCGCGTAATCCATGCGGGCGTTTTCGTAGCGCACGCCGGGGGTGATGGTCAGGCGATGATCGAGCAGACTGATGGCGTTGCTGAGGTAGAACGCGCGAGCGTCGTCATCGAACTTCCAGTCCCGGAACGGCGTCGTCACGCCGGTAGCGACGGTCTGGCGGTTGACCTTGTAGTCGATGTCTTCGCTGACATAACGGGCGCCCAGCAACCAGGTCTGGCCAACCGTGTCGCCATCGATGGTGGCACTGATGCGCGGCTCCGAGCCCCAGACTTTAAAGTCGCGTGGGCCGTCCTGTTTGGTTACCGCCGTACCGTCCGGGGTGAACGGTAGGCCGACCACGAAGTTGCGGTAGCTGTCGTGGGCGAAATTGGTCCAGCTGTATTCTACTGAGTCGAACGGCCCCATGGCGCCCAGGCGCTGGGTGTAGGTGCCCCACACGCGATTGGTGTCGCCCTCGAAGCGGTCCAGCGGACGCGTCGATTGCCGTGGATCATCCTTGTAATCCTGCACGCTAAGTGCTCCGGCCAGGTCCATATTGGCCTTGTAGTGCTGGATACCGAAGCTCAGATCGCGATCGTCGTCTATGTTCCACTGGCCGCGCAGACGGTAGTTCTGAACATCGGTGTCGGAGTGCTCGCGCCCGTATTCGCCACCCAGGGTATTGAGGTCCAGTTGCAGGCCGAAGTTGTCGGTCAGATAGCCGCCGGTACCCACATAGTTGTCCCACAACTGGCGCCCGCCAGGGTTGAATGTCAACTTCTCCTGCAGAGTGGTTTCCCACTCGCGCGGAATCGGCTTGCTGATGAAGTTGATCACCCCGCCAACGTTGTTCGGACCGTATTGCACCGCTGCGCCCCCGCGCACGATATCAATACGGTCAACCGTAGCCATGGTCATTGGAAACAACGACAGACCGGTCTGGCCATACGGCGCCAATGCCAGTGGAATGCCATCTGACAACGCTTGAATCCGGCCGCTGCGACTCTCATACAGCCCGCGTACGGAAATCTGCGGCAAGGCGCCGGTGCCGGTTTCGTCAAAAATCTTGATGCCCGGTACCCGTTGCAGCGCATCGTCCAGACCGCGGGCGCTGGCTTTTTGCAATTCGCTGGAGTTGATAACGCTGCGGCTGCCGGCATAGGTGCGCACTTCCTGATCGCTGGCCGTGCCGAGAACGTCACCCTGAATTGTCATGGGCGCCAGTAACAAACTGCTGGAAGGTCCGGTGGGCAATTCAGCGGGTTGATCGGCGGCCATGGCACCGTGACAGATGCCCAAGGCGATAAGACTGAGTGAAAAATGTAAGGAGTTTGTTGTTGTTTTCATGTGGACTACGTTGGCTCATTTTTACTGTTGGAGAGAATGCAGGCGGGCTTTCAATGCGTTATGCAGCAAGCCTCGGTCTTCACCGGCCAGAAAACTGCGGATCCCGCGAGCACGCCACAGCGTGTTCTGTTCGGCCGTGCGGGGATTTGCGCAGAAAGGTATGGCGGCGCTGAGGCAGGCATCGGCCATGTTTTGCAGCGTTTGCCAGACTTGAGGATTGAGCGGGTCGGGGCCCAGATCAAGATCGAGCGACAGATCCAGAGCACCCTCCATGATCATGCCTACCCCGGGCAGTTGCAGAATCTCGCCGAGCGCGTCGACCCCGACGCGGCTCTCGATCATGGGAATAATAGGGGTCTGACGATTGGCCAGATCGATGTATTCGGGTAATGGCAGGCGACCGAAACCGGTAATGCGTCCGCCGGTTATTCCGCGTTTTCCCAAGGGCGGAAAGAACGCCGCTTCAATGGCGCGTTGAACTTGCGCAGCACTTTCGGTGCGTGAAAGGACAATGGCTTCGATGCCGGCATCCAGTGCCCTACCGATCAGTTTTTCGTCCACTTGAGGTATGCGCAGCCAAGGCGAAATGCCAGCGGCCTCACACGCGCGGACACAATGCATGATGTCTTCTTCGGAGCGCAGTAAGTGCTCAAGATCGAGAATCACGAAATCGTAGCCCGCAAACGCGAGCATTTCGCAGAGCATCGGTGAAGGTAGAGAGTTGAGCAAGCCGTAGACGTTGTTCCCTGCGTGTAACCGGGAAAACACCGAAGAGGTCCGTATCACTGGCGCATGTCCTTCAGGGATCGAGGCGCTAATAATAATCATTCCCAATCATAAGTAAACATTTTTAGTCAACGACTTGTGCTATTCGTGATGGTCCTCATAAAAATCCCGTTCTTGATGTAATGCTGTTCACTGAGTCGCCCCGGATTACGGCGTGATCTTCGCTCAGCTTCAGCTTTATATTCAGGCTGCGCGAAATGCGATGGACGCAGGCTTCGACGGTATCGAACGGCACTGTGCCAACGGTTATCTGGTGAACCAGTTCATGTGCGCCCATAGCAATGTGCGCACCGATCAGTACGGTGGCTTGCTGCGCAATCGCCTGCGTTTTGTGCGTGAAGTGATCGCCGAAGCCGACTGGGGCGACGCACCTGTGATGCCGCAAGCCTTTCGTCGTGCGGTGCGTGACACCGTCACCAGCGCGATCATTTACGCCGGGCGTTACAACGCCGAATCTGCCGCGCAGTTGCTTGAGTGGGGGTTGGCCGATCTGGTCGCTTTCGGCCGCCCGCCCATGGCCAATCCGGATCTGCCAGCGCAGCGCTCCCATTTCCCCGGGAGCGCGCATTCCCCCCCTCTCCTTTCCGTTACCCGATCAACTCCCGTGCTTTTTGATGTGACGTTATCGCGTCTACACAAAAAGATTGCTGACTCATTGTCAGGTGGTTTTTTTCAGCCTATCTTGAATAAACCTATACAACGATCACTTATTCGTACAACTTATTATCAATAGAGTGGCCCCCACTCCCCCATCAACAGGCTTTCTCCTGCTGCCAGGGGCGGCCTCCCCGATAACGTGCAACATCGCCGCGAGAAGCCTGAATGAACCCACTACTAGCCAACCATTACCGTGAAATTCTCGTCGGCATCGGTGAAAACCCCGAGCGTGAAGGCCTGTTGGACACGCCAAAACGGGCGGCCAAAGCGATGCAGTATCTGTGCAATGGCTACACGATGAGCCTGGAAGACGTCACCAACGGTGCCTTGTTCCAGTCGCAGAGCGATGAGATGGTCATCGTCAGCGACATCGAGCTTTATTCCTTGTGTGAGCATCACATGCTGCCTTTTATCGGCAAGGCGCATGTGGCGTACATCCCCACTGGCAGGGTGCTGGGCCTATCGAAGGTGGCGCGGGTGGTGGACATGTTCGCGCGTCGCCTGCAAATCCAGGAAAACCTCACGCGGCAAATTGCCGAGGCGATCCAGCAGATTACCGATGCCGCCGGCGTGGCCGTGGTCATTGAAGCAAGACACATGTGCATGATGATGCGCGGCGTGGCAAAGCAGAATTCGATCATGACCTCCTCCGTGATGCTGGGCGCCTTCCGCGAGAGCTCCACGACGCGCCAGGAATTCCTGCAACTGATCGGGCGGCGAAGTTGATGCAGTTAGCCGGCTTCTGATCTTCGACACGAGCCATAAACCTGTACAAGACCTACTTGATGTACAAGCATGGATTTCGAAACTTCACCCTCGTCACCTGTGCACTCAGGGAGAAAGGCAATGACCCGACTTTTGGTTTTACTGGCTCTGGTACTCAGTGTTGCAAGCTGTGGCAGCGTAGATGTCACCCATTATGCGGATCAGCAACCGGCATTGAATCTGGAGCGCTTTTTCAGCAAACCCGTCAAAGCCTGGGGCATGTTTCAGAAGCGCTCCGGTGAGGTGGCCAAGCGCTTCGAGGTCAACATCGTCAGCCATCGTGAGGGCAAAAACCTGATTCTCGACGAGCGCTTCTTGTACAGCGACGGCACGCGCCAACGCAGGGTCTGGACCCTGACGCCCGAAGGCAAGGGGCGCTGGAGCGGTCGCGCGGATGATGTAGTGGGTGTCGCTCAGGGCGAAGTCGCCGGCAATGCGTTGCGTTGGCGTTATCGCCTGAACCTGCCGGTTGATGGCTCAACGTATGAAATGAGCATGGACGACTGGATGTACTTGATGGACGAGGACACGTTGATCAACCGCACCAGCATGTCGAAGTTCGGCGTAGAGGTCGGCCAGGTGACTTTGTTCTTCCGTCGCCAGGGCGCGGGAGAAACCCAATGAACAGCGCGTTCACCATGGCCTCACTCGGCGACGGTTATCGCGCTCTGGTGATCGGCGCCAGTGGTGCCCTGGGTACGGCTTTTTGCGAGCTGCTCCATCAGGACCCGCGATGCGTCGGGGTTCGCGAGCTGGGCCGCAATACAGTGCCAGGATTGGACTTGGAACAGCCTGAAACGATCGCCAGTGCCGCCACCGAAATGGCAGCAGAAGCGCCGTATCAGCTGATCGTACACGCCGCCGGCCTGCTCCATCGCGACCAGGTCAAGCCAGAAAAAAGCTACAGCGCGATCGAGGCGCAGGCGCTGCAGGCCGTGTTTCAGGTGAATGCACTGGGACCGGCGCTGGTGTTACGGCACTTTCTGCCGCTGCTTGATCCCCGTGGCGCGATGGCGATGCTTTCGGCAAAGGTCGGCAGCATTGGCGACAACCGTCTGGGGGGCTGGTACGCCTATCGCGCCTCCAAGGCTGCGCTGAACATGCTGATCAAGACGGCCGCCATCGAACTGGGCCGCACTCGTCCGCAGAGTCGACTGCTGAGTCTGCACCCAGGCACCGTTGTGTCGGGGTTGTCGCAACCTTTTCGTGGGGCCACCAACGCACGTCCGGCAGACGTTGCCGCCGCTGAACTATTGACCTTGATTGATCAGTTGACGCCGGCCGATAGCGGCCAGTTCTTTGCCTACGATGGAGAACGCCTACCCTGGTAGGCAAGGAGAAAAGCATGAACCTGCAAACCCTGACCGAGCGTGCGGCCAACAGCGAAATACGCGAGCTGGAGTTGCTGTCACTCGAAGGTGGTTTTTATCTGGCACGGATCCGACTCGATCATGGCCAGTTCACCTTGCTCGACGATGCGGCCAAGCCGATGCACCTGCGTTCAATCACCCACCTGCGTGACTTGCTGCAGACCGTGCCGGCATTTCCCTGCGTGTTGGTGCAGCAATGCGTGCACGACGAGATGTGCGGCCGGGATGCAGGGCCCGTCGAGGAACTGCGAATTCCGTTTTCGCTGACCACGCCTTTATGAACCGGTTGACGCTGGACTGAACTGAATGAACAATCGCCATCGGTTGTGCCTGGTACTGGGCGACCAATTGTCCTTTGACCTGGCTTCATTACAGAAACTCGATGCCGAGTGCGATACGGTGCTGCTGGTCGAGGTCATGGAAGAAGCCAGCCATGTGCCCCACCATCCGCAGAAGATCGCCCTGATCTTCAGTGCCATGCGCCATTTCGCCAAGGCGCTGCAAGACCAGGGTGTACCGGTCGAATACGTCACCCTGGATGATCCGAATAACAGCGGTTCGGTTGCGAGTGAGTTGCGACGCTGGCACACGCTGTTGCAAGCAGATGAAGTGCACGTCACCGAGTGCGGGGACTGGCGGCTGGAACAGGCGCTCAAAGACTGTGGCTTGCCCATCCATTGGCATGTCGACACGCGCTTTCTGTGTAGTCGCGCAGAGTTCGGCGCTTGGGCCGAAGGCAAAAAGCAGTTGCGCATGGAATTCTTCTATCGCGAGATGCGACGCAAGAGCGGGTTGTTGCTCAATGGCGACGGCTCTGCGGTGGGCGGCGCGTGGAATTTCGATGCCGAGAACCGCAAGGCTCTGCCCAAAGGGGTGAAAGCGCCCTACCCGGCCCGCTTCAGCGACGACGCTATCACCCGCGAAGTGCTTGCGCTGGTAAGGGTGCGCTTCAATCACCACTACGGCGCGCTCGATGACTTCAACTATCCGGTCACCCATGCCGACGCGCAGGCGCTGTGGGAATATTTTCTGGATTATGGCCTGGCAGGATTCGGCGACTATCAGGACGCCATGGCCAGTGATGAACCTTTTCTATTTCATGCGCGTATCAGTGCGGCGCTCAATATTGGCCTGCTGGATCTGCGTCAGTTGTGCAGCGACGTGGAGGCTGCGTATTGGGCGCACCGGATTCCACTCAATGCCGCCGAAGGCTTTATCCGCCAGCTCATCGGCTGGCGTGAATACGTACGGGGCGTCTACTGGCTGAAAATGCCAGACTACGCCGGCGGCAATCTGTTCGGCAACAGCAGACCACTTCCGGAGTTCTATTGGACGGGCGACACCCGGATGAACTGCATGGGCCAGGCCATCGGCCAAAGTTTGAAACATGCCTATGCCCACCATATCCAGCGGCTGATGGTGACCGGCAACTTTGCGCTACTGGCCGGCATCGCGCCGAGCCAGATTTGCGACTGGTACCTGGCGATCTACATGGACGCCTTCGACTGGGTCGAACTCCCCAATACACTGGGCATGGTCATGCACGCCGACGGCGGCTACCTGGGCTCCAAGCCTTACTGCGCCAGTGGCCAATATATAAAGCGCATGTCTGACTACTGCCGTAACTGCGCATACAAAGTCAGTGAAAGCACCACCGAAGATGCCTGCCCTTTCAATTCCCTTTACTGGCATTTTTTAATGCGTCACGGCGACCTACTGCGCAGCAATCAGCGCATGAGCATGGTCTACAAAAATCTCGACCGCATGACTGAACTCAAGCAGCAAGCGCTCTGGGAGCGTGGCCAGAAACTGCTCGCCAAACTGGATGCCGGGGAGTCGTTGTGAAAAAGAGTGAGCTCCCGGTCAAGGTTTGCGCAGTCTGCGGACTGCCCTTCACCTGGCGCAAGAAATGGGCGCGTTGCTGGGACGAGGTGCGCTACTGCTCGGAACGTTGCCGGCGGTTTAGATGCATTGGGCAGTGAAGGAGTAAGGCGAAATACATTTTCAATGTGCCGCAGAATAAACCTGTACAGACTAATATTTTTGTATAGGTTTTTCCCAATGTATGTCATTCTGATATTGGTCAGCCATCACTGGATACTCTCGTCCTTTCTAACGCCGTTGCCGCTCGTTCGGCATGGACGATTCGTATCTGACCCCGCAAGATTCTTGTACATTCCATATCTCCTTGCATAGGTTTTCGTTGACTTGAAGGAAGTTCCAAGCAGCCCATATCCACTGAGGTACGTATGTTCAACGCGCAAATCAAAAAAGAACTGGCCGTCAGCCAACGGCGCTTGGCTGACAGCGAAGCCACGCTTGCAGCCTTAGGTGGCTCCATGGCTCTGATTGAGTTCCAGTCTGATGGCACGATCCTCTGCGCCAATAGCAATTTCCTGAGGGTAATGGGATATGGCGCTGAGGAAATTCACGCCCAGCATCACCGCATCTTCTGTACGCCGAAATACGCCAACAGCGTCGCTTATCAAAGTTTTTGGTCACGCCTGGGCAATGGTGAGTTCATAAACGACCGCTTCCTGCGCCTGGACAAACAGGGGCGTGAGATCTGGCTTGAGGCCAGTTATAGCCCTGTTCGCGACATCTCCGGACAGGTGATCAAGATCATCAAGATTGCTACTGATGTAACTACCCGGGTTCGCAAAGAACAAGAGCAGGAGAGCCAGATCAAGGCGATTAACCGTTCCATGGCAACCATCGAGTTCAACCGACAGGGAGAAGTCATCAGCGCCAACGAAAACTTCCTTGCAGTGATGGGTTACCGTTTGGAGGAGATTGTTGGTAAGCACCATCGACTGTTCTGTGAGCGTAGCGAAAGTGAATCCAACGATTATCGCCAGTTCTGGGAGCGCCTGAATCAGGGCGAATTTTTCTCAGGTAGCTTCAAGCGCCTCAACAACCAGGGACGCACAGTCTGGTTACGTGCGACTTACAATCCGGTGTTCGACGCCAACGGTAGACTTTACAAAATAGTCAAGTTTGCGAGCGATATCACTGATCAGGTTCTACAGCAGGAAACTGAGTCACGAGCAGCGCGCATGGCCTATGAGACTTCACTGAAAACCGACGATACAGCACACGAAGGAGCCCGAGTGGTGCAGGAGACCGTGGATGTCATGCGAGGCCTGGCCGGCGAATTGAATCACGCAGCCGAAGGTGTCAATGCTGTCAGTCTGCAGTCGGAGTTAATCAGCAGCATCGTGCAGACCATCCGTGGGATTGCCGAGCAGACAAATCTCCTGGCGCTCAATGCGGCCATCGAAGCGGCTCGTGCCGGAGAACAGGGGCGAGGTTTTGCGGTGGTTGCTGACGAAGTGCGCAACCTGGCTGCGCGCACAAGTCAAGCCACTATAAAGATTGTCGAAGTGGTGCAGCACAATCGTGAATTGGCCAAGGGGGCAGTAGCCAGCATGGAGGCGAGTAAAGACAAGGCAGAACAAGGAGTCAAATTAGCCGGTGAGGCTGGTCAAGTGATCCTCGATATTCAGGACAGCGCTCGCCAAGTCGTACACGCGATCAGTAATTTCGCGTCGACATTAGCACGATGACTCGGCGTGGCAGCATGCGCAAAATCTTGGCTTGATCGACACATTGCTTCATATGGCAGATACCCTTTCGGCTCGTCAGTTAGCGGCAGAACGATGCCTTTTGATCCGGTACATGTCGCCATCTGCATGGCTGAGGAGCGTATCGGCATCCTCACCGTCCGCAGGGTAATAAGCCACGCCGATACTGCAGGAGGGCATTTTTATCCCGCCAAATTCAGCGCCCAGCGGCGCGGCCATGACCGCGAGAATCTGCTCCACCTTTTCGAGAACGGTGTCCTCCGACTGGATATCCGTCAACAGAACAGTGAATTCATCACCGCCCATTCTGGCCACCGTGTCCGTCTCCCGTACGCAAGCTTCCAGCCGGCGTGCAATAACACAGAGCACGCGATCGCCTGCCGCATGTCCATGGACATCATTGATACCCTTGAAATCATTGATATCCAGAAACAGCAGAGCCAAAGTGTTCTTGTGACGGCGAGCCGCTCGCAGGGCTGAGTCCAGTCGCTCATTGAAAAGCGACCGATTGGTCAGCGCGGTTAACGGATCATGATGGGCGAGGAAGCGTAACTCCGCCTCGACCTGCCTGAGTGCAGTCACGTCCCGCGCGACACCGATCCGCGCACCCACGTCCTCAGACCAGAAGGCGGCCCACAGGATGTGTACGATACCTCCATCCTTGCGGATATAACGGTTGCGAAAATCGATGTGCGGTTGACCGTTCATGACCCGGATAATGGATGCCCGTGTGATCGCCAGATCGTCAGGATGCATATAGTCGGTGATCGAAGTGCCAGTCAGTTCGTCGGCACCGTAACCGAGCAGTACCTCACAGGCATCACTCACAAATACAATCTGGTTGTCCCTATCGACCACGAAGATCGTATCCAGCATCAGATTGATGAGTTTGGGGTAGAGCGCTTGCAGGTCAACGGGCATAGGTCAAGGGAGTCCGGTTCATATATCTGGATCATAGCCCGATCGCGCAGCGAGCCGGCGAGAAATCCTGCGACTTCTGGGAAGCAATCACAAAGTCAGGCATCCAAATCGTCACGCCATCGCGCCTGAACGGAGGGAAGGGATGACATCAGAAAGACTAGTTAGTGTTTCAATTGAGCATGATTAAAATCAATTGTCCATATATGTGTCATCGGGAACTGGCGTTGTATCCTGCACGAACACATGGTTGTTTCTAGTATTAGCGCCTCTCCTGCTTGACCTCTATTGCCCCGGCCAAGTCAACAGCGGCAAGAAACGCGACGTCGCAGTTCCTTCGTGCGCTTTCTCCGGGTTGCCCTCAGATGTGCAATGACCATCTCTGCGTTTCACTTTTCACACCAAGTTGATCGTAGCGTGCGCTGGCGCACAGAACGAAACACCGTCCTGGCGCATGGTCAAACCTCATCGAGGATCCTTGCGGTTCAAACGGGAGAGCGAAGATGCCGTTCCGCTATTGGAGCAACTGGTATTTGGCAGGGTTGGTTTTCATAGTGCCCACTCGTTCCTGACGCTGCCGGAAGTCGGTGCTGTCCTCGTCGGCGGCGCCAGTCTGAAGTCTGCAGATTTTCTTGCGATCTGCCGGGCGGCCACGGCCATGCCTCCTCACTCCACCAATCCTCCAAAGGAACAGTGACCATGAACGATGCGCTCACATTGACGCAAGAGAGTGAAAACGTAGATGTCACCGGCCTTCCAGCCGCCGATATCCCCACGTTAGGCGCACAAGAATTGTCGCGAATAAACGCTTACTGGCGAGCCGCCAATTACATCTCGGTCGGCCAGATGTACCTTTACGACAACCCGCTGCTGCGCGAGCCTTTGACAATGGCACACGTCAAGCCGCTCGTCGTTAGCCATTGGGGGACGACACCGGGACAGAACTTCATCTACGTCCATTTGAATCGAGTCATCAAGAACCACGATCTGGACATGATCTACATTTCGGGACCCGGACACGGAGGCCCGGCAATCGTCGGCAACGTCTATCTCGAAGGCACCTGGAGCGAGGTCTATCCGAACGTTGGCCAGGATGAAGCTGGGCTGAAGAAGTTGTTCAAGCAATTCTCGTTTCCGGGTGGTATTTCCAGTCATGTTGCGCCAACGACGCCAGGATCGATTCACGAGGGTGGTGAGCTCGGCTATTCGCTCAGCCACGCCTTCGGTGCCGCATTTGATAACCCTGACCTGATAGTCGCCTGTGTCATCGGCGACGGCGAGGCCGAAACGGGTCCGTTGGCCACCGCATGGCAGTCCAACAAGTTTCTCGATCCGGTCACCGACGGCGCGGTGCTGCCGATCCTGCATTTGAACGGCTACAAGATCAGCAACCCGACGTTACTGGCGCGCATCGCTCATGGCGACCTGGAGCAGTTTCTTCGCGGAAGCGGCTGGGCGCCTTACTTTGTCGAAGGCGAAGACCCCGCGACGATGCACGAACTGATGGCCAGCGCGACGGACAAAGCCATCGCGCAAATCAAACAATTACAGACTCTCGCCCGTACCACCGGCACGGCCACACTCCCCCTCTGGCCGATGATCGTCCTCAGGTCGCCCAAGGGCTGGACCGGGCCGAAAGTCGTCGACGGGCTGCCCGTCGAGGGCACCTTCCGGTCGCACCAGGTGCCGTTGCTGGTTGATGCCAAACACCCCGAGCACCTGGCGCAACTTGAGCGCTGGATGAAGAGTTACAAGGCCGAGGAGCTGTTCGATACCAACGGACGTTTGATCGAGGAACTGGCGGAAATGGCGCCGAAAGGCCTGCGACGCATGGGTGCCAATCCAAATGCTAACGGCGGTCTCTTGCTACGCGATCTGCACATGCCCGACTTCCGTGTGCATGCAGTGCGTGTCCCCTCCCCCGGCGCCGTCTTCGCCCAGGATACCTTGGTGCTCGGTGAATTCTTCAAGGACATCATCCAGCTCAATCCCGACAATTTTCTTATCTTCGGCCCGGACGAGACAATGTCGAACCTGCTTGGCGCTGTCTTCAAAGTCACCAACCGCCAATGGGATGCGGCAACCATTGCGAACGACGAGTTTCTGGCCCCGGCCGGCCGCGTCCTCGATTCGATGCTTAGCGAGCACCAGTGCGAAGGTTGGCTGGAGGGCTACCTGCTGACCGGTCGGCATGGGCTTTTCAACAGCTACGAGGCCTTCATCCGCATCATAGATTCGATGTTCAGCCAGCATGCCAAGTGGCTCAAGGTCACCAAGGAGCTGGCCTGGCGTCGGCCTATTGCCTCACTGAACTATCTCCTCGCCTCGCACGTGTGGCAGCAGGACCATAATGGTTTCACACACCAGGACCCGGGCTTCCTCGACCATGTGATCAACAAGAAAGCCGACATCGTCCGCGTTTATCTGCCGCCCGACGCGAACTGCCTGTTATCGACATTCGATCATTGCTTGCGCAGCCGCAATTACGTCAACGTCGTCGTCGCGGGTAAGCATGCGCTGCCGCAATGGCTGACCATGGACGAAGCGATCGTGCATTGCACTCAGGGCGTTGGGATCTGGCAATGGGCCAGCAACGATCAGGACAGCGAACCGGACGTCGTCATGGCTTGCTGCGGCGACACGCCGACACTGGAGATTCTGGCGGCGGTGTCCATCCTGCGCGAGCATTTACCCGAACTGAAAATCCGCGTCGTCAATGTCGTTGATTTGATGAAATTGCAGTCCGCCAGCGAGCACCCGCACGGGTTGAGCGATGGGGACTACGACTCACTGTTCACCAAAGACAAGCACATCATCTTCGGCTTCCACGGCTACCCCTGCCTTGTGCACCGCCTTACCTATCGCCGAAACAACCGCAACCTGCATGTGCGCGGCTACAAGGAAGAAGGGACGATTACCACGGCTTTTGACATGCGGGTTCAGAACGACCTGGACCGGTTTCATTTGGTGCAGGATGTTGTCGACCGTCTGCCTCATCTCGGCAGCAGGGGGGCTTACCTGAAGCAGATGGCGCGGGACAAGCTTGTCGAACACAAGCTCTACATCAACCAGCACGGCGAAGATCTGCCCGAAATTCGCAACTGGAAGTGGGGGGGCGCATGAACCCTTTGGAGCTTGCCGACACGGCGCGTCGGATGCTGGCTAACGGCAAAGGCTTGCTGGCGATGGACGAGAGTTCCCCTACTTGCAACGAACGTTTCGCAGCACTCGGCATTACACCCTCTGAAGCGTCGCGACGTGCGTGGCGTGAACTCCTGATCACGGCGCCGGGGCTGGCCGAGAGTATCGGCGGCGCCATACTCTATGACGAAACGATCCACCAAAGGTGTGCCGATGGCACGCCGTTCGTGAAAGCGCTGACTAACGCTGGCATCCTGGTCGGGATTAAGGTCGATACCGGTGCGAAGGCACTGGCCGGGCACGCTGGCGAGAAGGTCACCGAAGGGTTGGACGGTTTGCGCGAACGGCTGCAAGGCTATGCAGCCATCGGTGCGCGCTTCGCCAAGTGGCGAGCGGTGATCCCAATGGGCGCCGGTCTTCCCAGCGCCGCGTGCGTCGTCGCCAATGCCCATGCACTGGCGCGCTACGCGGCCCTCTGCCAGGAGGCCGGGCTTGTGCCTGTGGTTGAACCCGAAGTGCTGATGACGGGTGATCACTCGTTGCAACGTTGTGCCGACGTCAGCGCACAACTACTGCACGAGGTCTTCGAGCAGCTACATGTTCAGGGCGTGCTGCTCGAAGGCATGGTGTTGAAGCCAAACATGCTCCTGCCGGGCCTCAACTGCAGCCATCAGCACAGCGTAGACGAAGTAGCCGACGCCACCGTGACGGCGCTGCTACGCGCCGTGCCAGCCGCCGTGGCGGGCATCGCGTTCCTGTCTGGTGGCCAGAGTGCCGAACTGGCGTCAGCGCGATTGAGTGCGATGAACCGACGCTTCAAGTCTCGACTGCCCTGGGCGTTGACGTTTTCTTTCGCACGCGCAATACAGCAGCCAGCCCTTGAGATTTGGCGCGGCGACCCCGGCAAAGTCGCGCAAGCTCAACGCGCATTACTGCACCGCGCCACCTGCAACCAAGCTGCGCGGCAAGGTGACTACTCGCCCGCCATGGAGAACCAGGCAAGCCCAATCATCGGCACATAGCCGGTGGGCAGAGATGCGAGAGATCAAACGTGACGAGATCGCCGATGCACTCAATCGTTAAATCAGCTGCCGGTTGGACGGCGAGGATACCGGGGTCCATGGCGTAATGGCCCTGCCGTACAAAGACGGTGGTCAACCGTTCCCCCCAGATAGCCTTCATGGCCGTCAGGATGCTCAGCTTGTCTTCGATCACCACGTAGTGGCGTGCAGGATAGTGGCGCTCTACGGCCTGTAGCATCTTTTCCTTGTGCACATAGACCAACGCACGCCCCTCTACTGCTTGCCATAGACCCGAGCGCTGCAGCTTACGCGGCTGTAAAACCACATCGCCGTCGGACAGGATTACGGTCAGGCCGTAGTGGCCCAGATGCGTGATGACTTCCAATGCATGTGTATAAAGTCGATTGGCAAACGGGTAGTCGATCAGAAAGGAGGACATCAACAACAGCTTTTGCTCATCTGCACTGCCCTGTCCGATCTCAAGCCGGTAGCGCTGCAAGGCGCCCAGGTAATCGACATAGCCGAGTTCTTTGCGCAACGCGTTGAAGACTGTCCAGTAGCGCTGAGCATGGACGTCACCCAATTGTTTCTTTAACTGCTGGTGAAAATCGGCGACAACCCGGTCGCCGTCCAGCAACGTGTTGTCGACGTCCAGCAGGAATACCACGTCAGCCATCATCGAGGGACTCGATCGGTTTGACCGGTCTGCGTCGGTGCGAATGCTTGTGGGGCAATACGGTGAGTGATCAAGGCGCGACGCTCCTTTGTTGTCTTGGCAGACGATCAAACAGCGTGCGCGAGGTCGTTCCAGCACGTCTGTGTGCTGACGCACAGACGGCGGTTTATCTTGAGACCACTGTGGCATTGAGCAAGCGCCAAGAGGATCGATGATGAATGACCTGACGTTACGTCGAAGTATTCTGGACGAGCTGGAGTTTGTACCGCACATCGATGCAGCCGCTATTGGTGTCACCATCGAAAACGGTGTTGTTGTGCTCCGCGGGCATGTGAGGACCTACGCTGAAAAAATCGCCGCTGAGCACGCAGTCCAGGGCGTTAAAGGCGTCGCTGCGGTGGCCGAAGAACTCGAAGTACGGGTGTGCGGCGCCCACGCTATTGATGATGGCGTGATCGCCTCGCGTTGCCTGGACCTGATCCACTGGGACACGGCGGTTTCCAAGGAGTCCATTCACATCAAGGTGCAGCAAGGATGGGTAACGATTGAGGGCCACGTGGAATGGCAATACCAGAAAGACGCCGTGAAAGCGCTCATACAGCAATTGCAAGGGATCGTGGGAATCGACAATCGTGTAGTCATAAAGCCAAAAGACAGCATTGTAGATATCAAGACGCTAATCGAAGAGGCCTTGGCACGAAGTGCCGAGCTGGATGCCCGCAAGATCCGCGTCACGGTCCATGGCAATCAAGTAACACTCGAAGGCACTGTTAATAGATGGCTTGAGCGTAAAGCAGTCGAACACACGGCTTGGGCGGTCCCAGGCGTAAATCGTGTAGAAAATCACCTGCTCATCAGCTGACCAGGCAGAAGCACGGTTCATCGGATCGAGGTTTGCGGTTGCGATGTACAAAATGTCGTACTGACCGCCGCCGACATGGCTCATTCGGCGGCACGTTTGAACGCTGGCGATAAGTAGATTCGCCTGTCGACGCATAAGAGTGCGGATGAATTCATCACGTTATTCGTCGATATTGATTGAAAATATTGATGGATTTTCGGGATTTGCACTAAACCTTGGTAGGATAGAGCGGCAAATTTCTCGTTTTACCATAGGAACAGCGGGGCTACAGACCATCGCACGCCGAAGCGTGCCACTACCAAGGAGGCTCTCATGGGGAAAAACCCTATGGATGATCTACCAGCTAATTCTCACTCTGCCAGTGAGGATGGCATCCCGGCTCCAAGCGGAGCAGCCAATCTGATCGATACCGACTACGTCATCGGTCAAGACAATATCAAAGGTGAGTTTTCGTTCTCGCTCGATATCCACGGCAAAGTTTTCATCATCTCGGCAGCCACGATCGTGCTCTTCGTCATTTTGACGCTGGCACTGCAAAACGAGGTAGAGCCACTCTTCAGCTCGATCCGTAACTGGTTGACCAGCCACCTGGCGTGGTTCTTCATGAGCGTCGCAAACATATTTGTTGTGCTCTGCCTGGCGTTAATCGTTTCCCCACTAGGAAAGGTTCGATTGGGTGGCAGAGACGCCAAGCCAGATCACACTTACCTTAGCTGGTTTTCAATGCTCTTTGCTGCCGGCATGGGCATCGGCTTGATGTTCTACGGCGTTGCCGAACCCATGTCGCACTACGCGGCCTCGATGGGGGGCGTCACGCTCGATGCCAGTGGGGTTCGCACTGACTGGGCGCCTCTGAGTGGCGCAGCAGGTGATATGAAAGGCTCTGCCGAATTGGCAATGGCCACGACGATCTTCCACTGGGGCCTGCACCCTTGGGCGATTTACGCGATTGTTGCTTTGTCGCTCGCGCTGTTCTCGTATAACAAAGGCTTGCCGCTGTCGATACGTTCGATCTTTTATCCATTGCTGGGTGAACGGATCTGGGGATGGCCGGGGCATATCATCGACATCCTTGCGGTGTTTGCGACCTTGTTCGGGTTAGCGACGTCCTTGGGTATCGGCGCGGAGCAAGCCGCTGCGGGGATCGAATACCTCTTTGGCATCCAGTCGACGAATCTCAGCAAAGTACTGCTGATCATCGGCATTACGATGATCGCGCTGTGGTCGGTGCTTGCAGGTCTGGACAAGGGCGTCAAGATGCTGTCCCAGATCAACATGGGCCTGGCCTTACTTCTGCTCCTGTTCATCATTGTCGTGGGCCCCACCCTGGCCATCTTCACGGGGTTCTTCAAAAACCTCGTGAGTTATGCCGAGTACCTGCCTGCCCTTTCAAACCCTTTTGGACGAACTGACACTGAGTTCACCCAGGGCTGGACGGCCTTCTACTGGGCATGGTGGATCAGTTGGTCTCCTTTTGTCGGGATGTTTATTGCCCGGGTTAGTCGCGGTCGTACCGTAAGAGAGTTCCTGGTCTCTGTTTTGCTGGTGCCTACTGTGGTTTCGGTACTGTGGATGACGACGTTCGGCGGAACGGCGATTGATCAAGCGACTGTTCAAGGTTTTGTTGGCGTTAAAGATGCCGTCCTGGAACTGAAGCTGTTCGCCATGCTGGGGAATTTGCCGCTCAAGGAAATCACCTCGTTCCTGGGCATTATTCTTGTCATCGTCTTTTTCATCACATCCTCGGACTCCGGCTCCCTGGTAATCGACACCATTACCGCAGGTGGCAAGGTCGACGCGCCTGTTCCGCAGCGTGTTTTCTGGGCTGTGATCGAAGGTGTGATTGCTATCGCCCTGCTGCTCGGCGGTGGTTTGGTGGCGCTGCAAGCAATGGCAGTCTCCACCGGCCTGCCTTTCGCTATTGTACTGATGCTGGGATGTGTCTCTCTGGTCAAAGGACTGCTGTCTGAACCCCGATCCTGATGCGTTACTGTTTTCAGATGGATAGGTAAGTTCGATTGACCTGCGAGACTGTGATTTCGTTATGCAGTTACTGTCTCGCAGGGCTTTACTGGAGACCTGCATGCTACAAGACACTTTTGACCTCTTTGTAAATTACAGTTTTCTGGGGATCGCTTTAGGGCATTGGCTGCTGGCGTTCTTCGCAACACTCATCAGCTTCGTCCTGGCCAGAACGGCCATTCGATTTGCGCTCAAGAAAATCCGAAAGAGATCCTTGCTACCCAACACCGACCTAAGTCATATCGCGCTCGACGTGCTTTCGGTCACCAGCAACACACTTCTGTTTTTAGCCTCGGTACTTATCGGTATCGGGTTTCTTGATTTGCCCGAGCGTTGGCTGGGTCGTGTCAGCAGCCTGTGGTTTGTGGTTGCGGCCTTGCAAGCGGGCCTTTGGGCGAACCGTGCGATTGCATTGGCTCTATCCCGATACTTTCGACGCCACGGCTCTGCCGAAACATTCCAGGCCAGTGCCCTGGCGACGCTTAGCCTATGGGGCGCGAAGGTATTTCTGTGGGTCGTCGTGGTCATGGCAATGCTGTCAAACGTCGGGGTGAACATCACCGCCTTCGTCGCAAGCCTTGGCGTAGGCGGTATTGCTATTGCGTTAGCGGTGCAGAATATCCTGGGAGACGTATTCGCCTCTCTTTCCATCGCGGTCGACAAGCCTTTTGAAGTGGGCGATTTTATTGTCGTCGGTTCACTGTCCGGTACGGTAGAACATGTCGGTCTCAAAACCACACGGATACGCAGCCTGGGTGGTGAGCAGATCGTGATGGCGAACGCACAAATGATCGGCAACACCATACAAAACTATAAACGCCTTCAAGAGCGCCGCATTGTGTTTGAGGTCGGCCTGACCTACGACTGCTCTGCCCAACAGGTCAAGGAAGTACCGCAGCGGATTGAGAAAATCATCAAAGGGCAAAAGCTGGCTCGGTTCGATCGCTCCCATTTTCGCAGCTTCGGCGATAGCGCTTTAGAGTTCGAAACGGTGTATATCGTGCTCGATCCCAGCTACAACGTTTACATGGATGTTCAGCAAGAAATAAACATCGGGATGATGGACGCTTTTGCCGAACTGGGTGTCAGTTTTGCGTTCCCTTCGCGCACTGTTTATGTCGCTTCATTACCAGATGCCAAGGCGCCTGGGCCGGTAAAAATGGCTACTGAACAGCAGCTCTGATGTATTGATCTCGAAAAAAACCGAGCGGCCGGTGGCTTGACACACTGGCCTCCCCTTGCGGTTGTGTTGGTGCCGCGCCGCCGGTTATGATCCCCGCGTCATTTTTTGACTTCTCGAAGGAAACGCCTTGTCCAGCTTCAACTGGCAGCCTACGCCGCCATAGCGCTACGCCCCCTCGCAAAACCCTGACCGCCTCCTAGCTGCGGTCGCACTCTGCTGCGCCCAGTTTTTGTCGTAGCAACCCACAATCAATTGGATACAGGCACGCCTGCAGGGCTCATGGGCTTTGAGCTGCGCGTCATGCCGTGCCTGACATGGGTAAATCAATGCTTGAAAATATCAAAGCCGCTTGGCTTTCAAACATCCGGGCGGATGTACTCGCAGGTCTCGTCGTTGCGCTAGCCCTCATTCCCGAGGCTATCGCCTTCTCCATCATTGCCGGAGTCGACCCCAAGGTTGGCCTCTACGCCTCTTTCTGCATCTGTACCGTCATCGCATTTGTCGGCGGTCGCCCGGCGATGATCTCTGCGGCCACAGGCGCCATGGCTTTGCTGATGGTGAACCTGGTCAAGGACCATGGCCTGCAATATCTGCTGGTTGCCACACTCCTCTGCGGCGTATTGCAGGTCATCGCCGGCTACCTGCGACTAGGGGAACTGATGCGCTTCGTTTCGCGCTCGGTCGTGACCGGATTCGTCAATGCGCTGGCGATCCTCATCTTCATGGCGCAATTGCCGGAGCTCACCGGCGTCACCTGGCCTGTTTATGCAATGACGGCTGCAGGCTTGGCAATCATCTACCTGTTCCCACTATTGCCGGTCGTGGGTAAGTGGCTGCCCTCGCCTTTGGTGTGCATCCTGGTGCTTACTGCAGTTTCGGTGTACATGGGGCTCGATATCCACACTGTCGGCGATATGGGGTCGCTGCCTGATAGCCTGCCGATCTTCATGTGGCCTGACGTGCCGCTGAATCTGAATACCTTGCTCATCGTGCTGCCCTATTCCGCTGCGCTGGCGGTGGTGGGGTTGCTGGAATCGATGATGACCGCAACGATCGTCGATGATCTGACCGACACATCCAGCGACAAGAGCCGCGAATGCAAAGGTCAGGGCATTGCCAATATCGTGAGCGCAATGATCGGCGGAATGGCGGGTTGCGCAATGATTGGCCAGTCGATGATCAACGTGAAGTCGGGAGGCCGAACGCGCCTGTCGACGCTGAGCGCGGGCGTGTTGTTGCTAATAATGATGATCTTCCTCGGTGACTGGCTTGCGCGCATACCGATGGCGGCACTGGTTGCGGTGATGATCATGGTATCGATCAGCACGTTCAGTTGGGGCTCCATTCGCAATCTCAAGCAATACCCGCTTTCCACGAACGTTGTAATGGTCGTGACTGTGGTTGTGGTCGTTGCCACCCACAACCTTGCGTTTGGTGTGATCGCGGGGACATTGCTGGCCGCCATGTTCTTCGCCAACAAGATCGCCCACTACCTCGACATCACCTCCAAGCATGATCCCGAGCATAGCCACCGTACGTACTATGTCACTGGGCAAGTTTTCTTCGGTTCGGCAGATCGGTTTGCCAACTCGTTCGACCTCAATGAACACCTCGAAACCCTCACCATTGATCTGCGCGAAGCGCATTTCTGGGACATCACGGCCGTCGCGGCCCTGGACAAAGTGGTACTCAAGCTTCGTCGTGAAGGCATTCAGGTCGATGTGATTGGCATGAACAGGGCGACAGCCACGCTCGTGGATCGATTCGCCGTTCACGACAAGCCAGATGGCATTGACACGCTGATAGGCCACTAATCGACGTGCCCTGCCCCCTCTCCGCCCGCGCTTACGCAACGTACTGCAAGTAGCGTGGCATTGAGGACACAGGGTGATCGATGGCCCCTGACATCGGCTTTTCAGTGATTGAAGACCGGCCTCAATTCCACAGTGCCTCAATCGGCGTTGACGGCGAATAGTGGGTGGCTATTTGTGCCTGCAACAGTTCGGCAGCAGCCAGGGCATCGGTCAAGGCATGGTGCGCATGGTAGGCCGGCAGGTTATAGCGCGCGCGGCTGTCGGCCAGCCTTATTGAGAGCTTGGGGCGACGCAGCAGTCGGTCGAGCCAACTTCGCTTTTGTCGATGCATTCGCGCTTCCAATTGCATCGTGTCGATAACCGGAAATTGCACGCCCTCTCCCAAAAAACGGTGCAGCGCTTGATCGAGGAAGCCGCGCTCAATATTTCGGTAATGTACGACCATCACTTTACCGGCCATCGCTTCCAGCAGTTCCCCAACTATGTCGGAGAGTCGCGGGGCATCCAGAATGTCGGCGTGGGTGATGTGGTGGAACGTCACCGACTGGCCATTGAGCTCGGAAGGCGGTTGTATGACCCAATAAAGAGCCTGGCCACAACGTATCCGCCGTAGGCTGAACGGGATCAGTCCGATACTGACAATGCTGTGGGATTCGGCATCGAGACCGGTCGTTTCAATGTCGATTGCCAGCAGTTGTACATGCTCTATTGAGGTCTGTGCCGGTACAGACCCGGCTTGATAGAATTTTTTCAGATCGGGATGACTCACTTCCTCCGCCAATACCTGAAACCTTGCAGCCCAGTCTATCTTCTCGAACTGTCGATCGACTTTCACCGCGCTCATTACGATGGCCGACCGTTGAGTGGGTAGCGGAATCGCAAGAAATTCTGCGCGTTGCTCAAGACCTGAAACGCATCTTTGAGGTTATGCCGCTCGCTGGTGGAAAACCGCTCTGGCTCTATGTAGTTGTCAGGTATCGCGCCTTGCTCCAGCGCGTCTGCCTGATGCCGGATCCTTACCATGGACAGGAACTCCAAAGCGTAACGCAGGTGCATCAACGCGTCCGGAGGCATGAGCTGAGTGTTGCTGATCGCATCGAGGCGATCAAAGGAGTTCTGCGCCGTGCTTGCGCAAGCAAGGGCGTGGATGCGAATAAGGTCAGTCAGCGGCGCAGTGCCTCGGCCTTTGAGGTTGATGATGCCCTTCTGCCGGCCGTCGGTTTCCACCACGAACGTGCGGAAAAAGCCTAACGGTGGTGTTCGATTAAGCGCGATCCGGGCCATGGCGTGGAGAAATCCTGGATGGGTACTGGATTTACGGGCGCATAACTCCTTGAGTTCCTGCACCAGTTCCAGTTGACCATAGACTCCGTCCAGATCGAAAAAAATACAGCTGTTAAGCAAGGTCGCCGGATTGGGCTTTTCGATCCATTGATCAAAGTAAGCGCGCCAAACCCGCAGCGGTTGCCGCCATTGATCATTGGTGGCCATGATTCCACCCTTGCAATAGCTATAACCGCATGCCGCCAGGCCATCGCTGACAAATGTGGCCAAGCGCTTGAAGTACTCATCATGCTGAACGGGGTCGAATCGATCATCGAGGACCAGGGCATTGTCCTGGTCGGTCACCAGCAACTGCTCATCTCGTGCCATCGACCCCAGCACCATGAAGCAATACGGCACAGGCGGCGGCCCCAGTTGTTTTTCCGCCAGCTCGATCAGACGCTGGGTGAAGGCACGACCAACACCTGCGATCGCACTCCCGATCATGTGTGCTGTAGCGCCGTCACGCACCATGCGAATGTAGGTTGCTCGCAGATCACGCAGCAGTGATCGCAGGCCCTCGACTGAGGTTTGGTTGGAGATCCGATTGACCAGGTACAAGCTGCTTTGGGACTCGTACCGGATGATATCCGACAGGTTGATCAGACCTAAGGTCTTGCCTTTATAGGCGACGGGCAGATGATGGATATTGCGCCGCAACATGACCAGCATGGCCTCGAATACCGAGTCATCGGCCTGGATTGCCGCAGGATCAGTCGACATTATTTCGCTGATGGAGGTTGCGCTGTCACTTCGTCCTTCAGCGACCACTCGGGTGCGCAGATCCCGGTCGGTCACAATGCCGACCATTTCTGCTTGCCGCCCCGCAGGCCCCATGACCACGACGCAAGAAACGCTTTGCTCGGTCATCACTTTCGCCGCTTCGTGGACTGAAGTGTCGCTGCTCACCCACACCAGCTCACGCGATATCAAGGCGCGGCATTTGAGCTGGATCAGCTCACTCGCGCGGCCCTGCGCCTCGACAGCGGTCTGCAGCCTTGAGTGGCCCTCAGCCTCGACAAAGTCAGCGAACGCGTCGTGCTGCGCGCACAACTCTGCGAACATGTCGGCGGGAATAAAGTAGATCAGGCTGTCTTCCAGTGCTCTGGCCGGAAAACGAACTTTGTTGCTGCGCAACAAACCCGCCTGCCCGAAGATATCCCCTTCGACGAGGCGGTTGTAAAGATCACCGTTGCGCCGATAAATCTCCACGGCACCGCTGCGCACGTAGTGCAAATCCTGGATGACCGCACCGGCCACAAGAATATCGCTGCCGGCTTTGAAATAACTGACTTCGATTCGCTGGGCTATTGCGTCCAGCGACTCTTGAGGCAACTGATCAAAGGGAGGGAAACGATGAAGGTGGTCGCGAATCTCCTGTAACTCGATTTGCATGGAACCTCGGAGACGATCAAGAAAAAGATGACTGAGTCTTGCACATGCCTGTGGGGTCTGGCGCGCTGAAGACAGCGCTTACCAGACCATATCCAGTCACGTTGTTCAACCTTTGGCAGTGATCAAGCGACTCCCACCTTCGTGTTCCAGGACTACGGCGGTCAATATCTCCAGAACACCGGCGTTATCAGCACCAGCACCGTCAGGATTTCCAGCCTTCCCAGGAGCATTCCAATGGTCAATAGCCATTTGGCAGCGTCAGGTAATGATTGGAAATTACCTGCCGGACCAATGATCGTGCCAAGCCCTGGCCCGACGTTACACACCGCCGTCGCGGCGCCACTCAACGCGGTTGTCCAATCAAGCCCGATAAGTGCCAGCCCCAAGGCAATGGCGGCAATTGTAATGGTGAAGAAAAAGGAGAAGGTCAAAAGCGAGCGCAAGATCTCCTCATCAATGGGGTGACCGTTGTACTTCTTCTGAATCACTGCTCGAGGATGAATCAGTTGCTTCAAGCTACTGACCAGCAACGCGGCAGCCACTTGAAAACGGAAAATCTTCAGGCCCCCAGCCGTAGAGCCTGAACATCCACCGACGAAGGTCAGGTAGAAAAACAGCAGGACAGCGAAGCTGCCCCATAGGGTGTAATCACCCACTGCAACACCGGTGGTGGTGACGACCGAGGTCACGTTCACTGCCACGATACGAAGCGCATCCCACCATCGGTATTCGCTGTTAAAGCACAGCCAGGTCCCCACCGCCAGCCACGTGACAATCAAAAAGCCGATAAACCCGCGTACCTGATGATCTTTGATCAGCGCACGTCGATGACCGCGCAATGTGGCAACGTACAAGGTAAAGGGCAGACTGCCCAGAATCATGATCACCACCGCGACCCAGTGGATAGCGGGCTGCGTCCAATGTCCAAGTGAGGCGTCCGATGTTGAGAATCCTCCGGTGGAGATCAACGACATGGCGTGGTTGAGCGCTTCAAACGGCGTCATCCCGGCGATCCAGAGCGCAAGTGCGCCGCTACCGGTAAGCCCCAGATAAAGAAAAAGGATGTACTTGGCTGCCACATGGGAGCGCGGAGTCACCTTCTCCGACCAATCCGAAGATTCAGTCTGGAAAAGACGCATGCCCCCTACTCGCAGCAGCGGAAGGATCGCCACGGCCATGCCGATGAAGCCGATACCACCCAACCACTGCAGCATCGAGCGCCAGATCAACAACCCCGGAGAGGCTGTATCCAGGCCACTCAGGACTGTTGAGCCGGTGGTTGTGATACCGGACATGGTTTCAAAAAAAGCGTCGGTGTAACTGATGTGACTGATAAAGACCATTGGCAACGCGGCGAAGGTACACACCACCACCCAACTGCCGGTCGTCAGCAGGTACATATCCCTGGGACGAAGTTGCGCAATATCCGGGCGCCCTCGCACGATCAACAATAGACCGCAGACGAAGGTAATCAAACTGGACCAAAGAAAGGCCGATAGATCGTCGCTGCGCTCGTAGACCACTAACGTGATCATCGGGATGGCCATACTGACAGCCAACGTAATAAGAAAAATACCTAAGATGAAGCCAATGAGCCGTATTGCCGCGATGGACATAGAAGTAACCTGACAAATGAGTGCCGCGCGGTATCAGAGGCTTAGCCTCCTGGGCCCGCAATTTCTAAGCGCGATCAGCAGGATCGCAATGCGTCGGCGTGATTCTCGCCTATTAAGGGGTATGTCCACCTCAAAACTTTATTCTCCCCCGGTTTTATCCGAAGATTGCGGTCAGGGAGACGGCTGAATGAACCATCCGTACCCACGAGAACTCAACCAAGGAGAGTCATCTCCGCTCCTTTGCTAACCGGAACCTGAAATCATTGACTGATCACACCACTATCAAAAGGTATGAAAAATGATCGCTCGTTGGCGCTGGTTGTTGCAACAACTGACCAAACGGCTTTGGTTCAGAGCGAGCCTGTTTTCATTGCTGGGCGTGGCTACCGCATTACTTGCCGTTGTCTTCAAAGACTATATTCCCGCATCACTGCCCACCCGTATTGGTGCCGACGCCGTCGACAAGATACTGGGCATCATCGCCTCAAGCATGCTCGCGGTGACCACCTTTTCTTTAAGCACAATGGTGACTGCCTATGGTGCGGCCAGCAGCGGCGTGACCCCCCGCGCCACTACGCTGGTGATGGAAGACACCACGACACAAAATGCCCTCGCGACCTTCATCGGCTCATTTCTTTTCAGCTTGGTGGGGATCATTGCCTTGAGCACAGGGGCCTACGGCAGGCAAGGAAGGGTTCTGCTATTTGCCGTGACCATTGTCGTGGTGATTCTGATTGTCTACACCCTGTTGCGCTGGATCGATCACCTTTCCAAGCTTGGACGGGTAGGCGAAACCATTGACCGTGTCGAACAGGCGACTATCGACGCGATAGATAATCGAGTGCAATGGCCTTACTTGGGCGGTGCGCCTTACCCTGACGTTTCGGGCATTCCCGCCTCCGCTTATACGTTGGCAAGCCAGCAAACGGGGTATGTCCAACATATCGATGTGAACGCGTTGGGGGCTATTGCCAAAGCGTGCGAGATACAGCTATTTGTAGAGGTTCTTCCGGGAAGTTTTGTTCACCTGGGCATGCCGCTCGCGCGGATCGTGAGCCTCAACACGGAGCGCGTCGACGACTCACATGCCTGCAACGAAAAAATCCTCGCGGCCCTGACCATAGGGGTACGTCGAACGTTTGAGCACGACCCTCGGTTTGGGCTATCAGTGCTCTCAGAGATCGCCTCACGAGCCCTGTCGCCTGCGGTCAATGATCCCGGGACAGCCATTGACGTCATCGGCCGCGGGCTCAGAAGCCTCACCTGCTGGGGTCAACCACAAGATCCTGTCGCCAAAATCCATTCCGATTGCGAGCAGGTTTACCTTCGTGGCCTGGTGGTCGATGATTTGTTCGATGATTTTTTCGCGCCGATTGCCCGTGACGGGGCGGCCTTGCTTGAAGTCGATCTTCGGATGATGAAGACCCTTGTGAGTCTGGCGCAGATCAACCCGATTTTATTCAAAAGTCCTTGTACCCGGCACGCGATTCTTTTGCTCAAGCGCGCAGACAATGCACTCACGCTGAAGGAGGACAAAGAGCGGCTGAGAGCCGCGGCCGCGGCGCTTTTGAACGAAAACGCTAGCGCCTATTGATGGGCGTTGTCGCTTGGCGGCTTCACCGCGGATGATTGCAGAAAGCCGCGAGCCAACTGCTGATACAACTCGGGGCCCATCCTTGAACTGACCGCTTTGGCAATCAGCGCGACAGCCAGGAGACTGATCACCATCCCATGGCTGTCGATCATCTCCATCACGATGATTGCGGAGGTGATAGGTGATTGCGTTACAGCCGCCAGGAAACCGACCATACAAAGCGCAATGATCGGCTGCGTAGCCAAATGGAAGAGCTCCGCTGCGTTCGCACCGACCGCCGCCCCAACCGCCAGGGATGGAGCAAAAATTCCACCGGGGATCCCGGAAAAATAAGTCACCACAGTCGCGAGAAAGCGCGTAATTGGCGCGTGCCATGGCAGACCGACATCGGATGCGATGATCTGCGAAGTAACCCCGTAACCACTGCCAAATGACATCCCGCCACTGAGCCAGCCAAGAATCGCTACGATCATTCCACACGCACCGGCGAACCAGACCGGATGCATGCGGCGCCACTCCCAGACAACAAATCGATGATGCCGTTGTGGCCAAAGCAGCATCCGGCTGAACAGTCCACCCAGAAGCCCGCAGCCGATTCCGCTTGCCAGCACCGGTACCACGATATCGAGATTGATATCCTGCACGTCAAAGTGGCCGAAGTAGTTGTAATTGCCCTGCAAGGCGATAGCGACCATTCCTGACAGAATGATCGTGCTGAGCAATACCCCACTGGTCCGTGTTTCCAGTTTGCGGCCCAGTTCCTCTACCGCAAAGGCCACACCGGCCAGCGGCGTATTGAACGCTGCCGCGATGCCTGCTGCGCCACCGGCCAGAATCAGGTCCTCGGGGCGGATAATTCGAGCATTGGGCAGGTAACGGTGAAAGAAATGCATGATCGAGGCAGCGACCTGAACAGAAGGACCTTCGCGTCCGGCTGAAAAGCCGCCGGTGAGCGCCAGTGTGCCAAGACCGATCTTGGCAAACGCAATACGCAGTGAGACCAATTTGCCGACCGGTTTGCCTTGGTGTGCAAGACGTGTAGCGGCGATGACCTGAGGAATTCCGCTGCCTTGGGCGCCGTCAAAAAACCGAGTGGTCATCCACACCACGAGCATGCCGATCAAAGGTGTGTATATGAACGGTAGCCAGGGTCGTTCGGCGGTCTGCAGGGTAAATTGGGTCAGTGCCAGGTCGGCCAGTCGAGCGAACATCACCACAAGAAGGCCTGCGAGGGTGGCGGCTGCCCAGAGCGTCACTCGAGTGCGCCAACGGATCGAGGCAAAACGACGTCGTATCAGCAATAGCGGTTTGATCACCCGAGCGGATTCCCGTTGAAGTTCAAGAATGTGAGGCAGCCCAGATTAACCGGTTACGGGGTGTCCTCCAACCGCACCGGCCCACATCGATAAAGAAACGGCGCAACGCGGCCTGGCACACGTTAGGCCTGCGGCTTAAGGCGATAGTGACTAACAGCTACCGCCTTCTCTTGCTCAAGGCCTCGATGAGCTGACGTCATCACCGTTTTTCGCAAGGCAGACCTGGGTGCCCGCGTTGCCGGCGATCATTTCTTCAATCTGGTCGAGCGAACCGATGACGGCACGATGACCGGTCGCGAGCACAAAGCTTCGCGCCGCCTCGACCTTCGGTCCCATCGAACCTTCAGGGAAAGGGTGCCGGGCAAGCTCCTGCGGTGTGACGTTGCCGAGCGCGCGCTGCGTGGGCAAACCCCAGTCGAGGTAGACCGCCGACACGTCAGTGGCGATGATCAGCACGTCGGCTTTAAGGTCGCGGGCGAGCAAGCTGGTGCACAGATCCTTGTCGATCACTGCTGACACGCCGTGCAGTTTCTTGTCGCCACTCGCCCCCGTGGATGCCACTGGAATGCCCCCGCCACCGGCGGCGATGACCAGCGCGCCATGCTCCAGCAACCACCGAATCGCCTGTAATCCGAGCACACGCAACGGCGCCGGCGATGCCACGACACGCCGAAACGCGTCACCGTCCACCGCCATGACCCAATCCATTTGCGAAGCGATACGCTCGGACTCGGCCTGGGTGTACATCGGCCCGATCGGCTTGCTGGGATGGCTGAAAGCCGGATCGTGCGGATCCACCTCAACCCGTGTGATCAGTGTCGTCACCGACCTCGTGGCGGGCAGCAAGTTGGCCAGTTCCTGTTCCAGCAGGTAGCCGAGCATACCGTCGGTCTGCGCGCCCAACACATCCAGCGGGTAGGCTTTTACCTTCTCGTAGGCAGCAGCCTGAAGGGCCAGCAACCCCACCTGAGGACCATTGCCATGTGTCAGCACCAGATCATGATGCGCGGCCACGCGCGCCAGTTGTGCAGCTGCACCGCGGATGTTCTCCAACTGATTTTCTGCCGTCGGCGGTTGGTCACGCCGCAACAGCGCATTTCCGCCCAACGCGACCACGACCTTCATGAGTGGCTCCGGCGCGGCTGCGCCAGCCCCTGACACGGTCGGCCAACTTCAGCGTTCACACCTTCGGTCATGACGTGGGTTTCCTATTCACAGTGTTCTATTCACAAAAGTCACCGCCACGCCAGTGCGAGCCGGCAGGTCCTGCGCAGTTAGTCTGTGTGCCATGCCTCGGTCTGTCTGTTCGACAGCACACAAAGTCTGTTTAGGGCTGAGCGCCAGAATCTGCGCTGGGTAACAAGGCGTCGAAGCCGGAGATCACGTCGAACAGCTCTTCGTCGATACCGGCTTGGCGCAAGCGGTGGTAGTTGGCATTTAGCTCTAGCAGAAGCTCGCCGATGTTGCGATCTGCGCGCTGCATGGCGGCGAGACGACTGGCGTTCTCACTGGCCAACGACTCGGCGCTGGCCCGAAACAATGACACGAACAGGTGCTCGCGAATGAACGCGCGTAGGGTCTGCGCATTGGCGCTTAGAACTTCGGGCAGTTGCGCGGTGGGCCAAGGCTGCTGTGCCAAGCCGCGCTCCCAGTGCCCGTCCAGGGGCAGCAGCCGCTGACTCACAGGGTTATAGCCCGCGTCATTGGGTCGGTTATAGAAAAGGATCAACGTGGTGTTCTGTGGCTCGATTGCGCTGCCGGCAGTGGGGATTTTTTGCAGGATCTGTCCGACGAGTCGCGTGATTTGCTCAACCGACCCCGGCACGACAAATGCCCCTTCAAGTTGCCGGCCGGCATCGATCAGTCGCTCATGTACGCGCTCGCCCACCGCCCAGATCTTCGTCGCACCGGACGCCGACTGGCCCAGGGCATAGTCGACCACCACCTCGTTGAACCGTCCCACCAATCCCTGATCGGAGCCAAATACCACCGCGTGCACCACGTTGTCCTCGGCGTGCGTTGACGATAACCGCAGCGGCTGCCCACTGGAATCGACCGTGCGCAAACACACACCCAATCCCAGTTCGACCGTGTGTGCGTAATCGGCCAATGCGGCCACCGAGCGCTCGTACTGCCCGATCGCCGAGGCCGCAGAGGCTTTCATGACCCGTACAACGGATTTCAGGTCCCCGGCGCTGCTGATCTGACGGCGCAGTGCGGTAATGTTGGCGGCCATCAGGGTTGGCCGGTGTCGGTCGCGGCACCTGAGGCGGGCGAAACCGGTGCTGACTGCGCTGGCGCCAGGAACACGGCAATGGCCTGGCGTGCGACTTCGGTGACCTGTTCGCGATCGGCGTCGGTCAGTTGACCGGCTGATGCCAGTCGTTGGCCCACATCCTCGGGCAGGCCGTTGGCAGCCTCCTCCACGGCTTGCTGTGCGGCAATCATGCTGTCGAGCGGCACCGGGTCGAACAGCGCGGCATTCAATGCCAGCAAAATAGCGATCTGCGCAGGCACCGTCACCGGCGACAATTCCGCCTGGCCCAGACAGGCGCGGATACGTTTACCGTGGACGATGGACTGTCGCGTGTCTTCGTCCAGGCGGGCACCGAAGCGCGCAAAAGTTTCCAATTCTTCGAACTGCGCATAGGCAAGCTTGAGGTCGCCCGCCACCGCACGATAAGCCGCGCGCTGAGCCTTGCCGCCCACCCGCGAGACAGACTGCCCGACATCGATGGCCGGCAGCACGCCCAGTTCGAACAGCGACGGCGACAGCACAATCTGCCCGTCTGTAATGGAAATCAGATTGGTCGGGATGTAAGCCGAAATATTCTGCGCTTCGGTTTCGATGATGGGCAGCGCGGTCATCGACCCCCCTCCGCGCTCGTCATTGAGGTGGGTGGCGCGCTCCAGCATGCGCGAATGGATGTAGAAAATATCCCCCGGAAACGCCTCGCGGCCCGGAGGGCGACGCAGCAGCAGCGACAGCTCGCGGTAGGCACGGGCGTGGTGCGTGAGGTCATCGTAGACAATCAGCACGTCGCGACCAGACTCCATGAAGTACTCAGCGATGCTCGTGGCGGCATAAGGCGCGATGTAGGACAGGCCCGGCGCCTCGTTGCCTTCGGCCACCACTACCACAGTGTAGGCCAGCGCCCCTTTTTCGCGCAGGTTGGCCACCGCTTTGGCCACTGCCGACGCTCGCTGGCCGATGGCGCAGTACACGCAAAATACGTTTTTGTCACGCTGGTTGAAGATGGTATCGATGGCGATCGCTGTCTTGCCGGTCTGGCGGTCACCCAGGATCAGTTCGCGCTGGCCACGCCCGATGGGGATCAGCGCATCGATGACCTTCAATCCGCTTTGCAGCGGTTCGGTGACGGGCGCACGGTCCATGATCGGCGCTGCCGGCCGTTCGATGGGCAGGCGCTTTTCCGTCACCAACTGTGCGCCGCCATCCAGGGGGCGACCCAATGGATCAATCACCCGGCCCAACAACGCCTCGCCCACGGCCACGTCCATCACACGACCGGTGCGGCGCACTTCCTGGCCGGCGTGCAAGTGAGCGTAGTCACCCAGCAGCACCACATCGACACCCTCTTCGTCCAGGTTGAAGGCGATGCCCGACAAGCCACCGGGAAAAGAAACCAGTTCCTCAAAGCCCAAGTGCGGTAATCCCTGGACACGCGCAATACCCGTGGAAACGCTGACCACCGTGCCCACTTCGTGCAATACCAATTGCGCAGTGAACGCCTGGAGCCCCTGGCTGATGCTGGCGAACGCGTCTTCAAGGACGCTTTGCAGCGTCACGTCCAACGACGCGGGCAAAGTCATGCGCGCTCCGTCGTCAACAGTGGTTTTTTCAGGGATGCTGCCAAGGCATCGAGGTACTCGGCAATGCTCCAGGCCAGCTTCACACCCTTCGCACTCAGTTCAATGCCGGTGACCAATTCAGGGTCCGACTCAAACGTGAGCGTCAGCGGCTGGCCCAGCAACTCGTTCAGCGCGGCCTGGATCGAGGCACGTTGCGCGTCCGGCAATCGGAATGCACTACGTACCAGGGCGGATTCGCCCTCGGTCGTGCTCTTCAGCGCAGCGGTTAATGCGTCCAACGTGGTGCCTTCGAGTGCCTGCAAGCGTTGGATGAACACCTCGCACGCACGCTGCTCCAGGCTGACCGATGCAAGATCGCCCAGCACCCGGCGTGAGATGTCGTATACCTGCCGTTGTGTGCGACGCACGATCTCAGCGTGCAAACGCTGCTTTTCAGTCACCAGCGCCTTCGCGCGCGCCACACTGGCAGCCTCGGCGGCCTGGCGCGCTTCGGCCAGCAGGCGCAGACGCTGCGCGTTGGCCTCCTCGGTGGCCTTGCTCAGCAAAGCGTCTCGCTGTTCGTCGAAAGCCTGGTTCTTGCGCTCGAACTCGTCTTGCTGCTGATGGGCCTTCGCCTTGGTGTCGGCGGCGTCCTTGAGTTCGGCAGCAATCTTCGCCTCCCGCGACGCGATTGCGTCCAGGACCGGTTGGTAAAGAAAGCGCTTCATCAACCACACCAGAATGAGGAAGTTGAGCAACTGCGCGCCAACGGTGAACCAGTCGATAAGCACGGTCTACTTTCCTGCCGCTTGGGTCGCTGCGGTGATGGCGGCGTTCCAGAACGGGTTGGCGAAGATCAGGATCATCGACACCACGAAGCAATATATGGCCGTTGATTCGATCATTGCCAGGCCGACGAACAACGTACGAGTGATGGTGGCCGACGCGTCGGGCTGCTGGGCCAACGAACTGAGCGCCGTGGCAACCGCCCTGCCCTCGGCCAGTGCGGGCGCCATCGTACCGAAGCCGGTAGTCAGGCCGGCCATGACAATGGAGGCGACGGCGATCCAGGTGAGAGAGTCCATAAGCGTGCCTCAGTTTGAGTTGACAGGAAATGGCGCCGCGGCTCAGGTGTCCGGCGTCGATGAGGGTGCGTTAGCCGCTTTGCTGCGGCGTGTGGCCGCGGCGATGTAGACCGCCGCCAAAATGGTAAAGATGTAGGCCTGCACCATGCCAGTGAGCAAGCCCAGCAACGTCATCACGATCGGGAAGACAAACGGCGTGATTGATAACAGGATGGCAATGATCATCGCGCCGCTCATCATGTTGCCAAACAGACGCACAGCCAGCGCCAGCGTGCGCGACGCTTCACTGATGAGGTTGAACGGCAACATGATCGGCGTCGGTTGCATGTACGACTTCAGGTAGCCCGCCAGCCCCTGACCCCAGATGCCAAACAGAGGAACCGCCACCAGCACGCACAGGGCCAGTGCTACCGTGGTCGACAGCGATGCGGTGGGCGGCTCATAGCCTGGGATCACGGTGGCTAACGCCGCCGCAGCGATGAACAGGAACAACGTTCCGAGAAAGCTCAGGTAGCGATGGGGTTGCTGCAGACCGACATCATTGATTTGCCCGACAATCGCGGTCACCACGATCTCCAGCAGGTTCTGCCAGCGTGAGCGTTGGTGACCGGTAGCGAGGCGGCGCGTAATCAACGCCGCGCCCAACACCAGTACGGTCATCAGCGCCCAAGTGAACACAATGGTGGCATTGAGCTTAAAGAAGCCATATTGCCAAAAGATCCAGGCATCAGGTGTCAGGCGCATGGTGGCGGTCCGGATGTTGGCGGCGCCAGCGGGGCCGCAGTCGGTTGTGTGACACGCAAGACGATCACGCGAGCCATTAGAAAACCCAACATGCACAGGCCCAGCCGCGCCGGTTGACCGGCACCGACAAGGTAAAAACCAAACAACACGGTGGTGGTTCGCAATATCAGGCTGGCAAAAAACCAGCGGGCCGGTGTCGGCGATAAAGCGCCACGGCGCACTGTCCACCATAGTCCGCCAAAAAAAACACAGCCCAGCGCGGCGCCCGCCAACAGCGCGGCCAGCCCAACCAGAGCCCAGGTACCATGGTCAATCATCGCCCTGCTCCTTCTCATCAGGTTCGTCGTGCATGGCCTCATCTTCCTTTGACACCCAGTGCCAGGCGTTCAGGCAACCGAGGGTGAGGCCCGCCACCAGCAGGGCCAGCGTCCAGGAATGGCCGCCGGGATGGTGCTTATCGAGCCACAGTCCAAGGGCCGCGCCGAGCAACGTGGGCACCACCACCGACCAGCCAATCAAACCCATCATGCCCAAGCCGAACCACACCACAGGCGTGTCCCTGCGGCGCGCCTTGAGTTTGCGGGACGCCTTGGCGCCGACCTGTTCAGCCAGAGTCGGGGTGGCAGGCGTGCGTTTGGGATCCGGTTTCATGACGAGTGCTCGCGCAAAGAAACGAACCGGCGCATAAACCCGGTTTCCAGCCGCACCATGGTCTGGCGCATGGCTTGCTCTTGCGCGTCCAGGGTCAGGAACTGTTGCTCGATTGCATCGCGCAGGTGGGCCAGATCATCGCCGCGTAACGCCCGACGCACCGATATCACGACATCCGCTCCGGCCTTGACCAGCACGCCCTCGTCCAGCGCCAGGAACACTTCACCTTGCGCCTCGATTTCAAAACTGAGGATGCCCGGTACAAGCGCAGCCACGCAGTCCAGACGCCTGGGCAGCAAGCCGAATGCCCCTTGTGCCGTTTCCACAACGATGCACGACACGTTCGTTTCGACGGCAAACACTTCGAAGGGCAGCAACACTTTAAGTGTCATCAACAGCATGAGTCGGCTCCTTGGCAGCCTCGCTGGCCTGCGGCTCGGTCTCGGTTTTGGTTTTAATCTTGGCCTTGGCTTCGTCGACCGTACCGATCATGTACAGCGCGCTCTCAGGAAAGTCCTTGAATTCGTCCGCCAGAATGCGCTCGCAGCCATCCAGCGAATCCTGCAGGCTGACGAGCTTGCCGCTCATGTTGGTGAACTGCTCGGTGGTGAAGAATGGCTGCGTGAGAAAACGCTCCAACCGCCGCGCACGGGCCACCACTTTGCGGTCGTCGGGCGACAATTGCTCCAGCCCGAGCATGGCGATGATGTCCTTGAGTTCGGCGTATTGGGCCAGCGTGCGGCGGATGGCCTGCGCCAGTTGGTAGTGGCGCTCGCCGACGATACCCGGCGTCAGCACTTTGGAGCTGGACTGCAGCGGGTCGATGGCTGGAAACAGCCCTTCGCTGGCGCGTTTGCGTGACAGCACGATCGACGCCGAAAGGTGCGAGAAGGTATGCACCGCCGCCGGATCGGTGAAGTCATCGGCGGGTACATACACTGCCTGAATCGAGGTGATCGCGCCGCTGTCGGTGTTGGCAATACGCTCTTCCAGTGCCGCCAGTTCGGTGCCCATCGTCGGTTGATAACCCAGACGGGATGGCATCTGCCCCATCAGGCCAGAGACTTCCGAGCCGGCCTGGATGAAGCGAAAAATATTATCGATGAGCAGCAACACATCGCGTTGTTCATCGTCGCGAAAATATTCCGCCATCGTCAGCGCGGCATGCCCCACCCGAAAGCGCGCCCCGGGCGGCTCGTTCATTTGGGCAAAGATCATCACCATATTGGGCAGCACGCCGGCGGCCTTCATTTCGCGGTACAACTCTTCGCCCTCGCGCGAGCGCTCGCCGATACCGCAGAAGATGCTCACGCCCTCCTGATGACCGATCATGTTATGGATCATTTCGGTCAGCAGTACCGTCTTGCCGACGCCAGCCCCGCCGAAGAGACCCGCCTTGCCGCCGCGCTCCAGGGGCGTCAGCACATCAATGGCTTTGATACCGGTCTCAAACACTTCGGATCGAGTTGAACGACGTACCAGGGGCGGTGGCGGCTGATGCACAGAACGCCATTGCACCGCATCCGGCGCGGGCTGGCGATCGATGGTATTGCCAAAGACGTCGAACATGCGCGACAGGATCTTCTTCCCGACCGGGGCCTGCAACGGCCCCCCGGTGTCGTGCACCGGCATTCCTCGTGCCAGCCCCTGCGTGGGCGTCAGCGCGATACCCCGCACATGGTGCTCGTCGCGCTGGGCCAATACCTCGATGGCAATCCTGCCCGCATCGCCGGCGCGCAGCAGGGTGTGGATGGGCGGCAGCGCAGCATCGAAACGAATGTCCACGACACTGCCACGCACTGCCGCGACCACACCAAAGTCAGCCGCATCCTTATCGGTTCTAACCTGGCGCTCCTTCATCTCGTAGTCTCCCGTCGAGTCGTCGTGCAGAGCGGGTGTCGAAGCGACACTCCGTCAGCCTTGCTTCATCATCACCGGCACACTCATCAGCCGCTGTGCGGTAACGAACACAAGAGGCCGTAATAGCGTCAGTGAGCATGCGCTGTAAACGCATGACAGACGGGTCTGCTCAAGGGTTCTGGCACTGCGTAAGGGAGTAGTCGATCGGTCTCATGTTTAACGACGGCGTAACACTCGCAACTCAATTCCTCGAGCTGCGCACGGTCGAGCACGGTGATCAGCCCTCGGCAGTACTCGATCACGCCGAGTTTTTGCAACTTGCGGGCGGCCTCGGTGATGCCTTCACGACGCACACCGAGCATGTTGGCAATGAGTTCTTGAGTCATGACCAACTGGTTACCCGGCAGGCGATCCAACGACAACAACAACCAACGGCACAGTCGCTGGTCGATGGAGTGATGACGATTGCAGACAGCCGTCTGGGCCATTTGCGTGATCAGCGCCTGGGTGTAGCGCAGCATCAGACGCAACATTTCACCGTGGCGATTGAACTCGTCCTTGAGCAACTGCCCTCTGAGGCGAAACGCGTAGCCAGCACTCTGGACGACAGCCCGGCTCGAAGTGCTCTCGCCCCCCATGAACAACGCGACTCCGATCAGCCCCTCATTACCCACCACTGAAATATCCGCCGCCGCACCGTTCTCCATTACGTAGAGTAGTGAAATGATGGAGTCAGTCGGGAAATAGACGTAGCGCAGAACGTCTCCTGGCTCGTACAGAACCTTGCCCAAGGGGAAAGACACGAGTTCCAGTTGAGGCAGCAGGCGATGCCGAATCTCGACCGGCAACGCGGCAAGCAGATGATTTTGCTGAGGGCTTGGTATCTCGGACATATCAGTAGCCTTTTGTGAGAGCCAGATAAACTCGCCTGTCTGCCTCTTTATCAAAATGGATTGGGGCCAAGGCTGCGCAAGTGGGAGTCGTCAACCACTGCCAGGCATTGGGCCATAACGCCAAAGCGCCAGCCCTGGCTTTACACCGCGATGACTTCAATTTAGGCGCCTGAATGGGTCATGAGTAGCCTCGGAAACTACCTATACGCAATGATTTTGAGTGCCAGGGCAGTGCTGGTTATTGGCAAAAGGTTCGGCAACTACTCAGGGGCAATCGCAGGCCTTTGCGCGCTGACGCCTGACGTTATCTGCGTTGCGCTCCAGCAATATCCGGGAATCAGCCTTCAAACTTGATTTTTTGCCTAGACTTGTCGTTGGCCGTATGACGAATGCGCGTCAGAACATGGAACTGTACAAAAACTAAAACAAGAGGAATTCCCCCAAATGTTCAAATCCATATGCAAGGCACTCGCCTGCACTCTTGCTCTGGGAAGCATGAGCACGGTCATGGCTGCTGATCCGATCATCATCAAGTTCTCACACGTGGTCGCCGAGCAGACCCCAAAGGGACAAGGCGCAGTGCTGTTCAAGAAGCTGGTCGAGGAACGCTTGCCCGGCAAGGTCAAGGTTGAGGTCTATCCGAACTCATCGTTATTTGGTGACGGTAAAGAGATGGAAGCCCTGCTGTTAGGGGACGTACAGTTGATTGCGCCATCACTGGCCAAGTTCGAACAGTACACAAAGACCGTTCAGCTGTTCGATCTGCCCTTCTTGTTTGATGACATCGCCGCGGTCGACCGCTTTCAGTTGAGCCCGCAGGGCCAAGCACTGCTCAAGTCCATGGAAAGCAAAAACATCACAGGCCTGGCCTATTGGCACAACGGGATGAAGCAGCTGTCGGCCAACAAGCCGCTGCGTGTTCCTGGCGATGCCCGAGGCCTGAAATTCCGGGTGCAAGCCTCAGCCGTACTCGAGGAACAGTTCAAGGTCCTGCGCGCCAATCCGCGCAAGATGAGCTTTGCCGAGGTGTATCAGGGGTTGCAAACCGGTGTGGTCAACGGTGCGGAGAACCCTTACTCGAACATCTACAGCCAGAAAATGCATGAGGTACAGAAATACATCACTGAGTCCAACCATGGCGTGCTGGATTACATGCTGATCACCAATACCAAGTTCTGGAATGGCTTGCCGCCGGATATTCGCAGTGAGCTGGACAAGATCATTGTGGAAGTCACCGCCCAGGTGAACAAAGAGGCTGAGCAACTCAATCAGGACGCCAAGCAAAGCATCATTGCCGCCAAAACCACCGAAATCATCACCCTGACACCGGAACAACGCGAGCAATGGCGAGTGGCGATGAAGCCGGTCTGGCAAAAATTCGAAGCGGATATCGGCCCTGAGCTGATCACTGCTGCCGAAGCCGCCAACAAGGCCAAATGACCGGTGGGCAGGTGCTGCCGGCGCGGCAGCACCTGCCTGTCATCACGACACAGGAGATGCCATCCATGAATGCCTTTCGGCGCATATGGGAACACTTCGAGGAGGGATTCATTGTCTTCCTTTTGGCCGCCATGACCTTGGTGACGTTCGTCTACGTCATCCTCAACAACCTCTATACCCTCTTTTACCGGCTTGCCGACCACTGGGAAGGCGCCAGCGAGACGTTGTTCGCCATGGGCGATCAGGTCATGACAATGGCTCAGGCCATGACCTGGAGCACCTCGCTGACCAAGGCGCTATTTGGCTGGCTGATCTTTTTCGGATTGTCCTACGGCGTGCGTACAGCCGGTCACATCGGCGTTGACGCCCTGGTAAAACTGGCCAGTAAACCTGTTCAGCGGCTCATTGGCATTTTGGCCTGCCTTTGCTGCCTGACCTACGCCGGACTACTCAGTGTGGCCAGCTTCGAATGGATTCATACCTTGATGACAGCAGGCATAGGCGCCGAAGATCTGGGCCATTACGGCATCATGCAATGGCACATAGGGCTGATTGTTCCTTTGGGTTTTGCGTTGGTATTCATCCGTTTCGCTGAAATTTTCGTGCGCATCCTGTTGCACCGCCAGACAGGTCTGGGCCTGGCCGATGAAGCCGCTGACGTGATGAAACTGACCGAACACGAGGACGACAAATAATGACCATTGCCTTCCTGTTCGCGACACTCTTCGCACTGATGTTCATCGGTGTGCCGATAGCCATTTCCCTGGGCCTGGCCGGCTCACTGACCATTGTGTTTTTCAGTCCGGACTCCGTCCGTTCGCTCGCAATCAAACTGTTTGAAACCTCAGAGCACTACACACTGCTGGCCATTCCGTTTTTCTTGCTGGCAGGCGCCTTCATGACCACCGGTGGCGTCGCACGCCGGCTGATCGACTTTGCCAACGCCTGTGTCGGTCATATCCGAGGTGGTCTGGCGATTGCCGCCGTATTGGCCTGCATGCTATTTGCAGCCCTTTCCGGCTCCAGCCCGGCAACGGTGGCCGCAGTCGGGTCAATTGCCATTGCCGGCATGGTTCGCTCGGGATATCCGCAAGCCTTCGGCGCGGGAATCGTCTGTAACGCAGGAACCCTGGGCATTCTGATACCGCCCTCGATCGTAATGGTGGTCTACGCTGCCGCTACCGAGACGTCCGTCGGCAAGTTGTTCATGGCCGGCGTCATACCTGGCCTGTTGCTGGGCTTGTCGCTGATGGTGGCTATCTACATCGTAGCGGTGAAGAAAAACCTGCCCGCCATGCCACGCGCAACGCTGCGAGAGTTTCTAAGCACCGCGCGCAAGGCGATCTGGGGCCTGCTGTTGATGCTGATTATCCTGGGAGGCATCTACACCGGGATGTTTACCCCCACAGAGGCTGCTGCCGTTGCCGCAGTGTATTCGGCATTCATCGCCTTGTTTGTCTACAAGGACCTGACGTTTCGTGAGGCGCCTAAAGTCCTGCTGGACTCGGCCAAGCTGAGCATCATGCTGATGTTCATCATTGCTAACGCCATGCTATTTGCTCACGTATTGACCACCGAACAATTACCCCAGCAAATCACCACCTGGGTCATTGAGGCCGGACTGACGCCGGTGACCTTCCTGCTGGTGGTTAACGTGGTTCTGTTGATCGCCGGTGCCTTCATGGAACCCTCGGCCATTATTCTGATTCTGGCACCGATCCTTTTCCCCATTGCCATGAAGCTTGGTATCGACCCGATTCACCTTGGCATCATCATGGTGGTCAATCTGGAGATCGGCTTGATCACACCGCCCGTCGGTCTGAACCTATTCGTGACTTCCGCCGTGACGGGAATGACAGTGCCCGCGACCATTAAGGCCGCGATGCCTTGGCTGATGCTCTTGCTGTTGTTCCTGATGCTGATTACCTATGTCCCATGGATTACCCTGGCGCTACCAAACTGGCTGGGCATGAATTAATCCACCTCAACCCTGTCAACCTGCGTGCGTCAGCGAACAGACGCTGACGCGGGCGACAGCGCACCGTGTCCTTGGGCAAGTCGAATTATCGGCCTGCAGCCTTTCCATGTACCGAGGACATCGATCGGTGCGCTACGAAGGACAGTCCTATGTTACGAAGCATGCAAGATCTGAAGGATTACACCATTGCGGCTACCGATGGTGATATCGGGGAAGTCAAAGACTTCTATTTTGATAATGAGGCGTGGGTGATCCGGTACTTGATCGTCGAAACCGGTGCCTGGCTTGCCAGCCGCAAAGTGCTGATTACACCCCTTTCCATCCAGGACGCTGATTGGACGCAACGTCGGCTGCACGTAGCGCTCACCAAGGAACAAGTCAAAAACAGCCCCAGTATCGACGTCGACAAACCTGTCTCTCGACAACATGAGATGCAATACCTGGGTTACTACGGTTATCCGTACTACTGGGGGAGCGCAGGCATGTGGAATGCAGGGATGTACCCTGGAGGCTTCGGGCTCCCGGGTGGCCCCGCTCAAGACGAACATGCTCGCGAACAAAATGCAAAAGCCGAGCGCGCACGCCATGAGGATGACGACCCGCATTTACGCAGTTGCAAAGCCATCATCGGATATCACATCAAAGCCACCGATGGCGAAATAGGACACGTCGACAGTCTGCTGATCAATGAACAGACCTGGGCGATTCAGTACCTTGTGGTCAACACCAGCAACTGGTGGCTTGGGCACAAGGTGTTGATAGCTCCTGAATGGATCGACGATATCCGTTGGCTGGATAAATCCGTGTCGGTCGACCTCGAATGCGCCTCGATCAAGGCATCGCCGCCTTATGAGTCGTCTGAGCAGTTGAACCGGGAACAAGAATCGAACCTGCACAAACACTATGGACGGACCGGCTATTGGCTGGTCGAAACCGTCATTGAGCACAAGAAGTAAGTGCACGACAAATCAGAGAGAAAACATCGTTTGCCCGTCAGATATTTGAACGGGCAACCGACTCTGCGCAGTAGAACCCTAGCCACGCAACCGCAATGCATTGGTCACTACCGACAATGAACTCAGACTCATGGCAAAAGCGGCAACCATCGGCGACAACAACCAGCCAGTGAACGGAAACAACAAACCGGCAGCCAACGGCACGCCGAGCGCATTGTAGACAAGCGCAAAGCCCAGGTTTTGTTTCATGTTGGTGACCGTCTGCTGCGAAATCGCACGGGCTTGGGCAATGCCACGCAAGTCGCCCTTGACGAGGGTGATCTGGGCGCTGTTCATGGCAACGTCCGTGCCTGTTCCCATCGCTACGCCGACATCGGCCCGGGCCAGCGCAGGGGCATCATTGATACCGTCTCCTGCCATTGCGACAACGCATCCTTGTTGTTGCAGTTGCTCCACCAGCGCGAGCTTATCGGCCGGGGTGACGCCCCCGTGTACTTCTTCGATTCCCAGCGTCGCCGCAATGGCTTTGGCTGTAGTCAACCCATCACCCGTGGCCATGATGACGCGGATGCCCTCAGCCTTGAGTTCCGTCAAAGCGGCGGCTGTACTGGACTTTATGGGGTCTGATACCGACAGCAGCCCTGCGGCTTTGCCGTCGATGGCCAGCAACATCACGCTGGCCCCTTCGGCCCGGAGTGCTTCGGCCTGGGATTTCAAGCTGTCCACCGAGACCTTGAGCTGCGCCATCAATAGTGCGTTGCCCAGGGCCAGGGTCTTGCCCCCTACTCGACCGCGCACGCCGATGCCGGTGCTCGACTCGAAGTCTTCGGCCTTGTTAAGGGTCATGCCCCGTTCACGCGCAGCGCTCACTATGGCTGCTGCTAGAGGATGTTCGCTTCCTTGATCCAGGCTGGCAGCCAGTTGAAGTACTTCGTCCTCGGTGCTGCCCGCTGCCGCGATCACTCGGTCAAAGCGTGGCCGGCCCTCGGTCAGGGTGCCGGTTTTGTCGACGATTAAGGTGTCGACCTTACGGAAGTTCTCGATCGCCGCAGCGTCCTTGAACAGTACGCCCCGTGTCGCAGCCTTGCCGCTGGCAACCATGATCGACATCGGGGTGGCCAGGCCCAAGGCGCAAGGGCATGCGACGATAAGCACCGCTACGGCGTTGATCAGCCCATACACCCAACCCGACTCCCCGGTCGATGTGGCCCCGAACAGCCCCCATATGAAAAATGTCAGCAACGAGACACTGATGACGGTTATAACGAAATAACGGGCCACGGTATCGGCCATACCCTGCATTGGAGCCCTTGAACGCTGTGCCTGCGCGACCATCTGCACAATGCTTGCGAGCACCGAATCCGCGCCAACCTTGTCCGCCCGCATCACCAGTGCGCCGCTGGTATTGAGGGTGGCGCCGATCAGCTTGTCGCCGACGCCTTTGCTCACGGGCATAGGCTCGCCGGTGAGCATTGATTCATCGACCGCACTGGTGCCCTCAAGCACTTCACCGTCAACCGGTACCTTCTCGCCAGGGCGCACACGCAGTTGGTCCCCGGGCCGCACATCGGCCAGCGCGACATCCGTTTCGCTCCCGTCGTCAGCCATACGCCGTGCCGTTTTCGGGGCGAGCCCCAATAATGATTTGATAGCCGCGCCCGTCTTCGACCGGGCTTTGAGCTCAAGTACCTGGCCCAGCAAGGTCAATGAAATGATCATGGCCGCCGCGTCGAAGTACACCGACACCCGCCCCATGGCCACGAACGAGGCCGGAAAAACCCCAGGCGCTACAGTGGCAACCACGCTGTAAACGAAGGCCGCCGACGTCCCCAGGCCGATGAGTGTCCACATGTTCGGACTGGCGTGCAGAACCGATTGCACTGCCCGTTTGAAGAACGGAAAACCTGCCCAGAGCACCACCGGCAAGGTCAACGCCAGTTCTATCCAGCTCTGCAGGGCCATATCCAACCAGTGCAGGTAGGGTCCGGACATGGCGAGTATCGCGACGATCACGCTCAGCGGCAGGGTCCAATAAAAGCGGCGGCTGAAGTCCTGTAGCTCCGGGTTCTCGGTGTCCTCGGCGGTGGGGATGACGGGTTCCAGCGTCATGCCACACTCAGGGCAGTTGCCCGGGCCGCTCTGTCGCACCTGCGGGTGCATCGGGCAGGTATAAATAGTGGCTTCGGAGGCGTCCGGATTGGCGTGAAGATCCGCTTGCGGGACGTGGGTGTCTTGCATATTCATGATATTTCCCCTTCTCGGTGGGGAGCGCGAGTGGCGCACCGTGCCGATTGGCTACTTGCGGATCAATGACGCAACGCAAAACAACCCAACTATTTCTGCGCTTGCAAATAATGCTGAATAGCGTCGATTTCCTCTTTGGTGGGCGGTTTCCCATGGTCGGTTCTGAAGCTCGATGACCCCCAGTGGGGCATGACCCTGCTCAGTGGTTCACCCTCATCATCAATGCCTTGAAGCACAGCACGTTCAAATAGCTCAGGCTTCCAGGTGCTGGCATCGCCTACAAGTTTCGGCGCTTGAACCCCCTTCATTCCCATGCCGCCCTTACCGGACATCGCGCCCATCCCATTCATCATGCCTTGTCCTCCGTTGGTACCGCCCATACCGGGTGTCATCGTGCCCATGCCAACCACCCCGCCCATTCCACGTTCGCCATGGCATTGGGCGCAGTTGCTTTGGTACAGGGCCGCTCCATCGAGTGACGCTGCCAGGCAATACGTCGAACTGAAGATCATCACAAACGCAAGATATGAACTTTTCATTGAAAACTCCCGGTTATGAGTGAGCCAAGCCCTGTGGCCTGGACTTGGCAGCCCAAGTCTTTTGCAACGGCAAGAGCCATTTGGGTCTTACGAGTCAGGGCTCGTGCGCACAGCGATGAACAAAGCAATCGTTCAAGGCTTATAGACCTGTGTCAGATGCCCACTGAACAGCATCCAAATCGCCATCACCCCAAGCACCACGAGCACACCTGCCACAATCATCTCAATCATCTTGAACACTGGCTCTTTCGGAGCGTGCTCCTTGCGTGCCCAGATGAATACGAGATTGCCGAGGGCGAAGAACACCGCGCCGGCAATCATGTACTCAAGGCCGGCGGCATACACGAGCCAGAATCCGTAGATCGTGCCCAGGATGCTAGTGACCAGCGCCGTGGTTTTGGCGGTTTTTGCGGTGGCTGGATAACTCCCGTTAGCCATTACTTTCCACAAGAAACCGGTAGCGCCGATGTAGGCCGGCAAAATCATCACGCCAGTGATGGAGATCATCACGTTCCAGGCGTTGTTCGAGAAATACATGAGGATCATCACGGCCTGCATCACTGCGGTGGAAACCCATAGCGATACCGAGGCCGACCCCTTTTTGTTGGTCACCGCGAACGTTTTCGGAAAGGTGCCGTCCTTCGCCGCAGCCCATGGCAGTTCCGCCACGAGCATGGTCCATACCAGCCAACACGCCAGCACCGAGATCAACACCCCGGCGTTAACGAAGTACTCGCCCCACTTGCCGACAATCGAACCTAGGATCGCTGCCATGGACGGCGGCGCGATGACCGACAATTGCGCCTGCGTCATGATCCCGAAGGGCAACACGGAAATCAGGACATAGAGCAGCAAAGTCACAAAGAAACCCAACAACGTCGCTCGACTCACGGTCTTGGCATCCGACTTGTCGGACATGACCACCGCGCCCTCAATGCCGATGAACACCCACAGGGTCACCAACATAGTGCTTTTAACCTGTTCCAGCAGGTTACCCAGTGGCTTGGCGCCGGCCACGTTGTCGCTGACGTTGCCCCAGAAGTCGTTCGTGAACAGCCCCGCTTTCACCGAGACGGCTACCACACCAACGAACACGACAATGGGGACGAATTTGGCAATCGTGCCAATCGCATTTAGCGCCGAGGCACTTTTGACGCCCCGCAATACCAGCCAGTTGAGCATCCAGAACACACTCGACCCGATCAGGATCGCCAGCCAGGTGTTCCCACCCTTGAAATGCGGGGGAAAGAAGTAGTTGAGTGTGTCCATCAACAGCACTGCAAAACCGACGTTGCCGAAGGCGGACGACAGCCAGTACCCCCAGGCGACCTGGAATCCGGCGAACTTGCCGAAGCCCTGGCGTGAGTACATATAGATACCTGCAGTTATGTCTGGCTTGATCTCGGCAAGCACCTGAAACGTTCGTGCCAGAAAGAAGATGCCCAACCCGGAAACCAGCCAGGCGATCAATACCGCACCGAGTCCAGCGTGTTGCGCCATGTTTTGTGGCAGGTTGAAGGCGCCGCCTCCCACCATGGCGCCAATGACGAGCAAGGTCATCGAAACCATGCCGAGCTTGTCGGTGGTGGTTGCTTTCTTTGGAGCGGTTGAGGCGTCGGAATCCAGAACATCGCCTGGGACTGTGGATGCTTTCATGGGTCAATCCTCAGTGATGCATAGAATCTGAAAACGGCCGCCGACGACTCCAACGCCGTGCGTATCATGGGAAAAGCCCGGCATTTGGGCATCAAACGCCTCAAGCGCTTTCAGGTAGCCAAGTATTGGGCCAGATGCCTCACCGGCATTCTCGCCAGGCATCAGCATCGGAATGCCTGGCGGGTAAGGCACAACTCCGGTGGCGACGGTGCGCCCTGCCATCTGGTCGAGCGGCAGCAATTGCACCCGATTGTTGACGAGTTGTTCGTACGCCCCGACCGGCGACAGAACGGCCACTGGCAACACCGAAAATGCCGCCGACATGAGTTCGGTCGTCCTGTGCGTTTTCATCGCGGCAAACATCGACTCGGCGAGTTCACCAAGCCCGAGCGTGCCGTAAGACTGCGGATGAGCGGCAACCAACGCGGGAATGCATCGTTCCAGAGGCGTGTTGGCATGCACGTCTCGATGAAAACCCAGAAGTGCATTGATCAGGGTTCCCCACTTGCCCCGCGTGATCCCCATCGAAAACAGGAAAAGACTGGTGAAGTCGGTGGTCTTTTCCACCACGATCCCTTGCGCATCGAGATAAGCGGCCAGGAGTGACGCGGGAATCCCCGTTGCTTTTAGCTGGCCATCCTGGCCCATGCCAGGCGTGACCACCGAAACCTTGATCGGATCAAGCATGCAGTATCCGTCATCGAGGTCTTCGAACCCGTGCCAGGCATCGCCCGGGTGCAATATCCACGCCTTGGGGTCGCGCGCCAGGCGCTCAGGGTCGGCCAAATGGAACGGTGTCTTTTTGTGGCCCTTGCCTTCATTGACCGTATCTGGCTGCCAAGCGGTGAAAAACCAATCGCCCTTGGCGGCGAACTCAGCATGCAAGCGTGCCACTGTCTGACGAAAAGCAATCGCCTCGACAATCGTTTCATCCGTGAGCGCTTTGCCAGAGGGGCCATCCATCATCGCCGCCGCCACATCGTTGGACGCGATGATCGCGTATTGCGGTGAGGTTGAGGCATGCATCATGAACGCCTCATTGAAGCGCCCATGCTCAATCGGTCGGCGGCCATCACGGACATGGATGTAAGAAGCCTGGGAGAGCCCGGCAAGCAACTTATGCGTCGACTGAGTCGAAAATATCGTCGGTCCGTCGGGACGGGGGCTGTTGGGGTCGCCGCGCATGGCATAACGCCCGGCATACAGCGGATTGAAACGTGCGTAGCCATACCAGGCTTCGTCAAAGTGCAGTCGATCGACTGACTGCCCAAGCAGAGACTCGACCTGTTCGACGTCATAGCACAAGCCGTCATACGTCGAATTGGTGATGACGGCATGCACGGCGGCGGGTTCTATCTGCTCAGTGACCAGAGCATTTGCCCCAATGCTCTGCGCGACCGCCGTAGCCGTGAGGCGCGACGCCGGGATCGGGCCGATCAGTCCCAGGTAATTGCGAACCGGCATCAGGTAAGTCGGGATCGCACCGGATAACGTCATCGCGTGTTCGATGGATTTGTGGCAATTGCGATCACACAGTGCAATCTGGTTGCGCGTTACGCTTGACATCAGAATCACGCGATTGGAGGTGGATGATCCATTAGTCACGAAATAGCTGCGATCGGCGCCAAACACCCGTGCAGCGTTGTGTTCCGCCTCGCCGATAGCCCCGGAGTGATCAAGCAATGAGCCCACTTGCGCAACCGAAATCGACAAATCAGAGCGAAACAACTCCTCGCCGAAGAATTCGACAAAGGCACGCCCGGTCGGATGCTTCATAAACGCCGTGCCGCCGGCATGTCCGGGGGTGTGCCAGGAATATTCATATTCCCCGGCAAAGCGGGCGAGCGCTTTGAACATCGGCGGCAACAGCGTTGCTCGGTAGCGGTCGATGGCTGCGACGATTCTGCCGCCAAGGAAGCTCTTCGTGTCCTCGAAGAGCCACACATAATCGTTGACCTGGGAAAGCACCTCGGCCGAAATCTCCTCAAGCGAACCACTGGCCGCCAGCAGAAAAATCGGCAACCGCTCAGAGCGGGCCCTGACGGCATCAATCACGTTGCGTGCAGCCTGATGATCCTTCGCACCGGCCAGATCCCAATCCACCAATACAGCCTGCAACAACGAGTGCAGGCTGATTTGCGCTGCTGCATCGCTTTGCGAGGTGGCATCAATGACATCGATATCCCGGTCGGTCAGCGCCTCGATCAGCGCAGCGGTGGCCTGGCCACCTGCATGCTCGACGCCGGTGCCGTTATGCACCACCAGCACCCGACGTCGATAGAGAATTCCGGGCACGTTCGTTGAGTAACCGCTCATATCGACTCCTGCACGACGTAGGTGTGAAACACCACGCGGCCGTCGACATCGTCGGCATACACGCCCTGCACTTCGAACTCGAAGCCCGGAAACCGATTGAACGCCTCCTCGAACACCAGGAAATAATCGAGCATCGGTTGCGCTCGGTCGTCATAGCGCTCACCGGGCACGACGATGCCGATTCCGGGTGGATAAATGAGCGCCAACGTCGCCGAGATTCGGCCCTTGCATTGGGACAGCGGCAAATAGTCGACCCGGTTGCCGACGAACGCCTCGGTGGCATCGGCCACCGACATCGCCTGCTCGGGAAAGTGCTCACCGCGAAAGCACAGCCTTTGCAAAGAGGCAATGTCGTGCTCCCGGTAGAAGTTGTGCATCTCGTCGCACAGACGCTGCAACGTGTAGCCGGCGTAACGCTGCGGATAGCGCGCCAACGTCGTCGGCAGCACGTCTCCAAGCGCTGCGTCTGAGTCATAAAGGTTCTTGAACGCCACCAGCCTGGAAATCAGCGAGGCGCATTTCCCGGCCTCAACAGCGGGTGTCAGCAGGAATAAAATACTATTGAGGTCGCATTTCTCTGGCACGATATTGTTCTCGCGCAGGTAGGCGGCCAGCAGCGTTGCCGGGATTCCGCGCTCGCTGTATTCGCCGCTCTTGCGGTCGAAACCGGGCGTAATCAGCGTCAGCTTGTTTGGGTCCGTCATCGCCCAATTCGGCGAGGCATGGCGGAAGCCATGCCAGCGTGCATCCGGCACCAACGCCCAGCAGGCAGGCTCGCGCGCCAGCACGTCGGTAGGAATGTCTTCCCAAGGCACGCTTTCGAGTGGCGGGCTGAACGTGGAGTCGGCAATCGTCACCACATCGGGCACAAATGGATCGAAGAACCAATCGCTCGCGCCACCCTTGGCGGTCGCTGCAAATCCGCGTTTAAGCATGCGCATTTTCTTGCGCGTCTCGATACCAACGCGAATCGCATCGTCCCAGAGCGCCAGGCCATTGCGGCCCTTGTGCATCTGCGCGTCGACATCGAGGCTGGCAAACAGCGGATAAAACGGCGAGGTCGAGCAATGCAGCATGAACATCTCGTTGAAGCGACGGTGCCCGGTGCGCCGCGTTTGGCCCTTGATGTGTTCGTCGCGCACATGAATTTGCGAAGCCTGTGAAAAACCCGCCAGTTGCTTATGCGTGGACTGGGTGGCAACGATGCCAGGGCTCTCGGCGCCAAGATTTTCCAGGCCCATCGCGAAATGCCCGGCAAACAGCGGATGGAATTTCATGAAACCGGCCCAGGCTTCGTCAAAGTGGACGTATTCACAGAGGTGGCCGATTCGTTCGATCAAACTCCCTGTGTTGTAGATCGTACCGTCGTAGCTGCACTGCTCGACAATCGCCAGACGGAACGGGCGCTCACGCTTCCAGGCCTCAGGGTCAGTGACCAGTGGATGGTTGCGGATCTGCTCGCGCAGTTTCTTTTCGTCCAGTGCGTCGTAATCGATCGGGCCAATCAGCCCTTGTGGATTGCGGTCGGTTTCGAGGTATATCGGGATCGCCCCGGCCAGTTGCAACGCGCCCTGATGATTGGATTTATGGTTGTTGCGGTCAAAGAGCACCAAGTCCCCGCGCTTGAGCAGCGCGGCGGTCACGACTTTGTTCGACGTCGAGGTGCCGTTGAGAATGAAGTAAGTGCGATCGGCGCCGAAGACTTTGGCTGCCGCCATTTGCGCGGCAAGCGCCGGACCGACGTGGGTCAGGAGATCGCCCATTTCGGGCACCGAGTTATCGATGTCGTTGCGAAACACCGCCTCGCCGAGATGCTCTACAAACAACCGTCCAGCTGGGCTGCGTCGGTAAAACGCGCCGCCCTGGTGGCCCGGGCACGTCCACATCTGGTTGCCTTCGTAGTCGTAGTCCATCAGTGCGCCGAAGAACGGTGGCTTCAGGCCTATGGCATAACGCTCCAGCGCGAAAATCGTTTCCTTTGCCGAAAAGGCTGGTGTTTCGTGGTCGAGGTAAATGTATCCGGTGACCTCGCCCAATGGCGCGAGCGAGAGCGACTCGATGCCTTTCAATTCGCTCATCAGGTAGATGGGCGTATCAAGTCCGCGCTCGTGCCTGATGGTGTTGATGAGTGCCTGCACCTCGGGCTCATCCGGACCATCGATCGACAGCAGGAAACAACCGATCCCCATATCACTTTCTGCAGCAACCCTGGCCCCGGTCAGGGTAGGAACGATATCAGTTCGATAGTCGTATTCATCAATTGCATCAATCAGGCGCTGGACAAGCCGCGCCTGGTTGCTTTCAGGTGCATGAACGAACACGGGGCTGTAAAGCATGAAATGAAATAACGTGTGGTAGGGAACCGACATTTCAACACCTCTAATCAACGTGGCGGCCCCGCGACATAACGCGTAGCCGGTGTACTGTTGACTATTCGCCTCGTTCAAAACCGAGTCTGTACGCCAACCCACACACCCGGTATCTCAGGAAAAATTGTGCAGCCGTTGCGAGGCATATCGGGCCATGATCAGATTGTCGTCAGTCGCTATGACTGACGCTGACATGGGCTTGTGTGGCTTCGACAGGCAACCAGACTTCGTGAAGTCGACGCAACACCCCGGGCAGCAGGTTAGGAAGGTCATCGGCCAGTAATCCGGGACCGAATTCGGCGGCCGCTTCACCGTGTAGCCAGACACCCGCGGCAGCGCTGGCGAAGGCCGGCATCCCTTGCGCAAGCAAGCCAAGAATTATCCCGCTCAAGACATCTCCCGAGCCTGCGGTGGCCAATGTTGGGGGTGCGTTAGCGTTGATCACTGCCGTACCGTCGGGAGCCGCTATCACGGTGTCACTGCCTTTGAGCACCACAACGGCTCCACAGCGAAAGGCGGCCGCACGGGTCCGTGTCAGCTTGTCGCCAGCAGCATCGAATACTCGTCGAAACTCACCCTCATGGGGTGTCAGCACGCAAGGGCCGTTAATCGCACGATCCAGTACTCCGGGTTCATCCTGGAAGGCAGTGATCGCATCAGCGTCCAAGACTGTCGGGCGTCCACTTGCAAGCATCGCCAGCACATGCCCGAAAGTTTCCTTGTCAACGCCTGCACCGGAGCCTATCAACCAGGCTGAAAAACGACTGCCATTGAGCAGATGTCCAATATCTTCCGGTGTCACCCATGGACGTACCATGATGCTGTCCAACGCGGCCGCATAAATCGACAATGCTATTTCCGGCACCGCAATAGTTGTGAGCCCCGCTCCCGCTCTCGCTGCGCCTCTGGCTGCCATTCGAGCAGCGCCGGTCATTGGATACCCACCAAAGATCAGGGCATGCCCGCGGCTGTGTTTGTCGGTAGTCGTCTTGACGCCCGGCAGGCTGGCCAGCCATACCGCCGGGCTGTTCTCAAAGATGCGGGGGGCGATGCTGTCGACCACAGCCTTGGGGGTGCCAATATCCACAACAATGACTTCGCCGCACAGGTCCCGGCCTGGCAGTAGCAAGTGGCCCGGTTTTTTGCACAAAAACGTAATCGTCAAAGCTGCGGGAACAGCCCCTACTGCTTCACCGGTATCCCCCATGACCCCGCTGGGCATATCGATAGCGATAATCGGTACGCCACCCTCGCTGGCGGCGGCAAGCGTCGCTAATGCCTGGCCTTCAAGTGGACGGCCCAGGCCTGCACCGAAGAGCGCATCAACGATCAATTCAGCCCCCTCAAGCACCGAGGGGCTCAATGCTTCGACGTCCCCTTGCCATCGCCGGGCATGGTGTCTCGCTTCGTCCTTAAGGCTAAACCGGCTACCCAGCATTGCCACCCGCACCGGCCAGCCCGCTTCTGCCAACACGTGCGCGGTGACAAACCCATCTCCACCGTTATTGCCTGGCCCGCATAGCACCACCACAGGTCTTGGCGTCCAGTGACGCTCGATTTGGTGCGCGATCGCCGCACCGGCATTGGCCATCAATTCATAAGAGGTCACACCGGCAGCGACCGATAACCGATCGACATCCTCCATCTGCCGAACCGTCAGGACTGCGGTCTGGCGATTGTTCAGCGCAGCCTCGCAAATCAACATGTTCATGTTTTGGCACTCATTCAGCCTGCAGTGAAATCGATGACCACTCGCGATGGAACATCACCGTGTTCGAGGCGCTCGAAAATCTGGTTATTTGCCGATAGCGGCTGCAATTCGATGGATGCCCTTGGCGTCCCGCAGATAGCGGACTGCACCGGCGGCTTCGTTGCGCTGGAACACCCATTCCATATCGCTGCTGAGCGGCTTCAATGACAGCACTCTGCGTCTGCCACTCCTGTGGCCTTAACACCCCAATCTCGGTGGTTCTGGCCCGGCTACTGCGCAAACCTCAAGTTAGGCGCCTGGCCGACCGATGAGTAGCCTCGGAAACTACCTACACTCTGAGTGCCAAACCTCTTTCTACAGTGCTCGCATCGGTCATGAGTTTTATTGTCGGCACCGTTCATTCTCAATGAATAAGCTTGCAACGATGACCGCCGGTCCGAGAGCACTGACTGACGTCAGCCGCACGAGCACGGCCTGCGCGCAACAAAATCGGGGTGGACGGCCGCAGATGCCGTTATGTATGGCATTGAACCTCGTGCCTCTTCCCCACGGGGCATTGCCTGGTGACTAAAGGGGTGTAGGATTCAGGGACGCACTCATTCGGAATGCACTCATGCGGAAAGTCATATGACTGCTCGTCCGCCTCGCGACACGGTACCCGCCACGCCAAGCATATTGACCCAATCTTCCTTGGCTGATGCTGCAACGCTGTACTCCAAAGAGCGATCAGTGCCTGATGACACAACGGGCTCCCTCGATGAGTTACGTTTGCGCAATAACCAACTGACCGAAATGAATCAGCAGCTTCATGCCCAGCTCGACAAGCAACAGGCCGCATCGGTGGACTGTCAGAATGTGTTAAATGGCATCAACATTGGTGTTGTCTTGTTGGACACCCAACTGAATATTCGCCTGTTCACACCGGCTACCCGGTCGTTGTTCAACATGCGTGCCACCGACATCGGAAGACCATTGGCCGACCTATGTCCGTTGGCCACTGATGCCAATCTTCTGGAAGACGCCAGGACGGTGATGCGTGATAAGCAGCCGCTGGAGCGCGAGGTCCGGTCACAGAGTGGTGTGAGTTTTACCCGGCGGATTTCGCCCTACATCAAACAAGACAATTGTGTTGAAGGCGTGGTCATCACCTTCACCGACATTTGCGACAAAAAGCAAATCACCCAAGCACTTGAACAAGCGACGCACAATGCGCAACTAACGACGGCTGCCCGTACGCGGTTTCTGGCCTGTGCCAGTCACGATTTACGTCAGCCTTTACAAACGCTCAAGTTGTTACAAGGCTTGTTACTCAGCCTGTTGACGGAGGAACAGTCTCGAAAACTGACCATCCGGATTGGCGAAACCGTGGGCGCCATGTCCGGCATGTTGAATGCGCTTCTGGATATCAACCACATTGAAACCGGCGCGGTTCGGGCGAATCCCGTTACTTTCCGAGTAAGTGATCTGTTGGACCGACTTGCCGACGAATTCAATTACAAGGCCGGTGCCAAAGGTTTACAACTCAGGCTCGTGCCCTGCCATCTATCGGTCGAAAGTGATCCGCGCTTATTGGAGCAGGTGTTGCGCCACTTACTCTCCAACGCGCTGCAATACACCCATGAAGGCCGGATACTGCTGGGCTGTCGTCGGCATGGAGCCTGGTTGAGTATCGAAGTTTGGGACACTGGACTCGGTATCGAGCCACCGCATCTGGATTCAATCCTCGAAGCCAAGTCGCTGGATGAAGAGCCAGCTTCTGGCAATGACACCGGATTGACTGTCGTCAAACACTTGTGTGCTCTACTTGGGCATCGGTTGCGTGCGCAGTCCTGCATCACCAAAGGGTCTGCATTCTCCATTGATATCGCCTTGGCGAGTGAAAGCCCGGTATTGTCAGGAGCGATGCAACCGGCGCAAGCACTGGCACACAACCCCGTGGCCGGCGGCGAAATGATTCTGGCGGTCGAAGATGACGTGGAACTGCTCGAATTGTTGGGTTCACTGCTTAAATCCGCAGGCTATCAAGTGGCAATGGCGATCGACGGGAAGGCGGCACTGGACAGTGTCACGCGTGGCGGCGTGCAACCCGATCTGATTTTGGCCGACTTTAATCTGCCTGGATCAATCAACGGTTTACAGATGATCACACAGTTACGCATGACACTTCATCGCAGCATTCCTGCGATCATTCTGACGGGTGATATTTCGCGCCAAACCTCCCGCGATGTGGCATTTGAACACTGCATTCAGCTTAACAAGCCCGCGAAACTCAAAGAGGTCACGTTCGTCATTGCTTCTCTGCTTGCACAGCAACGCGCTGCAAAAATCGATGCTGAGCGACTTGAGCAAATCGCGCCTTGCGATGCTCACGCATCGACAGTCTTCGTGGTGGATCGCGATGATCTTTTTCGCAATACGATCCGAGGCGTCCTTGAGTCCAACGGCTATCTGGTTCAGGACTACACATCAAGCGAGGCGTTTCTTGAAGGCTATGCACCCGGCCAACCCGCCTGTTTGCTGATTGATGCCCACCTGCCAGGAATGAACGGCCTTGAACTGCTGCACCGATTGAGAAAGAGCGGCTACGACTTGCCAGCTGTAGTGATCAGCAGTAGCAATGAAATTTCGATTGCTGTAGATGCCATGAAGGCCGGCGCATCGGATTTTATTGAAAAGCCATTTGGTCGCAGTGAGATGCTTCAATGTATTGCGCGGGCGCTGGAACATTCACTGGACGCGAATAAAAAACTGGCCTGGTTACAAGAAGCCAGTAGTTGCATCGATAGCCTGACCGCTCGGCAGCGACAAGTCATGGACATGGTTCTCGCTGGGTTTGCGAGCAAGAAAATTGCAGCGGAACTCGGAATCAGCCAGCGAACGGTGGAAAATCACCGCGCCTCGGTCATGAATCGAACACACTCCAAGTCCATTCCGGCACTGGCGCGCATTGCACTGGCAGCTAATTCGAGGATGTGAAAAAAGCTGCCGTGATGCCCAGTTTGTCTGGACGATCTTGCATGGCAAGCACGTATAATACCTGTGTTAAGGACGCTGATAAGCGTTCACCTTGCGGCATGTTTACAAAACTGGACGTTCACTTCAAAGCCCTCCCCCCTTCCTGTCGCCGGTGATACCAAGGTCATGCTGGCGCCGACGCCTTGCACAATGGTTTTAGCAATGGCCAACCCCAGCCCTGAACCACTGGCTTCACTGTTACCTCGCACAAAACGTTCGGTCAGGTGCTGCAACACCGCTTCCGGCACCGGCGGGCCGCCATTGACCACCCGCAGCAGCGCTTGATCGGTGAGGCTGACCTCAACCGGTTGATCCGCGGCGCCATGCTTGAGCGCATTCTCGACCAGGTTGCGCAACAGGATGGCAAACGCATCGGGATCAATGGCCGAGTAAACGCTGGCCTCGCTCGGCAAGTGCAACGCGATACGCTGACCGCTGCTGTGGTTCCACTCATCGACCACATGGGCCAGCAACGGAATCAGGTCCTGGGGCGCTTCGGACAACAGACCTCCGCCCTCAGCCTTGGCCAGTTGCATGAGTTTTTCCGAGAGCCGCGCCAACTCCCGTAACGAGTTCTCGATCTTCGCCGCACGCACCTGCAACGGGCCTTCGGGGGCTTCGTGGCGCAGGCGCTGGATCTGCGCCAACGTTGCCGCCAACGGTGTGCGCAATTCATGGGCGCTGTTGGCCGTGAAGCTGCGCTCAGCCTCCAACGCCTTGCGCAAGCGCCCCAGCAAATGGTTGACCGCATCGGCCAGCGGGTCGATTTCCGCCGGCAGTCGCGTCACTTTGATCGGTGACAGATCGCCCACGCCCCGCGCTTCCACGGCATGACGATAGGCCAACACGCTGCGCAAGCTGATGCGTACAAACAACCAGGTGCCCAACAGGCAGATGGGGATCAGCGCCAACAACGGCAACAACAAGGCAAACAGGGCTTCCCGCGCGGCTTCACGGCGATGATTCAGCGGCTCGGCGATCTCGATAAACACAGTATTGCGCAGCGCAGAGGCACCGTACAGACGATACTTTTGAGTGGTGGAAAACCCTTCGCGCGGCCTTTTGTTGAAGATCTTCGGGTTGGCGTCGTGGGACTGCATCAGAATCTCGCCCTCGGCGTCACGCACCAGGTATGTCAGGTATTCCTTGTGCATTTTCAGGGTCGCGATATGTTGCGCCTCGCGAGGCGCTTCGCGGTTGCTGATTTCCAGCACGGCCAGGGGCAGGATGCGTTGCGCGGTCTCTTCCAATGCGCTGTCGAATGCTTCGTTCAACTCATGTTGCACCACCAGCCAGGCGCCGACGGTCCCCCCCAGCCAGAGCAAGGTCATGCCAAGGGTCAACCCCAGGCCGAGACGTTTTTGCAGGCTTGACGACTTCATACAGACATCAACCGATAACCCATGCCGCGCACGGTTTCAATCAGGTCACGCCCGAGTTTTTTGCGCAGGCGGCTGATATAGACCTCGATAGTGTTGCTCTCGATTTCGGCGCCAAAGGCGTACAAGCGCTCTTCGAGCTGCGACTTGGACAGCAGCGCACTGGGGCGCTGCACAAAGGCCTCGAACAGCGCCCATTCACGGGCCGTCAGGTCTACGGTGGTACCGGCACGCTGTACCGTGCGGGCATTCATGTCGACCTGCAATTCACCGAGCCTGATTTGCGGATTGGGATTGCCGCTGTAGCGTCGGGCCACGGCCGCCACCCGGGCCGAGAGTTCGAACAGGTCGAACGGTTTGACCAAGTAGTCGTCCGCCCCGGCATTGAGGCCAGCGATACGCTCGGATATCTGATCCTGGGCGGTCAGGATAATCACCGGGGTCACGTCCCCTGCCGAACGCTGCTGACGCAAGAAGTCCAGCCCGCGACCGTCCGGCAGCATCAAGTCCAGCAAAATAAGGTCGTAAGGCGTGGTGCGCACGCTACTGCGCGCATAGTCCAGGCGCTGTACCCAATCCACGGCGTGGCCGTCATCGGCGATCTGCTCGCGCACCGCTTCCCCTACCCCGGGTGCGTCCTCGACCAATAAAACCCGCATCTGGCACCTCCTGTGATGGTTGTAGTGCTGCACCCTAGCCGCTTTACCTGACGTGAATCTGAAGATTCAGCTGGTTGTCAGGAATGCACCTTAGGGTATGCCAAAGAAGCCGACCCGGCAGGAGACAGATCATGAAATCAGCTTTTGTTGCCAGTACCGCCCTGTTGAGCATTCTGCTCAGCGGTTACGCCCTGGCCGATGACGACTGCAACGAGCCGGTCAGCGACTGGCAACCGCGCGAAACCTTGCGCCAGCAAGTGGAGCAGCAATGGGGCTGGAGCGTGCAGCGCATCAAGGTCGATGACGGTTGCTACAAGCTCAAAGGCGCCGATCGCAAGGGCAACGCCATCCAAGCCCGCTATGCACCTGCGTCGCTGCGGCTGCGCACGTTGCAGATCGACTTCGGTGACGACGGCGACGCCGCCGATTACCTGGCCAGCCCTGCCCGCAAATGATCGTTGCCGATTTTTCCAGGCTGTTCAGGTTGCTGTCAGCCAGCGGGTCCAGGCTCTCCTCCTGACGTTTAAAAGGACACACCCATGAAAAAAATCATCGCTGCAACCTGCCTCGCCAGCGCAATTGCCCTGCCGGGGCTGGCCCAGGCCCGTGAAGTGACATTGACCACCCAGCTCAAGGACTACAGCGGCAACGACGCCTACCTGGCGATCTATGTCACCGACGCCAACGGCCAATACCACAAAACCCTGTGGGTCGCCGGCAAGAAGGCCAAGTACTACAAGCACCTGGGCGACTGGGCCCGTGGCAGCGGGATGAGCCCGAGCGAGTTTGACGGGGTCAGCGGTGCCAGTGTCGGCAGCGGGCGCACGCTTAAAGTCAGCGTTGAGCTGGCAGACACCCTGATCGATGCCGGGTATCAGATCCGCATCGACAGCGCCGTCGAGGACAAGCGTGACGCCCGCGCCGATATCAGCGTACCCCTGACGTCCAAGGGCGCAGGCAAACCGGCGACGGGCAGTACTTACGTCGAGTCCTTCACTTACGATCTGTAGCACCCGCCATTTCTGGAGGCTGAACATGCTTCGCCAGCTGCACTCACTGCCCGGTTTGGTCGCCGCCCTGTTGGTCATGTTGTTGGCCATCAGCGGCGCAGCACTGTCTGTCGACCCGATCCTGGAACGCCTGCACAACGCACCGATCGCCACTGGGCAACTCAACGTCGGTCAATTGGCCGCCCGTGTTGCCAGCCAGTACCCCGGCGTGGAGCAGATTCAGCGCAGCGCGTCCGGAACCGTCATCGTCTACTACAACCAGGATGGTCAGGCCGGGGCCGAAAAGGTTGATCCACTGACCGGCCACGGCCTTGCACCCTATGAGCCCTCGGCCTTCTCACGCTGGATGAAAGATCTGCACCGCTCACTGTTCATGGGCACACCAGGCCACGGGGTGTCAGGCGTCGGTGCGCTGTTTATGTTGATCCTCTCGGTGTCGGGCGCGTTGCTGCTGGCCCGGCGCCTGGGTGGCTGGCGCAACCTGCTGCGGCCACTGCGCGGTACATTCAGCCAGCGCTGGCACGCCGAAGTCGGACGTCTGGCCTTGCTCGGGCTGCTGCTGTCGGCCCTGAGCGGGCTCTACATGTCCGCCACCACCTTCGGTTTGATCGCCGACGGAAGTCAGAGCGAGCCGGCCTTCCCCACTCACATCAGCGCCGGTGCGGCGTTGCCGGTGGCGAACCTGCAAGCGTTGCAGGCCACCGACCTGAATGACCTGCGCGAACTGGTCTACCCCAGCCCCGGCAACCCGCAAGACGTGTTTTCCTTGCGCACGGCTCAGGGCGATGGCTACGTGGACCCGGTCAGCGGCACATTGTTGTCCTGGCAGCCGCACGACTCGATGCAAAGCGCTTACGAACTGATCTACCAGTTGCACACCGGTGAAGGCCTCTGGTGGCTGGCCCTGCCGCTCGGGCTCTGTGCAATCTGCGTGCCTTTGATGAGCGTGACCGGCGTCCTGCTCTGGTGGCGCCGCCGCAAGGCCGGCCCGAACATCCGCCACAACACCCCCGCCCACTCCGCTGACAGCGTGATTCTGGTAGGAAGTGAAAACAACAGCACTTGGGGCTTTGCCAACACCCTGCATGAAGCCCTGCGCCAGGCCGGGCACCGCGTGCACAGCGCAGCGATGAATGAATGGACAGGCGATTACCGCAGTGCGCAAAGGCTATTCATCCTCACCGCGACCCATGGCGATGGTGATGCCCCAGCCTCGGCGTCGCACTTCCTCACACGGCTGAGCAAGGTCGGCCTAAAACCGGGCCTGCCGTTTGCGGTGCTGGGTTTGGGGGATCGACAATTTGCGCAATTCTGTCAGTACGCCCATCAAGTGCAGGCGGCGCTGGTGCAGGCCGGTGGCGTGCAATTACTGGGGCTGGAAACCGTCAATCGCCAGTCCTCTCAAGAGTTCGCGCGCTGGGGTCATGCCCTGGGCGACGTACTGGGGCATGACTTGACGCTGGTCCACACCCCCGAGCAACCGCTTACCCACCTACTGGAGTTGCAGGAATGCATTGTGTACGGCGAACAGGTGAATGCACCGACCCACGTCCTGCGCTTCAAGGCACCGGACAAGTTTCCCGACTTTCAAGCCGGGGACCTGGTCGGGATTGTCCCGCCGGGTAGCCCGGTCCCGCGCTTCTACTCACTGGCGAGCAGCGCCGACGACGGCGTGCTGGAAATCTGCGTCCGTAAACACGAAGGTGGCGTGTGCTCGGAGTTCCTGCATGGCTTGAGCCTTGGCGCATCGATCCAAGCCTTTATCCAGCCCAATCCGCAATTTCGGCCAGCATCGGGCGCACACCCGGTGATCCTGATCGGCGCCGGCACCGGTATTGGTCCCTTGGCCGGTTTTATCCGTAACAACAAGGCCCGGCACCCGATGCATCTGTATTGGGGCGGACGCAACCCGGCGTCAGATTTCCTCTACGAACCGGAGCTCAACCGTTACCTGGCAGACCGACGCCTGACCGCATTGCGTGCCGCGTTCTCCCAGGTTCAGGACCGCAGTTACGTGCAAGACCGGTTGATCAGCGACGCCCTGGCCTTGCGCAGACTGATTGAGAAAGGCGCCCAGGTATTGGTGTGTGGCAGCCGCGAAATGGCCAAAGGCGTGATGCAGGCCCTGGATGAAGTGTTGGCACCGATCAACCTGAGCGTGCTGACCCTCAAGACACAAGGACGCTATCGTGAAGATGTCTACTGATGGGCAACGCTACAGCCTGAGCGGCGAGACCATGGGCACCCGCTACACCGCATTGTTCTATGCCGATGCAGGCATCGACACTGACGAAATCGGCCATGGCCTGGCCCATGCCGTAGCCCGGGTGGACCAGCAAATGTCCACCTGGAAAGCCGACTCCGACCTCAACCGCCTCAACGCCGCCCCCGAACAGGAGTGGCTTTCAGTACCCAAGGAACTGGCCACGGTGCTGGCCGCCGCGCTGCGGGTCAGTCAGCAATCGGGCGGCGCCTTCGACATCGCCGTCGGTGATCTGGTGGACGCCTGGGGGTTCGGTCCCGGCGAACAGTCGGTCACTGAACAGGCACTGGCGGCAACCTCACCGCGCACCCGACTGTCCGCCAGCGCAGCGCTGGTGGTTGACCCGCAACGCAATCAGGTGCGCAAACGTGCGCCACTGCACCTTGATTTGAATGGCATCGCCAAGGGCTTCGGCGTCGATGAACTGGGCCGCTGCCTGGAAGGTTTTGGCATCACTCGCTACTTGGTGGGCATCGACGGCGAGATGCGCGCTCGTGGCGTCAAGCCTGATGCGCAACCCTGGGTCGTGGCCATTGAAAAACCCTGTCGGGGCGTGCGTGAAGTCATGGGTGTGATGGAACTTAGCGATGCCGCCATTGCGACGTCGGGGGACTATCGACAGTGGGTCGATATGAGTGGGCAAACCTTCGCCCATACCATGAACCCGGTCACCGGCGCACCACTGCGCAACTCACTGGCAGCGGTCACCGTGGTGGCGGCCTCGTGCATGCTCGCCGATGCGTGGGCCACGGCGCTGATGGTGCTGGGGGAAATCGAAGGCCCGCGGCTGGCTCAGGAACGCGCGATGGACGCGCTGTTTGTGCTGCACGACGGAGAACAGTTCAAGGAAATTTCTATAGTCGGCGGCCAATTGCAGGCGCACATTGAAACCCGTCCGAATGATTTGCCCAATGACAGTGAGTCCCGTTAAACCATGAAATTCATGCACCGGCACACCGAGCTACACCGCAGTGATCGTATCGGCTGGCTGCGCGCGGCCGTCCTGGGAGCCAACGACGGGATCGTGTCCACCGCCAGCCTGTTGATCGGCGTCGCCGCCGCCAACGCCAGTCACGCCACCCTGCTGGTCACTGGCATGGCCGGGCTGGTGGCGGGCGCCATGTCCATGGCGGCGGGGGAATACGTCTCTGTGCATTCCCAGGCGGACACCGAACGGGCCGACCTGTCCCGGGAGCGGGCCGAACTGGCCAGCGACCCCAAGGCCGAACATATCGAACTGGCGAACATTTACATGCATCGTGGTGTATCGCCCGAACTGGCTCATCAAGTAGCCGACCAATTGATGGCCCATGACGCCCTGGGCTCCCACGCCCGGGATGAACTGGGCATTAGCGAAGCACTCACCGCCAAACCGCTCCAGGCCGCCCTCGCCTCGGCGGCCAGTTTCGTGGTCGGCGCAGCGTTGCCGCTGGCGGTAATTTTCATCGCGCCAGCGCAGAGCGTTGTGCCGTGGATTTGCGGCATGTCGCTGGTTTTTCTCGGCAGCCTGGGGGCTGTGGCGGCCAGGGCCGGGGGTGCCAGCGTATTGACCGGCGCCTGGCGCGTGACGTTGTGGGGCGTGCTGGCCATGGGCATCACGGCGCTGGTGGGGTCGTTGTTTGGGGCGGTGGTTTAGCGCGTCGAGACTCCAAAATGCAAAAGGCGCCCGATCCTCGATGGGGCGCCTTATTTGCGTTAACGACTAGACCACGCCGACGAAATCGCTCGCCGTCAGGGCGACATGCCCGACCAGGTCGATCTGGATATCAGCCGCATTACCGTTGTTGACATTGCCCTCCACGTAGGTGTGATCAACCCCGCCGACGTTGACGAAGTGGTACTTCAATTGCGCCTGGTTATTGAACTCGCTGCCGGCGCCATTCCACTCGCCGAGGAAGGTGAAGTTTTGATTACCGGCCGATCCGGCGCCGGAGGTCCGGGCATCGATCTGCGACAGGTCGATGTGATCTTGCCCCTGGGTGAAGTCAGTGATGACGTCCCGGGTCTGGGTGAACGTTCCTGAATCCCCGATGGCCGAGAACACGAACACGTCATTGCCTGTTCCGCCGGTCAAGGTGTCACGGTTCGCGCCACCCACCAGGGTGTCGTTACCCCCGCCACCCACCAGGGTGTCGCTGCCGCCGAGCCCCATCAGCACGTTGTCGCCAGCGTCACCGGTCAACGTATTGGCACCCATGCTACCAATCACATTTTCGATGCCCGTCAACGTGTCATTGCCCGTTTGTGTGCTGCTGGCCAGGCCAGTGGTCAAGTTGACCGAGGCATTGGCCGAGGTGGCCGACAGGTCGTAGGTGTCGATACCATCACCACCGTCATAGCTGTCGTTGCCGTCGTTGAGCGAAGCCTGGAAGGTGTCGTTGCCTAGGCCGCCAAACAGCGTGTCCTGGCCCGTACCGCCGACCAAGATGTCGTTTCCGCTGCCACCGTCCATCCAGTCATTGCCGCTCCCGCCTTGCAGCACGTTATTGGCGGCATCACCCTGGATGTGATCGTTGCCGGAACTGCCGATGACGTTTTCAATGCCTGTCAGGGTGTCGCTGCCCGTCTGGGTACTGGTTGACGTCCCGGCCTGCAAATCCACCGTGGCCGCCGCCGAGGTGGCCGACAAGTCATAGGTGTCGGTGCCCGAACCACCGTCATAGTGGTCGTTGCCGTCATTGACCGACGCCAGCAGCGTGTCGTTGCCCGCCTCGCCGAAGACCGTGTCGTTGCCAGCCAGACCTCTCAACTGGTTGTTGCCACTGTTGCCATGGATGATGTTGTCCAGCCCGTTACCGGTGCCGTTGATGTTGTTCGACCCCAGCAAGGTCAGGTTCTCTACGTTCGCACCCAGAGTGAAGCTGACGGAAGACATGACCGTGTCGGAGCCCTCGTTCAGGTTTTCCTGAACCACGTCGCCGCTGGAGTCGACCATGTAAGTGTCGTTGCCGGCGTTGCCGCGCATCGTATCGCTGCCCGTACCGCCGTCGAGCAAATCGGCACCCAAGCCGCCGTTGAGGACATCGTTACCCGAGTAACCCAGCAAAATGTCCTGAAAGTCGGTGCCATTGAGCACATTGCCGAAGTTAGTGCCTTCGATGAAGCGCCCGACGGCCTCCGACGGGTCGGAAGTGAGTTGCTCCACCGTGCCGTTGTTATCGGTGTAGGTGGTGATCACCCGCAGTTGCTGGCCGAACTGTGCCGAGGTCGGCGCAAAGGTCGACGCGTTTGCCCCGGCGATACTCAGCCAGGCCGCCCCCACCAGCGCTTGCCACTGATAGGAGAAGCCGCTTGGCCCAGGCAAACCGTCCGCGTCCTGGATGGCCGAGGTGTTGGCAGTCAGCCGATATTGGGCCGGGACTGGACGACTCGGTGTGGTCGGTGCAGTCGCGTAACCCGACAGCACCACATTACCGGTGGGCAACTGGTTGTTGACGTTGAGACTGATCGTGCGATCAGCGAAACGCAGTTTTTCCACGCCAATCACGATATCCGTGCCATCGACGTTCGCTGCGCCCACCCGTAAATCCACCACTTTGAAGGCGGTGATCAGTTCGCCACCCGGCCGGGTATCGGTGAACTTGGTGATGCTGTAGTTGGCATAGTCGCCACTGAACACCGCCGTGTCCGCCGTGCCATCAGCCGTACCGGGCGCCTCATGGTTGTCACCCAGGACGAAATTGGGACGGCTCGCCTGCAAACCGGTGAAGTGCTGGTTAAAGCCCTGACTGGCAAGCAGGTGATTCAAATCGGCGAGTTTGATCGAGTCACCGACAATAACGTCGTTGCCGCCGTTACCTTGAACAACATCGTCGCCGCTGCCGCCAATCAGCCAGTTCTCCGTGGCATCGCCGATCAGCCCCGCCGAAGGATTGCCCGGTGCTGCCGAGTTCGGGCGGCTGTCACTGAAGCGCGAACCGATCAGGCCTTCAATGTCCGTCAACAAGGCATTGAAGGGCTGAAACAGGACGCCGGTGCCGGGCGCCGCGACCACGTTCTGATTGTTAAGGTCGGCAGCCGCATCCAGGGCAATGTTCACATCGCTGAAAGCCACGATGTCGAAACCGATATCGCCAATGGCTTCATCCCCGTCACCCTGGCCAGGCGCACCACCCAGGCCCGGCAGCAGGATGTCGTCACCGGCACCGCCAAATTCCTGGTCGCCAGTTGAGCCGCCGGAAATGATGTCGTCACCGTCATCCCCAAACAGGATGTCCGGGCCGTCACCACCGTAGATCTCATCATTGCCGTCACCGCCATGCACCAGGTCGGTGTCCCCCCCGGCGTCGATGTAGTCATCGCCGGCGCCACCGTAAATCTCGTCGATCCCGGCTTCGCCATAGAGGTGATCGTTGCCGCCACCGCCGATCACAATATCGATGCCACCCGCGCTGGTCCCGGCGTAAATGATGTCATCGCCTTCACCGCCATCGAGGAAGTCCTCGATGTCACCGCCATAGATGATGTCGTTGCCGTCGCCGCCATAGATGTGGTCGGCGCCCGCCTTGCCATCGAGGATGTCATCGCCGCCTTCACCGTAAATCGTATCGTCGCCATCACCGGCGTCGATCCAGTCGTTGAAGTCGGTACCTACCAGCACTTCGTGTGAGTTGTAACCCACAGACGCCGTTCCATCGGGGTTCTCACCATTGTCTGGACGATAGTCACGGATATAGGTTTGGGTGGTATGCGTTTCCGGATTGGTCAGGGTTATCATCAAGCCGTTACCCCCGATCCCGCCAATCCCACCCGTGGAGTAAACGCCGACCTGTTTCTGCGCGATCAAATCGCCATACTTGTGTTCGCTCTTGTAGTCGGCGGTCGCGGTGTAGCTCAACTCGATGTAGCTGTCGGCGTAACCGAACACATCACCCGCCAGGTGCCGGGCATCAGTGGTTCGTTCAATGATGTCCTTGAACTGCTCGGTCACCACCTGTTCGTTGAGGTTGGTCATCGCCGGCAAGCCCAGGTCGAGGCGGTACAGGTAATAGAACCGGTCACCGTCCATCAACCGCTCCATCTGATCCTCGAAGATAGCGTTGAAGGTGGGGCCCAGTTGTCCAAGGTACACGTGTTTTTCCGCCAAACCACCGATCCACAGGTCAATCGAGTTATACCCATCATCACCGACTACGTGGCCCACCCCGGGAATCGCGGCTCCGGAGAGGAAATAAGCCGCCTCCTCGGGCGTGATAGTAATACCGGCGTAAGTTTGCGCCACACCTGTTTGATCGGCATCGATGATCGCCTGGGCATGAACCACGTCACCGTCGAACGAATAGGCCGCGATGAAGTTCACCAGGGACTCTGGGTGAATCATGTTGTTGGCGAAATCGCTCCAGCTGGTATAGGGGGTCAGGCTATCAACGATTAGGTTGGTGTGATGCTGCGCGCCAGCCGGTGAGGCCCGCTCGGCAATCAGCGCATCATGAATCTGCTGACGTGCCTGGTTCAGGGTCGGTAAACCGAGGTCACGACCACGGGCCAGGTTGATCGTTGCCAGATCCAGTGGCTGGCCGAGCAAGCCTTGCTGCAACGCCGGCGTGACAAATTCATCGATCTCGGCGCTGACCTGCCGAGTCATGCCCAGCGCAATGGCTGTAGGCCCTATCTCGGCAAAACCGGCGGGGTTTAGGAACGCCTGCTCCAGCGCGTAATGGGTAATTGCGCCAGTCAGGTCGTAGCCTCCGCTGGCATTTTTTTCGAGGGCATCGATAGTTTCGCGCAATTGCGAGTGCCCGAAACGGAAGGCAGCCTCGCCGTACTCCAGGGAAATATTGGCGTTGATGCCCGAATCGTAGCTGACGAACTCCGGCAAATCCGGAGTGATCAACCGGGCGTACTGGTCAATTGCAACGTGCTGGTACTCCATTTCCACCGTCAGCTTCGCGGCGTAAAACAGCTTGTCCTGATCCCAGGACACCGTGACCCCGTCGGCCAACGTAAAGTTGCCATTACCGTCGGAGTAAAACCCGCCGCTGCCATTGCTGACCTGCACTTGCCAATTGTGCCGTACCGCGACATCGGTCAGCGACAGCACCTCGTTTTGCAAGTTGATCAACTGCACGTTGTGGTCTTCGTGGAAGACGTGGTGAATGGCTGTCAGCCCAAAGTTTTCGTTCGCCCGGCCGTCACCGGCAATGTAGTGGTCACCCACCGACTCCAGAAGCAGCTCGTTGGCCACTGCATAGTCGGCGCTGCCCAATGCTGCACTAATGGAGAAGTCAGTGAAATTGACGAAACTGAACAGGTTTTTCGACCCGGACTCATAGTTGAAGACCATTCCGAAAGGGTTATTCGCATCAAAAGTAATGCTCGTAATAGTCGGGTCCAGCATCATCAGCTTCGCCTGATCGATATGCGCATCATCGAAGTGCGGGTTCATGTCCAGCAGGATCGCTTCGCGGGTGTACACCACTTGCACGCCAGGCGTGCTTGGATCGGCATCGAGCACATGGCCGTTGGCATCGCGCACGCGGAAGTTGACGATGTCATCCCAGGTCAGGTCGTCACGCAGGGTGCCCAATATATGGGCGCGCAGTTCGTTCAAGGTCGGTAGCGTCTGGTGGGTGAGCACGCCATTGAGGGTCCAGGCCGCCTCGTCACTCAAGGTGTTACCGTCAAACAGTGCAGCCCCGGCTATGTATTGGCCAGGATGGTTAGGGTCCTCCACCCATTGGCGGAGCAATTGGGTCACGGCGTCATTGGAGCCATAAGTCTGATTCTGATCGATATAGGGCGAGTCGAGGTTGACGTATTGCGCTTGCCCTTGCCCGTCGAATTCACTGACCGTGGCACGGTGAACCTTGATCGAATACACCGGCTGTCCATCAGGGCCGATAGTGCCATACAGTGGATCACTCTCCGCCAGGGGGATGGTGATCGTGGCGTTCTGGTTAGGCTTTTCGATGAAGTCCAGCCCGTGATCGAAGAATTGCCCGAACAGGGTGAACCAGCCAGTGGTCGACGGGTCACCACTGACGGTGTTCTGGTTACGAATGAAGTACTGACCGGAATCCGGAGAAGAATTATCGATCTCTCCCAGGTCTTTGATAAGCCCCGGATCGATGACTTTCGCCACACCGGTGGCGGTATGCACAATATGCCCCTGAGCATCAGTTTCGAAAGTGACCCCGCCACTGACAATCGTCTGGCTGATCATTCGAGGGGTGTAGTCCACCACAGAAACTGTCGGGTCGCTGTACAGTGAACTACTGTCAGAGACAGCACCCGCCGGAACATGCGGCCCAGCCAGGGCGTCATTAGCCAGATTTTGGGGAACATAATGCGCGAAATCCGCGCGAGTCAGCCGGATGAAGTTCTGATCGAAACTGCCCCAGCTTTGCCCATCCTGGGTCAAGTTGTTGAAGTGTCCGGAAACGTCACGCAAGCCGATCGGGTCCCTGGCGCCGTTGTACCAGACGGTTTCTCCCGGAGGAGTGTCAAGCGGATTGAAGCTGCCCAATACGCCGAGTACGTGAACATTCCCGTCTGAGCCTTTGTAGCCGTAGAGCGGCTCACCAGCGGTGTTATAGCCAACAACATGAATGGTTGGGAAAGCAACCTGCTGCTCAAGAAACGAAACATCGTTTTGATTGAGGGTGAAGCGCTTTAGCTCATACATGGCAATCTCCAGATATCCGTTGAGTGGCAGGGTTTTCCAACCGACTTATCACGATCATCACGGAACCTAAGCAATGGCAAAAGATGCAAAAGTCGAATCAAAAAACCAGACTTTTGGCGGTGATCCGACTGAGACTTTGGTCGAGTCCGCGCCTGCCATCGAGGCCGGTAACGCCCGTCACTGGTTCAGCCGTATCAAGGTCCAGACGCGCAACCTGAGCCGTTCCACCCAGTTCGTGATTGCCGCCGCGTTGATCCTGGGACTGACAATGTTTTTCGTTGGCAAACTGGTCAGTGCGCGGATAGAACGGGCCGCCGTGCAAAGTGCGGCAGAGGCCGGTGCCCACTACATGGAGGCGTTTCTGGAGCCCTACGTGCAGGAGATGAGCCGCGATAACGCGCTGGCACCTTCCAGCATCAAGTCCCTGGATGGTCTTATGGGAAGTCGTTCGCTGAAACGGCACATCGTCTCGATCAAGATCTGGCGAGCCGACGGCACGGTGGTGTACAGCACGGATAAGTCCATCACCAATCGCAAATTCCCGATGGACGAAATCGCCGAAGCGCTCAAAGGTAAAGTGGTCACCGACCTGGAAGACCTGAGTCAAGAGGAGAACGAATTCGAACGAACACTCAACGTGCCGCTCTATGAAATTTATGCGCCGCTACGAGAGTTTCACTCCGGAAAAATCATTGCGGTGGGCGAGTTTTATGAGAAGGCTGAAAGCCTGGAGCAGGAAATAAATCGGGTACGCCAGCAGGTCTGGATGGTGGTCGGCGCCGCGACCCTGGCGATGCTGATTCTGCTGTTTTTTCTGGTGTGGCGCGGGGACAAGATCATCCAGCGCCAGCAAGTGGCGTTGCGCCTGCGTCTGCTGGAACAAACCCGGTTGCACGTCAGCAACGCCGCGTTACAGCGCAAGATGACCACCGCGACCCAGGAGTTTTCCCGGATCAACGAACTGACCCTGCGCCGCATTGGCGCGGACTTGCACGACGGCCCGGCACAGCTGTTGACACTGATCCTGATCAGGCTCGACGACCTGGCCGAAAACTGCGCGAGCGTCGATCAGGAGTCTATGGAAACCATTCGCGGCGCGGCGACCGATGCATTGCGCGAGGTGCGGGACTTATCCCGGGGGCTGGCCCTGCCGGAAATCAATGACCTGACGCTGCTGGAGGAATTGCAACTGGTGGCGAAACGGCACGAGCAACGCACCGGCACCAAGGTCGAACTGAAACTGGGCTCGTTGCCCGACGCGGCAACGCTGCCGCTCAAGCTTTGTCTTTATCGCTTCGTGCAGGAGACCCTGAACAATGCGTATCGCCATGCCCGCGGCAAGGGCCAGGTCGTGAGTGGGAACCATCTCAACGGGAAGTTGCTCGTTACGGTTAAGGACGATGGCCCGGGCATGGCCCCTGACGCCCTGGTGGTCGACACCCACGGCCGGACACGCTTGGGGCTGGCGGGTTTGCGTTATCGGGTCGAATCGTTGGGGGGGCAATTCAGCATTGATTCATCCCCCGGCAAAGGCACCTCGGTGAACGCGCAATTCAAGTTGTAGTCAGGAACCGCTCCGAGCGTCCATTGGCGCCGCCGCCGAGCTGATGTGCAATCGGCCAATGGCTTCGTGTTCCCAATAGCGGCGCAGGGCGGTGACGGCTTCCACCCGATTACGCGCATGCAGCTTCTGCATCACACAGGTCATGTAGTATTTGACGGTTTTTTCGCTGATCAACAGCTTTGAAGCAACTTCCTTGTTAGTCAGGCCTTTTGAGACTTCACGAATGATCTGCTCCTCCCGATGGGTGAGGTCGATTTTGCGCACTTGCGCTTCATGTTTCTTGAAGTTACTCAGCAGCTTATTGGCGAACTCGGGGGTGATATACGTATCACCCCGGGCGACCGAGCGGATCGCCAGCACCAGGTCCGGCCCGCTCACGCCCTTCAATACATAACCGCGAGCCCCGGCTTCCAGCGCACAGTAGGCATCATCCTCGGACTCGGAAACCGTCAGCATCAGCACTTTGACGTCCGGCACCTGCGTGGTAATGAACCGCACCGTGCCAAACACATCTCCCGGCATATTGACGTCCATCAGCATTACATCCGGACGCGAATGCAGCGCGATATCCCGGGCATCGTCGGCGCTGGCGCCCTGCTCCACCACTTGCAGGTCTGTTCTTTTCCTCAAGGTATTGGCCACGCCTTCACGCAACAACGGATGGTCATCGGCAATGCCGATACGGATAAACGGGTTCATAACGCGCTCCTGGGAGGGCAAGTGTCCGGACACCATTGATTAATAGCAGGTAACCCGCGCGTATGCCGGGCGCTGGTCGGGTATGCCGGGGCCTGGAGCGTCGCGAATTAGACTTAGGTCTTACGAACTTCTATCGCCAATCAAGCGTCTTCATGACAACTTCTTGAAATAAACAACTACAAACCTTTGTTTTAGAAGCCAATATAAATCGCCAATAAAACGCCGCCAGCATAAACCCGGCCCGGCGCCTCATCCGACCAACAGTCGTTCTCCTACGCTGAGGTACATAAAACCCCGGCATTGGAACCTCCCGATGGACAAGAAAACCCAGCCGCGATCCGAGTTCTCCGAAGTGCTTTTTCGGCTGCGCCATACCTTCTATTCGCTGGCCGGGTTCAGTGGCGTGATCAATGTGCTGATGCTCGCGCCGGCCATCTACATGCTGCAGGTGTATGACCGAGCGTTGGTCAGCAGCAACCTCACGACGCTGCTAATGCTCACAATCCTGATGATCGGGTTGTACACCCTTCTGGCGATGCTGGAAGTGGTTCGCACGCGGGTGTTGATCCGGGTCGGCAATCGGCTGGACATGGCCCTCAACCGACGGGTGTTTAGCGCGGCGTTCGAACGCAACCTGCAACGGGCTGGCGGCAATCCGGCGCAGGCCCTGCAAGACCTCGCGCAGGTGCGCCAGTTTCTCACCGGTAACGGTCTGTTTGCGTTCTTCGACGCGCCATGGACACCGATCTACCTGTTCGTCGCCTACCTGATTCACCCATTGCTCGGGATCGTCACCCTGTGCGGTTCATTGATTTTGGTGGCCCTCACCTGGCTGACCGAAATCGCCACCAAAAAACCCTTGGGCGAGGCTGGCATGGCTGCGCAGGTCTCCGGTACGTTTGCCAACAACAACCTGCGCAACGCCGAAGTCATCGAAGCCATGGGCATGTTGCCGGCGATCACCCAGCGCTGGTTTGGCAGCCACCTGCGGATACTGGAAATGCAAACCCTGGCCTCCGACCGGGCGGCCTACATTAGTGGCCTGGGACGTTTCGTGCGGATCACCCTGCAATCGCTGATCCTCGGCACTGGCGCCCTACTGGCGATCGAAGGCTCCATCACCCCGGGCATGATGATCGCGTGCTCAATCCTCAGCGGCCGCGCCCTGGCACCGGTAGAACAACTGATCGGCGCCTGGAAACAACTGCTGACCAGCCGCCGGGCCTGGGCGCGCTTAACGCACCTGCTGCAAGAGTTCCCGCCCCGTGCCGATGCGATGAAGCTGCAACGGCCATTGGGCATGCTCTCGGTGGAGCACCTGCACGCTACAGCGCCGGGCATGAGCCAATCGATCATTCGCGGCCCGCACTTCAACCTGTCACCGGGGGAATCCCTGGGCATCATCGGCCCCTCCGCATCGGGCAAATCGACCCTGGCGCGTTTGCTGGTAGGCATCTGGCCGGCGCAAAGCGGCAAGGTTCGCCTGGACGGCGTTGACGTTTACCTGTGGAACAAGGAAGAACTCGGTCCCTGGGTCGGTTACCTGCCCCAAGATGTGGAATTGTTCGAAGGCAGTATCGCCGACAACATCGCCCGCTTCGGCGTGGTCGACAGTGACGCGGTGATCGTGGCCGCCAAGCGTGCCGGCGTGCACGACATGATCCTGCGCTTTGCCCACGGTTATGACACCACCCTGGATGTGGACGGCAATCCGTTGTCTGGCGGGCAGCGCCAGCGCATTGGCCTGGCCCGCGCGCTCTACGGCGAGCCGTCGATCATCGTACTGGATGAGCCGAACGCCAACCTCGACGACGCCGGGGAAAAAGCCCTGATCGAGGTCCTTGAAGATCTCAAGATTCGGGGGTGTACCACAGTGCTGATCTCCCATCGCCCGAGCATCCTCGGCACCGTCGACAAAGTGCTGATGCTGCGCGAAGGCAGCACACAACTGTTCGGCCCCCGAGAGGAAGTGTTTGCCGCGCTGCGCCAGACCAGCGTGCTGCCGACCGTGGGCGCCCCCACCCTGTCAGCCGTTCGCGGGAGAGAATAAATGGGTGCCTTGAGTCTTGATCCTCGCGGCCAGGAACTGGCCCGTGCGGAGGCCAACATCGATGTCGACGACCATCGCCCGGCGCGCTGGGGCGTGTTGCTGGTGGTCCTGGGGTTTGGCGGGTTTATGCTCTGGTCGTGGCTGGCGCCGCTGGACGCCGGGATCGTCGCCAACGCAACCGTCAAAGTCACCAGCAACCGCAAGACCATCCAGCACCTCACGGGCGGCAGCGTCGAGGCAATTCTGGTGCGCGAAGGTGACAGCGTCAGCAAAGACCAGGAACTGGTGCGGCTCGACGCCACCCAGGCGCTCTCGGAACAAGGGGTGGTGAACGCCCAGTTCATCGCCACCATGACCATGGCAAACCGTTTGGAAGCCGAGCGCGACGGCTTGCCTGACGTGGTGTTCGACACGGCCATGTTGCAGCGCTTTGCCGGCAACGAACACCTGAACGACGCCATCAACCTGCAACGTCATCTGTTCGCCACGCGCCGCACCAGCCTTGAAGGCGAGGTCAGCATCCTGCGCGAGTCACTCGTCTCCGCCGAAGCGCAAATTAAGGGTTTGCAACACATTTACGGCGCCCGCTCAGCGCAGATCGGTTTTCTCAATCAGGAACTGGTCGGGGTGCGCCAACTGGCGGCCGAAGGCTATGTGCCGCGTAATCGGATGCTCGAACTCGAACGCACCGGTTCGGACCTCAATGCCTCCCAGGCCGACAACCTCAACAACATTGCCCGGGCCAAGGGCCAGGTGGCCGACATCAAGTTGCGCATCCTTCAGCGCGAATTCGACTACCGCAAGGAAGTGCAGTCGATGCTCGCCGATGTGCAAAAGGAAAACAGCGCCCTGACCGACCGTTTGCAAGCCCTGGATTATCAGGTGCGCCACACGGTCATCCGCTCGCCCATCGACGGCATGGTTCAGGGTTTGAGCGTATCGACTATCGGCGGCGTGATCGCCCCCGGTTTCAAAATCATGGAAATCGTGCCAGCCCACGAGCCGTTGCAGATCGACGCGATGATTCCGGTGCAAGCCATCGACCGCATGACGCCGGGCCTGCCGGTGATTATTTCGTTTCCTGCGTTCAATCATGTGCAAACACCAAACATTCCGGGCCAGGTTCTGACCATCTCCGCTGATCGGTTGCTGAACGAAGAAAACAAGCAGCCGTTTTACCTGGCGCAGATCGAAGTGACGCCGGCGGGCATGGCCATGCTCGGCAGTAACCACATCCGCGCAGGCATGCCCGCCTCGGTCACCATCAAGACCGGTGAGCGCAACATGCTGAGTTACCTGTTGAAACCACTGCTCGATCGCGTCAATAGCGCGTTCAAGGAGCAATGACATGATCGGCGCCCGTCTGCTTATCGCCGTGTTGGTCTGCTCGGCCCCGCCGGCCCAGGCCCTGGACCTTCGCGAAGCATGGAACCTTATGCAATTCCAGGGGCCGACCTACCTGTCCGCCGGTCACGAACGGGACGCGGCGCTGGAAAACCGTGCCATTGGCCATGCCGGGGTGCTGCCTAAAATTGGCATTACCGCCTTCGACAACCACATCAACGGCACGCAAAAACAGCCGGACTTTTACGGCAACAGCCACACTAACGATCTGAACTACAACTCCCGTGGCGCGACCCTGCAACTGCGCCAACCGCTCTTCAACAAACAGAAAATGGCCGAGTATCGCCAGGGCGAGTACCAGGCCGACTACGGCGTAGCGGTGTTCGACGGCAAGGCGCAGGACGCCGCAGTGAAACTGGCCGGACGTTACTTCGACGTGCTGCTGGCCCACGAAACCGTAGAGCTATCAATGGCCAAACTCAAATCCTTCAACGAGCAAGTAGCCTCGACCCAGCGGCGTAAAGACCTGGGCGATGGAACCATCACCGACGTAGACGAAGCAGCAGCCCGGCGCGACCTGGCCCAGGCCGAACTGATTGAGGCCGAGGACAGCGTCACCGTGGCCCGACGCCTGTTGCAGGAATACCTCGGCCAGCCCCCCGAAGAGGTCGCCACCCTGCAGGACACCTTCCCCACCCCGCCCCTGCAACCGGACAACTTGCAGGAATGGATCATCCGCGCAGGCACCGACAGCCCCTTGATCCGGGCCCGGCGCTTGAACGTCAACACCGCAGACGAGGAAGTCGCCAAGGCCAAGGCCGGGCACTGGCCGACCCTCGATCTGGTGCTGGGCTACACTGCTGCGGACAGCGAAACCCTGTCCACCCAAAACCAGCGCAACCGCTATACCTCGGCCGGGCTGGAACTAAACATTCCGCTCTACAGCGGCGGCTACGTCAGCGCCCGAGCCCGGCAAAGTGTCGCCACCCGGGATCAGGCCGAAGAGGATTTGAACGCCATCCGCGAAGAAATCATCTCCGGCACCACCCGGGAATTTCGCGGCGTGCAAAGCGGCGAAGCGCGTATCCATGCCTTGGAAAAAGCCGTCAAGTCCAGCGAACGCTCACTGGACTCCTCGAAAAAAGGCTTTCTGGCCGGCAGCAGTACCAACGTCGACATCCTCAACGCCCAGGAACAGATTTACACCGCCCGCCGCGACCTGTTCGAAGCCAAGCTGCGTTACCTGCTGGCCAAGCTGCGGCTGGCCGCCAACGTCGGTGCACTGGGGGACGATGACATTGCCAGTGCCAATGCTTATCTGGGGCCGAAGTTAGCGTTTTGAGCCAATGCACCGAACGCTTGAGGAACATCAACAAATACCTGTTCCCGATGGGTTACCTTGGTGTGACTCTCACCCCTGAGGCTTCCCCATGCCTTCTACCCGCACCGAAGTGGATGTCGCGATTATCGGCGGCGGCCAGTCTGCACTCGCCGTGGCTTACTTCCTGCGCCGAACCGGGCGCTCCTTTGTGATCATCGACGCCGAAGACGCGCCGGGCGGCGCCTGGCGGCACGGTTGGAGTTCGCTGCGATTGTTTTCACCCTCGACCTGGAGTTCCATCGCCGGCTGGATGATGCCGCCGGTCACAGACGGATACCCAAGCCGCGACCACGTGCTCAATTACCTGAGCCAGTATGAACAACGCTACCAGTTCCCGACAGAGCGCCCCTATTGGGTGAGCGCTATTGAGCGCTGGGACAATCGCCTGCACGTCAAGGCTCGGGGCCGCAGCTGGCTGGCCCGCGCGGTGGTGAGCGCGACCGGCACCTGGCGTCATCCCTTCCTGCCGCACTACCCCGGCAGTGAAACCTTCACTGGCCAGCAACTACATTCGGCCCACTACGTCGACGCCGCCCCGTTTGCCGGAAAAACAGTCCTGGTGGTGGGCGGTGGCAACTCCGGCGCCCAGATCCTGGCCGAAGTATCCAAAGTAGCCGACACCTTATGGGTCACCCCGCAGCCGCCGCAGTTTCTTGCCGATGATGTTGACGGCCGGGTGCTCTTTGAACGCGCCACCGAACGCTGGAAAGCCCAGCTCGCGGGCATCGTTATTGAACAACCGGTCGGCGGGTTGGGCGATATCGTGATGGTGCCGCCCGTCATCGAAGCCCGGGAGCGTGGCGTGTTAAATGCGGTTCGGCCTTTCGAGCATTTCACCGAAACGGGCGTGGCGTGGGCCGATGGCTCGCACACGCCGGTCGATGTGGTGATCTGGTGCACCGGTTTCCACCCTGCCCTCGGCTATCTCGAGTCACTGGGTGTTTGCACCGCCGACGGACGCGTGGCCGTCGAAGGCACGCATTCAACTCAGGAGCCGCGCTTGTGGTTGGTGGGCTATGGCGACTGGACAGGCGCCGCCTCCGCAACATTGATCGGCGTCACCCGCACGGCACGCAGTACCGTCGAGGAAATTGAGCAGTTTTTAACGGAGCACTGAGTCGGGCGGTTATCACCATGCCTTTGGGGGCACCCGCGATGCCGATGATCAACCCCATGAGCATCTGCGGTTACCCCGGCAACCACACGTCGGGGTGGCAACTGCCTTAACGCGCCTGCTTGATACAGATCAAGCCCCAAATGCCATTCAGCGCCAGCATCGTCATCAAACGTCACCGCAAACAACCTCGCGCAGCCATGTCGGGCCAGCGTTTGTGTGATGACCCAAGGGAGATTTCCATGTCTGAGCAAGCACGTTTCATGTTGGTCGCCTCAGCCCTGATGCAAAACAGTCCCGCGTTTGATCGGGCCGCCGCATTGGCCAAGGCTGAAGGCGCCGCGTTGCACATTGTGGCCTTCGATTACCTGGAGGGCCTGGCCACCGCCGGCATGGTCAACGAACAAGCGCTGGAGCAGATGCGCCTGGGTTATGTCGAGCGCCATCGCCAATGGCTGGAGGAACAAGCCCGCCCGTTGCGCAAAATCGGCGTGACCGTCACCACCGAAGTGGTCTGGGTCGAAAACCCCTTGCAGGAAATCCTGATCCACCTCAAAGAACAGCCTATGGCCTTGTTGATCAAGGCGCTGGAACACGAATCGCTGCTTTCGCGGTTGATGTTCACCCCGCTGGATATTCACCTGCTGCGCGAATGCCCGGTGCCCCTGCACTTTGTAAGTCATGTGCAGCACGCTTTGCCGCGCAGAATCGTCGCGGCGGTCGACCCCTTCCATCACGATGGCCGGTACGAAGGCGTCAACGACCGGATCTTGAACGAAGCGGTGAAATTGGCCACTGCGTGCAATGCCCGGGTCGATGTGCTGTACGCCTATGACCTTTCCTCGATCAACGCCGATGAATTCGGCTTCGACAATGCGTCGGCCTTCTTCTCCTCAGGCAACGCCAAGGCCCTGTTCGACGCACAGGGCCAGGCCTTCAACGACCTGGCCGAACGCAACGGCATCCCACCGGAGCAACGCCACATGGTCATGGGCAACCCGGCCAAGGTCCTGGCCAGTTATGTCGATGCCTACAGCGTCGATGTAATCGTTATGGGCCGCGTCGGCCATCATGGTGTCGGCCGGTTGGTGGGCAGCACCGTGGAACATCTGTTGTACAAAATGCCTTGCAGTGTTTGGGTGGTGTCGCCGCAAGTCCTGGAGGACTGATCGGCGAGTGCGCGCGAAAAAAAGGGGCCGACGTGTGAGCGTTGGCCCCTTTTTGCATGAGCGAAGATCAACCCATGCCCGCGTTCGGCAGCACCTACACTTGTTCGCGATGGATAAACCTCGGTAAGGCACTCCGCACATGAAAAGCACCCTCGATCACCTCGCCATCGTCGCCCCCGACCTCGACACCGGCTGCGCCTTCGTGACCCGCGTGCTCGGCGCCGAGCTGCAACCCGGCGGTGCGCATCCGCGCATGGGCACTCACAATCGGCTGCTGTGCCTGGGCCCGGACACTTACCTGGAAGTAATCGCCATCGACCCGTCCGCCAAACGTCCCGACCGCCCGCGCTGGTTTGGCATGGATCAATCGGCCGTAGATGCGCCGGCACGGCTGACGACGTGGGTGGCGCGCACCGACGACATTCATGGCATGAGCGAAGCCTGTCGCAACATCCTCGGCAACCCCGAGCCCATGACCCGAGGCGCGTTGGCCTGGCAAATCACCATTCCCGCTGACGGCAGCTTGCCGTTGAACGGCTCAGCGCCGACGTTGATTCAGTGGGAACAGGCGCCACCCCCCGCGAGCGCGATGGTCGATCGGGGTTGTTCGCTGGTGGCGTTGGACGTGTTTGATCCTGATCCGGGGAAAATTCAGGCGCTGCTGACCGCGATCAACTTTTCCGGGCCGGTTCGTCTGCATGCACTGGCCGCAGGTTCAACGCCCTATCTGGTGGCGCATATCCAAACGCCCGACGGTTTGAAGACACTGCCGCTGTAATCGCCGCCCCTACACCAACCGCTCAATCTTCTGGATTTCGATTGCGATCGGTACGCTGGATACGCCGTTCCAGGCGACGAAGCAGCGGCAGGCGTGTGTCGCGTCGAAGGCGTCGTGGTTTGAGATAGCGGATCAGTGGCCGCAGGACGGCTGACGGGTTTGACCGCAACGGCATCGGGCGCTGTAAAGGCGCCGGCACGCTACGGGATAGGCCGCTTGTAGCCCGACACTCATCGCCAACAATCCTCCCGGCCTACGCGGCCAACCGCTCTAAATCGCACTTCTTCCCCCACCTAAATGTGAAAAATTTGTCAATTCCCTGTCCCCGCAGGGTTTTTAGCGCTGAAACAATCTGCCACACTGACGCGAATAATTATCATCACGATTACTATTTGCCAAGGAATGGCTATCGGGGGAGTGTCAGGTTCATGTTTGTGTATCAACCGCAAAGCCGTACGTTTTTTTCACCGGGCCTGCTGGCCTTTGCCATTAGCCTGGCAAGCACTCAAGCCGCCAGCGCCGCCGACGCCCAGCCTGTCGACGCTGACGCCACGCCAAAACCGGCGACGCTGGAGCTGGACGCCACGAGCATCACCAGCACTCAACTGGGTGCCACCACCGAAGGTTCGGGGTCGTACACCACCGGGCCGATGCAGACGGCGACCAAGTTGCCGCTGACCCTGCGTGAAACCCCGCAGGCGGTGACGGTGATTACGCGCCAGCGCATGGACGATCAGGCCATGACCAGCATCAACGATGTGGTGAAGAACACGCCCGGCCTGTTCCTCAATCAGGACAGTGGGCCTGGGCGTCAGACCTACAGTTCTCGTGGTTTTGACATCGACAACATCATGTACGACGGCCTGCCGAGTTCGTATTCGGGCTACACCATGGGCGTGCAGCCGAACCTGGCGATGTTTGATCGCGTGGAAGTGATTCGCGGCGCCACGGGGCTGGTCACCGGCGCGGGCAACCCGTCGGCGGCGATCAACATGGTGCGCAAACGCCCGACGTTCACCCCACAGATTAGCCTGACGGGGACGGCCGGCAGTTGGGATGATTATCGCGGTCAGTTTGATGCGTCCGGTCCGCTCAACGATAGCGGCACCTTGCGCGGAAGAATGCTCGGGTCTTATCAGGATGCCAACAGTTTCCGCGACAAGGAGCAAAGCGATCACGGTCTGTTCTACGGGATTACCGAGGCGGACCTGAGCGACAGCACCACCGCGACGCTGGGCTTCTCGCGCCAGGAAGACCAGACCAATTTCTTCTGGGGCGGCTTGCCTCTTGGCACCGACGGGCACCACCTCAACCTGCCCCGCTCCACCTACCCTGGCACCGATTGGGAAAACAAAAAGCTGCGGATCGACACGGTGTTCGGCGACGTCGAACACCGTTTCGATAACGGCTGGAAACTGCACGTCGCGGGCTCGACTTCGACGCTGGACGGTTTGTTCTCCGGCACCTACCTGTCGCGCTACAACGGCCCGCTGGAGACCACGGCCTGGCAATCACGCCAAGACGAAAAGCAGACCGCGTTCGACACGTATGCTAGCGGCCCGGTCGACGCCTTCGGCCGGACTCACGAAGTGGTGGTCGGCACCAGCAAACGCCTCTACGACAACACCACCAAGGAATACAGCCCCTACGACACCGGGCTGCCCATTGGCGCGCCCAAACCGGACTTCGTGCGCGACGGCAAAAGCCACAGCATTACCACACAGGACGGGGTTTACCTGACCACGCGCTTGAGCCTGGCCGATCCCTTGACGCTGATTCTCGGCGGTCGCCTGGACTGGTACGACTACGACGACCGCGCGGGCGACGCCGACTACAAAGTCACCCGCAACCTGACGCGCTACGCCGGTCTGATCTACAAGCTCGATGATCAGTATTCCGTGTACGCCAGCTACACCGATATTTTTAACCCGCAAACTGAAAAGGATCTCTCCGGCAAACTGCTGGAACCGATCGTTGGGGAAAACTACGAAGTCGGCATCAAGGGCGAGTACTTCAATGGCGCACTCAACGCCAGCCTGGCGGTGTTCCAGATCGACCAGAAAAACCGCGCCACTCAATCCGCGACTCAGTTGGGTTGCCCGGAGCTGACCTGCTACGACGCGTCTGGCCTGGTGCGCAGCCAAGGTATTGATATGGAGTTGCAAGGCGCGCTGACCGAGAACTGGCAGGTCGGCGGCGGCTACACCTACACCCGTGCCCACTACCTCAAGGACGCCGACCCGGCGAAGAAGAATCAGCGTTTCGAGACCGACACGCCGGAGCACCTGTTCAAGCTCTCGACCGTTTACCGCCTCCAGGGTCCGCTGGAAAAACTCCGGGTGGGAGGCAACGTCTATTGGCAGAGCCGTATGTACAACGACGTCCCGGTGGCCAATAGCACGTACCGTCTTGAGCAAGGCAGCTACGCCGTGGCGGACTTGATGGCGGGTTATCAGGTCAACAAGCACCTGGACTTGCAACTGAACGCCAACAACATTTTCGACCGGGTTTATTACTCGGCCATTGGCGCCAGCACGACGTGGGGTTCCACCGACACGTATGGCAACCCACGCAGTTATGCGCTGACGGCTAAGTACACCTTCTGACGGTGATTGAGGACGCTGCTGCCGAGCATGGGTAGCAGTGGTTCAACGCTCCCCGCGCCCAACCATTGCTCGCGTCGATAGTCATCATCACATCAATGAAGTTCTCATAAAAAATCCCCCGCGTAACATCCGCTCCATACCCAACCCATAAGCACCCCGGAGCACACACTCATGAAACGCCAAACTCTTCTCAGCATCGCTTTCTCGGTTTTCGCAGTTAACGCTTTTGCCGCAACGCCAGCCCATACGATGATCGCTGAAGGCGGTTCGGACCGGTTGATTGAAAGCCGAGTGGCCGAGGGTGGTTCGGACCGGTTGATCGAGAACCGCGTCGCTGAAGGTGGCTCGGATCGTCTGATTGAAAAACGTGTGGCTGAAGGCGGTTCCGACCATTTGATCCAAAAACGCACTGCATGAATGAAGGCCTTTACCGCAGTACCCAACAAAAAGCCCGGCCTAATCAGCCGGGCTTTTTCGTGCGTTCGCTACAGCAGGCCTCGTTTTGGGCATTGAGCGTCAGGCGTTGCTTGTACTGCCGGTGTGGCCCAGGCGTTCCAGCAACGCGTCGAACGCTTCAACTTCCAGCGGCCGACTCAGGAAATACCCCTGGCCTTCATCGCACGACACCGCTTTGAGCAGTTGCAGGTGTTCAGCCGTTTCAATGCCTTCAGCGGTCACGGTAAGGGATAACGCACGCCCCAAGCCCACGATGGCGAGGATGATCGCGTTGTCATCCTCGCTTTCACCCAGCCGGTTCAAGAAGCTGCGGTCTATTTTCAGGCCATCAAAAGGGAAAGTGCGCAGGTAGCTCAGCGATGAATAGCCGGTTCCGAAGTCGTCCATGGCTATGCGCACGCCGAGGCGTTTGAGTGTGCGCATCACCTCCATGGCGCCAGCGGCATCTTCGAGCATCACGCTTTCGGTAATTTCCAGCTCCACGCGCGCAGGGTCGATTCTGGTGTCGTGAAGTGCTTTCTGGATGCGCTCAACCAGGTTGCCACGCTTGAACTCGGTAGATGACAGGTTGATGGAAACAAACAGGTTTTCCGGCCACTGCGCCGCGCAACGGCAAGCGGTGCTGATTACCCAGTTACTTAAAGCAATGATCAACCCAGACTCTTCGGCAATGGGAATAAACGTGTCAGGTGGGATTAAACCGCGCTCAGGATGTTGCCACCGTACCAGCGCTTCAGCGCCGACCATCTGGCCATCCGCGATGCGATAGCGCGGCTGGAAATGCAGCCGCAGCTCACCGTGCTTGATCCCAAATCGCAGGTCACTTTCCAAACGACGACGCTCAATGATCCTGGCGTTCATATCCCCGGCATAAAAGCGCCATGTGTTACGCCCTGCGCTCTTCGCCTCGTACAGGGCGATGTCCGCATAGCGGAGCAACTCGGCGGCTTCCAATGCGTCCGTCGGCGCCATCGAGATGCCAATACTCACGCTGACGAACACTTCCTGCTCGTCGATAGCTATCGGCCGCTCAATGGAGTCGATCAGACGACGACAGAGCGTCTCGACTTCATCCTGGGAACTTATGTCAGTGAGGATCAATACAAACTCATCCCCCCCGATACGGGCGACAAGGTCGCCATCGCGCACACAGTCGGCCAAGCGGCTCGATACTGCATTCAGGACGGCATCACCGGCGGCGTGCCCGAGCAAGTCATTGACCGGCTTGAAGCGATCAAGGTCCAGACTGAGCATGATCAGCGGCTGCTCCAGCGTCGGCAATGCATTGAGTTTGCCGTCAAGAAACTCCCGAAGGCGGGTCCGGTTGGGGAGCCCGGTCAAGGCGTCGTGCTGCGAGAGGAATTCGATTCGCTGACGGGCTTCAACTTCCTCTGTGACATCCGTCGCAGTGCCGCGAAATCCTCCACCGGTCATTGCTCGCGCCGACAGGCGAGTGATGCGCTCCCGACCTTGAGGGTCGACGTAGCGGCACTGGACGCTGATATCCGGACGACGGTTCGGAATGCTTAGCCACTGGGATAGCGTGCCTAGTTCCGTACATAACAGATCATCGATCGTCGCACCGACCCAGGCCTCCCGGGACAGCCCGGTAACGACTTCAAAGCGCTCGGACAAAAAGGTCAGGCGCCAGCCAGCATCGATTTCCCACACCCAGTCCGAGCTGGCTTCAACGACGTCGCGAAAACGCGCTTCACTGGTGGCGAGGGCGTTCTGACTGCTTTGCAGCGATGCGTAACTGGCGTCCAGCGCCTGTGCCCCGGCGGTGGTGCGACGCAAAATGGTCCAGACCATCAGGCACACCAACAATGCGGCGATGCCGATCAATGGCAACCCGATGCCCAACAAACGCAGGCCTGGCTTTGAAGATTTCCAATGCACAGTGCCTGCGACGCCGCCATCACCCAATGGCAGCAGCGACGCTGAGCCGGCTTCACCGGCGCTGGCGATCTGCAGCCGATCCACCCCGAAATCGTTGCCGATCAGCGCCAGCTTGGTGCTGTTCAAAACATCCACGAAAATCAGCACCGACGGCTGCCTGTCATCCGGCACTACGGTGGGGTCGGTGCCCGGCGTGATCGCGGCAGCCGCAACGACGGCGGGTACGCCATTTACATTGATAAAGACAGTGGTCGGCGTTTCTGTTTCCGCGCCAGCGCGAGCCTTATCGAGAATGGGGGTAATGGACTGCCCCAGCCACTCTGCGACTTCAACGGTTTTGAGCTCACCCTTGACCACCGAATACACAGTGCGATTGACGTCATCGACAACAAACAGCCCCTGGAATCCAAAATCCTTATAAACCGTCGGCCCGATGTTTTGTCGAACGAAAGCCCAGTCTGGGTCTACTTCGGTGTGCAGGTGTTTATAAGCATCTCCCCAAAAGGCGTAGTCCTTTACCGTTGAACGCAGCGACTTTTCCAGCGATTGCATCGCCTTTTGGGTATAGAAAGCGCTTTCTACCTCCTCCTTTCGGTCTAAATCGTGGGCAAGGTAAACAAGTGAGACGCTGGCCAGTACAAACACGCCAGCCAGCAGGCCCGCAAACTTGAAAAGAGAAGCTCGCGTCAGCGAAACACTGGAGCGATGGGTCAGCGTACAAACGATGGAGGCGAGATTCTTTGGCATAATTTCCAGATAGTCGTAGAGACAAGTCAGTCGCTTATAGCGCTATCGGCTGCGTTAACGGATCGGTGAGTCATCTCTTTCACAAAGCCGTTTTAAATCCTCTCACGCAGGCTCGCCCAGGTTTTGTCCCGCATTCTGTAGAGGATCGAAATTACAGCATGGATAGCGGGATACGTGAATGACATTAAGACACTTTGGCGGAGGTAGGTTCAACGGTTTTCAAGGTGCAGTTCGCCGAGGAGTTGCGGCGTGAACGGATGAAATCACGCGCAAGGTGGCGGACCGCAACTAGCCGGGGCTCTGGGCTGGCTGAGTAGGTCGGACTATGATCGGTGCATGTTGTGCCATCAGTTCAGCGACCCAATCGATGAACACCCGCAGCTTGAGGCTGATGTGCCGGTTCGGCGCAAACGCCACGTAAATCGGCATCGATTCGAGGCGCCAGTCTTCGAAAAGGCGAACCAGGTCGCCCCGGGCTTTGTGAGCCTTGGCCATGTAATCCGGTAGCCACAGCACCCCCATGCCGGCCAGGCCTGCCGCTAGGTAGGCAGTACCGTCATCGACCGCCAACACATAGCGACCCTTGATATTGACGCTTTCACTGCCGTTACGCATGGCGTAAGGCAGCGCTTTGCCCGTGCGCGCCCAGAGAAAACCGACGATTCGATGCACCGAGTCTTCAAGGTCTTGGGGGTGTGACGGTGTACCGAGGCGCGCCAGGTAACTTGGCGCGGCGTACACGCCCAGTTGCAGGTCGCCGACCCGCCGGGCCATCAGCGATTGATCGGTCAACTCGCCGCCTCGCACAACGCAATCAACGTTCTCACCGATGATGTCCACCATGCGATCACTGACGCCCATGTCGATCTGGATGTCGGGATATCGCGCGTGAAACGCCGGTAAGGCTGGCATCAAAATCATGCTGGCCAACGGACTGGGCACATCGACCCGCAGTCGGCCCCGAGGCAACGCCGCTGCCGTGGACAGACTGGTTTCAGCATCGTCCAGATCAGCCAGCAGCCGCACAACGCGCTCGTAGTAAACGGCACCGTCGGCGGTCAGGTTGACCTTGCGCGTGGTGCGGTTGAGCAACTTGACCCGCAGGCGTGCTTCCAGTTGCTGCACCAGTTGCGTCACGCTGGTTTTGCTCATGTGCAGCGTCTCGGCAGCCTTGGTGAAGCTGCCCGCCTCCACCACCCGCGCGAACGCTTGCATCGCATCAAAACGGTCCATTTCGGCTTCCGATTGTTTGGGAATCACAAACAGTGATACCTACGGTTGCTCGTTTATCGGGCCGGCGCAAGTCCTTACAGTCACTTCATCGTTGTTTTGAATCCGTTGATGGAGACACTGTATGAACCCGCGTGATGTGGTTTTTCCGCCTGAACGCCAGGCCTTGTATGAACGCAATCGCTATTCGCCGGCGATTAAATCCAATGGCTTCCTGTTCGTTTCCGGACAAGTCGGCAGCACGGAGGATGGCTCACCCGAACCGGATTTGGAGGAGCAGGTGCGGCTCGCTTTCAACAACCTGAACGCAATTCTGGGCGCCGCTGGTTGCACCTTCGACGACATGATTGATGTGACGGTGTTCATTGTCGACCCGGAATCGAAGTTCGACACGATCTGGAAAGTGTTGCCCGAATTCTGGGGCGAGGCACCGCACCCGACACTGACCGGCGTCGGGGTGACGTGGCTGTACGGTTTTGAGTTTGAGATCAAGGTGATTGCCAAGCTGCCGGAAAGCGGCAATCACCCCATCTGAAATAGACACTGAACCTGTTGCGAGGGGGGGATCCCCCCTTTGCAGCGTTCATCGATGCTTTTTTAGCGCCGCAGCAGTTGTGGGCGTGCCGTTGAACGGGGACGGACAGACAAGCGATTAGTTGCCGATGGCGCCAACCCGGCCCAAGGTTCCGTCGTCTCAGGGATGACTTAAAACAAAAGCGACCTTCCCGGTGCCGGCCGTTATCACCAGCCTGCACAAAGAGGGTCGTTTCCATTTCCCGGCTTCGAAAGAGGCCCCGAGACTTAAACACTAAACCGTTCTAGCAAGCGCTCGCCACTGCCCGGTGATGGGTATCGACGGCGTCGGTTTGTTTCGCTCGCCAGGTCAATACCAGCATCGTCAGGAAGCCCAACACGATCAGTACCGGATACGCCATCAACAGCTCAGAAAGTGAATATTTCCAGGCCAACGGACGACCGACGCCCAGCATCGCGGCATACATCCAGGACACCGCCGACAACGAGCCACAGAACATCGCCAGCATCCGTGCGCTGAACCCCAGATTGAGCAAGGAACCCGCCTTTTGCAGTGCCGGCAAGACCAGGCGATGCAACAGCACGCCGTTATAACTCAACATCATGACAATGATCACTTTGGCTTGCAGTTTTGGATTCATGAAATAATCCGTGCCTTTGTCCAGATAATCAATGCCGACGATGACGATGCCGCTCACCCATAGTGCTATCAAAGCAACGACTACAGAGGTTTGAAGACTTTCCATGTGAGCACTGTCATGCTCAGTGAGTAATTTCCGTTGTACCAAATCTTTAACCATTGCAATATCACTGGTCAGCACCAGACCAATCGCCACACAACAGGCGACCAAATGAACATACACAACACCTAAACGTAAAAACTCCATGAACTCTTTATTTTCGAGCAAGCTCATAATTGTAGTTATCGCCACGGTATTTTCTCCACCTTATTAGATAGTACAGATCGGCTCTTTAACAGGGCACTGGATTGTTTAATAACACCCTGCACGACCTTACTGACACAAGACAAGCCAAATCATGGACTTGGCACTGCAAAGCCCATTGATTCGCGTGGCAAATCAATGAACGGTATAGGTACTGCCTCCTGATTTTCAGATAAAAAAATCCCCATTTGCATACTCTGCACATGAGGTTCAATTTCCACTTCTTTACGGCGACTGCAAAAGCACGTCATGGGGTGAGGTGCTGAAGAATCAGAGGCCCATAATGCAGGAATGTTCATTTTTTGAGCAGGCTACCGACAAACGGCAGTCCCGCTTAACGCTCTCTTAACGCGAACTAATGCAGCAACTAACTCGGCAACGCCCATGACAACTGGCCTGCTCGATTACAGAGCAACTGATGTATTGATTATTGGATCCATTAGTTACTGTACAGCTTTAAACAGGCGCAATAGCAACGCACTCTCATTTACGCCCTCCACACACTCAAAACGTCATACTATTTAGCAAGCAAGCGACGTGACGGAATCGGCCTTCAACGGCCGCTCAAGCTGAGTTATTTTGCTTCGGATGCCATGTCCCCGCCCGCCATCAACTATTGGCAAGCCCATTTATACCTTTGATTATTTTTAATACTCACTAATGACTCTATATTCAAAACTTCGAAACGCCATACCGACTGGCGATGCAAGGTTGCGAATGACGCCATCCCGGCCTATGGTCCAAGCGAGATTGACCTTCAATTGGCGCGCGATGAAACGCCGCCATTCACTGTCCATCCAGTGCGTATTTCACAGGAGGTGACGACATGCTGAACAACTCACGCCCTGCCGTGCTCGAACTGATCGGCAATACGCCGCTGGTTCGCGTCAGCCGTTTTGATACCGGCCCGTGCACGCTATTCCTCAAGCTTGAATCACAGAACCCCGGTGGTTCGATCAAGGACCGAATTGGCCTGGCAATGATCGACGTCGCCGAACGCGATGGCCGGTTGAAGCCCGGCGGCACCATTGTCGAGGCCACCGCCGGCAACACGGGCCTGGGCCTGGCGTTGGTCGGCCGCGCCAAGGGTTATCGGGTGGTGTTGGTGGTGCCGGACAAGATGTCCACCGAGAAGGTCTTGCACCTCAAGGCCATGGGCGCCGAGGTACACATCACCCGCTCCGATGTCGGCAAGGGCCACCCTGAGTATTACCAGGACGTTGCCGCGAGATTGGCCAAGGAAATTCCCGATGCGTTCTTCGCCGATCAGTTCAACAATCCGGCCAACCCGCTGGCCCACGAATGCAGCACCGCGCCGGAGATCTGGGCGCAGACTCAACATAATCTGGATGCCATCGTCGTCGGCGTCGGTTCGGCCGGAACGCTGACCGGGCTGACCCGTTTCTTCAAACGCGTGCAGCCGGACCTGGAAATGATACTGGCCGATCCGATCGGCTCAGTGATGGCCGAATACAGCCGCAGCGGCACCCTCGGCACGCCCGGTGCGTGGGCGGTGGAAGGCATCGGCGAAGACTTTATTCCATCGATTGCCGACCTCTCCAGCGTGCGCCATGCCTATTCGATCAGCGATGAGGAAAGCTTCGATCACGCCCGGCAGTTGCTGCGCGCCGAAGGCATTCTTGGCGGCTCGTCCACCGGCACTTTGCTGGCCGCTGCGTTGCGCTATTGCCGCGAGCAAACCGAACCGAAACGGGTGGTCACGTTCGTCTGCGACACCGGCACCCGCTACCTGTCGAAGGTCTACAACGACCAATGGATGAACGATCAGGGCCTGCTGAAATACAAACGCTACGGCGACTTGCGCGACCTGATCGCCCGGCGTTTCGAGGATGGCCGAGTGATCAGTGTCGGCCCGGGCGACACGCTGCTCACGGCCTTCCAGCGCATGCGCCTGGCGGACGTATCACAACTGCCGGTGTTGGTAGACGGACAGAAACTGGTGGGGGTAATTGACGAGTCGGATATCTTGCTGGGCATGCAGGAAGACGCTTCGCACTTTCGCCTGACCGTGGCCAGCGCCATGACCGACACACTGCAAACCCTGCCGCCCGGCGCCAGCCTGGCGCAATTGCAAGCCGAACTCGACCGCGGATTGATCGCGATCATCGCCGACGCGTCGGGCTTCCATGGCCTGATTACCCGCGTTGACCTGCTTAATCACTTACGGAGATCCCTTACATGAGTAAGCACTATGACAGCGGTGCGCACCAAGGCTTTGCCACCCGCGTGATACACGCCGGGCAAACACCGGACCCTTCCACCGGCGCGCTGATGCCACCGATCTACGCCAACTCCACCTACTTGCAACAGAGCCCCGGCGTGCACAAAGGCCTCGACTACGGCCGCTCGCACAACCCAACACGGTTTGCCCTGGAGCGCTGTGTGGCGGACCTTGAAGGTGGCACCCAGGCCTTCGCGTTCGCCTCGGGTCTGGCGGCGATTTCCACGGTGCTTGAACTGCTTGATGCCGGCTCGCATATTGTCTCTGGCAATGACCTTTACGGCGGCACCTTCCGACTGTTCGACAAAGTGCGCCAACGCAGCGCCGGGCATCGATTCAGTTACGTTGACCTGAGTAACCTCGCGGCCTTCGAAGCCTCGTTGCAGGACGACACGCGGATGGTCTGGGTCGAGACGCCGAGCAACCCGTTGCTGAGCCTAACCGACCTGACTGCCATCGCAGACCTGTGCCGCGACCGAGGCATCATCTGCGTCGCCGACAATACGTTCGCCAGCCCGTGGATCCAGCGTCCCCTGGAGCTGGGCTTTGACATCGTCGTGCACTCGACCACCAAATATTTGAACGGCCATTCCGACGTGATCGGCGGCATCGCCATCGTTGGGCAAAACCCTGAACTGGCCGAACGTCTGGGCTTCCTGCAAAACTCGGTCGGCGCCATCTCTGGCCCATTCGACGCCTTCCTCACCCTGCGCGGCGTGAAAACCCTCGCCCTGCGCATGGAGCGTCACTGCAGCAACGCAATGGAACTGGCGCAATGGCTTGAACGCCAACCGCAAGTGGCGCACGTCTACTACCCCGGCCTGACCTCTCACCTACAACACGAATTGGCACGCCGGCAGATGCACGGCTTTGGCGGGATGATTTGCGTCGATCTGAACACCGACCTGGCCGGGGCCAAACGCTTCCTTGAGAACGTACAGATTTTTGCCTTGGCCGAAAGCCTGGGCGGGGTGGAGAGCCTGATCGAGCACCCCGCAATCATGACTCACGCGAGTATCCCGGCAGAAATCCGCAAGCAGTTGGGGATTGGCGATGGGTTAGTGAGGTTATCGGTGGGGGTTGAGGATGTGGAGGACCTAAGGGCGGATTTGGCGCAGGCGTTGGCGTTGATTTGAAGCCGTCTCAGTCTCAATTAATCTGAGCATAATTGCGAGCATGGCCGCAGCGTTGGCAGGCATTGGCAGACTTGCGGCCTGAGCGCGACCTACTAGACCAAACCTTGCTCTTTCAGTCGTCTGTACAACGTACGTTCGCTAATACCCATGTGCTTGGCCAGCTCACTGCGGGTACCTTTAAAGGTAGCGAGTGCCTGTACCAACGTGCTGGCCTCAAAAGGACCGGAAGTCGAGGGCTGAGGAAATATCACGGCAGATGCCTGGGGTAAATGTATGGAGCGGATCACTCCATCGTCAGCGAATAGACTGGCTCTTTCTAGAACATTGCGTAATTCACGGATATTGCCGGGCCAGGAAAACTGCTGCAATTGTGTCAGAGCATCCGCCTCTATTGTCAGCGGGCGCTTGCCTGTACCGGCACGTTGTAGAAATGAATTCACAAGTAAACCAATGTCTTCAACTCGGTTGCGTAAGGGCGGTAACTGAATTGGGAAGGCGCTGATGCGGTAGTACAGGTCCTGCCTGAATTCACCTTTCTCCATCATTTTTTCCAATGGCTTGTGGGTCGCAGCCACTAATCTGAAGTTGGCGTGAAGGGTCTCGACACTGCCGACACGGCGATAGGTGCCCGATTCAATCAGGCGCAACAATTTCACCTGCATGGCCAACGGAACATCGCCAATTTCATCGAGAAACAATGTGCCGCCCTGAGCCGTTTCAACTAAGCCGGTCTTACGCGTGGTGGCACCGGTGAACGCTCCCTTTTCATGGCCGAACAGTTCGCTCTCAAATAACGTTTCGGTCAATCCAGAGCAATCAACCACAACAAAGGGTCCAGTGGCCCGCTCACTGGTTTCATGTACGGCGCGGGCGAACAGCTCTTTGCCCGTACCGGACTCACCCAGCAGCAGCACCGGCAGCATTGACGGTGCCACCCGTTGCAGCTCCGACAGGGCACGGTTAAAGGCTGGAGAACGGCCGACAAGCCCTTCGTTGCTGGGTCGCGCTGATGCGCTGCGAACCAGTGTGAGACGCTCCACATAGGCCGTAATGGAACCGTGCTCGTCTAGAATCGGGCGCAATTCGACATCGACATGCTCTGGACCCCGAGGCGTGTGGTGAATGTGCAACACACGATCCGGCCCGCGCATTTCCTGCGCCTTTTTCATCGGGCAGTTTTCACCCGCCTGATCACAAGGCACATCGTAGTGGTGGGAGATTTGATAGCACTTATGGCCGATAAAGGGTTTATCAGCGCTGCCAAACTGCCGCTGATAGGCCGTGTTGGCAGCCAGGATGTTGTAGTCCGGATCGAGCACGATCATCGGTTGGGGCTCGTGCTCAAGAAACGAAACAAGTGACTGCACTTGGTCCGGGTCCGGGATGGAATGGGTTGGGATAGGCAGGATAGTCTTCATCGTGGCTCCTTTGAATCCATCCATCCTGTTGTGACACTGCCACCTCTGTCAACAAGCACTGCCAATGGCAGTAAATCGAGGCGAATGGAGAAAACCCCCAATCCCATCGAAGAATTAAACTCTATTAAAATCAAATAGTTAATAACGTATTTCTGTACAGTTTCGGCCTGGCAGACTTATTGCAATGTCAGTCCTTAGTGTGAGCGGCTTGGTAAAAGCCCCCTAAGGAGACAGGTCATGAGCGTAAAACTTCACGTCGAAGGATTCTTCGATTCTGCTACTAATACCGTCAGCTATCTTGTGTTGGATGAGGCCACCCACCACTGCGCTTTGATAGATAGCGTACTGGATTACGATCCTAAATCCGGCCACACCGCCACAACGTCTGCCGACCTGTTGATTGCGAGGGTGAACGAACTCAATGCGCGCGTCGACTGGATTCTCGAGACCCACGTCCACGCAGACCACCTGACGGCAGCGCCGTATCTGAAGGAAAGGCTCGGTGGAAAAATAGCGATCGGCAGCCAGATTTCGACGGTGCAGGAGGTGTTTGGCACTCTGTTCAATACAACTGGCGATATGGCCCGCGACGGGAGTCAGTTCGATCACCTGTTCGTCAATGACGAGCCGTTCGCCATTGGCTCACTGCAATGCCGCGCGCTCCATACACCCGGCCATACCCCCGCCTGTATGACTTATGTGATCAGCGACGGAACCGAAACGGCTGCATTCGTCGGCGACACTTTGTTTATGCCTGACTACGGTACTGCACGTTGTGACTTTCCCGGTGGAAATGCTCGCACGCTATTCCAGTCAATTAACAAGGTGTTGAGCCTGCCGGCCAATACTTCGCTCTACATGTGCCACGACTATCAGCCGGGTGGCCGCGAAGTGCAATTCATCAGTACCGTTGCCGACCAGCGCGCCCACAACGTTCACGTCCGTAACGGTATCAGTGAGCAGGCGTTTGTGGCGATGCGCACAAAGCGTGATGCATCGTTGGAGATGCCGACACTGATCCTGCCATCGGTTCAGGTCAACATGCGAGCTGGGCACTTGCCTGAGCCTGAAGCGAACGGAACGCGCTACCTGAAAATCCCGCTCAACGTCGCCTGACGTTGCATTCCCCAAAAAACGCATAAGAAAAATAACCATAACGGAGTCACTTATGGACATTCGCCACCTTGCGCCCGGACTGTCGGTATCAGAACAGATTTTCCCCCACCAATTGGCTGAACTAAAAGAAGCCGGTTTTCGCAACATCGTGTGTAACCGTCCCGATGGCGAAGGCAGTGATCAGCCCTTGTTTGCCGAAATCAAACGAGCCGCCGAAGCGGTCGGTATCGAGGCGCACTACCTTCCCGCAGAATCAGGCAAAGTCACTGACGAGCAAGGTATTGCCTTCGGCAAGCTCCTTGAAACGCTGCCAAAACCAGTGTTGGCCTATTGCCGTTCCGGTATGCGCTCGACAACGATGTGGGCACTGTCACAAGCGGGCCAACAATCCCTGCCACACATCGTCGAGACGGCCAAAAAAGCCGGGTTCGATATGAAAGGCGTCATTCGCCGGATTGCGAATCAGGGGCGCACGCCGGTCGAAGTGGCTGAGGCGCAGCATACCGTGGTCATCATCGGGGGCGGTGCGGCAGGTATCGCGACTGCATCCAGTTTACTGGCGCGAGATCCGGGACTCGACGTTGCCATAATCGACCCTGCAGATGTGCACTACTACCAGCCTGGCTGGACACTTGTCGGCTGTGGCGTTTTCAATGCCCCCCAAACTGCCCGCACGATGGGCACGACCATCCCCCGCGGTGTGCATTGGATCAAGTCGGCGGTCGCTGCTTTCGAACCCGAGAGAAATGCCGTCATTCTTGATGGATGCCGAGTCGTCAAATACGAGCAATTGATCGTGTGCCCTGGCCTGAAGCTCAATTGGGATGCCATCGAGGGGTTGTCGGACACCCTGGGGCGCAACGGCGTGACTTCAAACTACCTGTATCACCTTGCCCCCTATACATGGGAACTGGTGCAGCAACTGCGTAGTGGCCGAGCCCTTTTCACCCAACCGCCCATGCCGATCAAATGTGCCGGTGCACCGCAAAAAGCGATGTACTTATCTGCCGATCATTGGAAACGTGCCGGTGTATTGGACAAAGTCGAGATCGAGTTTTGCAGCGCCGGCGCGGTGCTGTTCGGAGTTCCCGATTATGTGCCCGCACTGATGGAATACATCACGGCTTATGGTATCGACCTGAATTTTGGCCACACACTCACCCGCGTGGACGGACCCGCGCGCACTGCAACATTCAACTGCGTTAATCCGGATGGCAGCGCCCATCTGGTTACTCGTGACTTCGATCTACTTCATGTGGTTCCACCGCAGATTGCCCCTGATTTTGTGAGGGTCAGCCCTCTCGCTGACGCGGCTGGCTGGATTGATGTCGACCCTGCCACTTTGCGTCATAAAACCTGGGAAAATATTCACGCGCTGGGAGACGCTGCCAACTCCAGCAACGCCAAAACCGCCGCCGCAGCACGCAAACAGGCACCAGTCGTTGCCCATAACGTGTTGACTGCAATGGGTAAAGCAAAAGGCAGCGCCCATTACGACGGCTACGGCTCCTGCCCCCTGACGGTTGAGCGCGGAAAAATCGTATTGGCCGAGTTCACCTATGGCGGCAAGGTCTCCCCCAGCTTTCCATCCTGGCTGATTGACGGTACCCGTCCATCAAGGCTGGCATGGCTGCTCAAAGAGCGAATTCTTCCACCGCTGTATTGGAAGGGAATGCTCAAGGGTCATGAGTGGATGGCGAAACCTGAATTGGCTGACGTATGAAATCAGGCCTGAACACAAGGAGACTCAGATGATCGTCGTCTTACTGCTCGGGCTTACTGTTGGAGTCATTCTGGCTCTGACCGGCGCCGGAGGGGGAATACTGGCTGTGCCGCTCCTGGTGTTTGGAGTGGGCATGAGCATGGCCGATGCAGGACCAATTGGTCTACTGGCTGTCGGTTTAGCCGCGACCCTGGGTGCCGTAATGGGCCTCAAAAACGGCACTGTCCGCTACAAAGCTGCGCTTTTAATTGCAGGAGCAGGGATCGTATGTTCTCCACTTGGCCTTTGGCTGGCGCAGCGCACGCCTAACCGTCCGTTGACGATCATGTTTGCCTTGGTCCTGATGTACGTCGCGTTCCGGGTATTTCAACGATCGTTACCCCCCTCCAAGTCGAAGATAGCCGTCACATCCAAACCACCGCCTTGCCTATTGGACGTCAATAGAGGAAAGCTAAACTGGACTGCCCCGTGTGCATGGGCACTTACCTTTTCGGGCATTGTCGCAGGCGGACTTTCTGGTTTACTCGGCGTGGGTGGTGGTTTTGTGATGGTGCCGGCGCTCCAGCGATATACCAATTTGACAGCGCAGTCAGTGCTTTCCACGTCTCTGGCCGTGATTGCGCTGGTTTCAATTTCCGGCGTTGCTGCAAGCTCTGCAGCTGGGCACTTGCAGTGGACAGTTGCCATTCCGTTTTCCATTGGAGCATTGGTTGGAATGGTGTGCGGGCGTCTGATCGCGACCCGGCTGGAGGGTCCACACTTACAAAAAGGGTTTGCCGCTGTTTCTATGGTGGTAGCGCTCGCCTTGCTGGTAAAGGCTGTTGGGTCGTGAGCAGGAGCCATCCACTTCCAGGACTGCCCAGCCTCGCCTATCGGGAGTCACGGTTGGGGATACAGCAACCGACTCTCTCTCAGCAGCCCGCCGCATTGGCAGTCATCCAAACCTTGTATCAACAATTTTGCGCAGGAGAAGGCTCATGAATGTCGACTGGATCCACTTCACTCCCTGGTCATCCCTTGCAGGTGGCGCGTTGATTGGCCTGGCGGCCAGTCTCTTCGTCGTTGCCAACGGGCGTATCGCAGGCATCAGCGGTCTGATCGGCAGTCTGTTACAGCGTGGGAGCGAGGGAGTGAGCGAGAAAGCCCTTTTCCTCCTGGGCTTGCTCATCGCGCCGCTTCTATGGGGGTTGTTCGCCACGCTGCCGCAGATTGAGTTCCAGAGTGGATGGCTCGCACTGATCGTGGCCGGTTTATTGGTGGGCATCGGCACACGGTACGGTTCAGGTTGCACCAGTGGCCATGGGGTGTGCGGTCTATCACGCCTCTCGCCGCGATCAATGGTCGCCACTGTGTGTTTCATGCTCAGTGGTTTCGCCACAGTGTTTGTCTTGCGTCATCTTCTGGGGGGTTGGACATGATCAAACTGAGTGCATTCATCGCTGGTTTGCTATTCGGCTTAGGTCTGCTTCTGGCAGGCATGGCCAACCCGAGCAAAGTACTCGCTTTCCTGGATTTAACCGGTGCCTGGGATCCTTCCTTGGCGTTGGTCATGGTCGGGGCAATTGGTATAGCTGTTGGGCCGCTAACCTGGGCGCGCCAACAATCCACTTCGCTGCTGGGAAGGCCAATGCAGCTACCGATCAAACGTGAGTTGGACCGGCGCTTGATTGGCGGGAGCCTGTTGTTCGGCATCGGCTGGGGAGTAGCGGGCATCTGTCCTGGCCCCGCAGTGGCAATTCTGCTGACGGGAAGCTGGCAAGTGATCGTGTTCATGTTGGCCATGCTGGCCGGCATGTTGTTGTTCACCGCGCTGGAGAGCCGGCGCAACCATTGATCGGGAGATCGCCATGAAAGCCAATATCGGAACAATTGACCGTAGCTTGCGCATTTGTGCAGGGCTGCTTTTCATTGCCCTCAGTCTGACCGGTGTGATCGGCTGGTGGGGCTGGATCGGCTTAGTGCCACTGGCTACTGCCATTTTCCGTGTCTGCCCCCTCTACACGTTCCTGGGAATCAAAACGTGTAATTGACCGACACCGTTGGAAAAAGATGAGGACGTTTGGCGGGCCGGAATTCAAAGGCGGGTGACAGCTTCGGCCCAGAGTTCGATGACAGGCAGCCAGATCAAAGCGTGAGCAGGCTAGCGCTGCGGCGACAAATCATGCCTACGATCCTGGTCACGATCTATCTCAACCGAAACTTCGCCTACGGGGCAGCGAAGGACTCTATAAATCTCAGAAATCACGTGCATCGTTGCGTCTTCAATTGTTCCCTCATTACGGCATAAAACCCAGCCATGATCTGCAACCGCTCGCTCGAACGCCTTGGTACAAGCGACATGTTCTTCCAGCTTATGGATCACAGTACTGCTCAGCCCGCGCCGTCGTGCCGCAGCCCTCGCCCATGAGATATCTGGGGCGGTGACAACCCCGACATTCAGGTCTGGCACTCGTACGTTTCGATCAATGTTCAACTGGAGAATTTCTGCAAACGGGACTATCCGGCGAAACGCGGCATCAGACGGATACCAGCGGTCGATCAAGATGATGCTGCCTGGTGGCTGTTTAGCGAGCACATGCTGGGAGATCCAGGCACGGCTATCCGCAAAGCGCTCACAAACCGCCAACTCCAACTCCCGAGTGGGATTTCTCACGAGTGTGTTAACGAGGGCCATTGTTTCCCCCCTATAGGGATCGCTTTTACTCTCGCAAAGCCGAATCACCTTTTTGTTATCTGCCCTCAGTACTTTCGTAACGGCCTCCAACAGTGTGGTTTTGCCGGTCCCCTTGGGCCCATCGAGAGAAACAAACAGCGCACGATTCATTCTTCAAATAACGATTGATATACGGTTTTTTTGCCCGGCTCGTTCGCTGGAACCGCTTGGCGCGACTAGGCGAATCGAGTGGAGGGTCCTTATGAAGGAACACACTCTAATCCAGTTTCTGGCTAATGGGTCTCAGAATCCTGGTTATGGCCGCTTATGAACATCGGTCATCGCCCAAACAAGCTGTTCAGATCGATGGGTGCTGCTAACGCTTTACCCAGTAAAGTGACACAAAAACGCTGCGATACCACTCTCGATGGAATTCATGTTCTTGCTGCGTTGCCAGTCCAGCCACGAAAAATTTCCAGCGTAGCGCGCAACCCTGAGGGGGTGCGATTCTCTAATCGGACCTGCCCGCCCAGGCGATCGGCAATCGCCTGGACGATGTTCAACCCCAGGCCCGCACCCTGATCATTTCCGCGGCTGTAGAAGCGTTCGAACAGCCGATCGCGGTCCTCCTCATTGATCCCCGGCCCCTCATCCTCGACAGACAGTTCGTAGTGATCGGCTTTTTTATTCAGCCTGACGGTAATCAAGCCATTCTTGGGGGAGAAGTTTGCGGCGTTGGTCACCAAATTGTTCAGGGCGATATCGATGGCAGCAGAGTCGACTCTGACAGGACCGATTTCGTCGCTGACATCGAAGGCCAGTTCGAGCCCCTTGTTCAACAACCAGGGTGTCAACTGAACCAGGCTGGCGCGCACAGTGGCAACCAGATCAATGGTTGGGGATGCGGGTATCGCCGATTGAGGTTCAAGTCGGGCCATGGTCAGCAATTGGTTGACTAGTCGGCTGGCACGGTCAACCCCGGCGATCAAATGTTCAAGGGATTCACGGCGATCCTCTTCACTCCCCGCCTCCATCAGGTTCTGTGCATGGACCCTGAGCACCGCTAATGGCGTACGCATTTCATGGGCGGCATCCGCGATAAAACGCCGCTCGCGGCCCATGACTTCCTGAATCTGCGCAAGCATACGATTGAGCGCTGCTTGCATCGGTTCGAGTTCACTGGGCAGCGGGGTCAGTTGCAGCGGCTCCAGCGAGCCGCTGTGCCGAGCCCGCAGCCTCGCCGCCATATCGGCCAGGGGCTTGAGGCCCCAGCCAATGGCCAGCCACACCATCGCCGCGAGAATCAGGCTACCCAGGACATTGGGCAACAGGGTATGGCGAAGGATGCGGTCCACCAGGTCGGAACGCACATCGTCCCGTTCGCCCACCCAGATCCGCACATCAGTTTGTTTGTCTTCCAGCATGAATGCCCGCCATTGGCGGTTTTTCAGATCCACCACATCGCTGAACCCTGGCGTGCCTGGCGGTGTGCCGAAAGACGGCGCGCTGGCGGTGTGCACCAGTACTTGGCCCTGACGATTCCAGACCTGAAAGGCAATCTTGCTTTCATAAGGATGTCCATCGACCTTGGGCACCGCTTCGCCCAAGGCTTTATTGAACGCTTGATAGAGTTCGGCGTGTTCCTTGCTGGCCAGCGGCATGCGCATCACACCCTGCAGCAGCCGGGCGTTTTGGGCAAGTTGGGCGTCGTAGATTTCGGCAATTTCGTGGTTGCTGTCGTTCCAGTTCAATACGCTGATCACCGCCAGACCGGCGAGCATCAGGCCGATGATCAACGTCAGGGTGCGGCGCCGAATGGACATCATCGACGCTCCTCCACCAAATAACCGACGCCGCGAATAGTACGGATCAGGTCAGTTGAGAACTTCTTGCGCAGGTGATGGATGTGCACTTCCAGGGTGTTGCTTTCGGCTTCCTCGTTCCAGCCGTACAGCAACTGCATCAAGTGATCGCGGGTCATGACCCGGCCGGGTGGGGACAGTAATTCGTGGAGCAGTTGATACTCCTTGGGCGTCAGCGCCACCGGTTCGCCCAGATAGCTGACTTGCTGGGTGCCCGGATTGAGGCTGATGCCGGCGTGTTCGATGAGCATCTGTGCACGACCGGCACTGCGCCGCAACAAGGCCCGTAGACGCGCCTTGAGTTCGGCCAGATCAAAGGGTTTGATCAGGTAATCGTCGGCCCCGGCATCCAGCCCCGCGATACGGTCGTCGGTGGCGTCCCGCGCCGTGAGGATCAGCACGGGCAGGTTGGAGCCGCTGTCACGCAGGCGACGCAACACTTCCAGCCCGTCCATGCGCGGCAGGCCGAGGTCGAGCACTGCCAGGTCAAAGGATTCGCTGAGAAGTGCATGCAAGGCGCTGCTACCGTCCTGCAACCAGTCGACGGTATACCCTTCGCGGCCCAGGGCTTGATGAATGCCTTCACCCAGAGCCACGTCATCCTCAATCAGTAATAAGCGCACACAGACTCCTGTCAGTCGAGTTTCTTGTTCACGTCCACCAGCAACGCCTGGATCTCTTTGCGCCGTCCCACATCGGCGGTTTCCCGTCCAGGCCTAGGGTCTGCCTGCAGGGCTTTTTGTAGCGCGCCCCGGGCTTCGCTGTAGCGTTTTTGACGGTAGAGGTGATCTCCCCAGAAGTACAGACTATCGATGCCGTTCGGGTTGAGTTGCAAGGCCTGTTTGAGCAATTGTTCGGCCTTGTCGGCGTCGCCGAAACCGATTGGCCAGCCTGGCACGCGGTCGTACAGTGCGCCAAGGCTGGTGTAGGCCGAGCCTTGCAAGGCTTTTGGGTCCAGCGCCAGGGCTTTCTCCAGATCGACTTTTGCATCCTTGACCTTGCTCAATGCGCCGAGCCCCCCCTTTGCTCCGGCCCAACTGCTGGTGACGATACCGGACCAGATCCAGGCTTCGGCCACCGACTGGCGTTCGCGAGTGAACGCCGATGCCTGGACGGCGAGCTGTTCAAAAGCGGCAGTGCGTTGATCCGCGGGCACTTCGTATTGAATGTGCGCCCAGCTTTGCTGGATGCCAGTGAGACGTTGTTGATCGGCGGCGTCAAGCGCCCAGACGTTTGCGCTCAAGGCGCCCATCAACAAGCACGCAAATATTTTTTTCATGGCTTGAGGTTCTCGTTATCAGACTTCTGACTCAGGCGTCGGATCAGTGGCAGCTGCTTGCGCAGGCCGCGATCCACCAGGTTGGGCAACAGGCTGTTCAGCCGTACGAAAAAGCGTTCCGGCCAGCCCATGTACAAGTCGCGGTGATCACCGGCAATGGCATGCATCACCGCCGAGGCGACTTTTTGCGGGTCATCGACGTTGGATTTGAGGGCATCATTCAAGGCCTGCGCCGCCGCGCTGTTCATGCTGGTGCGGGTGGCCCGCGGGGCCACGTACAAAACGCCGACCCGGGTGTCGGCGAGTTCCCGACGCAGGGCTTCGGAAAACCCCCGCAGGGCAAACTTGGTGGCGCAATAGCTGGCGTAGCCGGGGTAACCGATGGAGCCGTAGGTCGAGCCGACGTTGACCACCATGGCGCTTTCAGCCTGCTTGAGCAGCGGCAGTAATAACTTGGTCAGGCAGATCGGCGCGCTGATGTTCACCGCCAGCATGGCGTTGATTTCGCTGTCATCAAGCTGTTCAAGCATGGCGAAATGATTGACCCCGGCGGCATTGATCAGCAGGTTGAGGCCGTCGAAGGCTTCGGCGGCGGCCAGTACTTTGCGGCGGTCGGCGAGGAACGTCAGGTCGGCGCCGACCCAGGACAACTGCTGCGGATAGCGTTTGAGCAAAGGCACCAACGGTTCCCGATGCCGGGCCACTGCCAATACCTTGGCTCCACTGGCACACAGGGCAGTGGTGATTGCCAGGCCGATGCCGCCACTGGCGCCAGTCAGCACTACGCGAGCTTCAGACAGCCGCATGGGGGTTCTCCCCGTCCCGCGGCAAGCCACGGAACATATCGGTGTACAGCGCGTACACCACTTTGGAGGCGTGAATCACGGCAGCCTGGTCGCAAGGATCATCGAGAGTGTTCATTAGCCGGCGATAGGTCTGCATGTGCTCAATATCCAGCGAACCATGGGAACTGAGGTAACTGAAGGCGCTTTGCGGCAAGTCAAGGCGGTCGCGGATGCTGTCGGCGGCATGGGTCGCCAGGGCGATGCTGGTGCCTTCAAGCACATTGACCATGCCGAACAGGCCGACCGGGTTGTCCCGGGCTATCAGGTCGTAGAGGAAACTGACCATCAATTCAATCGGCAAGGACGGACGACCGTCGCGCACCGCCTCTTTGTCGCCGCCGCAGGCTTCGATGTCGTTGAGCACCCATTGTTCGTGGCCGTATTCGTCTTCGATGTACTCACACACCGCTTTGCGCAGCCATTCCAGGCGCAACGGCAAGCGCGAACCGCAGGCCATCATCAAGGGCACGGTGTGGCGCACATGGTAATAGGCTTGCGCCAGGAAGGCCCGGTAGCTTTCCAGGCTGACCTTGCCCTCGAGGGCATCACGAATGATCGGCAGATTGAACAGCGCGTGACGTTCTTGTTGAGTAGCTTCTTGCAGCGTATCGAAAAAACTCATGACGCAGATTCCTCTGAAAAGACAGCTTCTGTCAGTTGCGCGCGGTAACGCTCGACGATGGCGTCCCGGCGTGGTCGGCCATTGGCAGTCAGCAGGCCATTGGCGGGGGTGAACGGTTGAGCCAGACGCGTCCAGTGGTGGACCTGGGCGTAATCGGGCAAGGCCTCGTTGGCGTGGGCCACGGCGGCGGCCAGGTCTTCATCGGTGCAATCGGGGCGATGGGGCCAAAGCAGCGCGTGGTTGCCTGGCATCGCTTCGCCGTAGACAAAGGCCTGGGCGATATGACGGCGCTGGGTCAGCTCGGCTTCGACCCATTCGGGGTTCACGTTGCGCCCATAACTGGTGACGAATTGATGCTTCTTGCGCCCCTTGAGGTAGAGAAAGCCGTCGGCGTCGAATTCGCCGAGATCGCCACTGGGCCACCACTCATCGGTGTGCGCAGGCTCGCCCAGATACCCGAGCAAGGTCGCGCCCTTGATCAACACTTCGCCGTCCTCGGCCAGGCGGATGTCCACATGGGGCAGCGGCCGACCGACACTCCCGGGTCGATGTGCTTGCGGGCGATTGAGGCACACCACCGACGCGCACTCCGACAATCCGTAACCTTCATAAACCGCAAGGCCGATGCGTTGCGCTCGGTGCAGCAATTCCTCGGAAACCCGCGCTCCGCCCACGGCGGCAAAACGCAGCGGGTAGGGGTTGAAGGCTTTTTGCTCGGCAGCGCTGACAAGAATCTGCAGCAACTGCGGCACCAGGATCAAACTCTCAGGCACACGGGTGGCCAGGCAACCGAGCAGTTGCGGTATATCAACACCGCTGGCCCCCTGAATGCCCAGGGTTTTCTGGCTGGGCAAGCTCAATTTTGCACCGGCATACAGCGCGGCATAGCAGCCTAGGTTTTCCAGCAGAATCGCCAGTGGTAGAAGCGCGAGGTGATGCTGCGCATGGGTAGGCTGACTGGCCTGATCCAGTTCCCGGGCAACCTGCAGAATGCTCGCGGCACTCAGGCACACGCCTTTGGGCGTGCCAGTGGTGCCCGAGGTGAAGGTCAGTTTGGCGGTGCCTTCGGGCATGCGGCTCGGGCCGCTGAAGGTGCGGCGCCAGAACTCGCCGGTTTTCTCGTACCCGGCCGATTGCAGTTCAGTTTCCAGAGCTGGCTCGGCAATCACCAGGGAGGCCTGGCTTTGCTTCAGGCAATGTTTGCGTTGAGCCGGGCTGAAGAAAGGGGGCAACGTCAGGCAGGTCAGACCTTCGAACAGCACGGCCAGGTCCCAGAGTATCGCATCGACACCGTTGTCCAGGGCCAGGGCAACCACCTTGACGTTTTCGTCGCGCAGGCGCTGCTGGCGATACACCACCTCTGCGTATAACGTGGCGTAGTCCAGTTTCAGATGATCCCCCCACACAGCGATGGCATTGGTCTTACTTTCGGCATGGCCGCGCAAGGTCCTCTTGAAGTGCTCTATTTCAGGCGACATGGCTGGATTCCTCGATGGACGCTGGCAACCCCAGTCGGTTGAACATCCCGATGTTGCGCAAATGAATGAAGCCGGCGCGGATATTGCCAACGTGCACCCAGGGTTTGCTTTCGTAATAGCTGCCCCAACTGTGGCGGTCATCGCCCAACCGGGCGGGATCGGCGGCGCAAAGGGTCACGGGTTTCAAGCCCAGGCGGTGAAAGCTGTTCACCAGACCGATGTTGCCGGTGAACGCCACCCACTCCAGGCCGCCCATGGCCAAAAGGTAAGTGATGGCGATGATGCTCATTCGCGCACTCCCCGTGTCGCTGGCAGCCAGATTGCCCACTTCGACGATGCCCCTGCGGTCTACTGCACAATCGGCCGCGGCACTGATCAGCGGGTCGACCGGCTCGTCCAGGTAGCGCTCGAGAAACAGCGGTTCCCGGCTCGCCAACCGCACGCCGGCCACTGCACAGAGTTCACCTGAGGCGTTATTCATGCCGAACAGCTCCGGCATGAAATTACGGATGTCGGCCCCATGGGCCTTGCGGAAACGCTGCTGGATAAAAGCTTCCAGGACGGGGCGCAAGGGCTCTTCCGGCAGAGCTCGGGCCAAGCTCATCTGCGGGGTTTCGGCTTGGCCGAAATGCAGGGGCAGAGCAATGTTCCAGTTAAAATCGGGCATTGGAAGACGCCTCCCGGGAAAGTGTGGAAGGAGTATCCGAGGCATTTCTTAACGGAGTCTGAAGGTAGCCAAAAGATCGGGCGGGCCTGTCTTCAGATTGCCTTAAGACTAGGTAGGCAGGCTCGCGCCATTCGGTTCGCTTACCGAACGAAAACGGGCTGCGCGAATGAGTCCGCAGCCACATTAACGTTCAAGAGGCCTTTATGACTCGCGATTCACTCGCTCACAACCGCTACGGAAAACTCTCGATCACCTTGCACTGGCTGATGCTGGGGCTGTTTGTCGGCGTCTATGCCTGTATCGAGATCAGGGGCTGGCTTCCCCGCCAGCATCCATTGAAGGGCCCCTTGCTGGGGACCCATGCCCTGTTTGGACTGGCGGTTTTCGCCTTGGTGTGGGTGCGGTTACTCGGTCGTTTACAAAAGCGCCCGCCCATTTCGCCTCGCCCCCCTGCCTGGCAGACTGCCCTGGCCCACCTGACCCATCTGGCGCTTTATGTGCTGATGATAGTGACGCCCCTGCTCGCCTGGCTGATGCTGAGTGCTGCGGGCAAACCGATACCGTATTTTGCTTTCACCTTGCCCTCGCCCATCGCAATCGACCCAGATATGGCTAAGCAATTGAAATACTGGCATGAATGGTTGGGCAGCGCCGGGTACTGGCTGATTGGCGTGCACGCTTGCGCCGGGGTTTTCCACCACTATTGGATGCGCGATAACACCCTTACCCGAATCCTGCCCAAGCGCTTTGTACCCTAGCGCCAAACAGCCTTGACGACTGCTGCGCAGTTGAGCCCTAGCACGCGGTTTCGCCGCAGGTCGGCGTGATGCTCAAAGGCCGGGGTATTGAGTTTGACTGCCAAGGTTGATTTTTTTCAACCGGGCACATGACTGACCACCGGCCGGATCCAGCCGAGACAATGGCTTGACGATTGTCAAACTGCAGGGCGCGCGATTGAGCACGCTCTCGGCAGTACTGCCGATGAAACGGTCGATGCCGTGTTGATAGGTCGTGCCGAGCACCACCATGTCGAAACCGTGCAACCGGACGAAATGGCTGATCACTGTGTGGGGGATACCGGTCAGCAGGTGTCGATTTTCTTCGATATCGTAGCGTTCAGCGAGCACCTCGAACGCTTCTTCGTGGGTGTCGGTGACCGCGTCTCTCAAGCTGTTTTCCAAACTCCATGTCGGCACACTCGCCGTCGCCGCGCCCATTACCGCCAATGCTGTGTATCTCTGATCCAGATCAGATTCACCAACCAGCAGCAGCGTAGAAAGGTATGAACAGCGCGGTTCGTAAAGCGCGCCCCCTTTCAAACCGATGGAGGATCCCCCCCATGCTGACCGTCAAAGACCACAATGACCGGGCTGCGGCCGCTTATGCCGCCGTCACCGGAAGGTACTGGATCGAGGCTCTCAAGGACGGTCGCCACATATTGGTCCGGCCGCTGGCGGAGAAAGACCGCGAGCGCGAACGGGCCTTTATCCAACGGCTTTCCCCCGAGTCACGACACATGCGTTTTCTTGCGCAAATCAAGGAGCCCAGCGGCGCCTTGCTCGATCAGTTGATGGACACCGACAATCGCCAACGTCTGGCCTTCATCGCCCTGGTACACGAGAACGGACAATTGATCGAGGTCGGTGTCAGTCGCTATGCCGCCACCGATGAACATCAATGTGAATGCGCTGTTACGGTCGCCGATGAATGGAAACACCTGGGCTTGGGTGCGCTGTTGATGGAGCATTTGATCAAAGCGGCCCGCCAGTACGGTTTCCGCCAAATGTATTCGGTCGACTCCGCCAGCAATGGGCCGATGCGTGACCTCGCCAGATCACTGGGGTTTGAAACTCACACTGACCCCGAAGACCGCCATCAGGTCATTCATCGTCTACAGGTCTGAAGCGTCGTCCCGCGATCTTCCGGCCAACGGTTTATCGCGGGGCGATTCAGTTTCGCTATTGCAGCGCCCTTCCCGGCTTGATCGCCAACACACTGCAGGGCGCCCGATGCAACAGCTGCTCGGCGGTGGTCCCCAATAACGCATTCAGCCCCCTGTGTTGCACTGTGCCCATCACGATGACATCGGTGTGATGGTCGGCAGCGAACTCGCAAATACTGTTCAGGGGCAGCCCTTCGATAAAATGCCGGCATTGCGGCGGTACGCCGTGGCGTTCGGCCAATGCCGCAAAAGCCTCGTGCTGCGCGGCGCCCAGAGATTCATAGATGCCGCCAGCCATCGGCAGCGCGCCAAAACCCATGTCCCGGGCATACACGACCGTCCAGTCGTACACGTGCAACAGTTCGAGGCGGGACTGACACAAAGCAGCCAGTTTGCTCGCGGCTTCGACAATCTGGTCGTTGAACACCAGATCCTGGTCTTCGTTGCGCAGTACATCAACGATGGCCAGTACGTTGCGCGGACGCGGATTGAGCGCGTTGGTGACCAGGTGCACCGGCACCGGGCAATCGCGCAGCAACTGCCAATCCAGGGGAGTGAAAAATACTCGCTTCAATGCCGACTCTTCCTGCGCATCCTTTACGATAAGCGCCAGGGACATCTCGTTGACGAAGTGCAAAATCTCCTCGAACGGGTGCTGCACCCAAACGACTTCGCTGGTGACGACGATGCCGTGCCGGCTCATCAGTTCGGCCTGTTCCGTGAGCCATTGACTGTGGCTGCGCAGATAGCCATCACGGGCCAGTTTTAGTGGCTCGGGGGCAAATAGCCCGGCCACCGCCAGTGCCTGGGAATAATCAAATGCCACGATGTGCAACGGCAACTGCATGGCGAGCGCCAGTGCGCCAGCCCGGTCGAAGGCCGGGGTACGGGTCATGCCTGAAGGGGCAATCAACAGGACACGCTGAGTCTGCGACATGGAACACCTCGGCATATGGCTTTCAGGGTAGCGGTCGTCTACAGATTGAATGAACACGTGACGGGCAACTTGATCTTTGTCAGCTAGCGTCAAGATCTCATTCAGGACAACAAGATGCCGGACCACATTGCCAGCGTCAGCAGGACCTGACCCGGAATCAGGTACATGGCAAACCGGCGTCCGCCACTGACCCACGCCACCACACACTTGCTCAGCGAATTACTGCTGACGGCGATCAGCACTGGCATGGCAATGGCGTCGAACGGCAATTGGCCCGACTTTGCCAGAGAGGCAATCGACGCCGTCGACGCATGGGCATCGGCGAAACCGGTGAAGGTTGCCGTCAACATCAACCCCGCTTCCCCGTAGTGCCTGAGCATCACCGACGACAGAAAGGTGATGCCGGTCATGGTCAAGGTGACCACCAGCGCCAGCTTGAGATTGAACGCACCGCCGACCTTGATCGGCTGGCTGGCGCTCTTCGCGGTATTGGGAAACATCAGACACAAGCCATACAGACCCGTAGCAAGGGCGCCGCACACGAGCGGCCAAAAAACAGGTCGCAGCAGACCGGTGTCGACCGCGCCCAGAATCAATCCCACTTGAACGACTGTCGCAAGGTTGGAAAAAATCGCTGCGGCGCTCAGGATCTTAACGTTGGCCGGTTCCTTGCCGGCGATATGGCCCATCGCGGCGATAGTCACGGTACTCGAGGCAAACCCGGAGGCGATGGCGCTGATCGCATAGCCGTACCTGGTTCCCAGGGCACGAACGGCAACATGCCCCACTGCCCCTACCACCATCAGCAGAACTGTGAGGGTGCAGATGGTGCGCAGGTTGATGCCCCCATAAGGCCCCATGTAGCGATCAGGCGCCAGCGGCAATACCACCAGAGCGGCAGTCAGCAGGACCAGTGCATCGCGCATTTCAGCCTCGGTCAATTGGCTGCGAGCAAAGTGGTGCAGCTTCTGTCGGTACGCCAGCAACCCCGCCATCACCACAGCCATGGCAATCGCCAGTTGGGGCTGACTGCCACACAGGGCCCCCAATACCAATACGGTGAATAAAGCCACTTCACTGGTCAGCCCCGGGTCATCGCTCAAACTGCGCCAGTACGCCACGGTAATCAGCAGCCCCAGGGTGATCGCCACGGCCGCGACCAGCAGACCGCCACCCACCTGCATCGCCCCATAGCCCAATAGTGCGGTAATCGCGAACGTACGCAACCCGGCGCAGGCACGGCTTTGTCCTTGGCCTTTGTGCCGCTCGCGCTCAAGACCGACCAGCAGGCCAATTCCAAGCGCAGTCGCAGCTCCCGTGATACCCAGGGTCTCGATCATGAGGCGCCCATTCGCCAGGCGAAATCATGTTCAATTCTCACGGCGTTATCGCCACCTTCATCACCCCGTCTCGTTGGTGAGCAAACAGGTCATAGGCTGCTTCGATGTCGTCGAGTCTGTAGCGGTGAGTCACCAGGGGCGACAAATCCACACCACCACTGTTCACCACCGCCATCAGGCGCCGCATGCGTTCCTTGCCGCCGGGGCACAGGGTGGTGACGATGCTGTAGTCCCCCAGCCCTGCGGCGAAGGCGTCCAGCGGGATGCGCAGATCGCTTGAGTAAACCCCGAGACTGGACAAGCGACCGCCTGGACGCAGAACCCGCAGAGCCGACTCAAAAGTCCCTTGGGTGCCCAGCGCCTCGATGGACACATCGACGCCACGACCATCGGTCAGGGCCATGATCTGCTCGACGACATTGCCGTCCTTGAAATTGACCACATGGGTCGCACCCAACTGCCGCGCGACGTTCATGCGCTCGGCCACGGCGTCAACGCCAATGATCGTGCTCGCGCCCTTGAGACGTGCGCCGGCCACCGCGCACAGGCCGATCGGTCCGAGGGCAAATACGGCAACAGTATCACCGATGCTCACTTCGCCGCGCTCGGCCCCGGAAAAACCGGTGGACATGATGTCCGGACACATCAGCACCTGCTCATCGCTGAGGCCGTCGGGAATTGGGCACAAATTGGCAAGCGCGTCCGGTACCAGGACGTATTCGGCCTGGCAGCCGTCAATGATGTTGCCAAACTTCCAGCCGCCCGTGGCGCGAAAGCCGTGGCGGGTATCCGGGCCGTCCTGGGAAGCGCAGCCGCACAGGCAGGCGTAACTTTGTCCGCTGGGGGTAATGGCACCGGCAATCACCCGTTGTCCTTCGACAAAGCCGTGCACCTGCGAGCCGAGCCGTTCAATGATACCAACCGGTTCATGGCCCACGGTCAGCCCTTTGGCCACCGGGTATTCGCCGCGCAGGATGTGCACGTCGGTACCACAAATGGTCGTGGTGGTGATACGGATCAGTGCATCCAGCGGCCCGACCTCGGGAATGGGTTTGTCCTCCAGCACGATCCGGTGTTTCTCAACGAAAACTGCTGCTTTCATGGTCGCCATGGTGATTGCTCCTTTATCCGTATGCGCCACAGTTCAGCACAGCCTGCAGAGTGCGCCGCGATGACCGATGAAAGGTTGATAACGGTCAACAAAAGCGGGGCTTGACAAGGCGTTGATGACCGCATGTCGGACGGCCCATCGTTGCTCCTCGCTTTTGACAAAGATCAAGCCCGCCTTCCCCGCCAGTTGCACCATAAGGCAGGGATTGGTCAGCAGGAAATCCACAAAGGACTGCGTTGGCGCTCAACCTGTGCCAGGAACACGGCACCCTCGCCCAATGTGAGTCCTGCGTCACCCTGGATGGCCGCTCGGCCCCGTTTGCCGACTGGCATCGTTATGGCACTGATCCCGTGGAACTGTTGAGTAACTGGGAGTATGCGCAAGTCGAGGGAATGTTGAGCGGCCTGTGAAGGTTCCAGATAAGTGCGATGTGATGAGAGGTGCGAGCCAAGCGTGGCAGGTGAACTAATCTCTAAGGATCCCAGCGCCGTAACTCCAACGCATACTTGCCGCAGTGGGGTTCACCATGAAGATCACCTACGCCCCTTGCATTACCCTGATCCTTTGCGCGGTCTCGTCAAGCGCAGCAGCCGAGACCATCACGCCTCTAAAAGGACAGACGCAGGAAATCATCCAACAGGACGTTAGTGCTTGCCAGTCCCAGGCCGGCAGCACCACCAGCTCCAGCACGACACCACAATCCGGTGGACGTGTACGGGGAGCAGCTACTGGCGCCGTTGCGGGCGCTGCGGTTGCCGGTGCACGAGGTCGTCAGTACGACGAGTTCTATGATCGGGTGGACGACGACGTCAAACAGCAATATCGCCAGAACAAGGCCAAGGATGCGGCTGTGGCGGGTGCGGTGGCAGGTGGGTCCCGGCAGCGTCAGGACCGCCGTCAGGACCGCCGTAGCGCGCAGCAAAATAGTGCGACGGCGTCATCCGCCTACAGCAGTTGCATGCAACAGCGTGGTTATCAGGTAACGCCATAGGGACATGATTGATACAACCCCGGCCCCTGCAGGAGTCTGGCTTGCCAGTGATGGCGGCATAACATTCAGCACCGCAATCGCCGACAAGCCGGCGCCTAAAAGGGACGTGTCGCCTTAGATTTCAATGCGGCGCCCGGGGGATGGTCTTCAGCAGATCTTCGGGGCTGATATAACCCACCACCGGTTCCGCCACACTGCCCGGCAGCGGCAGGTCGAGGATGTGGCCCTTGATCTTGCCGATGACGTGCATTTCGCAAGGCTTGCAGTCGAACTTCAGCGTCAGCACCTCGTCGCCATGCACCAGCTGCATCGGCGCTACCTTGGTGCGCACGCCGGTGACGCCCTTGGCCTGTTTCGGGCAGAGGTTGAAGGAGAACCGCAGGCAGTGCTTGGTGATCATCACCGGCACCTCACCCGTTTCTTCATGGGCCTCGAAGGCTGCATCGATCAGCTTGACGCCGTGACGGTGATAAAAATCCCGGGCCTTCTGGTTATAGACGTTGGCCAGGAACGACAGGTGCGACTCCGGGTACACCGGCGGCGGGCTGGTTTCGGCTTTGCGGCTTCCGCGTGGATGGGCTTCCAGACGGGCCGCAGTCAACGCTTCGATCACGCCGCGGCGCAGAGCCTTGAGTTGCGAGTTGGGGATGAAGAACGCCTGGGGAGCCTCCAGTTTGACCGCCGTGGCGTAGTAGTCAGTGGTGCCCAACTGGCCGAGTAGATCGCGCAATTGCTCCAGCGCCTGCTCCGGCTTGTTGGCCAGGCCGAACGGGCCATCCAGGGACAGGCTAGCGCTGATGCCCTCCTCGCTCGTGGCGGTCAGTTGCAGGCGCTGCGCATCCAGGCGCGCCATCCATGACAGGCCGATGCGACGCTCGGCAGAGGTTTTCTGCAGGGCTTGCTGCCAGTCATGGTCGAGGTTACGGCTCAGCGGATGGTTGAGACGCAGCTTGTACATCCCTTCCGGCATTTCGTTAGGCTCGACGCGATAGCGATAACGCTTCTGGCCGTCTTCGACAAATTCGTCCTTGGGCTCGGCGATGTTGGCCCGGAAACCCACTACCTCACGCTTGATCTGCACGTTGAGGCCATCGCCGTTGGACAACGGGGCAGTGGTCACTACCTGCAGATCCCGTTTGCCGACTTTCTCCACCACGCCCACCGGCAGACCGGTGAAGGTCGGTGAGTCGAAGGCGCCGATGTCGATCTTGCGGTCAGTGACAAAATAGTCGGTGCTGCCACGGTGAAAGGTCTTGTCCGGGTCGGGCACGAAGAAATGCGCGGTGCGGCCACTGGATGCCCGGGCCAGGTCCGGCCGATCTTCAAGCACATCGTCCAGGCGCTGACGGTAGTAGGCGGTGATGTTTTTCACATAACCCACATCCTTGTAACGCCCTTCGATTTTGAACGACCGAACACCGGCTTCCACCAGCGCGCGGATGTTCGCGCTCTGGTTGTTGTCTTTCATCGACAGCAGGTGTTTTTCGTAGGCGACTACCCGGCCCTGGTCGTCCTTGAGGGTATACGGCAAGCGACAGGCCTGGGAGCAGTCGCCACGGTTGGCGCTGCGACCGTTCTGGGCGTGGGAAATGTTGCACTGGCCGGAGAACGCCACGCACAGCGCGCCGTGGATAAAGAACTCGATGGCCGCGTCAGTCTCGCCGGCGATTTCGCGAATTTCCTGCAGGTTCAGCTCCCGGGCCAGTACCAGTTGCGAAAAACCCGCCTGGTCGAGGAACTTCGCCCGCGCCAGGGTGCGGATATCGGTCTGGGTGCTTGCATGCAGCTCGATGGGCGGGATATCCAGTTCCATCACGCCAAGGTCCTGGACGATCAACGCGTCGACCCCGGCATCGTACAACTGGTGGATCAGCTTGCGCGCTGGCTCCAGCTCGTTGTCATGCAGAATCGTGTTGATCGTGGTGAATACCCGGGCGTGGTAACGACGGGCGAACTCCACCAGTTGTGCGATTTCACTGACCTCATTGCAGGCGTTGTGGCGGGCGCCGAAGCTCGGGCCACCGATGTATACGGCATCGGCGCCATGCAGGATGGCTTCGCGAGCGATGCTCACATCACGAGCGGGGCTGAGCAGTTCGAGCTGATGTTTGGGTAGGGACATGATTTTTTTAGGTTGGTCACGGTCGAGGTACGCATTGTAGCGACCAATTGCGTGACCGGCATCCGTGGGCGCCCCAATGGCACCATTTCATGGGGCTGCCTTTCGTCACCGCTCCTTCAGGGTTGACGGCTGCTGACGGCCTCTGTGCCCTGCGGGAACATGGCGTCGAAGCGTGGTTTGTTGGCAACGTAATACGCGGCTACCACCTGATCGGACGAACTCTGCCGAGCCTCCATCATCAGCGCCTCCAGGTCCGTCTTGGGCACTGAGTAGTGGCCAAAGAAATACGCGACTTCAGGATACTGCTGACTAAACCCCTTGCGCGCCACGGCATGGATTTGCTCGGCGCCGCCAAGTATCTGTTTCGGATCATCCAGGTAGCGCAGCGGCCACTTGGAGAACATCCAGTGTGGCCTGGAGCTTCAGGCGTACGGGCATCTGATGGACCAGTTCTGGTCGCCGTTGACCAATGACCTCGACGGCCCGTACGGCGGCTCGCTGGAAAACCGTATGCGCTTTACCTTCGACATCCTGCGCGGCATCCGCCAGCGAGTGGGTGAAGATTTCCTGCTGGGCTGGACTTCACCCGCTCTCAGGTTGGGCTCGGCATTCCGATAAAGAGAAAGTGCTTATAGATGTAAGTCCGACCTGCGAACGGATAGTCGACGAGTCCCGAACCGTCCACCCCGAGACCAATATTCATTTGAGTTCGGTGGGTCGCGCAATCGGTCATTTTGATGGCGATCGGCTGGAGCAAGTGTTTTCCAACCTGATCAATAACGCAGTTCAGCACGGTGATGGACGCGCCCCCATTACCGTCACGCTGGAAGTGAAGGCAGGTAAACTGCTGTTCAGTGTCCACAATAGCGGCAGCCACATACCGGAAAAAGTATTACCGTTTATCTTCAATCCAATGGGACGTTATTCACCCCAAGCCTCTATCGATCACGGCCCCTGCGCGCGGCCCTTGAACTCCCCAACGTAGAACGGCTGGCCAGTCGAGCGGCGCAAACTTGCGTCAGGCGGTTAATAACAAAAACCCGCTTTCGCGGGCTTCTGCTGTTATCTGCTGCAAGTTGAACGGGCTCGCGCGGAATCAGGCGCGCACCCGCATTACTTGGCCAGCCACGACTCGACTTTTTCTGAGCCGTATTTGGCTTTCCATTCTTTCAGGGTCTTGTGGTTGCCGCCTTTGGTTTCCACAACTTCACCCGACTCCGGGTTTTTGTAGACTTTGACCTGGCGCGGCTTGCGTGTGCCGGTTTTGGCTTCGGCAGCAGGCGCACGGCGGCCGGCTTGCGGATCGAGCAGGTTGACGATGTCTTTCAAGCTGTAACCGTACTTGGCCAGCAAGGCGCGCAGTTTGGTTTCGAATTCAATTTCCTGCTTGAGGCCAGCATCACCTTTCAATGCTTCCAGCGCCTGGAGTTGTTCTGCCAGGTGTCTTTCCAGTTGGCGAAATTCTGCGAGTTTGGACATGGGAGATCTCTACGTGATGAGTCCTCTAACATTACACCAAAAAACAGAGTTTGAATTAGTTGGATGCGGACTTAGTTGTCATTGAGCGAAAATTTGAATCCAGAGGACGCCGCGTGGTCATTTACTGGGAGAGCCGGAAGACGACAAAGCAGCGGAGAAATTTATGAGCCTTGCAATGACAATCTTCAGCATGATCGCCTCCTGGATGGCGATAGCGATCGCCATGTTATGGGGAATGTTGCGGATCGCGCGCCGACATCAAGCGACAGGGAGTTGCACTTGCAGAACGTGGGCGGCTCTGGCGGAACGACGGCAGCCCTGACTCCAACCAATATAAAGTACAGTTGCCAACACATCCTTAACTTAGCACCGGCGCGGACTTACCCCAACGCGGTATCAAGAAACATCATCACCCCAAACCCCATCATCAAACCCAGGGTGGCCGGTGTTTCATGGCCATTGCGGTGGGTTTCGGGGATCACCTCGTGGGACACCACGAAAATCATCGCCCCGGCCGCCAGCCCCAGGGCAACCGGATAGCCTAGGGCAAATGCCGATGAAACCCCAAGGCCGATGATCGCACCCAACGGTTCCATCAGCCCGGACCCAATCGCGACCAATGCCGACTTCAAGGCCGAGATCCCCGTGACCCGAAGCGCAAGTGCAATGGCAAGCCCTTCCGGAATATCCTGGATCGCGATGGCAGTGGTCAGGGGCAAGCCCACCTTCATATCTCCGTCCGCAAAACTGACCCCTATGGCCATGCCCTCGGGCAGGTTGTGCAGGGTAATGGCCAGGACAAACAGCCATACCCGGTTGAGTCGTTCAACGTCAGGACCGCGCCTGCCACTTTTCTGGTGCTCGTGGGGCACAAAACGATCCAGACCGATCATCAAGGCCACGCCCAGCCCCATGCCCAGCACCACCACCGCCGCAGACGCCAGTTTGCTGCCGCTAATGGCTTCGGCGGCGGCGATGCCGGGAAGGATCAGCGAAAAGGAGCTGGCCGCCAGCATCATTCCCGCAGCAAAACCGAGCATGATGTCCTGGGTGCGGACTGCTACGTCACGCAGTACCAGCGCCAGCAGTGCGCCCAGCGCCGTCGCCGCAAACCCGGCGGTGCCACCCAGCATGGCGTAATGCAGAACATCCGAGTCGGCCTCGGTCAATGCGCTGTAGCCACTGGACAGCAGCAAGAAGGTCACGACAATCAACGTCAACCAAAACAACACGCTCGACCAACTGCTGCTGCGGGCCAGTTCAAGCCAGGAGCGCGCAGAGCCGGTACTCGACGAGACGGGATCGGACATGGAAACTCCTATCGATGGTTGGCCCGCTTATTGGGCACCCGGGAAGCGAGCGGTAGCAACTGTTTTGAGAGACGCTGCGTATCCAGTTCGACAGAACTGGCAGTAGCGTCGAGTCTCTTCAGGCCTCAAGGACGGCGCCGCTACTCATCCGGGACTCATGGAGTGCGCCACCTACAGTTATCTGAAGCAATCGCTTGCGTATAATTTGATAAAAAATCGCGGCTGGCGACCGGCGGCAAATAGTCACTCAATTGCTGCCAGCTGTCGGTTGGCGCTCAACTCAATGCAAACTTTCAATCACCCCTCTAATCTATCTGCAGCGCCCGCTAAAGACCCCAACCATGGACGAACCATGACGGCACACCACAACTCCAAGATCGCGTTACTGCTGGGTGGCCTGGTCATTGCCATGGTCGGCGTCCTGTCCTTTCAAGTGATTCATTGGCAAGTCGCCGACAGCCTTAAAAAAGCGGCGCTATGTGAAGACGCCAAGCAGACCATGAAGAACCTGGAAATCCGCGCGCGGGCGCTGGCCTCCGGATTGACCGTCGAGGCTTATGCCAAGGCTGAAGCAGATGAAGTGGCGGCGCTGATTAAGCAACTCGATGCCGCCCGTAACGATGCCGAGGTCAATGCCGTGATCGATGCACACGCCGCAGCGCTGGAGGCCAAGGGGGCAGCCGTAGACGAACAAGTTTAAACAGCAGGTGACCAGACGTTCCTGGAGCAGCGACTGGTCCGCCAGCGCATCCCGGTCGACGTCAAACAAGAGTTGCGCCGCGCGGCAAAAGCCGTCAGCGAGGCTTGCCACTAGGGCAATTTAAAATTCATGACGTTGCACCGCATCAACGCTCGCGGGTGTATGCAGGGCCGCCGCACCCAGGACTTTTCCCAGCGACGCCAAGTACTCGCCAAACCCACCCTTGCATTTGTAATCCTTGCGCGCGCTGGTCACCACCGGATTGGACGCGGTCCATACAATACGCGCACTGATGCGCTCAAGATCAGCAACCAGGTGCACGTCTTCATGGGCAGCCAGGTGTTGAAAGCCACCGACGTTTTTATAAGCGGTAGCGCTGAGTCCCAGGTTCGCACCATGAATATGGCGGTGATTCTCAATGAACTGGTAGCGCTCCAGGTAGCGAGTGCGAACGCCCTCCCCGTGCTCGTCCCAGTTATCCACTTCAACTGTACCGCACACGGCGTCGGCCATGCAGTCGAGTTGGCGGGCGATCCAGTCGGCAGGGACGAGCGTATCGGCATCTGTGAACGCGAGCCACTGCACTCCCGCCTCCAGCAGTTCCTCGGCCCCGGTCGCCCGCGCCTTGCCGACATTCCTGTAGCAGACATCGAGCGTCGGTACATCCATGGCGCGCGCGCGTGGGCCAGTGTCATCCGAACAGTCGTCCAGCACCACCAGTACGCTGACCTCGCGACCTTGCAGCTCAGGGTGGCGCGCCGCGACAAGGATGGACTCCAGGCACGGGCTGATATGGTGTTCTTCATTGTGGGCGGGTATCACAACACCGATCATGGGCGTTCCCTCGGATGAGCGAAGTTTTGGGTCTCCAGTTATCGACACTTCGCTTCATCAGAAGGTTTAAAGAATGTAAGGGGTCAGGCGGGCGGCGGCGAATCTGTATCCGGCCGATCCTGCACCCACTGCCAGAACAGTTGGTAACCAACCGCCAGCACCACCGGCCCGATGAACAACCCGATGATCCCGTTGGACACCATGCCACCCAGGGCTCCGATCAGGATCACCGGCATCGGCACATCGACGCCGCGCCCCAGCAGCAAAGGTTTGAGTACGTTGTCCACCAGCCCGGCGACGAACACGTAAATGGCGAAGATGATGGTCCCGGTGGTCGCGCCCTCGGTGGCGAACACAAAGACAATCACCGGCAGCGTGATCAAGGTCACCGGCAGTTGCATGATACCCAGCAGCAATACCGCCAGCGCCAGCAGGCCGGCACCAGGCACACCCTTGAAGACGAAACCCAGGCCTACCAACAGCATCTGGATAAAGGCAATGCCAACCACACCGAGGGCAACCGCGCGGATGGTGGCAGTGCACAGCCCGGCGATTTTCGGCCCCCTGACCGGGCCGCTTACCCGCGAAGCGATCTGCACCGCACTGCGGCTGCCGCCTTCGCCGTGGGCCATAAAAATTGCGGCGATGATCAGGGCGAAAATGAACATCAGCAATCCCATACCCACCCCGGCCATCTTGCTCAACAAGCCCAGGCTGAAATGCTTGATCTGCGGGATATATTTGGCAGTCAAATCAGGCAGGTCGGTGGAGGCCTGCAACCAGAGGTCGGAGAGTGGCTTGCCGACCAGGGGCCAATCGGCCACCGAAGCATTCGGTGCAGGCACGTGGAAGCCACCGTCCTTGACCAGCACCATCGCCCTTTCGACTGAATCGGCAATAGAAGTACCCAACAGGTAGATCGGCACCATCAGGATCACGATCGCGACCATCACGATCAGGGTCGCGATGTGCCCCGGTTTGTGCCCGCCTTTCCTCACAAGCCGCGTTTGCAGCGGGTACAGGGTAATCGCAAGGATCAGCGACCACAGCATCAGGTCGCGGAACGGACTGAAGATCTCGAAACAGAACAGCACCAGGATGGCAATCAGCCCAGCACGAATCAGCACGTCGAGAAGGGTGCGAGTCAGCGCCTTGTCGTTTATCGGGGTGGGCACCATGGCTGGCTCCATGCGGGTGGCGAAAGTCGTTCGCTCAGCATAGACGCTCAGTAGGCAGTATGAGGGCTCAGCGCAGCTTCAACGGATCGACCAGCCCGACAGCGATCGCCATGCCGACGAGATCGGGCAAGGTGGCGGCCTGCATGCGCTTCATCACGCGGGAGCGATACAGGTCGACGGTCTTGGCGCTGACCCCCAGTTGCTCGGCTATTTCCCGAGTGGTATAGCCCTGCACCAGCGGCACCAGCACGTCGCGCTCTCGCGGGGTGAGGGTGAGCAACCGCGCCTGCAGTGCGTCATGGCCCTGAATCCCGGAACGGTTCACGGCGCTGTTGCTGAGTGCCTGTTGCACGCTGTCCAGCAATAGCTGCTCGTTGTAAGGCTTTTCGATGAAATCATGCGCGCCAGCCTTGAAGGCGCGTACCACGATTGGTACATCGGCGTGGCCGCTGACGAAAATGACGGGCAGATTCAGGCCGCGAGTGCGCATTTCTTCCTGCACGTTCAGGCCGCCCATGCCTGGCATGCGGATATCGAGCAGCACGCAGGCGTCGAGGCTGGCATCGCAGGCGTCGAGAAATGCGACTCCACTGGTAAAGGCCAGGGCCTTGAGGCCGACAGACTCCAGTAACCACACCGTTGAATCGAGCATCCCCTGGTCATCGTCGACCACATACACCACGTGCTCCATCACAGCTGCCATTGCGTTATTCCTGTTGTTGTTTGGTCGGACCGGCAAGCGGCAGGCGGCACATCATCAGCAGCCCGCAGGGTTGGCGCCTGGCCTGCAGCGCGCCACCAAAACCTTCGATAATGCTGCGGCTCATGGACAGGCCCAGGCCCAGGCCATCGGCCTTACTGGTGTAGAACGGAGTGAAGATTTGCTCAAGTTCCGCCTCGCTCACACCTGGGCCCTGGTCCTGCACACTGATTTCCACGGTTGCACTACCGCCAAGCCCCGCGGCCATGACGATCAGCGAAGACTGGCCGGGATGTTGCTCGCGATTGGCATCAATGGCATTGCGCAGAATGTTGAGCAGGACCTGTTCGAGCAACACCCGGTCCGCATAAATCGGCGGCAGATTATCCGGCAGCTGATCCTCGATTGTCACTTGGCAATTGCTTGCTTCCCAGGCACACAAGCGCACCGCTTCGCGGGCTACATCAGCGATGTCCAGGGCCTGCATGCGGCGCTGGCCCTTGCGCAGGAAGGCTCGCAGGCGCCGGATTACCTCGGAGGCATGGGTGGCGTGGTAGTTGATGCGCTCAAGCCCCTGGGCGACGCGTTCCGCGGCATTGGGGTTAGAGTCCAGAGACTGCAGATAACGCTGACTAGCATTGGCATAATTGACCACCGCGGCCAGTGGCTGGTTGATTTCATGGGCGATCCCTGAGGCCAATTCCCCCAGTGTGACCAGCCGCGCGGTATGTGCCAGTTCGTCCTGATGGCGACGCTGCTGGGTTTCACGCAGTTCGCGCTCGGTCATGTCGCGCGCCACCATGGAGTAATAACGCTCACCACCTGCGGCGCGATGGGCCAGCAATACCAGGGATACCGGTACTCCGGTACCTCCGGCGGGCGGCAGCAACCGGGCATCGGTGCTCCACACACCATCGCGCTCAGCGGCGCCCCAGCCCTGGCGTTGCAGGCGCAGCAGGTCGGCGCTGGCAAATAAGTCTTCCATGGACGGCATCGGTTGCAGCGGGTTGATGCCCAGGATGCGTCGCGCTGCGGGATTGAGGTAGGTGACGTGCCCGTTGGGGTCGATGAACAGCACTGGGTCCGTGTTGGCCTCGACCACTTCGGCGAGCCGGCGATTGTTTTCTTCGGCCTGGACCCGGGCGGTGATGTCCCGGGAGACACTAACCACTTCAACCACGGTACCGGTGTAGGTCTCGCGGATGGCTCGGCTGGCGGTTTCGAACCACAGGTAGTGGCCGTCACGATGACGAATGCGATAGGTCATGGTGTGATAACCGTCCTGCTCCAGCGCGTCACGCGCGCGCTGCACCAGACTGGCCAGGTCCTGGCCGTGGAACAAGCCTTGAGCCATTTGCCCGCGCAGCTCTTCGGGCCAGTAGCCGAGCAAAGTCCAGGACGCAGGCGAGGCATCCAGAAAGCGTCCGTCGGGAGAGTGCCGGGAAATCAGGTCGGTGGTATTTTCGATAATCAACCGGTACAGGCGGCGCGCCGTGGCGGCCTCACGCTCAGCCAGCACCTGCACGGTTGCGTCGCGACAACGGGCGAGCACGCGGTTGTCCTGAGGGTCGGGAATAAAAGTCCAAATCAGCACCTGGTCCTCGAACTGGGCTTCCACACCTTCAATGGCCCGCTGCTGGTCGAGACAGGCGCGCACCAGCACCCTATGGTTGACCGGCAAAAAGCCCAGCACGTCGGTCAAGGGTTTTTCCGCCAGCATGGCCAGCAGCGCCGCATTGAATTCCAGCGGACGGCCCTGCGCATCGAGCAACAGTCCGGGTTGCGGGTCGTGACCCAGCAACGGCGAACCACGCAACATGCCGTTGACGCTGCCGAGCAAGGTCGTCAGCAAGTCGCGAACCCAACCCAGCCAGTCAAAACTTACCCCTTCGCAGACCTCCACTAACAACAGACCCGCCTGTCCCGGCTGCAACGCCAAGTCGAATATCTGCCCGTGACTGATAGCAGCCCGGCGCAGCCGACCGGCCAGCCAGCAATCGAGCCGGCGCACTTGCGCCAGGTCCAGGCGTCCGGCAGCAGTCAAGGCCTCGAACAGCAGCCGGTCGCTGGCCAGGACCGGATCGCCCTGACCCGGAGGGAAGTGCTGGGCGCCGCCCTCATGGCTGTAGATGCCGGCCAATGGTTGCCAGCTCAGGTACACCGCACGACGTACTTCAGGACAGTCTTGCAGCGCCCGACACAAGGCGTCGGCGCAGGCAGCCATCGGCACGCCCTCGCGTTGCAGGCGTAACCAGCTGTGCAGTCGAACGGGAGTCAGGGTCATCGCGGGTCCGCATCGGGGTGGAGTCCAAGCATATACCGGCAGTGGCAGACCGGCGGCATTCATTTAGAGCAAGAAGAATCAAATATAGTATATATACTATACTCTATAGGTTGTACTTCCATACCAAAGGCGAAATGTTATATAAAGCATTCCGGACATAAAAGATGCACGCGGCGACGACGCCGACGTGCCATCTGTAGAGCTAACAATCAGCCACCGAGTAACCAAACATGTCGATTTATGAACAAGGGCTAAGCCCTTCGGCGGTCAATCACATCGCTTTGTCTCCGCTCAGCTTTATCGAACGTACCGCTAGCGTCTATCCCCACTACCCCGCCGTTATCCACGGTTCGATCCGCCGCACCTGGGCGCAAACCTACACCCGTTGCCGCCGTCTCGCCTCGGCTTTGGCCGGTCGCGGCATCGGCAATAACGACACGGTGGCAGTGATGCTGCCGAACATCCCCGAAATGCTTGAAGTGCACTTCGGTGTGCCGATGATCGGCGCCGTGCTCAACCCCCTCAACGTGCGCCTGGACGCCGAAGCCATTGCGTTCATGCTTCAGCATGGCGAGGCGAAGGTGCTGATTACCGACCGGGAATTTCATGATGTGATTCACGCGGCCATCGGCATGCTGGACCATCCGCCGCTGGTCATCGACGTCAATGACCCGGAATACGGCGAAGGACAGGCCGTCAGCGATCTGGACTACGAGGCGCTGCTGGCCGAAGGTGATCCGGCGTTCGACTGGAAATGGCCGGTCAATGAATGGCAAGCCATCTCGCTGAACTACACATCCGGCACTACCGGCAACCCCAAGGGTGTGGTCTACCACCATCGCGGCGCCTACCTCAATGCCTTGGGCAACCAGATGACCTGGGCCATGGGCAATCACCCGGTGTATCTCTGGACCCTGCCGATGTTTCATTGCAACGGCTGGTGTTATCCGTGGACCATCACCGCCATGGCCGGTGTGCACGTGTTCCTGCGCCGGGTCGATCCACAAAGAATTCTCACGCTGATCCGCGAACACCAGGTCACTCACCTGTGCGGCGCGCCGATTGTGCTCAACGCACTGGTGAACATGCCGGAATCGGCCAAGGCCGCCATCGATCATCCGGTCAACGCAATGGTTGCTGGAGCGGCCCCCCCGGCCAAAGTCATAGGTGCCGTTGAACAGATGGGCATCAAGGTCACTCACGTCTATGGCCTGACCGAAACCTATGGCCCGGTGACGCTCTGCGCCTGGCACGCCGAATGGGATGAGCTGCCCCTGGAAGACCGCGCGCAGATCAAGTCCCGCCAAGGTGTGCGCTACCCAACGCTGGAAGGGGTGATGGTCGGCGACTCGAAAACGCTCGAACCGACTCCGCGTGACGGCCAGACCATCGGCGAAGTGTTCATGCGCGGCAACACTGTAATGAAGGGCTACCTGAAAAATCCCACCGCTACGGCCGAGGCATTCGAAGGCGGCTGGTTTCACACCGGTGACCTGGCGGTCTGTCATCCCGACGGCTACGTCGAGATCAAGGACAGGCTCAAGGACATTATCATTTCCGGCGGCGAGAACATTTCCACCATCGAACTGGAAGGCGTGCTGTATCGCCATCCGGGCGTCATGGAAGCCGCAGTCGTCGCGCGTCCCGATGAAAAATGGGGCGAGACGCCCTGCGCGTTCATCACGCTCAAGGCCGATCACCAGGATGTGCGCGAAGCCGACATCATCAGCTTCTGCCGCGAACACCTCGCCGGTTTCAAAGTCCCGCGCACGGTGATCTTCACCCTGCTGCCCAAGACCTCGACCGGAAAGGTCCAGAAGTACGTCCTGCGCGACAGGGCCAAGGCACTCTAACCCAACCAGGTATTACCCCTATGACGGCAGGTCGACTTCCTGCCGCTTAGGGCTCGTGCGGGCCGAATTCGGCCTTGCACCTCACACCGATAACAACAAAACAAGGTGGAGCTACCCATGATCGACATCCATTCAACCGACACCCAACGCTGTGAGCGCATTCGGGGCAACCCGAAATTCCTGCAACTGGTCAGCAGCCGTTCGCGCCTGGCCTGGTCGCTCAGCGCTGCAGTGCTGGGCACCTATTACGTGTTCATGGCTGTGGTGGCGTTTTTTCCGCAGTGGTTGCACGCCCCGCTCGGCGAACACCGGATGCTGACACTGGGCATGCCGGTGGGTGCCGCGATCATCGTGTTTTCCTGGTTGCTGACAGGTTGGTACGTGTACCGCGCCAACACCCGCTTTGATGCACTGGGCGCGGCCATTCTCGAGGAGAGCAAGTCATGAGCATCCTGCGTAATTTCCTCATAGCTGCATCCGGCCTGTTGCCGGCCAGCCTGGCCCTGGCTGCGCCGCTGACTGGCGTCGCAGAAAAACAGCCACTGAACCTGCATGCGATCGGCATGTTCTTCTTGTTCGTCCTGGGCACGCTGGCCATCACCTGGTGGGCCGCACGCCAGACCAAATCCACCTCTGACTTCTATACCGCAGGCGGTGGCATCACGGGCTTCCAGAATGGCCTGGCCATTGCCGGGGACTACATGTCCGCAGCGACACTGCTGGGGCTGTCGAGCCTGGTATTTGCCAAGGGCTACGATGGCTTCATCTACACCATCGGCTTTTTTGTCGGCTGGCCGATCATCACTTTCCTGATGGCCGAACGGTTGCGCAACCTGGGCCGCTACACCTTCGCCGACATCGTTTCCTATCGGCTGGACCAGAACAAAGTGCGGATCTTTGCCGCCTTCGGTTCCCTGACCGTGGTGTGTTGTTACCTGATCGTGCAGATGGTCGGCGCCGGCCAGTTGATCAAGCTGCTGTTCGGTCTCGACTACCCGGTGGCCGTGGTGATCGTCGGTGCATTGATGCTGGTGTATGTGATCTTCGGCGGCATGATCGCCACCACCTGGGTGCAGATCATCAAGGCGGTGTTGCTGCTCGCCGGCGGAACGACCCTGGCGGTGATGGCCATGTCGCAGTTCGGCTTCAGCTACGAAGCCCTGGCTACCCGGGCTGTCGAGGCTCATGCCAGTGGCTGGAACATCATGGGCCCCGGCTCGATGCTCGCTGACCCGATCAACACGGCGTCCATGTCCCTGGGATTGGTATTCGGCATTGCCGGCCTGCCGCACATTCTGATGCGCTTTTTCACCGTGCCCAATGCCAAGGAAGCGCGCAAATCGGTGTTCTACGCAACTGGCTTCATCGGCTTCTTTTTCCTCGTGGTCTGCACCTTGGGCTTTGCCGCGATGGTGATCATCGGCACCGACCCGCAGTACTATGTCAACGGTGAAGTCGGTGGCACCCTGATCGGTGGCGGCAACATGGTTGCCATGCACCTGGCCAAGGCCGTGGGTGGCAACCTGTTCTTCGGTTTCCTCTCGGCGGTGGCCTTCGCCACCATCCTCGCGGTGGTGTCCGGCCTGGCACTGGCCGGCGCTTCGGCGATTTCCCACGACCTGTACGCCACGGTCTTCAAGAAAGGCAAGGCGACCGAGAAACAGGAAATGCGCGTAACCCGCATGGCCACCGTGGGCCTTGGCATCATCGCGATTCTACTGGGCATCCTGTTCGAGAAGATGAACGTTGCGTTCCTGGTGGGCCTGACCTTTGGCATCGCCGCGTCGACCAACTTCCCGGTGCTGATCATGGCCATGTACTGGAAGGACCTGACCACTAAAGGCGCGATCATCGGCGGGTTTGCCGGGTTGATTTGCGCCCTGGTGCTGGTGATCCTTTCGCCTGCCGTATGGGTGACCGTGCTGGGCCATGCCCACGCGATCTTCCCGTACGACCACCCGGCCCTGTTTTCCATGCCACTGGCGTTCCTGGTAATCGTCGTGGTGTCGAAACTCGACCGCAGCGCACGGGCCGACAAGGAGCGTGATGCCTACGCCGACCAGTTTGTCCGGGCCCAGACCGGTCTGGGTGCCGCCAGCGCTTCCAGCCACTGATCGTCCGGGTGCGCCCGTCCATGACCGGGCGCGCCCATCGCATAACCTTGTGAGGTTCACGTAATGCCCGAATTCAACGCCCCGCTGCGCGATATGCGCTTTGTGCTGCACGAAGTGTTCGAAGCCCCGGCCCTGTGGGCGCGCCTACCGGCCCTGGCCGACAACGTCGACGCGGCTACCGCCGATGCCGTTCTTGAGGAGGCCGCCAAGGTCACTTCCCAGCTGATCGCACCGCTTAATCGCAGCGGCGACGAAGAAGGCGCCCAGTGGCAGGATGGCCAGGTCAGCACCCCGATCGGTTTCAAACAGGCTTACGCCACCTACATCGAGGGGGGCTGGGTGGGCCTGTCGGGGAATGCCGAATTCGGCGGCATGGGCATGCCGAAGATGCTCGCCGTACAGTTCGAGGAAATGCTCTACGGCGCTAACTCAAGCTTCGCCCTGTACTCGGCGCTGAGTTCCGGCGCCTGCCTGGCGCTGGATGCCCACGCCAGCACCTCCTTGAAAGAGCTCTACCTGCCGCCCATGTACGAAGGTCGCTGGGCCGGTTCCATGTGCCTGACCGAAGCCCACGCCGGCACCGACCTGGGCCTTATCCGCACCCGCGCCGAACCCCAGGCCGACGGCAGTTTCCAGATCACCGGCAGCAAGATTTTCATTACCGGCGGCGATCAGGACCTGACCGAAAATATCATTCACCTGGTACTGGCCAAGCTACCTGACGCGCCAGCCGGGCCGAAAGGCATCTCGCTGTTTGTGGTGCCTAAAGTCCGGGTCAACGCCGACGGCTCCCTCGGTGCTGCCAACGCTGTCAGTTGCGGCTCGATCGAGCACAAGATGGGCATCAAGGCCTCGGCCACCTGCGTGATCAACTTCGACGGCGCCAACGGGTGGCTGGTGGGCGAAGCCAACAAAGGCCTGGCAGCCATGTTCACAATGATGAACTACGAGCGGCTGTCCATCGGCATCCAGGGCATCGGTTGTGCTGAAGCGTCCTACCAGAGCGCGGTGACTTACGCCCGTGAACGCGTGCAAAGTCGTGCCCCCACCGGCGCCATGGCTCCGGCCCAAGTGGCCGACCCGATCATTGTCCACCCGGACGTGCGCCGCATGCTGTTAAGCATGAAAGCCATGACCGAAGGGGGTCGAGCCTTCGCCAGTTACGTCGGACAGCAACTGGACCTGGCGAAGTTCTCCGATGATGCCAACGAGCGGGACAATGCGCAAAACCTGGTGGCCCTGCTGACGCCAGTGGCCAAGGCATTTTTTACCGACAGCGGGCTGGAAAGTTGCATCCACGGCCAACAGGTGTTCGGTGGCCACGGCTACATTCGCGAGTGGGGTCAGGAGCAACTGGTTCGCGATGTGCGCATCGCGCAGATCTATGAGGGCACCAACGGCATCCAGGCGCTCGACCTGCTCGGGCGCAAAGTGGTGGCCAATCACGGGGTGGTGCTGCGCCAGTTCACCGATGAAATCCGGCGTTTCACCGACCAGCCAGACGCCCCCTACGTGGCTCAACTGCTCGATGCCGTAAGGCGCCTGGAAAACCTCAGTGATTGGGTACAGGTCCAGGCCGCGACCAACCGCAACGAAGTCGGCGCCGCTTCGGTGGAGTATCTGCACCTGTTCGGCTACGTCGCTTATGCCTGGCTGTGGGCACGCATGGCGCACGTCGCCGGCAAACAGCGCAGCACCGACGAGGCCTTCTACGGTGCGAAGATCGCCACCGCCGACTTCTACATTCAGCGCCTGCTGCCGCGCATCCTGAGCCTGGAGCAGTCCATACGCTCCGGCAGCGCCTCGCTCTATGGCTTGACGGCTGAGCAGTTCTAACGATTGAACCGCGCGGCGCCCTGCTCCTCTCTTTCAGGCGTCGCGTTTTTTATTCAGCAGCCCTCGCCTGCTCGGCGAGGGTCGCCAGATCCGTTTTCTCATAATAAAAACAAAGGGGCTTCACCATGGATCGTCACACCTGCAATCTTGCGACCCGGCTGCTACTGGCCGGCGGCGTCATCAGCCTCTCGGCTCCCGCCGCTGCTGATTTTATAGAGGACAGCAAAGCCAGCGTCGAATTGCGCAATTTTTACTTCAACCGCGACTTTCGCCAGGACAATGCTGCGCAATCCAAACAGGAAGAATGGGCCCAGGGATTCTTGATGCGCTTCGAGTCGGGCTTCACGGCCGGGACGATCGGCGTCGGTTTCGACGCCATTGGCCTGCTCGGGGTCAAGCTGGATTCCAGCCCTGGTCGCGCCGGCTCCGGCTTGCTCAAGCGCCATGGCGATATCAGCCAGGGAGCCCAGGACGAGTACGCTGAAGTGGGCCTGACGGCCAAAGTTCGCGCGGAAAAAAGTGTGCTCAAACTGGGGACGCTGTTGCCCAAGCTGCCGACGGTGCAGGCGAACGACTCACGCCTGTTGCCACAAACCTTCCAGGGCGGCCAGTTGAACTCACTGGACATCCAGGGCCTGACAGTAGACGCCGGGCGTCTGACTCAGGTCAATCAGCGTGATTCCTCGGATTACGAGGACATGGGCATCACCCGTACGGGCGCCAAGGGCATCATCACCCGCCACCTGGCCAGTGACAGCTTCGATTTCGCCAGCCTCAATTACAAATGGACGCCGGATCTGGCAACTGGCTACAGCTATGGTCATCTGGATAATTTCTACAACCAGCACCTGCTCAACCTCACCTACGTTCTGCCCATCACGGTGGGCCAGTCATTGAAAACCGACCTGCGCTTCGCTCGCTCCACCGACGATGGTGGCAGCAATGTCGACAACAACGCCCTGGGCGCGATGTTCACCTACAGCCTGGCGGGTCATGCCTTTGGCCTGGGATACCAAGGCATGAGCGGCGACACTGGTTACGCCTACATCAACGGCACCGATGCGTTTCTGGTGAACTTCGTACAGATCGGCGATTTCGCCAGCAAGGACGAAAAATCCTGGCAGGCGCGCTACGACTACAACTTTGCAGCCATGGGTATGCCGGGCCTGACCTTCATGACTCGCTACATCACCGGCTCAAATATCGACCTGGGCAGTCACAGACCTGAAGGCAAGGAATGGGAGCGCGATACCGATATCGGTTACGTGGTGCAGAGTGGACCGCTGAAAAATATCGGGGTGAAATGGCGCAACGCGACAGTGCGCTCGACGAACTTTGGCAGTGACCTGGATGAGAACCGTTTGATTGTCAGCTACACCTTGCCGATCTGGTGAGCAAAGTCTCGTCCCCACGGTGTGGGGACGATTTACGGGAAGCGCACTGCATGGCGAAGGCGCTCTCCAGGGCATTGGCAGTGAGAGTAGGATAAGATGCCTGCAAACCAGGCTCGCCGCGAGACGCCCCGCATGACCGATATCACCCCCCGCCTGATCAAGAAATACCCCAACCGCCGACTCTATGACACACACACCAGCAGTCACCTGACGTTGGCGGACATTCGTCAACTGGTCGTCGACAAGGTGGTGTTCCAAGTCGTCGACGCCAAAAGCGGCGAGGACCTGACCCGCAGCATCCTGCTGCAGGTGATCCTTGAAGCTGAAAGCGGTGGCGAGCCGATCTTCACCAGCGAGATGCTGATGGGCATTATCCAGTTCTACGGGCCTTATCAGGGCGTGCTCGGCAGCTACCTGGACAAAAGCATCCAGACCGTCATAGACATCCAGTCCCAGACCGGGGCGCAGTCTTCCGAAGCCTGGAGCACTTTCATGCACCAGCAGGCTCCCGTGATGCAGGATTTGATGCGTCAGTATGTCGACCAGTCCAAGGCCTTGTACCTCAATACCCAGAACCTGTTTGGCATGTTCGGCGCAAAGCCGGATGCCAAAGGCGGCCCGAAAAAAAATGGCGACGGGGAATAAACCCGTCGCCATCAGTACCACTGGCCTGAACTGATTATTTGTTACCGCTACTCGCCTTGCCGCTGGTTTCTGGCGCGGCTTTTCCCCGCGCTGCGCTCGCGGCTTCAAAACCACTCTGAGCCACATCAGCTGCCTGCTTCGCGGCTTTTTGTGCGCCTTCAAAGACCGTACCGGCGTTCGCCAGGCCCGACTTGAACGCGGCGACTATCGGCTCTGAACCCGCCGGCGCATTCTTGCTCAAGGTTTCCACGAACTCTTCAACCTGTCGGGTGCCGGACTCAACCTGGCTGGAGGTCAGTTTGGCGATGTCCGACTGAGTATCGACGATCAGCGCCTGGACCTGGCGGTTGAACTCGGCCAGGCGTTCGCCCTGTGCGCCCGGTTGAGTAAACGACGCCTGCAGTTCGGCGAAACCCTGAGGATCGCGCACGGCCAGCAACTTTCGAACACCTTCGAAGTGCTCCTCGGTGGAGTCGCGCAGTGCCTTAAACTGCAACTGACTCAGTTGTTCAACACTGGCGAAGACTTTGCCGCTGATTTGCTGCAAAAGATCGAGGTTGGCTTTCTGAGCGGTTTGCAGTTTTTCCGGATTGAAAAAAGACATGCTGGAATCTCCTGGTACTGAAAGCCCTGAGAGGGCAAGGACGCGACGGCGATCCCGCCAGTCATCGCGCTAGTGGCAATATTGCAGCGCACAAATCCGTTTAGCAACGAATATTTTGTGCACTGCACAATAATCATGGTGATTCCGCTCTCTTTAAGGATAAACTCCAGCATTGAGTGCCCATGCTCATACTTACAGCATCATTGATCCCTGGGCGCTTTCCATGCAGCGTGGCAGGAGAACACAATGACTCAGACAGGGAATATTGCAGCGCAGGATAGAGACTTTTTAGCGACGCCCGGGCTGCTCGAACATCTGAATCATCTGCAACAGCTCAATCTGCACAACGTGCTGGACGCCGTGAACACGCGCCAGGCCAGTACCTTTACCCCCTCACGATTGGGGCAACTCAGGCAACCCTCGGCCACCGACTGGCAGGACTACCTGACCGATCTTGGCCAGCGCAGCCTGCTGTTCTGGGACACCTTGCGCCAGCGCGGCGACAACACCCTGGCGCACGAACGCGCTGGGTATCCGCTGCTGCTTAAGTTCGAGTACGAGATTCTGCTCGCCGGCGAGCACCTGCCCCGCCCGGTCAACTATTCGCTGCTCAAGATCGTCGACCCATCGGCACCAACCAACGACCCCGAACAGCAGCCAGTGGTCATCATCGACCCGCGCGGCGGTCATGGCTCGGGCATCGGCGGTTTCAAACAAGATTCGCTGATCGGCGAAAGCCTGCGAGCCGGTCACCCCACGTACTTCATCTCGTTCAGTCACGCGCCCAACCCCGGGCAAACCCTTGCAGACATTGTTCAGGCCGAGGCGCAATACATCGAGCTGGTCAGCGCCAGACACCCCGACAGTGCCAAGCCGGTGGTCATCGGCAACTGCCAGGCGGGCTGGGCCCTGATGAGCTTGGCGGCCTCCAGGCCGGAGCTGCCAGGACTGATCATTATCAATGGCGCGCCGCTGTCCTACTGGGCCGGCACTCATGGGCGCAACCCGCTGCGTTACTGCGGTGGCCTGCTGGGCGGTGGGTGGATGGCACGCCTGGGCAGCGATCTGGGCAACTCGCGTTTCGACGGCGCCTGGCTAGTCAGCAATTTCGAAAGCCTCGACCCGGCCAATGCCTGGTGGGGCAAGTACTATCACCTGTTCAGCGAAGTCGACAACGAGGCCGAGCGTTTTCTCGACTTCGAACGCTGGTGGGGCAGTCCGACCCTGCTCAATGGCGAAGAAATAGAGATGATCGTTGACCAACTGTTCATCGGCAATCAACTGTCCGGCGGTGTCGGGCGCAAAAGCAATGGACTGGACCTCAAGCGGATTGAGGTACCGGTAGTGGTGTTCTGCTCCTGTGGCGACAACATTACTTCGCCGCAACAGGCGCTGGACTGGATCATCGATGTCTATCCCAACGATCTCGCCCTGGACAACGCTGGCCGCACCATCGTTTACCTGCGCCATGCCAGCATCGGGCACCTGGGTATTTTTGTGTCCGGCGAAGTGGCTCGCCGCGAGCACCGCGAACTATTGGGAGCGGTCGATACGATCAATGCCTTGCCACCCGGCCTGTATGAGATGCTGATCGAGGACTTGCCGGAAAATACGTCGCCCCCCTATTCCGTAAGCTTCGAACCGCGCAAACTCGCCGATATCCATGGCGACGTTGAAGCACCACAGGCTGACGATCGCGAATTCGCCCTTGTCGAACGCGCCTCGACCCTCAACAACAGCCTCTACGATGCCTGGGTTCGTCCGTGGTTACGCCAGTTGATCAACGAACCCGGTGCCGAACTGATCCGCCGAGCACATCCCTTTCACCAACAGCAACTGCTGTGGAGCAGCCTGAACCCTGCCCTGTGGTGTGTGGCGGCAGGCGCGGCCGGGGCCAGCCGGGATCGCCGGTGCGCCCGCCCGGACAACCCGTTGCTGGCGTGGCAGGACTTGTATTCCGATCAGTTGCAGGATGCCTTGGACGGCTACCGCGACCTGCGTGATGCAGGCCAGGAACTAAGCTTCTACGGGGTGTATGGCGCCCTTAGCTGTCTGCTCGGCGACCGCTGACGCACCAGGGCCGCGGCAGACCGGCGCGGCCTCCTCGACCTCGAACGATTCATTGGCGCGGTACTGCCCCGGCGTCATGCCAAACCAGCGGCTGCAGGCTTTATTGAAGCTGCTGTGGTCATGAAAGCCGAGCAGATACGCCACATGCTTCATGTTGAAATGCGAGTGGCGCAGGTAAAAGTCCGCGAGTTGCCGGCGCACTGCATTCTGCACATCCTTGAATTGCGCCCCATCCTTTTCCAGCGCCCTTTGTAGCGTACGCTTGCTCACATTCAGCGCCGCAGCAATCGATTCCATGTCGCAGAGCCCCTGCCCCTGACTCAAGCGCTGGGTGATCAGCGCGCGAATCCTGCCGACGATGGTGAAGCCGAACAGCAGGTCCAGTTGCGCCTCGGCGAAACTGTCGTGCAATACCGCCAATGCTTCATTGGCCATGCTCAATGGCCGCAGCAGCTCCTGAGCGTCGAACAGAATGCTGTCGTACGCCGAGCCAAAATGCAGTTCGCAGCCAAACAGGCGTTTATGTTCCGACGTGTCCTGCGGTTCGGGATAGCTGAACTCCACGCTCAGCGGTTGCGGCAACTTGCCGTCACCCAGCCAGCGACAGATGCCGAGCAATGACGCCAGACCGGCATCGGCGTACTGTCGAGGCTTGATCGAGCCGGACTGTTGATGGTCGAGGGACGCCAGGCGGTAGTGGCCCTGCTCCGGGACGAAAAACAGACTGAAGCCGGTGCCGATCAATGGGCTGAATCGAACCAGGCGCTCAAGTGCGCGTTTCAGATTGAGGCTGGACATCATGGTGTAGCCGACTATCTGGAAGCTGCCGGGATGAAAATGCCCGTAGGCTTTGAGGCCAATGTCCGGGTCCGCACCGGCCTGGGCCGCCAGCTGCCACAGTTGATAGATCACCCTGCGCTCGCACAGCGCACCAGGGACACTGGCGAGGGTCATGTCCAGTCCTGCGACCTGGCACAGGCTGGCAACATCCAGTCCCTCGGCCGAGAGCGTATTGAGCAGCACATTGGCATAGCCCGAGCTCATTCTGTACATGGCGTCCTCGATGACGTGGGTACTGGACACACTTGGTAGCCATGATAAACGGCGGCCTGGCTTGGGGTATTGATCTGCGTCGGAGTCTGCACAGGTTTCTCATCCTCGAACGCAGCCCTGCGGGCTCGACAGCCGCTACAGGTAAACCACCTGGCTGCTTGGCGTCGTTGGACACAAGACAGTCATCTCGCAACACTTCCGCGCGGCCCTTCCATCCCCAACACTCCCCCATCTTGCAGCGCAAAACAATAAAAGCAACGGACGGTAAGAAGTCGCTTAGTCGTATTGCGTTGCTCTCGATTGTGATGGGTGGAAACTAATGGACAGCAAAGCGCAAGCCTTCAGCAGCTACTGGTCAGGCCAGATCCCCTTTCTAGCCACTTTTGCATTGCACCAATTGCGCCTATGGGTCAGCACCCATCCCTGGTTTACCGGGCAGGACTACGACGCCTGGTTCGAGTTGCCTCGCGCAACGCTGGACAACCTTCAAAACGAATACCAGCAGCAATGGGCCGAACTCGGCCAGCGTGTACTGAGCGGGCAGCCCTTCAGTTTCGAAGACCGGCGTTTCGTGAGCGGCAATTGGAACCATCCGCTGTACGGTTCCCTCGCTGCGTTTTACCTGCTCAATGCCGGCTTCCTGCTCAAGCTGCTTGACCATCTGCCGATCGAGACGAAGAAGCCGCGCCAGCGCCTGCTGTATCTGGTAGAGCAAGCCATCGCAGCAAGCGCACCGAGTAATAGCCTGGCGAGCAATCCCGATGCGCTGCAACGGGTGGTCGACACCCAGGGAAGCAGCCTGCTGACAGGCATGCTGCACCTCGCAAGCGATCTGCAGGAAGGCAGGATGCGCCAGTGCGACCGCGATGCTTTCCAGGTGGGCGTCGACCTGGCCAACACGCCCGGGGAGGTAGTGTTCGAGAATGAACTCTTTCAACTGATCCAGTACTATCCACAAGCGCAAACCGGCTACCGGCGCCCGGTCTTCATCGTCCCGCCGTCGATCAACAAGTTCTACATCCTTGACCTGCGCCCCGACAATTCGATGGTTCGCCACCTGCTGCAGCAAGGACATCCAGTGTTCCTGATGTCCTGGCGCAACTTCGATCAGGATCATGCCGGCACTACCTGGGACGACCTGATCGACACCGGCATCATCAAGGCGCTGCACGTCACCCGTGAGATCAGCGGCGAGCAGCGGCCTCATTGCGTAGGATTTTGCATTGGCGGCACGCTACTTAGCACGGCGCTGGCGGTGCTGGCGGTACGCGGCGATCGCGAGATCGCCAGTGTGAGCCTGCTCACCACCTTCCTCGACTACCTCGACACCGGCCCCATCGACATTTTCGTCGACGAACAACTGGTCGCTTACCGCGAGCGCACCATTGGCGGTATCAATGGACCAATCGGCCTGTTCAAGGGCGAAGACATGGGCAACACCTTCTCGCTGCTGCGCCCCAACGACCTGTGGTGGAACTACAACGTCGACAAATACCTCAAGGGCCTGAAACCCAACGCCCTTGACCTGCTGTTCTGGAACAATGACAGTACCAATCTGCCCGGCCCGATGTACTGTTGGTATCTGCGGCATACCTATCTGCAAAACGACCTGAAATCCGGTGAACTGGAGTGCTGTGGGGTCAAACTGGACCTGCGCGCCGTCGAGGCACCCGCCTACATTCTCGCCACCCACGACGACCACATCGTACCGTGGCGCAGTGCTTACGCCAGCACCCAATTGCTCAGCGGTCCCGCACGGTTCGTGTTGGGTGCATCAGGCCATATTGCCGGCGTGATCAATCCACCGGCCCGTGAAAAACGCCACTACTGGACCCACGATCAGGTCAGCAGCGATCCTGAAATCTGGTTCGAGAATGCTCGCCAGCATCCTGGAAGCTGGTGGAACGACTGGTTTGCCTGGCTGGCCGAACACGCCGGCGAGCGCCAGCCGTTGGTGCAGCAGATGGGCAACGCGCAGTACCCGGCACTGGAGCCGGCGCCCGGGCGTTATGTAATGGAGTGAATGCGTGGCTCCCAGAGGGGTTGGGCGTTTATCATGGGCGCCATACAACCCCTGCCCTATGAGCACCTGCATGACTTTCAATTTTGATCAGGTCCACGACCGCCACGCCACCGGCAGTACCAAATGGAGCCGCTACCCCGACGAAGTATTGCCGATGTGGGTCGCCGACATGGACTTCGCCGCGCCACCGGTGATCATCCAGGCGCTGCAAAAACGCCTGGAGCATCCTCTGCTCGGCTATAGCGTATGCCAGGACAATCTGCGCCAGGCCATCGTCGCCGATCTTTGGAACAAATACGCCTGGCGTGTCGATCCCCAGGCCCTGGTCTTCCTGCCAGGCGTGGAATCGGGTTTCAACATGGCATTGAAGGCGCTGGTCCAGTCACAACAGAATGTCGTGGTCCAAGTACCCAATTACCCGCCGCTGCGCCATGCCCCGGGACACTGGGGGCTGAACAAGGTTGAGCTGGGGTTCGACTTGCAGGCGGATGGCAGCTACGCCACGCCTCTGGACAGCTTGCGCCAGTCACTGCAGGGCGGTGGCGCTCTGCTGTTGAGCAATCCACATAACCCCCTCGGCAAGGCATTCCCGCGAGAAGAGCTGCAAGCGATTGCTGACATCTGCCTTGAGCAGAACGCCTGGATCATTTCTGACGAGATCCACGCCGAACTGTGCTTTGACGGTCGGGTGCACATTCCCACAGCGTCCCTGAGCGAGGACATCTCCCGGCGCACCATCACGCTGATGTCGGCGAGCAAGGCCTATAACATCGCTGGCCTCAAGACCTCGTTCATGATCATTGATGACCCTGCGGTGCGTTCGCGGGTCAATCACGCACGGTGCGGCATGGTCGACAGCGTCAACCCACTTGGACTGGAAGCCACGCGAGTCGCCTACAGCGAAGCCGGGCCGTGGCTGGCCGAGCTCAAGACCTATCTGCAGGCCAACCGCGACTGGCTGATGGAAGCGGTTCGCACCCGTCTGCCGGGCATCAGCCTGCAGGTGCCGCAGAGTACTTACCTGGCCTGGCTCGATTGTTCGGCGCTGGGCCTGGCGGATCCGCAGCAGTTTTTCCTGCAGCAGGCCAAAGTCGGGTTGAGTGCGGGCCTGGATTTCGGCGACGAGCACCAGCAGTTCGTGCGCCTCAACTTCGGCTGCCCGCGCTCGTTGCTTGAAGAGGGTATCGCGCGGATGGAGCGCAGCCTGAACAACCTCAAGGTCTGAAAGCAGCGCGGTATGGGCGCGACTCCAGTCCAACGTGGGAGCAGCTTGCTCGCGATAGCGTTGGGTCAGTCGATTCAAATTTTGAACGTCATGGCCACTTCGCGGGCAAGCCCGCTCCCACAGGAGTTTTCGCTGGGAGCTGGCACTGTGACATGGAATTTCTCACGCATCGGGAATCGCCCCTGATCCGGGTAATTGGGTAATATGTCGGCCCTTCCCCGCACCCCTGCTGTGCACCCGCCGAATAAGCCGACTCCATGCCCTTCGAACTCAGCGTTGACCTCACCACCCTGGCCATTCTCGCCGTTGTAGCCTTTATTGCCGGTTTCATCGACGCCATTGCCGGCGGCGGCGGGCTGTTGACCACTCCGGCCCTGCTCACCGCCGGGTTGCCGCCGCACCTGGTGCTGGGCACCAACAAGCTCAGCTCGACCTTCGGCTCGGCCACGGCCAGTTTCACTTTTTATCGGCGCAAGCTATTCCACCCGCGCCAATGGGTACACGCTATTGTCGGCACCCTCATCGGCGCGCTGACCGGCGCCGTGGTTGCACACTACTTACCAGCCGAGTGGCTGAACAAAATGCTCCCGGTGATCGTGTTTGCCTGCGGCCTGTACCTGCTGTTCGGCGGTACGCCCAAGGCGCCGCTGGACAGTAACGCGCCGATCCGGAAAAAGTGGCAATCGACCCAGGGCTTCACCCTCGGCTTCTACGACGGCGTGGCAGGGCCCGGTACCGGTGCGTTCTGGACCGTCAGCAGCCTGCTCATGTACCCCATCGACCTGGTGAAGGCCAGCGGCGTGGCGCGCAGCATGAACTTCGTCAGCAACATTGCGGCGCTGTCGGTGTTCGTGTTTTCCGGGCAGGTGGACTGGATCATCGGCCTGAGCATGGGCCTGTCGGTAATGGTCGGGGCGTTTTTCGGCGCTCGCACCGCCATCAGCGGCGGCGCGAAGTTCATTCGCCCGGTATTCATCACCGTGGTCCTGGGCTTGACCGTGCGGCTAGCCTGGCAGCACTGGTTCAGCGTGGCCTAAACGCCGCGCCACATAGACGTCGATCAGGTAACGGGCAATCGAGCGTGACGCTGGCAGTGGCGGCAGCGCGTGCACGTTAAACCACTGGGCGTCTTCGATCTCGTCCTCCTGGCAGACGATTTCCCCCCCGGCGTATTCCGCGTGGAAGCCCAGCATCATCGAATGGGGGAACGGCCAACACTGGCTGCCCAGGTACTCAATGTTCTTCACCTCGATCTGCACTTCCTCGCGGACCTCACGCACCAGGCACTCTTCGGCCGACTCCCCAGGCTCCGCAAACCCCGCCAGTGTGCTGTAGACCCCGGTGACAAAGCGCGGCGAGCGCGCCAGCAGGATTTCATCGCCGCGGGTGATCAGCACGATCATGCTCGGAGAGATGCGCGGGTAGCTGCGCAATTCGCAGGGCTGGCAATACATGGCACGTTCCCGCGGCACCTGCAGCATCGCCTGTCCGCAATTTCCACAGAAACGGTGCTCGCGAGCCCAGGTGCCAATCTGCGCGGCGTAACCCAGCACCTTGTAGAGCGTATGATCGCCTTCGAGCATGAAGGCGCGCAAACCCTTCCAACTGCAGCCTGGAACTTCATCCGGGCGCTGCAGTTCCAGCAGATAGACCGGTTCGCCGTCGAGATGGCCGATGCCATGCTCGGCGAGAATCGCCAGGTCCTGACGCTTGAGCCATTCCCTTGGGAACAGCGCGCCATTGTCGTCATACAGAAAGCCTTCGGAGCTGCGAGCAACGGCCCAGCCTCCGGGTTTATCGGTGTCCAGTACTGCAGTGGTCCAGCCTAAAGTCATATTTTACTCAATCCAGAAATTCGGGCTTCTGTTTGCTCATATGAGCCGCCATGGCCACGCGCAAGTCGGTGGATTGCAGCATCGCGGCGTTCCAGGTGGCGACATATTCCAGGCCGTCATCAATACGATGGTCGCGCATGTAGCTGATCATCTCCTTGGTTCCAGCGATGGCGATCGGCGACTTGCTGGCGATTTCGCGGGCGATGCCCATCACGCCGTCGAGCAGGCTGTCCTTGTCGCTGAAGACGCGATTGACCAAGCCCATGCCGCGCGCCTCCTCAGCGCCAAATGAGCGGCCAGTGTAAGCCAGTTCACGCAGCATGCCGTCACCGATGATGCGCGGCAAGCGTTGCAGGGTGCCGACATCGGCCGCCATGCCAATGTCGATTTCCTTGATCGAAAACTGTGCGTCTTCAGCGGCGTAGCGCATATCACAGGCGGCGATCAGGTCGATTGCGCCGCCCAGGCAATAACCCTGGATGGCCGCAAGTACCGGCTTGCGGCATTGATCGACTGCAGTGAACGAGGCTTGCAGGGCCAGGATCTTGCGCCGCAGCAGACGCGCGTTGCGCCCGACGTCCTTGCCCAGTTCATTGGCGACGCCGGCCAACATCATCAAGTCGATGCCCGAGGAAAAGTGCTTGCCTGCACCACTGATCACTACTGCACGCACTTCGTCAGTGTCATCGATCCATCGGAAGATCTCGATGATCTCACTCCAGAACGCCGCGTTCATTGAATTGATCTTTTCCGGACGATTGATCTGCACATGGGCGATTTTATCCGCCAGTTCGACGGTGAACGCGGTGTACTCGGTCATGGAAGCGATCCTTTACCTGGCAAAAATGAGGCCCGAACTATAACAAGGCTCCTGGTGATCCAGTAAGGCAGTGGTTCAGCCAAATGCGGGACTTGCACGCCCGCACCACAACAGTGCAACGAAATTGTCACACCCTGACCACTATTGTGACTTATCAGTCATATTGTGAGGCGTCATGCAAAAAAAAGCTGCCCTTCGTCGGTGCGATCCCCATCGATACGCTCTGGCCGTTACCCTCTGAAAAGGATTGTCGAACAATTTACCCAGTTGGACTGGCCCGCTCTAGGTTCTGGCCTAGACTCATTTTCGCCGGGTAAAACCCGTCGGTCACAGCCAAGGAAAATAGAAGAAACTTTTGCCTCTGGCACAAGGTCAGCTTAAAGGTGGGTGTGTTGCAACTGGTTCGATCCTTGCAACAGGCCTCCCCAGCCATTGTGCTCCAACGCGTTGGCAGCGTTTGCTCTCCAATGCGTAGCGCGTTTGCGCCCGGCCATAGGGACAGGCCATCGAACTTCGTTGGTGCCAGACCGAGAATTAGATCAACAACACGGGAGATTCATATGATCAGTGCGGCTTTAGATATTCAGGGAGAACGTGCTCATCAGCAGGCCGGCGAGTCGAGCACCGTAAATGCGCAACCAGCTTCACCGGGCAACGTTACCAGTACGCGCAAGCTGCCACCGGCAGCCAGTCAGAATCCGAACCGCAAACGTGTGTTGTTTGTAACCTCCGAGATTGCAGACCTGGTCAAGACCGGCGGCCTGGGTGACGTTTCCGCCGCGCTGCCGCGAGCGATGGCGCAACTGCACGACGTACGCGTCCTGATCCCAGGGTATCCGCAGGTGCTCCACAGCGAGAATCCGATTCATATCATTGGTGAGCTGGGCGGTCATGCTGCACTGCCGCCTTGCAAGATCGGGCGCATGGACATGCCTGATGGCCTGGTCATCTATGTGCTGATCTGCCCCGAGCTCTACGAGCGTGAAGGTTCGCCCTACGGCGCCAACAATGGTCGCGACTGGCCGGACAACCATATTCGCTTTGCCCGTCTCGGCCTCGCCGCTGCCGATATTGCCGCCAACCTGGCGCAGATTCACTGGTGCCCGGACCTGGTGCATGCCCACGACTGGCCTGCCGGCCTTGCGCCTGCCTACATGCATTGGCGTGGACAGCGAACCCCGACGCTATTCACCATTCACAACCTGGCGTATCAAGGCGTGACCAGCTTGGGCTCGTGCCCTGAACTGGGTATTCCCACCCATGCCCTGCAACAGGAAGGCATGGAGTTCTACGGCAAGATGTCGTTTCTCAAGGCCGGCATGGCATACGCCAGTCACATCACCACGGTCAGCGCGACGTATGCCCAGGAAATCACCACACCGGACTTCGGCTGCGGCCTCGACGGCTTCCTCGCCGCCAAGACCCAGCAAGGCCTGCTCAGCGGCATTCCCAATGGTATCGACGAGAGCTGGGACGCGGCGACTGACCCGCATCTGTTCTGCCCGTTCACGATTGGCGACTGGGACGGCAAGGCCGTAAATGCCGCCCATGTACGCGAGCTGTTTGGTCTGAAAGACTCCGAAGGCCCGCTGTTTGCAGTGGTCTCACGGCTGGTCTACCAGAAGGGCCTGGACCTGACCGAAGCGGTCTCCGAATACATCGTCAAGTCCGGTGGCCAGATCGCCATCATCGGTCGTGGCGAGCCGGAAGAAGAGCAAGCCATGCGCGAACTGGCCCTGCGTTTTCCCGGCCAGATTGGCGTGCGCATCGGCTTCAATGAGACCGACGCCCGCCGCATGTTCGCCGGCAGTGATTTCCTGCTGATGCCTTCTCGCTACGAGCCTTGCGGCCTGAGCCAGATGTACGCACAGCGTTTCGGTTCGTTGCCAGTGGCACGCAATACCGGCGGATTGGCCGACACCATTGAAAACGGCGTAACCGGTTTCCTCTTCGACGAATCCACTGCAGAAAGCTATCAGGAAGCCCTGAGCCGCGCGTTCAAGGTATTTGCCTATCCCGACCTGCTTAACGCCATGCGCTGCCGAGCCATGGCTGCACCCTTCAACTGGTGCAAGGCCGTTGAACCCTACGCCGAACTTTACGAACAACTGGTCGCCAAGGCGCTAGGAAAATCGCACCGACAATAAGAGGTTTTTTCGAGATGCCGTTACGGACCCTTGAAACCTGGCCCCACGGCGCAATTATGCTGGACGCAGAACACACGCGTTTTGCCTTGTGGGCGCCAGATGCGTTTGACGTCAGCGTCGAACTGGAAAATGGACAATCCCTACCGCTGCTGCCACAGGCTAATGGTTGGTTCGTGATCGAAGCGCGCTGCCCTGCTGGCACGCGTTATCGCTACAACATCGACGGCGAGTTGCAAGTGCCTGACCCGGCCTCCCGGGCTCAGGCCGGTGACCTGCACTTGCACAGCGTGGTGGTCGATCCCTTCGCCTATCAATGGCAACACACCCGCTGGCAAGGTCGGCCGTGGCACGAGGCGGTGATCTACGAGCTGCACGTCGGTGCACTCGGTGGCTTCATTGGAGTCGAGCAGCACCTGGCACGCCTGGTCGACATGGGCATCACCGCGATCGAACTGATGCCCCTTGCACAATTCCCCGGCGAGCGCAATTGGGGCTACGACGGGGTCTTGCCCTACGCACCCCAGGCCTCCTATGGCACTCCGGAACAACTCAAACACCTGATCGATACTGCCCATGGCTTTGGCCTGGCGGTGATTCTCGACGTGGTCTACAACCACTTCGGTCCAGATGGCAATTACCTGCATCGCTATGCCAAGGGTTTCTTCAACGAAGACAAACATACGCCCTGGGGTGCGGCCATCGACTTCCGCCGCCGTGAAGTTCGCGATTTCTTTATCGACAACGCGCTGATGTGGCTGATGGAATACCGCTTCGACGGTTTGCGCTTTGATGCAGTGCACGCCATCGAAAGCCCGGATTTCCTGCACGAGCTGGCCCGACGCATCCGCCAACAGACCGCCCCTGGCCGGCACGTGTGGCTGATGCTGGAAAACGAACACAATCAGGCCAGCCTCCTTGAGGAAGGCTTCGATGCCCAGTGGAACGACGATGGCCACAACGCGCTACACGTATTGCTCACCGGTGAAACCGATGCTTATTACGCCGACTACGCCGAGCATCCTACCCAACAATTGGCGCGTTGCCTGAGCGAAGGCTTCGTGTTCCAGGGCCACGTCAACCGCCACGGTGAAATACGTGGTGAACCCAGCGGCCACCTTGAGCCCGCTGCGTTCGTGCTGTTCCTGCAAAATCACGACCAGATCGGCAATCGCGCCTGCGGCGAACGCCTGCATCAACTTGCACACCCGGATGCCCTGAGCGCAGCTACCGCGTTGCTGCTGCTGTCGCCGATGATTCCGCTGATGTTCATGGGTGACGAGTTCGGCGCTGAAGAGCCGTTCCTCTTCTTTACCGATCACCACGGCGAACTGGCGGAGCTGGTACGCGAAGGCCGCCGCAACGAGTTCGCAGCCTTCAGCGCATTCGCTGATCCGGAAAAGCGCGAGCAGATTCCCGACCCGAATGCACCACAGACGTTCGAAGCGTCCATACCAAACCTGGCGCCCGCTCAAATTCCGGCCATCCATGCTGTGTACCGGCACCTGCTGAGCCTGCGCCATGCGCAGATCGTTCCACGCCTGGCAGGCGCAACCTCCCTGGGCGCCCTAGTGCTCGGCCACGGAGCGGTGAGTGCACGCTGGCGTATGGGCGATGGCAGTGAGCTGCGCATTGACCTGAACCTCGGTGACGCGCCCGTGGTCCACACTTCTCAGGCCGGCGCCAAGGTGTTGTTCGAACACCCCTCACACACAGCCAGCCTGTTGGATCAGGGGCATCTCGCCCCGTATAGCGCGCTAGTCAGCCTGAAGGCCGCAGCCCCTTTGCTACCCCCGGATGGAGAGCGCCAATGAGTGATGCGCAACTGGAAATACTCGCCAGCCGCGCCGGTCTGGCAGTCGACTGGATCGACGCCAACGGCCGCCCGCAAAAAGTTGCTCCTGCGGCACTGCGCAGTGTCCTGACCGGTCTCGGCCACCCCGCCGGCACCACCCAGGAAATAGATGCCAGCCTGCTGCAGTTGCAGGAGGTCCAGCTAACCCGCCACCTGCCACCGATGCTCACCGCAGATGTGGGTGTTGGTATCGATTTGGCGCGCTACTTCGAGCCTCAAACCCCATGTGAAATCCACCTCGAGGACGGCTCACGACTCAGTCTCAAGCTGGATGCCAAATCGGTGCTGCCCGGCCTGGTGCCGGTTGGCTATCAACACGTCAGCATCGATGGCCAGCAATTCACCCTGGCCGTAGCGCCGCCCCGCTGCTACAGCGTCGGCGATGCGGTAGGCAATCCGATTCCCCGCGCCTGGGGCTTGAGCGTGCAGTTGTACTCCTTGCGTCGCCCAGGCGATGGTGGTTTCGGTGATACCCAGGCCCTGGAAGATCTGGCCCGGGTGGCCGGGGAACGGGGTAGCGATGCCCTGGCGATCAGCCCGCTGCACGCCATGTTCAGCAGTGACACCCAGCGCTATAGCCCGTATTCGCCTTCCAGCCGCCTGTTTCTCAACAGCCTGTACGCCGCGCCTGGCGCCATTCTGGGTGAGCGAGCCGTACGCGCCGCTATTGAGGCCACCGGCCTGGCGGCGGATTTCAAGCACCTTGAAGAACAGACGCTGATCGACTGGCCGGTGGCGGCCGAGGCCAAACATCGCCTGCTGCAGGCGCTGTACGAAGGGTTTGTGCAAGGCGAGCATCCACTGCATGCCGACTTCAGCAGCTTCCGCCACGCCGGTGGCGAGGCCCTTGAAAATCATTGCCGTTTCGAAGCCATTCAAGAGACTCGCGCCGCCAAGGGCGAAGCCCTCGACTGGCGTGAATGGCCCGAGCAATGGCGTGACCCGCGCAGCGCGGCGCTGGCCGAATTCGTCGAAGAAAATGCCGGGCGCATCGGCTTTTTCGCTTTCTGCCAATGGCTGATCACCCGTTGCCTGGAGCGCGCGCAAACTGCGGCCCGCAGCAGTGGCATGAGCATCGGCCTGATCGCCGACCTTGCCGTCGGCGCCGATGGCGGTGGCAGCCAGGCCTGGAGTCGCCAGGATGAGCTACTCGCGTCCCTGACAGTGGGAGCCCCCCCGGACGTTCTCAATCGCACCGGCCAGGGCTGGGGCATTTCCGCGTTCTCGCCGGAAGGTATGGTGCGCAACGGTTTTCGCGCATTCATTGAAATGCTGCGCGCCAACTTTGCCCACGCCGGTGGCCTGCGCATCGATCATGTGATGGGCCTGCAAAGGTTATGGGTGATCCCTAAGGGTGCTTCACCCGCGGACGGCGCCTATCTTTACTATCCGGTGGATGACCTGCTGCGCCTGCTGACCCTGGAGTCCCATCGACACCAGGCCATTGTCCTCGGTGAAGATCTCGGCACCGTACCGGAGGGGCTGCAGGAAAAACTCATCGCCCGCTCGATCCTTGGCATGCGTGTGTTGCTGTTTGAACAGGACAACACGCAGTTCAAGTCGATCCTCGACTGGCCGGACAATGCCCTGGCAACCACCAGCACCCATGACCTGCCAACGCTCAATGGCTGGTGGCATGGCCGCGATATCGATTGGAACGCCCGCCTCGGCCTGATCGACGCCAGCAGTGAAATCGAGTGGCGTCGGCACCGTGAGCGTGAGCGCGAGGGCTTGCGTCGGGTACTGGGTGAAGACCCGCAAAACTTTCGCGAAGAGTCCCATGAAACCGACCAGGTGCTCGACGCCAGTGCGCGTTTCCTTGGCCATACGCGGGCGCCCCTGGTGCTGTTACCGCTGGAAGACGCCTTGGGCATAGAACAACAGGCCAACCTGCCCGGCACCATCGACACCCACCCCAATTGGAGCCGGCGTTTGCCGGGCTACAGTGAGGCCCTACTCGATGACCCCGACGCCGCCCGGCGCCTGGAACTGCTCGCCTGCGCGCGACTTCAAGCCGGTGAGCGTGACCAATGATTCCACCATCAACCCAACCGTTGCGCGCGACCCTGCGCTTGCAGTTCCATAAAGACTTCACCTTGGATCAGGCGGTGCCGCTGGTGCCGTATTTTGCCAGCCTGGGGATCAGCCATGTCTACGCCTCGCCGCTGCTCGCCGCTCGTGCCGGATCGATGCATGGCTACGATGTGGTGGACCCTACCCAGGTCAACCCGCAGTTGGGCGGCGAGCCCGCGCTGCGCCGCCTGGTAGCGGCCTTGCGTGAACAGAACATGGGGCTGGTCCTCGATATCGTCTCCAACCATATGGCCGTCGGCGGCAGTGACAATCCCTGGTGGCTGGACTTGCTGGAATGGGGGCGCCTGAGCCCTCACAGTGAGTTCTTCGACATCCAGTGGCATTCCCCCGACCCCTTGATGGAAGGCCAGTTGTTGCTGCCATTCCTGGGCAGTGACTATGGCGTGGCATTGCAGGACGGCACTCTGCCCCTGTGTTTTGATCCCGAGTGCGGTTCGTTTCATGTCGAGCACTACGATCATTACTTTCCGATCTGTCCGAACAGCTATGGCGAACTGCTCAAGAGCGATGACGAGCGACTCAGATTTCTCGCCGACCGCTTCAGCGCCTTGAGCTACCAGACCGACGCCCACAGCCTGGCCGTGCCCCTCAAGGAAGAACTGCGTGAACTGGCCACGGACCCGGCCATCCTGCAGCGCATCGAGCAGAATGTGCGAGACTGCGACTCGCAGACCGCAGAAGGTTTTGAGCGCCTCCACCTCCTGCTAGAGCGCCAGAGTTACCGCCTCGCCAGTTGGCGTACGGCGGGCGATGACATCAACTGGCGGCGCTTTTTCGACGTCAACGAACTCGGGGGCCTGCGCGTTGAGCGCCCTGCCGTGTTCGAGGCTACCCACGCGAAGATTTTCGAGCTGGTGGCAGAAGGCCTGATCGACGGATTGCGCATCGACCACATCGACGGCCTGGCCGACCCGCGTGGCTATTGCCGCAAACTGCGGCGTCGAGTGGACTCGCTGTCTCCAGGTCGCCACCTGCCGATCTACGTTGAGAAGATTCTCGGTGAAGGCGAAGCGCTGCACCGCGACTGGTCGGTGGACGGCACCACTGGCTACGAATTCATGAATCAGTTGTCGCTGCTGCAACATGACCCCGACGGCGCCCAATCCCTGGGTGAACTGTGGAGCAAGTACAGCGAACGGCCTGCCGACTTCCGCCAGGAAGCCCAACTGGCCCGGCAGCAGATCCTCAACGGTTCATTGGCCGGCGATTTCGAAAGCGTGGCCCAGGCACTGCTGCAAGTGGCCCGGGACGACCTGATGACCCGCGACCTGACCCTGGGCGCTATCCGGCGCGCACTGCAGGAATTGATCGTGCACTTTCCCGTGTACCGTACCTACATCAGCCCGCTCGGACGTTCCAGCGAAGATGACGTGTTTTTCCAGCAGGCGCTGGCAGGAGCGCGGCAGACCCTCGGCGAGGCCGACTGGCCGGTACTCGACTGCCTGGCAGGATGGCTCGGTGGCAAGCCCTGGCGTGACCACCCGATTGGTCGCTCACGCAAGATCCTCAAGCATGCCTGCGTACGCTTCCAGCAACTGACTTCACCGGCTGCCGCCAAGGCTGTCGAGGACACCGCGTTCTATCGCTCTGCGGTGTTGCTGTCGCGCAACGACGTGGGCTTCAGCACAGAACAGTTCAGCGCGCCTGTCGCCGACTTCCACCAAGCCTGCCTGCAACGCTTGGAAGCCTTCCCGGATAATTTGCTGGCCACGGCGACCCACGACCACAAACGGGGTGAAGACACCCGCGCGCGCCTGGCCATACTGAGTGAGCGCAGCGCCTGGTACGCCGAACAGGTTCCGCTGTGGCAAACCCTCGCCCGTCCGTTGCGTGACGACGACCAAATGCCGTCTGCCGGCGACGAGTTGATCCTCTATCAAGCCATCCTCGGCAGTTGGCCGCTAGCGCTGCGCAGTGACGATCAATCGGCCCTCGAAGACTACGCCAGGCGCCTTTGGCAGTGGCAGCAGAAAGCGTTGCGCGAAGCCAAGTTGCAAAGCAGTTGGAGTGCGGCCAATGACACTTATGAAAATGCAGTCCAGGTCTTCATCGAACGCTTGCTTCTGAGTCCGGAGGGTGAGCTGTTGCGCTCTGCCCTGGGCAAGGCCGCCCAGACGCTGGCGGCACCCGGTGCACTGAACAGTCTGGCGCAAACCTTGCTGCGCATGACGGTGCCTGGAGTGCCTGACCTGTATCAGGGCAACGATTATTGGGACTTCTCGCTGGTCGATCCGGACAACCGCCGGCCGGTGGATTACCAAAGCCGCCAGCAAACCATGGAACGACCGCAGGTGCTGGCAGAGCTGCTTGCGGACTGGCGCGATGGGCGCATCAAGCAGACGCTGATCCGGCGCACCCTCAACCTGCGAGCCGAGCATGCCGAACTGTTCGCCCGCGGCAGCTATCAGGCGCTCGAAGTGGTCGGCAGCCAGGCCCACAAAGTGCTCGCCTTCATGCGTGAGCACGCAGGCAGCAGAGCCGTGGTGATCGTACCGATTCGCTGCGCGGAACTGCTGAAAAACAGTGCCGAACCATTGATCGATGCGCTGCAGTGGGGCGACACCCGAGTCAAATTACCGTTCGAGGCATCTGCAGAAAATCTGAAGGGACTTTTCCCCGGAGCCACAGTCACAAACCACAGGGAGCTGAACATCAGCACCGCGCTGGGCGAATTCCCCGTCAATCTTTTTATCCAATTTTCTACCCAAGCTTGAGTTCAGTTCAGGAGCATAGAGATGAGTACCGACGATAAACGCGTGCGCGAATTTGCCTATCAGATCTGGGAGTCGGAGGGGAAACCGGAGGGCCAGGAAGCCCGGCATTGGGAAATGGCTCGCAAACTGGCGGAAGCTGAAGCCCTCGCCCCCAGTAAATCGCCAAAGGCTGCTGGCAGCAAAGCTGTCAAGCCTAACGGCAAGCTTGAAGACAAGCCGGCAGCCAAGCCCAAGGCCGGCGCCAAGGCCAAGCCTGCAGCCGCTTCTTCGGTGATACCGCCGGGAGAAAAAAACTCCGAGAAAAAGCCGCGAGCGAGGAAAAAGCCTGCGGTCTGACGATTGATTATTTGATTTGACTGGATTCATGGCGAGCTTGCTCGCCATGCCCCGGGGTCTTTCGCCCTGAAAAAGAATAGCAATACCGTACTAGACCCCATTTGCAGGAGCACTTATGAGCAGTCCAAAAAAACCCGCGATAGAACCTCACGCCGAGGCGTCGCGAATTCGTGAGGGCCTGCCCTTCCCACTCGGAGCCACCTGGGACGGCCTGGGGGTCAACTTCGCCCTGTTTTCCGCCAACGCCACCAAGGTCGAACTGTGTATTTTCGATGAATCCGGCGAGGTCGAACTCGAACGCATCGAATTGCCTGAATATACTGACGAGATCTACCACGGCTACCTGCCCGACGCCCATCCCGGGCTGATCTACGGCTATCGTGTGTACGGTGCGTATGACCCCGCCAATGGCCACCGCTTCAACCACAACAAATTGCTGATCGACCCCTACGCCAAGCAACTGATCGGTGAGTTGAAATGGTCTGAGGCCCTGTTCGGCTACACCATCGGCCACCCCGACGCAGACCTCAGCTTCGACGAACGCGACAGCGCGCCCTTCGTACCCAAGTGCAAAGTTATCGACCCCGCTCATACCTGGGGTCACGATCACCGCGTCAGCGTGCCGTGGGACAAGACCATCATCTATGAAACCCACGTACGCGGCATCAGCATGCGTCACCCTTCGGTTCCGGAAAACGTACGGGGCACTTTTGCCGGCCTGATGGTCGACGACGTGCTGGAACACATCCGCAAACTGGGTGTGTCCTCGGTCGAACTGCTGCCGATCCACGCCTTCGTCAACGATCAGCATCTGCTGCACAAGGGCATGACCAACTACTGGGGCTACAACAGTATTGCGTTCTTCGCGCCGGACCCGCGCTACCTGGCCAGTGGCAAGATCGCCGAGTTCAAGGAGATGGTTGCGCACCTGCACGAAGCCAATCTTGAAGTGATACTCGACGTGGTCTACAACCACACCGCCGAGGGCAACGAGCAAGGCCCAACCCTGTCCATGCGCGGTATCGACAATGCCTCGTACTACCGCCTGATGCCCGACGACAAGCGCTACTACATCAACGATTCCGGTACCGGCAACACCCTGGACCTGAGCCACCCTTGCGTATTGCAGATGGTCACCGACTCCCTGCGCTACTGGGCCACGGAGATGCACGTGGACGGTTTCCGCTTCGACCTGGCGACCATCCTCGGGCGCTACCACGACGGTTTTGACGAGCGCCACAGCTTCCTCGTCGCCTGCCGCCAGGACCCGGTACTGCGCCAGGTGAAAATGATTGCCGAGCCTTGGGATTGCGGTCCGGGTGGTTATCAGGTTGGTGGTTTCCCACCGGGCTGGGTCGAGTGGAACGATAAGTTCCGCGACACGGTTAGGTCCTTCTGGAAAGGCGATGACGGTCAACTGGCCGATTTCGCAAGCCGCATGACGGCTTCCGGCGAGATGTTCAACCAGCGCGGCAGGCGCCCGTATTCGTCGGTTAACTTCATCACTGCCCATGATGGGTTCACCCTCAATGACCTGGTGTCGTACAACGACAAGCACAACGAGGCCAACGACGAGAACAATCAGGACGGCAGCAACAACAACTTGTCCTGGAACCACGGCGTCGAAGGCCCGACCGACGATCCGGAAATCAACGCACTGCGCCAGCGGCAGATGCGCAACTTCTTCGCCACGCTGCTGCTGTCCCAAGGCACGCCGATGCTGGTGGCCGGTGACGAGTTCGCGAGGACCCAGGAAGGCAACAACAACGCCTATTGCCAGGACAGCGAGATTGGCTGGGTCAACTGGGACCTGAGCGAAGACGGCAGGGCCCTGCTGAAATTCGTCAAGCGTTTGATCAAGTTGCGCTTGGCCTACCCCATCCTGCGTCGCGGACGTTTCCTGGTAGGCAACTACAACGAAGATATCGGCGTCAAGGATGTGACCTGGCTGGCCCCGGATGGCAGCGAGATGTCCATCGAGCAATGGGAAGACGCTCACGGACGCTGCCTCGGCATGCTGCTGGATGGTCGCGCCCAGGAAACCGGCATTCGACGCAAAGGGGCAGACGCCACCTTGCTGCTGGTAGTCAACGCGCATCACGACATCGTCAACTTTACTTTGCCGGAAGTCCCCGAGGGCATGTTCTGGACGTGCATGGTCGATACCAATCAACCGTCGATCCGTGGTCAGGAGCGCTTCGAGTTTGGCCACGAGTATTCCGTCACTGGCCGTTCACTGCTGTTGTTCGAATTGCAGCGTGAAGAAGACGAGTGAAATGCAGCTCAGGACGTATCTTGATCGCCAGTCGACGGACTACGACAGCACCCGGGCACTAGGACAATGCCTGGAGCGACTGGTGGAGGCAGGTCTGGATCGGCTGCCACTGCCGGGGCAAGGCCACACGCTGAAGCGTTTCCAGCGCTTGGCCGAGGTTGGCGGGCATGATCTGCGGTTGTGCAAATTGTATGAGGGGCACACCGATGCGCTGGCGATCTTCCAGCAACTGGGTGCGCCGACCCCTACTCCCGGCAGTACCTGGGGCATGTGGGCGGCCGAGCCACCGAACGCCCGGGTTCGGCTGACTTCTACCGCACAGGCTGTCGCGCTCAATGGCCGCAAGGCCTGGTGCTCGGGCGCAGCCGTCCTTAGTCATGCGCTACTCACCGCCTGGGACGAGCAGGACCGCCAGCAACTGGTGGCCGTGGCGCTTGATCAGCCCGGTGTAACCGTGACTGATCAAGGTTGGCAAGCAGTCGGCATGGGCGCAACCGGCAGTGTCGAGGTCCTGTTGGACAACGCCAAGGCGCTCGCCATCGGCAATCCCGGCGACTACCTGCAACGCCCTGGCTTCTGGCACGGAGGGATCGGTATTGCCGCCTGCTGGTATGGCGCGGCCTGCAGCATGGCCGAGCGGTTGCGCGAGCATTGCGCACATCGTGAAGAACCCCACGCTCTCGCCCATCTGGGCGCCGTCGACAGTGCCTTGCAAGGCGCTGCCGCAGTGTTGCGTGCCAGCGCCGTGGCGATAGACGACGCCCCTCTTGACGACGCCGAATTGCTCGCCAGACGAACTCGGGCTGTGGTTGAAAACGCCGCCGAGCAAGTCATTCATCATGTCGGCCGCGCCCTCGGCGCAGGCCCTTATTGCAAGGATCGACAGTTCGCGCAGCTGAGCGCCGATCTGCCGGTTTTCCTGCGCCAGAGTCACGCCGAGCGCGATCTCGCGGGCCTGGGGCAAATAATTCGTGAAGGGACATGGACGTTATGAAAGCCAATCCGATTGTCGGCCAGGGCACACCGCTGCATCAGTGGCAAGCCTCCAGCCAGTTGGCCCAAATGCCGGTGATCGATATTCTGCAATTGGTGCCTGAAGGCTCTCGCGCGGTGATCATTGCGCCGCACCCGGACGACGAGATCCTCGGTTGCGGCGGTTTCCTGCAGCTGCTGGCTGACGCCGGCCGTGACCTGCAACTGATTTCTGTCACCGATGGCAGCGCCAGTCATCCAGGTTCGCAACGTTGGCCGGTGGAACGGTTGAGCACTGTTCGGCCCCAGGAATCGGTGGAGGCGCTGCGTCGGCTCGGTTTGCCATTGCACAGCCTTAGGTGGTTGCGCGGTGGCTTTGCCGACAGCCAGGTGGCGGCCCGGGAGGCGCAATTAAGTGTATTTATCGAGCGCCATCTGCGCGCCAGTGATGTGGTGTTCACCACCTGGCGTGAAGACGGGCACTGCGATCACGAAGCCGTGGGTCGTGCCAGTGCCGAGGCGGCGCAGCGTGTGGGTGCCACATTGCACGAGCTGCCGGTGTGGACCTGGCATTGGGCAACGCCCGAAGGCAGTAGTGTCCCGTGGCATCGGGCACGCAAGGTCCTTTTGTCGCCGCCGTTGATTGCACGCAAACGGCATGCGATCCATGCCTTCGCCAGTCAGCTTGAGGGCGACCCGCAGATCGGTTTGCCTCCGGTGCTCGCGCCCTTCGTGCTGGAGCGCCTGCTGCAACCCTTTGAAGTGGTATTCATATGAGTGTAGAGGATCGATATTTTGACGGTTTGTTTGCCAATAGTGACGATCCCTGGGCGTTCCGCCAGCGCTGGTACGAACAACGCAAACGGGCCATTACCCTGGCTGCGCTACCCCGTCCGCGTTACCGCGCAATTTTCGAACCGGGCTGCGCCAACGGCGAACTGAGCGCCGACCTGGCCACCCGTTGTGATCGCCTGCTTTGTTGCGATACCGCCAGTGCCGCCGTCGCACTCGCACGCACGCGCTTGAGTCCGTTCAACCATGCGCAAGTGTGCCAGGCACGCTTGCCCGAGCAATGGCCAAGTGAGAAGTTCGACCTGATCGTTATCAGTGAGCTTGGCTACTACCTCGACGCCGAAGACCTCAAGCGCCTGATCGAACAAGCCTCGCAATCCCTGACGGCCGACGGCCAACTGCTGGCATGCCATTGGCGCCCGCCTATCGACGGTTGCCCCCTGAATGCCCGTCAGGTTCATGACCTGCTGCACGAGCACCTGCGCCTGCCGCGCCTGGTGCTGCATCAGGATGCCGACTTCCTGCTCGAGCTCTGGAGTCGCGAACCGCGTTCGGTGGCCGCCCTGGAAGGCCTGCGAGCCAGCACCTGCAATTAACGGCAACCAGGTCCGCTGGAACGCGCTTGCTGCGATGGTCTTCAACGATGCCGCTCGAAACCTGATCCGCAACAGTGCTTTCGACATCATCGCCACCCGGAGAAAGCGAGCTCCTCCTGACGGACAGTGCTCAAAAAAAACGTACCAGATAGAACATCCACGCGACGAACTGCAATACATGAGCAATACTCCGTGCGCGGCAATCCATGGTCTGGAGCGCACGCCCCCATGCTCATACACCCGGAACAAGGACGTAGCCCGATGAAATCCGTTTCCCTCAGCGAAAGCATCCTGCCTGCGCAGATCTGGAACAGCGCCGCGCAACTGGACAACATCCCCGTCATCAACACCGAAACCCTCGTCCCCCCGGGCGCTCGCGCAGTGGTGATCTCGCCCCACCCTGGGGATGAAGTGATGATGTGCGGCGGCCTGCTGCAACTGCTCAGCGCACTGGGCCACCCCCTGCAATTAATTTCCATGACCGACGGCAGTGCCAGCTATCCGGGCTCGCAACAGTGGTCCGAGAAACGCCTCAGCGTGTTCCGCTCCCAGGAAAGCGTCGAGGCCTTGCGCCGCCTCGGCATGCCGATGCACAGCCTGAAATGGATTCGTGGTGGCTTTACCGACAACGCCCTGGCAGAACACGAATCCCAACTGACCGAGTTCATTGCCCGCTACTTGCGCCCCGCAGACGTCGTCTTCAGCACCTGGCGCGAGGACCGCCACCTGGATCACGATGCCGTTGGCCGTGCGGCGGCCAGAGCCGCGAAGAAGGTCGGCGCGGCCTTCAACGAAGTACCCATTCGCGCCTGGCACTGGCCGATCCGCGACCGCGGGCAAATCCCCTGGCATCGGGCGCGTAAAGTGCGACTCGATACCTGGACCGTGGCGCGCAAGAGCCACGCCACCCACGCCTATGCCAGTCAGCTCGACGGCGAACCCGCCCTGGGCCTCGCGCCCCTGCTACCCCGGGTGCTGCTGGAGCGGATGCGACTGCCTTATGAAATCGTCTTTGTCTGAGCCTGCACCCCGACACGTGGGGGAGCGGTTGCCACAGGGCTATCGCAGATTTGCTGTGAACTGCGCGCGCACCTATCAGTCGCATACATAAGGAACCGAATACCAGGAGTGAACGTGACCCGTGATCCAACGCAGCAGGCGATCGACAGCGTTCCGCTGAATACCCCACCGGCCATCCATCGCCTGAGAGTGCTGACCGTGAACACCCACAAAGGCTTCACTGCACTCAATCGGCGTTTTATTCTTCCAGAATTACGCGAAGCGGTACGCAGTACTTCGGCCGACCTGGTGTTTCTCCAGGAAGTGGTCGGGGAGCACGAGCGCCATTCCTCACGCTTTAACAACTGGCCACCGATTTCGCAGTATGAATTCCTCGCGGACAGCATGTGGAGCGATTTCGCCTATGGTCGTAATGCCGTCTACCCCGATGGTCATCATGGCAATGCGCTGCTGTCCAAGTACCCCATCCGCGAATACCGCAACCTCGACGTCTCAATCACCGGGCCCGAGCGCCGTGGCTTGTTGCATTGCGTACTTGATGTGCCGGGCAATGCCGAAGTCCACGCGATTTGCGTCCACCTGAGCCTGCTGGAAAGTCATCGCCAGCTTCAGCTCCAACTGCTGTGCCAACTGCTCGAATCCCTTCCCGACGATGCACCGGTGATTATCGCAGGGGACTTCAACGACTGGCAGCTGCAAGGCAACGCCGTACTCGCCCGGTGCGACTATTTGCACGAAGCCTTCGAACGCCATCACGGGCGCCCCGCCAAGACCTACCCGGCGCGGTTTCCCCTGCTGCGCCTGGACCGGGTTTACCTGCGTAACGCCAGCAGCCATGACCCGCAAATACTGGGACACAAGCCTTGGACCCACCTATCGGACCACTTGCCCCTGGCCGTTGAAGTGCACCTGTAGGAAATACGCTACACCTGTCATCTGTGACAGTAGTTTCGGCCTAATTCTCTTGCTACGGTATGGCTGAAAGCGCTAGACGCCGTTACACACCTGGAGATCAGCATGGAAATTGCGACGGGTTTGCCTAAGTACCGTATGAGTGAATACCGTTTTAGTGCCTTCGCAGTGTCCATCTGTTTAAGCCTGGGATGGCCGCAATTGACTCAAGCAAGCTGCATCTTCTCGCCTACCGCCGGCAACGATAATCATGTATGCAGCAGCGGCACCGGCGGCCCCCTGAGCGATCTCAACGGCAATAACACCCTGACCTTCCCCACTGACGGCACTGGCCAGATCATTGGCAACGTGAGCTTTGGTGCCGGCAATGATGGTCTAGTGATGAGTTCAGGGACATTGACTGGCTCCCTGAACCTGGGTGACGGCTCAGACACAGTGTTGATTACCGACGGTGTGATTACCGGCGCAGTGAGTCAGGGCAACCAGATCGATGACTTTGTCATGTCTGGCGGGCGGATTCAGTCACTCGCCCAAGGCGACGGCCGCGATACCTTCCTCATGACCGGTGGCACCATAGTCGGCGCATACGAGGACGGCGACGTTGCGAGGATGTCTGGCGGCACCATCGGTCGAGTCGACATGAAACTGGACAACAACATCTTCGACATGTCTGGCGGCGAGATCATCGGCAATCTGGTAGCCGGCTTCGGTTTCGACACCATCATCGTCTCCGGCGGGAAAATTGGCGGCAACATTAGCGTCAGCGGCGGCAATGACAGCATCACCGTCACCGGCGGCGAAATCGACGGCGAAATTCGCGCCAGCGTCGGTGATGACATCTTCAACTGGGATGGCGGCGGGATCATCCGTTCGCCGATCCTGATGGGCGAAGGCAATGACCTTGCAACCCTTTCCAATCTCACTGAAACCATCCTGGCATTAACTCCAAGCATGGACGGCGGCCCAGGCACCGACACCTTGGACTTCAATCAAACCACCAGTGCAGGCGCTTCCCGGTACATCAACTGGGAAACGCTGAACCTGAACCAGAATTCGCGCCTGGACCTGGCAAGCGATTCACTGACCCTGGGTGACAGCGCCAGCAGCACCGGCGTGATCAACGTCGACGCCAGCAGCACCCTAACCTCGGTGCAAGGCAACATCGCGCCTTTCACAGTAGGCCAGCTCGCGACCCTGAACAATGCCGGGACTATCGACCTCACCAGCGGCAATTCGCGCAGTAATGACACGCTGACGGTGCAGGGCAACTACGCCGGCGACGGTGGCAAGTTGCTGCTGCAAAGCGTGCTCGGCGATGACAGCTCGCCTAGCGACAAACTGGTCGTCAATAACGGGGACTTGACCGGCAGCACCGTGATTACCGTGCAGAACCTGGGTGGCGTCGGCGGACTGACTCAACAGAACGGCATCCAGCTGGTTGAGGCACAAGGCTCGGCAGTCAGCAACAATGGGGCATTCGCGCTCAACGGCGGCCTGATTTCCGCCGGTGCCTATGATTACCGTCTGTTCAAAGGGGGCGTCACTGCTGGCACGCAAAACAGCTGGTACCTGCGCTCGGCAGTCGTCGCTCCAGCGGTTACGACCATCCCCAATCCGGACCCGGCGTTGCCGCCGATCACGGTGCCGGTCGTGGCCACCCCGGTTGCAGCGCTTGCCCCTCCAGCGCCTTCCCCTGCACCGGGAAGCCCGCAACTGCCGGCGCCGGCACCACTTCCGCCGTTGCCCGAAGCTGTCCCAGGTGCCGCTCCGATTGCCCTGTACCGCCCCGAAGTCGCCACCTGGTCGGTGTTGCCTCCTGCCGCTGCACAGTTGACCCTGATGGCCCTCGGCACCTTCCATGATCGCCAGGGCGATCAACGCCTGCTCACCGAAACCGGGGCGTTTGGTGCGAGCTGGGGCCGGGCTTATGGCAAGAACCTCGACCAAACCTGGTCAGGCACGGTGACCCCGCGCTTCGACGGGTCGATCAAAGGCTTTCAAGTGGGCAGTGACCTCTACAGCTCACAAACCTCGGGCGGGCACACGCAGCGCACCGGGTTCTTCGTCGGGCATACCGGCATGAAGGGCAATGTCGACGGCTTCAACGAGGGTTTTGAAGAAAAACGCGCCGGCAAGATCGACCTGCGCGGGGATCACGTCGGCTTGTACTGGACTCTGGTGGGCAACACCGGCTGGTACTTCGACAACGTGATCATGTCGACCCGCTTTGATGGCGACAACCGCTCAGAACGTGGCCTGAAACTTGATACCCGTGGTCACGGGCTGACGGTGTCCAGCGAAGCCGGTTATCCCATTGCCCTCAATGACACATGGGTGATTGAACCCCAGGCGCAAATCATCCACCAGAAAATCTCTCTGGACAGCCAAAACGACGGTATCTCCCGAGTCTCCTTCGATTCCGACGGCGCATGGACGGGTCGCCTGGGGGCAAGGCTCAAAGGCAGCTATCAGGTCAGCGGTCGCCCGCTTGAACCTTATCTGCGGGCCAACCTGTGGCACACACTGTCAGGGACGGACACGGTGACCTTCGACAACGTCGACAAGGTCACCACTGGGCAGAAAGCCTCCTCCGCCGACATCGGTGTGGGCGTGAATGTGAGCCTGGCTTCATCCGTCAGCCTTTACGCCGGTGCCGACTACAGCACCAACATCGACAGCCAGAAGTTGCATGGACTGTTTGGAAATGTGGGAGTGAGAATTAGCTGGTAGGCGTCATATAAAGGCTCTGGCGCGCGGCTTATTGACGATGGCCCGTACAAACAACCACTTACAAGCACGCCGAAAATCAGTCACTTATGGGGGCAAAATTAACCCTACCATCTATCGGCCATTTTCTTGACGCAAGGTCAAGGGTCTTCTTAGCTACACGGTACTACCCCCGGAAACACCATCAGGAACAAGCCTTCACACCGCCCATGAATGGGCAGGTGCAGGTTTGGCCTACTCAATTCGGTCGCCCCTCATTCGGGGTAGGAGAGACGCCAAAGCGAGATAGCGCATGCGATTGCAAGGTAGACCACCATGAGAACATCACTCCCCCCACTAGAGATCAAAGCCACTTTCTACACCCTCTCGAGTTCGTTGTTGTTGTGTTCATCGGTAGGAGCTCAGGCAGCACCTGCGCAAGAAGATACCTTGCCCAGGTATCGCCAGGACGTCCCAACCATGTCACTGCCTGCTATCAATATCACTGCCCCCTACCCCGGGCATGGCAGTGCCGCATCCGCCACCCGAAGTTCACGCCTGACCATCGAAGACGCCGCCCCCTCGACCTGGGACCAACTCTACGGCCAGCCCTCGCGTCAGGCGCAAGATGACGTTCTGGCGCAAGGTTTTTCAGGGCCCGGTTCCAGCGAGCTCAAGGGGCCGGCGCTACTGACGCTGCAAAGTGCCGGGGGCCATACCCAGCGAGTCGGACTGATCGGCGGCATGAGCCAGTTCCAGAGCAGCGGCAATGGCCTGTTGACCCGTCGCGCCCAGGCCGACCCCGCCACTGACACTCTCAACCTCCAAGGCCAGAGCCTCGGCGCCTATTGGAGCCTGACCGGGCCGCAAGGCTGGCACGTCGACCTGTCGGCCAGCGGTGGCCGGGTCAACGGTTTCAGCCGCAACGAACAGGGCGCGAGGCAGGTGACCGAAGGCAGCGCGGTGACGCTGTCGGTAGAAGGCGGATTTCCCATCGGGCTGAGCGATAACTGGGTGGTCGAACCCCAAGCGCAATTGATCAATCAACGTATTACGCTCGACACGCCCTATGGGGGTTCGGGGAACGCTTCGGCAAGCGATCTCAACTCCTGGAGCGGCCGGGTCGGCGCGCGGTTGAAAGGCAGTTACGACATCAATGGCCTGGGCGTGGAGCCGTATGTGCGGACCAATTTGTGGCACACGGTATACACCGGCAATACCGTGTCGCTGGATCAGGTCGACAAGATCAGCAGCAGCCGCAAGTCGTCAACGGTTGAGTTGGGGCTGGGATTGGTGGCGAAGGTGACACCGGCGGTGAGCCTGTATGTCAGTGCCGATTACAGCAGTGATGTGGATGACAACGATTTAAACGGCTTGATCGGCAGTCTCGGTGTGCGGATGCGCTGGTGAGGGGCTTAAAAGCAGAAGATCGTCCGAACGCGGTTCGGACGATCTTTTGATCGACCTTTTGACTTAAGCCTCAGGCCGCAAGATCAACACCGCCAAAGGCGGCAAATTCAGCGACAGTGAAAGCGCCTGCCCGTGGCTGGGTTCTTCCTCGGTAAACGCCCCGCCACCGTTGCCATAATTGGACCCGGCATACATCGCCGCATCACTGTTGATGACCTCGGTCCAGCGCCCGGCAAACGGCACGCCGACTCGGTAACCCTGGCGGGGCACCGGCGTGAAGTTGGCCACGACCAGCACCGGGCGGCCCTCCTTGCTCCAGCGCAGGAAGGCATAGACGCTGTTGATCGCATCATCTCCGATCAACCACTGGAAGCCCTGTGGCGCGTCGTCCTGGTCGTGCATCGCCGGTTCTTCGCGGTAAAACCGGTTGAGGTCGCCCACCAGCTTCTGCACCCCCTTGTGCTCCGAGTACTGCAGCAAGTACCAATCCAATTGCTGGTCGTGATTCCACTCGCGCCATTGGCCGAACTCGCATCCCATGAACAGCAATTTCTTGCCCGGGTGCGACCACATGAAGCTGAGGTATGCCCGCAGGTTGGCAAATTTCTGCCAGCGGTCGCCGGGCATCTTGTCGATCAGTGAATGCTTGCCATGCACCACTTCATCGTGGGAAATCGGCAGGATGAAGCGCTCGGACCAGGCATACACAAGGCCAAAACTCAGCTCATTGTGATGATGCCCGCGGTACACCGGGTCCTGCTGGATGTAGTGCAACGAATCGTGCATCCAGCCCATGTTCCACTTGTAGTCGAAACCCAGGCCACCCTGTTGCGTGCTCTGGCTGACGCCGGGCCACGCAGTCGATTCCTCGGCGATTACCAACGCGCCAGGGGCCTCAAGGTTGACCACATCGTTGAGGTGACGCAGGAAGTCGATCGCTTCCAGGTTCTCTCGACCGCCATGACGGTTGGGCACCCATTCGCCGGCCTTGCGCGAGTAGTCGCGATAGAGCATCGACGCCACTGCGTCGACGCGCAGGCCGTCGACGTGAAAGTGCTTGAGCCAGTGCAACCCCGACGCCAGCATGTAACCGTGCACTTCAGTGCGGCCGAGGTTGTAGATCAGCGTGTCCCAGTCCTGGTGGAAACCCTCCTGCGGGTTGCCATATTCGTACAGCGCGGTCCCATCGAATTGCGCCAGGCCGTGAGTATCGGTAGGAAAATGCGCCGGCACCCAATCAAGGATGACGCCGATGTCCGCCAGGTGGCACGCGTTAACGAAGGCGGCAAAATCATCCGGCGAACCGTAACGCGCACTCGGGGCGAATTGCGACAGGAGCTGATAACCCCATGACCCACCGAACGGGTGTTCCATGATCGGCATCAGCTCGATGTGGGTGAAACCCAGTTCCTTCACATAAGGAATCAGCCGCTCGCCCAACTCATGCCACGTGTACTGGCGGGCGACTTCGCCCAGGTCATCCAACTCACACTGCCAGGAACCGGCGTGCAACTCGTAGATCGACAGCGGCGCACTCGGGTGCTGGCGCTGGATTCGCGCCTGCATCCACTCCTGATCCTGCCATTCGATGCTCAGGGGCGAGGCGACTTTCGACGCCGTGTCTGGCGGCAACGTGGTAGCCAGCGCCATCGGGTCGGCCTTCAGCGGCAGGATGCCGTGGGCGCCCAGAATTTCGTACTTGTAGGTTTCTCCTGCCTGCATGCGCGGGATGAAAAGTTCCCAAACACCGGTGGGATGACGCATGCGCATGGGATGACGACGACCGTCCCAGTTGTTGAAATCCCCCACCACCGAGACCCGCTTGGCATTCGGCGCCCAGACGGCGAACCGCACGCCATCGACCCCATCGACCGTTTGCAACTGCGCACCGAGGCAACTGCTCAAGTCCCGATGGTTGCCCTCGGCAAACAGATACAGGTCCATCTCGCCCAATAATGGGCCGAAGCTATAGGGATCCTCGCAAACCTGTTCACCGCCTGCCCAGCGGGTGCGCAACAGGTAAGGCTGGGCGCGATCGAAATGCCCAACGAACAGGCCTGGGGTCTGGGTAGACTCAAGATTCCCCAGTTCCTCCCCGGAGTCCTTGGCGAGCACTTGCACGCTCAGGGCATCTGGCAAATAGGCCCGAATGAATTGCCCACCGGCGTTGTCTCCATGGGGACCGAGTATTGCAAAAGGGTCAGGATGCGCGGCGCGAACCAGCGCGTCGATGTCCTGTGATCCGGGCAGCAGCGCTTCTTTAGCGTGACCCAGTTCCTTGTTCTGGAAACTCATGACTACTCTCCACCAAGATCGGAAAAGGGTTTAAGCCCACTCAATAAACCATACAAACCATGTAACGGCACGGGCAGCCAGGTCGGGCGATTCTCAGCCTCATAGGCTACCTCGTACGCGGCCTTTTCCAGACCGAACAACGCCAGCGCGGCGTCCTCACCTCCCGGATCTTGCCACGCATGACCAAGACTAGCTGCCGCCAGCCGATAAGCATCGACAAATGCCTGGCGCGCTTCATTTAAATAACGCTCGGCGACCCTGACTCGCGCCGCCTGTGCGTCCTCGGTGTTGTCGACGTTGTGGACATTGATGGTCATGGCCGCGGCGTAATCGAACGAGCGCAGCACCCCACTCACATCCTTGTACGGGCTGTGCTTGCCCCGTCGTTCGTAAAGTGGCCGGGCCGGTTCGCCTTCAAAGTCGATCAGGTAGGCATCGCCCTTGATCACCAGCACCTGGCCCAGGTGCAAATCTCCGTGCACGCGAATCCGCAGGCCGCCTGCTGCCTTTTTACCCAACGCCTGGACATGGCTCAGAATGGCCTTTTGGTTGCCCAGCAAACGACTGACCAGCACCTGGTCTGTCGGGTTCAGTTCGGTTTGATGCAGTTTGAGCAACTTCAGCGCGTGTTCCACTTGTGCGGCAACGTCCTTGGCCGAAGCCAGGGCTTCTTTCTGTGTGGTGACCTGCGGCGCGAAGTCCGGGTCATCGGTAGGTGCCGCCAGCACCTGATGCATTTCACCCAGGCGCTGGCCGAGCATGCCGGCAAAATCCTTCAGTTCGCCGAGCGCGTTGTAGTGCTGCTCCTGCTCGGAAATGGCTTGCGCCAGTTCGTCGCGCAGGGCGCGCTCGAGGTTGTTCTGCGTCCATTCCCAAGCGTCGCCCTGATTGCTCAGGAAGCCCTGGGCGATCATCAGCAGCGTGTCCTCGCCTTCGGCGTTGCGGCGAATCACCGAACCCAGCAGTGGGGAAATATTGGCGAACCCGGCATGGGTCAGGTACGCACTCATCTCCAGTTCAGGGTGCACCCCGGAGGCGATTTTGCGGATCAGTTTCAGCACCAGGCTCTTGCCGACCACGACCGAACTGTTGGACTGCTCGGCCGACAGGTAGCGCACCTCCGACTCCGCGTTGAGGCCCAGTTGAGCCAGCGCAGCGGTCGGTTCAAAGCGAATCTCGCCCTCGTCAGACGCCAGCACGGTGTTGTTCTGCATCCCTTGCAACACAGCACGAATGAAATTTTCCAAGGCAAATGCATCGGTGATGATGCCTACCTGGCGGCCGCGGCGAACCCGCGATAACGCAAGTTGTTGCGGCAACGCCGGGCCGACCTGATCTTCGGCGATAAAGCCGAAAGGCAGCTGATACCGACTGGTCTGGCCATTGCTGGTGACGTCAATCTCACTCAGCAACACTGGATGCTCGGCGTCGCCAAAACGCACGCCGTAAGCCAGTTTTACTTGTTCGATGGTGGCGTCCTTGCCGGCAAACCAGCGGCGGTTCTGCAGCCAGTTTGGCAGGATGCCCTGTTCCATCGTGGCGCGGGACGGCGCTTCCAGCAGTTCTTCCATGCGGTGCTTGAGCACCAGGGTAGTGAAGTCGGGCAGGCTTTGCGCCGGTTCCACGTGCCAGCTCGGCATCTGGTTTTCCGCCGCCAGACCAAACCAGTAGAAACCGTAAGGCGCCAGGGTCAGGAGGAAGTTGAGCTGGCCGATTGGCGGAAAGGCGTTACCACCAAGCATCTCGACCGGCACCATGCCGGTGTAGGCCGACAGGTCCAGTTCGGCCGCTTGTGCACTGCGCGAGACGTTGGCCACGCACAGAATGATCTCGTGCTTGCCGTCTTCGCCGGTGAATTCACGGGTATAGGCCAGGATTCGGCGATTGCTTGGCGAGAGCATTTTCAGAGTGCCGCGCCCGAATGCCTTGGATTGCTTGCGCACCGCGAGCATGCGCCGGGTCCAGTTGAGCAGTGAGTGCGGGTCGCCGGCCTGTGTCTCCACGTTCACCGACAGGTAACCGTATTGCGGGTCCATGATAGGTGGCAACACCAGGCTGGCCGGGTCGGCGCGCGAGAAGCCACCATTGCGATCAATCGACCACTGCATGGGCGTGCGAACGCCATCACGGTCGCCCAGATAGATGTTGTCGCCCATGCCGATTTCGTCGCCGTAGTACAAGGTCGGCGTACCGGGCATCGACAGCAGCAGGCTGTTGAGCAGTTCCACGCGGCGGCGGTCACGTTCCATCAATGGCGCCAGACGGCGACGAATGCCGAGGTTGATCCGCGCGCGGCGATCGGCGGCATAGTAATTCCACAGGTAGTCGCGTTCCTTGTCGGTGACCATCTCCAGCGTCAACTCATCGTGGTTGCGCAGGAAAATAGCCCACTGACAGTTGGCGGGGATCTCCGGGGTTTGACGCAGGATATCGGTGATCGGGAAACGGTCTTCCTGGGCCAGCGCCATGTACATGCGCGGCATCAGCGGAAAATGGAACGCCATATGGCATTCATCGCCATTGAGGCCCTCGGCGTCGGTGTTACCAAAATATAACTGCGTATCTTCCGGCCATTGATTGGCCTCCGCCAGCAGCATGCGGTCGGGGTAATTGGCATCGATTTCAGCGCGGATTTGCTTGAGGACGTCGTGGGTCTCAGGCAGGTTCTCATTGTTGGTGCCGTCGCGTTCGATCAGATACGGAATGGCGTCCAGGCGCAGGCCGTCGATGCCCATGTCGAGCCAGTAGCGCATCACCGACAGCACGGCCTTCATGACTTGCGGGTTGTCGAAATTCAGGTCCGGCTGGTGCGAATAAAAGCGGTGCCAGAAGTACTGGCCGGCCACCGGATCCCAGGTCCAGTTGGACTTCTCGGTGTCGAGAAAGATGATGCGCGTACCGTCGTATTTCTGATCATCATCGGACCACACATAGAAGTCCCGGGCGGCCGAACCTTTTTTGGCCTTGCGCGCGCGTTGAAACCAGGCGTGCTGGTCGGAGGTGTGATTGATGACAAGCTCGGTAATGACTCGCAGACCTCGGTCATGGGCCTCGGAGATAAACCGCCTGGCGTCGGCCATCGTGCCGTAGTCTGGATGTACGCCGCGGTATTCGGCAATGTCGTATCCGTCATCGCGACGCGGTGACGGATAGAACGGCAGCAACCAGATGGTATTGACGCCGAGGTCGGCAATGTAATCGAGTTTGGCGATCAGGCCGGGGAAATCGCCGATCCCATCGTTATTGGAGTCGAAAAATGACTTTACATGTACCTGATAAATCACCGCATCCTTGTACCAGAGCGGGTCTTTGATAAAGGTGGCTGCCTTGGGTTTCTTCGCCATGTGAAACTCCTGTTGAATTCGATAAGGCGATGCATCTCGCAAACCGCCCCCTGTAGGAGCTGCCGAAGGCTCGGTTATTCAAGATCCTGAAATCCGCCAGATCCCGAACGATTGCTGAGCCGGGTCCAGGCGCATGAATTGGTATTTGCCGTACCAGGTCCAGCGGTGCCCGTTCATCAAGTCCTCACCCTGGGTGTGCGCGTCATCCGGCAGGCCCATTTCCCAAAGCGGCAGCTCGAAATTCGCTTCCTGGGCGTTATGCGGATCGAGGTTGACCGCCACCAGAATGAAGTTGCTGCCATCGGCGCTTCGCTTCCCGAAGTACAGGATGTTGTCGTTCCAGGCGTTGTAGATCTTCAATCCAAGGTGCGAGTGCAGCGCAGGGTTCTGGCGACGAATGCGATTAAGCTGGGCGATCTCGGCGATGATGTTGCCTGGCGCGTTGAAATCCCTCGGGCGGATTTCGTACTTTTCCGAGTTGAGGTATTCCTCCTTGCCCGGTACCGGCGCCGCTTCGCACAATTCAAAGCCCGAATACATGCCCCAAAGGCCCGACCCCATAGTGGCCAGTGCCGCACGTATCAGGAACCCGGCTCGCCCGGATTCATGCAGGAACGCAGGGTTGATATCCGGTGTATTGACGAAGAAATTCGGGCGATAACATTCCCGCCAAGGCGATTCGTTAAGCTGCGCCAGATAAGTCGAAAGCTCGTACTTGGTGTTGCGCCAGGTGAAATAGGTGTAGCTCTGGGAGTAGCCGACCTTGCCCAGGCGCGCCATCATCGCCGGCGTGGTGAAGGCTTCGGCGAGGAAGATCACTTCCGGATACAACGCACGAACGTCAGCGATCAGCCATTGCCAGAAAGGCAGGGGCTTGGTGTGCGGATTATCGACGCGGAAGATTTTCACGCCCTCCTCGACCCAGCCCACCACGATGTCGCGCAGTTCGACCCAGAGGCTCGGAATCGCATCGACCGCATAGAAGTCGACGTTGACGATGTCCTGGTATTTCTTCGGCGGGTTCTCGGCGTATTTGATCGTGCCGTCCGGACGCCAGTTGAACCAGCCAGGGTGCTGCTGCAGCCAGGGGTGGTCTTGGGAGCACTGGATCGCAAAGTCCAGGGCGATCTCCAGGCCGTGGTCGGCCGCCGCCGCTACCAGCCGACGGAAGTCCTCACGCGTCCCCAATTGCGAGTGAATGGCCTCATGGCCACCTTCGGCACTGCCAATGGCGTAAGGACTGCCCGGGTCATCAGGACCGGCCGTGAGGGAATTATTAGGGCCCTTGCGATGGCTGCGACCGATCGGATGGATCGGCGGAAAATACAGGACGTCGAAGCCCATGTCCTGGATCATCGGCAACCGCGAGTGCACGTCGTTAAAAGTGCCATGCCGGGCTGGATCGTCGGTGATCGAACGGGGGAACAGTTCGTACCAACTGGCAAACTGCGCCAGTTCGCGCTCAACGTCTACCGGGAATTCCGGGCTCAGGCTGACGAACGCACGATGGTCGGCCTGCGCCATCAGATCGGCGCTACGTTGGTGCAGGAACAGTGCAACTTGCTCGGTTTCGAGCAGACCGGACAACTCATGGTGCAAAGCCGCCAACGCTTCGCTAAGCGGGCCTTCGGTACGCTCGGCGGCCTGCTGGACCTGAGTGCGGCCTTCCTGCAGTTCCAGGCTGACGGGTACCCGTGCGCTGTGCTTTTTTTCCAGCTCGTAACAGAAGCTGCCGAACTGATCGATCCAGGCTTCGACACAGAACACATATCGTCCCTGACGCTCGACGCGAAACTGTCCCTGAAAGCCGTTGTTGCCCAACTCGCCCATGACCGCGCTCTGCCAGGCCTCATCGCGCTCGGAGCGCCAGCGCACCCGCACCGCGAGCTTGTCGTGGCCGTCGGCAAAGACCTTGCTAGTTACAACCACCTCCTGACCCACCACGGCTTTGACAGCAAACTGCCCACAATCGAGGATCGGCATGGTGTCTTCAATCGCGATTCGCGGCAGCAGCAGTGCCTGCGACAACGGTATATGAGGGTTGTAGCTCAACTCTGTAGGCTTTTCAGTCGTCATCGAGCATCTCTCCTTTACGCCCCATGGACGCTCTTGTACTGGGTCGACATTCGCAAAGCAGTCGGCCCCGGAATGAACTCACTTAGGTTCCGAGCGACCTGCGCGGCTAAAAGTTCACGCTGATTTGCCGGTTAAGTCGCGGGAATCATTTCAATGGCGCAAGGGTCAACAGACTTAAGCACGACTCAAGCCATGTGCCACTGGAGATGCAACGATGACGATTCCCAACCCCGTTGAAACGCCAGATCCGAATATCGACAGCCCCGTTATCCCGCCAACCGATCCGCAGCCGGTGCCAGAGCAGGAGCCTCCTGGAACGGTCCCACCGCCACGGGAAGACCCGCCGACAACCTTGCCGCCCGTGGTCGTTTAAGCAGTTGAGCGCAACACTGCGGTGGCGGGATCGTCGCTACCGCAAGGCCACTTCTGGAACACGTCGACACACTCGAGCATTGCACGCACTATCGCTACTCAGCATAAAAAACTGTCATAAATGCCAGTTACGGCGATTGCGGCAAAGCTGGACACTATCGGGGAACCTGCCAACCACCGAACAAGTGTTCATGAGCCTACCCCATGCCCAATAATCTAATCGTGTTTGTGCTAGCAACTTCTATTCTCGCCGGATGTTCATCCGAAGGGCCTTCGCCCGTCAACGCACTAAATGTAGCCAACGACTTAAACGCCCGCTATCTGGATAGTGCTGCAGGGTGCGCAAATGGCAGCGCCGCATTTCACTGCAATGGTGTGCTAGTCAGAGTGGCCGATACGCTAGTGGCTTCAGGAGGTGAAATCGAGCGAGATGCCGCAGCCTTTTCCTACCTTCGAGCTGATACCGGTATCAAGACATTATATGCACGTGGTGCTGGCATCATTTTGAGTCCTTTGCCCGACCTTTCCACGGCTCCTATCAAAGTGCGCTGTTCGTTCCCCACCAATGCGGCCACCGACTTTCGCGCAGACGGATGCGGCGAAACCTCCCGGGATTTGCCCGGTTATGAGCGAGAGTGGAGCCAGCATTGTGACGAACAGGGCATTCACGACGAACAACAATGGCTTGCTCACTTCAACAAAGTGAAGCCGGCGTATTTCTACATGTGTGCCTTCCGGGAATCTACGGATCAATTTGCCCTGAGTATCGAGGTTCGCAAACTATTACCTGTTGATTACCGCAATCAGTGGAATGAGGTAGTCACCACTGCCTGGGCTGCGCAAGACATCAAAAGGATGCCTTTCCAAGCATTTTTCTATAACGCAATCAGCCTCCCCGGGAAAGAAGATGCACAGAAACTTCAAAGGGAATTCTATTCGTTGACCCAGACTCTCCTTCCGATAGTTCGCATCGATTTATCGGCTGCAGATCAGCGTGTTTTTTCTTACCATCCACAGGATCAAACCTATATTCCTGTCAAATAAGAATGCGCGCTTCGATCAACGCCTTTGCGTCACTCCTTGCGCTTGTCGAGGGTTTCAACAATCCTCGGCATGACGCTCAATATCGCCAACGCCAGCAGCGTACTGACCACCGCCGTTGCCTCACGGCCCAAACCGGCTGAAATTCCAATAGCCGCCGTCATCCACAAGCCGGCGGCGGTAGTCAGGCCCTTCACGTGACCTTCATCCCCTTCCTGGTTTTTCAGAATGGTTCCCGCGCCGAGAAAGCCGATGCCGGCGATGACTCCTTGCACGACACGGCTCATCGCATTGGCCTGAGAGCCGGACATTTGCGGTACCAGCACGAACAATGCCGCGCCCAGAGCAACCAGCATGTGCGTGCGCACTCCGGCGGCCTTGCCCTTGTGTTACCGCTCAAATCCTAATATGACCCCCAAAATGGCCGCCATCAGGAGCCTCACAGTAATCTGTGTCAATTGTGCTGCATCGTCGATGTCGGCGAATTCCGCTTGCAGGGTTTCCCATACTTCATGCCACCAGGCTTTCATGCTGCTGTCCTTGTGATTGGCCTGGTAGATGGACCACGCCAACCATTAATCGGTTGCACCGAACGATGCTGAACGCCCATAGCCTAACGCTGCAGAACCCCGCAGAAATAAGGACTCCGCCATGACCGTTCGCATCGAAAACCAGACGTGCTTCTTCACTACCGAGAACGGCGAAGAAATACGCCTGTGCCCTGACGTCACCGTGATCACCGATTCGGACAAAGCCATGTCTGCAGTCGAACTTGATGGCAAGCGCGTCTACATCACCGAAGCAGAAGCCGATGCTTTGACCGTAGCAGGAGCCGTCGATGGGCGTAAGCATTTGAAAGCCACCGACAGTGATTCGGTGATTTGACTGACTCTGATCAACAGGGCTGGCGGACAGGTGATGTACGCCGGCCCGAGCCTTGTTCAACAGGTGCTTCAAGTTGTCGCAGACAGCGGGTCAAAGCCCATCTGATCCGCTTTTTATTGCATTAGCTGAGTCTGTTATGCAAACAGATCGACGCTCATAGTGCTCTGGCCTGATGGAGGCTGATGAGCGAAAGACCATGAGCGAAAGAATTCCCGTTCGAACCCTGCAAAGTGACCGGCCAGTCCAGACTTTTGAGCCTTCGCGTGCAAAGACGAAGACCAAGTCCAGTGACAACCTGATTCATACCCGCAGCTTCACCGGCCTGTTCCGCACATTGCGCATGAGCGGTGCCGGCTTTCTGTTCCTGCTGTTCTTCGGCACGGTATGGCTGAACTGGAGTGGTCGCCAGGCCGTGCTATGGGACCTGTCCGAAAGCAAATTCCACATCTTTGGTGCCACCTTCTGGCCGCAGGATTTCATCCTCCTCTCGGCGCTGCTGATCATCGCCGCGTTTGGACTGTTTGCTATCACCGTATTCGCCGGCCGCGTCTGGTGTGGCTACACCTGTCCGCAGAGCTCCTGGACATGGATATTCATGTGGTGCGAGAAGATCACCGAAGGCGAACGCAATCAGCGGATCAAACTGCAAGCGGCTCCCTGGACCCTGAACAAGCTGCTGCGTCGCTCGGCCAAGCACACCCTATGGCTGGCGATCAGCCTGCTCACCGGTCTGACCTTCGTCGGTTACTTCACCCCGATCCGGCCCCTCGCCGAAGAACTGCTGACCCTGCAAATGGCCGGTGTCAGCCTGTTCTGGGTGCTTTTCTTTACCGGCGCCACTTACATCAATGCCGGCTGGTTGCGTGAAGCAGTGTGCATGCACATGTGCCCCTATGCGCGATTCCAGAGCGTGATGTTCGACAAGGATACCCTGACCATCTCCTACGACGTCGCTCGCGGCGAAAACCGTGGCCCGCGCAAGCGTGACGTCGCCCCGGCCGCTGCTGGCCTGGGAGATTGCATCGACTGCCAGTTGTGCGTGCAGGTGTGCCCGACCGGCATCGACATCCGCGACGGCTTGCAGATGGAGTGCATTGGTTGCGCCGCCTGCATTGATGCCTGCGATTCGATCATGGACAAGATGGGCTACGCCCGTGGATTGATCAGCTACACCTCCGAGCATGAACTGCAGGGTGGCAAGACCCACTTGTTAAGGCCACGACTGATCGGTTACACCGCCGTGCTGCTGGTGATGATCGGTGCCCTCGCCCTAGCCCTGGTGGAACGGCCAATGGTCTCGCTGGATGTCAGCAAGGACCGCGGGCTGTTCCGCGAAAACAGCCTGGGCCAGATCGAAAACATCTACAGTTTGAAGGTCATCAATAAAACCCAGGAGCGCCAGGACTATCGCCTGACGCTGGTCGAGGCTGACAGTTTCCAGCTGCAAGGCAAGACCGAGTTGAGCCTGGCGCCAGGGGAAATCGTCGACGTCCCCGTGTCCGTAGCGATGACCACGGAGCGGCCGAGCAGCAGCTCGCAAAGCATTGTGTTCAAGATCGTCGATACCAATGAGCCCGAGGTCTACAGCGAGGCCAAGAGCCGGTTTGTTGCGCCGATGAACCGTTGATCCCTTAGACTGCCATCGCGAGCAGACCCGCACCCACAAGGACACCACAATACCTGTAGGAGCGGGCTTGCTCGCGAAGAAGCCCCCCCTGATTTAACTGAACCACCGACCGGGTTTTACATGAAACGCTACGAAAAATTCGCCGATGACATCGCTGAACTGATCCGCTCCGGCGTCCTCGGCCCCGGTCAACGGGTACCGTCGGTGCGCTACGCCAGCCAGACATACGGCGTCAGCCCCTCCACAGTGTTCCAGGCCTACTACCTGCTGGAGCGGCGCGGCCTGATCCGCGCCAGACCGCGCTCCGGCTACTTCGTCAACACCCACGCCCCGAGCCCGTTTTCCGAGCCGGTGATCAGCAGTCAGGTGAACGAATCGACCGAAGTCGACGTCAGCGAGTTGGTGTTTTCGGTGCTCGATTCGATCAAGGACCCGAACACCGTGCCTTTCGGCTCGGCTTTCCCCAGTCCCGCACTGTTCCCCCTGCAACGACTGTCACGCTCCCTGTCCAGCGCCACCAGGGACATGGATCCGCGCATGGTGGTCACCGACATGTCGCCCGGCAATCCACAACTGCGCCGGCAAATTGCCCTGCGTTATATGGTGGGCGGGCTGATGTTGCCAATGGAGGAGTTGCTGATTACCAACGGCGCCCTGGAGGCACTGAACCTGTGCCTGCAGGCCGTGACCGAACCAGGCGACCTGGTGGCCATCGAGGCGCCGGCCTTCTATGCGTGTCTGCAGATTCTCGAGCGGCTCAAGCTCAAGGCGGTGGAAATCCCCGTGCACCCACGCGAGGGCATTGACTTGGGCGTGCTCGCGCAGACCCTGGAGCGCCATCCGATCAAGGCCTGCTGGTGCATGACCAGCTTCCAGAATCCCATGGGGGCGACCATGCCCGAGGCGAAGAAACAGGAGCTGGTCGAATTGTTGCGTCGTCATCAGGTGCCGCTGATCGAGGACGACGTCTACGCCGAACTGTATTACGGGCAACAGGCCCCAAAACCAGCTAAAGCCTTCGATACCGAGGGCCTGGTGATGCATTGCGGCTCGTTCGCCAAGAGCCTGGCCCCGGGATACCGCATTGGCTGGGTAGCTGCCGGGCGTTTCGCGCAGAAGATCGAACGCCTGAAGCTGATGACCTCACTCTGTGCGTCGATGCCGGCCCAGGCGGCGATTGCCGACTACCTGCAACATGGAGGCTACGATCGACACTTACGCAAATTGCGCTACGCACTGGAGGAGCAGCAAAGCGCGATGCTGGCGGCAATTGCCCGCTATTTCCCGGCACAGACCCGGGTCAGCCAGCCCGCTGGCGGGTATTTCCTGTGGCTTGAGTTACCGGAGCAAATGGACTCGTTGAAGCTGTTCCAGATGGCGCTGGCCCAAGGCATCAGCATTGCGCCGGGACCGATTTTTTCACCGACCCGGCGCTTCAGGAATTGTATCCGGCTGAATTACGGCAGCCCTTGGGATGAGGTGGCAGAGAAGGCAATGGAAACGTTGGGGCGGATTGTTCGGTCTTTTTAACCTCCAAAGATCTTCAGCTCTTAGCGCCCGCCACCCAGATCAACAAAAGTCCCTGTCGCATAAGACGCCTTGTCCGACAGCAACCAGACAATCGCCTCAGCCACTTCATCCGGCCGCCCACCTCGAGCCATCGGGATCGCCGACTCGAGCTTGCTGACCCGATCCGGGTCGCCGCTCAGCGCATGGAAGTCGGTGTAGATAAACCCGGGCCGCACGGCATTGACCCGAATCCCCTCACCCGCCACTTCCTTGGACAGGCCGATGGTGAAGCTGTCCAGTGCCCCCTTGGAGGCGGCGTAGTCGACGTATTCGTTGGGCGACCCCAGGCGCGACGCCACCGAAGACACGTTGACGATGCTGCCACCCTGGCCGCCATGCTTGGGCGACATGCGCAGGATCGCGTGCTTGGCGCAGAGGATTGGCGCCAGGACGTTGGTCTTGAGGGTTTTTAGAATCCGGAATTCGGACATTTCGTCCACTCGGGACTTGTGCCCGACGGTGCCGGCATTGTTCACCAGGGCGGTGACACGGCCCAGTTCGGCGTCAACGCGGCTGAACAGCCCAACCACCTCATCCTCGATGCTGACGTCGGCGCGCACTGCGATCGCCTGGGCGCCCAGTGCGCGGACTTGCTCGAGCACGTCATGCGCCGCTTCTTCGTCAGCCTGATAATTGATACAGATCCGATAGCCCTGTTCGGCGGCCAGAAGCGCTGTTGCGGCGCCGATGCCTCGGCCCCCACCGGTGATGACGATGACTTTGTCCATGCCGACTTTCCCCATTTTTCGCGTAAGCAGTCGGGGTCAAGAATAACCGCCATCAGCGGTTTTTGCATGGCGTGTGGCTTTCGCGATCTGCTCCCCCCGAACAATCTCCTTCATGAAGCGCTGTGCCGGCAGCGGATGACCGAGCAAATACCCTTGCAGCGAGTCACACCCCAATTGCGTCAGGAAGTCCTGCTGCACGTCGGTCTCCACCCCCTCGGCAACTATCCGCAGGCCCAGCGCCTGCCCCAAGGCGACAATGGCCGAAACGATGGCGGCGTCATCACTGTCGCGCTCCAGATCGCGGACGAATCCACGGTCGATCTTCAATTCGTTGGCTGGCAGGCGTTTAAGGTACATCAGGCTGGAATAGCCGGTACCGAAATCATCAATGGACAGGTCCACGCCCATGTCCGACAGCGCCTGCAGCACCGTCATGCTCGCATCGGCGTCGCTCATCGCGGTGGTTTCGGTGATTTCCAGGGTCAGGCTATTGGCCGGCAGATGGTGTGTCGCCAGGGCCTTGGCGACACTCTGGACAAGGCCGGCATGGCAGAACTGCAACGCCGACAGATTCACCGCGATGCGCCAGTCGGTGTATCCGAGCACATACCACTCGCGCATCTGTCGGCAGGCTTCGTTGAGCACCCATTCACCGATCGGAATGATCAGCCCGGTCTTCTCCGCCTGCTCAATGAATTTGTCCGGCAGCAGCATGCCCTGGGTCGGATGCACCCAACGCAGCAATGCCTCGGCACCGACCGGACGACCATTGGCAGCGTCGAACTTGGGTTGGTAATACAAACTGAACTGCTGTTGCTCCAGTGCCACGCGCAAGTCCTGCAACAGCTGCAGTTGCTTGCGCGCGTTGCTGTTCATTGAGATATCAAAAAAACTATAGCCGTTCTTGCCCGTGCCCTTGGCGTGATACATCGCGGCATCGGCGTTCATCAGCAATTCCTGGGCGGTTTCGCCGTTGCCCGGATAGATCGCAATGCCGACGCTGGCGGATATTTGCAGGTCATGCTCAGCGACGCGGAACGAGCGCGCAATCAAACCGACCTGACGCGCCGCCAGATTCAACGCGTCATCCTGTTCGGCCAGTTGCACCAGCAATACAAACTCGTCGCCGCCGATCCGCGCCAGGGTGTCCTGACTGCGCAGATCCACCCGCAGGCGCTGGGCCACTTCACGCAGCAACAGGTCGCCCATATGGTGACCGAATGCATCGTTGACCGGCTTAAAACCATCCAGATCAATGAACATCAGCGCAAAACAGCCGCCCTGTTCGCGCACCACCAGCATCGCCTGGTCGATGCGATCCGCCAGTAACACCCGGTTGGGCAACCCGGTCAATGGATCATGCAGGGCCAGTTGGGTCAGTTCGCGGTTGGCCTCGGTCAGTGACTGGGCCAGACCCGCTGTACGCGCTTGCATCCGCGCGTCGAGAATCGAAGTCAGCAAGGCGATAGTCAGCACCGCCAGGGTAGTAATCAGCACCAGGTTGTCCAGCCCGCTGCCGCTCAGCCCGCTGGACGCAGAACCGCAGAAGCTGCCGTCGGGAAAGCGTGCTGCGGCCATCCCGGTGTAGTGCATGCCGACGATGGCGATACCCATGATCACCGACGCACCCCCACGGATCAGTGCAACGTGGGGCGTGTGCTGGCGCAGGCGGAAGGCGATCCATAAAGCCGCGCCGGACGCCCCTACCGCGATCAACAGCGAGGCACCGAACAACGCGGGATCGTAATCGATGCCCGGCTGCATGCGCATCGCCGCCATGCCGGTGTAGTGCATGGCACTGATTCCGCTGCCCATGATCAGCGCGCCGAACAGCAGCTGCCAGGCCGGTAGCTGGGGCTGGCTGACCAGCCACAGGGCGAAGCCGCAGGACAGTACTGCAATCAGCAGTGACAGCAGGGTTAGCGTAACGTCGTAGCCCAGGTCAATGGGCAAGGTGAACGCGAGCATGCCGATAAAATGCATCGACCAGACACCGACACCCATGGCAAAGGCGCCACCAGCCGTCCACAGCGAAACCGCCCGGCCCTTGGCCGTGGCAATGCGTTCGGTGAGGTTGAGCGCCGTGTAGGAAGCGAGAATCGCGACGAACAGGGAAATGATAACCAACGTGGGGGAATAGCTACCAATAAGCATGGGATTTCTCGAAATGAACCCGTACTGCTTCCTTGCTCGGCGGCGTTGAATTCGGCGATTGTACTGATTCTCGACAAGAACGCACTGAGAAAATGAGCAGAAGGCCATCAAGGCGATAAAACGCTTGTTTGAACAGTTAAACGGTGGGGAAATACCCTTATCTATAGGAGCGAGCTTGCTCGCGATGGACGCTAACGGCGACGCGTTTTGCCTGGAATAACGCGGTGTTCTGACGTCCATCGCGAGCAAGCTCGCTCCTACAGGAGGGACGCTACTGTGCGCTCTGCTCCAACTGTCCATCCCATCCGCCGCCCAGCGCTGCAATCAGCTGCACACTGGCAATCAATCGGCTCTGCAAAAGGCTGAGCATGCTGCGTTCATTGCTCAGTGCCGTCGCCTGGACCACTACCACGTCGATATAGGCAATCAACCCCGCCTTATACTGATTCTGGGTCAGGCGCAGGGATTCTCGGGCCGCATCCAGTGCCTGCTGGCGAACTTGCGACTCGTTCTCCAGCACCTTCAGCTGAACCAGGTAGTTCTCCACTTCACGGAACCCGTCGAGTACTGTCTGGCGATACTTGGCCACGGTTTCGTCGTAGGCCGCTTCGCTGCGGTCCACTTCCGCCGAACGCTGGCCGCCGTCGAACAAGGTCATGGCCAGTTGCGGTCCTACGGACCAGAAGCGATTGGGCACGCTGATCCAGTTGGACGACGTACTGCTGCTGTAGCCGCCCTTGAGGCTGAGTGTCAGGTCGGGGTAATACGCTGCCTTGGCCACGCCGATGTTGGCATTGGCCGCCATCACCGAGCGCTCGGCCGAGGCAATGTCCGGCCGTCGTTCGAGCAGTTGTGAAGGCAGGTTCAACGGCACTTCGGGCAAGGTCGGTATGTCCCGGGATTCCGCCAGGTTGAATTGCGCCGGGGGCAGGCCGACCAGCACTGCGATGGCATTTTCAAACTGCGCGCGCTGCCAGATCAGGTCGACCATGTCGGCCTGGGTGCTCTTGAGCTGGGTCTGCGCCTGGGCCACCGCGTCCTTGCCGGAAACTCCGGCGCGGTACTGGTTTTGTGTCATCTTCAGCGAGCGCTCGTAGGCCTCGACCGTAGCTTGCAGCAGGCGTTTTTGTTCATCGATGACGCGCAGTTGCAGGTAGTTCTGCACCAGTTCCGATTGCTGGCTCAGGCGCATGGCCGCCAGGTCGGCATAACTGGCCTGGGCATTCGCGGTATCAGCTTCCAGACCGCGGCGCAGCTTGCCCCAGACGTCAGCCTCCCAACTCACCCCGGCCTGTGCCGTGTAGGTGTCGCGGATGCCACTGGCGGAACTGCTCAGGCTGGAACTGCTGCTGCCGGTGCCCTGGCTGGAGCGGTTCTTGCCCACGGTCAGGTCAGCTGTCGGAAAGAACGCCCCACGGGCACTGCGCACCAGGGCCTGGGCCTGGCGGTATTGGGCTTCGGACTGGGCGACGGTCTGGTTGGCGCTGTTGAGTTTGTCGATCAGGCCGTTGAGCTGCTGATCGCCATACAACTCCCACCAGGCCCCGCGCGCGAGGGAATCGCTGGGGTTGGCCTGACGCCAGCCGGCCGCTTCCTTGTATTGCACCGGGGCCGCCGCTTGCGGGCGCTGGTAATCCGGTCCGATGGCGCAGGCACTGAGCAAGGCCACGCACAGCGCCAGGCTCAGCAGGCGCGAGCCGCGAGCCGAGACCAGGGGTGCGGCCAGGGTGAAAAGCGAACGGTCAGTCATAGCGGAGTTTCCAGAGCAGCATCGGTACGCACCCCACGCCAGTGGTTGAAGCGATGGCGCAGTTTGTCGAGATAGAGGTAGACCACCGGTGTGGTGTAAAGGGTCAGCACCTGGCTGAAGATCAGCCCGCCGATAATCGTAAGGCCCAATGGCTGGCGCATTTCCGCCCCTTCGGCGCGACTGAGCAGCAAGGGCAAGGCCCCTAGAATGGCGGCCAGGGTCGTCATCAGGATGGGCCGCAGCCGCTGCAGGCAGGCGCTGCGAATCGATTCGAGCGGTGCCAGGCCCTGATACCGTTCGAGCTGCAAGGCCAGATCGATCATCAGGATGGCGTTTTTCTTCACCACACCAATCAGCAGGAACAGCCCCAACAGCGAAATAAGGCTGAATTCGCCGCCCAGCACATAGATCGACAGCAACGCGCCGACGCCGGCCGACGGTAGGGTCGAGAGGATGGTCAGTGGATGTATGTAGCTCTCATACAACACGCCCAGCACCAGGTACACCGCGACCAGCGCACCGAGGATCATCCAGGGCTGGCTCTTCTGTGTGGCAGCGAACGCGTCAGCGGTGCCGGCGACTTTGATGATCACGTCTTCCGGCATACCAAGGCGCGCAATGGCCCGTTCGATGGCTGCGGTTCCCTGCTCCACCGTGACCCCTTCGGCCATGTCGAAGGAAATACTCTCGGCGGCGAACTGGCCCTCGTGGCTGACCCGGTCGTCTTCCAGACTGTTTTCGTAATGGGCAATGGTCGACAGCGGAATCCGTGCGCCGTCGGCGGAGATCACCTGCACCTGCTTGAGGGTGATCGGGTCCTGGGCGTATTTCGGGTTGACCTCCATCACCACCTGATACTGGTTCAGGCTGTCGTAGATGGTCGAGATCTGCCGCTGGCTGTAGGCGTTGTTGAGTACCGAGGTCACCATGTTCATGTCCACGCCCAGGCGCTTGGCCTGATCGCGGTCGACAATCAGCGTGACTTGCTGCGCCCCGCTGCCTTCACGGGCGTCGATGGCCGTCAACTCAGGCAAAGCCTTCAGCGCGGTCACGACTTTCGGGTACCACTCACGCAATGAGCCCAGGTCCGCGCTTTGCAAGATGTAGGAGTATTGCGAGGTGGTCTGCTCGCGGCCACCGCCGAATTGCAAATCCTGGTCCGCCATGAGCATCAGCTGCGCTCCGGCCACCTTAGGCATTTCCTTGCGCAGGCGCTCGATGACCTTCTGGGCGGAGATGTTGCGCTCCTGGATCGGTTTAAGGCGCACCAGCATGAAAGCATTGTTGGTGCCGTTGCTGCCTCCGATGAAACCGGCGACGCTTTCGACGGCCGCGTCTTTGAGTACCGCACGGCGAAAGGTTTCCATCTTGGGTTGCATCACGGTAAACGACAGCCCGTCGTCCCCACGCACGAAGCCGATCAGCTGACCGGTATCCTGCTGCGGCATAAATGTTTTAGGAACAACAACATACAGCGCAATATTAACCCCAATTGTCACGAACAGACTGAGCAGTGTCAGGCGCCGATGGCGCAGCACCCAGTCGAGGCTGGTGGCGTATTTGGCGACCATCCAGTCGTTGGTACGGCGGCTGACGCGCTGCAGGCGGTTCTCCTGGCCTGGTGTATGGGGCTTGAGCCAGCGGGCGCAAAGCATCGGCGTAAGGGTTAGCGAAACCACCAGCGAAACCACGATGGACGCTGCCAGGGTGATGGAAAATTCCCGGAACAGGCTCTCGATGATCCCGCCCATGAACAGGATCGACAGGAACACCGCCACTAGCGAAACGTTCATCGACAGCAGGGTGAAACCGACCTCCTCGGCCCCCAGGTAGGCGGCCTTCATCGGCGGTACACCCTTGTCGATGTGCCGGGAAATGTTCTCCAGCACGACGATGGCATCGTCCACCACCAGTCCGGTCGCCAGGATCAGTGCCATCAGCGACAGGTTGTTCAGGGAGAAACCATAGAGGTACATCACCGCAAACGTGCCAACCAGCGACACCGGCACCGCCAGCGTCGGAATCAGCGAGGCACGGAAGTTGCCAAGAAACAGGAACACCACCAGGATCACCAGCGCTACGGCGATCAGCAGGGTCATTTCCGCTTCGTGCAGGGTGGCCTTGATCACGGGTGAACGGTCCATGGCCAGGTTCAGCTTGACGCTGGCTGGCAGCACCGCCTGCAACGCCGGCAGCTGGGCCTTGATTTCGTTGACGGTCTCGATGATGTTGGCACCGGCCTGGCGGTTGATCACCAGCAGCACAGCCGAGTCGTCGTTGAAGAAGCCGCTGTTGTAGCGGTCTTCAACGCCATCGCTGACCTTGGCCACATCCTTGAGGCGCAAGGCGGCGCCGTCGGCGTAGTGAATGATCAGCGATTCGTAGTCCTTGGCCTTTTCCAGCTGGTCGTTGGCCTGGACCTGCCACATTCGCTCGCCGTCTTCGACCGAGCCCTTGGGCCGGCGCACATTGGCATTGGCGATGGCCGTGCGCACGTCATCGAGGGCCACGCCGTATTGGTTTAGGGCCTGGGGTTCGAGTTCGATGCGCACGGCCGGCAATGAGCTGCCGCCGATCTGCACTTCGCCGACACCCTGCACCTGCGACAGGCTCTGGGACAGAATGGTCGAGGCCAGGTCGTACAGCTGGCCCTTCTCCAGGACATCGGAGGTCAGGGACAGCACCATGATCGGGGCTTGGGACGGGTTGACCTTCTTGTAGGTCGGCATACTGCGCATGCCGCTGGGCAGCAGGTTGCGCGAAGCGTTGATCGCCGCCTGGACTTCCCGCGCCGCGCCGTTGATATCGCGGTCGAGGTCAAATTGCAGGATCACCCGGGTCGAGCCCTGGCTGGAGCGACTGCTCATGGTGTTGACCCCGGCAATCGCCCCGAACGAGCGTTCCAGCGGCGTGGCCACGGTTGAGGCCATGACCTCGGGGCTGGCACCCGGCAGGCTGGCCTGGACCACGATTACCGGGAAGTCCATTTGTGGCAGCGGAGACACCGGCAACAGGCCAAAGCTCACACCGCCCAACAGCATGATCGCCAGGCTCAGCAGCATGGTAGCGACCGGCCGCTTGATGAAAGGTCCGGACAGGTTCATGGCTGCTCTACCGCTTCCACGGGCACGGACTTATGGCCCCAGCGACGACCGAGACGGTCGAAATAGAGGTAGATGACCGGCGTGGTAAACAAGGTCAGGACCTGGCTGACCAGCAACCCGCCCACCATCACCAGGCCCAGGGGTTGACGCAGCTCCGCGCCGGAGCCGCTGGCCAACATCAACGGTACAGCGCCGAACAAGGCTGCCAGGGTGGTCATCAGGATCGGCCGAAAGCGCAGCAGTGCCGCCTGATAAATCGCCGTCTCCGGGTCCAGCCCCTGATTGCGCTCGGCGTCGAGAGCGAAGTCGATCATCATGATCGCGTTCTTCTTGACGATACCGATCAGCAGGATGATACCGATGATCGCGATCATGCCCAGGTCATTGCCACTTAACAGCAACGCCAGCAAGGCGCCGACCGCCGCCGAGGGCAAGGTCGAGAGGATGGTGATCGGGTGGATGTAGCTCTCGTAGAGCACACCCAGCACGATGTACATGGTCACCACCGCCGCCAGAATCAGCAGCAAAGTGCTCGACAACGACGCCTGGAATGCTTCGGCCGCGCCCTGGAACTGGGTCTGCACGCCCAGCGGCATGCCGATGTCCTGCTGCACCTGGTCGATGATGTCTACCGCATGCCCCAGCGCCACGCCGGGCGCCAGGTTGAACGACATCATCACCGCCGGGAACTGGCCAATGTGGGTGATTGCCAGTTGTGCCTGGCGCTGTTCCATGTGCGCCAGGCTGGACAGCCGCACCTGGGCGCCGTCGGCGGTCTTGACGTGGATCTGGTTCAGCGCATCCGGACCGATTTTCTCCCCGGACTGTGCCTGCAGGACCACGCGATACTGGCTGGCCTGGGTATAGATGGTCGAGATCTGCCGTTGGCCGAACGCGTCATACAGGGCGTCGGTGATATTCGACACCGAGACCCCTACCCGGGACGCCGCGTCGCGGTCGATCACCAGATAGATCTGCAGGCCCTTGTCCTGCAAGTCGCTGGCCACGTCCGTCAGCTCGGGTCGCTGGGTGAGGGCCTCGACCAGACGGCCGCTCCACAGACTGAGCAAATCGGAGTCCGGGGACGACATGCTGAACTGGTACTGCGTGCGGCTGACCCGATCCTCGATGGTCAGGTCCTGCACCGGCTGCATGAACAGGCGAATACCGACCAGCTTGTCCACTTCCGGTTGCAGGCGGGCGATAATTTCGCTGGCGCTCAGGTCCCGGGCGCTGTGAGGCTTGAGGTTGATCAACAGGCGTCCGCTGTTGAGCGTCGAGTTGTCGCCATCGACGCCGATATAGGACGACAGGCTTTCGACCGCCGGGTCAGCGAGGATGATTTTCCCCAGGTCCTGCTGACGCTGACTCATTGCCGCAAAGGAAATCGACTGCGGGGCTTCGGAAATGCCCTGGATCACCCCGGTATCCTGCACCGGGAAAAATCCCTTAGGCACGATCATGTAAAGAAACACCGTCAGCGCCAGGGTGCCGATCGCCACCAGCAGCGTCAGCGGCTGATGCTTGAGCACCCACTGCAACTTGCGGCCATAAGCCGCGATCATCCAGTCGATGGTCGCGCCACTGGCGCGATAGAAACGCCCCTGTTCCTTGTCTTCGGGCTCACGCTTGAGCAGCCGCGCGCACATCATCGGCGTCAGGGTCAGGGACACCACCAGCGAAATCAGGATGGCCACCGCCAGGGTGATGGCGAACTCGCGGAACAGGCGCCCTACCACGTCGGCCATGAACAACAACGGAATCAGCACGGCGATCAGCGACAGCGTCAGGGAAATCAGGGTAAAACCGATCTGTTTGGCGCCCTTGAGCGCCGCGTTCAGCGGGGTTTCACCTTCTTCGATATAGCGGGAGATGTTTTCCAGCATCACGATCGCATCGTCCACCACAAAGCCGGTGGCGATGGTCAGGGCCATCAGGGTCAGGTTGTTGACCGAGAACCCGGCGAGGTACATCACGCCAAAAGTGCCGATCAGCGACAGCGGCACGGCCACCGAGGGGATGATGGCGGCGCTGGCGCGGCGCAGGAACAGGAACGTCACCATGACCACCAGGGCAATGGCGATCAGTAGCTCGTGCTGCACATCCGTCACCGAGGCGCGGATGGTCTGGGTGCGGTCAGTGAGGACGGTAACGTCGAGACCGGCCGGCAGGTTGTCGGTGATGCTGGGCAGCAGCGCCTTGATCCGGTCCACCACTTCGATGACGTTGGCCCCGGGCTGGCGCTGGATATTGAGCAGCACCGCCTGGTTTTCATTGGCCCACGCGGCGAGGCGTTCGTTCTCTGCCCCGTCGACGATCTCCGCCACGTCCTTGAGCCGCAACGGTGCGCCGTTGGCGTAGGCGAGGATCAGGTTGGCGTAGTCTGCGGGCGAGGTCAGCTGGTCGTTGGCATCGAGCATCGACACCCGGGTCGGGCCGTCGAAGTTGCCTTTAGGCTGGTTGACGTTGGACGCGCCGATCAGGGTGCGTACGTCGGCCAGGTTGAGGCCGTTGGCCGCCAGGGCCTGCGGGTTGACCTTGATCCGCACCGCCTGGCGCTGGCCGCCGGCGATGCTGACCATGCCGACCCCGCTGATCTGGGCGATCTTCTGTGCCATGCGCGTATCGACCAGGTCATTGAGCTTGGGCAGCAGCATGGTCTTGGAGGTGATCGCAAGGGTCAGGACCGGGGTGTCCGCCGGGTTGACCTTGTTGTACACCGGTGGTGCCGGCAGATCGCTGGGCAGCAGGTTGGTAGCGGCGTTAATCGCAGCCTGGACCTGCTGCTCGGCGACGTCCATGTTGATGTCGAGGCTGAAGCGCAGGGTCAGCACGGAGGCGCCGCCGGAGCTGGTCGAAGCCATCTGCGTGAGGCCGGGCATCTGCCCGAACTGGCGCTCAAGCGGCGCGGTCACGGCGCTGGTCATGACATCCGGGCTGGCGCCGGGATACAGCGTCATCACGCGAATGGTCGGGTAATCGACCTGAGGCAGCGCCGACACCGGCAGCAAGCGGTAGGCGATAATGCCGGCCAGGATAATGGCCAGCATGCTAAGCGTAGTGGCTACCGGGCGAAGGATAAACAGCCGCGAGATGTTCATGCGCCGCCCTTTTTCGCCTTGTCGGTCGCAGTGGCATCAGGCGCCGACGCCGCCGACTTGCCCTGCAGGTGTTCGGTCGGCGGGGTCGGCACGTCCTTGCTGTTACTGACCACTTCCACTTCGCTGCCTTCCTTGAGGCGGTCGGTGCCTTCGAGCACGACGCGGTCGCCGGCGGCCAGGCCTTCGGTGATCACGGTGTTGTCACCGTCACTGGCACCGACTTTCAACTGGCGAATGGTGACCTTCTTGTCGCCATCGAGGGCGTAGACGAAGGTGCCATTGGTGCCGAACTGGATGGCGGCCGAAGGTGCCAGCACGACATTTTTCAGGGTGTCGGCCAACAGGTGGACGTTGACGAACTGGTTTGGAAACAGCGACTGGTCGCGGTTGTCGTAGCGGGCCTTGAATTTCAGAGTGCCGGTGGTCACATCAATCTGGTTGTCGAGGCTCTGCAGCACGCCGGTCGCCTGCAACTTGGTGTCACTGCGGTCCCAGGCTTCAGCAGGCAACTTCGCCCCCGAACGATAACGCTCCAGCACCACGCTCAGGTTGTTTTCCGGCAAGGTGAAAGCGACGCTGATCGGTTGGGTCTGGGTGATGATGGCCAAGGCCGTGGTGTCATTGGCGGCCACCAGGTTGCCGACGTCCAGCTGACGCAGGCCTACACGGCCGGCAATCGGGGCGCGAATTCTGGTGAATTCGAGATTGAGCTTGGCGTCGTTGACCGCTGCCTGATTAGTCTTGACCGTGCCCTGATACTGGCCGACCAGCGCCTCCGCGGTGTCCAGGGTCTGCTTGGCGATGCTGTCTTCGCGATACAGACCACGGTAGCGTTCGACATCCACCTGGGCGTTTTTCAACTGTGCCTGGTTCTGCAGCAGAGTCCCTTCGGCTTGCAGCAAGGCGTTCTGGTACGGACGCGGGTCGATCTGCGCCAGCAGGTCGCCGGCCTTGACCATCTGCCCTTCCTCGAAGGCAATCTTCACCAGTTCACCGCCGACCCGGCTACGCACATTGATGGTGTTGAGCGCGGTAACGGTGCCCAGCGCCTTGTAGTAAAGGGGGAAATCACCCTTCACAGCCGGCGCCACACGCACCGGAATCGGCCCGGTAGCGCCGCCGAACCCCGGCCGCATCCCCCCAGACTTGCCAGTGTGCCCCGCCGCAGCTTTCTGCCCGGCAGGCTCTTTCTGGTCGCCTGCGGGCCAGAATTTCCAGCAAACGCCAGCGACGACCAACAGAACAAGCAGGCCGAACAGCCAGCGACGGGGACTACGGGAGGAGGATTGCATTGAATGATCAACCATTGGGCGCGTGGGCTTCTTCTACGGGAGGCTGAACGATAAGCACTGGCGGGTATTAAGCAAAGCGCCTTTACCGGCAATTTACTTTCGGCTTACGTAACAGGATGTTTGTCCAAGACACTGATACAGATACAGATACAGAAATGAAAACGGCCTGGACAGAGCCAGGCCGTTAACAATTGTAAGCGCGAGCTTATTTCAATACAGCAAGAGCCGCTTCGTAATTCGGTTCTTCAGCGATTTCCTTGACCAGCTCGCTGTGCAGAACGTTGTCGTTTTCGTCCAGGACTACAACCGCACGGGCGGTCAGGCCTTTGAGCGGACCGTCGGCAATCGCCACACCGTAGTTCTCGATGAACTCGGCACCGCGCAGGGTCGACAGGTTCTGCACGTTTTCCAGGCCTTCAGAGCCGCAGAAACGCGCCTGGGCGAACGGCAGGTCAGCAGAGATGCACAACACCACGGTGTTGGCGACGTCGTTGGCCTGGGCGTTGAACTTGCGCACGGAGGTGGCGCAGGTCGGAGTGTCGACGCTTGGGAAGATGTTCAGCACTTTGCGCTTGCCGGCGAAGCTTGCCAGGGTCACGTCGGACAGGTTGCCGGCAACCAGGGAAAAGGCTGGCGCCTTGGAACCGGCTTGTGGCAGTTGGCCGTTGACTTGAACTGGGTTGCCTTTAAGAGTGACTTGAGCCATGAACGGAGTCCTTCTGAACGTTGATGTGGAAAATTTTGAAGAGGCCGAAGTTAACCACGAAAAATGCTCTGCTACCTATGCTCAGATACAAATCGTGATGTTTCCTTGGGTAAATTGGATACAAACGGTCGGATCCACCACCGCCGAGACATCGCGCTCAAGCAATGCGTTGAGTTGCCCCGCCTTCGTCGAATAGCTCTGGTCAAACTGGGCCCGGTCGATGTCGTGACGCGCCTGCATGACGGCAAGCGCTTTCTGCCGTGTCTGCAAGCGAGCCTGCTCCCGCGCTTGCTCTGCAGCGGCGGCGCCTCCCACAGAAAAAGAAACATCCATTGGAGAGCTTTATTTCACTGTGCGGTCGATTGCAGCCTTTGGAATTCGACTACTCAACGACCCCAATCATCTCCACAGGAGACAAGACCATGCGTTTCATGATCATTGTCAAAGCCAGCGCCGACTCCGAAGCCGGCATCATGCCCAGCGAAGAATTACTGACCGCGATGGGTAACTACAACGAGGAACTGGCCAAGGCTGGCATCCTGGTCGACTGCGACGGCCTGCAACCCAGCAGCAAGGGCGCCCGCGTGCGGTTCTCGGGAGAGCAGCGCACTGTCATTGATGGTCCGTTCATCGAGACGAAGGTGCTGATTGCCGGCTACTGGATCTGGGAGGTGAAATCGAAACAGGAAGCGATCGACTGGGTAAAGTGCTGCCCCAACCCAATGCCGGGCACTGACGCCGAAATCGAGATTCGCCCGGTGTACGCCAAAGAAGATTTCGGCGCCGAATTCACCCCCGAATCGTGCGAGCAGGAAGAAAGAGTGCGGGCCCAGGCTAAGAGATCAAATCTCTGAACATTCTCAAAGCTGTTAACTATAACAGTTACCTCTGAACGTTATTTGCTCCCTAATGGCAGGACTAAAGCGGCCGGGGCTACCAACCGGGCAAGGCATGCTTCCAGAGAGCCACCACCATGAACACCATAGTTCTACGTCGTTATTCGTACGATCCACTGGACCGAATTGCCGGCACTACCCTCGATGCGCAAACGGAATCCAAGCGTTTTTACTGCAAAAGCCATTTGAATACGCAAATTCATGATCAATCCAATACCCGTATATTCCGACACGATGACCTGCTTTTAGCACAGCAAGGCAACTGCATGGCGACGCTGAGCACAGCATTGCTTATTACCGATTGTCAGCGGTCAGTGCTCGGTATCTTTACTGCCGAGCAAGTTCAGCCTATCGCCTACTCCCCCTATGGTCATCGGACAGACGAGCATGGTTCGCCCACCCTGATGGCGTTTAATGGAGAACTCCGAGACCAATTGACCGGCTGCTATTTGCTAGGTAATGGTTACCGCGCCTTCAATACTGCATTAATGCGATTTCACTCATCAGACAGTTGGAGCCCATTTGCAAAAGGCGGATTAAATTCGTACACCTATTGTTCCGCAGATCCAGTTAATCGCAGGGATCCGAATGGCCATAGCCCGATGATGCGGCGGTCCATCTCACTAACACGATTCGAAACGCAGCCCAGGATCCCCGACATCCCGGTACCCATCAGGATGCAAGTTAACTACCCGCCCATGGCGCGAAGATTGAATCGCAATATCATGTCGAGACCGACGGGCTCCCTTGAGTCACTGGCATCTTCAAGTTCGATTGACACATTGGGGTCTCGCGCTTCTTCAAACTCCATTAGTTCTTTGGATTCCCCCCCAAGCCACGCTGCATTCAGTCCATTTGGGTCAGACGCTTCTATCGCCTCCTCGGTCTCCACCCGGTCTGCTGTTTCAACGCCACCACGGTCCAGGCAAGCATCGATATCATCTGATTCGGATTGGTCCGGATCTGGCAGGCGCAGGGACGACGAGTGGGGCTCGAACGAGTCTCTGACATCCGTTTCCTCGTATTCGTCGCAACCCACTCTTCCCGAGCCTTTTGACGATACATCATCGGCGGTAATATCAACGTCCCCCAGAAACGCCCCCTACCGTTCAGATCTGATGCCAGGGCAAGCCTCAAGGATCAGGCGCGCGCATGATGAGCGACGCTAACTCGTGTCACCCGGGTCAGTACCTGCAGCCAGTGGCAAGGACTTGCCAATCTCGAACTTGGGCGCCTGATCGTAGTAACCAGTGATGCCATTGAAGATTGCCTGAGGGTTTTTCACCATCGGCTGCGGTTTCGGATAGAGCTGGGTAGGGTCCAGATAGACGTTGGTGTATTTGCTCATATCCGGCTTGGGGTCAATCCAGCGCATCACTGTGGCGCCCGACGGCGATTGTGCTTCGCGCAACTGGCTCTGGTCCATGAGAAAGCCCGAGTATTGATCCGGTTCCACTACCTTCCTGGCACTACCCACGATGCCAACCGAGGCAATGCACAACGTGCTCATCATTAACCCTAGCTTCAAGCGAAAACGCCTGTAGGTAGGCTGACAAAATTCCGGGAAGCGGCGTTACAGGTGCAGCCAATGCTTTGAAAAAGCACTATCTTGATCCAGGCTGAGGGATGGTTCACAACGGCTAATTGACACAGCCCAGGCACGCGGCAAAGCTGCACCGATCTTGCAAGCGCGCCTGAAGGCAATCGCTCCTGGACTACGGAAGTCGCAATGCCCAAACATAAAAATAAAATTGCAGATCCAAAGCCTGATTTGCCATCGAACACACCTGGTCGCTACCTGTTTCACGTCATCATCGCCATCCTGCTCCCGGCAGTGGCGGGGATCGGCTGGTTTCTGCTGAGCAGCAAACCAATCCAGGTGGCCTTTGCACCTGCACCGATTACCCCACAGGCCAAGGCGCAATCCATCGCGACGGTGCCAGCGACCATGGTCGATCAAGCGCAATGCCAAGGCTGCCACAGCGCACAGGTCAAGGACTGGCAGGGTTCCCATCACCAACTGGCTATGCAGGAAGCCACTGCCCACACGGTGTTGGGCGACTTCAACAACGTCAGCTTCAAGGCGGAAAAAGAAACTACACGTTTCTCGCGCAAAGGCGATGGTTTCTGGGTCAACACCCCTGGCAGCGATGGCAAGGCTACTGACTTCAAGGTGGCCTACACCTTCGGCATCGCACCCTTGCAGCAATACCTGATCGAGGTTGGTGAAGGTCGGCTTCAGGCGCTCGGCGTCGCCTGGGATGTCGAAAAACATCGCTGGTTTCACCTGTATCCGGGCCAGGGCGTCAACTTCAAGAATCCGCTGCACTGGAGCAAGCCGAGCCAGAACGCCAACTTCATGTGCATCGAGTGCCACACCACCGGCTTCAAGCGCAATTTCGATGCCGCAAAAAACACCTTCGACAGTCAATGGAACAGCCTTGGCGTCGGCTGCCAGGCATGCCATGGCCCGGCCTCGAGCCACCTGGAGTGGGCAGCGAAAAAAGGTGACCTGACACACAAGGGTTTTGCCGTCGATCTCAAGGACCAGAACGCTACCGTCGAACTCGAAACCTGTGCCCGTTGCCATTCCCGGCGAGCGCCCTTGGGAGACGGTTTTACTGTCGGCAAGCGCCTGATGGACGAATACCTGCCCAGCCCCTTGACTCGCGAGCTGTATGCGCTGGACGGCAAGATCAAGGATGAGGTGTTCGAGCACGGCTCCTTCGCCCAGAGCAAAATGGCCGACAAAGGTGTGCGCTGCAGCAACTGCCACAACCCCCACAGCAACGAACTGAAGGCGCCCGGCAATGGCGTGTGCCTGCAATGCCACAACACGGCGGGCAAGACCGCCGTCGCCGGGGTGGACGGCAAGGGCTTGCAAGCAAAGAACTACGACGCCATCGAACACACCCGGCACACGATGGGGCAACCCGGTTCGCAATGTGTCGATTGCCATATGCCCGGCAAGTTCTACATGGGCAACGACTTGCGTCACGACCACAGCTTCAGTATCCCCAACCCGGAGCGAGCAAAGAAACTCGGCACACCGGACGCTTGCCTGAGCTGTCACCAGGGCAAGGCTGGCAACAAGGTTAGCGAACAGTTCAAGCGCTGGAACACCGCCTCTGCCGTGCAGGCGCCGCGCTATGACGAAAGCCTGTGGCTGATTCGCAATGGCCAGCCCGGTGCCGCCCACGCCCTGTATGAGCAGTTGCAGCGCAGACATTTGCCGGCAATCCAGCGCGCGACGCTGCTGGCCGAGTTGGCGCTGTACCCCAGTGAACAGGCTGTGAAGCTGGCAAGCAAAGACTTGAAAAACCTGGCACCCCAAGTGCGTGAAAGCGCCGTACGGGCGATCAGCGCCTTGCTGCCACCGGCCGAGCGCCCCCCCTTACTGACGCCATTGCTGGGTGATCCGGTGAAGGCCGTACGAATCGCCGCCGCGCGTGATCTGCTCGGCGCGGCCCGCAATGGTTTGGGCAACGACCAGGCCAATTGGGACTCGGCGATCGGCGAGTACGAAGGGGTGCAGAAAAGCCTGGCCGAACGGGCCGAAGCCAACCTCAACCTGGCCATGCTTTATCAGGCCCAGGGTCGCAGCGGTGAGGTCGAAGGCTTGCTGCGCGCGGCGCTCAAACGCGACCCGGACTTCTATCCCGCGCTGGTAACCCTGGTGCAATGGCTGGAAGTGGCCGGGCGTGGACAGGAAGCACAGGCGCTACTGGACCAAGGCCTCAATGAACACCCTGGTGCGGCGATGCTGCAACACTCCCAGGGCCTGGCGCTGATTCGCGCTGGCAAAACCACCCAAGCGATGCCCGCCCTGCGCAAGGCCGCCCGACTGGAGCCACAGAACGCGCAATACGGTTATGTACTTGCCATAGCGCTGCACGACAGCGGCAAAGTGGACGAGGCCTGCCAGGAACTCGAAAGGCTGCTAGAGGACCAGCCGACCAATCGCAATTCGCGGCTGTCGCTGATCCAGTACTACCTGGAAAACGGCCAGGAACCCAAGGCCCAGGCGCTGCTGCAAGCCTGGAAGCAAATGAACAGGGATGATCCGGCGTTGAAATAACCGCCCTCATGACAACACGCCCGATGACCGTAGCCGCTAGCTAGGCGACTGCTACGGGGGCCAGGGATCGCGGAGGTCGCAGGGGCCGTCGCAGCAGCCTTGAGCGTGCAACAGATTCACATGCGAGAAAGAAACCGGATCAGCTCGCGGCTTATCGCCGCAGGCTGGCTCCCCATCTGATCCGCATAAACTCGCTTTTCCTGAGTCTGTTTTGTTGCCCTCCGGATTCCTACAGTACCTGCTTTGCAACCGTGGAAAACACTGACCATGAGCACAGCAGCAATCGGAGCGGCCTATAACTATAAGGTCGTGCGCCAATTCATCGTGGCGACCATCGTCTGGGGCGTCGTCGGGATGGCAATGGGGGTGTGGATCGCCTCCCAACTGGTGTGGCCCGACATGAACCTGGACCTGCCCTGGACCACCTTTGGCCGCTTGCGCCCGCTGCACACCAGTCTGGTGATTTTCGGCTTCGCCGGCAGCGCGCAATTTGCCGCCAGCTATTACGCAGTGCAGCGCACCTGCCAAGTACGGCTGTACTCCGACAAACTTGCTGCGTTGACCTTCTGGGGCTGGCAATCAGTGATCCTGGTGATGCTGGTCACCCTGCCGCTGGGCTACACGACCACCAAGGAATACGCCGAAATCGAATTCACCGGCGCCGTGTGGATGACCGTGGTCTGGGTCGCGTACGCCATCGTGTTTTTCACCACCGTAGTGCAGCGCAAGACCAGGCACATCTACGTTGGCAACTGGTTTTTCGGCGCGTTCATCGTGGTGATCGCCATGCTGCACGTAGTCAATCACCTGTCGATCCCGGTGGACTGGTTCAAGTCCTACCCGGTGTATTCCGGGGCGACCGATGCGATGGTGCAATGGTGGTACGGGCACAACGCGGTGGGGTTCTTCCTGACCACCGGCTTTCTCGGCATGATGTATTACTTCGTACCCAAGCAGGTCAACCGGCCGGTGTATTCCTATCGCCTGTCGATCGTGCATTTCTGGGCGCTGATTACCCTGTACATTTGGGCCGGGCCGCATCACCTGCACTACACGGCTTTGCCGGACTGGGCGCAGTCGCTGGGCATGGCCATGTCGCTGATCCTGCTGGCACCGAGTTGGGGCGGGATGATCAATGGCATGATGACGCTTTCAGGCGCCTGGCATAAGTTGCGTACCGATCCGATCCTGCGCTTTCTGGTGTTGTCCCTGGCCTTCTACGGCATGTCGACGTTTGAAGGGCCGATGATGGCGATCAAGACCGTCAACGCCCTCTCCCACTACACCGACTGGACCATCGGCCACGTCCACGCCGGGGCCTTGGGATGGGTCGCCATGATCACCTTTGGCGCGGTCTACCACATGGTCCCGAAAGTCTTCGGACGTGAACAGATGCACAGTACGCCACTGATCAACCTGCACTTCTGGCTGGCGACCATTGGTACCGTACTGTACATCGCCTCCATGTGGGTCAACGGCATTACCCAGGGCTTGATGTGGCGTGCGATCAATGAAGACGGCACCCTGACCTACTCCTTCGTGGAGGCCTTGCAGGCCAGTCACCCTGGATTCATGGTCCGCTTTGCCGGCGGGGTGTTCTTCCTCAGCGGTATGTTGCTGATGGCGTACAACGTGTGGCGTACGGTGCGAGTCGCCGACGCGGCGCTGGCAGGCCGTGAAGCGCAGATTGCGTGAGACAGGGGATTGATATGATCGAGTGGCTGATCAATGGACTGGGCGTGGCAGGTTTATGGCTGGCGGTGGAGTACTGCCTCAAACGGCAGACCGCCCAAAGCCTGGAGGAAGCCAGCCTGATACCCTTTGCCGACGATCCGGAGGTGGCGCGGCGGGTGGAGCTGGCGACGGGGAAAACCGTGAAGGCGATAGCGCCCCAAGGCACGAAACCGGGTTGGGGCAATTTTAAGGTTTGATGCGGCCCCATGGGGGGGAGAACATGCTGGCGATGGTGGTGCGTCAGTTGACACCCATAGTGAATGTGACGGCCCCTTCGCGGGCAAGCCCGCTCCCCCCTGGGATCTTCGTCGGGAGCAGAGTTGCCCTGCAACACGGAGTCTGCCAAAGGGTTGAAGGGTGCCCACTGGACATTCAGCCGCGCTCGCGGGGGATCAGGCTCTGCAGCTGCTGCGCCAGGAAATTTGCATCGAAAGCAAACGTGTCTGGGTCTTTCAGACCGTTGGTTTTGCGCCACTGCCAGCTGTTTGACGGCGGCAGGCAGACCAGCGAAACACTGCCATAACGCGCCGCCGTCAAGCCCATGACTGCCAGGGAAATCTGCCCGCCAGTACCCATCACATCGGGGACGAATTCTACCGGTTTACCGGCGATCACGACCCCCATTTTCTCGGTCTTGAAGATCGAGGTTTCCACCGGAACACTGGGCCCGAAAGCAACGTATGCCTCGCGACTGACCTCTAGCAGGTTGGGTGCAATGACCGGCTCCAGCCACAGCTGGATCTGGTCGAAGAGTTCACCAATGCGCGTCGCCCACACGGCCGATTGCGCTTCAAACAGTTGCTTCTTGTGCGCTTCGCTTTCTGCGTAGTGGCGAAGCATCTGACCCAATTGCTGTACGTCGTCCATTGCGGTGTTCCTTTGGTTGAAGCAGTGCTGCGGACTTTGAGCATGGCAGATGCGCGCCGCCGGCGTACGACTAAACGCGCCAGCGGTACTTTTTGCGGTGCAGGGCAAATCAGCGAGAGGTGTGTGTGCGCCGCAGACGCGCCATGCTCAAGGTATCCACGAATATCCCATCACGCACCGCGTAGTCTCGAAACAAGCCTTCGGTCTCGAAGCCAAATTTGCGGTACAGGCTGATGGCAGCTTCGTTGTCGGCATAGACCGAAAGTTCGACCCGCTGCAGGTTCATCCAGTTGTCGGCGATGTCCATGGCGGCGCTCAATAATGTCGAGCCGACGCCCTTGCCCTGCCACGCCACAGCAACGCCCATGCCAAAGCTGCCAGCGTGGCTGCGGCGCACACGGGAATATTGTTCGAGTCCCAGGTGGCCGATGACAGCGCCCTGATGCAGGGCGACGAGTTTCAGTGCGCGTTCGTTGTCCGCTTCGATGCGCTGGCGCCAGACCTCCACGGACTGGTAAGGCATCTGCAGAACCTGGCGAGTGATCGCCGTATCGTTGTAGAGCGCGGCGACGCCTTCGAGATGGGATTCGTTGAAGCGTTCGAGGCTAATGACGGAATCGGTGCCAGACATGGGTGATTCATCCTTGATACAGACATGGCCCCCCATCCTATAGGCTTTCTGCACCCGTCAACAACTCGGGGCCTGGCGAAAACTCACGGCTAGGCGATTCCAGCTGTTGATGGTGGTGACGGCAATGGTCAGATCGACCATTTCGCCTTCACTGAATTGCTCCCGGGCCTGGGCGTAGACATCATCTGGAACATGGCTTTCAGCAAGCAGCGTGACCGCCTCGGTCCAGGCCAGCGCAGCGCACTCACGGGGATTGAAAAAGCCGCTGTCGCGCCACACCACGATCGAATACAGCCTCCGATCGGTCTCGCCAAAGCGCCGCGCGTCCACCGAGTGCATGTCGGTGCAGAACGCGCAGCCATTGAGCTGTGAGGCGCGGATCTTGATCAGGTGCAGCAACTGCGGCTCGATACTGAGGCGGCTGGTAAGGGCCTCCATGGCGATCATGGCTTTCATCGCCTTGGGCGATGCACTGTAGTAATCCAGACGGGAATTCATGGCGTGCCTCGCGGGCCGATAGATACAACCTACGGTAGGCGCGAACGGCTGGTCGTTACAGCTCCAATTCGGCGAATTAACCGTGGACCACCCCGGCGCCAGGCCAATCCGCAGTTTTTTATTCACACAACTACTGCATGTTCGCTCATGCGGGTAATCTTGCGCGATCGGACCCACATCTGAATCGTCCCCGGAGCCCGCCGGTATGGAACTTCATGTCGTCATCAACGGCCGCAAAGATCTGGCTGGCCAGTTGTACAACCAGCTGCGCAGCGCTATTGAATCCGGTCGTCTGGCGGCTGGCACGCAGTTGCCGCCCAGCCGGTTGCTGGCAGAGCAACTGGGCATCTCGCGCAAGACCATTTCCGATACCTATGCGCAGCTGACCTATGAGAACTACCTCACCGGGGTCATCGGCAAAGGCACCTATGTCAACGCCCGACCGGCCAAAATCAACCGCAAACAGAGCCATTCGGACCTGGCCAGTGCCGAGGTCATCGAGTCCTGGCGCAATTTGCCGGTGTTCTTGCGCCACCCGACGCTCGAAGGTTCGCTGCGTTACGATTTTATCGGCGGCGCCACCAGCAAGGGCCAATTCCCCCAAGACGATTGGCGGCGGTGCACTGCCCATGCCCTGCGCCAGATGTCCGGCTCCAAGGGCTTCTACAGCCAGTCCGAAGGCCTACCAGCGCTGCGCAACTCGATTGCGCGGCACATCGCCTTTTCACGCGGGGTGAACTGCCAGGATGAGGACGTGGTGGTGTGCAACGGCGCGCAACAAGCGCTGGACCTGATCTCCCGTGTGCTGACCCGTCCCGGCAGCCTGGTGGCCATGGAGGATCCCGGCTATCCACCGGCGCGCTTGCTGTTTGGCAGCCACGGCGCAACGGTGATCGGTGTGCCGGTCGATGGCGAAGGCATTCAAGTGGACAAGATTCCCTTGGGCACCCGGCTGATCTACGTCACGCCCTCCCATCAGTTCCCGCTCGGCATGCCCATGAGTGCGCAACGTCGGCTCGAGTTGCTGGAGCGCGCGCACGAACTGGGGGCAATCATCATAGAGGACGATTACGACAGCGAATTCCGCTACGAGGGCCAGCCGACAGATTCGCTACAAAGCATGGACGAGCGTGGCATCGTGGCCTATGTCGGCACGTTCTCCAAGACCCTGTTACCGGAACTGCGCCTCGGTTATGCGATCCTGCCGCCGGCCATCCTCGAAGCGGTGATTCGCGCCAAGCAACTCACCGACCTGCACACCTCCACCCTGCCCCAGTGGGCGCTGGCCAAGTTCATCGCCGAGGGTTGCCTGCTCAAGCACATCAGGCGCTGCCATACGATCTATGCCGGGCGTCGTGAGCGCCTTCTCGAACGCGCAGCCACTGATTTGGCGCCATGGCTCGAAGCGGTGCCGTCGACAGCGGGATTTCACTTGGTGCTGATGTTCAAAGTGCCTATCGATATGCCACTGCTGGTCGAGTTGGCGAAAAAAGTCGAAGTAGGGCTTTATCCGATTGAGGGCTTCTACTATCAACAGACGCCAAGAGACGGGCTACTCATGGGTTTTGGCGCCATTGAAACACTGGACATCGACCTTGCCCTTAGCCGTTTGCGTGACATTCTCCAGCAGGTCGCCTGATCAATTGGCGCAGGGGTTTATCATGCGATTGGCTATTGGCGGTCCCGGGGCACAGGCCTATTCTGCAAAGGCGTTTATCCCTCAGTGAGCAGGATTCGTCCGGCCTGATTCAGGAGTGTGAGCAATGTCCACCGAAGTGATCAATACCGTACACATACGGGCCGTCGCCGGCCGCTCGGAAGAGCTTGGCAAACAACTGCAAAGAATTGTCGAAACCCTTCGCCGGCAGCCGGGTTGCGACTCCTATATGGTCGACCGCTGCCCCGAGGACAGCAACCGCTGGAACGTCAGCGCCCGCTGGCAGTCGGAAGCGGCCATGCATTCGCATTTCACCTGCCCTGAAGTCCAGGGCTTTATCGGCCTGATCGACAACCAGTTAGCCAATGCGGTGGACTTCAACAGTTTCCCCATCCGTTGAGATTGGTCCCCTGACCTTCTCGGGAATTGGCTGTTTGCTTGGCTTCACCAGCGAACTAATGTGGGTTCGGACAACCCCTTGCTTTCAGGTGATACCCATGAAAACCCTGCGCTTACTCGCTACTCCCCTTGCTGCCTTGGCCCTGACCGTTTCTGCTGCCGCGCTGGCCCACGAAGGCGCCCCATCGGAAAAGGTCACGGTGCTGCAAGACCAGATGCTGAAGAACGTACCCGGCAAAAAAGCTTTGATGATCGAGGTCGACTACCTGCCTGGCCAGTCTTCCATCGCCCACAAGCATGAAGGCACCGCCATGGCCTACGTCCTGTCCGGCGAGATCATCTCGCAAGTCAAAGGCGAACAAGCGGTGAACTACAAGGCCGGTGAATACTGGTACGAACCTGCCGGCTCGGAGCATCTGGTATCGAAAAACGCCAGCGCGACGCAACCCGCCAAGCTGTTGGTATTCATGGTGTTGTCGCCGGAAGAGAAAGTGTTGATCCCATTGAAAAACTGATAGCTGAGCTACGGTGCATAAATAATCAGGCCCATTTCAATTATTTGGGCCTTTTTATTTCCCCAGGCGATTAGTCGCCAATCTTTAAGCCAAACAAAACTAATGACTGCGCCGGTGTTACTGACGGCGCTATTTCATTAATTGCTCACAGGTCTAGTCTTGGAATGACTGCCGGATCAAAGTCGGCGACCCACTTCCCGAACTAAGTTGTTTCACTGGAGTAACACCATGAAACTTGTACTGATCAGTACCTTGACGATGACGATTGTTTTAACGGGCTGCTCTGTTCCAACTGCACCGCAGTCGGTTGCTTCGCTGGATGGGATCTTCTCCGAACCAATAGGCCGCAGCGCCTCCACTCAGTTACCCAGCGGCCCCGGCACGTCTGTGGGTATTGTCTACAGTCGTAATACCCAGACCAATCGCGCCTACCTCAATGACTACCGCGCCAACGCGGGAACGGGTTTCGGCCAGAGCCTGCTGGCGCAGCCTATTCATGACGCCTACGTTGCCACCTCTGCGCCGGACATGGCAGTCGATTGGGTCAAGGCCTCGCTACAGCGCCAGTTTGGCTCAGTGACGGAGTACCCGGACATGCAGAGCTTGCGCGCAGCCAGGCCAGACGTGGCGGCCGTGGTGGATGCCCGCAGCCAGTTGATTACTTCGCGCAGTTCGGATGTGGAGGCGGACGTCAGTGCGCACTTCTATGACCGCAACCTCAACTACATTGGCACCGCACGCGGCCATGATGCCAAGTCATTGAGTCCTTTATGGGCTGATTACAAGCGCAGTGAAGACATTGTCGCGGACATCAATAAACAACAGGAAGTGCAAGTTAGCGCACTGCAGAAGTTTGACCAGTCGCTCAGTAATTTATTGACCAGACCGACAAGTAATGTGTCGATGAATGATGATAATAAAAGCGATAATTTGTATTGAGTCTGATGGCGTCTCCGCGAGCAAGCCCTTCCAGACACTCCCAAACCAAAAAACCCCGCATCTCTCAATGCGGGGTTTTTTCATTCAGCGCCTGATCAAGCCGCCGGTTCCAGCTCTTTGCTGGCCGGGGCAGGAGCAGGCACTACCGCTTGCCCGCTCAAGGCCAGGTCCAGCAACTCACGGTTGGCCACTGCATACATGGCGTAGTCCGTGCCACTGGCGGCACGGATTTCCACCAGCATCGCGCGCCAGCGCTCGATCATACTCACGTGCTCGGCCATCCACAGTGCCAGGCGTGTTTCCACGTCTTGGGAACCGTCGCCCTGTTGCAGGACCGAAATGGTGATCGCACGTTGTTGCCAGTCGACGTCGTCGCGGAACGCTTCACGGGCCAGGGCCTGCCAGTTGTTTTCAACCGGCAAGGCACTGATCTGCTGCAGGTACCAGGTGATGTCCAGCGCGCTACCCACAGCGAAGTAGGCCTTGGCCACGTCCGCAGCGTTCTGGCCGGTCACGTCGGCGGCCTCGATGATCGGCAGCAGCGTGTACAGGTGCGAAGTACCCGCCACCATGCGCGCGAGCAACTCCGGCACGCCCGCTTCGACGTACGCCTGATAGCGCGCCTGCCAGTTCTGGTGGATCTCGCCACTCAACAGTTCGTCGAGTTTGAGGCCTAGCTCCTTCAGGTGCGGACCGAAGTGTGCGACGTCGCGGGCAGCATTCTGCTCGTTGCGACGGGCACGCAGGAACCAGCGCGTAGCGCGGCGACCCAGGCGCATCAGCTCGTCCATCAGCTCCAGCTGCACATCTGCCGACACCTGGTAGTCCAGCGCTTCAATCTGGCGGAACCAGTGCGGGAGATGGAAGATGTCCCGAACGATGACATAGGCACCCGCCACATTCGCCGGGCTCATGCCGGTCGACTCTTTGAGTCGTTGAACGAAGGTGATGCCCATGTGGTTGACCAGGTCGTTGGCGATCTGGGTGCTGACGATTTCGCGCTTCAGACGGTGGCGGCGCATGGCGGCGGAGAATTTACTCACCAGGCTTGGCGGGAATGCGGTCTCCATGTCGCGGGTCAGGTAGTCGTCGTCCGGCACCAGGGAGCCCAACAACTGCTCCTTGAGGTCGATCTTGCTGTAGGAGATCAGCACAGACAGCTCGGCACGGGTCAGGCCATGGCCTTCGGCGATGCGTTCGTTGATCGCTTCCTCAGCCGGCAAGAACTCGATGGCACGATCCAGCTTGCCGCGACTTTCCAGGTCGTTCATCAGGCGCTTGTATTCGGCAATCCGCGGCAAGGCACGGCGGGCTGCCAGGGACAACGCCTGCGTCTGCTTGTAGTTGTTGCCAAGCACCAGGTTGCCCACTTCGTCGGTCATGCTCGCCAGCAACAGGTTGCGTTGCTTGTCGGTCATGTCGCCGGCCTGAACCACTTCGTTCAGCAGGATCTTGATGTTCACTTCGTGGTCGGAGCAGTCCACGCCACCGGCGTTGTCGATGAAGTCGGTGTTGGAACCGCCGCCATTGAGGCCGAATTCCACACGACCCAGCTGGGTCATGCCCAGGTTTCCGCCCTCGCCCACGACCTTGCATCGCAGCTCGTTGCCGTTCACGCGCAGCGCGTCGTTGGCCTTGTCGCCAACATCGGCGTGGCTTTCGCTGCTGGCTTTTACATAGGTACCTATGCCGCCGTTCCACAACAGGTCGACCGGCGCCTTGAGCAAGGCGTTCAGCAGCTCGGTTGGGGTCAGCTTGTCGGCCTGGATAGCGAAGCGCGCTTTCATCTGCGGGGAAATCGCGATGCTTTTCGCACTACGGGAGAAGATCCCGCCGCCTTCGGACATTATGCTGGTGTCGTAATCCGACCAAGCCGAACGCGGCAGGTCGAACAGGCGCTGACGCTCGGCGAAGCTGTTGGCCGGTTGCGGGTTCGGGTCGATGAAGATGTGCAGGTGGTTGAACGCTGCGACCAGTTGCAGCTTGTCGGACATCAGCAAGCCGTTACCGAACACGTCACCGGCCATGTCGCCCACGCCAACCACGGTGATGCTGTCTTCCTGGACGTTGATGCCGCGCTCGCGGAAGTGGCGTTGTACACCCACCCACGCGCCCTTGGCAGTGATGCCCATTTTCTTGTGGTCATAACCGGCGGAACCACCGGAAGCGAACGCGTCACCGAGCCAGAAACCGTAGTCGATAGCGATGCCGTTGGCGATGTCGGAGAACGTCGCAGTACCTTTGTCCGCAGCCACCACAAGGTACGGGTCATCATCGTCATGGCGCACGACGTTGACCGGCGGAACCAGCGCACCGTCCTTGAGGTTGTCGGTGATGTCCAGTAAACCGGAAATGAAGATGCGGTAGCAGGCGATGCCCTCGGCCGCGATCTCGTCACGGCTGCCGCCCAATGGCAGGCGACGCGGCAGGAAGCCGCCCTTCGCACCCACTGGCACGATGACCGAGTTCTTCACTTGCTGGGCTTTTACCAGGCCCAGCACTTCGGTACGGTAGTCTTCTTCACGGTCGGACCAGCGCAGGCCGCCACGAGCAACGTTGCCGAAGCGCAGGTGCACGCCTTCGACGCGCGGCGAGTAGACGAAGATTTCGAACTTCGGTACCGGCTTCGGCAGCTCAGGGATCAGGTGTGGGTTGAACTTGAAGCTGAAGTAGGACTTGTTATGGCCCTGCGCATCGGTCTGGTAGAAGTTGGTGCGCAAAGTCGCTTTGATCAGGTCCAGGTAGCGACGCAGGATGCGGTCTTCGTTCAACACCTGGACATCGTCCAGTGCGCTGACGATGGCTTGTTCCAGACGTTGCTGCTTGTCTTCCAGGTCGTCGCCGGTGAGCTTGCGCGCCAGGTAGAAACGGGTCTTGAACAACCGGGTCAGCTCGCGAGCGATATCGGTGTGGTTGTTCAGGGTGCTGGCGATGTAGCCCAGGTCGAAGCCCAGACGGATCTGCTTCATGTAGCGCGCATACGCACGCAGCAGCGCCACATCGCGCCATGGCAGGCCGGCGGTCAGTACCAAGCGGTTGAACGCATCGTTCTCGGCATCACCACGCACGATGTGGACGAAGGCGTCCTGCAAGGTGTCGTTGAGTTGCTGAATGTCGAGGTCCAGGCCTTCAGCGGCGGTGAAGGCGAAATCGTGAATCCAGAACTCGCGGCCATTGGTGTGACGCAGGCGATACGGGAACTCACCCAGCACGCGCAGGCCGAGGTTTTCCAGAATCGGCAACACGTCGGACAAGGCCAGCGGGGTATCGGCGTGATACAGCTTGCAGTGCAGCTCGCGCTGACCGGAGACCTGACCCAGTGGCTGATAGAAGCTCATCACCAGTGGATTTTTTTCGTTCAGGCTCAGCAGGTGCTGCATGTCGACCACAGCTGAATGCGCCGCGAAACGCTCGCGATAGCCGGCCGGGAAGCCCTTCGGGAAGTCTGCCAGCACGTTGGTGCCGCTGGCTTCGCCGAAGCTTTCAACGGTGAGGCTGGCGTAGTCGTCCTGCCAGCTGCGGCAGGCTTGCACCACTTCTTTTTCCAGCAGGACCGGGTCGATGTCCAGGCGGTTCTTCGGATCAACCCGCAGAATCAGCTGCACACGGGCCAGCACGGACTCGGAGAAGAAGGTCCAGAACTCGCAATCCGAAGCTTTCAGGCGATCCATCAGCACTTGCTGGATCTTCTGGCGCACTTCGGTGGAGTAAATGTCGCGCGGCACGTAGGCCAGGCAGTAGCAGAAACGACCATACGGGTCTTTGCGCAGGAACACGCGAATCTTGTTGCGTTCCTGGATCTGCACGATCGACATCACGGTGGCGAACAGTTCGTCGACCGGGGTCTGGAACAGGTCGTCACGCGGCAGCACTTCAACCACCTGCGCCAGTTCCTTGCCCAGGTGGGCCTTGGCCTGGAAGCCGGAGCGGCGCTCGATTTCCTCGACCTTGCGGCGGATGTACGGAATAACCCGAACGCTCTCGCCATACACCGAAGAGGTGTACAGGCCCATGAAACGGCATTCCTTGATAACCTTTCCGTCAGCATCGATTTCACGAATCGAAACGTAGTCAGGGTACGCGGGACGGTGCACGCGGCTTGGGTGCGCGGCCTTGGCAAACGACAGCAGAGTCGGTTCGCGCAGGTAGTTCACGGCGTAGTTTTCGATGCGCAAGTCATCGTAGGTCAGGCCGGTGCGCAGCAATTTGGTCAGGCCGAGGAACGAATCCTGGTCGTAAACGATGTGGCCGCCATCGGCTTCATCGCGCACCACGAATTCTTCGTAGCCCAGGAAGGTGAAGTGGTTGCCCACCAGCCATTCCAGGAAGCTTTTGATCTCGTTCTTTTCTTCAGGGTCGGCAGCAAACTGGCTGTTATCGAGGCCGGCCAGGATTTCCTGGACCTTGGATTTCATCGGCTCGAAATCGGTGACCGCCACGCGGACCTCACCGAGCACCTGTTCCAGCTCTTTGCTCAATACGTTCAGTTCGGCCGCATTGGCGCAGCGGTCGATTTCCAGGTACATCAGGGATTCTTGCAGGATCCCTTCGCCCTGGGTGCCTTTTGGCAGGATTTCCAGCAACTCGCCTTTGCTGCCGCGACGCACGCTCAGCACAGTGGTTTGCAGGGTATGGATGCTGTAGCCGCGACGGTTCAGCTCGGTACGCACCGAGTCCACCAGGAACGGCAGGTCGTGGTGCAGCACTTCGACCGCGGTATGGGTCGACTGCCAGCCGTGGCGTTCGTAATCAGGGTTGTAGACGCGCACTTGCGGCTGCGCGTGATCGAAGCGCTCAAGCAGGCGCCACGCCGAAAGGGTACAGCCAGCGAGGTCGGACAGCCGACGCTGGGTCAACTCGTCCAGGGAAATGATGCCGAAAAATTGTTCAGCGAACAGCGCCACTTGTGGCAGTGCCTGTTCACTGATGTGCTGCGCCAGTGCCGCTTGCAGTTGGTGCTGGAAGTCGGCTTTGCTGGCTGCGGTGAAGAACGCCATCTGTGGTACTCCGCTTGGGCTTGTTATTGATGGAAGCGTCGCGTGCAAAACCCCTCTCGGGGCGATCCGTCACCCTGTTCCTGATTCTCGGGCAGAGGAAACAGGGTGACAGGTGGGTGAAGCTGGACGAGACACTCGGGTCACATTCACCTTCCATAAATGGGCATCTGCAAAAACCACTGCGCGATGGATTGCGCACTGTTTTTACGGGTATCCATTCGATGCGCAGCTTAACGAGTGCGACAATGTGCCTGCTTGCGGTGCTGCGACATATTCGGTCATCCGCACGTAACTCGCGCCGGGCGTATCGGTCAACACTAGCAGGCATGGGGAAAAAATGATGATTTCAGCGACAAATGCGTGCAAGGCGCATCTGTTGTGACCGAGGGCGCCCCAGTGGTCACTCCAACTGATCCGCAGCTGCCCTTCAGCACGACGTCATCCAAAACCCTGTACATCGACGAACGGGTGCACACGGTTGCACGGCAGCCAGGCTTATGCCAATTGTTGACCAAGGCATCCCGCGTTGTAGGGAGCAAGTTGCCAGACTGGCCTTTCCCATCTCATCGCCACCTACTTTCTGATATCAGCGCTTTCTCTCACCGTATTTCCCGGCCTATAAATAACAGAACGAAAGCGAGCACCATCGTGGAATTTTTTTGTTTATCTACAAATAGAAACTGCCTTTAAAGCGATGACAGACGGGACTAGTGTGCTATTCCCGAAATAACTTTTCTGTGGTCTTGGCTACACTTCCTCTGTCATTCAGCGCTCGGTCGAACGCAGGTGAACGCCCAAGAGATTGTCCTCAGCCCAGAAGAACAAGCCAAACTGAGCCGCCGAGCACGCTCGGCCACCACCAGCCAGCGCGACGGCCGTCGCGCCCGAGTGATCCTGCTGGCAGCCCAAGGTCATTCACGGGTAGAAATCGCGCGCTTGACCGGTTTCTCACTCCCTACGATCACCTGCTGGTGCCAGCGTTTTTAAACGCTGCGATTGGGCTGTATCTCGACCCGCCAGACACGGCGTTGGTGCTGTGCTGCGATGAGAAAAGCCAAGTTCAGGCCTTGGAGCGTACCCAGCTTGGACTGCCTGTGGGGATCGGGCATATCCGCACGCAATCGCACGATTATATGCGCCACGGCACCGTCACCTTATTCACTGCGCTGGATTATCTTAAGGCGCGCTTGATCAGTTGCATCGAGCGCCAACACCGGCATCAGGAGTGGCTGGAATTGCTCAAAAAGATCAATCGCGAAACGCCCAAGCACCTTCAGTTGCATCTGATCGTGGACAATTACGCCACGCCCAAACACCCGAAAGTGAAGGCCTGGCTTGAGAAGCACAAACGCTTCCACATGCATTTCACCCCGACCTCCCGCTCGTGGATGAACATGGTTGAGCGGTTCTTGTGTATTTGCGGAAGGGCAGCCTCAGCTCAGTTCGCGAATTGGAGAGCTCGATTACCACGTTCCTGGCACTGCGAAATGCGCAGCCGACTCGCTACATCTGGAACGCAAAGGCAGAAGATATTTTGAGCAAAATACAGAGAGCCAGTGAGGCGATGGCCTCACAGGTTGGCGGGTAAATTATTTCTAATAACAGAACATTAGTTACCTCTGATAGTTCCAGTTGATTTTTTTACTTTATCGAAGATAACCGGGCGATACAGCCCATCGCCGTACTTATGGAGAAAAAGGCCTTTTTTTACGACTCCAAAATAATAAGGACCTGCATAGGTTTCACCAATCTTCAATTCCTCAAAGACTCTTGGAGTGTCGACAGATACAACCTTCCCTTGATAGCCCTTAACCGGACGCTTCACCAGTCGATTAAAAACTTCAGCGAATGAAATATCCGCAATACCAAAACCGTTTTTTTCTACGCTTGCGGAATGACATATCACCAGCCTTACACGATCGAACTTCTCGACATTGACCCCGTGCTGCTTGGCAAGTCCAACCAGCTCAATCCCACTAAAGCCCTCTGTCAATCCGCCTGGAGACCCATGCGCCTCAAAGGTGAGCCTGGAGCCATCCTTATCTTCAAAGGTAAATATCCCTTCAGAAAGCCTTGTTACGTTAGCCACAGGCTTAAGTTTAACTCCAATTTTCAAAGACTGTATTTGAGCCTCAATTCTTGAAAGATACTGACTTAGCACAGAGCTGAAATGCCCCGTAGCGTCACTCCGATTAACCGGATCGCCGTGGCAATAAGCATAAGTATTCAACCCGCCCTTTCCAAACGGGCCCAAGTTATCCGGGCTGTTGAAGCGTATCAACACTGGATTAAACGCTCGATAGCCGTTGCCCAGCAAATAATGCCCGGTCGCCGGGTCTGGTCGCTGCCCGTTGAAACCTAAAAAGCTGCTCAAACCGTTTTGGAGTGCACGGTGACCATAGGGCGAATAAGCAATGACGCGCTGGCGATTGCTCTGAAGTGCATTCAGGACAGAACGTTGCTGATCCGTTGTCAGCAATGCTTTGGCAACGTGGTCGTCATGGCAATGACGCGCTGCGAGCAACCGATCACCGTACTGAATAATCGACAACTGCTCGGCACCCTGAGTTTCGGTGACCAAACGGTGTCCGCAGTAGAAACACTGGCGATGAAGACCTCCCACCCGCCTATGGCTGGAAAGCCTGTCCAATGCGTCGTACTGATAACTGGTGACGGCGGGGGGCTGCTGATCGGGCATCGGGGAATTCTCCGAACAACGTGGATGAGGAAAACACCCAACACTCTCCATCGCTTTACTAGGATCAACAACTAGCAGATCTGCTAGTTTCCACACACTTCAGCAAAAAAACGCCGACACTGGCAAAATCTCCCCTCACCTGCCAACCCCCGCGCATCGCCCCAGGACCTCCTCATGCAAATGACCACCTCCCTATTAATCGTCAACCCATGCGATGACGAAGAAGACAACATGGCCATGCTCGCCTGTCACAGCGATCACGGCGAGATGTTTCTGATGACCCGCTACCCGGACGAAGACGCGCTGGATATCACCCTGGACGGTGAGCCTTCGACTCTGGAAGGCGTAAAAGTGACCCTGAGCCCTACCCGACTGCTGATCGAAATTGCACCTGGGGATGTCGATGCGCTGAATGGGGATGATTCGCTGGAAATCATTCACAGCACGCAGGCCAGTGATCTGGCGGAAGTGGAGGAAACCTTGCAGAACATTCTCAAGGGGACCGGGACCTATATCAGCGAGCTTTGATGGTGTTCAGACGGGCCTCATCGCGGGCAAGCCCGCTCCCACAGGTTTCAGCGATGTGCTTGCGATGTATGTAACACATCAGATCCTGTGGGAGCGGGCTTGCTCGCGAAGAGGCCCGAAAGACCACTACAAACCTTCAAACCGCACAAAACCCCTACAATTCCCCCCTTCATTTCCTCCCTCAAACGCAAAAAGCCGTTAGTCGCCACCCCCCGCCATGCATTAAAGTAACGCCCCCAGCCCTCGGCGTTATCGGAACGTCTGCGGTCGCCCTTTCCAGGAACAGTCATAGATGGAACATCGTGAAGCGCTGCTCGCGCTGCGAACCTTTCTTTCAACGCAGATTCTCGGCCAGGAAAAACTCATCGAGCGCTTGCTCATCGCCTTGCTCGCCGACGGCCACATGCTGGTCGAGGGCGCTCCCGGGCTGGCTAAAACCAAGGCCATCAAGGAGCTCGCCGAGGGCATTGAGGCACAATTCCATCGAATCCAGTTCACTCCCGACCTGTTGCCCGCCGACATCACCGGCACGGAGATCTATCGTCCGGAAACCGGCAGTTTCGTGTTCCAGCAAGGCCCGATTTTCCACAACCTGGTGCTGGCGGACGAGATCAACCGGGCCCCGGCCAAGGTGCAGTCGGCGTTACTGGAAGCCATGGCCGAGCGCCAGGTGAGCGTTGGGCGCAGCACCTATGACCTGTCGCCGCTGTTTCTGGTGATGGCGACGCAAAACCCCATCGAGCAGGAAGGCACCTATCCGCTGCCCGAAGCCCAGCTTGACCGCTTCCTGATGCACGTGAAGATCGGCTTCCCGGATGCCGCAGTCGAGCGGCGGATTCTGCAGCAGGCCCGCGGCGAAGCGCTTAACGGCGAAACCAAACCTGAACGTCGGGTAAGCCAGCAGGCGATCTTCGCTGCGCGCAAGGAAATCCTCGGTCTGTACATGGCTGACGCCGTAGAGGAGTACCTGGTGCAACTGGTCATGGCCACCCGCACCCCGGGCAAGTTCGATCCGGAGATGGCCGAATGGATCGCCTATGGCGCGAGCCCCAGGGGCTCGATCGCCCTTGATCGCTGCGCCAGGGCCCACGCCTGGCTCGCGGGTCGCGACTTCGTCAGCCCGGAAGACATACAGGCGGTGCTGTTCGACGTATTGCGTCACCGCATTATTCTGTCCTTCGAAGCTGAAGCTGCAGGCATTGACCAGGACCGTGTTGTCCAGCGGATTCTCGACGTCGTAGCTGTCGCTTGACCCTGATGAACAGCCTTGCGCTGCCCGAGCCGGGCGTTCGTGTCAGCCTCGCGGAGTTGATCGAGATGCGCCACCGCGTGCGCGAAGTTCAACTGTTTTCCACGCCGAGCCAGCGCAGCCCGTTGATTGGCCTGCACCATTCCAAGCTGCGCGGGCGTGGCGTGGATTTCGATCAGGTGCGGGTCTACCAGGCGGGGGACGATGTACGCACTATCGATTGGCGCGTGACCGCCCGCACCCAGGAACCGCACACCAAGTTGTTCCATGAAGAGCGTGAACGGCCGATTTTCATCATGGTCGAACAGAGCCGCCGGCTGTTTTTCGGCTCCGGACTGATGTTCAAGTCGGTTCTGGCCGCCCAGGCTGCGAGCCTGATCGGCTGGGCTGCGCTGGGCCACAACGACCGGGTCGGCGGGTTGGTGTTCGGCGACAATGAGCACTACGAGATCAAACCGCGACGCAGCAAACAGAGCTTGCTACAACTGCTCAACCGCCTGGTGCGGGTCAACCAGTCATTGCACACCGAGGGCGAGACCCATCGCGACGCCCTCAATCTGGCCCTGCGCCGCGCCCGGGAAGTGCTGCGCCCGGGCAGCCTGGTGATCGTCATCTGCGACGAGCGCGCCCTGACGGAGGGCTCCGAGCAGCAACTGAGCCTATTATCCCGTCATTGCGACTTGCTGCTGCTGCCGCTGTCCGATCCCCTAGATCATGCGCTGCCCGCTGCCGGGCTGCTGCGCTTCGCCGAGCGGGGCGCACAACTGGAGCTGGATACCCTCAATTTCGACCTGCGCCAGGCCTATCGTGCCCAGGCTGAAACGCGCATCGCCCGCTGGGAACTGTTGGCGCAGAAGTTGCGGGTGCTGCTGATGCCACTGAGCACCCAAAGTGAGATGGTTGAGCAGTTGCGCGAGTACCTGAACCCGCAAAAAGCAGGGAAAGGTCGATGAGCAGCCTCGATCAATTGCAACCGTTGATCACCCCGTCACCGATCGGTTTCTGGCCACCCGCGCCCGGCTGGTGGCTCTTGCTGTTGCTGCTGCCACTGATCGGTTTCGGCCTGTGGCAGCTGCGCCGGTTGATGCCGCACAAGCGCCCGATCGTGCGTGCCGAGCAACCGCTGGACCCGGTGCGAGTCGCCGCCCTGGCTGAACTGGCCCTGATGCCCAAACCCTACGATGGCGCTCCGGCCGGCGCCTGGTTGCAGCAACTCAACGGGCTGCTTAAACGCCTGTGCCGCAACCATTATCCCTATAGCCAGAGCCACACGCTCAACGGACGCAAATGGCTGGCTTTCCTCGATAACCGCTGCCCCGCTGCCGGCCTGACACGCTGGATGGTGCTAGTCGAAGGCGCCTACAAGCCCGAGTGCAAACTCGACGACAAGGCCATCGCTGGCCTCACCCAGGCTATCGATACCTGGATTCGCAAACATGTTTGAGTTCGCCTGGCCGTGGATATTTGTCCTGCTGCCGTTGCCCTGGTTGATGCGGGTACTGCTGCCGGTGGCCGACAGTGGCGAGCCCGCATTGAAAGTCAGCTTTCTCAATGATCTGGAAGGCCTGGCTCGGCGTCGTGCCCGGGCCAATCTCCCGACCTGGCGCCAGCAGACACCGTTCATTCTTCTATGGCTGCTGTTGCTGATTGCCGCGGCGCGCCCGCAATGGCTCGGCGAACCGTTGCCGATTGCCGCCAGCGGCCGGGATCTGCTGGTGGCCGTCGACGTATCCGGTTCCATGGATTTCCCCGACATGCGCTGGCAGGACGAAGACGTCAGCCGCCTGGACTTGGTCCAGCACCTGCTAGGGGATTTCCTCGAGGGTCGCGAGGGCGATCGGGTTGGCCTGATCCTGTTCGGCAGCCAGGCCTACCTGCAGGCCCCGCTGACCTTTGACCGTCGCACCGTCCGAGTGTGGCTAGACGAGGCGCGTATCGGCATCGCCGGCAAGAACACCGCCATTGGTGATGCGATCGGCCTGGCCCTGAAACGCCTGCGATTGCGCCCGGCCCAGAGCCGCGTGCTGATCCTGGTCACTGATGGCGCCAACAATGGTGGCGAGATCGACCCGGCAACTGCCGCACGTCTGGCCGCCAGCGAGAGCGTGAAGATCTACCCGATCGGTATTGGCGCCGATCCCGAGGAAAGCGGCACTGCGGGTTTTCTCGGCGTCAACCCGAGCCTGGACCTGGACGAGCCGTCCCTCAAGGCGATCGCCCAGGTCACGGGCGGCCGCTACTTCCGCGCGCGCGATGGCAAGGAGCTGGAGTCGATCAAGGACACCCTCGATCAGTTGGAGCCGGTGACTCAGCAACCGACCCAGGCGCGCCCTGCCCAATCGCTTTATCATTGGCCACTGGCACTGGCGCTGGTATTGAGCATATTGCTCGCGGCCCGTGAGCGCTGGCCGAATAACCTGGTGCAACGCCTGTTCACCAAGGATCTGTTCTTGCAATCGCAACTGCCCGACTGGCGCAAGCGACTAGAGCGCCTGCGGCTGCGGAGACGTCGATGAGCGTGCTCTGGCCCTTTTGGTTCCGTCCTGCCTGGCTCCTCGTATTGCCGCTATTGGCCTGGTTGCTGTGGCAGCTGTGGCACCGGCAAAAACGTGCCGGACGCTGGCAGATGATTTTGCCCCCGGCCTTCCATGCGGCACTGCTCAGTGGCGGCAGTGGACGCGATAGCAAGCTGCCTTGGGTCGTCCTTGGCCTGGCCTGGACGCTAGGGCTTCTGGCCCTTTTGGGGCCAAGCTGGGAGCGCGTCGAGCAAACCAGCCAGACACCTGCCGACCCACTGGTGGTGGTGCTGGAATTGACCCCTGAAATGCTCGCCACCGACGCGCCGCCAAACCGCCTGGAGCAAGCCCGACGCAAGCTGTTCGACCTGCTGCAGCATCGCAGCGATGCACAGACGGCGATCGTCGTCTATGCCGGCAGCGCCCATACACTGGTTCCCCTGTCCGACGACCTTGCCACCAGCCGCAATTTACTGGATGCACTCAAGCCATCGCTGATGCCCCAGGCAGGACATCGCGCTGACCTGGCGGTGGTCAAGGCGCTTGAGCTACTCAAGCAGGCGGCGCTTGGTGACGGGCGGATCCTGCTCATTGGCTCGACCCTTACCGAGCAGGAACGGCAGGGTATTCGGCAGGCCCTGGGCGACAAGTCCACGCAGTTCCTGATGCTCGGCATCGGCACCGCCGAAGGAGCGCCGATCACCCAGGAGGATGGCAGTTTCCTCAAGGACGGTCAGGGCGCGATCCTGGTGCCACGTCTTGACGAGCCCAGCCTCAAAGCGTTCGCCAATGCCCTGGACGGCCGCTATCGCCACGCTCGCTTGGAGGACACCGACCTGCGCGCGCTGGGGCTGTTTGACGGTCCGCAGGCGTTGCGCGATGACGGCCAGACCCTGCGCCTCGACACCTGGGCAGATCAGGGCCACTGGCTGTTGTTACCGCTCCTTTTGCTGGCGGCCTGTGCCGGCCGTCGTGGCTGGTTGTTCTGCCTTCCGCTGCTGTTCCTGCTGCCCCAGCCGAGTTATGCCTTCGAGTTTGAAGACCTGTGGTTGCGCCCTGACCAGCAAGGTCTGCACTTGCTCAAGCAGAAGCGCCCGGCCGACGCCGCACAGCACTTCGAAGATCCACAGTGGCAAGGTGTGGCGCTCTATCAAGCAGGCGACTTCAGTGGCGCCGCCCAGCGATTTGCCCGGGGCGACGACGCACACGCCCATTACAATCGCGGCAACGCCCTGGCTCGCAGCGGTGAACTGGAAGCAGCACTGGACGCCTACGAACAGGCGCTGGAGCGCCAGCCGGATTTGCGCCCGGCGCTGACCAACAAGGCGCTGGTTGAAGACCTGCTCAAGCAGAAAAACACCCCGCCACCGGTCGAGCCGCAGCAGGAAGCGGACGACCCCTCGCCGGCTCCAGAGCCCGAGCCGGTACCCGGCGCAGCGACCCAGCCGACCAACGAAGGTGATTCGCCAAGCGATGCGCGGCAGGCCAGTCCGGAGCCCGGCGAGGGAGAACCGACCACCCCGCCAAAACCCGGGGCCAATGAAGTACCTGGCAGCGAGCTGGGAGATGAACAGCACACCACGCCACCGTTGCGCCCGACGTCCGAGGCGATTGACGGCGAGCAGCGCCAGGCTCTGGAGCAATGGCTGCGCAAGATCCCGGATGACCCGGGAGAGTTGCTCAGACGCAAATTCTGGTATGAACAGCAACAAAATCAGGATCAGGGAACCATTCGATGAGCCGCTTCACCGCCTCTTTGTTCGCACTACTGTGCTACACCGTTCAGGCCCAGGCGGCGAGCCTGGTTGCCAGCGTCGATCGCGGTCGCCTGAGCTCCGGCGAAACCGTGGAGCTGACCCTGCAATCAGACGATGTGACCCAATTCGGCAAGCCAGACCTGGCGCCACTTGAGCCCTTCTTCGAAGTACGCGGTACCCGCCAGGTCAACCAGTTGAACACCCTCAACGGTGATAACCAGGCAACTACCCGCTGGATCGTCACCCTGCTGCCTCGCCACAACGGCAGCGTGATCATCCCGTCGTTGCAGCTGGGCGATGCGCACAGCGAGCCACTCACAGTGCAAGTGGTCGAGAGTGAAACCCAGGACGGCGCGAAAAAGCTGCGACCGGTATTCCTCGAAGTCAGCCTGGACCAGACCAGCGTGTACGTGCAGGCCCAGGCGATCCTGACTTTGCGCATTTACCACTCGGTGTCGCTGTACGATGACAGCAGCCTGACGCCCTTACAGATACCCGATGCGCGCATCGAGCAATTGGGCGAGTCGCGCACCTACGAGAAAGTCATCAACGACCTGCGCCACGGCGTGATCGAGATGCGCTATGCCATCTACCCGCAACACAGCGGCGAATTGACCATCCCGGCGCAGGTGTTCAGCGCCACACTGGTCGATACTCAACCGGCCCAGGACGGCGACGCCCAGGCGCCGAAATCCGGAAAACTGATGCGCGTTGGATCGCCCGCCATTGTGTTGGACGTCAAGGCCAAGCCCGCCACCTGGCCCGCCGACGTGCCCTGGCTGCCGGCACGCAGCGTCAGCCTGAGCGAGAGCTGGAACCCGCCAGCGGACCAGGCCCAGGTGGGCGACTCACTGACCCGCAGCCTGACCCTGAAAGTCGAAGGCCTGGCCAGTTCGCAGCTGCCACCGCTGCCCGCGACTGAGATCAACGGGTTGCGCCGCTATCCCGATCAACCGGTACTGTCCAACCTGAACAGTGAACGCGGACTGGTCGGCAGCCGGGAGGAGCGCGAAGCTCTGGTACCGATCCACAGCGGTGCGATCGAGTTGCCTGCGGTCGACGTGGTCTGGTGGAACACGTTCGAAGATCACCTGGAGCACAGCAGCCTACCTGCACAAACCCTGCAAGTGGCGGACAATCCAAGCCTGGTGGTCGACACCCCGGCGAGCACCCCGCAAGCCATGAACATCGCCGACAGCGAAAGCCTGTGGCGGTGGAAACTCAGCACCTTGATTCTGGCGTGCACCACCTTGCTGGGATTTGGCCTGTGGTGGCGTGCCCGCTGGCAACCGGCAATCCTGCGTGCCGCGCAAACCGGCCCGAGCCCACGCACCGTGCTCGACGAGCTCAAGCGCGCCTGCCAGGCCAACGACTCCCACGCCACCCGCCAGGCCTTGGATGCCTGGGCTCGCCAACAACCGGAAACCCTGGCCGACATGGCTGCACGCTTCGTGCCGCTGTCCGATGCCCTGGACGGGTTGAACGGCGCCTTGTACAGCGAGGCAGGTCAGTATTGGCAAGGGGAGGATTTGTGGCGAGCGATCAAGGCGATTCCAATTGCCGAGCGGGTGCAAGATCCAGTGAGTGACAGTGGGTTGCCGCCGCTTTATCCAAAGTAAACCCGATTGTCAGTAAACTCTCTCCCCTTTCGCCGCTTTCATTGCTCACGCGGCCATCACCTTATTTGCAACGGAGTTTGCCTTGCGTCTGTTCCACACCTCCGACTGGCACCTTGGGCAAAACCTGCACGGCCAGGAACGCGATTTCGAACACGGCTGCTTTCTTGAGTGGCTGCTGCTGCAGCTGAAACTCGATCAGCCCGATGTGCTACTGATTGCCGGCGACGTGTTTGACACCGTCAACCCGCCGGTCAAGGCCCAGGAGCGCCTTTACGACTTCATCGTCAGCGCCCATGAGCAGCAACCCAAGCTGACCATCGTGATGATCGCCGGCAACCACGACTCCGGTTCACGCATCGAACTGCCCGCCCCCTTGATGCGCCGCTTGCGCACGCATGCCCTGGGCCGGGTGCTGTGGCTCGATGACGGACAGCTCGACGCCGAGCGCCTGTTGCTGCCCCTGCCGAATGCCAAGGGCAAGGTCGTCGGCTGGTGCCTGGCACTACCCTTCCTGCGCCCGGCGGAAGTCACTGGCGCGCAGTTGGGCGACAATTACCTGCGCGGGATCGGCCAGGTGCATGAATGGTTGATCGCCGCCGCCAATGCCAAGCGCAAGCCCGGCCAGGCGCTGATCGCCATCAGCCACGCTCACATGGCAGGCGGCTCGGTATCCGAAGACTCCGAACGCAGCCTGATCATCGGCAATGCCGAAGCGCTACCGGCCAGCCTGTTCGGCCCAAGCATCAGCTATGTGGCACTGGGTCACCTGCACAAGCCCCAGAAGGTCAACGGCGAAGAACGGATCCGCTACAGCGGCTCGCCGATACCCTTGTCGTTCTCCGAAATCGGTTATCGGCACCAGATTCTCGACATCACCTTGGACGGCGAAACCCTGGTCAGCGTCGAACCCAAGCTCATCCCCCGGGCGGTCAACCTGCAGCGCATCGGCCCGGCGCCGCTCGCGGACATCCTGCTGCAACTGGCCGACTTGCCGAATATCGACCTGCTGGCTGACATTCAGCGCCAGCCTTGGCTGGAAGTGCGGGTGCGCCTCGACGAACCGCAACCTGACCTGCGTCATCAGGTCGAGACCGCCCTGCAAGGCAAGGCCGTGCGCCTGGTGCGCATCGCCGCCGAATATGCCGGCAATGGCGGCCGCGACAGTGCCGATGACGCCACCGCGCTGATCGAGCTGGACCAGCTCACGCCCCAGGAACTGTTCAGTCGCGCCTGGCAGGACAACTACGGCAGTGAGGTCGATGAGCAGACGCTGAAAGACTTCGGCGAGTTGTTACAGGATGTGCAGACGGAGAGCGAACAGCCATGAAGATCCTAGCTATCCGTCTGAAAAACCTCGCCTCACTGGCCGGGCCATTTGAAATTGACTTCACCGCCGAGCCGCTGGCCAGCGCCGGACTGTTCGCCATCACCGGGCCCACTGGTGCCGGCAAAAGTACCTTGCTCGATGCCCTGTGCCTGGCGTTGTTTGGCGCCGTGCCGCGGCTGAGCAATGCCCAGGTGTCCGCCAAGGCCCCCGACGCCGACGGCGAAATCAGTACCGGCGACCCTCGCACCCTGCTGCGGCGTGGTACTGGCGAAGGTTATGCCGAAGTCGACTTCGTCGGCATCGACGGCCGCCGCTACCGCGCGCGCTGGGAGGCCAATCGCGCTCGGGAGAAAGCCGGTGGCAAGCTGCAGGCCAGCCGCCAGAGCCTGCGCGACCTCGACCAGGATCAATTGCTGGCCAGTCAGAAAGTCGAATTCAAGGTCCAACTCGAAGCGGTGCTGGGCCTGAACTTCGAGCAGTTCACCCGTGCCGTCCTGCTCGCCCAGAGCGAGTTCAGCGCCTTTCTCAAGGCCAACGACAACGAACGCAGCGAACTGCTGGAGAAACTCACCGACACGGCCTTGTACACTCGCCTGGGTCGTCGCGCGTTCGATAAGACCAAGGACGCCCGTGAGGCCCACAAGCTGCTGCAGGACCAGGCCACAGGCGTGACGCCGCTGCCACCCGAAGCTCGCGCCGAACTGGATGAACGTTTCAACCAGGCGCAGCAGCAACTCAAGAACCAGCAGGCGCAACTCAAGCAGCTTGAGCTGCAGCACACCTGGCTCAAGGAGCTGCGCCAGTTGCAGGACGAACAACTGGGCGCCAACGAACAATTGACCAGCGCCGAGCAGGATTGGCAGCACCTGACCGGCGATCGTTTGAAGTTGACTCGCCTGGAGCAACTGGCGCCACAAAGACACCAGTTCGCCCGCCAGAGCGAACTCATGGCCCGGCTTTCGCCGTTGGCTGCGCATATTCAGCAGCAGACCCAGCAACAACAGGATCTGCAGGCGCGGCAGACGCAACTCGAACAGAGCCTGGGCAAAACACAAGCCGCGCTGAGCGAAGCACAGGCTCAGCACACATCGGGCGCACCGCTGCTGCGCCAGGCCTTCGAAGCGCAAAGCAGCCTCGCCCGCCTGATCAAGGACACTGGCCTCAGCGCCGACCGTAAGCAGCAAGCCGAACAGGCTTGCACCGAAGGTCAAAACACCATTCAAGGGCTGCTCGACCAACAGCAACGTGTGGTCGAACGCCTGCAGCGGATTGGCGCCGAGCTTGAGCAAAGCACTCACCTGGCACCGCTGAGCGACGCCTGGAATGCCTACCGAGACCGCTTGCAGCAATTGATGCTGATCGGTAATCGCCTGAACAAGGGCCAGGCGGAGCTGGCGTCCCTGGAGCAACACGCCAGCCATGCCGCCGCAGAATGGGCCGGGCAAAAACACAATCTGGAAGTGCTCTACAAAGAGGCTGGCGCCGAGCCGGAAGCGGTGGCGGAACAGATCCAGTTGCTCGGCAATCTGTTGCAGGACAACCGCAAGCAACTGCGCGCATTCGAAGAACTGACGCGACTGTGGGCCAGCCAGCAGGCGCTCGACCAACGTGTCGCCGAACTGCAGCAGCGCCAAGCCGCAGCCCAGCAGGAACGGGAGCGGCTGACCCAGGACGGGGTCAAGACCAGGAATGAACTGGCCGTCGCCGAACAGACCCTGACCGTCACCCGTGAACTGCTCGAGCGCCAGCGCCTGGCCCGCAGCGCCAGTGTGGAAGAGCTGCGCGAGCAATTGCAGGACGGTCAACCCTGCCCGGTCTGCGGCAGCCCCGACCACCCCTATCATCAGCCCGAGGCGTTATTGCAAAGCCTGGGTCGCCATGATGAGAGTGAACAAGCCAACGCGCAGCAAGCGGTGGATGCGCTCAAGGAAAAGCTCACGGACCTGCGCACCGAAGTGGGCGCGGTGATTGCCCAGCAAAAGGAGTTGCTGCAACAGCAGGAACAACTGGTCGCGCAACAAAGCAGCCTGGCACCGAGCCTCGAAGCGCACCCGCTGTCGCCACAGCTTTTCAATCAGGACGCCGGCCGGCGCGATGCCTGGCTGACCCAGCAGAATAGCCAGTTGAACCAGAGCATCAGCCAGGACGAACAGCGGCAAACCGCCCTGCTCACCCTGCAACAGGACGCCGCGAGCCTGCAACAGCAGCTGCGCAACGCCGAGACCGCGAGTCAGCAGGCGACCCAGCACCTGGCCAACCAGCAACGCGAGCTGGGCAATGATCGCCAGCGCCTGGATGAGGAACTGAGCGCCTTCAGCACCCTGCTCCCGGCCGAAACGCTGGACGCATTGCGCAACGAGCCGGCCGCGACCTTCATGCAGCTTGACCGGCAGATCGCCCAGCGCCTTGAACAGCTTGATCAACAGCGGGACGAACTCAGCGAACAGCAGCAACGCCAGCAGACGCTGGAGAAGGAACAGGATCGCCAACTGACTCGCGTCCAGCAACTGGAAGCGGCGCTGCAGCAGTTCAACTCACTCGCCGAGCAGCAACAGGCTTGCCAGCAGCAGCTTGCACAGTTGTTAGGTGCCCATGACAGCGCCGAACACTGGCAACAGCAACTGGACCAGGCCGTTGAGCAGGCGCGCAATGCCGAAGCGGCAGCCAGCCAGGAGCTGCAATCGGTACGCACGCGCCTTGTGCAGTTGGCCGCCGAGCTCAAGGCGCAGCAAGAGCACCTGATCGTCCTGGAAACTGAAGAACGCGAGCTGCGTGCGAAGATCGTCGACTGGCGAGCCTTGCACCCGGAGCTCGATGACGGGGGGCTTGAACAGCTGCTGAGCGTCGACGACCAACAGGTCAGCCAATTGCGGCAACGCTTGCAGCTAAACGAAAAAGCCCTGGAACAAGCCAAGGTGCTGCTGCACGAGCGCGACAAGCGGCTGGCCAGTCATCAGGCGCAGCACAGCGGCAATCTGGACGCTGAGCAACTGTCGACGGCGCTAGCCGAGCTGCAGGGCCAGCTCACCGCCAGCGAACACCTGTGTGCCGAATGGCGCGCCGAGCAGGCGGAGGATCAACGCCGGCAGACCGCCAATCAGGCGCTCGCGCAACGAATCGCCGACGCCTATACCGAATACCAGCGCTGGGCGCGGCTCAGCGCCTTGATTGGCTCGGCCACCGGCGACACCTTCCGCAAGATCGCCCAGGCCTACAACCTCGACTTACTGGTGCACCACGCCAACGTGCAATTGCGCCAGTTGGTGCGGCGCTATCGCTTGAAGCGCGGTGGCAGCATGCTCGGTTTGCTGGTGATGGACACCGAGATGGGCGATGAACTGCGCTCGGTGCATTCGCTATCCGGCGGCGAGACCTTCCTGGTGTCGCTGGCCCTGGCCCTGGGCCTGGCATCGATGGCTTCGAGCACGCTGAAGATCGAGTCGCTGTTCATCGACGAAGGCTTCGGCAGCCTCGACCCGGAATCCCTGCAGCTGGCCATGGACGCCCTCGACGGTCTGCAGGCCCAGGGGCGCAAGGTGGCAGTCATTTCCCACGTACAGGAAATGCATGAACGGATTCCGGTGCAGATCCAGGTCCACCGCCAGGGCAACGGCCTGAGCACCCTGGAGGTGAAATGATCACGCTCTACTCCTTCCGCCGCTGCCCCTACGCCATGCGAGCACGCATGGCCCTGCGCTACTCGGCGCTGGCAGTGAGCATCGTCGAGGTCAGCCTGAAAGCCAAGCCACCCGAGATGCTGGCATTGTCGCCCAAGGGCACGGTGCCGGTGCTGAGCATCGACGACGCGGTGATCGATGAGAGCCTGGCGATCATGCGCTGGGCACTGGCGCAGAACGACCCGCAGGACTGGTTGCTCAAGGACGACCCTGCCGGTCAGGCGCAGATCTGTACGCTGATCGAGGAGAACGACCAGGTGTTCAAGGTGCACCTGAATCAGTACAAGTACGCAGAGCGTTATCCCGAACAGCCGATGGAGTTCTACCGAGCCGAGGGGGAGGTGTTCCTACGCAAACTAGAGGGGTTGCTCGAAGGCCGGGGTCTGCCAACAGACTGTGGGAGCCAGCCTGCTGGCGACGGAGTGTCGGGCAAAGCTGCATCAACTGACAGGCCATCGCGCGCAGGCTCGTTCCCACAGGGAAGGGATTATTTATTGGGTGACCATTGCAGCCTGGCAGACGTGGCACTGATGCCGTTCGTGCGGCAGTTCGCCCATGTGGATCGCGAGTGGTTCGCGGGGACACCTTACGTGCGGTTGCAGGCGTGGCTGCAGAGGTTTCTGGAATCAGACCTGTTTACCGCAGTCATGAAGAAATAGTCCGAGCCCATTCAGGCAAACACCTCGCACATCTGCAACACCGAGCAATCTACCTGGAACGGTCCGAAAAAATCGCCTGGCCGCTTGGCGGGAGGGTTTCCGGCCAATAGCCCCAAGGCCTTGGCCGTCTGGATATTGTGAGCCATGTTGTGATTGGCTTCGATGGACCGCGCCACAGAACCCGCTGAGCCCTGCCCGATTCCCGCCAACGCCGCGCCATTGGTCATGAACGCCAGAAAGGCAATGACCCAGAGTCTAACTCCTTTCATGATCCCGCCACTCCCGCCACTCCCGCCACATTCGCCTGATCGACCATGGCGTTCTGCACGCGGTGTTCAAACTGGATGCCGGGGTGAGCGACTTGAATCGGTGCTTCGAAATCGTGCTGCGTGTGCGCCGAGATACTGACGACCGACACCAGAACCACGTACAGACCGATGGCCAGGTAGGCGCCGTGTTTGGCGGAGGTGAGGATTGTGCTGGCCATGGTGTTCTCCCGTGGGCATGTTTCAGAGCCCAAAGAATCGTTGAAAAGTGCATCGGTAACCAGCAAGGGATATCTATAGTGACTATCAATTTCGTTGATCGTGAATCTTCGACTGCCTGTCCTTCAGATAATCATGAAACCTGATAAATCCCCGCCCACAAACGCGTTATGCAGGAGCGACCGCACTCAAGACCGATCGACTAGAAAGACGTCGAGCTGTCAAAAGTGACTTCGCTCCTGCATAAAGGGTGCAGGGCTTGAATCTCAGGCTTGGGTTTTGTGATCCAGGGCGGCGTAGAAGTTGGCGCTCTGCTGCAGGTATTTCTGGGTGTAGCTCTGGGTGTGGGATTTTTTGTTGCTGATTTCCACGCTGGCGCTGGTTGGCAAGGCAACGGTAGCGGAGATGGCGGAGGCGGCGATTACGGAGAAGATATTGAAGTTCATGGCGGTAGTCCTCGGAGTCAGTTGGCTTGCTTGCCCGGTGGGGCCGTGAAGCAAACTTAACCTCCGAAGGATGCCGCCTTGAAATGCTTTGTAGCACTTCCAGATATCAGCCTCATTGATAGAACAGTGCAAGCCCCATCAACCGGGGGCTGCGGCCTATTGACGCACCAGGAACTTGAGGTCGCTGGGGGCATCCATCGGCAGTTTCTGCACGGTTTTACCCAGCAGACCGCTATGTGCATCGCGCTCGACCACGACTATCTGGTTGCTCTTCTGATTGGCAATCAGCAGGAACTTGCCGCTTGGGTCGAGGGCGAACTCGCGGGGATGGTCGCCTTCCACCGAGCGACGCTGCAGCTCCTTGAGCTGGCCAGTGGCAGGATCGATGGCGAACACCAGCAGCTGGTTGGCGGTGCCACGGTTGCTGACATAAAGGAACTTGCCATCAGCCGAGGCATGCAGCGCAGCGGCGGCTTTGTCCGCCGCCGGTTGGCCGGCGGCCAGCTCGACCATCTGCGTCTGCGCAAGCTTGCCGTCCTGATAGTCAAAAACGGCCACTTGCGCGCTCATTTCCATGGTCAGCCAGGCATGCTTGCCATCGCCGCTAAACAGCAAATGCCGCGGCCCGCTGCCGGCGGGCAGCTGGACCGACGCGGGGGTGGCTGGCACCAGGGGCAGCTCCGGATTGGCCTTGGGGTCGAAGCGGTAGACAAATACCTTGTCGGCGCCCAAGTCATTGGAAAACACGTAGTTGCCGTCTGGCGAGGACACGGTCGAATGCACATGCGCCGACATCTGCCGCTCGGGGTTGACCCGACTGGAGGCATGGCTGCTCAACTGCACCACGGTTTTCAGCTTGCCGTCGGCACCTACCGGCAACACCGCCAGGGTACCGCCCGGGTCTTCGACCACCGAGTAATTGCTGACGAACAAGTGACTGGCGTCGCCGCTGAGGCTTGAATGAGTCGGCTCGTTGCCCAGGCTCTGCACCTGGTTGATCAGGCTCAGGGCATGGGTTTTCGGATCGATTGAGTAGCTGCTGACGCGCCCGACCGGGTCTTTCTGGCCTGGGCCGTTTTCGTTGACTGCGAACAGGTGACGCAGGTCCGCAGACAGGGTCAGCCAGGAAGGATTTTCACTCTTGACCACCTGCAGCGGCTTGGCGTCGATCTGGCCGGTGGCGCTGTTGAAGTTCAGGCGGTAGATGCCCTGGCTCTGGCCAGCGGTGTAGCTGCCCACCAGCAACTGGTGAACATCGGCGGGTGCAGCCTGGACGCCCATGGCGCCAACGCTGCCGGCCATCACCAGTGGCCAGAAATTACGCATCCGCATGCTCGTCGTCCTCCTCGTTGTCACCGCCGATTGCTTCCATCAGCACCAGGCGGTGCTCGCCGGAGTCGCCGGTGATGATCCAGCTCTTCAAGGCAGCGTCAAAAGTCGCCGCCTGGATGTGCGCCATGCTGAACGCCCACCGCTTGAGCGCACGGCCGTCCATGCATTCGATATGCAGGTTATCGTCTTCATCGAGGGAGAAATCGAAGGCATGCAGGCCGTCGATTTCCAGCATGTCAGCGTTTTCGAGGGCGTTGAGCAAAGTATCGGTCATGGCAGTCAATCTTGAGAAGAAAGACGCCATGATAGCGCACGCCACACGACCCTGTAGGAGCGAGCTTACTCGCGAAAAACGTCCGGCCAATGCGCTCATTCAAAATACACGCGGTATCGTTGACGTCCATCGCGAGCAAGCTCGCTACAGTGAGCGGACGTTACAGAGCGTCTCGGCTCGACTGACCATCCACCAGGCGTTGGATGCGCAACGGGTTGGCGTTTTTCAGCGCATCCGGCAGCAGACTGTCAGGGTAATTCTGGAAACACACCGGCCGCAGGAAGCGGTCAATTGCCAGCGTGCCCACGGAAGTACCACGGGCATCGGAGGTGGCCGGATATGGACCGCCATGCACCATCGAATCGCAGACCTCGACACCTGTCGGGTAACCGTTGAGCAGGATCCGTCCGACCTTCTGCTCCAATAACGCCGTCAGTTCGCCAAACTGCTCGAAGTCAGCAGGCTCGCCAATGATCGTCGCCGTCAGCTGTCCGTGCAGGCCATTCAGTGCGGTGCTGAGTTGCGCCTGATCCGCCACTTCGACAAACACTGTGGCCGGGCCGAACACTTCTTCCTGCAGGACTTCATCACCTTGAATCAGCAAGCTGGCGTCGGCCTTGAACAATTGCGGCCGGGCCTGGTTGCCTTGCTGCGCCTGCCCTGACAGATGCGTCACACCCGGATGCGCGAGGAGTTTCTCCAGGCCTTTGCCATAGCTGCACAAGGTGCCCGCGTTGAGCATGGTCTGCGCCGGTTGGTCAGCGATCAACCCCGAGACCTGGTGCATGAACGCAGTGAATGGCGCCGAGCTGATGCCTATCACCAGGCCAGGGTTGGTGCAGAACTGGCCGCAACCCTGGACCACCGAAGCGGTGAGTTCCCGGGCCACGTTTTCTGCACGGACTTGCAGCGCCTGAGGGAGGACGATCACCGGGTTGATGCTCGACATCTCGGCAAATACCGGGATCGGCTGTGGACGCGCCGCCGCCATGTCGCACAATGCTCGCCCGCCTTTGAGCGAGCCGGTAAAGCCCACCGCCTGGATCGCCGGATGCTTGACCAGCGCCTCCCCCACACCGCCACCGTAAATCATATTGAAAACCCCAGCGGGCATGGAGGTTTTCTCCGCTGCGCGAATCAACGCACAGGCGACCAGTTCGGCGGTGGCCATGTGTCCGCTGTGGGCCTTGAACACCACCGGGCATCCGGCGGCCAGGGCTGACGCGGTGTCGCCGCCGGCGGTGGAGAACGCCAAGGGGAAGTTGCTCGCGCCAAAGACGGCAACCGGCCCCAGGCCGATGCGATATTGACGCAGGTCGGGACGCGGCAACGGCTGGCGGTCCGGCAGCGCCTGATCGATACGCGCGCCGTAGAAATCACCGCGACGCAGGACCTTGGCGAACAGGCGCATCTGGCCACTGGTGCGCCCGCGCTCGCCCTGAATGCGCCCGGCGGGTAGCGCGGTTTCACGGCAAACCACGGCGACAAAATGGTCGCCCAGTGCGTCCAGTTCATCGGCGATGGCATCGAGAAATTGCGCCCGTCGTTCGGCACTCAGGCTGCGATACGCCGGGTAGGCGGCAGCGGCGGCCCTCGCGGCGGCATCGACTTCCTCGGGTGTGGCCTGGTAAAACTCGTGCGGCAACGGCTCACCGGTGGTCGCGTCGACGCTTTGCAGGGTCAGGGTGCCGGCGGCGCTGCGTTGGCCGCCGATGTAATTGTGCCCAAGTATGCTGGTCATGCAGATCTCCTTAAAGAGTGCCCATGGTGCCGGGGGTAAATGACGCTTCGACCGGCGCAATGCCGTTGATCAAGGGTGCGCCGAACTCGGCCTGGCTGATCTCGAACACGTCGCCCGGCTGAGTGCGAATGCCGTCGGCAAAGGACAGGGTCGCTGTACCGAAAAAGTGGATGTGCACATCCCCCGGGTGCAGGAACTGGCTGTATTTGAAATGGTGGTACTCGAGGTTTTCCAGGCTGTGGCACATGTTGGCCTCGCCGCTGAGAAACTCGTTCTGCCACACCACCTCGCCATTGCGCAGGATGCGGCTGGTACCCGCCAGGTGCTGAGGCAATGGTCCGACCCGAAGTTCCGGGCCATAGCTGCAGCTGCGCAATTTCGAGTGCGCCAGGTACAGATAATTCCTGCGTTCCATCACATGATCGGAAAATTCGTTGCCCACGGCGAAACCGAGGCGGTAAGGCTTGCTGTCGTGGCCTATCACATAAAGGCCGCTGAGCTCGGGCTCTTCCCCGGCGTCTTCGGCAAATGGCGGCAGCGGGAATGGATGGCCCGGGCGCACGACAATGCTGCCATCGCCCTTGTAGAACCACTCCGGTTGCACCCCGACCTGCCCCGCTACCGGCTTGCCGCCCTCCACGCCCCATTTGAAGATGCGCATGGTGTCGGTCATGGCGGTTTCGTCACCGGTTTGTTGATGCATTTTGTCCCGGGCCGAGGCACTGCCTAAATGGGTCAGGCCGGTACCACTGACCAGCAGGTGCGCGGGGTCCGGATGGTCAAGGGGTGGCAGGATGCGCAGTGATGCCAGCAGGTGTGCATAGTCATGGCTGATGCCCAGGCCCAGGCAGCTCACCTGCTGCTCCAGGCTGATACCCGCCTCGATCGCCGCCAGCGCCAGGTCGCGCACGGTATGGGCGTCCTGCACTTCACGCACCAGGGCGCCCTCAACCACACCGACCCGGCGCAGGCCGTTAACCAATTCGAATTGAACCAAACGCATGCAAATTCTCCAGTTATTACAACACCACAGTTCCCTGTGGGAGCGGGCTTGCCCGCGATGGCGGCGGCACATTCAACAGTGATGTGTCAGGCAGATTGCTATCGCGGGCAAGCCCGCTCCCACAGGGTTAGTGGTGATTTCGTGTTTTGTGTCAGGTACGGGTAGCGCCCCGGGCACTCGCCGCAAACTCACCCGCCGGCAGCACATGCTTGCGCTCCAGCAAGCGATAAACCACACCCGTCAGCACCAGGCCGAACACCATCACCCCCGACAGGAAGTACAACCCCGACGCCAGGTTCCCGGTGTATTCCTTCAACGCACCAATCACGAACGGCCCTATGTAACCGCCCAGGTTGCCCACCGAATTGATCAGCGCGATCCCGGCCGCCGCACTGGCACCTGCGAAGAATCGTCCCGGCAAGGTCCAGAACACCGCGGTGCAGGAAAACAGCGCAAACGCTACCAGGCATAGCGCCGCCAGCTGCGCCACCGGCAGGGTCAACCAGGCGCTGAGGAACAGGCCGATAGCACCCAGTACATAGAGCACCGCCAGGTGACCGTAACGGTCATTCAGTCGGTCGGAACTGCGCGGAATGATCAGCAAGCCGATGATGCCGAAGATGTACGGCACCGATGACACGAAGCCGGTGGTCAGGTCGCTGCCGCCAAATTGTTTGATCAGCGTCGGCAGCCACAACCCCAGGCCGTAAATGCTTAGGGTCACCGGCAGATAGAACAGCGCCAGCAGCAACACCCGTTTGTCCTTGAGGGCGTGCAAGGGATTTCCATGGCGGGTCTGGCCGTACGCCTGAAGGTCCTTTTGCAGCTCTGCGGTCAGCCAGTCCTTTTCAGCCTGGTCCATCCATTTGACGTGCTGCGGACCGTCCGGCAACCAGCGCAGCACTGGCCAGGTCAGCAGGATCGCCGGGGTACCGATGACGATGAACAGCCATTGCCAGCCGTGCAGCCCCAGCACTCCGTCCATGCCGAGCAAGCCGCCGGACACCGGGCCGGTGATCATCATTGCGATCGGTTGCGAGAGAATGAACAGCCCGAGGATCTTGCCGCGATGGCGCACCGGGAACCATTGGGTGATGTAGTACAGGACGCCCGGAAAGAAGCCGGCTTCGGCGGCACCGAGCAGGAAGCGCATCACGTAAAAGCTGTGCGGCCCCTGGACGAATGCCATACCGATGGTGATAGCGCCCCAGGTCAGCATGATCCTTGCGAACCATCGCCGGGCACCAAAACGTTCGAGCATCAGGTTGCTGGGGATTTCCAAGAGAAAATAGCCAATGAAGAACAGGCCGGCGCCCAACCCGTAGGCGGCATCGCCAATGCCGATATCGGCGCCCATGTGCAGCTTGGCAAACCCTACGGCGGAGCGATCCACATAGGCGATCAGGTACAGCAGGATCAGGAAGGGAATCAGTTTGAGTGTGATGCGACGAATAAGCCGCAGTTCCTGGCTCATGAGATCGGTCTCCGATTGTTGTTGTTATAGAACCTAGGGGGACGCCTCTCGCAGAAAACCACCAGGGCCATCCCTCCGTTGAAAGCGACTATATAGTAATACTATTTAACCAACAACACTTCCAAACATGGCAATTTACGCTTATGTTAGGCTCATCCTCGAACATATTAGTCATACAATAAGAGAATCGATCATGCCTGATAAGAAACCCACCCTGCGCTCCGCCCAATGGTTTGGAACGGCCGACAAGAACGGCTTCATGTACCGCAGTTGGATGAAGAATCAGGGCATCGCCGACCACCAGTTCCATGGCAAGCCGATCATCGGCATCTGCAACACCTGGTCCGAGCTGACGCCGTGCAACGCGCATTTCCGCCAGATTGCCGACCACGTCAAACGCGGTGTGATCGAGGCCGGTGGTTTTCCTGTGGAATTCCCGGTGTTTTCCAACGGCGAATCGAACCTGCGCCCCACTGCCATGTTCACCCGCAATCTGACGAGCATGGACGTCGAGGAAGCCATTCGCGGCAATCCGATTGATGGCGTGGTATTGCTGACCGGCTGCGACAAGACCACCCCGGCTCTGCTGATGGGCGCGGCCAGCTGCGACGTGCCGGCCATCGTCGTCACCGGTGGGCCAATGCTCAATGGCAAGCACAAGGGTCAGGACATCGGTTCGGGCACCGTGGTCTGGCAACTCAGCGAGCAGGTCAAAGCCGGCACCATCACGCTTGACGATTTCCTCGCGGCCGAGGGCGGCATGTCCCGCTCGGCCGGCACCTGTAACACCATGGGCACCGCCTCGACCATGGCTTGCATGGCAGAAGCGCTGGGCACCTCCCTACCCCACAACGCGGCAATTCCTGCCGTGGATTCGCGCCGTTACGTGCTGGCGCACATGTCGGGTATGCGCGCGGTGGAGATGGTGCGCGAAGACTTGAAGCTGTCGAAAATTCTCACCAAGGAAGCCTTTGAAAACGCTATTCGTGTCAACGCCGCCATCGGAGGTTCGACCAACGCAGTGATCCATTTGAAAGCCATCGCCGGCCGTATTGGCGTGGAGCTGGACCTGGATGACTGGACCCGCATCGGCCGCGGTATGCCGACCATCGTCGACCTGCAACCCTCCGGACGCTTCCTGATGGAGGAGTTCTACTACGCTGGCGGCTTGCCGGCGGTGTTGCGTCGGCTTGGTGAAGCCAACCTGATTCCGCATCCCGACGCCTTGACCGTCAACGGCAAGACCCTCGGCGAGAACACCAAAGACGCGCCGATCTATGGCCAGGACGAAGTGATCCGCACGCTGGATAACCCGATCCGCGCCGACGGCGGGATCTGCGTGTTACGCGGCAATCTCGCGCCACTGGGTGCCGTGCTCAAGCCGTCAGCGGCCACTGCAGAATTGATGCAGCATCGAGGGCGCGCAGTGGTGTTCGAGAACTTCGACATGTACAAGGCACGGATCAACGATCCGGAGCTGGACGTAGATGCCAACTCAATCCTGGTGATGAAGAACTGCGGCCCGAAAGGTTATCCAGGCATGGCCGAAGTCGGCAATATGGGCTTGCCGGCCAAGCTGTTGGCGCAGGGCATAACGGACATGGTGCGGATTTCCGATGCACGCATGAGCGGCACGGCCTATGGCACCGTGGTGCTGCACGTAGCACCGGAAGCGGCGGCTGGCGGTCCGTTGGCGACGGTGAAGGAAGGCGACTGGATCGAACTTGACTGCGCCAACGGCCGTTTGCACCTGGACATTCCAGATGCCGAACTGGCGGCGCGCATGGCGGACCTGCAACCACCCCAACAGATGATCCTCGGCGGCTATCGCCAGTTGTACATTGATCACGTGCTTCAGGCGGATCAAGGCTGCGACTTCGACTTCCTGGTCGGTTGCCGTGGGGCCGAGGTCCCACGCCATTCCCACTGACAGCCTCTACCCCCTGTGGGAACGAGCCTGCTCGCTCCCACAGGGGTTCTGTGTCTGGCTAACGACCATCTCTCGCCGTGGCTGTTATCATGCGCAGCATCCCCATCGCCCAGGATCGCGCCGCTTCCCATGGATTACCGTAAACCCTCCGACCGCAAAAGCATGCATTCGCGCATCGTCCAGGAACTGGGCATGCAGATCGTCTCGGGTCGCTTCAAGCCGGACGACAAACTGCCCGCCGAAGCCCTGCTGTGCGAGGAGTATGCGGTCAGCAGGCCAGTGTTGCGCGAAGCCACCCGGGTCCTGGTTGCCAAGGGCCTGGTGTACTCGCGCCCGCGGGTCGGCACAGTGGTCAAGCAGCGCAAGGAATGGCACATGCTCGACCCGGATGTGTTGCACTGGTTGATGCAAAGCAGCCCCCAGAATGAATTCTTCGACCTGCTGACCAGCGTGCGCAGCATCATCGAACCCGCTGCGGCCGCGCTCGCCGCACAACATGCCACTGACGCGGACATCGCCTCCATCGGCGAGGCGTACCAACGCATGGAGGCCGCGCCAACCCCCGAAGCGTTGTTGCAACCAGACCTGGATTTCCACAGCCGCATCGCCGACGCCACCCACAATGACCTGCTGGCGAACTTATGCAACATGCTGTCGGTGGCAATTGGCGAAGCGTTGAAGCATTCCAACCAGCGACCGAACCTGCATGAACTGGCACTGCCACGGCACAAGGCGATCCTCACTGCCATCGAGAATCGTGACGCTTTGGGCGCGCGGCATGCCACGCTGGTTCAGCTGGACGATGCGCGCAGTGCGCTTAACGTCGTGCTCGGCAGCGATCCAACCAACAACCACTAACCTCTGTGGGAGCGAGCTAACTCGCAATGGCGGTTTGACATTCAACATCTGTATTGACTGACACGCCGCTATCGCGAGCGAGCTCGCTCCCACAAGGGATCTGTGTAAAGACTTCAGGCATAAAAAAGCCGCAACCTGAGTTGCGGCTTTTTTTGTTCAGCGATGGATCAGTGAGCAAACAGCGAATTGCCCTTCTGCCCCGCCAGTTTCTCCGGCTTGATCAGGAACCGCGCCAGTGCCGGCAGCAGCCACAGCGCACCGAACATGTTCCACAGCAGCATGAAGGTCAACATCAGGCCCATGTCGGCCTGGAACTTGATGGCCGAGAAGATCCAGGTGCACACGCCAATCGCCAGGCACAGGCCGGTGAACAACACCGCCTTGCCGGTGGATTTCAGTGTCTGGTAGTACGCTTCCTGCAAAGGCAGGCCGGCACGCAGGAAACTTTCCAGGCGGCTATAGATGTAGATCCCGTAGTCCACACCGATCCCCACCCCAAGCGCCACCACCGGCAAGGTCGCCACTTTCACACCGATGCCCATGAAGGCCATCAGGGCATTGCCCAGCACCGACGTCAGTACCAGCGGCAACACGATGCACAAGGTCGCCGCCCAGGAACGGAAGGTGATCATGCACATGGTCGCGACACAGATATAGACGAGGATCAAGATGGTCAGCTCGGACTCCTTGATCACCTCGTTGGTGGCCGCCTCAATGCCGGCGTTACCCGCTGCAAGGATGAATTCCAGGCCGTCCTTGTTGTTTTCCGTGGCGAACTCCTGCACCGCATGCACCGCACGGTCGAGGGTCGCGGCCTTGTGATCGTTGAGAAACACCAGCACCGGCGCCACGGAACAGCTGTTGTTGTACAACCCATCAGCCCGTGCGATGGAGTTGTTCAACACATCCGGGTTACGTGACAGGGTTTCCCACTTCAGGTTGCCCTCGTTCATACCCTTTATCATCTGCTTGGACACAGTCACCAGCGAAATCGCCGACTGCACGCCCTCGGTGTTCTGCATCTTCCACATCAGGTCGTCGATCGGCGCCATGGCTTCGTAGCGCGAGCAGCCCTCGGGCTTGGTCTTGACCATCACCACCAAAACATCGGAACTCGTGGAGTAATTGCTGATGATAAAGTTGTTGTCCTTGTTGTAGCGCGAATCGGGACGCAACTCTGGAGCGCCCTGGTCGAGGTCACCGATTTTCAGGTTCTGGCTGTACCAGAGTCCACCACCGAAGGCCAACAGCGCCAGGAAGACCGACACCGGTGCGACTTTCGGGCTGGCAAAGTTCGACAGCAGGCGCCAGAACGGGTGTTCACGGTGCGCATCTTTCTTGCTGCGCTCCACGGCACGTTTACTGATACCTACGTAGGAAATAGCCACTGGCAGCAGGATCAGGTTGGTGAACACGATCACGGCCACGCCGATCGACGCGCCGATGGCCAGCTCGCGAATCACTCCGATGTCAATGATCAGCAGCGTGATGAAACCCACCGCATCCGCGAGAATCGCGATCATCCCTGGCAGGAACAACTGGCGGAAAGTGCGCCGCGCGGCGGTCAAGGCATTGTCCGCCTCGCTCGATTGCAAGGCGATGCCGTTGATCTTCTGCACACCATGGGAGATCCCGATGGCGAAGATCAGGAACGGTACCAGCATGGAATACGGGTCAAGCCCGAAGCCGAAAAAGTGCATCAAGCCGAGCTGCCAGACCACCGCCACCAGCGTCGTGCTTAATACCGCCACGGTGCTGCGCATGCAGTTGGTGAACCAGTACAGCAGGATCAGGGTGATGACGAAGGCGACGCCGAAGAACATCACCACCATCACCAGGCCGTCGATCAGGTCGCCGACCTTCTTGGCGAAACCGACGATGTGGATCTTTATGTTGGGGTTTTGTTTTTCGAACTTGTCGCGGATCTTGTCTTCCAGTTCGTGGGAGAACTTGCGGTAGTCCAGGGCCAGCAGCTTGCCCTGGTCCTCTGGATCCGGATAGGACTCCAGCAACGGTATATCGACGATACTGGACTTGAAGTTGTTGGCCACCAGGCGCCCGACTTGCCCGGACTTGAGCACGTTGTTGCGCAGCAGGTCGAGGCTTTCCTGAGAACCGTTGTAGCTCTGCGGGATCACTTCCCCCCCGGCGAAGCCTTCCTCTGTCACCTCGGTCCAGCGGACGCTGGGGCTCCACAACGATTTGAGACCGGAGCGGTCGACACCGGAGATGTAGAAAACTTCGTCGTTGATCTGACGCAGGGTCTCCATGTATTCCTTGGAGAAGATGTCGCCGTCAGTGGCTTCGACGGAAATTCGTACCGTGTTGCCCAGGTTGGCCAGGTCGTTGCGATGTTCCATCATCTTCTGGATGAAGGGATGTTCCAGGGGAATCATCTTTTCAAAGCTGGTGGACGGCCGGATCAGCGTGGCCTGCCAGAACAGGAAAATACTGACCAGCAGGCAGATCGTGATCACTGCCGGGCGGTTATTGAAAATCAGGCGCTCGAGAAACGTGGCCTTATCCTGGTGATGACTTGTCATGGATGTCATATCTCCGCCCTTCTTATTATTTGCCCAGCTCGGCGCCGGTTAGCGAAGTAGCGCGAACGCCGCCCTGTCCTGCGAGAACCAGATTGCCATCACCCGCCCCTGTCACCGCCGAAACGGAGATGCGGTCCGGGCGATTGAACACACTGAAGGTTTCGCCGTTGTCGGTGCTGCGCACCACACTGCCGCCATTCCCGACGATGACGATTGAGCCATCGTCGAGCAAGGTTGCGCCGGACAGGCCGAACTCCAGCGTACCGCGGGTGGCCCGCAGTTCAACCGGCTCCCAAGTGGTGCCAAAATCGATGGAGCGAAACAGATTGCCGCGCAGACCGTAGGCCAACAGGGTGTTGGCTTGAGCGGTACCGATCACGCCAAATAACGAACCTTCGTATGGGCCCTCAAGCTTTTCCCAGGTCTGGCCCCAGTCGGCAGAACGAAACATGCTGCCCTGCTCGCCCACAATGAACAGCCCCGCGTCCTTGACGGCGGCAATGCCATTGAGGTGGAACTGATCTTCGTTATCCAGGCGATCGCTGACATCTTCCCAGTTCTTACCGCCATCGGTAGTGGCCAGCAGCGCGCCGTAGGCGCCCACGGCAAAGCCGCTATTGGCGTCCTGGAACCAGACGTCGAGCAGCGGCGATTCACGTTTGAGATCTTCGAACTGCTTGGTCCAGGTCACTCCACCGTCTTCACTGGCGAGGATCTGTGCGTCGTGGCCGACCGCCCAGCCATGCTGGTCGTCGACGAAGAAAACCGAGGTCAGCAGTTGCCGGCTTGGCACCTTGGCCTGGGTCCAGGTGGCGCCCTGGTCATCGGAAAACAGAATGTGCCCGCGATCGCCAACGGCCACCAGGCGCTTGCCGGCGTGCACGACGTCGAGCATCAGGCTCTTGCTGGCCTTCGCCGATTCAATTGAATAAACAACTTCGGATGCTGGCGCGGCAGCGGCCAGCAAAGGCGTCGACCACACGGCACAGCCCAACAGCGAGAGCGCTGTAGCCAGCAACGCGATTTTGCGCAATGCCGGCGGGCGGCAGGTACCCACACCCATGACAGGCTCACTCATAGACCTTCCCCCATTATTATTGTTAGGTCGTTCAACCTTTCAGGGCGCCGTAAGGGTGCTCGTGTTGATTGCCTGTCCTGGAGCATAGTCCTGAAATACGCAATCTAGAGCCCCTTCGGAAGCTGGCTTATCCTATCGGGGTTTGGAAAGGTCTGACAATCGACACCACGTTATCTTTTGTTAACCTGGGGAATACGGGGTGTCAGTGAATGAGGAGGTATTCGGGGAGGTGATCAGGTACTGATGATGGCCATACATACCCAGTGGGAGCTGTCTCGTGGAACGAGGCTACGATCTTTTGCTTTGGCTTTTTAAAAGACAAGGTCAAGGGATCGCAGCCTCGTTTCACTCGACAGCTCCTACAGGCCATCCTGGGTTGCGGGGTTAAGCCAGGCTTTTGCTGACCACCTCGAACACATCGCTCGACAGCTGACCCGAACCGCGAATGCGTTCCAGTTCGCCTTTCATCAGCGCCTGACGGGCATCGTCATATTTGCGCCAGCGGGTCAGCGGTGCCAGTTGCCGCGAGGCGATCTGCGGGTTGAAGCCATTCAGCTCGATCACCAGATCCGCCAGGAAGCGATAACCGGAACCATCGGCCGCGTGGAAGTTGATCAGGTTCTGCCCGGCAAATGCACCGATCAGGGCGCGCACCTTGTTCGGGTTCTTGATATTGAACGCCGGATGCTGCATCAACGCCTTGACCCGCTCCAGGCCGCCCGGCAACGGGCTGCCGGCCTGGACGCTGAACCACTGGTCCATGACCAGGGGATTGTCCTTGAAGTGCTCGGCGAACGTCGCCAGGGCTTGGGCCTTCTGCTCTTCGAATGGCGAGTTGACCAGCACCGCCAGCGCAGTCAGGCGCTCGGTCATGTTGTCGCTGGCCTCGAACTGCTCCAGAGTCGCGGCCAATACTTCGGCTTTCTCGCTGAGCATCAGGTAGGACAGCGCAATGTTCTGCAGGGCACGGCGAGCGAAGTGCTCGGCTTCAGCGACGTAAGGGGTTTTCTTCGAAAGGTCGCGGTTGGCCTGGTAACGCAGCCACAGCGGCTCGAACAGGTTGTCTGCCAACTGCTCGCGAGCAAACTCCCGGGCAGCATGGATGGCGTCGACGTCGGCCACTTCGCTGATTTCCGTCAGGTACGCTTCGCCTGGCAGCGAGAGCATTTCGGCGACCATGGCCTGGTCCAGCGTCTCGTCGGTCAGCACGCTGTGCAAGGCCGTAATCAATCGCTGGTCGAGCACCAGCGCTTCACCCTTCTGGTAATCGGCAATCAGCTCCTGCAGCACCTGCACCGACAATTGCTGGCCGGCTTCCCAACGGTTGAAACCATCGGTGTCATGCTGCATTAGGAACATCAGTTGATCGCGGCTGTAGGGGAAGCTCAGTTTCACCGGTGCCGAGAACCCGCGCAGCAACGAAGGCAGGGGTTGTTCGGCGATGTCGACGAAGGTGAGCGTCTGCTCAGCTTCGGTTACCGCAATAACCCGCGAAGTACCTTGGGCACTGGCTTCACCCTGCAGGCGCAGGGCAATTTCGCCGCCTTGGCTGTCCAGCAGACCCAACGCGACCGGAATCACGAACGGCAGCTTCTCGACTTTGTCGGGGGTTGCCGGGCAGCTCTGGCGGAAGGTCAGGCTATAGGTTTTCGCCGCAGCATCGTAGGACTCGCTCACGGCCAGGCGCGGGGTACCGGCCTGGCTGTACCAGCGCTTGAACTGGGTCAGGTCGACACCATTGGCGTCTTCCATGGCCTTGATGAAATCGTCGCAGGTCACGGCCTGGCCGTCATGGCGTTCGAAGTACAGATCGCTGCCTTTGCGGAAGCCTTCGGCGCCGAGCAAGGTGTGGATCATGCCGACCACTTCCGAGCCTTTTTCGTACACGGTCAGCGTGTAGAAGTTGGAAATTTCGATAAAACTGTCCGGGCGCACCGCATGGGCCATGGGGCCGGCATCTTCGGCGAACTGGTGAGTGCGCAGGTAAGCTACGTCCTGGATGCGCTTGACCGTGGCCGAATTCATGTCGGCGGAGAAACCGGAATCCCGGAACACGGTGAAGCCTTCCTTGAGCGACAGCTGGAACCAGTCGCGGCAAGTCACGCGATTGCCCGACCAGTTGTGGAAGTATTCGTGAGCGACAATCGCTTCGACACGCTGGTGAGCGGCGTCGGTGGCAGTCTCGGCACGGGCCAGCACGGCGCTGGAGTTGAAGATGTTGAGGCCCTTGTTCTCCATGGCGCCCATGTTGAAGTCGTTAACCGCGACGATCATGAAGATATCCAGATCGTACTCGCGCCCATAGACTTCTTCGTCCCAGCGCATGGACTTCTTCAGACTGTTCATGGCGTGCTGGCACTTGTCGATGTTTTCCGGTTCGACATAGATGCGCAGCGCCACGGAACGTCCAGACATGGTGGTGAAGGTGTCTTCGACGCACCACAAGTCACCGGCCACCAGCGCGAACAGGTACGCGGGCTTCATGAACGGGTCTTCCCAGGTAGCCCAGTGCCGACCGTCTTCGCCAGGGCCTGAAGCAATCGGGTTGCCGTTGGACAACAGCACCGGATAGCTGTGCTGCTCGGCCACCACGGTGGTGGTGAACTTGCTCATCACGTCCGGGCGGTCGAGGTAATAAGTGATCTTGCGGAAACCCTCGGCCTCGCACTGGGTGCAGAACATGCCACTGGATTTGTACAAGCCTTCCAGGGCAGTGTTGGCTTCCGGGTGGATTTTGACGCTGGTGTCGACCGTGAACGCAGGGCTGGTCGGGTGCAGGGTCAGGTGGTTGTCGGTCAGTTGGTAATCGGCCTCGCTCAATTCACGGTCAGCCAGGGTCACCGACATCAGTTCAAGCTGCTGGCCATCCAGCACCAGCGGTGGCAGGCCTGGGCCACGCTCGGGATTACGGCGCATAACCAGTTGTGCATGGACCAGGCTATGGTCCTCGAACAACTCGAAGGTCAGGTGCGTCTCGTCGATCAGGTACTCGGGCGCCTGATAGTCTTTCAGGTAGATCATCTTCGGTTGTTCGGTGCGCATACTGGAGTCCTTACTGATGCACGGCGAGCTGGTAAGCCGTGTATTTACGAATATTGATGACGCCGGTGTCGAAGATCAGGTATTGGCCCTTGATCCCCAGCAGCGTGCCTTCGGCTATCGGGTTCTTATCCAGGTTGAAGCTGACGATCTTGGCCGGGTAATGCTCGACCGGATAGCGGATTTCAATTGGCCCTACGTCGGTAATGGCCTGGATCGCCTGCAGGCCGAATCGCTCTTGCAAACCTTGCAGCCCTTCGGCGCAGCTGTCGAACAACTGGTCGCGAATTTGCGCCAGGTCCACGGAGATCGCCTCGCCCTTGAGTAAAGCACGCCAGTTGGTCTTATCCGCCACTTGGCTACGGAACAGGTCCTCGACAAAACCCGATTGCTGGCGGGTCGACACCCGCATGATCGGTAACGCCTGGCGCGCACCCTGGTCGATCCAGCGAGTCGGCAGCTGAGTGGCGCGGGTAATCCCGACTTTCACCCCCGACGAGTTGGACAGGTAGACGATGTGATCGGTCATGCAAAACGTCTGGCCCCACTCCGGATCACGGCAAGTGCCGGCGTCGAAGTGGCAACGTTCGGGACTCATGATGCACAGGTCACACTGGGCCAGCTTGGTCATGCACGGGTAGCAGTAGCCCTGGCTGAAACTGGTCTTGGTCTTGCGCCCGCAATGGGAGCAATGGATCGCTCCCAAGTATTCCAGGCGTACCGTGGTGCCGATCAACGGATTGACCGGCACTTCGATATCACCCAGGCGAAAGGCGTACTGCACATTCGGCCCGTCCAGGCGCGCCGACATCTTGCTGATTGCACCGCGGCCAATCTCGATCAATGGATGGCATCCGATTTGAACAGGATATTGGGCACTTCAATTGACTTGGAACTGCACTCTTGTGGACCCATGTAGCCGGTCCGCTGGTCTTCGGGCAGGTTCTGGATTTCCCAGGCAATCATCGCCTGCAGGGACAATTCCCGTTGTTCTGCGGTGAGTTTTCCACCGTCGGACCATTTACCGATTTCCACCGCCAGTTTCAGGCTCTCGTAGATATCGGGGGTGATGTTCTTAATCATTTCGTTAAAAGAGGACATTGGGTCTCCGCGCTCTTTATTCACAGCAAAAATTCAGACGACCAGTTTACGGCGGTTGTACAAACCGCCCAACAGGCCCGTGAAGCATCCGATGAGTAATCCGCCGACGTGGGCGGCGTTGGCAATTTCACCAAAGCCGATCATCGAGACCAGCCCGGACAGGCACAGCAGCAGCCACACCAGCATCATCACCAGCACGCCGCGCGGCAGGTGATAGGCCGGGTTGGGCGAAAGCACCTGGAAGATCCAGCAGTGCCCGAGCAGGCCGTACAACACCCCCGACAGACCACCGAAGAGGGTCGGGCCGCTGAACAGGTATTGGGCGTAATTGGACACCAGGCTGAACAGCAGGGTCAGGCCGATCAGGTTGATGCTGCCCTGGCGTGACTCGATGCGCCGTCCCAGCTCCCAGTACCACATGCCGTTCATGGCCAGGTGCAGGATGCCGAAATGGATCAGCATTGGCGTCACCAGGCGCCACCACTGCCCAGCCCCGAGGCTGTCAGCCAGCGGCACGAAGTGGATGTACTCGCCAACAACGCGAAAATCGAGAAACGTCAGCCAGCGCATCGTGTCGAGGTTTTCACCCAGCAGCGTGACCGCGCCGACGATGATGCTCAGCAGCAGCACCAGCGCCGTTGCCTTGGCGTAGCGCAACTGCTCGACAAACCCCGGGCGATGACGGGTTTGTGCTTCCGGGATGTCCAGTTGCTGATCCGGGTCACCGGCGGGAAAGCGCTCGTAGAGTGAGCGCACGTCCTCGCTGATGTTGGCCGGCACCCACAGCACCTGCTCCCCCGACTCTTCGCTGACCCGGTGCGGCACCTGCATGCGCTGCAGCAGCTTGACGAATCCGCTCAGGTCCACCGCCAACGGCAGGCGCAATACGGCAACGGTACTCATTGCAATACCTCCGGCCGCTCGACATCGACCCAGACGAACTTGTTCGGGTCAAGACGGGTTTCCTGGTCCAGGCGATAAGCAACCAGTTTGCCGTAGAGCACCGCGCTGTAATCCAGGCAGCCCAAATTCGGGCGGATCGGCGCCGGTTTACCGCTGCGCCAGTAATGACCGACAAACAGCAACGGCTCGTGCGCACCATAGCGCAGCAAGGTGGTTTTTTCGGTAGAGGACAGCGGCGTCCGGGCCACCGGATCAGGTAAGGCGTCAGGCTGGAACACAATGTCTCCGTAGGTTTGCGGGTCGTCTTCCCAGAACTTGGTGCGAAAGAACGACCGCGTCAGGCCATCGCCGCTGGTCATGGTCAAGCCATGGGGCAGGCGCATGTCAGTGCCGCGCAACAGTCGATCGAACACGGTGCAGGCAAAACTGCCGGGGACGGCCGAAGACTGGAGGAAGTGTTCATCGACGCATCCGTTGGGGAACTGCGCCCGCAGCGGCTCGATCAGGCCGGCATCCCAACAGGCATGCACCACCCTGAAACGCCCGGCATCGACGAACAGCGGCATCTCGTAGAACCATTGCAGGAAATCGTGCCAGTCCGCCGGATGGTGCTCGAACTGGGTCAAGGTTTCATGCAGCAATCGCGCGTGGCGCGGGGTGTGTTCCCGCACGAACTGCTTGCCGCTGCCCGGCAGCGCCGGGGTGCTCCAGCCCAGGGCGTTGAACTCATGATTACCCATTATGCACAGCGCCTGGCCGGCCTCGACCATGTCGTGGACGATGTGCAGGGCCTCGCGAATGCGCGGGCCGCGGTCGATGATGTCACCGACGAACACTGCCATGCGAGACGGGTGCCGCCAGATTCCGCCATGCTTGTGATAACCGAGACGGTCGAGCAAGTGCTCAAGGGTCAGAGCGCAACCGTGCACGTCACCGATCAGGTCGTAGCTACGCGCGGGATCGAGCATCAGTCGCCTCCACCACCCAGCCGGCTGCCCCAGCCGAGCTTGGTCCGGCAGACTTCATAGTAGTTATGGTCGAGTGGGTGTATCAGCCGCAGCTTCTGGGCTTTCTTGCTGACGGTGATGGTGTCACCCGGCGCGCAGGTGAAGTGGTTCTGCCCATCACAGGAGACTTGCGGATAGATCTGCATATCCTTGGACACGACGATTTTCAGCTCACTGTTGCCATCGACCACAATTGGCCGTCCTGACAAGGTATGGGGGTACATCGGCACAATCACAATAGCGTCGAGCTTGGGATGCATGATCGGGCCGCCCGCTGACAGCGCGTACGCCGTCGAACCCGTTGGCGTGGCGACGATCAGGCCGTCGGCTTTCTGGCTGCAGACGAACTGGCCGTCGATGTACAGCTCGAATTCGATCATGCGCGTGGACTTGCCCGGGTGCAGCACCACGTCGTTCAGTGCATCGCCCTGGCCGATGGCCTCGGCATGGCGGCGGACTTCGGCCTGGAGCAGAAAGCGGTTTTCCACCAGGTAGTGGCCGTCGAGCACTTCGGCGACTTTCACTTCCAGCTCATCGGGGCGGATGTCCGTCAGGAAGCCCAGGCTGCCACGGTTGATGCCCAGCACCGGAATGTTGTGTCGGGCCAACGCCCGGGCAGCGCCGAGCAGGCTGCCGTCGCCGCCGACCACGATCACCATGTCGCACACCTCGCCGAGCATCTTGCGCGAGGAGGTCTGCAGGCCATGGCCTGGCAATACTTCGGCGATAGTGTCTTCGAGGATCACGTGCAGGTGGCGATCGAGCAGGAACCGTTTCAGTCGGCGAACGGTGTCCAGCACCTGCGAACTGCCGAGGCGACCGATGATGCCGATATTACGAAATTGCTCCATGGGGCCCCTAGGGTCTGTGCCGGCGAAAAACACGATTATGGGCGAAACCCGGCCGGAGACAAAATCCTTTCAGCCACAAGGGGCTACTCGTGTTTCAGGCTATGCTCGCAAGATGATCCTATTTCCAGATTTGCTGCAACTGCCCCATCAGCTACGCCATCCCGAAGTGCGTGACCTGGCGTGGGTCATACTCGCGCCGCCAATGCTCGAAGATACGCCATGGCCGCAGCGCCATCCGCTGGCCGGCAGTGACTGGGTGCAGGCACCGCATCGCCTGGAAAACTGGCTGCGCCAGCTGGATCGTGACAGCTATGATTTGCTGCACTGGCTGGCTCAGGCCCGGACCCGGCGCCTGGGTTTGTATTACGAGCGCCTGTGGCAGTACGCGGTGCGCCATGCACCGGGAATCGAGCTGATGGCGGCAAACCTGCCGATCCGCCGCGACGGCCACACCCTAGGCGAGCTGGACATGCTGTTGCGCGACCGCGACGGCGTGCATCACCTGGAATTGGCGATCAAACTGTACCTCGGACCGCAGCAGGGTGATGGCCGGGACCCTGGGCAATGGCTGGGCCCCGGCTGTCACGACCGGCTTGACCGCAAGCTGGCGCACCTGAGCCAGCACCAACTGCCCATTTCAGCGCGCCCGGAAAGCCGTGAAGTGTTGGCGGCCCTGGATATCCAGCAGTTCAGTGCGCACCTGTGGCTCGGCGGGTATCTGCTGTATCCCTGGCCGGGGACAGCCGAGCCGCCCAGTGGCGCGCACCCGCAACATTTGCGTGGCAGCTGGCTACATCAGAAAGACTGGGCGACCTTTGTCATGCAGCGTCCGGACGGGCGCTGGCAGCCCCTGCCCCGCCACGCCTGGCTGGCACCGGCCCACTATCCGGCGGAGCAGACCTGGGGGGTTGCGCAGCTGGATGCCTGGTTGAGCGAGCTTGATCCTCTGGCACCGGCGCAGTTGCTGGTACGGCTGGTGGAGAATGCCGAGGGGGATTGGGAGGAAGCGGAGCGGTTGTTTCTGGTGGCGGATCTTTGGCCGAATGTCCCGGGTGGTGGCTGAGAGACGTGATGGCATTACGGGCCCATCGCGAGCAGGCTCGCTCCCACAGGATGCTCGTTTTATGAAGGTCCTCCGTGGGAGTGAGCCTGCTCGCGATAAGGCCGGCGCGGTCTAAAGGGACAACCGCACCGCCAAAGCCGCCAACGTCACCAGCAACACCGGCACTGTCAGCACAATCCCGACCTTGAAGTAATATCCCCAGCCGATCCGAATTCCCTTGCGTTCCAGTACGTGCAGCCACAGCAAAGTGGCCAGGCTGCCGATTGGCGTGATCTTTGGCCCCAGGTCGCTGCCGATCACGTTGGCATAGATCATCGCCTCCTTTACTAAGCCAGTCGCCTGGCTAGCATCGATCGACAACAGGCCGATCAATACCGTCGGCAGATTGTTCATGATCGACGACAGCAGGGCCGTCAATACGCCGGTGCCCATGGCCGCCCCCCAGACGCCGTACCCAGCGAAGCCATCCAGCCAACCGGCCAGATAACCCGTGAGCCCGGCGTTGCGCAGGCCATAAACCACCAGATACATGCCCAAGGAAAAGATCACGATATGCCAGGGGGCCTCCTTGAGGACCTTGCGCGTGGAGATCTTGTGGCCTTGGGCCGCAATCACCCAGAGCAAAGCCGCGCAGACAGCGGAAATTGCGCTGATCGGAATACCCAGGGGCTCCAGGGCAAAACAGCCCACCAGCAATATGGCCAATACCACCCAACCGGCATAAAAGGTGGCCTTGTCACGGATCGCGCCGGCCGGATCTTCCAGCTGTTCGGAATCATAGCCCTTGGGAATGTCGCGGCGGAAATACCACAACAGCACCCCCAGGGTGGCCGCTACGCTGACCAGATTGACAGGGATCATCACCGCCGCGTAACGGTTGAAGCCGATATTAAAGAAGTCGGCAGAGACGATGTTGACCAGGTTCGACACCACCAGCGGCAGGCTGGCCGTGTCGGCAATGAAACCGGCCCCCATCACGAATGCCAGCGTGGCGGCAGGCGAAAACCGCAGTGCCAGCAGCATGGAAATCACGATAGGCGTGAGAATGAGTGCAGCCCCGTCATTGGCGAACAACGCCGAGACCAGCGCACCGAGCAACACCATAAAGGCGAAGAGTTTACGCCCGCTACCGCGCCCCCATCGGGCGACATGCAGCGCAGCCCAGGCAAAGAACCCCGCCTCATCCAGCAGCAGACTGATGATAATCAGTGCAACGAAAGTCCCAGTGGCGTTCCAGATGATCTGCCACACCAGCGGGATGTCAGTCCAGTGCACCGCGCCGAAAACCAGTGCCAGCACGGCCCCCAGCAGCGCACTCCAGCCGACACCCAGGCCTTTGGGCTGCCAGATCACCAATGTAATGGTCAGCAGGAAAATCAGCGAGGCGGTGAGCATGCAGGGGCAGCCTTCAAAAATCGATGCAACATACAGGATCCCGAAGACTGCTCCTATCCCATTAACTGCCGCTCATCAGACCTTCTTGTGCTGCTCCACCCACCGCCCATAAGCATCAATGAATTTCTGCAAAAACGGCTTCACCGACTCGGACAACCTGCCCGCCTCATCAAACGCCGACCCCGCCCCACTCAGGTACGCTTCCGGTTGCTGCATAATTGGCACGTCAAGAAACACCATGGACTGACGCAAGTGATGATTGGCACCAAATCCACCGATCGCCCCCGGCGACACGCTGATCACCGCACCAGGCTTGCCACTCCAGGCGCTTTGGCCGTAAGGACGCGAACCCACGTCAATCGCGTTTTTCAATGGAGCCGGTACGGAACGGTTGTATTCCGGAGTGACGAACAGCACCGCGTCGGATGAACTCACGTGTTGTCGGAAAGTACTGTAGGCTGCCGGCGGTGATCCACCATCAATGTCTTCGTTGTAAAGCGCCAGGTCGCCGATTTCGACGATTTCCAGCTTGAGATTCGCCGGAGCCAGATCAGCCAGGGCCAGTGCAACCTTGCGATTGATCGATTCCTTTCTCAAGCTGCCGACCACGACAGCGACCGAATAGACATTGCTCATGGAAGATTCTCGACTGTTCAACGGAAAGAACTTGTAGTTATAGATGACGATTCATCCAAGGCGCGACCGAAAATTCGCCCCCGTGACTATTTTTTTCTTGCAAGAAAACTTACTTCACCCAAGCACGGTCTACACACCGCGAATTGAGTGATTTATCTCCAGAGGTTCTAAGCAGATGGCAGCAGTACTTGTCGGTCAGTTCCATGCAAGAGATGCGGAAGGCCGCGTCTATTCAGTGCATGAGTTCCAGGAATCCACCCCGTCGGCAGACGGCCTCACCGGCTCCGTGCCTGTCACCACCTACAAGCTGGCCATCGGCGATCGCGTCAAAAAGCTCGATGACAACCAGTTTCTCCTGGTGCAGTCGGACGTGACCATTGTTCGCGAGCCGGACACTTACGTCGGTAGTCTGCCGGAAACGAACGTCGCCTCATAACCTGCCGTTATGAGCAGAAGTCAGATGCGCGGACATGGGTTAGGATTCAGCCACTGAATCCTTAAACTGCCGAACATGGACTTCACGCATGCGTTTACGTCATATCGAAGTCATCCAGGCGCTGTTGCAGACCGGTCATCTAGGCACTGCGGCCGAATGGCTGCAGTTGCCAGTGGCCGAGGTCGAAAGCACCCTGCGCGACGCCGAGGAACAGTTGGGCTTCATGCTGTTTTCCAGCGTGCGTGGCCGCCTGCATGCCACGCGTGAAGCGCGGGAGTTGCAGATTGAAATTGCCCACGTGTATGAAGCGCTTGAACCAGTCCAGCGACTGGCCAGCAGCCTCAAGCAGTATCAGGCCCCCCCACTGCGAATCATCTGCACTGCGCCTCTGGCGCACAAGCTATTGCCGCACAGCATTGCCGCCCTGCGCCGCCGCCTACCCGACACTCCTTGTACACTCCTGACTCAGCCGACCCGCGACATCGTCAAGAGCCTGCTCCTGCGCGAAGCCGACCTGGGCCTGAGCCTGCACGACCCGGACCATGGCGATATCGATTGCCAGACGATCGCCCAAGGCAAGATCCAGCTGCTGGCACCCCATGGCTGGCTGCAACCCAAGCAGAAATACATCTCACTGCAGGACCTGGCAGGCCAGTCGATGATAGGCCTGGAGGATCATGACCCGCTGAGCCCGACGCTGGAGAACAAACTGCACGCCCTGCGCCCGGCACCAGTCATACATACCCGGGTGCAGACGCACCAGATGATGCGCAGCATGGTCGAAGCGGGGGAAGGCCTGGCACTGGTTGATCCATTCACCGCCCTGGGTGCCAGGACCGCCGAACTGGACGCCTGCCCGCTGGCACCTGCGGTACCGATCAGCCTGTATGCCCTGAGCCTGAAGAACGCCGAGCCATCACCGGCAGCTCAGGCCCTGCTGGATATCATCACGGAACAAGCCGCGGCGATGTTGGCGAACTGAGCGGCATGACCAAAGGATCATCAAACAGTCGATACCAGAACAAAGCCACCTCGGCAGTGTTGGGGTCGATGCCACGATAGCGCAGGTAATCGATCCCTCCGACCACGTACCCGCAGCGTTCGTAGAGTCGACAGGCGCCAAGGTTGTTGTTCTGGGTTTCGAGCATGATGCCTGGCAGTTTCTTTTTTCTCGTCCAGAATTGCGCTATATCCAGCAGGGCCTTGGCCACCCCGTGGCGGCGCGCCGGTGCGTGCACCGCCAGTTCGTCGATATGGGCGAAACCGTTCCAGTTGGTACTGACCACCAGGTGGCCCACAGGCTCATCGTCCAGGTAAGCCATGAACACCGCGCTGTCGGCCGCATCGCGAAAACTGCTGAACTCTTCAGGGTCTATTCCGTAGCACTTTCGATACGGCGTGATTGGCGTCACGCACCACTGGCCCACTGGCTTGCCGATTTCGGCGGCAACATAAGCCGTGACTTCGAAACTGAAATCGCTGCCCCAGATATAGGCGGCAAATCCATTGTCGGCGACTCGTATCGACAGCCCTGGGTATTTCGGATTCATAACCGGTTGCATACTGGGAAAGGTCCTCATTCCTTGATGCAATCGACGGTGTAGTGCCGTCCACTGCCCTCATCTTCGTGTTGCAAGCCATGCACATCGGCGACAAAGCCCGGGAAGCTGCTGTCGAATGTGCGGGCAAATGCCAGGTAATCGATGATCGAACGGGTGGCGTCGGTAAAACGCTCGCCAGGCATGATCAGCGGAATTCCCGGCGGATAGGGTACCAGCATCACGGCAGCGATCCGCCCATCCAGGGCATCGATCGACACCGCTTCAACGTCGCCGCGCACCAGGTGATCATAGGCGTCAGACGGCTTCATGGCGATTTGTGGCAGTACCGTGTACATGCGCTTGAGATGTTTGGCCGTGGCGTTGCTGCGGTAGCAGGCGTGCAACTGGTCGCACAGGTCACGCAACCCCATGCCCCGATAGCGGCCGACATCCTCTTGCGCTACGCATGGCAGGCAGCTCGCCAAACTGACGTTGGCATCGTAGCTGCGCTTGAACTCCAGTAATTCAGTGAGCAAGGTGCTCCATTTGCCCTTGGTAATACCCATGGAAAACAGCACAAGGAATGAATACAGCCCGGTCTTTTCCACCACCAGGCCGCGCTCCCAGAGGAATTTGCTGACCACCGCCGCCGGAATCCCGCGCTCGCTCAAGGCACCTCCCGCCGTGAGACCGGGCATCACCAGGGTGACCTTGATCGGGTCGAGCAGTACGTAATCGTCGGTCACTCCGCCAAATCCGTGCCAGTCGGCCTCTGGCTGCAGCAACCAGTCTTCGGTGACTACCTGCTTGATGCCTTCCACTGACGGCGGCTGCCAGATCGAAAACCACCAATCATCGGCGGCGATGTGCTGGCGCAGATTGGCCAGGGCGCGCCGAAAACTCAGGGCCTCATCGAACATTTCCTGCAGCAAAGACCGACCCGACGGCCCTTCCATCATCGCCGACGCGACATCCAGCGAGGCAATGATGCTGTACTGCGGCGAAGTGGAGATATGCATCATAAAGGCTTCATTGAAGCGGTCACGGTCCAGTTGGCGGGCGCCGCCATCCTGCACATGAATCATTGAGGCCTGGCTGAAGGCCGCCAGCAGCTTATGGGTGGAATGGGTGGTGAATACCAGCGGGCTGTCCTCGCTGCGCGAGGTTCCCATGCCGTAGCGTCCGGCGAAGAACTCGTGGAAGGCTGCATAGGCGTACCAGGCCTCGTCAAAATGCAACACCTCGACGCTGTTGCCCAAGCTCTGCTTGATCAGTTCGGCGTTGTAGCAAAGGCCGTCGTAGGTCGAATTGGTCACCACCGCAAGTTTGACCTTGGGCGCCCGCCCTTTGGTCAAAGGACTGGCATCGATCTTCGCCTGAATCGTTTCGCGGCTGAATTCGCTCAAGGGAATCGGGCCGATAATGCCCAGCTCATTGCGTTCCGGGCACAGGTACAGCGGAATGGCTCCGGTCATGATGATCGAATGCAGTACCGACTTGTGACAGTTACGGTCCACCAGTACCAGGTCATCCCGTGCGACCATCGAATGCCAGACGATCTTGTTGGCGGTGGACGTGCCGTTGATGACGAAGAAGGTGTGATCGGCACCGAAGTTACGTGCTGCACGCGCCTCGGCTTCAGCCAAGGGGCCGGTGTGGTCCAGCAGGGAACCCAGCTCGGGCACCGACACCGACAGGTCCGAACGCAGGGTGTTTTCCCCAAAAAACTGATGAAACGCCTGCCCTACCGGACTTTTGTGATAGGCCACGCCACCGCCATGCCCTGGGGTATGCCACGAATAATTGGAGTCGGCCGTATGCTGCACCAGCGCCTTGAAGAACGGAGGCAACAGACCATCAAGGTATTTGCGAGCCGCACGGGCTACCTGGCGGGCCAGGAATGGCACGGTGTCTTCGAACAGATACAAAATGCCACGGAGCTGGTTGAGCTCGGCCATGGCATCGGCCGGGGCGTTTTCCAGGGTCACCTGTTCACCGAGGGCAAAGATTGGCAGATCCGGCGCTCGAATCCGGGCGAGCCCGATCAGTTCGGCCATATTCTGTAACAAATGTGAATTGGCGCTGGCGTCCTCACTGGCGATCAACATGCAGGAAAGACCGTGATGGGTCGAGGCGACCAGGCGCCCCTCGACGTAGTCCATCGCCGAGACAATGCTGAAGCCTTCCTGCTCCAACTCCCGGGCGATGCCGCGCACCCGATCACCCGCGACGGTGTCGGCCTTGATGTCGCGATGAACGATCAGTACCGGGAATTTCAAGTCTTTATACATGGGGCTCAGAATCCTGAGGCGGCAGGCCTGGGCCTGCCAATCTCCTCAGGGTAGAGGGTTGGAGCGGATGTGGCGAGTGGGAATGCCCTGAAATGGGTCATTGGGTCGGGGATCATCGGAGATCAAAAGATCGCAGCCTCGTTTCTCTCGACAGCGCCTACGGAGTGAAACGAGGCTGCGATCTTTCCCGGATCTACGCCGAAGCCTCGGCCTCAACCATCTGCTGCCACAACGAAGGAGCCCCGGCCGCCTTTGCTATCGCTTCCAACCGCGCAACGTGCTGGGCCAGATCGTCCTCGCTGGCGCGGATGATTCGGGTTCGCGGACGATCGACCGGCAGGCGGCGTATTTCGGTAGCCGAATTATCTGCGCCTTCACCCGAACCATTGCCATCGGAGGCGTTACCGGCCAGGGACAAGCTGGTCTGGCCACCTGTCATGGTCAGGTAGACGTCCGCCAGGATCTCGGAGTCGAGCAAGGCGCCGTGCAGCTCACGGCCCGAGTTGTCGACGCCATAGCGCTTGCACAGGGCATCCAGGCTGTTGCGCTGTCCCGGGTGACGCCCCCGGGCCATCATCAGGGTGTCGAGAATCGAGCAATGTTTCGTGATGTCTGCGCGATCGTGCTGGCCCATCAGGGCGAATTCGTTGTTGATGAAGCCAACGTCGAACGCCGCGTTATGGATGATCAGTTGCGCGCCCTTGATGAATTCGAAGAACTCATCGGCCACTTCATTGAAGCGCGGCTTGCCCACCAGAAATTCGTTGGTGATACCGTGGACGCCAATGGCGCCTTCGTCACTCTCGCGATCAGGTTGCAGATAGACGTGGAAATGCCGGCCGGTCAGGCGCCGACCGAGCAACTCGACACAGCCGATTTCGATAATCCGGTGGCCATCGGTCACCGGCATGCCGGTGGTTTCGGTATCGAGTACAACGGATCTGGTTGCCATCAGTGCTCAGCTCTCAACGGGTCGATCTTGAAAAAGCGCGAATGTTAACACGCTGGCGGATTCCATAGAGAACACGGGAAGGTGCAGCGCTTTTAAGCTTGTTTGTAGCCGCGCACTTCATCGACACCACGGTTGGCCAACTGGTCCGCCCGCTCGTTGCCATGATGGCCGATGTGCCCACGTACCCATTTCCAGGTGACATTGTGGCGATTGACCTGCTCATCCAGCAGCTTCCACAGGTCGGCGTTTTTTACCGGTTCTTTAGCCGCCGTCTTCCAGCCCCGCTTTTTCCAGTTGTCCATCCATTCGTTGATGCCTTTCATCACATACTGCGAGTCGGTCACCAGCAGCACGTCGCAGGCGCGCTTCAGTTCTTCAAGGCCACGGATCGCCCCCATCAACTCCATGCGATTGTTGGTGGTGTTGGCTTCGCCACCCCAGAGTTCCTTTTCAACGCCCTTGCACACCAGCAATGCACCCCAGCCGCCTGGGCCCGGATTGCCCTTACAGGCGCCGTCGGTGAAGAGTTCTACGCTATCGCTCATGCCAACCTTTCCAGAAAAATGCCGTGGCTCGCCGATCCGTGATCGACGATGCCCGAGGCCGGGGTTGACCCGACCGGGAATAAAGGAGTGTGTTACGGTTCGATGCGGCGACGGTTGACCTTGGCCATCGGCAACGGAATCAACTTGCCCATGGGCTCGCGGCGCTCCTGGCGCAGGGGGCGCAAACCGACCACGATCTTGCGTGCCACCAGTAAATAGAAGCCGCCACCGGATAATTGCCAGTCACCGGCCTTGCGTTCCCAACCGGCAAGACGGGTCTGCCATGCCGGGGAAGCAAGCGGCGGACGATAGCACCCGAAGCGACGTTTCTCCAGCGCAAAACCCAGCAGGTTCAACCAGTCTCCAACCCGCGAAGGCGATATGCAGCGGGCCTTGCGCAAGCCGTCATGGGCGAACACATGCCGCAAACCCCAAGTGCTCCAGGGGTTGATGCCGATGATCAGCAGATGCCCCCCCGGCCGCACGCTGCTGGCGGCCTCACGCAATAAACCGTGAGGCGACAGGCAGAAATCCAGCCCATGCTGCAGCACCACCACGTCGGCGGCATGTTCACTCAATGGCCAGGCCTGCTCCTCGCAGACGATCTCCACCCCTGGCAGCGGCGCGCCCAGGCGTACATTGCGCTGCACTTGCGGAGCCGATGGAGGCGTTTCAGCCGACGGGCCGTAGTGCACCAGGTACCCACCAAAGAAGCGCGCCAGCTCGTCTTCGAGCATGCGCCGCTCTTCATCAAGGAGAAATTGCCCAATCGGGCCTGACAGCCATTCACGGGCTGCGCTGATCAAATCCAGCCAGTCAGGATCAGCCTGAGCGAACGCTTTATCGGTCATTGCATTCTCCAACGCGCCAGGAAGTTCTAAGATGCGCCAATGTTTTCCGCTTGGCGAATCCGACGATGATACAGATCAGTGCCCTGCCTGCCTTTACCGACAACTACATCTGGTTGTTACAAGACCACAGTACCCAGCGGTGCGCCGTGGTCGACCCCGGTGACGCCGCGCCCGTAGAGGCCTGGCTTGCGGCCCGTCCGGGCTGGGTGTTGAGCGATATCCTGATCACCCATCACCACCATGATCACGTCGGCGGCGTGGAAATACTCAAGAGAGCGACAGACGCGACTGTCTACGGCCCCGCCAGCGAACACATTCCGGCGCGTGACGTGGCGCTCAAGGACAACGACCGGATCAGCGTGCTGGGCTGGGAGTTCGATGTATTTGCCGTTCCGGGCCATACTCTGGGGCACATTGCCTTCTACCATCATGGCCTTCTGTTCTGCGGCGACACCCTGTTTGCTGCCGGATGCGGGCGTCTGTTCGAGGGCACGCCGCAGCAAATGTATACCTCCCTGACCCGGCTTGCAGCCCTTCCCGAGGATACGCTGGTGTATTGCACCCATGAATATACCCTGAGCAATCTGCGGTTCGCCGTGGCAGTCGAGCCCGGCAATTCTGACACTGTCGAACGCCTGGCCAAAGTCAGGCAAATGCGCGAAGCCGGGATCATGACGCTGCCCTCGACATTGGCCCTGGAAAAGCTCACCAACCCCTTCTTGCGTGCCGGCGAAACATCTATTAAACAAAAAGTGGACGAACGGAGCGGCACCGACAACAGCAGTCCGAGTGCGGTCTTTGCTGCCCTGCGTGCCTGGAAAGACAAGTTCTAGGGAGGCTGCTCGGCGGCACAGAAATTCTGAATGGTTGACCTCGGGGGGTGTGCTTTCTAGAATCGCCCGACATTTTTGCCCGGAACTTACTTCCAGCCAATGTCGTCATCTATTCGTAAGTCCATCAATTCAGACGCATTGACCCGCCTGGCTCAAGCCATCGCGGTGGCTGTGTCCGCCACCCTGGCGGGCTGTTCAAGCCATATGCCGCAAACCGAAGCGACACACACCCCCAACATCGCCGCTCGAGCCAAGCAGAAGCCTGTCTGGCTCAGCGAAAAACCTGTTCCGCAAATACCGCAGGACGTCTGGGAGCGCATGCGCCAGGGCTTCCAGCTGCAGGACAGCCTGGGAGTGAACCCGCGCATCGAGCAACAGCGCCTGTGGTTCGCGAGCAATCCGTCGTTCCTTGAAAATGCCGGCGAACGCGGCAGCCTCTACATTCATTACATCGTCGAACGCCTGGAAGAACGCAACATGCCGCTGGAACTGGCGCTGTTGCCAGTGATCGAGAGCGCCTATAACCCGATGGCCTATTCCCGGGCTAACGCGGTGGGGCTTTGGCAGTTCATTCCCTCCACCGGGCGTTACTTCAACCTGCGCCAGACCCAGTTCTACGATGGGCGCCGCGATATCACCGCTTCGACCACCGCAGCGATGGACTACCTGACCCGCCTGCACGACATGTTCAATGGCGACTGGCTGCTGGCCCTGGCGGCCTATAATGCAGGCGAAGGCACAGTCAGCCGAGCGATCGAGCGCAACGAGAAGCTGGGCCTGCCAACCGATTACTGGAACCTGCCACTGCCGGCCGAAACCCAGGCGTACGTGCCCAAGCTACTCGCGCTGTCGCAGGTGGTACTGACACCTGAAGCCTACGGGGTGAACCTCAACCCGATCGCCAACGAACCGTACTTCCAGGTCGTCGAGATCAACCAGCGCATGGACCTGTCCAAGGTCGCTGCAGTGGCCAACATCGATGAAGACGAGCTGTTCCAGCTCAACCCGGCGTTCAAGCAGCGCACCACCCTCGACGGCCCCCAGCATTTGCTGGTACCCACTTCGAAGGCGCAATTGCTGACCACCAGTCTGTCGACCATGCGCCCTGAAGAGCTGATCAGCAAGCGGCCGCTCAAGCCGGTGTTCGAGGGTGCCAACACACCCGCCATTGCTGGCGCAAAGCGTTCCTACCGGGTCAAGCGCGGCGATAACCTGGGCACCATTGCCCGGGCCCATAACGTCCAGGTCAAGGACCTGCAGCACTGGAACAAACTGACCGGCCAGAACCTCAAGGTCGGCCAGACGCTGGTCATGCGGGACACCACCAAGCGCAGCGCCGGACGCGTCAGCACGGTAGTCGCCGCCAACACCAAGAAGCAGCAGACCAAGTACAAGGTCAAGCAAGGGGACTCGCTGTACATGGTCGCCAAGCGCTTCAACGTCGAGATGCAGCACCTCAAACGCTGGAACCCACGCGTCGGTCAGGCGCTCAAGCCTGGTCAGATGCTGACGGTCTACTCGCCGCACTAAAAACAGCCCCTGAATTCAGGGGCTTTTTTTGCCTGCTACTCTGAGGTCAACTGTGGCGCCCTATCAACAACAAATTGCGCATTAACTCCTATCTTTTTCCTGCCCGGACAAGCTGTTACTGTACGGCCCTTAAAGCCCAAGCCGCCTGGATCGGATCTCTGACTTGAAGCGTCCCCTCCTACTGCTCCTGATCAGCCTGGCCTTGAGCTCCCCCGCAAGCGCAACGATCAGCGAAAGCCATGGTTATGCGCAGTTCGGCACGCTCAAGTACCCGGCCAGATTTACCCACTTCGACTGGGTCAACCCGCAAGCGCCCAAGGGCGGTACATTGCGGGTGATGGCATTCGGCACCTTCGATACGCTGAACCCATACACTTTCAAGGGTTCGAGCCCGGTTTCCACCCCTAATTTCCTGCAATACGGCATCAATGAACTCAACGAGCCCCTGATGGTGGGCACAGGCCAATACGCGCCGTCTGGCGATGAGCCCACGTCCAGCTACGGGCTGATCGCGCAAACGGTGGAGTACAGCGAAGACCGCAGCTGGGTCGTGTTCAACCTGCGTCCAGAGGCGAAATTCCATGACGGCACGCCGATCACCGCCTACGACGTCGCATTTTCCTATCGCCTGTTGCTCAAGGAAGGGCATCCGCAATACCGCACCAACCTTCAGGAAGTGCTGCGGGTCGACATTCTCAACCCCCATCGCATCCGATTTGTCTTCAAGCGCGCCGGCAACCCTCTGTTGATCATGCGCCTGGGCGAGTTACCGGTATTGCCCCAGCATTACTGGAAAGGTCGCGACTTCAAGGCCACCACGTTCGAACCGCCCCTGGGCAGCGGGCCCTACCGCATTACCTCAGTTACGCCCGGACGGCAGATAGTTTTCGAGCGGGTCAAGGATTACTGGGGCAAGGATCTGCCGGTCAATCGCGGCAAGTACAATGTCGATCGGATGGAAGTCGAGTTCTACCGCGACAGCGACGTCGCCTTCGAAGCCTTCAAGGCCGGGGAATTCGACATCTACATCGAGCACCAGGCGAAAAACTGGGACAACGGCTATCGGTTCCCGGCTGTCGGGCGCGGCGAGGTGATCAAAGCGCAGATCCCGCACCAGATTCCGACCCAGAGCCAGGGTCTGTTCATGAACACCCGTCGCGCCACCTTTGCCGACCCCAAGGTCAGGGAAGCGCTGGGGCTGATGTTTGACTTCGAGTGGACCAACCGCACGCTGTTCAGTGGCGCTTACAAACGCACCATGAGCTATTACCCCAACAGCGAGTTCTCTGCCACCGGGGTTCCAGTCGGGCACGAATGGCTGATGCTCAAGCCCTATCGCGAACAGCTGCCGGCCAAGCTCTTCACCGAACCCTTCAGCCTGCCGCAGACCGATGGTCGCGGCATTCCCCGGCAGACTCTGCGCAATGCCTTGGGACTGCTCGCCGAAGCAGGCTGGAAACTCAATGGCCAGCGCCTGCAAAATGCCGCAGGCCAGCCGTTGCGCCTGGAAATCCTGCTGGTCAACCCCAACCTGGAACGCATTCTTCAGCCCTACGTCGAGAACCTCGCGAGCATCGGCGTCGATGCGCGGCTGCGTACGGTCGATCGTGCCCAATACAAGCAACGCCTCGATCAATTCGACTTCGACATGATCCTGATGACCCTCAACCAGACGCTCAGCCCCGGACTGGAGCAATGGCAGTACTTCCACTCCAGCCAGGTGGCGGTCAAGGGCAGCAAGAATTACGCAGGTATCGCCAGCCCTGTAGTTGACCATCTGCTAGACGAGTTGCTGGCCGCCAAGACCCGTGATGAGCAGGTGGCCGCCGGCAAGGCCCTGGATCGTGTGCTGCTGTGGCAGCACTACATTATTCCCAACTGGTACCTCAATTATCACCGCCTGGCCTACCGCAACCGGTTTGCCTTTTTCACCACGCCACCCTATACCCTGGGCTTGAGTGCGTGGTGGCTGAAATCTTCGGAGAAGGATCGATGACACCTGTACGTGCCCTGCTGTTGCAGGTCAGCGGCCTGATGTTCGCCGGGCTGGCCTGCGCCGCTCCGCAACACGCGCTGACCCTGTACAACGAACCGCCAAAATACCCGGCTGATTTCAAGCATTTCGATTACGTGAACCCGGACGCACCCAAAGGCGGAACCTTCCGCCAGGCAGGGTTTGGCGGCTTCGACAGCCTTAACCCGTTTATCAGCAAGGGCGTGCCCGCCGACGACGTCGGCATGATCTACGACACCCTGGCCAAACAAGGCCTGGACGAAGCGTTCACCGAGTACGGCCTGGTCGCCGGCAAGATCGAGAAAGCCCCCGACAACAGCTGGGTACGTTTCTACCTACGCCCGCAAGCGCGGTTCCACGACGGTCACCCGATCCATGCCGAGGACGTCATCTTCAGTTACGACATGTTGACCAAGCAAGGCGCGCCACTCTATCGCGGCTATTACAGCGACGTCGCCGAAGTCGTCGCCGAAGACCCGCTGACCGTGCTGTTCAAGTTCAAGCACAGCAACAACCGCGAACTGCCGCTGATCCTTGGCCAACTGCCGGTACTGCCAAAACACTGGTGGGCAGACCGAGACTTCAACAAGGGCAACCTGGAAATCCCCCTCGGCAGCGGCCCCTACCGGGTCAGCGAAGTAAAGGCCGGGCGCTCGGTGCGGTACGAGCGGGTAAAGGATTACTGGGGCAAGGACCTGCCGGTCAACCGCGGGTTTTATAACTTCGACGTGATGACCACCGACTACTACCGCGACAACACCGTCGCCCTGGAAGCCCTCAAAGCGGGCCAGTTCGATTACTGGCTGGAGATGACTGCAAAAAACTGGGCCAATGCCTACAAAGTTCCGGCGGTCACCGAGGGCCGGCTGATCAAAGAACAGATCCCCAACGGCAACCCGACCGGCATGCAAGGCTTTGTGTTCAACCTGCGACGCCCGGTGTTTCAGGATGTTCGCGTGCGCCACGCACTGAGCCTGCTGCTGGACTTTGAGTGGACTAACAAGCAATTATTCAATGGCGCCTACGTGCGCACCCGCAGTTATTTTGAAAACTCGGAAATGGCTGCCACGGGGCTGCCGGATGCCGACCAGTTGGCGATCCTTGATCCTTTCCGCGGCAAGATTCCCGAGCAGGTGTTCAGCGAGGCTTTCCAGAACCCGCTTACCGACGCCAGCGGCATGATTCGCACCCAGCAACGCCAGGCCTATCAAATGCTGCTGGAGGCCGGCTGGCGCATCGTCGACGATAAGATGGTCGACGCCAACGGCAAACCTGTGACCATTGAATTCCTGCTGGCCCAGACTGAATTCGAGCGGGTGCTGCTGCCGTTCAAGCGCAACCTCAGCGATCTCGGGATCGACCTGGTGATCCGAAGGGTCGACGTCTCGCAGTACATCAACCGAGTGCGCTCACGAGACTTCGACATGATCGTCGGCGGCTTCCCGCAGTCCAACTCGCCGGGCAATGAACAACGGGAGTTCTGGATGTCTGACGCCGCGGACAAGCCCGGCAGCCGTAATTCCATGGGCCTCAAGGATCCGGTGGTCGACCAGTTGGTCGAGCAATTGATCAACGCCGATTCGCGCAAAAGCCTGGTGGCCCACGCCCGAGCGCTGGACCGCGTGCTGCAATGGGGGTATTACGTCATCCCCAACTGGCACATCAAGACCTGGCGCGTGGCTTACTGGAACCATATCGGTCATCCGAAAATCTCACCTACCTACGATGTCGGCATCAACACCTGGTGGATCAAGCCGGATGCAAAACCGGCAATAGAGGTCGAAACCAAACTGCAAACCGACGCTACGGGCACGGAGTAATCAGATGCTGGCGTACATTTTTCGGCGACTGCTGCTGATCATCCCGACCTTGCTGGGCATTTTGCTGATCAACTTCGTGATTATCCAGGCCGCGCCCGGTGGGCCGGTAGAGCAGATGATCGCCAAGCTCGAAGGCTTCGAAGGCGCCACCAGCCGCATTGCTGGCGGCGGCGCCGAGGTTTCGGTGGCCGGCTCCGCCTATCGCGGCGCCCAGGGCCTGGACCCGGCGCTGGTCAAGGAAATCGAGCACATGTACGGCTTCGACAAGTCGGCGCCGGAACGCTTGTGGATCATGATCAAGAACTACGCGAAGCTCGATTTCGGCGACAGTTTCTTTCGCGACGCCAAGGTCATCGACCTCATCAAGGAAAAAATGCCGGTTTCCATCTCCCTCGGGTTGTGGAGCACCCTGATCATGTACCTGGTGTCGATCCCGCTGGGGATCGCCAAGGCCACGCGACACGGCAGCCATTTCGACGTCTGGACCAGCTCGTTGATCATCGTCGGTTACGCAATCCCGGCCTTCCTGTTCGCGATCCTGCTGATCGTGGTATTCGCCGGCGGCAGTTACTTTGACTGGTTCCCACTGAGAGGCCTGACGTCCAACAACTTCGATGAACTGACCACCGGCGGCAAGATCCTCGATTACTTCTGGCATTTGGCCCTGCCGGTGACGGCACTGGTGATCGGCAACTTCGCGACCATGACCCTACTGACCAAGAACAGCTTTCTCGACGAAATCAACAAACAGTATGTGGTGACGGCCAAGGCCAAGGGGCTGACCAACCACCGCGTGCTCTACGGGCATGTATTCCGTAACGCCATGCTGCTGGTGATCGCCGGCTTCCCGTCGGCGTTCATCGGGATTTTTTTCACTGGCTCGCTGCTGGTGGAGGTGATCTTTTCGCTCGACGGACTGGGTCTGATGAGCTTCGAGGCAGCCATCAACCGCGATTATCCGGTGGTGTTCGGCACGTTATTCATCTTCACCCTGTTGGGGTTGGTGGTGAAACTGATCGGCGACCTCACCTACACCTTTGTCGATCCGCGTATCGACTTCGAAAGCCGGGAGCATTGAGATGAACCTATCCCCGCTCAATCGCCGGCGATTCGAACTGTTCAAGGCCAACAAGCGTGGCTGGTGGTCGCTGTGGCTGTTCCTCGTGCTATTCGGTTTGAGCCTGGGCGCCGAATTGATCGCCAACGACAAACCGCTGGTGGTGCATTATGACGACGGCTGGTATTTCCCGGCGCTCAAGCGCTACCCGGAAACCACCTTCGGCGGTGAATTCCCACTGGAAGCCAACTACAAGAGCCCGTATATCCGCGAACTGCTCAAGGCCAAGGATGCTTGGGTGCTGTGGGCGCCGATACCCTACAGCTATCAAAGCATCAACTATGACCTGAAAGTTCCGGCACCGGCACCGCCTTCAGCTGACAACCTGCTAGGCACTGATGACCAGGGCCGCGACGTGCTGGCCCGGGTGATCTACGGATTTCGTATCTCCGTACTGTTTGCCCTGACCCTGACCATTCTCAGCTCGATCATCGGCGTGATTGCCGGGGCTTTGCAGGGTTTCTATGGTGGTTGGGTGGATCTGGCCGGGCAGCGTTTCCTGGAAATCTGGTCCGGACTGCCGGTGCTGTACCTGCTAATCATCCTCGCCAGCTTTGTCCAGCCGAACTTCTGGTGGCTGCTGGGGATCATGCTGCTGTTCTCCTGGATGAGCCTGGTGGACGTGGTGCGCGCCGAGTTCCTGCGCGGACGCAACCTCGAATATGTGCGCGCAGCTCGGGCGCTGGGCATGCAGAATGGTGCGATCATGTTCCGCCATATCCTGCCCAACGCCATGGTCTCGACCATGACCTTCATGCCCTTCATCCTGACCGGCGCCATCGGCACCCTCACGGCCCTCGACTTCCTGGGCTTCGGGCTTCCGCCTGGCGCGCCATCGCTGGGCGAACTGGTAGCCCAAGGCAAGTCCAACCTGCAGGCGCCCTGGCTTGGCATGAGCGCATTTGCGGTGCTGGCGATAATGTTGAGTTTGCTGGTGTTCATCGGCGAGTCCGCTCGCGATGCCTTCGACCCGAGGAAGTGAAATGAATCAGGACAATCTGATCGAAGTGCGCGACCTGGCCGTGGAGTTTGTCGTCGGCGAACGCGTGCAGCGGGTAGTCGAAGGCGTCAGCTTCGACATCAAGCGCGGCGAGACCCTGGCGCTGGTGGGCGAAAGCGGTTCGGGCAAATCGGTCACCGCCCACTCGATCCTGCGGCTACTGCCCTACCCGCTCGCCCGGCATCCGTCCGGGACCATCGAATTCTCGGGCCAGGACCTGCTGAGCCTGAAAGAGAAGACCATCCGGCATATCCGCGGCAACCGGATTGCGATGATTTTCCAGGAGCCGATGACCTCGCTTAATCCGCTGCACTCCATCGAAAAGCAGATCAACGAGGTGCTTGGCATCCATAAAGGGCTGGTTGGCAAGATCGCCACCCAACGCACCCTGGAACTGTTGGAGATGGTCGGCATCCCGGAACCGCACAAGCGCCTCAAGGCCCTGCCCCACGAATTGTCCGGCGGTCAGCGCCAGCGGGTGATGATCGCCATGGCCCTGGCCAACGAGCCGGAGCTGCTGATCGCCGACGAACCGACCACCGCTCTGGACGTGACGGTGCAGCTGAAAATCCTCGAATTGCTCAAGGAATTGCAGGCCCGCCTGGGCATGGCGCTGTTACTGATCAGTCACGATTTGAACCTGGTGCGAAGAATTGCACACCGAGTATGTGTCATGCAGCGCGGTTGCATCGTCGAACAGGCATCGTGCGAAGAGTTGTTCCGCGCGCCGCAGCATCCGTACACTCGGGAACTGCTGGCGGCGGAGCCCAGCGGGACGCCTGCCACCAATGTAGTCGGGCCGCCGCTGCTGCAGGTCGAGGACCTGAAAGTCTGGTTCCCGATCAAGAAAGGTTTGATGAAAAAGACCGTCGACCATATCAAGGCGGTCGATGGGATCAATTTCAGCCTGCCCCAGGGTCAGACGCTGGGAATTGTTGGAGAAAGCGGCTCCGGCAAATCGACTCTGGGCCTGGCGATTTTGCGGCTGATTGGTAGCAAAGGTGCGATCCGTTTTGAAGGCAACCAGCTAGACTGCCTGACGCAGCAACAGGTTAGACCGCTGCGGCGGGAGATGCAGGTAGTATTCCAGGACCCATTTGGCAGCCTCAGCCCACGGATGTGCGTGAGCCAGATCGTCGGCGAAGGCCTGCGGATCCACAAGATGGGTAGCGAGGCGGAACAGGAACAAGCGATTATTGCGGCATTGAAGGAGGTAGGCCTGGATCCGGACACCCGGCACCGCTACCCCCACGAATTTTCCGGTGGGCAGCGGCAGCGAATCGCCATTGCCCGGGCATTGGTGCTCAAACCGGCGTTGATCCTGCTGGACGAGCCGACTTCGGCCCTCGACCGCACCGTGCAACGCCAGGTGGTGGACCTTTTGCGCTCACTGCAAACCAAGTACAACCTGACGTATCTGTTTATCAGCCATGACCTGGCTGTCGTCAAAGCGCTGAGCCACCAGTTGATGGTGGTCAAGCATGGCCAAGTGGTCGAACAGGGAGACGCGCAAAGTATCTTTGCCGCTCCCCAACATCCGTATACACAGCAGTTGCTGGAAGCCGCTTTCCTGGCTCCAGCCACTGCGCAATAACCTGAAAGAGGAGCAACACATGGGTTTTCTCGCCGGTAAGCGCGTACTGATCGTCGGTGTCGCCAGCAAGCTGTCCATCGCATCCGGCATCGCTGCCGCCATGCATCGCGAGGGCGCTGAGCTTGCCTTCACTTATCAGAACGACAAACTCAAAGGTCGTGTCGAAGAGTTCGCACAAAGCTGGGGTTCCAACCCGGATCTGTGCTTCCCGTGCGACGTGGCCAGCGATGAAGAAATTGCCAAGGTCTTCGTTGAGCTGGGCAAGAAGTGGGATGGTCTGGACTGCATCGTGCACTCCGTGGGTTTCGCACCGGGCGACCAACTGGACGGCGACTTCACCGAAGCCACCACCCGTGAAGGTTTCCGCATCGCCCATGACATCAGCGCCTACAGCTTCGTGGCTCTGGCCAAGGCCGGTCGCGAAATGATGAAAGGCCGCAATGGCAGCCTGCTGACTCTGTCGTACCTGGGCGCCGAGCGCACCATGCCGAACTACAACGTGATGGGCATGGCCAAGGCTTCCCTGGAAGCCGGCGTGCGTTACCTGGCCGGTTCCCTGGGCCCCGACGGTACCCGCGTTAACTGCGTATCGGCAGGCCCGATCCGCACTCTCGCCGCTTCCGGCATCAAGAACTTCCGCAAGATGCTGGCCGCCAACGAAGCGCAAACCCCACTGCGTCGCAACGTCACCATCGATGAAGTTGGCAACGCCGGCGCCTTCCTGTGCTCGGACCTGGCGTCCGGCATCAGCGGTGAAATCATGTATGTAGATGGTGGTTTCAACACTACTGCGATGGGTAGCCTGGAAGAGTAACTTTCGGTTAGCCAATGAAAACCCGCTGATTATGGCGGGTTTTTTATGCCTCGAATTCAGTTGCGCCGCCGCGCATCGTGCCAACCTTTAGAAGCGCACCGCCCCCTGATGCCGCGCAAAATCCACCGCAGTCATAAGCCCCTCCACCGTCTTGTGCACGACAGGGTCAAACTCCATCTGTTCGATGCTGAAGCAAATATCGTAACCGCGATGGGCCGTGGCGATACGTTCATTGAGCATTTCCTGCAGACGAGCACGGATGCCGGCCTCTTCCACAGCGGTAGAGCCGGTCAGTAACACGGCGAATTCATCGCCGCCAACCCGACCGACCACATCACTTTCACGAAAGGCGACGCGCAGCACGTCGGCGAAGGTTTTCAACGCCTTGTCGCCTTCAACTCGGCCGTAGGTTTCGTTTATCTGCCTGAAGTACTCCAAGTCGAAATACAGCAGGCTCACAGGCTTTTCCAACTGCTCACAGGCGTCCAGCCACAGTTGGGCCAGAACCATGAAACCATGCAGGTTCGTTAGCAGCGTCAACTCGTCCATGCTAGCCATTTGCACCGCCGTGAGTGGTTGCTCGAACTCGCGTGCCAGCTCGCGCATCCGTTCGCGGTCCTGTACGGCAATATCAAGGACCTTGCGCCCACGCCTAACCTCTACGATGGACCCGGTTTTACCCGGTTTGCCTGAAGCAACCATCAGTCACTCCGTTGAAGAGTATGTACATTAGAGCCGCCCTCGCCCGGTTCGACTAACTATTTAGTGACCGTTGGTCAGATGCCCTGAACCGGGCATGGCCCTCCCGCATCAGCCCACAGTTTGAACTGGGTGACGAAAATATCGTGCGGTACCTGCACGGGTGACCGGCCGGCTCCTGGATTCCAGCCCCACAGCACCAGCTTGTCGTCGCTGACATGCTTGATCAGCGCGGCGAAATCACGATCACCGTTGGCGGAACGATCCTTGATCATTGCGCACAGTTTGTCCGCTGGCAGGCCGATCCAGGCCATCTTATGGGCGGCTGGCGGCAGGCTCCAATGAGGCGCGCCGGGTGGTGCATGGGGGCCGTAGCTGGCGGGTGGATTGGACTCGGCGTGACACGTGGCGCAAGGCAGGCCAGCGGCCCCCTTGCCGTCCAGGCCGCGCACGACGTTCATTGCATGGGGAGTGCCAGCGTCGAATTGCAGCGGCGAATCCCCTGGGATGTGGCAGTTCTGGCAGCGCGGGTTCTGGAAGACTTTCTGTACGGTCTCGAAAGCCTTGAGCGCTTCCTTGTCATCGGCAAACAGATCCTCGGCGTAGGCCACCAGGCCAATAAGGATCACTGCGCCCAGCACCAGATGTCGTTTCATCTCAAACCCCCGACAGTTGCAGCGGCAGTTCCCGCAAGCGTTGTCCGGTCAAGGCGAATATTGCGTTCGCCACTGCCGGAGCCGTTGGCGGCACACCTGCTTCGCCAATGCCTCCGGGCTTCTCGGTACTGGGCACGATATGCACTTCAACCACTGGCATCTCATTGAGCCGCAGCACTTGGTAGTCGTGGTAGTTGGATTGCTCCACCTTGCCGTTCTTGATAGTCAGTTTGCTGTGCAATGCGAACCCCAGGCCAAACGTAATGCACGATTCCATCTGCGCAGCGATGCTCTGCGGGTTGACCGCAATTCCGCAGTCCACTGCGCACACCACCCGATGCACGCGAATCGCCAGGTTATCCTGGGACACCTCGGCCACTTGGGCGACGTAGCTGCCGAATGATTCGTGCACTGCCACACCCAAGGCATGGCCATCCGGCAGCGGCGCCTTCCAGTTGGCTTTTTCCACCGCCAGGTTCAGCACGCCGAGATGCCGCGGATGCTGCTTGAGCAGGGTTCGTCGATACTCCACCGGATCCTGGCCCGCTGCGTCGGCCAGTTCGTCGATCAGTGACTCCACGACGAACCCGGTATGGGTATGCCCCACCGAACGCAGCCACAGCACATTGATTCCTGTCTTGGGCGAGTGCAGTTCGACCTGATGGTTGGCCAGGTGCTCCAAATAGGGACTGTCCGCCACGCCTTCGACAGAGGTCTTGTCGATGCCATCCTTGACCATAGTCGCCTCGAGCATGGTGTCGGCCATGATCGATTGCCCGACCAGCACATGCTCCCAGGCGATGGGCAGGCCACCCGCATCCAGGCCGATGCGCGCCTGATGCAGGAACGCCGAGCGGTAATAGCCGCCACGGATGTCATCTTCGCGGGACCACACGGTCTTCACCGGAGCGCCTGCCGCCTTGGCCACCTGCACCGCTTCAGCGACAAAGTCTGAAGTTGGATTGGCCCGTCGGCCAAAGCCACCACCGAGAAACTCGGTATGAATCTCGACCTGCTCGGGTTTCAACCCGGTAATTTTGCCAGCGATCATCTGGTCCAGGGTCTGGAACTGCGTGCCTGTCCAAATCTCGCACTTGGTCTGGGTGATTTTGACCGTGCAATTGAGTGGTTCCATTGGTGCGTGGGCCAGGTAGGGCACGCTGTACTCGACATCGATGGTTTTCGCGGCTTTGGCCAGGGCGGCCTTGGTATTCCCGGCCTTACTGGCAGGCCGGCCGGGGGTGCCCGCCAGCTTGCGGAAACGCTCGAGCAGTTGCTGGCTGTCGAGGCCGGTGTTGGGGCCCAGGTCCCAATCAATCTTGAGGGCATCGCGCCCCAGCTTTGCCGCCCAATAGTGATCGGCGATCACCGCAACTCCGCTGGGCACCTGCACCACTTTGTGCACACCCGCAATCGCCAGCGCCTCAGCACCCTCGAAGGATTTGACGCTGCCACCAAACACCGGCGGGCGGGCAACCATGGCTGTCAGCAAACCCTCGAACTGCACGTCCATACCGAATCTGGCGCGGCCGGTGATTTTCTCCGGCGTGTCCAGGCGCTTGGTGGGTTTGCCAATCAGCTTCCAGTCCTTGGGTTCCTTGAGCGTGATTGAGGCTGGCTCCGGCACCGGTAACTTGCCGGCCTCATCGGCCAGCTCCCCGTAGGTGACCTGGCTGTCACCGGTGATAACCACGCCCGATTCGGTACGAATCGTCGAAGGCGCGACATTGAACCGCTTGGCAGCCGCGTCAATCAGCATCAAGCGCGCTGCTGCACCCGCCTGCCGATAGCGATCGAATTCCATCCAGGTGGAAGTCGAGCCGCCGGTGATCTGCATCCCGCCGAAGCCGGCTAAACCATAATCAGCGGCCGATGCCGGGGAATGTTCGACGAGGATTTTTGACCAGTCGGCGTCCAGCTCCTCGGCGATCAGCATGGTCAAGCCGGTCCAGATGCCCTGGCCCATTTCGGAGTGACCGAGCAGTACGGTGACGCAGTTGTCATTACCGATTCGCAAGAACGCATTCGGCGCGAACACGTTGTTCTGATTCTGCGCACCCATGGCGAAGCGGTGGGCACCGGGGATAACAAAGGCCACAACCAGCCCGCCGCCCAACACGGCACTACCCTTGAGAAAGCCCCGACGCGACAGTGGATGGTCGCTGTTCATGATATGCCCTCCCCTGGGAATCAGCCGATCTCGGCAGCGCGCTTGACTGCCGCGCGGATTCGCGGATAGGTGCCGCAACGGCAAATATTGCCGGAAAGCGCCTGGTCGATATCGCTGTCAGTAGGCTTGGGGATTTTTGCCAGCAAGGCTGCGGCGGACATTATCTGCCCGGACTGGCAGTAGCCGCACTGGACAACGTCGAGTTCGGCCCAGGCTCGCTGCACGGGATGAGATCCATCGATGGACAGACCTTCGATCGTGAGAATCTTCTGGCCATGGGCCACGGCTGTGGCCGGCGTAATACAGGATCGCAGTGGCGCTCCGTCGACGTGCACGGTGCAGGCGCCGCATTGCGCCATGCCACAGCCAAATTTGGTGCCGGTCAGGTGCGCGACATCCCGCAGTACCCAAAGTAGCGGCATGTCCGCAGGGACATCCAGGGCCTGGTCCTTGCCATTGATGTTCAGGGTCAGCATTGCGGACTTCCTCAGACTCACGGTGTTCTGAAGGAGCGTCACTGGGCCAGATCAATGCCTGCGCTCGCCTCGGTTTATCCCTACAGCTAAGCGCAAAATAGCAGGCGAGACCGGTTCAGCGACCACCGGTCATGCCATTCAAGTGCCACAGGGACGTGCAATTGCCGGCAACCGCTAAACCCTGGTCCGCAACAGAATGCTGGTGTAGTTCATCAGGAATAGCGTAAAGGCCGCACACCAGAACAGCGCCGACAAACCCAGGCCGCTGGCGGAAAAAGGTACCAACAGCACTCGGTAAACGCCCGCCATCATCAGTAGGATGAATCCCAGAACGATCGTTTTGGATGGGGTTAGCGCTCGCCCCGTGTGCCCCAGACTGACCCGCGCAATCATCGCCAGGCTCAACCCGCCGATCCCGCCGACAGCCAGTGAGTGAGTGGCAAGGCTCTGTTGCGAGATCAGGCCGGTATGCCACAGCGTCATCGCCAGGGCCGCAACTACTAGCCAGGCATATGCCAGGTACAACGACCACAGCAATGGCACGCCCCAGATACCCCTGTCATACCAACGCCACAGCCGCAGCAGATGCAAACTACCCATCAGCAGAAACAGGCCTGACAGCCAGGGGCTGGGGACGTCGTTCAGCGCAGTTGCGAACGACAGGGCTGCAAGCAGCCCGCCGATGAGCAAAGTGTGAGTGGCCCAGGGGCTGGTCACTGGCGCAGGCAGGCGATTCAAGCCACGCTGAATGAAGAACGGAATCACCCGGCCACCGATCACGCTCATCAGCGCCCCCACCAACCACAGTGCTGCCAGCGCACCGCGCCGCTGCAGATCGCTGTCGTCAGTTGCCACGCCGGCCAGGGTCATGAATTGGCAACCCGTCAGAAGCGCGATCACCAGCAGGACTGGATAGTTGTCGCGCTTACTGGCCTTCAACAGGTCCCGCCCAATGAACCACGCCAGCAACGGCAAGAACGGAAGCTGTGCCGCGATCAGCAGTACCGCCGGCAACGGCATCATCCACGCCAGTCGTGCCAGCAGCCAGACCAGCATCAGGCCCATCAGGGACCTGCCATGAAGCCCTGGAAGGCCGGTCCAGTTAGGCACTGCCGTGAGGAGAAATCCGCCGATGATTGCAGCAGCGAAACCGAACGGCATTTCATGCCGATGCCACGCCAACATCCCGCCAATGGGTTGCGCATCGGGCAGCCGGCCGTACAACCACAAGCCCCAGACCGCCACGGCAATAGCCGCAAAACCGGCGCCGGCGAGAAAAAACGGCCGAAACCCCAGACTGAACAACGGTGCCAAGCCCAAGGCGCGCATCAGGCGCCCCCGCCATTCAGGCGCTGCCTCAGGTGATACTGGGATAGCAGACGCATGACATAGCCGATTTTCAACAGGGTTGGCCCGATGATGGTCATGGCGTGCAACGACACCAGCGCGGGAATAGACAGATATCCGCCGTATAAATAGGCACCGTAGATACCGGCTACCAGCAGTGACAGCCCGGCAAAGAGGATACGGCTGGACAGGTGCAGGACATTTCGGGGATTGCTGAAGAACTTGAACATTTTCCGGTACTCCTGAAGTTGTTCGGGGTACGGGTGATGTATCAAGTCTCGTGCCAGCTTCCAGGGCCTTGAAAATCAATGAGCCGAGGATAATCTAGTCATAATGACAATCACCCATCGAGGTCGTTATGACTCTTTCAGTTGTCATGATGACTACCAAAGTCAAACTCGGGACTGCGTTAGAGCGAGCCTTCGGCCGCAAGAGCTATTACACTCGCAGGCTCACCTGCCATGGACTCGAACATGAAGCGCCCGGTTGCCAGCAACGAAGATAAACGTCCTCGATTCTGGCGCGATAACGCTCTGCCCTTCATCGAAGCGCGCTCCATCGCCGACGGCCGCGAGGTATGTTACTCGCGCCATTCCCACGAGCATTTTTCAATTGGTGCGATCACGGCCGGGCGTAGTACCTATATCCACGAACAGGCGCAATTAGAGATCAGCGTCGGCACCGTCGTGCTGATGAACCCTGGCGATGTGCACGCCTGCAATCCCATCGACGACCAGCCCTGGTCGTACTTGATGTTTTATGTTGATACCGCCTGGCTTACCGAACTTCAGCACCAGTTGGGTTTCAGTCCAGACTCGGCGTTGCGCCGCTTTTCCCTTACGCATGTGCGCGATGCCAACCTGTTTGAGGGGCTGGTTGGGTTGTATGAGGTATTGATCGACACGCAGCAGGACAACCTGCAGAAACACAGCACGCTGGTGGAATTTTTCAGCGAACTGCAGTTGCGATTGAACCCGGCCGAGCAACCGCTGCACGAGCCCAACTTCAAGCTGGAGCGTGCAGCCGATTTCCTTCGCGACAACTGCACTCAATTGCTCAAGCTTGAAGACATATGCGCGGCCGCCCAGTTATCGCCGTCCTATCTGATCCGCGCTTTCAAGCAGCATTACGGCATGACGCCGCACGCCTTCCTGATCAATCGCCGCATCCAGTTCGCCCAGGACCGCCTGCGCAGCGGCAAGCTGATTGCCGATGTCGCGCTTGAAGCGGGGTTTGCCGACCAGGCACATTTTCAGCGCGCGTTCAAACAACACCTGGCCGCGACACCCGGCCAATATCAAGGCAATAGCAGGTAACCGGCACTCACCACCAACAACGCCGCCATCCCCCGATTGAACAGGCGCATCCCCTGCGGATTATTCAGATACCCGCGCAAAAACGTCCCGGCATAGGCCCAACACCCAACAGACAGATAACAGATCACCAGATAGACCCCAGCAAACTGCCAGACCAGGCGCGATTCACCATCAGCGACAAACGCACCCATGCCCGCCACGCAGGCCAACCAGGCTTTCGGGTTGAGCCACTGCATTACTGCGCCATATAGCATAGAGGGCGCGCGGGCTGAACCCGCAGCATCGACCCGGCCATCGTTGGCAGCCAGCTTCCAAGCCATGAACAACAGAAAAGCCACGCCCGCCAACTGCACCACGTGCGTCAGCGCCGGCCAGCGCTGCAACACCTCATGTAACCCCAGCCCCATCAACACCAGCAACAACACGAAGCCCAACGTGGCGCCCAGCACGTGCCGCTGGCTGGCGAGCCAGCCAAACTGCGCGCCGGAACTCAAGGCCACAATATTCACAGGCCCCGGGGTGATCGAAGCCACCAACGCAAACGCGGCCATGGAGACAATCAGACTCATCGCAAACCTCTTCACTCGGTTGAATTGGCTCCCAGAGTAAAAAACTGCCACTCACGAGTATTGAACAAAACACCCCTCAGCTGTACCACGACGAACGTGGATCACTGTATGGGTTGCACCTCACGCGAGCATGGTAAAAATAGTCCAGCTGATTCTGGAACCGCTTATGGACCTCGCCACTCTCGCCCTCTTCCTTCCCGCCTGTTTCGCCCTGAACATGGCACCGGGCCCGAACAACCTGCTGTCGGTCAGCAACTCCACCCGTTACGGGTACCGCACCGCCTGTGTCGCCGGAATGGGACGATTGCTGGCGTTCGCCGCAATGATTGCCCTTGCCTCCGCCGGGCTGGCGGTGGTTTTGCAAACCTCAGAACTGCTGTTCTCCGGGATCAAGATTCTAGGCGCGGCTTATCTGTTTTATCTCGCCTGGCAATTGTGGCGATCCGATGCGGGAAGCGACAATCAGGTCACCGGTGGTCCGGTGGGCATCCCCGCATTGGCGCGCCAGGAATTCCTGGTAGCAGCGGGTAACCCTAAGGCGATCCTGATCTTCACGGCATTTCTCCCGCAGTTCGTCGACCCCGCGCAGGCGATTACCCCGCAGTTCGCGGTACTGGGCGGGCTATTCCTGGCCCTGGAGTGGATCGCCATTGGCGCCTACGCCTATATGGGCCTGCACATGCGCCGCTGGTTCAGCACCCCCCGTGGCAAACAGATATTTAATCGATGCTGCGCCGGATTGCTGTCGGCGGCGGCCTCAGTGTTGTTGCTGGCGCGTCGGGCGTAATGGCGAATTCTTTGTCGATTTACCGGTGGAGCGGTCGTCCGACGCCCCCTATGCTCACGCCATGAACCTACAGAACGCTTCGCTCCCGCCCCACAACGAGATGGTCCGCGCCATGCTTGAACGTGACACTGCCTACGAAGGCGTGTTCTTTACTGCGGTCAAGACCACCGGCATCTTTTGCCGTCCCAGTTGCACGGCGCGCAAACCAAAACCTGAGAATGTCGAGTTCTTCGCCCATGCCGATGAATGTCTGTCAGCGGGCTATCGCGCCTGCCTGCGCTGCAAGCCATTGGACGCTGCTGCCATTGCCCCAGACTGGGTGCAACAATTGCTGATAGCGGTGGACGCCGCCCCGGATCGACAATGGTCCGATGCTCAGCTGCTGGCTGAAGACATCGAACCGCTGAAGCTTCGGCGCTGGTTCAAGCAGCATTTCGGCATGACCTTCCACGCCTGGCTGCGCACCCGCCGTCTTGGCATGGCGCTGGGCGGTATCAAGCAGGGTGAGTCCATCGACAACGCGGCGTTCGATTCGGGCTATGAATCCCTGAGCGGTTTTCGCGACGCGTTTCAAAAGTCATTCCGCATCACCCCCGGTCGCGCGGCCGACAGTGAGCCCCTGCTGTTCACCCGCCTGACTACCCCATTGGGGCCGATGATCGCCATGGCCGAACGGCGTGGGCTGGTGCTGCTTGAATTCCTGGACCGACCGGCGTTGACCCGGGAGGTCGAATCACTGCAAAACCGTTACGGCTACGTGGTAGCCCCAGGGAATAACGCACACTTGCGTCAGATCGAAGACGAATTGGCGCAGTATTTCGCCGGCAAACTGAGCGAATTCACGGTCGCGCTGCATTTGCCAGGCAGCGAATTTTCCCGGCAAGTGTGGGCCGAGCTGGTGAAAATCCCCTACGGACAGACCAGTACCTATGGCGCCATTGCCGCAATTCTCGGCAAACCCGGCGCCAGCCGTGCCGTTGGCCTGGCTAACGGACATAACCGGGTGTCGATCGTCGTGCCTTGCCACCGGGTGATCGGTGCCGATGGCTCGTTGACCGGTTATGGCGGCGGCCAACCGCGCAAAGCATTCCTGCTGCGCCTGGAAAACGCTGCACTGCAGCTCAGCCAGTTGAGCCTGCCGGGCATGACGCGCGAAGAAGCATGAGCGCCATGCCCGATACCTGGTCTGCTGCCACCGACTTTCTTGCCTGCATCGACGACGACTGGCGCCAGCACATCGCGGCCATTGGTCCCTGCCTCCATCAGCCACAACCGGCCAGGAATCCCTATGAATCGCTGGTGCGCTCGATCGCTTATCAACAACTGCATGCCAGGGCCGGCGACGCAATCATAAAGCGGTTACTGGCGCTGTTCCCCACAGGGAGTTTTCCGCGACCTGAACAGATCATCGCCATCGGTTTCGATGCGCTGCGCAGCTGTGGCTTTTCGGCCAGCAAAATAGCGACCATTCAGGGCATCGCCGAGGCGGCCGTGAGTGGCGTGGTGCCCGATTACGTCACTGCGCGGGTGATGGACGACGACGCGCTGATTAATCGCTTGATCACCTTGCGTGGAGTTGGCCGCTGGACGGTCGAGATGCTGCTAATCTACGGCCTGGAACGACCTGATATTTTGCCGGCCGACGATTTCGGGGTGCGCGAGGGTTACCGGCGATTGAAGCGGCTTGAGCTGCAGCCGACCCGCAAGCAGATAATCGAAATCGGCCTGGGGTGGAGTCCGTATCGGACAGTGGCATCGTGGTATCTATGGCGGGTGCCCGCCCAGACGGGCTGAAAGATCGCTGCCTACGGCAGAACCCTGTAGCTGCCGAAGGCTGCGATCTTTTGACGGTGATCATGCAGCAGCCGGCACACCACTATGAAACCGAAACTCGACATCCGGTGACTCGATTAACGCCTGCTCCGCAGCACGCACCCTGTCGATCACCTGGGCAATATCCTTGGCATCCCCATACTGGTAAGCCAATTTCAAATATCCCTGGAAATGCCGGGCCTCGCTTTTCAGCAGGCCGAAATAGAACTTGCCCAGCTCCTCGTCCAGATGAGGCACCAGTGCTTCAAAACGCTCGCAGCTACGCGCTTCGATAAAAGCCCCCACCACCAGTGTGTCGACCAGTTTTACCGGCTCATGGCTACGCACCACCTTGCGTAGGCCCGATGCGTAACGCCCGGCTGACAACTGACGCAGCGCAATCTTGCGCTTTTTCATCAAGCGCATGACCTGTTCGTGGTGCACCAGTTCTTCCCGGGCCAGGCGTGACATCAAATTGATCAGGTCGACGTGGGAATGGTACTTGGCGATCAGGCTCAACGCCGTGCTGGCCGCCTTGAATTCGCAGTTCTTATGGTCGATCAGCAGGGTTTCCTGATCGGCCAGTGCGGCTTGAACCCAGCCGTCGGGGGTGCGGCAGCCGAGGAACTCGTGAATGTCGGGAAGGATCATGGGGCTCACGGATAGAAGGTATAAAACGAAGGGCGCCGATTATACCGGCCTGCCGCCAGACCACCAGTCGCTTACCGTTGATATGCATCAAGTCCCGGATGCGTGGCCAGCAACTATAGTTGTCCAACGCAGTAGTTTTCATTCTCCTGGAGATCCCGATCATGCAAGCCATCCGTAGCATCCTGGTGGTCATCGAGCCCGAACACTCGGAAAGCCTCGCACTCAAACGCGCAAAACTGATTGCCGGTGTGACCCAGGCGCATCTGCATCTGCTGGTGTGCGACCGCAAGCACAATCATGGCGGCATGCTCAGCGTGCTCAAGGCGGCGCTATTGGAGGATGGCTACAGCGTCACCACCGAGCAGGCGTGGAACGAAAGTCTGCATGAAACCATCATCGATGTGCAGCAGGCTGAAGGCTGCGGCCTGGTGATCAAGCAGCATTTTCCCGACAGCCCGTTGAAAAAAGCCCTGCTGACGCCGGCAGACTGGAAACTGTTGCGGCACTGCCCTACCCCGGTGCTGCTGGTGAAAACCGCCAACCCATGGAAAGACGGGGTGATTTTAGCGGCCATCGATGTCGGCAATACCGACCTGGAACACCGTCACCTGCATGCCACCATCATCGACCATGGCTACGACATCGCCAGCCTGGCCAAGGCCCGCCTGCACGTGATCAGCGCCCATCCGTCACCCATGCTGTCGTCTGCGGACCCGACCTTTCAACTCAGCGAAACCATCGAGGCGCGCTATCGCGAACAATGCCGGGCGTTCCAGGCCGAGTTCGACATCGATGACGAGCACCTGCACATCGAGGAAGGGCCAGCTGATGTGCTGATTCCGTTCTTGGCGCACAAGCTGCAGGCGGCGGTGACGGTGATTGGCACAGTGGCGCGGTCGGGGCTGTCCGGCGCACTGATTGGCAATACAGCGGAAGTGGTACTGGATGCGCTCGAGAGTGATGTGCTGGTGTTGAAACCCCAGGAGATCGAGGATCATCTGGGAGAGATCGTGTCCCATCATTGAGATTTGCGGTGCATTTGTGGCGTGGGAACTTGTGGGATCGCCACAGGTTCAAGCTTTAGCCGCCGAAGGCGTCCTTGAGAAATCCCGGCGCGATATAGCGCTGGTAATGCGCCTCCGACAGCAAAAAGAACTCCCGATCAATCGCATCGCGTAATTCCGGCAGGTTCCAGTCGCGAAATTCGGGCATCAGCACCATCCCGTAGGCCTCAAGGTTGTTGATCACCCGCGCGCCCCGGGCGATCAACTGATAGGCCCAGCAATATTCCGACTGGTGCGGCACGAAGCGAATCTTGCGTTGTTCCAGCTGCAGCCGCAGGCGCTGGGGGTCGAAAACCTCCAGTTTGCTGGCCATCACCTGGGACAACAACTGTTCCAGACGCAGCCACACCGCGCGCTTCTCCTCCTCGTTGTAACCATTCCAGTTGATCACTTCATGGTGAAAACGCTTGCAGCCACGGCACACCAGATCACCGTAAACAGTGGAGCAGAGGCCGACGCAGGGGGTCTTGATGGTCTGATTGGGCATAGGTAAGAAGAACACGGGAAAGCAGAACAGGTCGGCATGTTAGCCCTTTGTCTAAGATTGATCACCCCTCAAAGTTCCCGAGCCAACTTACCTTTAATTTTTTTTTGCCGTAGAATCAGCCAGCCTTTTAAGGCGCCAATGTCCGTTAGAAGCTGTTTTCAAAGCGTCACGAGCACAGTCGTTCCTTCAGAGCGGTGTTGGCGAAAGGTTTTTCCAGCGGGGAAAAGCCCAACGCCAACCCTCATCAGCTCCCCGTTCTGCAGGCGTAAAACTTTGAAAGCAGCTTCTGTAAGGAATTGCCGGTAATTCTGGCTAAGCGGCCCACAACGCCACGCAGCGCATGAGTACGGCAATTTCGGGATGAGCGTCCCGGACACCCATTTGGGACCACTGATGAGGGTAATAACTGTGCTTGAAGCCTACCGCAAACATATCGAAGAGCGTGCAGCACTGGGTATCGTTCCCCAGCCGCTTAACGCCGAACAAACTGCAGGCCTGGTCGAGCTGCTGAAGAATCCCCCGGCTGGCGAAGAAGCTTTCCTCGTTGACCTGATCACCAATCGCATTCCACCTGGCGTGGACGAAGCAGCCTATGTAAAGGCCGGTTTCCTGTCTGCCCTGGCCAAAGGCGAAGCCACTTCCCCTCTGATCGACAAGAAACGCGCGGTTGAACTGCTCGGCACCATGCAGGGCGGCTACAACATCGTGACCCTGGTTGACCTGCTCGACAGCGCCGAACTGGCCCCTGTTGCTGCGGCTCAACTCAAGCACACCCTGCTGATGTTCGATGCGTTCCACGACGTCGCTGAAAAAGCCAAGAACGGCAACGAACACGCTAAAGGCGTGCTCCAGTCCTGGGCTGACGGCGAGTGGTTCAGCAACCGCCCAGTCCTGGCCGACAAGATCAGCCTGCGCGTGTTCAAGGTCACCGGCGAAACCAACACCGACGACCTGTCCCCTGCCCCGGATGCCTGGTCCCGCCCGGATATCCCGCTGCACGCCCTGGCCATGCTGAAAATGGCCCGTGAAGGCATCGTACCTGACGCCCAAGGCGTGACTGGCCCGATGAAGCAGATCGAAGAAATGCGCGGTCAAGGCTTCCCGATCGCCTACGTCGGTGACGTGGTCGGTACGGGCTCTTCGCGTAAATCCGCCACCAACTCCGTACTGTGGTTCTTCGGCGACGACGTTCCTTACGTGCCGAACAAGCGCGCTGGCGGTTTCTGCTTCGGCAGCAAAATCGCTCCAATCTTCTACAACACCATGGAAGATGCCGGCGCCCTGCCAATCGAATTCGACGTCACCAACATGAACATGGGCGACGTGATCGACCTGTACCCGCATGCTGGCAAAGTCTGCAAACACGGCACCGACGAAGTCCTGACCACCTTCGAAATGAAGACCCCAGTGCTGTTGGATGAAGTTCGTGCTGGCGGCCGTATCCCGCTGATCATCGGTCGCGGTCTGACCGACAAGGCACGTGCCGAGCTGGGCCTGGGCCCAACCGACCTGTTCAAACTGCCTGAAGCACCTGTCGACACCGGCAAAGGCTTCACCCTGGCACAGAAAATGGTCGGCAAGGCCTGCGGCCTGCCAGAAGGCAAAGGCGTTCGTCCAGGTACTTACTGCGAACCGAAGATGACCACCGTCGGTTCCCAGGACACCACCGGTCCAATGACCCGTGATGAACTCAAAGACCTGGCGTGCCTGGGCTTCTCGACCGATCTGGTGATGCAGTCCTTCTGCCACACCGCGGCCTATCCAAAGCCGATCGACGTGACCACCCACCACACCCTGCCAGACTTCATCATGACCCGCGGCGGCGTTTCCCTGCGTCCGGGCGACGGCATCATCCACAGCTGGCTGAACCGCATGCTGCTGCCAGACACCGTCGGCACCGGTGGTGACTCCCACACCCGTTTCCCAATGGGCATTTCGTTCCCGGCCGGCTCCGGCCTGGTAGCGTTTGCCGCAGCCACCGGCGTCATGCCGCTGGACATGCCGGAATCGATCCTGGTGCGCTTCAAAGGCGAGATGCAACCGGGCGTTACCCTGCGTGACCTGGTTCACGCCATTCCTTACTTCGCGATTCAGGCTGGCCTGTTGACCGTCGAGAAGAAAGGCAAGAAGAACGCCTTCTCCGGCCGCATCCTGGAAATCGAAGGCCTGGACGACCTGAGCATTGAGCAGGCTTTCGAGCTGTCCGACGCTTCAGCCGAACGTTCGGCTGCCGGTTGCACCATCAAGCTGTCGAAAGAGTCGATCACCGAGTACCTGAACTCCAACATCACCCTGCTGCGCTGGATGATCGGCGAAGGCTACGGCGATGCGCGTACCCTGGAACGTCGTGCCCAAGCGATGGAAGCCTGGGTTGCCAACCCTGAGTTGATGGTTGCCGATGCTGACGCCGAATACGCTGAAATCATCGAAATCGACCTGGCCGACATCAAAGAGCCCGTGCTCTGCGCGCCGAACGATCCGGACGACGCCCGTCTGCTGTCCAGCGTTGCTGGCGAGAAGATCGACGAAGTGTTTATCGGTTCGTGCATGACCAACATCGGGCACTTCCGCGCTGCGGGCAAGTTGCTGGAACAGGTCAAGGGTCAGCTGCCAACCCGTCTGTGGCTGTCGCCGCCGACCAAAATGGACGCTCACCAGCTGACCGAAGAAGGCTACTACGGCATCTACGGCAAGGCCGGCGCACGCATGGAAATGCCGGGCTGCTCGCTGTGCATGGGTAACCAGGCACGTGTAGAGCCGAACTCGACTGTTGTGTCGACATCGACCCGTAACTTCCCGAACCGTCTGGGTGACGGCGCGAACGTCTACCTGGCTTCGGCCGAACTGGCGTCGGTGGCTTCCATCCTGGGTCGCCTGCCGACCGTCGAGGAGTACATGGAATACGCTGGCAAGATCGACAGCATGGCGGCTGATGTCTACCGCTACCTGTCCTTCGACCAGATTGCCGAGTTCCGTGAAGCTGCAGCGAACGCCAACATCCCGGTTGTTCAAGCCTAACGTTACACAGCAATAAAAAACGCCGCCCATCGTGAGATGAGCGGCGTTTTTTTATGCCCTGAAATCAAAAGATCGCAGCCTGCGGCAGCTTCTACAGGGCAATGCATTCACCCGTAGGAGCTGCCGAAGGCTGCGATCCTTTGATCTTGCTTGTCAGGCACTCAACGAATAGATCAACGCCGAAATCGCCACCAGACCCACCGCCGTCACGAAGACGTTCGATGCCTGCCCGCGATACCGCGCCATGGCCGGCACCTTGCGAATCGCATACATCGGCATCAGGAACAGAATCGCCGCAATGATCGGCCCGCCCAAGGTCTCGATCATTCCCAGGATGCTCGGGTTCCACGTCGCCACAATCCAGCAGACCACCAGCATGAACGCCGCCGTCATGCGGTCCAGGGTCTTGGGTGCCGGGCGCATGCCGCTCTTGGCGATCAAACCCTTGAGCCCTTCACTGGCGCCGATGTAATGCCCCAGGAACGACTTGGAGATGGCCACGAAGGCAATCAGTGGCGCAGCGAAGGCAATGGTCGGATTACTGAAATGGTTGGCCAGGTACGACAGGATCGACAGATTCTGTGCCTTGGCTTCCGACAGCTGCGCCGGCGACAGCGTCAGCACACAGCTGAAGACGAAGAACAGCACCATCACCACCATCAAAGCGTGGGCGCGGGACAGGATCTGCGAGCTGCGCTCTTCGGCATGTTCACCGTAGCGACGTTTCTGATCGACTGCGAAGGCTGAAATGATCGGCGAGTGGTTGAAAGAGAACACCATCACCGGAATGGCCAACCAGAGGGTATGCAGCAACGCCGAAGGCGCCGGCACTGTCGTGGCGGTTGCGAGGATGCCACCATTCCAGTGGGGAATCAGGAACACCGCCAGGAACAGCAGCGCGACAATGAACGGATAGACCATCAGGCTCATCGCCTTAATGATCACCTGTTCGCCGCAGCGCACCACCGCCAGCAAGCCCAGAATCAACACCAGCGACAATACCCGGCGCGGTGGCGGCATGATGTGCAGTTGATACTCAAGGAAACTGCCCACGGTGTTGGTCAGTGCCACGCTGTAGATCAGCAGGATAGGGAAGATCGCGAAGAAGTACAGCAAGGTGATCAGCGCGCCTGCGTTGATCCCGAAATGTTCTTCAACCACTTCGGTAATGTCGGCACCTTCGCGCCCGGACAACACGAAGCGCGTCAGGCCTCGGTGCGCGTAGAAGGTCATGGGGAACGCCAATACCGCAAGAATCAGCAGCGGCCAGAAACCGCCCAGCCCCGCGTTGATCGGCAGGAACAGTGTACCGGCACCGATGGCCGTACCAAACAGCCCCAACATCCAGGTGGTGTCATGGCGATTCCAGCTTTCGAGGCTGGTGGATTTCGCCGCTACATAGCGTTCATCGACGCTATTGGCCTGATCATTCATCCGGTGGGATCTCCGCATTCCGGTCAGTTGCTACCCGGTCAGGACGAGTCGGAATAACCGACAGGCAGCGCCCTGGCCGAAACAGGGGCGCGATTGTCCGGGATTAATGAGCAGAAGCAAAGACTTAGCTGAGGAACGGTTGTGCGGTGCACATAGCGGGCTTGTCGTTATCAGGCACGAAAGCTGTCGGCTAAAGGTCATTAACCAGTCGTTTTCAGGCATGCCTCAACACACTCCTTCAAGCATCGGTTTGGCCAGCCTTAAATTCGGACCACGAACTAACGAGTGACTTAAACAACCTGACAGAGATAACTACAAATGAAAAAGAACATCGGAGGCTGCTTGGCCGAACACACCAAAGCCCGAGCAGCCCAGTAATCAAGACGGCATACGGGATGGCCGGAGTGCTGCCGTCCTTGCTTCTTGCGCGAACCCGTCCAGAATCAAAGCACGACTGCGCGAATGACAACGATTGCCAAGCTGTTAGGGAATCAGCACTCTTAAACGACTTTCGCTACCAACCCCGCCGACGATCACAGGAGTCGCGCAATGCCCGCAACCGTTCTGGTACTGGTCGAAACCATCAATGACTACCTGCCGATTCTCGAACACCAGGGCTTTCACCTGATTCTGGCCCCGACCCCCACCGAACGCGCCGCCGCCATCAGCCGTCATGGCGATCGGATTGATGCCGTGCTGACGCGCGGACCGCTTGGATTGTACGCCGAAGAGATCAGCGCCCTGCCCGCCCTCAAGATCATCTGCGTGATCGGCGCCGGTTACGAACACGTTGACTTGGACGCCGCCGCCGACCGGGGAATCACCGTCACCAACGGTGCCGGAGTGAATGCTTCTTCGGTGGCCGACCATGCCATGGCGCTGTTGTTATCGCTGGTGCGCGACATTCCTCGCTGCGACGCAGCCGTGCGTCGGGGCGAGTGGCCGAAGATCATGCGACCCTCTCTTGCGGGAAAACGCCTGGGCATCCTCGGCCTCGGCGCTGTCGGCATGGCCATCGCCAAACGCGCCTCCAATGGTTTCGACATGACTGTCAGCTACCACAACCGCCAGAACCGCAAGGATGTGCCCTACGACTTTTGCTCGACGCCGACCGAACTGGCCCGCGCCTCGGACTTTCTCATCGTCGCGACGCCAGGGGGGGTAGGTACCAGGCACCTGATCAACCGACAAGTGCTCGATGCCCTGGGTCCCAATGGCTTTATCGTCAACATTGCCAGGGCCAGTGTGGTCGTCACTGCCGACCTCATCAGCGCTCTTGAGCAACGCAGGATTGCTGGCGCGGCGCTGGATGTATTCGATGCGGAGCCTCAGGTACCCGATGCACTCAAGTTCCTGGCCAACGTGATCCTCACTCCCCACGTAGCCGGGCTGTCCCCAGAAGCGATCCAGGGAACTGTGGAGATGGTCGGGCGCAACCTGGTGGCATTCTTTGCCGGCGAGCCGGTTCTGACCCCAATCAACCTGCCAAATGATCTAACCAGTGCAGTGCTCTGAGATAATTCAAACAGGTGTATCAAAAACACTGATTGGCCGCCAACACGCTCACCTATAAGGGATGTTCGTGGTTGTGGGTGCAGGGAGTGCGCATTAGATTAGCCAATAGTTTCAGGCCTCCAGAATAAGCAGAAGGGATAAGCATGGCGCTTACTGACCAATCCACACCCATTCGCAGCGGCGAAGAACTCGATGCCAGCCTGATCGATCCTTACCTCAAGGCCCACATTCCAGGCCTGAGTGGCCTGCCCACCATCAGCCAGTTCCCCGGCGGCGCCTCCAACCTCACTTATCTGTTGGAATACCCTGGACAGGAGTTCGTCCTGCGACGCCCGCCGTTCGGTCACAAGGCCAAGTCCGCCCACGACATGGGGCGCGAGTTTCGCATCCTCAATCAACTGCGCGATGGTTTTCCGTATTGCCCCAAGGCCTACGTGCATTGCACCGACGAATCGGTAATGGGCGCCGAGTTCTATGTGATGGAGCGGGTCAAGGGCATTATCCTGCGCTCCGAGCTGCCTGCGGAGCTGGGGTTGGATTCAGTCAGAACCGAAGCCCTGTGCAAGAGCTTCATCGACAAATTTGTCGAGCTACACCGGGTCGACTACCAAGCCTGCGGTTTGGCCGACCTTGGCAAGCCGCAAGGCTATGTGGCGCGGCAGATTCACGGCTGGAGCGATCGTTATGAGAAGGCCCTGACCCCGGACGCACCGAAATGGGAAGCGGTGAAGGCCTGGCTTAATGACAAAATGCCGGCCGATCATCCAACCTCAAGCATTGTTCACAACGACTACCGCTTCGACAACGTGATCCTCGACCCGAGCAATCCGATGCAGATCATCGGCGTGCTCGACTGGGAGCTCACCACCCTCGGCGACCCGTTGATGGACCTGGGCAACACCCTCGCCTACTGGATCGAAGCCGGCGATCCGCCTCCGGTACAACTGATGCGCCGCCAGCCGAGCCATGCCCCCGGCATGCTCACTCGCCGTGAATTCGTCGACTACTACGCCGAGCGCGCCGGGCTGCAGATCGACAACTTCGATTTCTACTACACCTACGGCCTGTTCCGCCTGGCCGGGATCGTGCAGCAGATCTACTACCGCTTCTTCCATGGCCAGACCCAGGACAAGCGCTTCGCGCAGTTCATTCACATGAACAAACTGCTGGAGCAGATGAGCCTGCAGGTCATTGCCAAATCCAGCCTCTGACTACGCCCCGGCCCAATAACAAGACTCTTCATAAGGGAATCCCATGTCCAAGACTCAGTTGTTCGACCTCGACGGCAAAATCGCCTTCGTTTCCGGCGCCAGCCGCGGCATCGGTGAAGCCATTGCCAAACTCCTGGCCCAACAGGGCGCCCATGTGATCGTTTCAAGCCGCAAACTTGAAGGCTGCCAACACGTTGCCGACGCCATTATCGCTGATGGTGGCAAGGCCACGGCGATCGCCTGTCACATCGGTGAAATGGAACAGATCAGCCAGGTCTTCGCCGGTATCAAGGAACAGTTCGGCCGTCTCGATATCCTGGTCAACAACGCCGCGACGAACCCGCAGTTCTGCAACGTGCTGGACACCGACCTCGGGGCATTCCAGAAGACCGTGGACGTGAACATCCGTGGCTACTTCTTCATGTCCGTGGAAGCGGGCAAGCTGATGCGCGAGAACGGCGGTGGCAGCATCATCAACGTGGCGTCGATCAACGGTATTTCCCCAGGCGTGTTCCAGGGTATTTACTCAGTAACCAAAGCTGCCGTAATCAATATGACCAAAGTGTTTGCCAAGGAATGCGCGCAATTCGGTATCCGTTGCAACGCTCTGCTGCCAGGGCTGACGGACACCAAGTTTGCTTCTGCGCTGGTGAAAAACGATGCAATCCTCAAGACCGCGCTGCAGCAGATTCCCCTGAAGCGCGTAGCAGACCCAAGTGAAATGGCCGGGGCGGTGCTTTATCTGGCAAGTGACGCGTCCAGCTACACCACAGGTGTGTCGCTGAATGTGGACGGCGGTTTCCTCTCCTGATTTGACGTAACGCACATCCCGGTAGGAGCTGCCGCAAGCAGTTCCTACCGGGTATGTATTAAACCAATATCGATTGAAGAACCTATTGGGTGACGCAACGGGTCAGCTCGGTCACTCGCGTCACCTGCCCGTCCTCCCCACGCACTTCACCCTGCACATCGGTGCTCTCTATCGTTTCGCACGTACGTTCGAGTGGCGGCGGTGCCGGTGGTGGAGGCGGCGGCGGCGCACTGGCACACCCACCGAGGACCAGTGCGCAAAGGGCAAGCGACAGCGGCGAAAAAACACGTTTCCCAAGACTGTTCATAGGCTGACCTGCGGTAAGTAATCGACACTTTCGGCAACCTGACGACAACACCGCGAAGCAGCAGACTGGTTACAGAAAATAATACCTTCGCATTCCTTATAGCCTAGCCTGCCGCCAATGCCAGTAAATGGCCACTTGAGGCTATAGAGGGCCTAATTGACGCAGATTGTTGCTCTCGAGCTCATAACGCAATTCTTCGACCAGAGCAGCGACCGCATCGGGTGTTCGCAGATTGACCACGCTCAACCCGCTCACGACCAGGTCGACCTGTCCTGACATCGGGTGATAGAGCTTCACCGTAAGCGAATTGTCGCCGGTCAGGCTGCAGTCACAGGCCAGGGGAGGAAAACTCTGCTCCAGTTGAGTACGCAATTGCACGAGAGAAATCATAGGGATTCACCTTGGCACTGGCGCAAAATGGATCGATATGTCGATGTTTTCGCTATCAATGTTGCTGTTCCTTGAGATGTATCGTAGGGGTACTACAGGCCTGTGTAACACCTGTATCGTAGCGTCCCAGACTACAAACAGGACGTGTCGCCAGACACATCCATTTGCACCCTATCGCCTAGTGCATTTGCACCCCTAGCGCTACCCTTTGGTACGCCACTCACCGGAGAACAATCCACGCTCTCGCGCCCACACGATAGCCTCGCTGCGGCTGTGCACATCGAGTTTGGAATAGAGGGTCGATACATGGTTGCGCACCGTGTTGGGTGCCAGTTTCAGTCGCGCAGCGATCTCCTTGTCGGCCAGGCCCTCACAAATCAGCCCCAGGACATCGCGCTCGCGGGCCGTCAGCTCGGCGAACGACACGCAGGGTAGTTTCGGCGAATTGACGCTCTTCACATTGGCGAGCTTTTCAATCAGCGTACGACTGAACCATGAAGCGTCTTTCATCACTTCCTCGATCGCCGCCACCAGCTCCAGCTCAGTGCGCTTGCGCTCGGTAATGTCCATCATCACCAGCAGGTAGGAAGGGTAGTCCTGGATATTCACAGTGTCGGCCGAGACGGCGCAGTCGAGCAGTTCGGTGCTTTTCTTGCGCATGCCGACGTCGATGCGATCCAGCCTCGCGGATTTTTCCAGGGCGGCGAATAGTCGAGTCTGTGCGCCCTTGTCACTAATGAAGCCAATTTCCGCAACGGTTTTGCCGAGCACTTCTTCACTGGGATAGGCAAAGGTGTCGAGAAACGCTTCATTGACATCCATCACCACCTGATCAACGGCGCCACACACCAGGATCGGCACCGGCGAGAGGCGAAATGCCTTGGCAAATCGTTCCTCGCTCTGGCGCAACGCGACCTCGGCCTTGTGCCGGGGCTCGATGTCGACAAAGGAAAACAGCATGCAGTCTTCCTCGTTGAATTCCAGTGGTTGGCCCGCGACTATCACCTGCTTGCTGCCGCCGTCGGGCAGATTCAGCTCGGCCTGCATTTGCGGAATGGTGGCGTGCTCGCGCAAGCGCTCAATAGCCAAGTCCCTGCGCTCGGCGCCTTCAAGAATGTCCAGCTCGTAGGTCGATGCGCCTATCACCTGATCCCGGGCATAGCCGGTCATTTCCAAAAAACCCGCATTGACCTTGATAAAGCGCAGATCGCTCAGACGGCAGATCACCGCCGGGGCCGGGTTGGCATTGAAGGTCTTTTCGAAGCGCTGTTCGGCGCTGGCCCATTCGGTGACATCGTCCATGATCAGTACCAACGATTCGGGATCGCCGCGACTGTTGGTCAGAACCCGGCTGCGCACGCTGTGCACCCAGGTACGCCCCTCATCGCCGGTGGGGGTCACCTCGACCAGCACGTCACTGAAGGTCTCGCCACGGCCCACGCGGCTGATCGGATAATTGTCGAGCGCCACCGGGTGGTTGTTGCGATAGCGCAGGGCGAATCGCTTGGCGTACTCCATGGCATTGGCACCAAGGTCATTCACATGCTCGACACCATGCATAGACAGTGCGGCTTCGTTCGCCCAGAGGATAGTCTGGTCAAGCTCCAGCAAAATCACCCCGTCGGACAAGCCAGCGATGATCTGCTGGAGATGGCGGCGATTGGTTTCGGTGGTCAGGACGTCCTGGCTCATTGGATCTCCACTGATATATCCGCACCAACCCGTGGTGCTCTGTGAAGATGTCGACCGCAGCCGCCTGCGTTAGTGCAAACCAACCCCCGGGCCTGCGGACGAAGGCTGCTACGAAATGGTGTCGCCTTCGACGACTAACTCGCGCAACGTATCGAGGAACAGTTTCAGCACCGGCGATTCATCATCGGCGCGGTAGGTGGCATACAGCGGCACCTCTGGCAGTGCCGGACTCAAGCGGCGGAACACCAACCCGGCGGGCGCCAGCTGTTCGATCGATGCGGGCAGCAAGGCCACCCCGAATCCTGCGCGGACCAGGCTGAGCAGGGTCTGTACCTCGATCACCTGCTGGCGGATCTGCGGGGTGAACCCGGCCTTGATGCAACACTGGAAAAGAAAATCGGCAAACCTCGATTGCTTGAGCTCCAATGCCACGAACGGCTCTGCCGCCAGGTCGGCGGGCGCCAGCACTGTGCGTTGCGCCAGTGGGTGATCCACCGGCATGACCACCCGGATCGGCTCATAAATCAGCAGTTCGTTACGCAAGCCCGGATCGTCATAACCGACCCGAAACACGCAGGCGTCAATGCGTTTTTCCTTCAAGGCCTTGACCTGTGCCGCCGGAGTCATTTCGTGCAAACGCCAATTGACCTGCGGATAGCGCTCGCGAAACAGGTGCAGGGCCCGCGGCAGCACGCCCACCATTACCGAGCTGATCATACCGATCTCCAGTTCACCCAACTGTCCGCGACCGGTCTGGCGAGTCAGGTCCAGCGCGCGGTTCAGTTGTTCGAACACCAGGGGGGCCTGCTCCTTGAGCATTTGCCCCGCTGCCGTCAGTTCGACCCGATGGTGACTACGCTCAAACAGCGGCGTACCGAGTTCTTCCTCCAGCAAACGAATCTGCTGGCTCAGTGGCGGCTGACAGATGTGCAACCGCGTGGCGGCCCGCCCGAAATGCAGCTCTTCGGCCAGGGCCATGAAGTACCGCAGCAAGCGCAAGTCCATGACCGTTTACCCGAGCGTCAGTGGCGTCGAGCGCTGACGCACGCCAGTCAGGCTGAACAGCGCGTTGGCGATGGCCGGGGCCACCGACGGGCTGCCCAACTCACCTACGCCGCCGGGTTTGCCCGGCTCGCCGTCGAGCACCAGGATGTCTACCTGCGGCATGTCGGACATGCGTGGCACCCGGTAATCATGGAAGTTACTCTGCACTACCCTGCCCTGCTTGATGTCCATGCGGTCGAACAGCGCATGACCAAGCCCCCACATCAAGCCGCCGTAGATTTGTTCCTCGACACCACCTGGCGACACTGCCAGACCGCAATCGACCACGCACGTGAGCTTCTCCACATGAGCCACTCCGTCTTTTATGGCCACCCGCGCCACCACTGCGATGAAGCTGGTGTAGCCTTGATTGGTGGCAATCCCCAGCGCCGTGCCCTCCGGCAGCGGCTGGCCCCATCCCGCACGCTCGGCCGCACTTTTCAGCACCGCAACGTGACGCGGCCGCTCGTGCATGTGGGCAAGCCTGAAGCCTAGAGGATCCTGTCCAGCCCCCAGTGCAAGCTCGTCCATGAAGCTTTCCACGGCAAACACGTTCGGGATGAAGCTCACCGAGCGATACCAGCCGCTCGGCACCTGGCTTTCGTGTTTAACCCAGACCAGGTCCAGGTTCGCCGGGCGATAGGCAAAGTCCCACGCGGTGAGCGCTTCGGTGGTGCTGTAGTCCATGTGGTCGGGACGTTCAAAATAGCCCGGTTCCCACTGCTCCGGCGAGGCCGGCGACACGGCTTCAAGGCGCAAGGCCGTCAGGCGGCCCTGGGCGTCCAGTGCGCCTTTTGCTCTGTGCAACGTGGCGGGGTGCATGAACAACGAGCGCATTTCATCTTCACGGCTGTTCATCAACTTCACCGCAACCTTGGCCTGTTGCGCCAGGTACGCCACTTCGAACAACCAGTACTTGGCCTCCCGTGCGCCGAAGCTGCCGCCGGAGACCATCTCGTTGATGGTGACCTTCTCCTTGTTGATGCGGCACACCATTTGCGCCGCCTCCAGTGCCGAAGACGGCACCTGCACACCGCCCCAATAGGTGATGGCGTTGTCCTTGACCTGGGCGGTGATGCACACCGGTTCCAATGGGTTCTGCACTTTGTAGGGCATGCGGTATTCGGCCTCCAGCAGCCGTGTTGCGCCTGACCATTGAGCGTTGACATCACCCGTCTGCATCGCCGTGACCCGTTGCACGGTTTTATCAGCGAGTGCCGCCGCCTGGGCTGCGGCCAATTGCTCGCTGTCGAACCCGGCGAGGGGCGAATCGCTCCACTGCACTACCAGCAGCGCCCGGCCCTGCTGGGCTGCCCAGTAAGTGTCGGCCAAGACCGCGACGCCTTCCTGATTGCCGCCGAGTACGTCGGGACGACCGGGAATCGCGATCACCTTGCGCACACCCGGCACCTGTAATGCTGCGGCGTCATCCACCTTCACGACCTTCGCCCCGACCACGGGGGTGCGCAGGATCACCGCCACCAACAGGTCGGGCAATTGCACATCGATGCTGTACTTGAAACGTCCGCAAACCTTAGCCGCCGCATCGCGTTTATGGCGCAACTTGCCGATGTATTTGAACTGTGCCGGGTCCTTGAGTTTGACGGCCGTGGGCGCTGGCAAGTGCGCGGCGACACTGACCAGCTCGCCGTACCCCAGGCTGCGCTGGCTGGCACTGTGAACAACATGGCCCTCCTGGGTGGTGCAGCTGTCAGGGCTGACCTTCCACTGCCTCGCCGCCGCCGAGATCAACAACGCCCGTGCAGTGGCTCCAGCCATGCGCAGGCGATCATATTCCAGCGAAACACTGGTGCTACCCCCGGTGGAAAAGACTTTCCATACCGGATGAATATAGGCTTCAAAGAACGGATTTTCCGGCGTAATGACCTGCACGGTCATCGGGTTGACGTCCAGCTCCTCCGCCACGCAGGCGGCCAGCGCGGTCTGGGTACCGGTCCCCGAATCATGTTTGTGGACCACCAACTTAACGGTGCCATCGGGCAGTACCCTCACCCAGGCATTTGGCTCAAAGGCCATGGCGGGAGCCGGCGCTTTCGGGTCACTGGCGGCCATGCCAGCGGGCAGGTAGAACGCCACTGCCAGGCCGGCAGCAGCGGTCGCTGAATGTTTGAGAAACTGCCGGCGCGGCAGCTCGATCCGAATGCCCGTCATCACGCCTCCTTCGGCGCATTCGCTGCGCGCTTGATCGCCTTGTTGATGCGCCCGTAAGTGCCGCAGCGACACAGGTTGCCCGACATCGCGTGGCGGATCGACTCATCGGTGACCGCCGCCCCGGTGTTGAGCAGCGCCGCCGCTGACATGATCTGGCCGGATTGACAGTAGCCGCATTGCGGGACATCTTCGGCAATCCAGGCCAGTTGCAGCGGATGCTGCTCGGTGGGCGACAAGCCTTCGATGGTTGTGATGCTGTGCCCCGCCACTGCGGCGGCCGGTAGCTGGCAGGAACGCACCGCGACCCCGTCAAGGTGCACAGTGCAGGCTCCGCACAGCCCCATGCCACAGCCGAACTTGGTGCCGGTGAGTTTCAAGTGGTCACGCAACACCCATAACAAGGGCATGGAGGGCGAAGTCTCTACCAGCTCGTGTCGTTCGCCGTTTACCGTGAATTCGATCATTGTCAGGCTCCAAAAGAGCGGCCCATCTTTGTGCGGGCCTGGTGATCGAATAGTGGGAACAGGAGGCCAAACGGGCCAGCGACGATTTCTGCCATCTTGTGTAAGTAGGACTAACAGCATGTACAAGCGATACCCATCGGTACAGTCCATGAGCGCATTCATCCAGGCCGCGCGCAGCGGCAGTTTTTCCAGCGCCGCGCGCAAACTCGACCTGACCCACAGCGCCATCAGCCAGCAGATCCGTTCCTTGGAAGACTTCATCGGTCAGCCGCTGTTCGTGCGCGAAGGCGGCGGCAGCAATCTGACCGACGCAGGACAGTTGTTCGCCAGCGTGCTGTCCGACGGCCTGGCACAAATCGACCGGGCATTGTCTTCGGTGAAGAACCGCAGCGTGGCGCAAAGACTGACGATCGATGTGGACAGCGAACTGGCCCAGAGCTGGCTCAATCCACGCCTGCCCGAGCTCCTGGATTTACTGCCCGGGCACGAGGTGGTGCTGCTGTCGATGCCGCGCTCGGACCGCAGCTCGTTCGAGCGGGTGGACCTTGCGCTGCGGTATGGCTATGGCGACTGGGAAGACTGCGAGATGACGCAGATCTGCGGTGACCGGGTCATGGCAGTGGCTTCGCCCGGGCTGCTTGAACGGCAGGGTCTGCAGGTGCCGATGACGCCGGCGCAGGTGTTGCAATTGCCGTTGCTGGGGTACACGCGCCGGTCGTGGATTCCCTGGCTGGATGCGGCTGGGATGACGCCCACTGAACCGGCGGCACGGGTTATTTTTGACAATGCGGCGAACCTGATTGCAGCGGCTGAAGCGGGGGTCGGTGCGGGGTTGGTGCGCGGGCTGTTGGCAGCCGATGCGTTGCGTGCGGGGCGATTGGTTGAACTGAACACGGCGCAGATCCCGGCGCATTACAACTTGTATGCGGTGTGGCCGCCGGGACAGGCCGAGCGCGTGGCGCCGGTGGTTGAGGTGATCCAGCAATTGGCGTTGCGTACACAATCCTGACGCTATCGCGGGCAAGCCCACAGGTTTTTGTGGTGTGTCGTAAAGTGGGTTGACACCATCGATCACTGTGGGAGCTGGCTTGCCAGCGATGAGGCCCGCCCAGTCAATACGAAACCATATCGAACGCATATCACCCCCCCGTCCAATTAATATTGTACGAACCTCACCCCCCCTTCCAATACTCCTCCCCAAGCAGCCAGCGTCCCGAGCCGGATGCGACCAGGCGAGGGAATGCGCAGTCACCTGCGCATAGAAATGGCCGATTGCCCGGACGTGGCTGCTAGCGAACCGCAAGGTTCCCTTTCCGCTATCAGGAGATCGACTTCAATGATCATCGATATCAGCTGCTATCCCACCGATCTGGTGGACCTCGCCTGGAGGCATGACGGTGACCCGTTCACCGGCGAGCGTCTGCTGGAGATGATGGATGGCCCGTACATGGTCAACGGCAAACCTCGCCGCATCGACAAAGCCTTCATCCAGCCACCCCAGGGCAACACCATCTACACCTGGACCGACGGCGACCTGACAGGTCGCGAGTCCATCGACGCTTACATGGCCTACACCCTGAAGATGGTCCAGACCTACCCCGACCGATTCATCGGCTGTTTCGTCTACAACCCGCGCTGCGGAGTGCAGAACGGCGTCGAAGCGATCGAGCGCTACGTCAAGGAACACGGGTTCAAGATGGTGCAGATGCAGGCGAACATGCATGCCTATCGCCCGGACCGAGCGCTGGACTGGGTGCGTCCGGCCTTCGAGAAATGCGCCGAGCTAGGCATCCCGGTCAAGCTGCACACCGGCGACGGCCCCTACAGCATCCCGTCGGAGTGGGTGCCGATGATCAAGGAATTCCCCAACGTCGATTTCATCATGGCGCACTTCGGCGTGCAGACCGGCGGCGTCTATGTGTTCGAGCCGATGCAATGGGCGATGGAGTTGCCCAACGTCTACTGCGAATCCGGCTGGTGCCTGCAATCGCGGATCGTCGAGTTCGCCAAGGTGCTGCCAACCCACAAGATCCTCTTCGGCACCGACACCCCGCCGAACGAACCGGGCATGTGGCTGCGTCTGCTGGAAGTGCTGTGCCACGAACCGCCGCAGGGCCTCAACCTGGACGAGGACACCCTCGAGGAATACCTGGGCAACAACACCGCCCGGATGATCGGCCTCGAACCGACCCCGCCGCCGCGTTCCGTTTCCGAAGCAGAGGCGCAACTCAAGCGCCCCGTCACCACCCAACTGGCCAGGAGCTGAATCGATGATCATCGACACCCATCTGCACCCCACCAACCTGGTCGACGAGGCCTGGCGCCACACCGGCGAACCGTTCACCGGCGAGCGCATGCTCAAGCTGATGGACGGCCCCTACATGATCAACGGCAAACCTCGCCGTATCGACATGGGTTTCATCCAGCCGCCACCGGGCAACACCGGTTATCGCGACGGTAACCGCCGTGGCCGCGAAGGCGTGCGCGACTACATGTCGTACATTGCCGAACTGTGTGTGAAGTACCCGGATCGCTTCATCGGCAACTTCAACTTCAACCCACGCTGGGGACCGGAAAACGGCGCCGCGGAGCTGGAATTCCACATCAAGGAATACGGCTTCAAGATGCTCAAATTGCACGCCAACATGCACGGTTATCGTCCCGACCGTGCGCTGGACTGGCTACGCCCGGCGATGAAGGTCTGCGCCAAGTACAACATTGTGGTGCTGATCCACACCGGCGACGGCCCGTACACCATCCCGACGATGTTCTACCCGATCATCCGCGAGTTTCCGATGGTCAACTTCATCATCGGTCACTTCGGCATCCAGACCGGCGGCAACTACTCGTTCGAAGCGTTCTGGATGGCGATGGACACACCGAACGTGTACTGCGAATCCGGTTGGTGCTTCCAGTCGCGGATCGTTGAGTTCGCCAAGGAACTGCCGCGCAACAAGATCGTGTTCGGCACCGACTCGCCACCCAACGAACCCGGCATGTGGCTGCGCGAACTGGAAGTGCTGTGCTCGCCTGCGCCGCAGGGCCTGGGCATCGATGAGGATCACCTCGAGGACTATCTGGGCAACAACATTGCCCGGTTGTGCGGCATAGAACCGACACCGCCACCCAAGGACCTGATCGAGGCGGACATCCGCCTGACCACTACTTACCTCTAAAGCAAAACATCGCTGTTCATTGAAGGAATGCAGCATCTTTGTGGCGAGGGAGCTCGCTCCCGCTGGGTGGCGAAGCCGCCCCAGAAGAAGGGCCTGCTGCGCAGGCCAGCGGGAGCAAGCTCCCTCGCCACTGGGATTCCTCTGGTAGAAGGTGAACAGCACCGGCAACACAGCGACTTTACAGGCGCGAAGATGAACCGGCGTTCGCTCGACCGGCAGGCCAACGGCTTGTCGATCAAACGCCACCTCACCCCTGCGTGCCTGCTTTTTACGAGGTGAAACCATGACCGTTTCGACGCTCGGCGATACCCAGGATTTCCACGTTTTCATCGACGCTTATCGCCGGCAGTACCCGGACGATGTGCTGACCATTCACGACGCCCTGAGCGCCGACCAGGACGTCACCGCGCTGGTCGATGCCCTCGCCACCCAGGGCCGCGATCCGCTGCTGATCTGCGAACAGGTCGGCAACCTTGGCGTACCGGTAGCCACCAACCTGTTCGCTTCCCGCAGCCGGATCGCCCGGATCTTCGGCGTTACCCCGGCGCTACTGCACGAGACTTTCCAGGCCCGCGCCAACCAGCCCATCGCCCCGCGCTACGTCGAAACCGGACCGGTGCTGGACGAGATTTTCGAAGGCGAGGCAGTGGACCTGGCGTTACTGCCGATGCTCAAGCACTTCGACAGCGACCGCGGCCCCTATGTCACCAACGCGATCATCATTGCCGAGGACCCGGTGACCGGCATTGCCAACATGAGCTATCACCGTTCCATGCGCCATGCCCGGCAGACCCTCGCCACCAGCCTGCATTCACGGGGTCACCTGTGGCGCATGCTGCAAACCGCCAGGGAACGCGGGGAAGAGTTGCGCGTGGCCATGGTAGTCGGTGCCCATCCGCTGTTCATGCTCGCCGCCGCCGCCAGGTTGCCTTTTGGCAGTGATGAGCGTGCAGTCGCCGGCGGCTTGTTCGGCGCACCGCTGGAACTGGTCAAGACCCCACGCTATGGCATCGGCGTGCCAGCTTTCGCCGAATTCGTGCTCGAAGGCGCGATCGACCCGGCGGCCTATGCCGAAGAAGGTCCGTTTGGCGAGTTCAGCGGCTATTCCTCGGATCGTTCGACCAACAACGTACTGCGCGTCGACACCCTGATGCGCCGCAAGGATGCCTGGCTGGTGGACGTGGTCGGCGGACGTTATGCCGAACACCTGACCCTGGCGCGCCTGCCCCGGGAAGCGGAAATGAGCGAAAAATTGAAGGCACGTTTTCCCGCCGTCACTGCCGTGCACTACCCCAATTCCGGTACGCATTTTCATTGCTACGTGGCCCTGGACCAGAGCCGTGACGGCGAGGCACGGCAGATCATGCTCGCGCTGCTGGGCTGGGACCCGTACCTGAAAACGGTCATCGCAGTGGACAGTGACATCGACATCGTTGACGACAGCCAGGTGCTCTGGGCATTGGCCACGCACTTCCAGCCGCATCAGGACATCTTCGTGATCGACGGCTTGCCCGGCAGCCCCCTGGACCCTTCGTCCTCGGTCAACGGCACCACCTCGCGCATGGGCCTGGATGCCACCCGCGGCGCAGGGTTCGACGGCATCAAGGCGCAACTCGACCCGGCCGTCATGGAGCGCGCATGCAACCTGCTGCAGGGTTACCCGTCATGAACCGCCAGCGCCTGGTGGTCGGCATCAGTGGCGCGTCAGGGTTTATCTACGGCGTGCGCCTCCTGGAGTTGCTGGCGCAGCTCAACATCGAAACGCATCTGGTCATCAGCCGAGCGGCCTTGCTGACCATGGCCCATGAAACCGACTACAAGCTGGCGGACGTCATTGCCCTGGCCAGTCACTACCACCGCGCCGACGACGTCGCGGCGGGCATCGCCAGTGGCTCGTTTCGGTGCCTGGGCATGGTGGTGGCGCCTTGTTCCATGCGCACCCTGGCGGAGATCGCCACCGGCACCTCCGCCGGCCTGATCGGACGCGCCGCCGACGTGACCTTGAAGGAACGCCGCACACTGGTGCTGATGGCCCGGGAAACACCGCTGACCCTGGCGCACCTGCGCAACATGACTGCCGTCACCGAGATGGGCGGGATCATCGCTCCACCCGTCCCGGCGTTTTACGCCCGCCCACAAAACCTTGGGCAAATGGTCGATCACAGCCTTGGCCGAGTCCTCGACCTGTTCGGCCTCGACGCCGGCACAGCGTTGCGCTGGGGTGAAACCGACCTTCATTCATTCAAAAACAAAACCTGTGGGAGCGAGCTTGCTCGCGATGAGGCCGCAACAGCCAGCATAGAAATCGGCTGATCCAACGCCATCGCGAGCAGGCTCGCTCCCACAGTGCGAGTACCCCGACCCCTTGGTTTCAAAGGAGCATCACATGAACAGCCCATTCAACGCCCCAACCCCGAACCGCAAGATCCCGGTGACCATCCTGACCGGCTTCCTCGGTGCCGGTAAAACCACCCTGCTCAACTACATCCTCAAGGAAAACCACGGGCGAAAGATCGCCGTGATCGAAAACGAATTCGGTGAGGTCGGGATCGACGGCGACTTGGTCCTCAGTTCCGAAACCGAGGAAATCTACGAGATGGTCAATGGATGCGTGTGCTGCACCGCCGAGGTCCGCGAGGACCTGGTGCGCATCGTTCGCGAACTGGTAGCGCGCCCGGTGCGGCTCGACCACATTCTGATCGAGACCAGCGGCCTGGCCGACCCGTACCCTGTAGCACAGAGCTTTTTCATCAACGATCCCATCGCCGATGAAGTGGAACTGGATGCGATCGTCACCATGGTCGATGCCAAGCACATCGCCCAGCACCTGGAAGACCTGCAACTCGACGGCGTCGACAACCAGGCGGTGGACCAGATCGTCTGTGCCGACCGGATCGTGATCAATAAAGTCGATCTGGTGAGCAGCGCTGAGGTGCATGCATTAAGCGAAAAAATCCGTGGATTGAACGCGACTGCGGATTTGGTGACCTCCAACTATGCCGAAATCGATCTGACCAAAATTCTCGGCATCGGCGCCTTCGAGTCCACGCAAAAGCTCATGGAAATCGGTGCCGAACATGGTCATCACGCCGAAGACCATCACCACGATCTGGATCACGACCACGACCCCAGCGTCTCGTCGGTGGGCATTGCCGTGGACGGCGCGGTGAACCTTGGCGCGTTCCATCGCTGGATCAGCGAGCTGCGCACTGCACAGGCAGACAACCTGTACCGCATGAAAGGCGTACTGGCGGTGCAGGACCAGGATCAGCGCTACGTGCTGCAGGGCGTGCACAGCCTGGTGGAATTTCGCGCATCAACCCTGTGGGGCACCGAACCGCGCTCCAGCAAGATCGTGTTCATCGGCCGCGACCTGGACCGCGCGGCCCTGAACCAGGGCTTTGCCGCCTGCCTGGCAGGCTGAAACAACGGCATCGGAGCCGGTGGATGGCGGCTCCGGGCACATCGCACGAATACCCCTCTCTACAGCATAAAAACAGCAAGAGGTGATTCCCATGTCGTCAGCCACTCCCCCTTCAACTATCCACCCGGTCGACCAGGTACTGCCGGTCCGCCAAATGCTCACCCTCGGCCTGCAACACATGGCCGTCTCGTACATCGGCGCCATCGCCGTGCCGTTGATTGTCGCCAGCGCCTTGAAAATGTCCCAGGCCGATACCGTGGTGTTGATCAGCACCACGCTTTTCTGCTCGGGCATCGCCACGCTGTTGCAAACCGTGGGCTTTTGGAAATTCGGCGTGCGCCTGCCAATTCTGCAGGGCGTGGCCTTCAGCAGCGTCGGCCCGGTGATCGCTATTGGCAGCAACCCGGAGGTGGGATTTGCCGGGGTTTGCGGAGCGGTGATCGGCGCCGGGATCTTCACCATGCTGGTCGCGCCCTTCGTCGGCCGATTGCGGCGCTATTTCCCGCCGGTGGTCACCGGCTGCATCGTCACCGTGATCGGCCTGCAGTTGTTCCCGATTGCCTACGAGTGGGTCGGTGGCGGGCGTCATGCCAGCGATTTCGGCGCACCAGCGTATTTGGCCGTCGCCGCCGTGGTGCTGTTGACCATCCTGCTGGTCAACCGCTACGGCAGCCCGATGCTGCGCAACATGGCGATGCTGGTGGGCATGCTGGTGGGTGCGGGGCTGGCCTACGGCCTGGGCATGGGCAGCTTCAGCAGCGTCGGCGATTCGCCCTGGCTCACCGTGCCCTACCCGTTCTACTTCGGCCTACCGACCTTCAGCCTGATCCCGATCGCGACCATGGTGGTGGTGATGATTGTGCAGATGGTCGAATCAATGGGGCTGTTCGTCGCGATCGGTGACATCGTCGACAAACCTGTGGAAGAAAAACAGGTGATCAACGGCCTGCGCGCCAACGGCCTGGCGAGCACCATCGCCGGCATGTTCGCCGCGTTCCCGTTCATTGCCTTCATGGAAAACGTCGGCCTGGTGATCCTCACTGGCGTGCGCAGTCGGTGGGTGGTAGCGATCAGCGGCTTGCTCATGTGCAGCGTGGCCCTGGTGCCCAAGGCCGGGGCAATCATTGCCTCGATGCCGACTGCTGCCCTCGGCGGTGCCGGGATCGCGATGTTCGGAGTGGTCGCGGCCGCCGGCATCCAGACCCTGGCCAAGGTCGACTACGAGCGCAATCGCTACAACGTGCTGATCGTAGGGTTCACCATCGCCGCCGCCCTGGTGCCGGTGCTGGCCCCGGCGCTGTTCAAGCAACTGCCCGAGTGGAGCCAGCCGTTCCTGCACAGCAGCGTGGTGATCGCGTGCCTGGTATCGGTGCTGCTCAACGCAGCGCTCAACGGCGTCAGCGCTCCTGACAGCGCCGCCACCAAACCAGCCTCCCACAGCCTCTGACCGGAGATACTCATGACTCAACTTCAAAATATCCTGATCAAAAACCCGCAGGCAGTGATGACCGGCTTGCGCGGCGAACGCGCCCGGGCTGGTAGCGTCGACATCCGCGTGGTCAACGGGCGCATTGCCGAAATGGCTGCCGGCCTGCAGGCGCAACCTGGGGAAAAAGTAATCGACGCGCGCCATTGCCTAGTGTATCCGGGCTGGATCAACACTCATCATCACCTGTTCCAGAACCTGCTCAAAGCCGTGCCCGAGGGGTTGAACCAGGACCTGCAAGGATGGCTCGCGAGCGTGCCATACCCGCGCCTCAACCGTTTCACCCCGCAGCTGTCACGCATTGCCGCGCGGCTGGGCATGGCCGAGTTACTGCTGTCGGGGGTGACGACCTGCGCCGACCATCACTACCTGTACCACGCCCACGGCACCACCGAGACCGGTGATCTGCTGTTCGACATGGCGGACGAATTCGGCTTGCGCTTCGTGCTGTGCCGAGGAGGTGCCCTGGAGTCGGCGAGTGCGCACCCCGGATTTTCAAAAACCGCGCTGCAGCCGGAGTCGCTGGAGCAAATGGTCGGTGACATCGAGCGCCTGAAATCGCGCTATCACCAAGACATCCCGGACGCCATGCGCCGGGTCGTGGTGGCGCCGACCACCCCCACCTTTTCGCTCCCCCCCACTCTGCTGCGCGAACTGGCTCATACGGCTCGTGGCCTTGGCCTGCGCCTGCACACGCACCTGTCGGAGACGCAGAACTACGTTAATTTCTGCCGCGAAAAATACAATTGCCTACCGGTTGAGTTCGTCGCTGAACACGAATGGCTCGGCCCGGATGTCTGGTTCGCCCACGCAGTACACTTGCAACCTGGCGAGATCCGCATGCTCGCGCAGACGGGCACCGGCGTTTCCCACTGTCCGGTGAGCAACGCGCGCCTGGGTAGCGGTATTGCGCCAGTGCCACAGATGGCCGAGGCCGGCGTGCCGATATCCCTCGGCGTCGATGGCGTGGCGTCTAACGAGTCTGGGAGCATGGTCGGTGAAGCGAATACCGCGTGGCTGATTCACCGGGCCGAACAAGGTGCTGGCGCGACCACCGCCGAAGACGTGATTCATTGGGGCACTGCCGGCGGCGCTCGGGTACTGGGGCTCGGTGCAGTGGGCACGCTGGAGATCGGGCAGGCAGCGGACCTGGTCATCTACGGCCTGAATCACCCGCGTTTCTTCGGCTTCCACGACCTGGCGGTGGCGCCTGTGGTCGCCGGCGAACCGATCGCCGTGCGCTACAGCCTGGTGGGTGGCCGGGTGGTGGTGGATGACGGAGTGATACCGGGCCTGGACCTGGAGCGCATGCGCGCCGAAGCGTGGGAAGGTGTGCAGCAATTGATGCACGTCGACGACTGACCACAACCCCTGTAGGAGCTGCCGCAGGCTGCGATCTTTTAGCAGTATTCAAAGCTGCCAAAAGACGCAGGCTTCGCCAGCGCCTACAAGGGTCGCATTCAAGCTGCCAGTTGCCTGCGCGCAATCGCCGCCGAAGCCGCCAGCATTGCCCGCAACAACACCGCACACCCCGCCGCCAGGTCATCCGGTGCAGCGTTTTCGATTTCGTTGTGGCTGATACCCCCTTCGCACGGCACGAAGATCATCCCCGCGGGCCCCAGTTCGGCAAGGAAGATCGCGTCATGCCCAGCACCGCTGACAATGTCCATGTGCGACAGACCCAGGCCTTGCGCGGCATTTCGCACCGCTTCAACACAGCCCTGCTCAAAATACAGTGGTGGGAAGTCGGCGGTGGGCGTCAGCTCGTAGCTCAGGCCATGCTTCTGGCAAGTGGTTTCTATCACCTGACGAACCTCGGCAATCATCGAATCCAGGCGGGCCGGTTCCAGATGCCGAAAATCCAGGGTCATGCGCACTTCGCCAGGAATGACATTTCGCGAGCCGGGATAAGCTTGCAGACAACCGACCGTGCCACAGGCGTGCGGTTGATGACCTAGAGCCGCACTGTTGACCGCCCCGACGATGATGGCGGCACCGACCAGAGCGTCCTTGCGCAAGTGCATCGGCGTCGGCCCGGCGTGGGCTTCGACGCCGCGCAACTTCAGGTCAAACCACTTCTGCCCCAAGGCGCCCATGACCACGCCGATGGTCTTGTGTTCGTCCTCAAGAATCGGGCCTTGCTCGATATGCGCTTCAAAATAGGCGCCGACCGGATGGCCGCTGACTTTGCGCGGGCCGGCATAGCCGATGGCATTGAGTGCTTCGCCCATGGTGATTCCGTCGGCATCGACTTTGGCCAGGGTTTCCTCCAACGTGAATTTTTCCGCGAAGACTCCGGAGCCCATCATGCACGGGGCGAAGCGCGAGCCCTCTTCGTTGGTCCAGACCACCACTTCCAGCGGCGCCTCGGTTTCCACGCCGAGATCGTTGAGGGTCCGCAGCACTTCGACACCGGCCAGCACACCAAAGCAGCCGTCGAACTTGCCGCCGGTGGGCTGGGTGTCGATGTGGCTGCCAGTCATCACTGGAGGCAAGTCCGGATTGCGCCCGGGACGGCGGGCAAAAATATTGCCGACACCATCGATGCTCACCGTGCAACCCGCCTCTTCGCACCATTTGACAAAGATATCGCGGGCCTGACGATCGAGGTCAGTCAGGGCCAGGCGACAGACGCCGCCTTTGACCGTGGCGCCGAGCTTGGCCAGCTCCATGAGCGACTGCCACAGGCGGTCGCGGTTGATGTGCTGATGGGTGGACTGCAGAACGTCTACAGCAGCGTTCATGATGATCTCCTCAGGCGATTTGTTATTGGTTTAATCAGATGTTTTTTCGGTGTGCTCACTGCCGTCTTCGCGGGCAAGCTCGGCTCCCACAGGTGGGTGGTGTTCCCAGTAGTTATGTCTGACAACACTCTGTGGGAGCCGGGTTTGCCCGCGATGAGGTCGGTATCTACACCGCAGACTTCGCAACAGACGGGTCAGGTCGCATCGAACACAACCCGTAATAAATCACGCCACCCAACGCCGAACCGGTAAACCAGCCATAACTGTAAAACCAGCTGAACGCATCGCTGCCCAACGACAGCAGGGTCAGCGCCACCGGCACGCCGAAGGCGATAAAACCGAACCAGTTCCACGCCGGATACACGTCATCGCGGTACAACCCCGCCAGGTCCAGCTGCTGTTTCCTGATCAGGAAATAGTCCACTACCATGATCCCGGCAATCGGCCCCAGCAAGCTCGAGTAACCCAGCAGCCAGTTGGAATACACCGTCTCAAGGCTAACGTCGGACACGATCAATCCAAGCTTTTTCAACAGCTCGTGGGCCATCAGCACCAGCCCCACCACACCGGTCAGCAATACCGCTTTGGTGCGGTTGATCACCTTGGGCGCAATGTTCTGGAAATCGTTGGTGGGCGACACGATATTCGCCGCCGTGTTGGTCGACAGTGTCGCGATAATGATCAGCGCCATGGCCACGGCAACCCAAACCGGACTCTGGATATGGCCGATCAGAGTCACCGGGTCGGACACGGTCACACCCACCAGTTTCACTGAGGCAGCGGTCATCACCACCCCCAGGGCGGCGAACAGGAACATAGTCAGCGGCAGGCCGATAATCTGCCCGAGTATCTGGTCCTTCTGGCTCTTGGCATAACGACTGAAATCCGGAATATTCAGGGACAACGTGGCCCAGAAACCGACCATCGCGGTGAGCCCGGCGGCGAAGTAGCTGACTACGCTAGCGCCTTCCGGACGCTTGGCCGGGATCAACATCAGCTCGGTCATCGACACGTTAGGCATTGCCCAAACCAGCAGCCCTACCCCCACCAGCACCAACAAGGGAGCGGATAGCGTCTCCAGCCACTTGATGGACTCGGCACCGCGGATCACTACCCACAGATTCAGTACCCAGAACACCATGAAACCTATCACTTCGCCGGTGCCGCCCAGAGACTTCCAGCCCTCGAACACCGAGCCCAGGAACAGGTGAATCGCCAATCCGCCAAACATGGTCTGGATCCCGAACCAGCCACACGCCACCAAAGCGCGGATCAGGCAGGGAATATTGGAGCCAAGAATGCCGAACGAGGAACGCAGCAATACCGGAAAGGGGATGCCGTACTTGGTACCGGGAAACGCATTGAGCGTCAGTGGGATCAACACAATGATGTTGGCAAACAGAATGGCCAGCAGCGCCTCGCCGACGCTCAGGCCGAAATAAGCAGTAAGCACGCCGCCGAGGGTGTAGGTCGGCACACAGATCGACATGCCGACCCACAATGCCGTGATGTGCCACTTGTTCCAGGTTCGGTCACCCACCTTGGTCGGTGCCATGTCGTGGTTGTAACGGGGACTGTCAAGGACGTCGGTGCCGGCTTCCAGCTCATATAAGCCGTTGCGCTCGGTCACTTGCGATCTGATCTGTTGCATGGCCGCTCCACTGTTATTTTTGATTATCTTGCTCATCAGGGGCTGGCGACATCAATAAACATGCCGGTTGCCCCGCTTGCGCATCGGGCAGATCCATTAAAACGCTTTAACTCTATGAAAATTAACATTTTTAATCATATAAACAGTCATTCCTCGGGGCGCTGCCCGGCCTTCAGGGCGACTACCGGACAAGTTGTCCGAACCGTCAGGACTCAAACTGGTGCATCAGATTTTTTCCCAGCTTTGCGTGTTAACCATAGACGCTTCTCAAGCAGCTGATTTCCCATAGGAAATCTCGTCTATTTTGGCAACCTGTCAAGTGCGTCAAAATGGTGAAAGCCTGAACCAAATTGGTGATTAATATAATTAATCCTTATTTATCAATATCTTGATGTGAATATACGCTTATAAAAAATAATCTTGCTCATTCCTTGAACTCAGACTAGTTTCTATTCCTGACAGCGCTGACAGGAATACACCTGTTTGCGTCTGGTTCATATAAAACATTTAGAACCGGCACAAGTCGGTCATTGCCTGCGAGGAACTCGGAATGTCTCTGTTGATCCGTGGCGCCACCGTTGTTACCCATGATGAAAGTTATCGCGCCGACGTCTATTGCGCCGACGGCGTGATCAAAGCCATCGGCGAACAACTGGATATTCCGGCCGGTGCCGAAGTGCTCGACGGCAGTGGCCAATACCTGATGCCTGGTGGTATCGATCCACACACTCACATGCAACTGCCCTTTATGGGCACGGTGGCCAGCGAAGATTTTTTCAGCGGCACCGCGGCGGGGCTCGCCGGTGGCACGACCTCGATCATCGACTTTGTGATTCCCAATCCGCAGCAATCGCTGATGGAAGCATTCCATCAGTGGCGCGGCTGGGCGGAAAAATCGGCATCGGATTATGGCTTCCACGTCGCTATCACCTGGTGGAGCGAGCAGGTTCGCGAAGAAATGGCCGAGCTGGTCAGCCAGCACGGGGTCAACAGCTTCAAGCATTTCATGGCTTACAAGAACGCGATCATGGCGGCTGACGATACGCTGGTGGCGAGTTTCGAACGCTGCCTGGAACTGGGCGCCGTACCGACCGTGCACGCGGAAAATGGCGAGCTGGTGTACCACCTGCAACGCAAGCTGATGGCCCAAGGCATCACCGGACCAGAAGCGCATCCGCTGTCGCGGCCTTCGCAGGTGGAGGGTGAAGCGGCGAGCCGGGCGATCCGGATTGCCGAAACCCTGGGTACCCCGCTGTACCTGGTGCACGTCTCAACCAAGGAAGCCCTCGACGAAATCACCTATGCGCGCAGCAAGGGCCAGCAAGTCTACGGCGAGGTACTGGCCGGGCACTTGCTGCTTGATGACAGCGTCTATCAGCACCCGGACTGGCAGACCGCCGCCGGCTACGTGATGAGCCCCCCCTTCCGTCCACGCGGTCATCAGGAAGCGCTGTGGCACGGGCTGCAATCGGGCAACCTGCACACCACCGCCACCGACCATTGCTGCTTCTGCGCCGAGCAGAAAGCGGCCGGGCGCGACGACTTCAGCAAGATCCCCAATGGCACTGCCGGTATTGAAGACCGCATGGCCGTGCTTTGGGAGGAAGGGGTTAACACCGGGCGTTTCTCGATGCAGCAGTTCGTGGCGCTGACCTCAACCAACACTGCGAAAATCTTTAACCTCTATCCGCGCAAAGGCGCCATTCGCGTGGGCTCAGATGCCGACCTGGTGCTGTGGGATCCGCAAGGTACAAGGACCATTTCGGCGGCAACCCATCATCAGCAGGTCGACTTCAACATCTTTGAAGGCAAGACCGTACGCGGCGTGCCCAGCCATACGATCAGCCAGGGCCGGGTGGTCTGGGCCAATGGTGACCTGCGGGCCGAGCGCGGCGCCGGGCGGTATGTCGAACGGCCAGCGTATCCGGCGGTGTTTGACTTGTTAAGTAAGCGGGCTGAGTTGACCAGGCCGACTGCAGTGAAACGTTAACTGCGAAGCCATGGCGAGGATAAGGGGCGACTTCGTCACCCAGCGGGAGCGAGCTCCCTCGCCACGTTGATTTGTATAAATACCACTGCCCACCAGAGGCAGCACCTCAATAACCGTGAGGCCAACACCGTGATCAAGAGCCTGAACCACCTTCCGCACCCCCACGAGTCGGCGACCGCCCTCGCCGGTCATTTCAGCGACCTGGCGCCACCCCTCAACGACCGGCAGGCGCACCTGGAAGCATCGCGCTGCCTGTATTGCTACGACGCTCCCTGTGTGAATGCCTGCCCGAGTGAAATCGATATCCCGTCGTTCATCCGCAATATCCATGCGGACAACGTGCAAGGTGCCGCCCATAAGATCCTCTCTGCGAACATACTGGGCGGCAGCTGTGCGCGAGTCTGCCCCACGGAAATTCTTTGCCAGCAAGCCTGCGTGCGCAACAACGATCATGAATGCGCACCGGTCCTGATCGGGCTGCTGCAACGCTACGCGGTCGACAACGCGCATTTCAGCACGCATCCATTCACCCGCGCGGCGGCCACGAGCAAACGCATCGCTGTAGTCGGTGCCGGTCCAGCAGGGCTGTCCTGCGCCCACCGCAGCGCCATGCACGGCCATGACGTAGTGATCTTCGAGGCCCGGGAAAAGGCCGGCGGCCTCAACGAGTACGGCATCGCCAAGTACAAATTGGTGGACGACTATGCCCAGAAAGAACTGGATTTCCTCCTGCAAATCGGCGGCATCGAAATCCGTCACGGGCAAAAACTCGGTAAGAACCTGACCCTCAGCGAACTGCACCAGCAATTCGACGCGGTGTTCCTTGGTATCGGCCTCAGCGCCAGCAAGCAGCTGGGCCTGGCCCATGAAGACGCGCCGGGACTGCTCGCTGCTACCGATTACATCCGCGAACTGCGCCAGGCCGACGACTTGACTCAATTGCCCCTGGCCGATCGCTGCATCGTCCTCGGCGCAGGCAACACGGCCATCGACATGGCCGTGCAAATGGCCCGCCTCGGTGCCCGCGACGTCAACCTGGTGTACCGCCGAGGTGTTGAAGAAATGGGCGCCACGGGCCACGAACAGGACATCGCCAAGGCCAATCAGGTACGCCTGCTCACCTGGGCGCAACCGGAGCAAGTGTTGCTCGATGACAACGGTAACGTGCGCGGCATGCGCTTCGCCCGCACCTCACTTCTGGACGGTCGACTGCAAACCACGGGTGAAAGCTTCGAACTGGCCGCCGACGCGATTTTCAAAGCCATCGGCCAGGCCTTCGACGCCAGCGCCCTCGCCGACCCACTGGCCCGGGAATTGAAACGCCAGGGCGAGCGCATCCAGGTCGATGAACAGCTGCGTACCAGTATTCCTGGCGTGTACGCAGGGGGCGATTGCACCAGCCTCGATCAGGACCTCACCGTGCAAGCGGTACAACACGGCAAACTGGCCGCTGAGGCCATCCACGCCCAACTCATGCTCAATGTGGAGGCTGCGTAAATGGCCGATCTCTCGATCAACTTCGCCGGTATCAAAGCCCCCAACCCGTTCTGGCTGGCGTCCGCGCCTCCCACCGACAAGGCCTACAACGTGGTCCGCGCCTTCGAGGCTGGCTGGGGTGGCGTCGTCTGGAAAACCCTGGGGGAGGACCCGGCAGCAGTCAACGTGTCATCGCGCTACTCGGCGCTCTTTGGCGCTAACCGGGAGGTCATGGGTTTCAACAATATCGAGCTGATTACCGATCGCTCCCTGGAAATCAACCTGCGGGAAATTACCCAGGTCAAAAAGGACTGGCCGGACCGCGCGTTGATCGTCTCGCTGATGGTGCCTTGCGTGGAAGAGTCGTGGAAATTCATTCTGCCGCTGGTGGAAGCTACCGGTGCTGACGGCATCGAACTCAACTTCGGCTGCCCCCACGGCATGCCCGAGCGGGGCATGGGCGCGGCGGTCGGCCAGGTACCGGAATACGTGGAACGGGTTACGCGCTGGTGCAAGACTTATTGCTCTCTGCCCGTCATCGTCAAGCTCACGCCCAACATCACCGACATCCGCGTCGCCGCCCGTGCTGCGCATCGCGGCGGTGCCGATGCGGTGTCGCTGATCAATACCATCAACTCCATCACCAGCGTCAACCTGGAACGCATGGTCGCCAACCCCGTGGTCGGCAGCCAGAGTACCCACGGTGGTTACTGCGGTTCGGCGGTCAAGCCCATCGCCCTGAACATGGTCGCCGAAATCGCACGCGACCCGCAGACACAGCGGCTACCCATTTCCGGTATCGGCGGCATTGGCTCATGGCGCGACGCAGCGGAGTTCATCGCGCTCGGCAGCGGCTCGGTCCAGGTGTGCACGGCGGCAATGCTGCATGGTTTCAGGATCGTCGAGGAGATGAAAGACGGCCTGTCACGCTGGATGGACAGCCAGGGCTACGCCAGCATCGCGGACTTTTCCGGACGAGCAGTGGCTAATACCACGGACTGGAAGTATCTCGACATCAACTATCAGGTCATCGCCAAAATCGACCAGGACGCCTGCATCGGCTGCGGCCGCTGCCACATCGCCTGCGAAGACACCTCGCACCAGGCGGTGGCCAGCCTCAAGCAGGCCGATGGCACGCACAAGTATCAAGTGATCGACGATGAATGTGTGGGCTGCAACCTGTGCCAGATCACCTGCCCGGTGCAGGACTGCATCGAGATGGTGCCGATCGACAGCGGCAAGCCGTTCCTGGACTGGAACCACGATCCGCGCAATCCGTACCATGTCGCAGTCTGACCTTTAAACAGTAGAAGATCGCAGCCTCGTTGCACTCGACAGCTCCTACCCGGATCCAGCGCCACCACGCCCTCCGTAGGAGCTGTCGAGTGCAACGAGGCTGCGATCTTTCAAGCGCAACACCGACGTAAGGACTATCAGATCTGCTAGTAGACAAGGAACAACAAAAATCAGATCGTGAGAGCATGTTTATCCAGGGACATTCCACTCATGACGCCCTCCTTGAAAATCCTCCAGCAGTATCACTACGACGCCGTAGATTGCCTGTCAGCCACTAGTCTTTCGGTTCACGGAAGCACCCAGCGTTTCTACCAGGGCAACCACCTGGCGACCGAGTTGGGAGAGCACTCGCAACGCACTATCATTCGCCATGAAGCTCAGCCACTGGCACAGCATGAAGTTGCAGATGATTCAAACGAAACAACACTATTGGCGACCGACCAAGCCCGTTCATTGTTACAAACTTTGGCGCAAACCAACCCTGAAAGATTGGCTTATACAGCCTACGGGCATCATTCGGGCAGACATGGTTTAAGCCGGTTGCTCGGCTTTAACGGCGAGTCCCCTGACGCCATAACTGGACACTATATTTTAGGAAAGGGCGAGCGAACTTATAGCCCCATATTGATGCGACTCAACAGTCCAGACAGGATGAGTCCTTTTCGCGGCGGCGGCATTAACTCCTACGCATATTGCGCGGGAGATCCGGTTAATTTTTACGACCCGACTGGCAACATAAAAATTCCGCGACTAATCACTCCCACAAGACCAGTCAGTCCCGTTACATCATCTCGACAAGCCAGCCCCGCACCAATATCTCAAGTAGCATCTGCCACGTCTTCACAGCCAATCGCTCCTTTAACCACACACAATTTTTCCGGGCCAGCACCCAAAAAAGCTGAGTTACATGTATTCAAAAATCATTTCCGAGACCTTTTCTCACCGGAGATTGATATTACCAACCTAACACCAGCACAACAAAAAATTGTTAACTTCTCCAATTCATACGACCTCAACAAGAAAGTACCAGAATTTAAAACGGTAGCTGACTTGCCTCTAGTTAACAAATTGAGAAGCAACAAAAGAAAGTATGAACTAGCTAATGAACAGGAGCGCCCAGCCATTACCCGCGCAGGAAGAGCATTGTTAGCCGAAGTCAGAAAACAGAGCGTAGAACATTTTTACACACATAAAGCTCAACAAGAGATTCGCCAACAAACATTTAACGATTGAGCTCGATTTTTCGGCCGGAGAGGCGGTAGGGGGTTGATGGAATACTGATTGTGGAAGTAACCCAGGTAATGCCGGAGCTCTCACAGTTCTAGCCGCAGACATAGACGAGTGACCGACCTCAACCAACGACTTTACACGTTTCTCAAAACTGTCTACGGCTCCAACCCAATCCCCCGCAAAATCACACTCGTCACCGTCTGCACCGCCCGCTCGAACTGCATATCCGACAGCGGCTGGTGATCATTCAGGATATTCACCTGATGATCAAAGTCAGCGTAGTGCTGGGTCGATGCCCAGATCATGTACAGCAGGCTGGAGGGCTCCACCGGCAGGATGCGTTTGTCTTCCACCCACTGGCGGATTTTCGCTTCCTTCATCTTGGCCCAGTCGTACAGGCTGGCGTCCAGTGCCTCACCCAGGGTCGGCGCGCCGTGGATAATTTCGTTAGCCCAGACCTTGGAGCCATAGGGCCGGCTGCGCGAGTGCTGCATCTTGGCGCGGATATAACTGCTGAGGACTACGCGGGGGTCGTCGAACATCTCGAAGCACAGGGCGTCCTGTTTCCAGACTTCCAGCAGGTCGAACAGCACGGCACTGTAGAGTTCGCTCTTGGTGCTGAAGTAGTAATGCAGGTTGGAGCGCGGCAGTTGCACTTCAGCGGCGATGTCCGCCATGGCGGTGCTGCCGAAGCCTTTTTCGGCGAAGACCTTTTCAGCCCCCAGCAGAATTTTCTCGACGTTACTGCGACGGATCTCGATCTTGTGATTGCCCATGAGGGCTCCCTGGCGACAGCGTTGCTCAAGACTAGCATCCGCTCTACGTCGCGGCGACAGGGGAAAACGAAACTTCGTCTCGGCTCGCCCTGGAAGGTAAACTGCCCATCTCTTCGAACCTGCCCCAGAGGTATTCCATGATGACGCTCAAGAAAACCCTGACCACCGTCACCCTTCTCGGCTCGCTGTTCGCCGCTTCGTCGGTGTGCGCTCATGCCCACCTGAAAAGCCAGAGCCCGGCCGCCGACACCACGGTCAGCGCACCGGTAGAACTGCGCCTGATATTTTCCGAAGGTGTAGAAGCGGCCTTCACCAAGGTGACCCTGAGCAAGGACGGCAGCAACGTGCCGGTGAAAAACCTGGCCACCGAAGGCAGCGACAAGAAAACCCTGGTGGTCACCCCGCAAGCGCCGTTGACTGCAGGGGTGTACAAGGTTGAATGGCACGCGGTGTCCGTCGATACCCACAAAAGTGAAGGCGCCTACAGCTTCAAGGTTGGCCAGTAATTCATGACGAGCGCGATGGTGCTGTGCCGCTTTCTGCATTTCACCGTGGTGCTGATGCTGGTCGGGGCTTGGGTATTCAGGCCCCTGCTCTTGGGCCGCCACGCCACGACGCTGGATCAGCCGTTGACGCGGTTGAGCCGGTGGCTGGCGGCGGTGGCGATGGTGAGTGGCGTCTGCTGGCTGCTGTTGATCACCGCCAGCATGGCCGGGGACTGGGCGGCCGCGCTTGACTGGCCGACCCTGCAACGGGTGATGGGCAATACGTTTTTTGGCCAGGTATGGCGCTGGCATCTGTTGTTCAATGGGCTGTTGCTGGCGTTGTTGCTGAGCCCCTGGCATGCATCCCTGCTGCTGCGGCTGGTCCTGGGTGGCTTGTTGCTGGCGACGCTCGCACCCGTAGGCCATGGCGCGATGCTCGATGGCTTGAGCGGCCAGCTGCTGATCCTCAATCAGATCGTGCACCTGATGTGCGTCGGCATCTGGCTCGGCGGGTTGATGCTGCTGGTGATGATCTTGCGCCAGCCCCAAGCACATCCGATCGCCGCCATTCTGCAGCGATTCAGTGGTGTGGGTTACACGCTGGTGGCGGGGTTGGTGTTGACGGGTTTGATTAACGTGCGAGTGCTGACCGGACAGCTATGGCCGACGCCACTCTGGTCCGGATTTGCCCTGATTCTGCTGATCAAGGTGGGGCTGGTGGTGGCGATGCTGGGACTGGCGTTGTTCAACCGCTTGCGGATCAAGGACTGCGAGCAGCGGATAGGGGCTTTGAAAATCAGCGTGATCATGGAGTGGCTATTGGGGATTGGCGCAGTGGCAGCGGTGTCGCTGCTGGGGACCATGCCACCGATGGTAGCCGCCTAGAATCAAACGATCGCAGGCTACGATCTTTTGATCTTGACCTACTCGCCCCCCTCCACCGCCGTATCGATACTCACCACCACCGAGATCCCCGGCCGCAGCCGCTCGCTCTCAGCCTGATTCTCATCCACGGTAATTCGCACCGGCACCCGCTGCGCGATCTTGACGAAGTTGCCGGTGGCGTTGTCGGCTTGCAGCAGCGCAAATTCAGAACCGGTACCCGGTGAAATTCGCTGCACCCGACCCGTGAACTTGCGGTGATCCAGTGCATCCACAGTGAACGTCACCGGCTGGCCGACCCGCACGTTGTTCATCTGGGTTTCCTTCATGTTGGCAATCACCCACAGCTGATTCGGCACCAGGGCCATCAGCTGCGCTCCGGAGTTTACATAGGCCCCCAGACGCACACCGATCTGCCCAAGCTGGCCGTCCCGAGGCGCGACTATTCGGGTATTGGAAAGGTCGATGCGCGCCAGTTGCACTGCCGCCTCAGCACTCGCCACTGCCGCTTCCAGCGAGCCACGATTGACGATCACCGACTGCAGGTCCTGGCGGGCGATTTCCAAATTAGCCTGAGCCTGGGCGACCGCTGCAATCGTCTGCGCGCTCGCCGCCAGGCTTACATCCAGCTCGCGTTTGGAAACCGAGCCATCGCGCACCAGCTCGTTGTTGCGGCGCAGGTCGGCTGCATTTTTACGGGCCTGGGCCTGGCTGCCGGCGACTGCGGCCTGGCGCAACGCGATGGTCGCCTCGGCGCTGTTGCGCTGCTGCACCACGTTGGCCAAAGCGGCTTTTTGCACCGCCAGTTGCGCCAGGGATTGATCAAGGCGCTGCTGGTAGATCCGGTCATCCAGGCGCACCAGCAAGTCGCCGGTCTTGACGAACTGGAAGTCCGAGACCGGCACGTCATAGACGTAGCCGCTGAGCTGTGGGCCGATGATGGTCACCTGGCCGCGCACCAGAGCATTTTCCGTGGTCTCGATCGCACTGCTGAACGGCGGCAACTGCCAGGCATACAACACGATCAGCACACCCACCAGGGCAATAGCCGCAAAACCCATCGAAGAAAGCACCCGAACCCGTAGCGAGCGAGGCTCAGTGACGGGCGTGGACGGTGGCGCGACACCCTCGGGGGTGGCGGCAATGGCGTTGGTGGTCGTAGTGGTCGGTTCGGTCATGAAGAAGTGGCGCCGCTGATGGAGTCGGAAGGCGTTAGGGTGACGTTTTTCGTGGTGCTCATTAGCCACAGGGCGCGAATGGAGATCCAGGTCATGGTCAGCACGGCTATGACTGCGATCAGCATGAACACGTCGTTATAGGCCAGCACATTGGCCTCTCGCGTAGCAGCCGTCGCCAGACTGCGTATGCCTTGCAGATTGCGCAGGCCGGGATCGGCGATCACCGAACCCACGGCATTGCCGCCACTCTGGACCCGGGCGGCTACCAGCGGATCGGTCAACGTCAGGTGTTCGACAATATTACTGGAATGAAATTTCTCGCGAACGATCTGAAAAGTGCCCAGCAGTGCCGCACCGATCAGGCCGCCGAGGTTCTGGCAGATACCGAACAGCACCGAAAAACTCACCAGGTTGCGCGGGTTGGTCAGCACATTGCGCGTACCCAGCACCAGAGTCGGGCCGAGGAAAAACGTACTGCCGAACGCCAGCAAAAACTGGCTGAAATACATATTTTCCGGCCGAGTGAGGTTGTTCGAATAGCTGTCCATCACCGAGCCAACGGCCATCAGTGCCAGCGACAGGATCAAGGGGCTGAACAGATGTTTGGGATTGATGGTCAGCGCGCTGGTGACCAGCCCGGAGATGCTGCCGATCAGCATCACCACATACAGGCTGTACAGTTGTTGGCTGCTCATGTTCAGGGTTTGCATGAAACCGACTGCGCCGGTGGACTGCTCGGAGGTCACCATGCGAATCAGCACCACCGCCAGGGCCAGGCGAATCATCGCCCCGCTGCCCAGCCAGCGTGTCATCAGCATCGGGTTGCTACGGTTGTGTTCGATGGCCAGGCCGGTAAAGATCAGCGCGATAGATCCGGCCGACGCTACGCCAATCCATGGTGCTTCCAGCCACCAGTCGATACGCCCCAACGAGAGTACCGCGCAGAGCAGCGCGACGCCGCTGGCAAGAATAGCGAAAGTCAGGAAATCCAGTTTTTCAAAGGTCTTGAAGCGATCCCCGGGTGGCAACTTGAGCAGAAACACACACCCCAGGGACAGCAGCGCCATGCCCAGCTCAAACAGGTACAACCCACGCCATTCGGCGATTTGCAGCAGGTCTTCAGAAAACAGCCGGGCCAGAGGTAGAGCCAGCTGCGACGTCCCCAGCCCGAGCACCAGCGCTTTCATTCGCCACTTCGCCGGGAACGCCTGGATCATGTAGTACAGGCCCAACGAACTCAGCGCCGCCCCGACCATACCGTGCGCCGCCCGCACCGCAATCGCCGAGTTCAAGTCGTTGACGAACAAATGGCCGAATGTCACCAGCGCGTAGAGCACCAGGAATACTTCGGTGAACGCTCGCAAGCCGAACTGCTGGCGAAATTTCACCAGCAGCAGGTTCATCGACACATTGGTCATCACGTACGCCGCCGGCAGCCAGGCCATCTCGGCCGTAGTCGCACCCAGCGCGCCCTGCAGATAAGGCAGGTTGGCGATCACCAGGGCGTTACCCAACCCACCGGTCAACGCCACCAGCAAACCGACCAGCGCATAGGCCAGGCGCTTGGGCGTGGAGTGCAAAGGCGTGGAGGGAGAACCGGGCAAGCTGGGCCGTTCGTGAGGCTGCCAGGCGCGCGGAGCGTAATGATCCATTCATTGCCCTTGTGTCGGAGGTGTTGCCAGTTTGCCGTAAAACCCAGGTCAACACACACCCCCCCTTCCTGACCGAAACACATAACCCCGGGAGGCACGAGCTTGCTCTTACAGGAGTGGGAGCGATCCCATTTTCTCCAGAAGTCATCGTACAACTTCCGATTGACAACCCACTTAAACCTCGCAAATAATCGCACCCACGTTGTACGACGACGTATAACAACAATAAAAACAAAAATACAAAACGGAGCGTCACTGTGAGCCAACCCGTCCGCAATCCCTTCGCCTGCACCCCTTGCCCGACTTTTGCACGCCGCCATACCCTCAGCCTCATCAGCCTCGGTGGAATCGTTCTGGCCCTGCCTCTGATCAGTCAGGCCGAAGGTTTTGTCGATGACAGCAAGGCGACACTGAACCTGCGCAACGCCTACTTCAATCGCAACTACACCAACCCGGCCTATCCACAGGGCAAGGCTGAAGAGTGGACGCAGAGCTTCATCCTCGACGCAAAATCAGGATTTACCCATGGCTTCGTCGGCTTTGGTGTGGATGTGCTCGGCATGTACTCGCAAAAGCTCGACAGTGGCAAAGGCACCAGCGGTACGCAATTGTTGCCGATTCACGATGGCGGGCGCCCGGCCGACAATTTCGGACGCATGGGCGTAGCGGTCAAAGGCAAGATCTCCAAGACCGAAGTGAAGGTCGGCGAATGGATGCCGGTATTGCCCGTGCTGCGCTCGGATGATGGCCGCTCACTGCCGCAGACCTTTCGCGGCGGCCAGGTCACCTCCACCGAGATCAGCGGCTTGACCCTCTACGGCGGCCAATTCCGCCAAAACAGCCCGCGCAACGATGCGAGCATGGAGGATATGTCCATGAATGGCCGGGCGGCGTTCACTTCGGACCGCTTCAACTTCGGTGGTGGTGAATACACCTTCAACGACAAGCGGACCCTGGTAGGCGTCTGGTATTCGGAACTGAGCGACATCTACCAACAGCAGTACTTCAACCTGAGTCACAGCCAGCCTTTGGGCGACTGGATCCTGGGTGCCAACCTTGGCTTTTTCAACGGCAAGGAAGATGGCCGCGCCCTGGCCGGCGACATGGAAAACAAGACCACCTTTGCAATGCTCTCGGCTAAATATGGCGGCAACACTTTTTACGTCGGCCTGCAAAAGCTGACTGGCGACAGCGCCTGGATGCGTGTCAACGGGACCAGCGGCGGCACCCTGGCCAACGACAGCTACAACTCCAGCTATGACAACGCCAAGGAAAAGTCCTGGCAACTGCGTCATGACTACAACTTCGTCGCCCTGGGCATTCCTGGCCTAACCATGATGAACCGCTACATCAGCGGCGATAACGTACACACCGGCGCGATAACCGAAGGCAAAGAATGGGGCCGCGAGTCGGAACTGGCATACACCGTGCAGAGCGGCGCGCTGAAAAATCTCAACGTGAAGTGGCGCAATGCGTCGATTCGCAAGGACTTCAGCACCAACGAATTCGACGAAAACCGGATTTTCATCAGCTATCCGCTTTCGTTGTTGTAACGCCGGGCCTGTGGCGAGTGAGCTTGTTCCCTCCCCACAGAGGTGGTGTCTCCAATACCTTGCATGGACTTTCAACATAAGTCGCGTTGACAAGAACGGAAAACCCTACTGATACTTCAATCTGTCGTACGACAACCTACAACAATTTCAAAAATGACTGCTTGTCCAGGGATTCCCATGACTACCCACCCTACAGCTCCTTTCAATCGCCTGCTGCTCACCGGCGCTGCGGGCGGCCTCGGTAAAGTACTGCGTGAAAGCATGCGGCCCTATGCCAATGTCATTCGTCTTTCGGATATCGCCGAGATCACCCCGGCGGTGGATGATCGCGAAGAAGTCGTCACCTGTGACCTCTCGGACAAGCAGGCCGTGGCTCGACTGGTCGAAGGCGTGGACGCCATCCTGCACTTTGGCGGGGTGTCGGTTGAACGTTCGTTCGAAGAGATCCTCGGCGCCAACATCTGCGGCGTGTTTCACATCTACGAAGCCGCGCGCAAGCACGGCGTCAAACGCGTGATTTTCGCCAGTTCCAACCACGTGATCGGCTTCTACCCACAGGGCGAGATCCTCGATGCCCACTCCCCGCGCCGTCCCGACAGCTACTACGGCCTGTCCAAATCCTATGGCGAGGACATGGCGACGTTCTACTTCGATCGATACGGCATCGAGACCGTCAGCATCCGCATCGGCTCTTCGTTCCCTCTACCGCAAAATCGCCGGATGATGAGCACCTGGCTGAGCTTCGGCGATCTGACCCAACTGCTCGAACGCGCGTTGTATGCCCCTGACGTGGGCCATACCGTGGTGTACGGCATGTCCGACAACAAAGAAGTGTGGTGGGACAACCGATTCGCTGCGGGCCTTGGCTATGTGGCACAGGACAGCTCCGAAGTGTTCCGCGACCAGGTCGAGGCGCAACCATTGCCCGCCGCCGATGATCCCGCACGGGTCTACCAGGGTGGGGCGTTCTGCGCCGCCGGCCCGTTCGGCGACTGAGACCAGCAGCAACCCCCAGCAAAAGAACCATGGGAATAAGTGGCCATGCACGCAGAACTGATTGTCGATGCCCGCAATGCGGTTGGAGAAAGCCCGGTGTGGGTCGCGGCGGAAAACGCCCTGTATTGGGTGGATATCCCCAACGGCGTCCTGCAACGCTGGAGCGCTGATACTGGCCACGTGCACGCCTGGAAAACCCCGCAGATGCTCGCTTGTATCGCTCGTCAAAGCGATGGCAGCTGGGTGGCCGGAATGGAAAGCGGGTTCTTCCAGTTGCGAGCGCACAGCGATGGCAGCCTGGACAGCGAACTGCTCGCGCATGTCGATCACGCGCGAGAGGATATGCGCCTCAACGACGGGCGCTGTGATCGCCAGGGCCGCTTCTGGGCCGGCAGCATGGTTCTGAACATGGGCGCTGATGCCGCCAACGGCAGCCTATATCGTTACAGCGCCGGGCAGACGGGGCCACTTGTAGCCCGGCTGGGCGGGTTCATCGTGCCCAATGGCCTGGGTTTCAGCCCGGATGGCCGCACCCTGTATCTCTCCGACTCACACCCACTGGTCCAGCAGATCTGGGCCTTCGACTATGACATCGACAGCGGCACCCCATCCAATCGCCGGCTGTTCGTCGACATGAACCAATATCAAGGTCGTCCCGATGGTGCGGCGGTGGACGCCGAGGGCTGTTACTGGATCTGCGCCAATGACGCCGGACTGATACATCGTTTTACCCCCGATGGCCGCCTGGATCGGTCCCTGGCGGTCCCGGTGAAAAAACCGACCATGTGCGCCTTCGGTGGCAGTCGGCTGGACACGCTGTTCGTGACCTCGATCCGCCCAGGTCACGACCAGGACCCACAATCCCTAGCCGGTGGAGTGTTCGCCCTCACCCCCGGTGTTCAGGGCTTGCCGGAACCGCTGTTCAATCACTCGCTGTAACCGCCCTTGCTGCATTTGCTGTGCCTTACATAAAAACAACAACAAGACTGGAGAATCGCCCCATGGACTTCAAACGCACCTTGCTCGCCGCCGCACTCCCCTTAGCCTTCACCCTCAGCAGTGCCGCCCAGGCATTGGAAATCAAATTCGCCGACATCCATCCGGCCGGTTATCCCACCGTCGTGGCAGAAGAGCAATTGGGTAAAACCCTGGTGGCGGACAGTAACGGCAAGCTGACTTTTAAAATGTTCGCCGGCGGTGTACTCGGCTCGGAAAAGGAAGTGGTCGAACAGGCCCAGGTCGGCGCCATTCAGATGGCCCGCGTCAGCCTCGGCATCGTCGGTCCCGTGGTACCGGACGTGAACGTGTTCAACATGCCGTTCGTGTTCCGTGACCAGGCGCATATGCGCAAGGTTATCGACGGTGAAGTGGGCGATGAAATCCTCGCCAAGATCACCGATTCCGAATTCGGCCTGGTCGCCCTGGCCTGGATGGACGGTGGCACGCGCAACATCTACACCAAAAAACCGGTTCGCAGCCTTGAAGACCTCAAGGGCATGAAAATCCGCGTACAAGGCAACCCGATGTTCATCGAGACCATCAATGCCATGGGCGGTAACGGCATTGCGATGGACACCGGGGAAATCTTCAGCGCCCTGCAGACCGGGGTGATCGACGGCGCGGAAAACAACCCGCCGACCCTGCTCGAACACAACCACTACCAGAACGCCAAGTTTTATAGCCTCACCGGCCACCTGATCCTGCCAGAACCTATCGTGATGTCGAAAATCACCTGGGACAAGCTAACCCCCGAGCAGCAAGTGCTGGTGAAGCAAACCGCCAAGGCCGCCCAGGCCCAGGAGCGCACGCTGTGGGATGCGAAGTCCGCCAGCAGTGAAGAAAAACTCAAGGCGGCCGGCGTCGAGTTCATCACCGTCGACAAGAAACCTTTCTACGAGGCCACCGCTTCGATCCGCGAAAAATACGGCGCGCCCTACGCCGACCTGATCAAACGCATCGAAGCGGTCCAATAACCCTCCCTGGCACTCATGAAAGGCCGGCGCCGCTGACGTCTGTGTACGTCATCGCGCGCCCGGTTACGGTGGAACCCGATGAAGAATCTACTGCTGCGCATCAATGACAAGATCTACATGAGCTGCATCTGGGTCGCAGGGCTTTCGGTCCTGGCCATCGCCCTGATCATTCCCTGGGGCGTATTCGCCCGCTACATCCTCGGCACAGGCTCCAGTTGGCCAGAGCCTTCGGCGATTCTGCTGATGATGGTCTTCACCTTTATCGGCGCCGCCGCCAGTTACCGCGCCGGCGCACACATGGCGGTGGCGATGCTCACCGACCGCATGGCGCCTGAATTGCGCAGGGCCATGAGTATTTTCTCCCAACTGCTGATGGCGACCATTTGCCTGTTCATGACGATCTGGGGCACCAAGCTGTGCCTGTCGACCTGGAACCAGTTCATGAGCGCCCTACCCACCTTGCGGGTCGGCATCACGTACATGCCCATCCCCGTGGGCGGTTTGCTGACGCTGGTTTTTGTCCTGGAAAAACTCTTCCTCGGTGACCAAAGCAACCGTCGGGTCGTGCGTTTCGACCTCGTTGAAGAAAGTGAAGGTGCCGCTTAAATGGACGCTCTGATTCTGCTTGGCAGCTTTCTCGCACTGATCTTGATCGGCATGCCGGTTGCGTATGCCCTGGGCCTATCCGCCCTGATCGGCGCGTGGTGGATCGACATCCCGTTCCAGGCCCTGATGATTCAGGTCGCCGGTGGTGTAAACAAATTTTCTTTGCTGGCAATTCCCTTCTTCGTCCTCGCTGGCGCGATCATGGCCGAAGGTGGCATGTCACGCCGGCTGGTGGCGTTTGCCGGGGTACTGGTGGGCTTCGTGCGCGGCGGCCTGTCGTTGGTCAACATCATGGCCTCGACCTTCTTCGGTGCAATCTCCGGCTCCTCCGTGGCGGACACCGCCTCCGTCGGCTCGGTGTTGATCCCGGAGATGGAACGCCGTGGCTATCCCCGCGAATTTGCCACTGCAGTGACCGTCAGTGGTTCGGTGCAGGCGCTGCTGACCCCGCCCAGCCACAACTCGGTGCTCTACTCGCTGGCGGCGGGCGGTACGGTGTCGATCGCCTCGCTGTTCATGGCCGGCGTGGTGCCGGGCTTATTGATGAGCGCTTGCCTGATGGTGCTGTGCCTGATCTTCGCGAAAAAGCGCAACTACCCCAAGGGCGAAGTCATTCCGATGCGCCAGGCGTTGAAGATCTGCGGCGAAGCCATGTGGGGCCTGATGGCCATGGTGATCATTCTTGGCGGGATTCTGTCAGGCATTTTTACCGCCACCGAGTCGGCAGCAATCGCGGTGCTATGGTCGTTCTTCGTGACCATGTTCATCTACCGCGACTACAAATGGAGCGAGCTGCCGAAGCTGATGCATCGCACCGTACGGACCATTTCGATCGTGATGATCCTGATTGGCTTCGCCGCCAGTTTCGGCTACATCATGACCCTGATGCAGATCCCGGCGAAGATCACCACGATGTTCCTGACCCTGTCGGATAATCGTTATGTGATCCTGATGTGCATCAACGTCATGTTACTGCTGCTGGGCTCGGTGATGGACATGGCACCGCTGATCCTGATACTGACCCCGATTCTGATGCCGGTGATCCTGGGTATTGGCGTGGACCCGGTGCAATTCGGCATGATCATGCTGGTAAACCTGGGAATCGGATTGATCACTCCGCCAGTAGGCGCGGTACTGTTCGTGGGGTCTGCCGTGGGTAAAGTCAGTATCGAAAAAACCGTGAAGGCCCTGCTGCCATTCTATGGAATGCTGTTCCTGGTGTTGATGGGAGTGACTTACATTCCTGCGCTGTCGCTGTGGTTGCCGCATCTGGTGTTGTAAAAAACGCCAACGCAGCTCCCGTAGGAGCTGCCGAGTGCAGGGGTCTCGGTGTTTTTATATTAGGTTAACGGCCATGCCACCAACACTCATCGAACTCAAAGACCGACTCACCCACCTGACCCTGGCCCCTGAACTCGGTGGCAGCATCGTCAACTGGACCGTGCGCAGCACCGGCCAGCCGCTGCTGCGGCACAACGATGCTCAAGCACTGAACACCGGCCTGCCGGGCAAGCTCGGCTGTTTCCCGCTGGTGCCCTGGTCCAACCGGGTCGCCGATGGCGGTTTCGACTGTCCCGATGGCTGGCTCGCCCTGGCCCCCAACAGCCTCACCGATCCACTGCCCATCCATGGCAGTGCCTGGCAACAGGCGTGGCAGGTGGTTTCCCAGATGCACGATGAAGTGGTACTGCAACTCGACTGCAGCATCCCCTTCGCCTATCGCGCCCGGCAGCGCTTGCACTTGAGCGAGGGCCGCCTGAGCATTGAGTTGCAGGTCACCCACCTGGCCGAGCGCGCCGCGTGGCATGGCCTGGGCCTGCATCCGTATCTGCCACGCACCGCCAGCACCCGCTTGCGCGCAACTGCGGGCCAGGTCTGGTTGTGCGCCCCCTCAAAACTGCCAACGCGACTCGATTCAATCCCGCGCAGTTGGGATTTTCGGCAGCTTAAGGCCCTGCCAGACACCCTGATCGACAACGGTTTCTGTCAATGGGACGGCCACTGCCTGATCCAGCAACCCGAGCTCGGCTACGAACTGCAGTGTGAGGCCAGCGGCAGCGATTACTACCTGTTGTACTGCCCGGTTGGCCTGGGATTCTTCTGTATCGAACCGGTGAGCCACCCAGTCAATGCCCATCACCTCCCCGGGCGGCCCGGCTTGCGCCTGCTGGAACAAGGGCAATCCACCGAGCTAAGTTTCAACCTGCAGTACCGCGCGCTGCCCTACCCCAGCAACTGACTGAGCACTGCGCGCAATTTGCCAGGCTTGACTGGCTTGTTCAGCAGCGGTGCACCGAGGCGTTGCAATGAGCGCCGGCACTGATCGGTGCGATCTGCGGTGATGATCACGGTGGGAATCGCCTGGGCGAAATGCTCGCGCAAGTGCCTGACCACTTCACACCCCACTACCCCGTGGTCCAGGTGATAGTCCGCCAGGATCAGCTCCGGCGCCTGCCCGGCCAATGCACTCAACGCCGAGGCCTGGTCGGTGGCCGTCACCACCTCGCAACCCCACTGCCCCAGCAGCGCCCGCATGCTGTCGAGGATGCTGACTTCATTGTCCAGCACCAGCAAACGGCGTCCCGGCAACGGATTGCCGGTGCCTGGTTGCGGCGTCGCGAGGCTGATCGGCAACGGCACCTCCCGGGACATGGGCACCTCGATGCTGAATCTGGAACCGCGCCCCGGCAGCGAATGAACCTGCACGCGGTACTCGAGAATCTTCGCGATGCGCTCGACAATCGCCAGCCCAAGCCCAACGCCCTTGCGATCGGCAGCGCGGCCGACGTCCAGCTGGTTGAACTCGAGGAAAATCGCACCCAGCCGGTCTGGCGCAATGCCGCGCCCGGTGTCCCACACCTCAAGGCTCAGCATTTCGCCGCGGCGCCGGGCCGCCAGCAGGATGCTGCCCTGGTCGGTGTAGCGGCAGGCGTTGCTGAGGAAGTTGCGCAGGATGCGCGTCATCAGGCGCAAGTCAGTGCGTATCGCATAGTCGCCCATGTGCACCCGCAGGTGCAGGCCGTCTGCCTCGGCCACTGACTGGAACTCCGACACCAAAGGCCCGAGCAACTCGTCGAGCCGATACAGCGCGATGTCCGGTTTGACGGCGGCCTGGTCGAGCCGCGAGATGTCCAGCAAGTCCGTGAGCAGATCTTCCGCCCCTTCCAGTGCCTGGTGGGTGCGCTCCACCAGGACCTGCTCAATGTCGGGCAACTTGCGCTCGCGCAAGGTCGAGATAAGCAAGCGCGCAGCGTTGAGCGGTTGCAGCAGGTCATGACTGGCTGCGGCGAGGTACTTGTCCTTGCTGCGATTGGCGGCCTCGGCGGCGTCCCGGGCCTCGATCAATTCATCGGTGCGCGCGTTGACCCGCTGTTCCAGTTCGTCGTTGAGCAGTTGCAGGCGCTCCTGGGCGAGTTTGCGCTCGGTGATGTCGGCCACAAAACCTTCCACCAGGCCTTCCTGATCAGGCTTGAGCAACAGGTTCATCAAAACGTCGAGGCTGCTGCCGTCCTTGCGACGCAGCTGGGTTTCGTAGCCGTGCAGACTGCCTTGATGCCTGAGGATCTCGCCGATATTGGCCAGCTCCTGCGCACCGCCGACGAACAGATTGCTCGCCAGGTCTGCCAGCGAGAACAGTACGTCCTGCGGGTCCTGGTAGCCGAGCATCCGCGCCAATGCCGGATTGGCCGCACGCATGCCTTCGAGCAGGCTGGCCTGAAAGATCCCCTGCACGGCATTTTCAAACAGCCATTTGTAGCGATTCCGCTCGGCTTCGAGCTCGTCAAGGCGCGCGGCCAGTTCCGGATAATGGCTCTTGCGCGCAGAGTGACTGCCCAATCCCAGCAGTCCGGCCAACGCCCGTTGCTGTTCGTCAGAGGGCTTCGCCATAAACGACCTCGACATCTCGCTGACTGGACTCGCGCGGGTTGGTCAGGATGCACGGGTCGTCCATCGCGTGCTGCGAGAGGAACGGGATGTCAGCGGTGCGCACGCCGTGCAGACCGAGGGTTTCGTGGAAGCCGATGGCGTGTTTCAGTGCGATCAGATGCTCCACCAGGCGCCCGCAGATCTGCCGGTGATTGAGGCCGCGGCAGTCGATGCCAAACGTCTCGGCAATGACCTTGAAGCGCTCCGGCGCCGAGTTGTAGTTGAACGCCACCACGTGTTCCACCAGCACCGCATTGCACAGGCCATGGGGCAGGTCGAGGAAGCCGCCAAGGCTGTGGGACATCGCGTGCACTGCGCCGAGGATCGCGTTGGAAAACGCCAGCCCGGCCTGCATGCTGCCGAGCATGATTTTCTCGCGCAGGGCGATGTCCGTCGGGTTGGCGATCATCTGTACCAGGTTGCCGTTGATCAGGCGCATGGCTTCTAGCGCATGGGGATCGGTCAAGGGCCCGTGACCGGTAGACACGAAGGCCTCGATCGCGTGCACCAGGGCATCGATGCCGGTACAGGCCGACAGGAACGGGTCCATGCTCAAGGTGGTTTCCGGGTCGATCAGCGACACGTCCGGCACGACCGCCTTGCTGACGATGGAGAACTTCATGCGCTCCTGCTGATTGGAGATGATCACAAATTGCGAGACATCCGCCGAGGTACCGGCGGTCGTCGGGATCAGGATCAGCGGCGGACTCGGCACACGAATGGTGTCCACCCCTTCAAACTCGAGGATGTTGCGGCCATGGGCGACGACGATGCCGATGCCCTTGCCGCAATCCATCGGGCTGCCGCCGCCCACGGCGACGATCACATCGCAGTGGTTTTCCCGGTACAGCTCGGCACCGAGCATGACTTCTTCGACCCGGGGGTTGGGCGACACGTCGCTGTAGAGGAAGTAATCGATGCCCTGGGCCTGCAGGCTGGCTTCGACATCGGCCACCCACCCGGCGGCAATCACCCCGGGGTCACTGACCACCAGGACCTTGCGCGCACCGAAGGTCTTGGCATAGTTGCCGACGTTATGCCGGCAGCCGGCACCGAAGATGATTTCAGGCGAAACGAATTTACGCAGCTGGCTGAGACTCTGGCTCATTGGAAAGCCTGTTTTTTATTGTTTGGGAAGGTAAAGCCACACTAACCCATCCGGCGGTGAATGCAATCAGACCAATGGGTAGTCAAAAGGCTGAAATTACAAGAGATCCATTGTGGGAGCCGGCTTGCCGGCGATGAGGCCTTGGAGCCTTGCGTAGATTGTCCGGACGCCATCGCCGGCAAGCCGGCTCCTACGGGGGGGCGTGTGCATGGTTGTTATCCGCGGTAGATCAGGCGCGAGGCTTTTTCGTTGCGCAGCGTCAGGTGCTCCATGCCCCGCCCCGGTGCGTCCGCTTCTTCCCGGGCCTTGAGGATGAGGCCATGGTGGGCCGACTTGCTGCACACCGGGTCGGCATTTTCGGCATCGCCGGTCAGCATGAACGCCTGGCACCGACAACCGCCCAGGTCCTTGTGTTTCTCATCGCAGGAGCGGCAAGGCTCCTTCATCCAGTCGTCGCCACGAAATCGGTTGAAGCCAAACGAGTCGGTCCAGATGTGCTCGATGCTGTGCTCGCGCACATTGGGGAACGCCACCGGTAGCTGCCTCGCGCTGTGGCATGGCAGTGCGGTGCCGTCCGGAGTGATGTCGAGAAACAGATTGGCCCAGCCGTTCATGCAAGTTTTGGGGCGTTCTTCGTAATAGTCCGGGGTGACAAAGATCAATTTGCAGGGATGACCTTCGGCCTCAAGACGCTCGCGGTACTGATTGGTGATGCGCTCGGCGCGCTGCAACTGCTCACGGGTGGGTAACAGGCCGACCCGGTTGAGCTCGGCCCAGCCGTAGAACTGGCAGGTCGCCAATTCGACAAAATCCGCTTCCAGCTCCAGGCACAACTCGATGATTCGGTCGATCTGGTCAATGTTGTGCCGATGGGTGACAAAATTCAGCACCATCGGGTAGCCCTGGGCCTTCACCGCCCGGGCCATGGCCAGCTTTTGCGCGAAGGCCTTGCGCGAGCCCGCAAGCATGTTGTTGACCGCCTCGTCGGCCGCTTGAAAACTGATCTGGATGTGGTCCAGCCCGGCCACCTTGAAGTCGCGCACTTTCTGCTCGGTCAAGCCGATGCCCGAGGTGATCAGGTTGGTGTAGTAACCCATGTCGCGCGCGGCCTTGATCAACTCGGCCAGGTCCTGCCTCACCAGTGGCTCGCCACCGGAAAACCCCAACTGCGCCGCGCCCATCTCCCGCGCTTCGCGAAACACGCGAATCCATTCCTCGGTGCTCAGCTCGGCACCCTGTTGGGCAAAATCCAGCGGATTGGAGCAGTACGGGCACTGCAACGGGCAACGATAGGTCAGCTCTGCCAGCAGCCACAGCGGTGGGCCGGGTTGTGGCTTGATCGCGCTCACAGTGCAATCCCCCGGTGCCAGACCTTTTGCGTGGTCACGGTATGGTAAGGCGGGCGTTGCAGTTCATAGGCCATGCTCATGGCGTCGAGCATGCTCCACAATACGTCCAGCTTGAACTGCAGGATTTCCAGCATGCGCTGCTGACCCTCCACGGTAACGTAGTGCGCCAGGGTAATGCGCAGGCCGTGCTCCACATCCCGGCGCGCCTGGCCCAGGCGGGTGCGGAAGTAGTCGTAGCCGGCACCGTCGATCCAGGGGTAATGGGTGGGCCAGGCGTCGAGGCGTGACTGGTGGATCTGCGGCGCGAACAGTTCGGTCAGGGAACTGCTGGCCGCTTCCTGCCAGCAGGCGCGCCGGGCGAAATTGACGTAGGCGTCCACGGCGAAACGTACACCGGGGAGCACCAGTTCCTCGCTGAGGATCTGTTCGCGATCAAGCCCGACTGCCTCGCCGAGACGCAGCCAGGCTTCGATGCCACCTTCGCTGCCAGGCACGCCGTCGTGGTCGAGGATGCGTTGCAGCCATTCACGCCGCACTTCGCGATCGGGGCAGTTGGCGAGAATCGCGGCGTCCTTCAGGGGGATGTTCACCTGATAGTAAAACCGGTTGGCGACCCAGCCCTGGATCTGTTCGCGGGTGGCGCGACCGGCGTACATGGCTTGGTGGAAGGGGTGGTGGATGTGGTAGTAAGCACCTTTGGCTTGCAGGGCGGCGGCGAATTCTGTGGGGGTCATTAGGGTGTCGGGCATTGCTGTTCTCCTGGGATCTTTGCGGGGTCTGGTCTGGCCTCTTCGCGGGCAAGCCCGCTCCCACAGGGAAGTGTGTGCACTGCAAATCCAGTGTGGGAGCGGGCTTGCTCGCGAAGGGGCCATTGGCTACAACACAAGGTCCATGCCATCAAAAGCCACCTCAATCCCCCGCCGCTCCAGCAACGCCCGTTCCGCCGAGTCTTCGTCCAGGATCGGATTGGTGTTGTTGATATGGATCAGCACCTTGCGCTGCCGGGGAAAGCCTTCCAGCACCTCCAGCATGCCGCCAGGCCCGCTTTGCGCCAGGTGGCCCATTTCGCTGCCCAGGCTTCGGCCGACTTCGCACACGCGCATCTCGTCGTCGCGCCACAACGTGCCATCGAGCAACAGGCAATCGGCGCGCTGCATCCAGCCCAGCACCTCAGCATCGACCTGCCCGAGCCCCGGGGCATAGAACAGCGACGCACCACTGCGCAGGTCTTCGATAAACAGGCCGATGGTGTCGCCGGGCTGGGGATTGCCGCGGTTGGGCGAGTATGGCGGTGCATTGCTCACCAGCGGGATCGCCCGCAGCCGCAGATGTTTGCACGCAGCAACGGAAAACGGCTCGCGGTCCAGGCCGATCGGTTGCCACTGCAGGCCGCCGTTCCAGTGCTTGAGCATGCCGAACAGCGGGAAGCCGCTGCTCAGGTCTTCATGGACACGGTCGGTGCAATACACGGTATGCGGACAGCCTTCACGCAGGCTCAACAGGCCAGTGCAGTGATCGATCTGGCTGTCCATCAGGACCACGGCGGCAATCGCCGTATCGCGCAATTGCCGAGCCGGTTGCAGCGGCGCGAAGCTTTCCAGCTGCGCGCGGATATCCGGTGAAGCATTGCACAGCACCCAGTCCACCCCGTTGTCACTCAGGGCAATTGACGACTGCGTACGCCGTTGCGCCCGCAGGGTGCCGTTGCGCACGCCGGCGCATTGCCGGCAGTTGCAGTTCCACTGCGGGAAACCGCCGCCAGCAGCCGAACCAAGAACGCGGATGTGCATGAGCAATGCTCCAGAAGGCAGGCCCGGCCAACACCACGGCTGGCCGGGTGAACAATCAACGGTTGGCGAAATACATCGTCACTTCGAAGCCAATGCGCAGATCGGTAAACGCGGGTTTATGCCACATGGGTCAATCCTCTTCTTGTGCCGGGCAATTCCGGTAAAGCCATTAATGCACGGGGCGGGAGGTGACCGAATGCTACTTTCGAAGGAGGTGGCGGGGTGCGTTGGTAGGGGGTGTTGCGCGGCGGTTCGATTACAAAAAACTTGTAGGAGCGAGCTTGCTCGCGATGGTCGCCAACGATAACGCTGGGTATCAGGTTCCCAGCGTTATCGTTGGCGACCATCGCGAGCAAGCACGCTCCTACAGGTGGGCGCGGTGTTTTTGGGGGTTAGAAGAACCCCAGCGGATTGATGTCGTAGCTCACCAGCAGGTTCTTGGTCTGCTGGTAATGGTCGAGCATCATTTTATGATTCTCGCGCCCTACCCCGGACTTCTTATAACCGCCGAACGCCGCATGCGCCGGGTACAGGTGGTAGCAGTTGGTCCACACCCGACCAGCCTTGATCGCCCGGCCCATGCGGTAGGCGCGATTGATGTCGCGGGTCCACAGACCGGCACCGAGGCCGAATTCGCTGTCGTTGGCGATGGCCAGGGCTTCGGCTTCGTCCTTGAAGGTGGTGATACCCACCACCGGGCCGAAGATTTCTTCCTGGAACACCCGCATCTTGTTGTGGCCCTTGAGCAGGGTCGGCTGGATGTAGTAACCCGTGGACAGGTCGCCTTCAAGACGCTCGGCGGCACCGCCGGTCAGCAGCTCCGCGCCCTCCTCCTGGGCAATTTTCAGGTATGAGAGAATCTTGTCGTACTGCTGCTCGGACGCCTGGGCGCCGACCATGGTCTCGGTGTCCAGCGGATTGCCGCGCTTGATCTTGACGATCTTCTTCATCACCTCGGCCATGAACGGCTCGTAGATCGACTCCTGCACCAGCGCCCGGGAAGGGCAGGTGCAGACTTCGCCCTGGTTGAAGAACGCCAGCACCAGGCCTTCGGCGGCTTTTTCAATGAACTGCGGCTCGGCGTTCATGATGTCTTCGAAGAAGATGTTCGGCGACTTCCCCCCCAGCTCAACGGTGCTTGGAATGATGTTCTCGGCGGCACAATGCATGATGTGCGCGCCCACTGGGGTCGAGCCGGTGAAGGCGATTTTGGCGATGCGCTTGCTGGTCGCCAATGCCTCACCGGCTTCGCGGCCGAAACCCTGGACGATGTTCAGCACGCCAGGGGGCAGCAGGTCGGCGATCAGTTCGGCGAACACCATGATCGACAGTGGAGTCTGCTCGGCCGGCTTGAGTACCACGCAGTTGCCGGCGGCCAGGGCCGGGGCAAGTTTCCAGGCGGCCATCAGCAGCGGGAAGTTCCACGGGATGATTTGCCCGACCACACCCAAGGGTTCATGGAAATGATAGGCGGTGGTCAGTTCATTGATCTCAGCGGCGCCGCCTTCCTGGGCGCGAATGCACCCGGCAAAATAGCGGAAGTGGTCCGCGGCCAGCGGTACATCGGCATTGAGGGTTTCACGTACGGCCTTGCCGTTATCCCAGGTTTCAGTAACGGCGAGGATTTCCAGATTCTGTTCGATGCGGTCGGCGATTTTCAGAAGCACCAGTGAGCGGTCCTGCGCCGAGGTCTTGCCCCAGGCATCGGCGGCGGCGTGCGCAGCGTCCAAGGCCTTATCAATATCAGCGGCACTGGAGCGAGGGAACTCGGCGATCACTTCGCCGTTGACGGGTGAGGTGTTGGTGAAGTACTCGCCATTGACTGGGGCAACGAACTCGCCGCCGATGAAATTGCCGTAGCGCGGCTTGAAGGAAACGACGGCGCCAGGTGTTCCGGGTTGTGCGTAGATCATGGTGGGCCTCTGTCTGGGTCGATGCCTGTCGGGCAAACAGGCGATGAACCGATAGTAGAGAGCCCCGCGCGCCAGACGAATGCGCCGTTGGCAGGGGGACTCTCGTTATTTGGTAGTAGAAGGTGCAGGTGTGTTAGCACTTTTGTGGCGAGGGAGCTTGCTCCCGCTGGAGTGCGAAGCGCTCCCAACTCCAAACGCTGCGGATGATCTTTCACACCGCGCTGTCCGGTTCTACGACGGCTTCGCAGCCGAGCGGGACGGTACGGCGATCCGACAGGCTCCCTCGCCACAGGTAAAGCATGACCACAGGGTTGTGGTGTCAGGGTTTAGTGTTTAGCCACCAGGTCCTTCGGCAATTTGAAGGTCCAGAGCATGCCGCCCTGGTTAAAGTCCTTGATGCGCTTGGCCACTTCGCCGCCCCACAGCGGAACCGCGCCGCCCCAGCCGGACAGCACCGAGACGTACTGCTCGCCGTCCATTTCCCAGGTCACAGGTGAGCCGAGCACACCGGAGCCGGTCTGGAATTCCCAGACCTTCTCACCGGTCCTGGCATTGAACGCCTGCAGGAATCCTTCCGGCGTGCCGGTAAATACCAGATTGCCCTTGGTGGTCAGCACACCGCCCCACAGCGGCGCATAATTCTTGTGACGCCATACTTCCTTGCCGGTTTTCGGGTCGATGGCACGCAGTACGCCGATGTAGTCTTCGTTCAGTGGCTTGATGGTGAACCCAGCCCCTAGGAACGCTGCGCCTTTCTTGTAGGCAATGCCTTCGTTCCAGATGTCCATGCCCCACTCATTGGACGGCACGTAGAACAGGCCGGTGTCCTTGCTGTAGGCCATCGGCATCCAGTTCTTCGCACCGAGGAACGCCGGGGCGACGAACACCGAACTGCCTTTGACTTCGGTGCCAGGTGCGCCGGGGCGGCTGGCTTCGTTGTAGATCGGCCGACCGTTCTTGTCCAAACCGGTGGCCCAGGTGATCTTGTCCACAAACGGGAAGCCGCGGATAAATTTACCGTTGGTGCGGTCCAGTACGTAGAAGAAACCGTTGCGGTCAGCGGTGGCAGCCGCCTTGATTTCCTTGCCGCCCTCGGTGTAGTTGAACGAGATCAACTCGTTCACGCCATCGTAGTCCCAGCCATCATGGGGCGTGCTCTGGAAATGCCATTTGATGGTGCCGTCGTCCGGGTTGAGCGCCAGGCGCGAGGACGAGTACAGGTTGTCGCCAGGACGCAGGTGCGAGTTCCACGGCGCCGGGTTGCCAGTGCCGAACAGCAGCAGGTTGGTTTCCGGATCGTAATAACCACCGAGCCACGGCGCTGCACCACCGGTCTTCCACATATCACCCGGCCAGGTTTTACCCGCCTCGCCACCGGAAATACCGTTTTCTACTGCCTTGCCATCCTTGTAGACGTAACCCATATGGCCTTCGACCGTGGGACGAGTCCACAGCAGATCACCGTTTTTCGGGTCGTAGGCTTCGATCTTGCCGACCACGCCGAATTCGCCGCCGGCCACACCGGTGATCAGTTTGCCATTGATCACCATGGGCGCAGCGCTGATCGAGTAGCCTTCCTTGTGATCGGCGACTTTCTTGCTCCAGACCACTTTGCCGGTGTCCTTGTTCAAGGCCACCAGCTTGGCGTCAAGGGTGCCAAAGAACACCAGGTCGCCATACAGCGCAACGCCCCGGTTGATCACGTCGCAGCAGGGCCGAATATCGTCGGGCAGACGGGCATCGTATTGCCAGAGTTTCTTGCCGGTGCGCGCATCCACCGCGAACACCCGCGAGTAGGAACCGGTCATGTACATCACGCCGTCCTTGATCATCGGCTGCGCTTGCTGGCCACGCTGCTTCTCGCCGCCAAAGGAGAATGCCCAAACCGGCCGCAAATCCTTGATGTTGTCGACATTGAGCGTATCCAGCGGGCTATAGCGTTGCCCCTGGACGCCCAGGCCGTTGGTGACGATCTGGCCCGGGTTCTTGGGGTCCTGGAGAATTTCCTGGTCAGTGACGGCCGCCAGCGCCTGGCCGGACAGCAGCATGGCACTGAGCAACAGGCTCAAGACGAAGGGTTGGCGACGTGCGGGTTGGGTCATGACGGCTGCCTCTGCGGATTTTTGTTATACCCGGGAAAATTTCCCGGTCTGGTGCAGATTCTTGGTCGCTGGCGCCCTGGCAACAATTGCCCGCAGTGTTGAGATTTGTAGTTCCTTAGTACGGGGTCGGGTGAGACAAGCCGCAAATCGTGTGATCACCGCCGCTCCCACAGGGAATAGGTGCGGTGTTCATTTGTTTGGGGGGGAATCCACTCGCGTCATTTGCGCGCGTTCGTAGCGTGGAAACAGATGACTGACACTGCGGATCAGTTCATACCGGCTCAGATTGATGCCGGCGAATCGCTCGGGAATGGGGCTGCGGATCATCTCCGCCATGTCGCTGCCATTGGCTGCCCCGTCGCGCATGAGCTGGTCGAGCCATCCCAGGTAGTCGCGCATCTGCTCCAAAGGCCTGGCGTCCGTCGCCACCGGGCCATGGCCGGGCACGATCAGCGTCCAGGGCAGGCCTTGAAGGGTGGCGATGTCGGCCAGCCACACCGCCAGCCCTGGGCTGTTGGGCGTGGTCAGTGCCCGCTGATAAAACACCAGGTCCCCGGCAAATAGCACCCCGGTTTTCTGGTCGAGAATAGCCAGATCCGCGCCAGTGTGCCCACCCAGGCTCAGCACGCGTAAATCGTGATTCCCAAAACTGAGCACGCCCGGCTCCAACGTCCGGGTCGGCAGTACCACTTCGGTGCCTCGCATCCAGTCGCCCACCAGCCGATACATATTTTCGGCCATGGCATCACCCTGCTGATGCAACAACTCGGTGGTCCCGGCCAGCGCTGCTATTGGCACGTCGGTAAATGCCTGGTTGCCGAGCACATGGTCGGGATGGTGATGGGTCAACAGCACCTCGATCACCGGTTTGTCCGTCGTCGCCGCAATCGCCTGGCGCAAAGCTTCGCCATAGCGCTTGGAGGGCCCGGTGTCGATGACCACCACGCCGCGCTCGGTGACGATGAAGGCGGTATTGACGATGTTGCCGCCGTTGCCCTTGGCGAAGTTGTCGGTGCTGCCTTCCAGCAGCCAGGTATCTTGGGCAATGAGCCTGGGCTTGAGCGAGTACTCGAGGTCGGCCAGGGCCGGCAGACTCATGCCGATGAACAGCAACAGCATCCAGCGCATCAGGTGCTCCTTCGGGTCAGGGAATGGCCGCATCGAACTCATTGCCGCTGTTGTCCCGCAAAAACAGACGCGTCTGCCCTGACCCTTCGATATCGAACGTCAGGTTGGGGTTTTCGCTGACCGCGGGAAACAGCTCAAGGCGCGCCAGTACCTGGTCATTGTGATCACGTAACTCGGCATGATTGATGAAGAATTCCGGGATGCCACTGACCATGCCGTTGTCCATCGGATGCGCAATCTGCAGGCGTACGCGGCTGAATTCGCCTCGCGGGTATCGACCGCCGAGTACTTCACCGATGTGTTCCTCCCATCCCGGCTGGGTGCGCACTACGCTGGGTGCGGTGCAGCCGCCACCCGCTGCATCGATCAGTGTCGAACCGACATGCCACAAACCGTCGCGGGTCAGTACTGCCGCGCGTAGCGGGGTCGCCTGTTCGACGCGGATACGGATCGACAGCCAGGGCAATACCCCACTCACCGGCTGGAAGTCGACTATCTTCGGCAACGGATTGAGTTCGGCCCAGGCGAGGATTTTCACTACCTCGCCCTTGAACGCCCGGGCGTCGATTTCTATCGGTACCTGACGGGCGTCTTCGGCGAACGGCGGCGCCAGCAGTTTTACCCGGTCATCGAATACAAACGGCGCATCATCGAGTATTTGCTTGTGATAAAAGGTCCACATCACCGACGGCACCGGGTCTTTGCCAGGATCGATGGCCGCTGCGTGTGCAACAATGGGCATCCAGCAGGCCAACAGGCAGCTCGCTCGCCAGTTCACTGCTGATACATCTCGGGCACGTCATAACGCAGGCCGTACCGGGCATAGAGCGCCTTCACCGAGCCATCACGAATCAACGCTTCCAGTGCTTCTTCGACCGCGTAGGCAAGCTGTCGATTGCTTTCGTGCACCGCCATACCAATCTCCCAGAGCTGCTTGCCCATGTTGGGGTAGGCATTTTCCGCCAGCGCGACCTGGGGGTCGGCCGCTTCGTGGACTTGCCAGTCGATCTCGCCGCGCATCGCCATCACTGCGTCGACTTCGCCCGCCTTCATCGCGGCGAATGCCTGGGGCACGCCGGGATAGTGATGGGTCTTGCCGGCGAGCATGCCGTTGAATACCGACGTCAGGTAGAACGACGGAACGCTGTCTACCTCGACGCCGATCGGATGATGCTCGAACACCGCCACGCTGGCGACCTTGTCCAGGCGACGACGGTCGTAGGCGACCTGCCATTGCTCGTTCTGGTAGGGCCCGAACATGACCACATGGCTATTTTCCAGTTCGCCCAGTTCGTTGCGCTTGCGCGCGTATTCCTGGTCGTAGGGCACGCGCATCATCAAGTCAGCCAGTTGCAGGTCGTGCAACTGACTGGCGCGCCAGATGTAATCGCGCAGATCGTCGTCGAGCTTTTCTCCCGCAGGCGCCCACATCAGGGTCAGGCGCACACCGAGGGCCTTGGCCAGTGCCGCGGCCAAGTCAACATCCACGCCCCGGGCCTGGCCGGCGTCTTCGAAACTGTAAGGAGCAAAGTCCTTGTAAACCGCCACTTTCAGCTCCCCCGCGGCGATCATTTGGTCATAGGTCCGCACCTGCGCCTGTACCGTCTGGCTGCACAGCAACAGCGCGCTGATCAACAGCATGAGCAGGCGCATGCATTACTCCTCGACGTGGACCGAATCCAGATAAGTGCGCACCGCCCACAAGGCTTCCTGGCTCAGGTAATCGGCCATCTTGGGCATGTACACACGGCCGTCACGCACTGCGCCATGGCGCACCCGCTCGACGAACCATTCATCACCGGCATCACCGACATCAAGCATGCGCAAATCCGGCGCAATCCCTCCGGACTTCGCTTCCAGGCCATGACAGGCCGCGCAGTTCTGGTTGTAAGCAGAAGAGCCGATCTCCACCGCCTTGTCGTGCTGCGGCGAGGATCGATAGGGGTTCACTGCGGCCCAGCCATCGGCATCGAGCGGCACGCCAGCGTCCTTGATAGGGGTCAGCCCCGGGGTTTCGACAGCTTGGGGAACGACGTTGCCGTGCGCCCAGGCGGAACCTGCACTGATAAAACCGGCCAGCAGTCCGGCAACAAGCAAGGCGTTGCGTTTTGTTGTCATTGTTATGCCCTCAGGATTGCACGCAAGACCTCTTTACAGAGGCTATGGCAACCATCTTAGAAAGCACCCGACAACAGCCCCATGCTGCTTTGGTGGCCGCCTTCTAATCCCTTGGTAGTAGAGCTTGTGGCGCACACCCAAATCAGGTGTCCTCTGGGAAGTTTTCCCGGCTACAGCGGGATATTTTCCGTATTCACCAACCCACTGGGCGCACCACCCTGTGCAGGCCAAAACCTCCACTGGGAACCGCAACCATGACAATAAAATCGCTACCCACCCTATCCCCCTTGACCCTTGCCGTGCAGGCCCTCTTTCTGGTGAGCAGCTTGTCCCTTAGCGCTGCCAGCCATGCCGCAACCGCCCCTGCCGCCACTACCCGCAACGTTTCGTGGGAAGACATTGCCAACGATCACCTGACCACCAAGGATGTGCTGCAGTACGGCATGGGCACCAACGCCCAGCGCTGGAGCCCGCTGGCCCAGGTCAACGACAAGAACGTGTTCAAGCTGACGCCGGCCTGGTCCTATTCGTTCGGAGACGAGAAGCAGCGCGGCCAGGAATCCCAGGCCATCGTCAGTGACGGCGTGGTCTATGTCACCGGATCGTATTCGCGGGTATTCGCGCTGGATGCCAAGACCGGCAAGCGCTTGTGGACCTACAACCATCGCCTGCCGGACAACATTCGTCCGTGCTGTGACGTTGTCAACCGCGGTGCCGCGATCTTCGGCGACAAGATCTACTTTGGCACCCTCGATGCGCGCCTGATCGCCCTGGACAAGAACACCGGCAAAGTGGTCTGGAACAAGAAATTCGGCGACCATGCCGCTGGCTACACCATGACTGGCGCGCCGGTGCTGGTAAAGGACAAGACCAGCGGCAAGGTGCTGCTGATCCATGGCAGCTCGGGCGATGAGTTCGGTGTGGTCGGGCAACTGTTTGCCCGTGACCCGGACACCGGTGAAGAAGTCTGGATGCGGCCTTTCGTCGAAGGTCACATGGGGCGCCTGAACGGCAAGGACAGCACGCCCACTGGCGACGTCAAGGCGCCGTCCTGGCCGAATGACCCGACCACCGAAACCGGCAAGGTTGAGGCCTGGAGCCATGGTGGCGGCGCACCGTGGCAGAGTGCGAGTTTCGATCCGGAGACCAACACCATCATCGTCGGCGCCGGTAACCCGGGCCCCTGGAATACCTGGGCGCGGACGTCAAAGGATGGCAACCCCCACGATTACGACAGCCTCTACACCTCCGGCCAGGTCGGCGTCGACCCAAGCACCGGCGAAGTGAAGTGGTTCTACCAACACACGCCGAACGATGCCTGGGATTTTTCCGGCAACAACGAGCTGGTGCTGTTCGACTACAAGGACAAGGACGGCAAGACGGTCAAGGCCACCGGTCACGCTGACCGCAACGGCTTTTTCTATGTGGTTGATCGCAACAACGGCAAATTGCAGAACGCCTTCCCCTTCGTCGACAACATCACCTGGGCCAGTCACATCGACCTCAAGACCGGGCGACCCGTGGAAAACGAAGGCCAGCGTCCGGCCAAGCCGCTACCGGGCGAGACCAAGGGCAAACCGGTGGAAGTCTCGCCGCCGTTCCTGGGCGGCAAGAACTGGAATCCCATGGCTTACAGTCAGGACACCGGGCTGTTTTATATCCCGGGCAATCAGTGGAAAGAGGAGTACTGGACCGAGGAGGTCAGCTACAAGAAAGGCTCGGCTTATCTGGGGATGGGTTTCCGGATCAAGCGCATGTACGACGATCACGTCGGCACCTTGCGCGCGATGAACCCGACCACCGGCAAGGTGGTGTGGGAGCACAAGGAGGCCTTGCCATTGTGGGCCGGCGTGCTGGCGACCAAGGGCAACCTGGTGTTTACCGGTACCGGTGACGGTTTCTTCAAGGCGTTCGATGCGCAAACTGGCAAGGAGCTGTGGAAGTTCCAGACCGGCAGCGGCATCGTCTCGCCGCCGATCACCTGGGAGCAGGATGGCGAGCAGTACATTGGCGTGACCGTTGGCTATGGCGGCGCGGTGCCGTTGTGGGGCGGCGACATGGCCGAGCTGACCAAGCCGGTGGCTCAGGGCGGGTCATTCTGGGCATTCAAGATTCCGAGTTGGGATAGCCAGGTGGCGCGCAAATAACACGCATTAGCGAGCGGGTTTCCCTGTGGCGAGGGAGCTTGCTCCCGCTGGGTCGCGAAGCGGCCCCTGCATTCTTCAGCCGTACCGAGTGCTTAGGGTTTACGACTGCTGCGCAGCCGAGCGGGAGCAAGTTCCCTCGCCACAGAATCCAGTACAGCCACAGGAATTCCTACAGCAGTTGAAACCCGCACAACCACTGGAATTCCTATAGCAATTGGAACCCGCACAGCCACAGCCCCCCCTATGGCAATAGGAACCTGCCTAGCCCCGGGTCGGGGCTATCCAGAAACCCTCCCATTCCGAGAACCTGCCATGAACTACCTGCCTTTATTGCTCCTGCTAACGACCCTTCCGGCCATAGCCGACGACGGCGCAGACTCCCCGCTCATCATCAACGGCTGCACCATCGCCGATCACAGCCAGTGCCCTGGCGCCAACCTCAAGGGGGCGGACCTGAGTAACCAGGACTTGCGCAACATGAACCTCAGCAGCGCCGACTTGCGCGGGGCCGATCTGCGCCACGCACGCCTGGATCTGGCGAACCTGGAAAAAGCCCAACTGCAAGGCGCCAACCTGACCCGTGCCAGCCTGCAACAGAGCAACGTGCGCCTGGCGGACTTCACCGGCGCAACGTTATTGGCGATCCAGGGTTGGGGCATGTTCGCCCAAGGCGCGCAATTCCAGGATGCCGACCTCAGTGGTGCCTACCTCCAATTCGCCCGCCTTTCCGGGGCCAGGATGCACAATGCCAACCTGCGTGCGGCAGATCTGGAGATGACTTGGCTGAGTAAGGCTGACCTCAGGGGCGCGAACCTCGCAGACGCGAATCTGCAGGAGTCCAAGTTTGGTGAAAGCAATCTTGAGCAGGCGAACCTGAGCGGCTCACGGCAGCATTATGCGAATTTTCAGGATGCGAATATGGAGGGGTGTGCGGGGTGTCCAACGACCTGGAACAAATAACACATCGAGCTTGCTCCAGGAAATCTGTGATTCAACTAGCCCGCCTTGCGGACTACCCCCATATCAATGCCCAGATGCACCAACTCGGCGTGAGAGCTGACCTGCAGTTTGCTCTTGAGCAAGGTCAGATGATTGGAGACGGTCTTGGCGCTGATGCTCAATTGCTCGGCAATCATCCGGGCCGGGGTGCCTTTGGCGAGCATCATGAAAATCTCCAGTTCGCGCGGGGTCATGCTCTGCAGGCGCGGGTCGCTGGCATCCTGTTGCGGGTGGCAGGCCAGCTGGGTGGCCAGGGGTTGCTCTATATAGGCATGCCCGGCGAGGATGCGCCGTACGGCCTCGATCAGCACCTCAGGTGCCGAGCTTTTCGTCAGGTAACCCGAAGCCCCCGCCTCCAGCGCCTGGCGCACCAGCGGTAATTCATCGTGCATGCTGAAAAACAGTACGCGCAATTGCGGCAGGCGCTGACGTAGACGGCGAGTGGTCTCCAGACCGCTGATGCCCGGCAGGCCGAAATCCATGATCACCAGATTCGGCACCGCTTCCTGCACGCGGCTCAAGGCCTCCTCCCCGGTGCCCGCTTCTCGCACTTCCAGCGCCGGTAACAGCGCCCGCAGCAGACTGGCGTAGCCTTGGCGGACCACGGCATGGTCATCAACCAGTAGAATATTCATCACACCTCCAATGGCATGTTCAAGGCGAGCGCCCAACCGGCACCGGGATGGCTGATAATGCGCAATTCACCGCCCAGGCTGCGGGCACGTTCGAACATCGAGTACAGGCCGACGCCCGGTTGCTGCGGCTGCAGTGCGCCACGCCCGTTGTCGCGGACCAGCAAACGCAAGCGTCCGCCCTGGTGCTGCAGGCGGATCCGCACCTGGCTCGCATCGGCATGGCGCACGATGTTGGTCAAGGCCTCCTGCAGCAGTCGATAAAGATGTATTTTTCCGGTGCTGGACAACGCTGGCATCTGCACACTGACCCGCAGCTGGCATTCGATGCCTTGGCGCGCCTGCCATTGCTCCACCAGCAAAACGACTGCCTGCTCTAAGGGCAGGTGCTGCAGCACCACCGGGTAAAGGTCCTGTACAAGGGCGCGAAAACCTTGCTGCAGGTGCTCACAGTTGTGTTCCAGCTCGCGCGCAGTGCGTTCCACCACTTGCGGTTGGTCCGCTACCCAGCGCAGCAGACAGGCCTGGGCACGAATACCCGCCAGGTACTGGCCGAGGTCATCGTGCAGGGTCTGCGCCAGATGGGTGCGCTCCTGTTCCTGCACCGCCAGCAAGGTCCGGGTCAAATGGGCGTTATCGGCGCAGGCCTGCTCCAGCGCCTGGGCCATCTGGTTGAAATGCGTCGCCAACTGTCGTGCCTCAGGGACGCCTTCGGCGACCAGGCGCACCCTGAGCTGGCCGTCAGACACCTGTTGCAGCGCTCGCAACAATTCATTGAGCAGGCCCATGCCCCGACCCACCGCCCAGCGAATGGTCAGCAGGCTCAGCACCAGCGCAAGGCCGCACAATGCCAACAGTTGCTGCAGGGAATCCCAGACCTCGGCGATCTCGTCACGCGGATCGACCGCAATCTTTACCCGCCGGCCGTCCTGCAGATCCAGCACCCGCTCGTGGTGCCGCGCCTGGGCAAACAGCAAACTTGCAAGCCAGGCGTCCGGACCGTGTTGAGCGCCCGACTCCGGCGCTTCGCCGGGCTCCAGCCAGTGCACCCGTACATGCCGCAAGCTACGGGTGAGCCCGGGTTGCAAGCTGGCCGGGTCGCGCTCGGCGGTTTCACTCAGGTACTCGACCACGGCCTGGGCCGATTGCAGTTCGCGCTCCACGTCTGCTAACGCCTGGTGCAACAGTAAGCCCATGCACGCCAACGTCACCAGGGTGAAGAACCCGCAGACCCAGAGGTTGATTCGCCACAGCGCCGACATGCCTAGCGCCCCGGCGTCGTGGATAAAACCGCCAGCGGCGCTGGGCGTGGGCCATGCAGTTTATCCACGCCGATCAGGCTGAGGATCAGCAGGAACGGCAACAGTAGCGCTTTGAAAATCCGCATGGCCGAGCGCCTCCAGAGGTCGTGGCTGTTACAGCCCATGCTAAAACCGCGCCGCGCGGGGGGAGTTACTACCTTGGTACTGGCTGACTGGTACTTTCTGCATATTTCTTATCGTCCGCCGGGTTCCTATGCTGGTGCTACCTGGAACGGAGTGCCTCATGCGCCAGCTAGTCCCCTATGCCCTGACCTGCCTGCTGGCGACCGCCTGCACCGCCCTGCCGTTCGCTCAGAGTCGGGCCGCCGAGGCTCCATTGCAGGTGCGGATCGGCTACCTGGACTATCGCCCCGACCCGGGTCCATTGTTGTCGAACATCATTCCCGAACCGGTCGATGCCGGCCTGCGCGGTGCCGAGTTGGCGATCACCGACAGCAACAGTACCGGGCGCTTTCTCAACCAGAGCTACACCCTGGTCGACGCCAGCGCCGATAGCCCGCAAGCCTTGCTCAACGCGGCCCAGGTGCAACACCAGCAAGGTGTGCGGTTGTTCGTGGTGAACGCCCCCGTGGACAGCCTGCGCCAACTCAGTGCAGCCCTTCCCGACAGCCTGCTGTTCAACGTTGGCAGCCCGGATGACAGCTTGCGCACCACCGACTGCCTGACGAACGTGCTTCACAGCCTGCCCAGCCGGGCGATGCTGGCGGACGCCCTGGCGCAATTTCTGGTGCTGCGCAAATGGCAGCGGGCCCTGCTGATCGTCGGCCCCACCGCCGACGATCAAGCCTATGCCGCCGCCCTGCGTCGCGCGGCCAAACGCTTCGGGTTGAAGCTGGTCGCGGAGAAAGCCTGGAGTTTCGACAACGATCAACGCCGCAGCGCCCAGGCCGACATGCCGCTGTTCACCCAGACTGCCGAGTACGACGTGGTGCTGGTGGCCGATGAGCGCGGCGACTTCGGTGAATATGTGCCCTACCAGACCTGGTACCCGCGCCCCGTCACCGGCACCCAGGGCCTGACCCCGGTGGGCTGGCACAAAACCGTGGAAACCTACGGCGCCGCACAGTTGCAAAAGCGTTTCGAAGCACTGGCCGGACGCTGGATGAACGACCGTGATTTTGCCGCCTGGATCGCCGTGCGCAGCATTGCCAGCGCCGTGAGCAAGCTGCGCCAGGCCGATCCCCTGGCGATTCGGCGGCTGGAACTCAGCGACCAATTGCCGCTGGACGGGTTCAAGGGCCGCAAGCTCAGCTATCGGCCATGGAACGGTCAACTACGCCAGCCCATTCCCATCGTGCAACCCCGGGCGCTGGTCAGCACTTCGCCCCAGGAAGGCTTCCTGCACCCCTTCAATGAGATGGACAGCCTGGGCTACGACAAGCCCGAGGTCAGTTGCCGATTTCCCTGAACCATGATTTTCAACAACTACAACAACAAAAAGGAATCCGCCATGCGCCGCACCCTGCTCTCATGCGCCCTGCTGCTCGCCGCCGGGCATGCCGCGGCCAGCACTGCCTGGGTCTCCAACGAGAAGGACAACACCCTCAGCCTGATCGACATGCAGACCCTGCAAGTCACCGACACCCTGCCCGTCGGCCAGCGCCCCCGGGGCCTGCTGCTGTCCCATGACAACAAGCTGCTGTACATCTGCGCCAGCGACTCGGATCGCGTACAGGTGATGGATGTCGCCACGCGCAAGATCATCAAGGAGCTGCCGTCCGGCAAGGACCCCGAGCAATTCGCCCTGCACCCTAACAATCGCTGGCTGTACGTCTCCAACGAAGACGATGCGCTGGTGACGGTGATCGACACCGAAACTTCCAAGGTACTGGGCCAGATCAACGTCGGGGTCGAGCCCGAAGGCATGGCCGTGAGCCCCGACGGCAAATGGGCGGTTAACACCAGCGAAACCACCAACATGCTGCACTGGATCGACACCAGCACCCAGACTCTGGCTGACAGCACGCTGGTCGACCAACGCCCGCGTTTCGTCGAGTTCACCCCCAACGGTACGCAACTGTGGGCCTCGGCGGAAATCGGCGGCACGGTGACCATTCTTGACGTCGCGACCCGCCAGGTGCTCAAGACCCTGACCTTCCAGATCAAGGGCGTGCATCCGGACAAGGTGCAACCGGTGGGCATCAAGCTCAGCGCGGACGGCAAGTACGGTTTCGTCGCCCTCGGCCCGGCCAATCATGTGGCCGTGATTGACGCGAAAACCTTCGAGATCCTCGATTACCTGCTGGTGGGACGGCGAGTCTGGCAGATGGCGTTTACCCCGGATCAGAAGCAATTGCTGGCCACCAATGGCGTGAGCGGTGACGTATCGATAATCGACGTCGACAGCCTCAAGGTCAGCAAGTCGGTCAAGGTCGGACGCTATCCATGGGGCGTGGTGGTCACGCCATGAGCGCGCTGGAGGTCAGGGACCTGAGCTTTGCCTATGGCGCGCGGGAGGCGTTGCGCCAAGTGAGCTTCAGCCTGGCACCGGGGCGCTTTGCTGCGTTGCTGGGCCCCAACGGCGCCGGTAAATCCACGCTGATCGCCTTGCTCACCCGGCTCTATGACCTGCAGCGAGGCGACATTGTCGTGGGTGAGTGCTCGTTGCGCACTGCGCCGCGTCCGGCCCTCAGGCAATTGGGTGTGGTGTTCCAGCAAAGCACCCTGGACCTGGACCTCAGCGTTGAACAGAACCTGCGCTACCATGCGGCACTGCATGGCCTGGCGCGACGCCAGACCGGGCTGCGGGTCGATGCGGAACTGGCGCGCCAGGGCCTGACAGAGCGGCGTGGTGAACGGGTCCGCGAGCTCAATGGCGGCCATCGTCGCCGAGTGGAAATCGCCCGCGCACTGCTGCACGAACCGCGCCTGCTGCTGCTCGACGAAGCCAGTGCGGGACTCGACCCAGCCAGCCGCCTGGCCCTCAACCAGCACATCCGCAGCCTGTGCCACGAGCAACAGATCAGCGTGCTCTGGACCACTCACCTGCTCGACGAAGTGCACTCTGGCGACGACCTATTGATTTTGCATCAAGGGCGCCTGGTCGCCAGCGGTCAGGCTGATGCCCTGAGCCTTGAGCATGGCGGAAACCTGGGTGCAGCCTTCGCGCACCTGACCCACTCGGGAGCTTCACGATGAATGCGTACTGGCAATGCTTCAGCGGCATCGTGCTGCGCGAATGGCTACGCTTCGTGCTGCAACGCACGCGCTTTCTCAGCGCGCTGGTACGGCCATTGTTGTGGCTGCTGGTGTTCGCCGCCGGTTTCCGCGCAGCGCTGGGGATCGCTATCATCGAGCCTTACGACACCTACATACCCTACGAGGTGTACATCATCCCCGGCCTTGCCTGCATGATCCTGCTGTTCAACGGCATGCAGGGTTCGCTGTCGATGGTCTACGACCGGGAGATGGGCAGCATGCGCGTGCTGTTGACCAGCCCGTTGCCGCGAACCTTCCTGCTGTGCAGCAAGCTGCTGGCGACTGCGCTGATTTCGTTGTTGCAGGTGTATGCCTTCCTGGCGATCGCCTGGGTATACGGCGTGCAACCGCCAGCCATGGGCCTGCTGGTGGCCTTGCCCGCGTTGTTGTTGGTGGCGTTGATGCTCAGCGCCCTGGGGTTGCTGCTGTCCAATGCCATCCGCCAGCTGGAGAATTTCGCCGGGGTGATGAATTTCGTGATTTTCCCGTTATTTTTCCTGTCATCGGCCTTGTATCCGCTGTGGAAGATGCGCGAGTCGAGTGAGTGGTTGTATTGGCTATGCGCGCTCAACCCCTTTACCCATGCGGTAGAGTTGGTGCGGTTTGCGCTGTATGAACGGTTCAATCCGCTGGCGCTGGCCGTCTGTATTGGCCTGACGCTGCTATTTGCACTGTTCGCCGTACTCACCTTCAACCCGCAACACGCAGCCCTGCGCAAAGCTACCTGATATCCCCCAGCCCGCTCCCACAGGGGGATGTGTGTTAAACAGGGTTGAAATTACTACTTTAGTACTGGTTTTCCTGTCTATCGTCGCATTCCCAATGCACCGAGACTGGCATGTAATGGGGCTATAACGATAAGGATTGCCCCCATGCCCCGTGCCCGACGTCGCCTTCTGCGTCCCACACTCGCTGTGCTGTCCCTGAGCCTGCTACTCGGCACCGCACAAGCCGACACTGCGTTGTTCTCGGCCGACGGTTATCGCATCAACCTGTACCGCAGCCCTACCCCGGCCCAAGCCCAGGGCGCGACCATCATCGACACCGCCGCCCTGCAACCCCTGTTGACCCAGACACCACGCCCGGTGTTGATCGACGTCTACCGTCGCCAATGGCTGCAAGGGAAATTCATCGAAGACCAACCCCACGAAAATCTACCCGGCAGCCATTGGCTGGCCAATACCGGTGACGGTGATCTGACTCCACCCTGGACCGAGTATTTTGCGCGTAACCTGAAAGCCTTGACTGATGGTGATCAGGCGCGCCCGCTGGTGTTCTACTGCCGCTCCGACTGCTGGTTGAGCTGGAACGCGGTCAAGCGCGCTGCCGCCATGGGCTATAAGACACTGTACTGGTACCGCGACGGCCTGGACGCGTGGCAGGCCGCCAACCTGCCCGTGACAGCCGCCCAGCCCGAACCCTTTCCCTGATCTTTACGCCTGCGTGTTGTTGCCCCACCATAATCAAAATAATGAGGTGAAAGGCTATGTACAAAATTCTGATTGCCGACGATCACCCGCTGTTTCGCGAAGCTATTCACAATGTCATCAGCGACGGGTTCCCGGGCAGTGAAGTGATGGAAACCGCAGACCTGGACAGCGCCCTGCTGTTGACCCAGGATCACGACGATCTCGACCTGATCCTGCTGGACCTGAACATGCCCGGCATGCACGGCCTCAATGGGCTGATCAACCTGCGCAACGAGGCGCCGACCATTCCGGTGGTGATCGTCTCCGCCGAACAGGACAAACAGATCGTGCTGCAAGCCATTACTTATGGCGCGGTGGGTTTCATCACCAAATCCTCGCCACGAGTGCAAATGACCGAGGCCATCCAACAGATCCTCAATGGTAACGTCTACCTGCCGCCGGACATTATTCGCACACAGAAAAGCGGCACCCACCGCAGGATGAACGATACCCCCAGCTTTCCCACGGAGCTGCTCCAGGCGCTGACCCGCAAACAATTGCTGGTATTGGAGCGCATGACCAAGGGCGAATCGAACAAGCAGATCGCTTACACCCTGGAAATCGCCGAGACCACGGTGAAGGCGCACGTCTCGGCGATCCTGCGCAAACTCAACGTGCACAATCGAGTGCAGGCAATTTTGAGTGCGGGTGATATAGACTTCGGCTCATACCTGCGGCGTTAAGTGGCCTGCAGGATCGAGTCGTTCCCATCGCGAGCAGGCTCACTCACACTGGAACTGCGTCGAATTCAATGTGTGAGCCTGCTCGCGATGAGGCCCGCCGTACCAGCACAAGGCTCAAGGCCTGCCGAGCAAATGGCTCATCGCCGTCTTCAGTTTCATCGGCCGCACCGGCTTATGCATCAGGGTGTGGCCCAGCTCGCGAATCTGTAGTTTCAGCTCGTTGCTGTAGTTGGCGGTGATCATCATGGCCGGGATCGTGCAGGCCCGGCGCGCATTGATACGGGCCACAGCGTCCACGCCGTTCTGCTCGTCATCCAGATGGTAATCGGCAATTAGCAGATCGGCATCCTGGTGGTAATTATCCACCTGCCGTGCCAGATCCTGCTCTGACAGCGCCGTGACCACCACACATCCCCAGGTTTCCAGCAAAGTACGCATCCCCGCGCAGATGGCTGCGTCGTTGTCCAGCACCCATACCCGCGCTCCGCGCAGACGCTCCAGCATAGGCTCGCTCATCAGTGGGTTTGGCAAGGCCTTGGGGGCAGTCGCACTGATGGGCACCTCGACAGAAAACATCGACCCCCTGCCCGGCCATGAACGCACATGAATCCGATGCCCCAGTATCCCGGCAATTTTCTCGACGATAGCCAGGCCCAACCCCAGGCCGCGGTCCTGATCGGGACGCTGCACGTCTCCGCGCTTGAACTCCTGGAAAATCTCCTCCAGGCGATTCTCCGCGATGCCCATGCCAGTGTCCCAGACTTCGATCGACAAGCGCTGGTGATGCCGTCGACAGCCCAGCACAACGCGCCCGCTATAGGTATAGCGAATGGCATTGCTGAGCAGATTGCGCAGGATCCTGGCGAGCAACTGAATGTCACTACGTACCAACGCCGAACAACCGATGAAGTGCAGTTCGAGCCCCTCGCTGCGGGCCACTTGGGTGTACTCGGCGGCGAGATTTTCCAGCAGTTCGCTGAGGGCGAACGGCGCTATATCGGCCTTGATCACCCCGGCATCGAGCTTGGAAATGTCCACGAGGGTGCCCAGCAGGGTTTCCACGTCCTCCAGGGAATTACTGACGTTGCGCACCAGGCTCTCGTTGGCCATGGGCTCCCGGCGCTCCAGCAAGGCACTGGTAAACAGCCGTGCGGCATTAAGCGGTTGCAGCAGGTCGTGGCTGACCGCTGCAAGAAATTTGGTCTTCGACAAATTAGCCTGTTCGGCTTCCAGCTTGGCCTCGCGCAGCCGCGACTCTACTCGCCGACGCTCATCGATCTCGCGCAGCAACTGGTCGTTGAGGGTGGTCAGTTCCGCCGTGCGCTCGCGCACGCGCAGCTCCAGGTTTTGATACGCCTGGTGCAGCGCCTCGGCGGTGCGACGGCGCTCGGTGATGTCGCGGATCAGCACGAAGATCCCCACCACTTCCCCGGTGGCCAGGCGATTGGGCACGTAGGAGCGCAACATGTAACGCTCCTGGTTATTGATGTTGGTTTCGGCGAACTCGAACGTTACGCTCTCACCAGCCAGAGCCCGTGCCACGTAGGCTTCCAGGCGCTGATAATGCTGCTCGCTGTGCACTTCGCGCAGGCTTTGGCCGAGCATCACGCCCCGTGGCCAGCAGTACCATTGTTCGTAGACCTTGTTGGTAAACTCGTAGACCAGGTCGGCATTCAGATAGGCGATCAGGGCCGGTACGTGGTCGGTGATCAGGCGAATCCAGCGCTCACTCTCACTCAGGGCTTCAGCGTGCTGGTAGCGCTCGGTGATGTCGGTGAAGGTGTTGACGAAGCCGCCGGTAGGCAACGGGTGAGTGCGAATTTCCAGCACCCGGCCATCGTAGAGGCGCTGTTCGCATTCCTGCACTGGCCGACCATTGCCGTCGCGACTGGCGGGGGTCAGCAGATTCAGTTCGCTGTCGGCGATCACCTCGGCAAACGGACGATGGGCCGCCACGGGTGCCAGGCCGCTCAATTCGAGGAAGCGCCGGTTCCACAGTTCCAGCACGCCTTCGGCATTGACCATCGCCACGCCCTGGGACAAGTTGTCGACCGCACGCTGCAACAGGTGGGATTTTTGCGCCACAGCCTGCTCACGGCGCATGGTCTCACTGAGTTTGACGTCGGTGATGTCGGTAAACAGGATCACCCGACCGCCTTCCTGGGTCGGCCGCTCGCTGACTTGCAGCCAGCGGCCGTCTTGCAGACGATACAACAGGCTTTCGTCGGCATGCCAACGAGGCTCTTCGGTGAACAGACCCGTAGCGCTCATCAGCCGTTTGACCTCGGCCAGGCGCATACCCGCGTTGATCCGCACGCGGCTATTGCCCCAGAACGCCTTGAAACGGCTGTTGAACAGGACGATTCGCTGGTCGGCATCGAACAGCACAAACGCATCGGAAATACTCTCGATGGCATCGATCAAATGTCGATGGGCCGTTTCCGCGCGCAGGCGTGCTTCGCTGAGCAAGTGGTTGCCTGACTTAAGCTCGGCCATGGCCTGGTTCAACGCATCGGTACGCTCACGCACCTGCTCGGCCAGCACCACTGAATGCTGGAACGCCGCGTACGGATCATTGCCCCGGGTGACACCCGACTCGATGCGCTCGATCAGCGCGCTGTTGATCCGCTGCAGTTTATGATTTTCGTGCTCAAGGCTCGCGAGTCGCGCCTGGAGTTCAGCGCGGTCCAGGGGTGCGGCCCCGGGCAATGGCAACGCCGGTGAAGGTCTGGTTGATATGCATGCCATTGAACTGTTCTCCGTAGGTGTTGAATCCCATCACCCGCTGGTCACGCAAAAACGCTCCGACCTGTTCCAGGCTGCCGCTGTTTTCCAGCTCCATGCGTCGCAAGAAACAGTCGCAGCCCAGGGTCAGCAGTAGCTCGCCGAGGCGCTCGTGCAAGCCGTCGAACAGGTCTTGCAGGTTCGGCAGCATCGGCCCCGGCGCCATGGCCGTGAGGACGATGCCGTTTTCCACCGCGCAATAAAAACTCAGGCTCAGGTCCGGATGAACCTGCTGGATCGCGCGCACGTAGTACTGGTCGTTGATGCGCACCGCCAGTGGGTGCGCGGCGAAAATCCGGTGATCGAGATCAGCCACAGGCACGCCGATGTGGCGCGCGTATTCCTCGGCAGCGGGTTCTGCATTGAGCTCGAAGACTCGCCGCAACGCGCTGTCGGCACCGGTCACCACCAGTTTTTCCGCCCGGGGCAGAATGTGATGGGTGGTGAACACTTCGAAATCCAGCCAGGTGTTGACCAGCACTACCACCGCCGCGCCGCTGTGAAATTCGCCGCCAAAATAGACGTGGGTATGCGTGAGATAGTTGTCGTCACCGGCCGAACCACCGAAGTGCGGAATATCGCCCAAGGCAGCGCTGAGGGCTGCCAGGACCATTTCTTCGCGGCTGGACAAGCCATCGAGCAGGGTCAGGGCGAAGCTGTTGCCTTTGATTGGCGCCAGGGTGTTGCTGCGGCAGCCGCCTACCAGGCGCTCGACCATCTGCTGGGCATCGATCAGGCTGAAACGCTCCATTTCGTCGATGAGCTCAGCGTCGATGGAGAAATGCCGATGATCGAAACCCACCGCTGTCACGCAATTGCGCCCGTAGCCCAGCGGGGTTATTTCCCCGGCACTGGTGCAACCCACCAGGCGAATGCCCCCAAAGCTCTGCTGCAACGCCTGGCCCAGCGCCTGCAGGTCGTATTCGGCGGAACAGAAGAACAACACGAATCCCAGGTGCGGATGCAATAACTGCCGCGCCAGTTCCTGAGCCACCTGCTGGGCATCCGTGGCCTGGGACATCGCACTGACCACACCGTCACTGTGAACCTGCTGCATTGTCGCCCCCCGCAGGTGCGCGTGTATGAGGCACGAGTGTACGAACGCGGCAGGCCGCGACCTATGCTACTTGGGTAGCGGGTAGCCGCTTCGATGGGATGAGACTCAACAGGTCCAGGACTTGATGGCGCAAGCTTTTGTGGCGAGGGAGCTGGCTCCCGCTGGACTGCGCAGCAGTCCCCCACCCGGCCGATGCGCGACCAGAATCGGGACCGCTACGCGATCCAGCGGGAGCCAGCTCCCTCGCCACAGGGAATTTGCATTGCTAAAAAGGTTTACCAGGTCAACACCGCCCCCACCGCGAAGGTATCGGTGTCTTCATTCTGCGCACTGGTGTCGTGCCCATTGATTTCGAATTGGTTGTACTCGGCCACCAGCTTGAGGTTGCTGTTGACGTCGTGGAACAGCGCGATGCCGCGGGTCTCGTAATCCGCGCCAGTGCCGACCACACCGTTGCCGTCGTCCTTGGTCTTGCCATAGGACAGCGCCAGGCGATTCTTGCCGAGCTTGTACGAGCCCTGCAGCAGGTAACCGTCGCTGTCGACATTGCGCAACGTCGGTTCACCGGCGTTGTTGGTGAAGAACGGGTTGATGCCCTTGGCCTGGAAGCCGGAGCCGGTCAGCGACAACCCGCCCATCTTCGCCTGCACACCATAACCGACGCCCTTGGAGGTTACCGACTCGACGCTTGAGTCAGTGTTGTCCGAAGTCTGGTAGCTACCGTTGACCCAGCTGTAGATCTGCGCACCGGCCAGGTCGAACTGGTAGGTGATCTCACTCTCGGTCCGCGGGTTTTCCTGGTAGGCCTTACCCGTCGGGCTGCTGTCGTTAGTGTCGACCGGGTCCATGATCCCCACCGCCACCCGCAAACCCTCCATCACCGGGGTACGGTAGGTGATCTGCGAAGTGGGGAACGGGTACGGATAACCACTGCCGATATTGCCGAACGACACACCACCGCCATCCACCAGGCCCAGCGTATCGCTGACCTGGCCGTAACCGGCGAGCAGTTCGTCGAGCAGGATGTTGGAGCGGGCAAACAGGCCAAAGTCCTTACCTATCAGCACCTCGCCCCACTCGGGGTTGGCCACCGTGCCGTAGAACTGCCGGACGTCGATGGCCGTGTCAGTGCCGTTGGTTTCACTGTCGTTGATGGTCACCCAGAACGAGGCCCGTGCACCCAGCTTCAGGTCATCGATCTGCTTGCCCATGTTGAAGCCCAGGTAATTGGGCAGGAAGCCCATCTTGACCCGCGCCTGCCGCCGGTCGTACTGCTCGCCGGCGCGATCAACGTCGCTGTTGACGTAGAAGGCGTTGATGTAGCCGTCGGTGGAAAAGGTCGTCTGGTCCTTGTCGTACAGCACGATCTCGGCTTCGGCCATCGGGCACAAGCCCAGAGCCGAAAGGCTGGCGATTAAGGCAGGCAAGTAACGATGCTTGAAATTTTTATTGTTGTGCATGACGCGCTCCGCTGCGGGGACTGAATGTCGGAGGCGATTATCGAAAGCACACCGGCGGCGTCATACACTGCCTTGGAGGCGGTTATCAGGTGCTTTGGATCGGCAGGGGCGGTGCGGCAAGTTCGGCGTAAGACCGGGCCGCGCCTGGGCCCGCCACTTAGGATGTAAGACGCTCAGACGCTTGCGCGCACCAGCATGTAGGCCGCAATGAGTAGGCACAGGCTGGAGAATCCGACCTGCAGGGCCCGGGCCGGAACCCGCGCACTGAAACGACGGCCGATGATCATGCCGACGATGCTGGCGACTATGAAGCTCACGCCCAGGCCGTCGATACGCACTCCTGCGTGGAATGCGCCGATCACTCCGATGGCCGAGATCAGGCTGATCACCATCAGGGAAGTGGCGACGATGCCGCGCATCTGCACATCAGTCAGCTGCTTGAACGCCGGGACGATCAGGAAGCCGCCGCCCACTCCGAGCAAGCCCGACACCACCCCGGTGACTGCGCCCAGTGCGGCGAGGGTCGCAGTGCATTTGGCGGTCCAGGAAAAGCGCCCGGTCTGCTGGTCCAGCATGCAGTTTTTCTGGCCCCAGTTGGCGTGGCCGTGGTCGCTCGGCCCTTCGCCATGGCGCTCGCGACGCAGCATGCGCCAGGCGACCATGATCATGAGCAGGCTGAACAGCATCATCAGGACCTTTTCCGGAAGCTGATGAGCGAAAAAAATGCCCACCGGCGAAAAGACTGCCCCCAGCAGTGCAATGAGCAAAGCTGCGCGATAACGCACCAGCCCGTGGCGCAGACCGTCGATGGCGCCGACAGCGGCCGCACTGCCCACGGCAAACAGGGCAATGGGCGCTGCCTGGGTCATGCTCAGGCCGAGCCCCAACACCAGCGCCGGCACCGCCAGAATGCCGCCCCCCGCCCCGGTCAATCCAAGGACCAGGCCCATCACTAAACCAAAGAAAATCGCCAGTAACATAAAAGATCGTGATCCATGAAAAGCCGGGAACGCCCAGTATCGATGGTGTACAGGATAGAGGCAGGGCACGATTTTTCCTTCTCCAAATTCCCCAGGACTGGCCAATCCGGGGCAAATGAATCTACGCTGAACGCTTGTCCCACGAAGAACCGGCCAACATGCCTGCCCTGATTGAAGCTTTCCTTGACCCCGCCTCATCGACCTGGAGCTACGTGATTTACGAGGGCGATGGCAGTGCCTGCGCGATCGTTGACCCGGTCCTGGATTACGACGCGGCGGCCGGTCGCACCGGTGCGGCCCAGGCCGATCGCATCAGTGCGTTTGTGCGCACTCATCAATTGCAGGTTCAGTGGTTGCTGGAGACCCACGCTCACGCCGATCACCTGTCGGCCGCGCCTTACCTGCGTCGGGAACTGGGCGGCAAAATCGCAATCGGCCGGTCGATCAGCAAGGTCCAGGACGTATTCAAGAGCCTGTTCAATCTTGAACCCGGGTTTGCCGTCGACGGCTCGCAGTTCGATCATCTGTTCGCGCCAGACGAGTCATTCATGATCGGCAATCTCAAGGCCTGTGCCTTGCATGTACCTGGCCATACGCCGGCGGACATGGCCTATCTGATCGACAGCAGCCTGATTCTGGTGGGCGATACGCTATTCATGCCGGACGTAGGCACCGCCCGCTGCGACTTTCCCGGAGGCGATGCCGGCCAGATGTTCGCCTCGATTCACAAGCTGCTGGCGTTTCCGGCCAGCGTGAATCTGTACGTCTGCCACGATTACCCGCCAGAGGGCCGCGAGCCCTGCTGTTTGACCACGGTTGGCGAGCAGCGCAGAAACAACATTCATGTGCGTGACGGGGTCGATGAAGCCGAGTTTGTGGCCATGCGTAATCAGCGCGATGCCAGTTTGGGCATGCCGAACCTGCTGCTGCCGGCGATCCAGGTGAATGTGCGGGCGGGGAATTTTCCGCCAGCGGAGGATAATGGCGTGACCTACCTTAAAATCCCCCTGAACAAATTCTGAACCATTGTGGGAGCCGGCTTGCTGGCTCCTACTCACGTCGCCAGCGTCAACCCATTCGCCGGCAACGGCAGCGCCGTCTTGTAGCGCACCTGCTTGAGCGCAAAGCTTGAGCGAATATTCGCCACCCCCGGCACCTTGGTCAGAAAATCCATCATGAAGCGTTCCAGCGACTGGATGGTCGGCACCAGCACCCGGATCAAATAGTCCGGGTCGCCGGCCATCAAGTAGCACTCCATAACTTCGGGCCGATCGGAAATCGCCTCCTCGAAATGCTGCAACACCTCCTCTACCTGTTTTTCCAGGCTGACGTGAATGAACACGTTGACGTGCAACCCCAGCAACTCGGCGTCCAGCAGCGTGACCTGCTCGCGAATCAGTCCCAGTTCCTCCATCGCCTTGACCCGATTGAAGCACGGGGTCGGCGACAGGTTAACCGAGCGCGCCAGGTCGGCGTTGGTGATGCGCGCATTCTCCTGAAGGCTGTTGAGAATGCCAATGTCAGTACGATCCAGTTTGCGCATGAGACAAAATCACCTGTTTTTTATGTTTATGCAGGTTTTTTATCCTCAAATGATCTTGGGCGCAACGAAACAGAGAGAAATATTCTTCTTGAGCGAGCCTATGATTGTTGTAGGACAAGATTTCTTCCATAGAAGAATGACCGTCAGCTCACTACAAGAAATTCACAAGATCGAGCGTAGAAGCCATGAATCAAGCGTACGAACCGCTGCGCCTGCACGTTCCCGAGCCGTCGGGTCGCCCAGGCTGCAAAACCGACTTCTCCTACCTGCGTCTGACCGATGCCGGTACGGTGCGCAAACCTCCAATCGACGTCGAACCAGCCGATACGGCGGACCTGGCCAAGGGCCTGATTCGCGTACTCGACGACGAAGGCAATGCGCTGGGCCCATGGGCCGAAGGCGTGCCAGTCGAGATTTTGCGCAAAGGCATGCGCGCCATGCTCAAGACTCGCATCTTCGACAACCGCATGGTGGTCGCCCAGCGCCAGAAAAAAATGTCGTTCTACATGCAGAGTCTCGGCGAAGAAGCCATCGGCAGCGCCCAGGCCCTGGCCTTGAACATCGACGATATGTGTTTCCCGACCTATCGCCAGCAGAGCATTCTGATGGCCCGGGAAGTACCTCTGGTAGATCTGATCTGCCAACTGCTCTCCAACGAGCGCGATCCGCTCAAGGGCCGTCAGTTGCCGATCATGTATTCGGTACGCGATCACGGCTTCTTCACTATCTCCGGTAACCTTGCCACCCAGTTCGTCCAGGGTGTGGGCTGGGGCATGGCCTCGGCCATCAAAGGCGACACCAAAATTGCCTCGGCCTGGATTGGTGACGGCGCCACCGCCGAATCCGACTTCCATACCGCCCTTACCTTCGCCCACGTCTACCGCGCGCCAGTGATCCTCAACGTGGTCAACAACCAATGGGCGATCTCGACCTTCCAGGCCATTGCCGGCGGTGAAGCCACTACCTTCGCCGGTCGCGGCGTAGGCTGTGGAATTGCCTCACTGCGGGTCGATGGCAACGATTTCGTCGCGGTCTATGCCGCCTCGGCCTGGGCCGCGGAGCGGGCGCGCCGCAACCTGGGGCCAACCATGCTGGAATGGGTGACGTACCGCGCCGGTCCCCACTCCACTTCCGATGACCCTTCCAAGTACCGCCCTGCCGACGACTGGAGTTATTTCCCGTTGGGCGACCCGATTGCGCGCCTCAAGCAGCATCTGGTGAAAATCGGCCAGTGGTCCGAAGAGGAACACGTCGCCGTCAGCGCCGAACTGGAAGCCGAAGTCATTGCCGCGCAGAAAGAAGCCGAGAAGTACGGCACCCTCGCCGGGGGCCAGATTCCGAGCGCCGCGACCATGTTCGAGGACGTCTACAAAGAGATGCCGGAGCACTTGAAGCGCCAGCGTCAGGAGTTGGGGATCTGACATGAACGATCACAACAACAATATCGAGCTGGAAACCGCCATGACCACGACCACCATGACCATGATCCAGGCCCTGCGCTCGGCCATGGATGTGATGCTTGAACGTGATGACAACGTCGTGGTCTTCGGCCAGGATGTGGGCTACTTCGGTGGCGTGTTCCGTTGCACTGAAGGTCTACAGACCAAGTACGGCACCTCCCGGGTGTTTGACGCCCCCATTTCCGAAAGCGGCATCGTCGGCGTTGCTGTAGGCATGGGTGCCTACGGCCTGCGTCCGGTCGCCGAGATCCAGTTCGCCGACTACGTTTACCCGGCGTCGGACCAGATCATTTCCGAAGCCGCGCGCCTGCGCTATCGCTCGGCGGGCGAATTCACCGCCCCGATGACCCTGCGCATGCCTTGCGGCGGTGGCATCTACGGTGGTCAGACCCACAGCCAGAGCATCGAGGCGATGTTCACCCAGGTATGCGGCTTGCGCACGGTGATGCCGTCCAACCCCTACGACGCCAAGGGCCTGCTGATCGCCTCCATCGAAAACGATGACCCGGTGATCTTCCTTGAACCTAAACGCCTGTACAACGGCCCGTTCGACGGTCATCACGACCGTCCGGTAACCCCATGGTCGAAACACCCCTCGGCGCAAGTGCCCGACGGCTACTACACCGTACCGCTGGACGTCGCCGCGATCGCCCGTCCGGGCAAGGATGTAACCATCCTCACCTACGGCACGACGGTCTATGTGTCGCAAGTTGCCGCCGAAGAAACCGGCATCGACGCTGAAGTCATCGACCTGCGCAGCCTGTGGCCGCTGGACCTGGAAACCATCGTCAAATCGGTGAAGAAAACCGGTCGTTGCGTGATCGTTCACGAAGCGACCCGCACCTGCGGTTTCGGCGCCGAACTGGCCGCCCTTGTTCAAGAACACTGCTTCCACTACCTGGAAGCGCCTATCGAGCGCGTCACCGGTTGGGACACCCCCTACCCGCACGCGCAAGAGTGGGCGTATTTCCCTGGCCCGACCCGAGTGGGCGCGGCTTTGCATCGGGTTATGGAGGTCTGAATGGGCACGCACGTTATCAAGATGCCGGACATTGGCGAAGGCATTGCAGAAGTTGAATTGTCGGTGTGGCACGTCAAAGTTGGTGACCTGGTCGTCGAGGATCAGGTGCTGGCCGATGTGATGACCGACAAGGCGATGGTCGATATTCCATCACCGGTTCATGGCAAGGTGATTTCTTTGGGCGGTGTGCCTGGGGAAGTCATGGCGGTCGGCAGCGTCCTGATCAGCATTGAGGTCGAAGGCGCCGGCAACATTAAAGAGTCGGCTCAGCCAGTGGTTGCCGCTGTGAAAGAAGCACCTGCGCCGAAAGTGGAAGCCGCTGTAGAAAACAAACCAGTCGCTACCGCAGCGCCACGAGTGGCTGTTTGCCAAGGTCCGATAGTGGCTCGCGAGGCTGATGAACGCCCGCTGGCCTCCCCGGCCGTGCGTAAACACGCACTCGATCTGGGCATCCAGTTGCGTCTGGTGCGTGGCACAGGGCCTGCCGGTCGCGTGTTGCACGAAGACCTCGACGCCTATCTGGCGCAAGGTCAGTCGACTGTATCGACCGCAGCCGCGTATGCGCAGCGTAACGACGAGGAGCAAATCCCGGTCATCGGCATGCGCCGCAAGATCGCCCAGCGCATGCAGGACGCCACCCAGCGTGCCGCCCACTTCAGTTATGTCGAGGAAATCGACGTTACGGCCGTGGAAGAACTGCGCGCGCACCTGAACGAAAAACACGGCGCCAGCCGCGGCAAGTTGACCCTGTTGCCGTTCCTGGTTCGCGCCCTGGTGGTTGCCCTACGGGATTTCCCGCAGATCAACGCCCGTTACGACGACGAAGCCCAGGTCATCACCCGCCTTGGCGCGGTACATGTGGGCATCGCAACCCAGGCCGGCGGCGGCTTGATGGTGCCCGTAGTGCGTCACGCCGAGGCCCGCAGCCTGTGGGACAACGCTGCAGAAATCTCGCGCCTGGCCACCGCAGCACGCAACGGCAAGGCCAGCCGCGACGAGCTGTCCGGCTCGAGCATCACCCTGACCAGCCTCGGCGCCCTGGGTGGGATTGTCAGCACCCCGGTGCTTAACCTGCCGGAAGTGGCCATTGTCGGCGTCAACAAGATCGTCGAGCGGCCGATGGTGGTCAAAGGCCAGATCGTGATTCGCAAGATGATGAACCTCTCCAGCTCCTTCGATCACCGTGTGGTCGATGGCATGGACGCGGCGCAATTTATCCAGGCTGTGCGCGGCTTGCTCGAACAACCCGCCACCCTGTTTGTGGAGTAGGTCATGCAACAGACTTTGAACACTACGCTGCTGATCATTGGTGGCGGCCCTGGCGGCTATGTCACGGCGATCCGTGCCGGTCAGTTGGGCATCCCGACTATCCTGGTGGAAGGCCAATCGCTTGGCGGCACCTGCCTGAACATTGGCTGCATCCCGTCCAAGGCCTTGATTCACGTCGCCGAGCAGTTCCACCAAACTCGCCAACACAGTCAGCACTCGGCCCTGGGTATCAGCGTTGGGGAGCCTGGCCTGGACATCGGCAAAAGCGTCGAATGGAAGGACGGCATCGTTGATCGCCTGACCACCGGCGTCGCCGCACTGCTGAAAAAGAACAAGGTCCAGGTCATTCAGGGCTGGGCCAGGATCATCGACGGCAAAAACGTCGAGGTCGGCGACACCCGAATCCAGTGCGAGCACCTTGTGTTGGCTACCGGCTCGAAAAGCGTGAACCTGCCGATGCTGCCGATCGGCGGTCCGATCATTTCATCGACTGAAGCCCTGGCGCCGACCTCGGTGCCCAAGCGCCTGATCGTCGTTGGCGGTGGTTATATCGGCCTGGAGCTGGGAATTGCCTATCGCAAACTCGGCGCTGACGTGAGCGTGGTCGAAGCCCAGGATCGCATCCTGCCCGCCTACGACGCGGAACTGACCCAACCGGTGCACGAGGAACTGAAAAAACTCGGCGTGAAGCTTTACTTGAAGCATAGCGTCGAAGGCTTTGATTCTTCTAGTAATACTCTACAAGTTCGTGAGCCTGGCGGCGACACGCTGAACCTGGAAATGGATCAGGTGCTGGTGGCCGTCGGTCGCAAACCGAACACTCAGGGCTGGAATCTTGAAGCGCTGAATCTGGACATGAACGGCGCGGCGATCACAATCGACAGCCGCTGCCAGACCAGCATGCGCAACGTGTACGCCATCGGCGACCTGAGCGGCGAACCCATGCTCGCGCACCGGGCCATGGCCCAGGGCGAAATGGTCGCCGAGCTGATCAGTGGTAAATCCCGCGAGTTCAGCCCCACCGCCATCGCCGCCGTGTGCTTCACCGACCCGGAATTGGTGGTGGTCGGCAAGACCCCCGACGATGCCAAGGCTGCCGGGCTGGACTGTATTGTTTCGAGCTTCCCGTTCGCGGCCAATGGCCGGGCGATGACACTGGAATCCAAAAGCGGCTTCGTGCGCGTCGTGGCACGGCGGGACAATCATGTGATTGTCGGCTGGCAGGCGGTCGGGGTCGGGGTTTCGGAGTTGTCGACTGCGTTCGGCCAGAGCCTGGAAATGGGCGCTCGCCTGGAAGACATCGCCGGCACCATCCATGCGCATCCGACGCTGGGTGAAGCGGTGCAGGAAGCAGCATTACGTGCTCTGGGGCATGCGCTGCACCTCTAACTTCGATCACTGTGGCGAGGGAGCTTGCTCCCGCTGGGGCGCGAAGCGGCCCTTATTTGACTTCCTGGCACACCGCGTCGTCTGGATTTGCGACTGCTTCGCCGCCGAACGGGAGCAAGCTCCCTAGCCACAGGATTGAGAACAATGAAGAATCGGCGACATATTTCATGAGCAGGCTAAGAAATCTGCCAATCAGCCGATAGTCCGGGCTGCGAAACCGGTCCGGAATGAAGTATTGTTGTCCCCATCCAAAAAACGTCAGAAGCCTTGAACCGCTTTGGCGGTTGTTCAGTGATAGAGGGTGTCATGGGTAACGAAAGCATCAATTGGGACAAGCTGGGTTTTGATTACATCAAGACAGACAAGCGCTATCTCTCGTACTGGCGTAACGGCGAGTGGGACAAAGGCACCCTCACCGAAGACAACGTGCTGCACATCAGCGAAGGCTCCACTGCCCTTCACTATGGCCAGCAATGCTTCGAAGGCATGAAGGCCTATCGTTGCAAGGACGGCTCGATCAACCTGTTCCGCCCGGACCAGAACGCCCTGCGCATGCAACGCAGTTGTGCGCGTCTGCTGATGCCGTTCGTCGAAACCGAGCAGTTCATCGAGGCCTGCAAAGAAGTGGTTCGTGCCAACGAGCGCTTCATCCCGCCTTACGGGACAGGCGGCGCGCTGTACCTGCGCCCGTTCGTGATCGGTGTGGGTGACAACATCGGCGTGCGTACTGCGCCGGAGTTCATCTTCTCGATTTTCTGCATTCCGGTCGGCGCCTACTTCAAGGGCGGCCTGACGCCGCACAACTTCCTGATTTCCAGCTACGACCGCGCCGCCCCACAAGGCACCGGCGCGGCCAAGGTCGGTGGCAACTACGCAGCGAGCCTGATGCCAGGTTCCCTGGCCAAGAAAGCTCACTTCGCCGACTGCATCTACCTGGACCCAATGACCCACACCAAAATCGAAGAAGTGGGCTCGGCTAACTTCTTCGGGATCACCCACGACAACAAGTTCGTCACGCCGAACTCGCCGTCGGTACTGCCGGGCATCACCCGTCTGTCGCTGATTGAGTTGGCCAAATCGCGCTTGGGCCTGGAAGTGGTTGAAGGTGACGTGCTCATCAACAAGCTGTCGGACTTCAAGGAAGCCGGCGCTTGCGGTACCGCTGCGGTGATCACCCCGATCGGCGGTATCAGCTACAACGACCATCTGCACGTGTTCCACAGCGAAACCGAGGTTGGCCCGGTTACCCAGAAGCTTTACAAGGAGCTGACCGGGGTACAGACCGGCGATATCGAAGCGCCAGCTGGCTGGATCGTCAAGGTTTGACCTGACGCTCGCGACATCCCGACCCTCCATTGCTCACGCAATGGGGGGCTTTTTTTGCCTGGGCTATAACAGAGCTGGATAAATCTGCTCCTACGGGGTTCCTATGGGACCTCTCGATGTTAGTCTGACCAATCCTCTTACCCTGCCTGCCCTTGATTCCGCTGGCCTGACCATCCTGCTGTTTGCCAGTACGAGCCTGGGTGATCAAACCCGGTATCAACGCGCCCTCGGGCAAGTTCTTCCAGAACCGAGCAGGCAAATGTCCTTCCATGACCTTGGGATTCAATCGCGCCGGGTTGAAAATATGGCTGTAGTAGGTCAGCCACATGTCAGCGTGAGGATCGTCTACGTTCTGTGACATCTGCTGCCATTCCACCGGACATTGACGCAGGTAGCTCAATTGCTCGCCGTCGTAGTACACGCCGTCCCTGGGCGTCGCAATCATCCAGCGATGCCGCCCCATGCGACCAATAAAATGTTCGCTGGCACTGTGCAGGATGTCGTGGGCGGGCTCGTGCCAGGCGACGTATTGCGGCCCCACGCATCCGGGTAACTCAACAAACCTCACAAATGCATGTAAATGATGAGATTCGCGCTGTACCTGCTTGATTCTCCGCTGTAATTCACTGCCCAGCTTATCCCCGGCCATCATCGCGGTGCGGTCACCATGACTGACTCGCCACAGCACTTCATACAACAGGCTCCAGCGCTGATCGCCGCGATAACGGGCGGCCTGTTCCAGAGTGTCGAGCAGCGTTCGCGGAATACGCGCTAGAAACGGCCCCTGGGATTCGGGCAAGGTGTGATCACTGGCAAACAAGTCCTGCACACCCTCGCTGGCCCACGCCACCAGGCTTGGATCAATCTCATGGCTGAGCAGCCAACGCGCTTGATGGCGCCAAGTGTCGAACAGGTCGTCGCAATCGAGATTGATCATCCCCACAAGCCCATCTGCTGCGGTTGCGGGCGGTCGCGCAGCTGTTGGTAGAGCAAATGGCTGGTGACTTCCGCCTGCTGCGGGTGGTAATCGCTGGTGATGAAAAACGGCTTGGCCTTGGCCAGCACGCAGCGCATGCGCGCCAGGTCCTCATATCGAATCCGGCGCTGACGGCGCAGTTCCACCAGGCGCTCGGTCGTACGCAGGCCAATCCCGGGAATACGCGAGATCAGGGAGGCCTCGGCGCGGTTGAGGTCCAGTGGAAAGATGTCACGATTTTCCAGCGCCCAGGCCAATTTAGGGTCGATGTCCAACGCCAGGTGGCCCGGGCCTTTGAACAACTCCCCGGCGGTGTAGCCATAACTGCGCAGCAAGAAGTCGGCCTGGTACAAGCGGTGCTCACGCATCAACGGTGGCGCGGCGAGGGGCACGCTTTTCGGGCTGTCGGGTATCGGGCTGAACGCCGAATAATAGACCCGGCGTAATTTGAAGTTGCCGTACAGCGACTGGGCACTATGCAAAATGGTGCTGTCATCGGTGTCATCGGCGCCCACGATCATCTGCGTGCTCTGCCCGGCCGGCGCGAACCTGGGTGCTCGCGGCTCGTTCAAAACGGTCTGAACGCCTGTGTAGATAGTCTGCATTGCGCCCTTGATCGAACCGATGTGTTTTTCCGGCGCCAGGGTTTGCAAGCTGGCGTCGGTAGGCAACTCGATATTGACGCTCAACCGGTCGGCATAGCGCCCCGCTTGCTCGATCAGCGCCGGATCGGCCTCGGGAATGGTCTTGAGGTGGATATATCCGCGAAATTCATGTTCTTCACGCAATAACCGCGCAACCCGAATCAATTGCTCCATGGTGTAATCCGCCGAACGGATGATCCCGGAGCTCAGAAACAACCCACTGACGCAGTTACGCCGATAGAAATCCATGGTCAGCGTAACTACTTCTTCCGGGGTGAACCGCGCCCTTGGCACGTCGCTGGAGCGGCGGTTGACGCAGTACTGGCAGTCGTAAAGACAGAAGTTGGTCAGCAGAATCTTCAGCAGCGAGACGCAGCGTCCATCCGGGGTATAGCTGTGACAAATGCCCATGCCATTGCTCGCACCCAGGCCGCTTTTGCCCTCCGAGCTGCGCTTGGGCGCACCGCTGCTGGCGCAGGACGCATCGTACTTGGCGGCGTCGGCGAGAATGCTGAGCTTGTCGATGAGTTCCATGGGGCACGCCAATGACTGTTTGGATATACAGTACAGAGTCGCTGGCCTGGGTTCAAGTCGTTACACAGCCCTTGGTCCGATTGTCGACGGACGCTTGGCCTGCAAATTTGTCTCGGGTTCGAGGGGCAGCTCGAGCTCAAACCGCCGACTGACCTCCTTGCGCCCCAATGCCGTCAGCGCCAGCGCCCGACTATCCAGGTCCTGGGTCACCCATCGACGGGTGATTGCCAATTTCAGCAACGCTGCACCCAATGCCCCACCCAGATGTGGCCGACGCATGCTCCAGTCCAGGCATGAACAGGCAAAACGCCGGCGCAGGCTGGACAATTCACCGACCTCGATGCCCAAGCCTGCGAAGGCCTGCTCACCCCGTCCGCTCAGTTGATAACCCTCATCGGTTACCAGCAGCCACCCCGCCGCGAGCATCCGATCATGCATCAGGACCGCCAGAGTGCCGGCCATGTGGTCGTAACAGGTGCGGGCGAACTGCAAGCGATCCGGGGTACGGGGGTTGAAGGTCGGCGGAGCACTCTGGCCGATCACCATCAACGCTTCCAATGCCCGGGCCACGCACGGGTCCGCGAGGCTGTAATAACGATGGCGGCCCTGCACGTGCAAACGCACCAGTGCCAGGTCCTTCAGCTTGGCCAAATGCGCGCTGGCGGTGGACGCGCTGACCTCGGCAATTGCCGCCAGTTCGGTGCTGGTACGGGCGTGACCATCCATCAACGAACAGAGCATTTTTGTCCGCGCCGGCTCTGCGATCGCCGCCGCCACTTGAGAGACGCCGATATCGTGCTGATGTGCGTGCATATTTCGCTCCCGGACGAATCAAGGCTGTTTCGAACTGAAGATAGTAGCAACACTTCCACCCTATCGAACAAGGCTGCGACCCATGGACCCGATCATCGCTGCAACTCATCCCGATCCCTATCCCTACTACGCACAGCTGCGTGCCGAGGGCGGACTGGCATTTCACCAGGGTCTCAACCTGTGGCTGGCCAGCAGTGCCCGCGCTGTGGCGGCGATACTGGAACATCCCGATTGTCACGTCCGGCCAGCCGCCGAGCCGGTGCCCATGGCCATTGCCGGCGGGATGGCAGGTAGCGTTTTCGGGCGTCTGATGCGGATGAACGAAGGCCCAAGTCAGCGCTGCCCCAGATCGGCGATCGAACCGGAGTTGGCCTTGCTCGAAGCCGGTAAAGTGAAGGCGCTGGTGGCTGCGCGGTTCATCACACCTGACGCTGAAGGGCTGCACAATGCCATGTTCCGTGGACCGGTGTGCGTGGTCGCGGTGCTGCTGGGGTTCTCTCCCACCCAGGCCCGGATTATCAGCGAGTTGACGGCCGACTTTGGGGCGTGCCTGTCGCCTCTGAGCGATCAAGCTCAATTGGCAGACGCGCAGATAGCCGCCGAACAACTCAGTGGCTACCTGCTTGAGCTATTGGATGATCCGGACAACCGCAGCACTTTGCTGGGCAACATCCGCCGGCGCTTCGCTACCGAGTCGCCAGACCAGCAGGTGTTGATTGCCAACCTGATCGGTCTGTTCTCTCAAACCCACGAGGCGACGGCTGGCCTGATCGGCAACGCCTTGATTGCGCTGAATCGACACCTGGCGGTGCCACACGAGTCGCTGCAAATGGATGATCTGATCGCCGAAACCCTGCGGTTCGACCCGCCCGTGCAGAACACTCGCCGGTTTGTCGCTGCGGACTGTGTGATTGAGGGGGTGCGTTTGAATGCTGGGGATGTGGTGTTGGTGGTTTTGGGCGCGGCTAATCGGGATCCGCTGTTAAACACGGATCCTGGGCTGTTCATGCTTGATCGCCCGAATCGGCGGAGTTTCACCTTTGGCGTGGGAAGGCATGAGTGTCCCGGGCGGTTACTGGCGTTGGAAATTGCCGCGGCGACCGTGCGGGAGGTGCTGACGACTAACATACAGCTGGGGGGATTGAGGTGGGTGTATCGGCGTTCCTTAAATGGGCGAACTCCGGTTTTTAGCTCGTGAATTTCAGGGCCTAAAGATCGCAGCGTCGTTTCTCTCGGCTGCGCCTACTCGTCCCTGGTCAACACTTCCAGCAATTCAATCTCGAAAATCAGATTCGAATTCGGCGTAATTTTACCCATGGTCCGCTCACCGTAGCCCAAATGCGCCGGCACCAGCAATTTGCGCTTGCCGCCGACCTGCATTCCCATGATGCCTTGATCCCAGCCCTTGATGACTCGACCGGTGCCAATCACACACTGAAACGGTTTGCCCCGACTGTAGGACGAATCAAATTCCGTACCGTCTTCCAGCCAGCCGCGGTATTGAGTGGTGATCAGGGCACCCTTGACTGCCGCCTTGCCGTCACCCGGCTCCAGGTCGATGATCTGTAATTCGTCGTTCATGAATCTTGCTCTGTTAACCGTTAATCAGGGCGTTTTCGCAGAATTTGCCGCCGTTGGCAATCCATTGAACCGAAACAGCCCGGCCCGTTCAGGTGAGTATCGACTCCGTACTCAGAAATGGACGCTCTGATGACCGACTCACCGCGCAGTTTCAGTCCGCCCTACATCCTCAACCGCATCATTGCCCACGGCTCCGAACGGCAGCGTTCCGGTGCGTTGGGCACGATCGAGCAGGCCTACTTCTCCACCGGCGTAATATCCACGATCGTGCCGTTGGTAATCATCACCATCATGTACTTGTCATGCACCTGCACCCACTGCGCTTGCGCTAGCGGGGCTTTCAGACCTTTGGCTTTCCAGTTCTTCAGGGCTTTTTCAGGTCGCTGGTAGATATCCGGGGCGCGGTCGTTGACGTTCAGTTCGCGAGTGTTGGTGGCACTCGGCTGCACGGTTTTTTCAGGGGAGTCATCCGCTTGAACGATGGGACTGATCCCGGCAACGCCAGCGGCAATGGCCAGGGCGGCGATGAGGGTTTTGCTGTTCATGGTTGATCCTCGATAAATGTCGTAGTACCTGAACTCCGACTGCGCGGCTCGAAAATCATTCATTCAGGGCGCGATGATTTGCTGGCACCGGCAAAAATGCTCCATTCATACAATCATGCCAGCCCATGGCTGACGCATCCCGTTACAGGCTTTATCCTTGTCGCCCCCGCCGTACCGAGTTCTGGAGTAAGCCATGCCCCATGAAGGCAACCTGTTGCAAGCCGCTGTCGTTTTTCTGTTCGCGGCGGTGCTGACCGTGCCCCTGGCCAAGCGCCTGCAACTGGGGGCGGTGCTGGGCTATCTGTTTGCGGGAGTGATCATCGGCCCGTCGGTGTTGGGCCTGATTGGCAATCCGCAGAGCGTCAGCCATATTTCCGAACTAGGGGTGGTGTTGCTGTTGTTCATCATTGGCTTGGAGTTATCACCACGAAGGTTGTGGGTGATGCGTAAATCAGTATTTGGCGTCGGCCTGGCGCAGGTACTGCTGACCGGCTCGGTGATTGGCGTGACCGCCTTGTTCATGTTCGGCCAGCCGCTGAACAGTGCCATCGTGCTGGGCCTCGGCCTCGCCCTCTCCTCCACCGCCTTTGGCCTGCAGAGCCTGGCCGAGCGCAAGGAACTGACCAGCCCCCACGGCCGACTGGCCTTTGCGATCCTGCTGTTCCAGGACATCGCGGCGATCCCGCTGATCGCCATGGTGCCGTTGCTGGCGGGCGGCGATCACACCTCCACTGCCGCCGAGGATATCAATCACGGGTTGCGGGTGCTGGGCAGTATCGCGGTGGTGGTGATCGGCGGGCGCTACCTGTTGCGTCCGGTGTTCCGCGTGGTGGCCCGGACGGGGCTGCCGGAAGTGTCCACCGCCACCGCGTTGCTGGTGGTGATTGGCACGGCGTGGCTGATGGACCTGGTCGGCGTGTCCATGGCCCTTGGCGCGTTTCTCGCCGGATTGCTCTTGGCAGACTCAGAGTATCGCCACGAACTCGAAGCGCAGATCGAACCGTTCAAGGGTCTGCTGTTGGGCCTGTTTTTCATCAGCGTGGGCATGGGCGCGAACCTGAGCCTGCTCCTGAGTGCGCCGATCACGGTGCTGGGCTTGACCCTGCTGCTGATCGCCATCAAATTGCCCCTGCTGTTTGTGGTTGGACGGCTGGCGGGTGGCCTGGGCAAGGTCAGTGCTATTCGCCTGGGTATCGTGCTGGCGGCGGGCGGTGAATTCGCCTTTGTCGTGTTCAAGATAGGTCGCGACCAGGGCCTGTTCGAGCCGCGCCTGTACGATTTGCTGGTGTTGACCATCACCTTGTCCATGGCCGTGACCCCCCTGCTATTGCTGGTTTGCGCCCGGCTGGTGAGCCCGAAGGTGCAGCCGGTGATGGTGCCGGAGCAGTTTCGGGAAATCGACACCGACACCCCGCGAGTGGTGATCGCCGGCATGGGCCGCATGGGGCAGATCGTCGCACGGATCCTGCGAGCACAGAACATCAGGTTCGTCGCCCTCGACACTTCAGTGGAAACTATCGAATTGTCTCGCAGCTTTGGCGGAGTGCCAGTGTTCTACGGCGATCCGATGCGCCCGGAAATCCTCAGCGCTGCCAAGGTCGAACAGGCTGAATATTTTGTGATTGCCACCGATGACCCGGACGCCAACATCAAGACCGCCGAGCTGGTCCACAAGCTCTACCCGCACATCAAGATCATCGCCCGCGCCCGTAACCGCCAGCATGTGCACCGGCTGGTGGACCTCGGCGCCGAGGCGATTCGGGAAACCTACTATTCGAGCCTGGAAATGAGCCGCCGCACGCTGGTAGGGCTGGGCCTGACACAGGCCCAGGCCGATGCACGGATTAAACGCTTCAAACATCATGATGAGCAGGTGCTGGAAGCCCAGCATTCGATTTATGACGATGAGGCCAAGGTACTACAGACGGCGCAGGAAGCCAGGGCGGAATTGGCGAAGCTGTTTGAGTCGGATCAGCTGGAGGAGGAGAAATTGGGCAAGGTTTAAGTGCTTCGGCGAATGATGGACCGTTATCTCAAGCAGGCTCACACAATAAAGGAACCCGCAATGGCTGCTGACACACCCGCTCCTGCGCTCAAAGAAATCTTCAACGCCGAGCGCCTCCGGCACATCGCTACCGAGATGAGCGCGGTCTATCCCGAGTTCAACACCAAGGCTTTTCTGAAAATGGCCAACGAAGGCCTCGCAGAGTTATCGATCATGCAGCGCATGGCTCGGGTCAGCGAATGCCTGCACGCGGTACTGCCACTGAGTTACCAGGACTCTCTGACAGTTCTGTGCGCCCTCGCCCCACGCTTGAACAGCGGATTCGTCAGCATTTCATTACCGCATTATGTCGCGACCTATGGTAGCCATGCCTTCGATCAGTCCATGGCGGCCCTGAAGTACTTCACCTCGTTCGGTTCATCGGAGTTTGCGATTCGACATTTCCTGCGCAGCGATTTCGAGCGCACCCTGGCGGTGATGCACCAATGGTCGCTGGATGAAAACGAGCACGTGCGGCGCCTGGCGAGCGAAGGCAGCCGGCCGCGGTTGCCCTGGTCCTTCCGGCTGGAGCGGGTTCAGGCTGACCCGAGCCTGGCAGCGGCAATCCTCGACAACCTCAAGGCCGACAACAGCCTCTACGTGCGCAAGTCCGTGGCCAATCATTTGAACGACATCACCAAGGAGCATCCCGACTGGGTGCTGGACCTGATCGAGGGCTGGTCGCTTGAGAACCGGCACACCGCGTGGGTTGCCAAACACGCCCTGCGCAGCCTGATCAAGCAAGGCAACCGGCGGGCGCTGGCGATCATCGGTGCAGGCGGCAAGGCCGAGGTCGAGATCACTCAGGTACGAGTCGAACCGGCAGTAATCAGGCTCGGCGAGAAGATCACCTTGTCGTTTGCCATGCAGTCCACGGTCGAGCACAGCCAGCGGCTGGTGATCGATTATGCGATCGACTACGTCAAGGGCAATGGCAGCACCTCGGCAAAGGTGTTCAAGCTCAAGGCGCTGACCCTGGCCGGCAAGGCCTGCGAGCAAGTTACGCGCAGCCAACAGATCAAAGAGCTCACCACACGCCGGCATTACGCAGGCAAGCACGCAGTGCACGTGATGGTGAACGGCGAGCGGCTGGCGACAACGGCCTTCGAAATCCTCCCCTGAAACACAAATCCCTTGCAGGCGCGAGCTTGCTCGCAATGAAGGTGAACGACAACGCGCGACAACAGGCTTACCGCTGCGACCTCAAGTCCATCGCGAGCAAGCTTGCGCCTAAATTGCAGGTCAATCCGTGCCCAGCAGCAACCCCTGCTCGCTCTCACACAACGCCACCACGTAGTCCCACAACACCCGCAGCCGCACCGACTTGTGCAGCTCGCGGCGGGTGCTGATCCAGTAGCTGCGCAAAATGCTTTCATCCGGTAGTAACGGTACCAACCCCGGGTCGGCACTGGCCATGTAGCAAGGCAGCACGGCGATCCCCAGTCCCGAGCGCGCCGCCTGTTGCTGGGCAATAACGCTGGTGCTGTGGAAGACCACTTGGGGGTTGCGGCAAAAACTGTTGAGAAACATCAGCTCCTGGCTGAACAGCAAGTCGTCGACATAGCCGATCCAGGCATGCCGGCCGAGGTCTTCGCGGCTGCGCAGCGGCGGTGCGCGATCGAGGTAGTCCTGGCTGGCGTAGAGCGCCAGGCGATAGTCCGTGAGTTTGCGGGTCACCAGCATGTCCGCCGCCGGCCGTTCGAGGTGGATGCTGATCTCGGCTTCGCGGTTAAGGATACTGACAAAACGCGGCACCGCCACCAGCTCCACTTCCAGCCCGGGATAACGCTCGAACAGGCCATTCAAGCGACTGGCGAGGAACACGATGCCCAGTCCTTCGGTCACCCCCACGCGGATTTTGCCGAGGGGCACCGTCGATTGGGTCATTTCTTCCTGGGCCAGCAACGCGACGTTTTCCATCGCCTCGGCATGTTTAAGCAGCGCTTCGCCGGCAGGTGTCATCTGGTACCCCTGGGCGTGCTGGACGAACAGCGCCGTCCCCAGGCTTTTTTCAATGGCTTCGATATGCCGGGCGACGGTGGCATGGGTGGTGTTCAAACGACGGGCCGCGGTGAGCAATCGCTTGCTGCGCTGGAGCTCAAGAAAAAACCGCACGTCATTCCAGTCGAACATCGATCGTCCTCAAGCCGCGCTGTTTAAAAACGCACAGCCGCTGCGCAAAAATTAACATTCTTTAAACGAAAGCTAACAACTAGGATGACTGACAACAAGAACAACAACAATACGAGGTCAGGGATGCCGACTTCCCTTGATGAATACGACTACGTGGTGGTCGGGGCCGGTCCGGCCGGTTGTTTGCTTGCCAACCGACTCTCAGCCAACCCGCAGCATCGGGTGCTGCTGCTCGAAGCTGGCGGTCGCGATAACTATGCGTGGATTCACATCCCGGTGGGTTACCTGTTCTGTATCGGTAACCCGCGTACCGACTGGTGCTTCAAGACCGAGGCGCAACCCGGTCTGCAGGGTCGCGCCCTGAGCTATCCCCGGGGCAAGGTCCTGGGCGGGTGCTCCTCGATCAACGGCATGATCTACATGCGCGGCCAGGCCGGCGACTACGACGGCTGGGCGGCAGATGGCAACCCAGGCTGGAGCTGGAGTGAGGTGTTGCCGCTGTTCAAGAAAAGTGAAGACCACTTTGCCGGCGACTCGCAGTTTCATGGCGCCGCCGGGGAATGGCGGATCGAACGCCAGAGGCTGTCCTGGCCGATTCTGGACGCGTTTCGTAGCGCCGCCGAACAGAGCGGAATTGCCAGCATCGATGATTTCAACCAGGGCGACAACGAAGGCTGCGCTTACTTCCAGGTCAATCAGAAGGCCGGGATCCGCTGGAATGCGGCCAAGGCCTTTCTCAAACCTGTGCGTCACCGGCCCAATCTCACGGTATTGACCGACGTCGAAGTCGATCGCGTACAACTTGAGAATGGCCGCGCCTCAGCGGTCATCAGTCGTTGCCAGGGCCAACCAAGAACCTTCAGGGCTCGCCAGGAGATCATACTGTGCGCAGGCGCCGTCGGGTCACCGAGCATTCTGCAACGCTCGGGCATCGGCTCTCGCCCGCTGCTGCAATCACTCGGTATCGGTGTGGTCCATGAGCTGCCGGGCGTTGGCGGCAACCTGCAGGATCACCTGCAACTGCGGCTGATCTACAAGCTGGAAAACGCCCGCACCCTGAACCAGATCGCAGGCAGTGTGTGGGGCAAGATGGGCATGGGCCTGCGCTACCTTTACAACCGCAGCGGACCGCTGTCGATGGCGCCGAGCCAGTTGGGCGCTTTTGCCCGGTCGGGGCCCGAGCAGACCTCGGCCAATCTCGAGTATCACGTGCAGCCCCTGTCGCTGGAGCGCTTCGGCGAGCCGTTGCACGCCTTTCCTGCCTTCACCGCATCGGTGTGTGATCTGCGCCCCAACAGTCGTGGTCGCGTGGAAATCCGCAGCGCTAATGCCCAGGACGCGCCGCTGATCCAGCCCAATTACTTGAGTCACCCGGAAGATTTGCGGGTCGCGGCGGACGCCATTCGCCTGACCCGGCGCATCGTGGCGGCACCGGCCCTTGCTCACTTCAAGCCGGTGGAGTATCTGCCGGGGGACCGTTTGCAAAGCGAGGAACAATTGCACGAAGCCGCCGCGCGCATTGGCACGACGATTTTTCACCCGGTGGGTACCTGCCGCATGGGCAATGACCGGGACGCAGTGGTCGACGCGCAACTCAAGGTGCATGGCATACCCGGCCTGCGCATTGCCGACGCTTCGATCATGCCCAGAATCACCTCCGGCAACACCTGTTCGCCTACGCTGATGATCGCGGAAAAAGCCGCTGAATTGATCCTGAACCCCGCTACAAGGAGTATCAACACGCCAAAGGAACGGGTCACCACCACCTGAGAATAACCGCCGCGTAGGAGCTGCCGGAGGCTGCGATCTTGTGATCTTAAAAAGCAACAGCAAAAGATCACAGCCTTCGGCAGCGCCTACAGGGGACACATGCACCACCTACATCGAAGTACCGGCACCAGCCCATAAGGCCGGCGCCGACAGTGGAACAACAAAAACAATCACTGTAAGGGATACCGATATGTCAGAACATGTTCAGCCGCTGGAGCCCGTGGGCCGCGCCGAGATTGGTCACGACACCCGCAAGGTCATCTTCGCTTCGTCACTCGGAACGGTCTTCGAGTGGTACGACTTTTTCCTCTACGGCGCTCTCGCGGCGGTGATTAGCAAACAGTTCTTCGCCGGGGTCAATGACACCACGGCGTTCATCTTCGCCCTGATGGCCTTCGCGGCAGGTTTCATCGTGCGGCCATTCGGCGCACTGGTATTCGGGCGACTGGGGGACATGATCGGGCGCAAGTACACCTTCCTTGCCACTATCGTCCTGATGGGCCTAGCGACTTTCTGCGTCGGCCTGCTGCCCACCTACGCCAGTATCGGCATTGCCGCACCCATCATCCTGGTACTGCTGCGCATGCTCCAGGGCCTGGCCTTGGGCGGTGAATACGGCGGCGCGGCCACCTACGTGGCGGAACACGCGCCGATCGGCAAGCGTGGCTTCCACACCAGCTGGATCCAGTCGACCGCGACCCTCGGCCTGCTGCTGTCTCTGCTGGTGGTACTGGGTTGCCGCTACTTCACCGGCGACCAGTTCGAAGTCTGGGGCTGGCGGATTCCGTTCCTGTTTTCCATCGTGCTGCTGGGTATCTCCACCTGGATTCGCCTGAGCCTGCATGAATCCCCCTCATTCGTGAAAATGAAAGAGGAAGGCAAACTCTGCAAGCAGCCGATTCGTGACTCCTTCGGCAAATGGGAAAACCTCAAGGTGGTGCTGATCGCCCTGTTCAGCATCAACGCCGGTCAGGCAGTAACGTTTTATGCGGCGCAATTTTATGTGTTGTTCTTCCTCACCCAGTTCCTGAAGATGGACCCGGCCTTGGCCAACAGCCTGCTGATCATCAGCGTGATCATCGGCGCACCGTTCTTCATCTTCTTCGGCTGGCTGTCGGACAAGGTCGGGCGCAAACCGGTGCTGATGCTCGGCCTGCTGCTGGCCACTGCACTGTACTTCCCGATATTCAAATCCCTGGCGCACTACGCCAATCCGGCCATCGACCAGGCCAGCCAACAGGCGCCAATCACTGTGCTGGCCGACCCGGACACCTGCACGTTCCAGTTCGATCCGGTGGGTAAAGCGAAATTCGACAGTCCGTGCGACAAGGTCAAGACCTTCCTGGTCAAACAGGGCCTACCCTACAGCAGCGCCCCGGCCCCCGCTGGCAGCGCCGTCCAAGTCAGTGTTGGCGACGTGAAGATCGACGGCTATGACGAAGCCGCCCTGCGCGGTGCGATCACCCTGGCCGGTTATCCGTCTCAGGCGGACGTCCAACTGATCAACAAACCAATGATCGTCGCATTGATCGTCGCGCTGATCGTCATCTCCGCCATGTGCTACGGCCCGCTGGCAGCATTGATGGTCGAGCTGTTCCCGACGCGCATCCGCTACACTTCGATGTCCCTGCCTTATCACATTGGCAACGGCTGGTTCGGCGGTTTCCTGCCGACGGTGTCGTTTGCGCTGGTGGTGTACACCGGGGATATTTTCTACGGGCTCTGGTACCCGGTATTGATCACCGGGGTGAGCCTGGTGGTGGGCATGATCTGTTTGCGTGAGACGAAAAACGTCGACCTGGACACCAACTGACAGCAGACGGAAAAAACGCCCCGCACACGCGGGTAATGCTATCCAGTTAAGGCTTTTGTAGGAGCGAGCTTGCTCGCGAAAAACTCATAGACACCGCGTTTAACCAGGCTTAACGCGTTATCGTTGACGTTTTTCGCGAGCAAGCTCGCTCCTACAGTGGTCGGTATTCGTTTAACTGAAGAGTATTTCGTTAACCTGAGCACATGGGTCATCGCAATCACCAGACCGAGGCAGCGTCTTCATGATCATTTCATCTGCGTCCGACTATCGCGAAGCGGCGCGCCGCAAACTCCCGCGCTTCTTGTTCGATTACATCGACGGTGGGGCTTATGCAGAGCATACGTTGCGGGCCAATAGCGCCGACCTGAGCGGCATCAGCCTGCGACAGCGGATTCTCAAAAACGTCGAAACCCTGAGCCTGGAGACGACCCTCTTCGAGCAGAAACTCGCCATGCCAATCGTCTTGGCGCCGGTCGGCCTGACGGGCATGTTTGCCCGTCGTGGTGAGGTACAGGCAGTGAGGGCCGCGCAAAACAAAGGCATCCCCTTGTGCCTTTCCACGGTATCGGTGTGCTCGATCGAAGAAGTCGTCGCCCAGAGCCAACAATCGATCTGGTTTCAGCTGTATGTGCTCAAGGATCGCGGCTTCATGAAAAACGCGCTCGAACGCGCCAAGGCTGCCGGCGTGAAGAATCTGGTGTTCACCGTTGACATGCCGACTCCCGGCGCGCGCTATCGCGATGCACACTCGGGTATGTCCGGTCCGTTTGCGTCGTCACGGCGAATGCTTCAGGCCATGACCCGGCCCGACTGGGCGTTCAACGTCGGCCTCATGGGCCGCCCACATGACCTGGGAAACATTTCCAGATACCTCGGCAAGGCCGTGACCCTCGAGGACTACATGGGCTGGCTGGCCAACAACTTCGACCCGTCGATCAGCTGGAGTGACCTGGAGTGGATTCGCGAGTTCTGGCAAGGGCCGATGATCATCAAGGGCATCCTCGATCCCCAGGATGCCAGGGACGCTGTCAGCTTCGGAGCCGATGGCATTGTCGTATCGAACCACGGCGGCCGCCAACTGGACGGCGTCCTCTCTACCGCCCGGGCATTGCCACCCATCGTGCAGGCCGTGGGGAATGACCTGAGCGTTTTGGTTGACTCGGGAATTCGCTCGGGGTTGGACGTTGTGCGCATGCTCGCACTGGGTGCCAAAGGCGTCCTGCTGGGACGATCGATGGCCTACGCTCTGGCCGCCGATGGTCAGCGCGGGGTGGAAAACATGCTGGATATCTTTGCCCGGGAAATGCGCGTGGCAATGACATTGACCGGGGTGACGTCGATCGATCAGATCGACGAAACCACGTTGGTGCAGGCACAGCTTCTGTAAGACTCTGTTTCGACTGTAGGAGCGAGCTTGCTCGCGAAAAAACCAGAGAACACCCCGGGGTGTCAGCGTCATCGTTGACCACTCTCGCGAGTGAGCTCGCGCCTACAATTGCGCCTCTTAGAAACTCGCTTTCACCGATAACATGAAATTGCGCGGGTCCCCATAATAGTTGCCGAACGCCTCGGTACCTACCGTTGCGTATTAGCGCTTGTCAAACAGGTTGTTACCATTGAGCGCCACCGACCAAGTATCGTCGATGCGGTAGCCGATGCGTCCATTCCAGATCGCGTAACCCGATTGAGTGATTTTGTTTCCCGATGACGGCGACACCCGGAAATTATCACTCTGCGCGTTCACACCCCCGCCAATGGAAAACTTCTCGAGTGCGCCATAAAGTGCGTAGTCCCCCCACATGCGCAACACGTGTCGTGGCACGTAACTGTTGAATGCCGCGCCACTGAGGCTGGTGTCGATGTCATCGAGGGTCTTGGTCTGGGTGTAGGTGTAGCCGGCAAGCAACTGCAGGCGCTCTATCACTTCCCCGCTGATCTGCGCCTAAACCCCTGTGCCCGAACTTTGCCGGCGTTGACGTAGCAGTAGCCATCCGATGACGGGCATGACGAGTTGAAGTCGGTCTGTGCCTGGTCCTTCTGGAGGGTGCGGAACAGGTTGAAGGAGCTGTTCAGGCGACCGTCGAACCAGGCTCCCTTGATCCCCAGTTCATAGCTCTGGCCCACGAGCGGCTTGAGTGCCGAACCGTCTTCGGAGCGGTAATTGCCCTGCGGGGTGAAGATCTCCGAGTAGCTGGCGTAGGCCGTGAGGTTCTCGTTGAGATCCAGGAGGACTCCGGCGAACGGCGTAACCTGACCGGTCTCGGTCGTACTTGAGTGCTCGGAAGTGCCCGAATTGATGAAAAACGAGTCGGTGTCGGAGTCGTACCAGCTCACCCGTCCGCCCACCACAAGCGTTAGGGGGACCTGCCAGCTTCAGACGCAGGGTCGAATAAACGCCCTGCTGTTTGGTGACGGAATTGACCGGGCCACCGCGGGAGGAATTATCGATGAAGTAACTGTCATCCGGCTCCGGAATATGTTTGTCGGGGTTGAACACATTTTGCCGCTGGGGCAGGAAGGCCACGCTATAGAAATCATTTTTTTTCGATCGGCTGGCGTTGAAACCCACCACCAGTTCGTGTTGCTGGCCTAACGCAGCGAACTTGCCATCCACGTAGGCATCGAGTCCGTAATCGACCTGATCGTAGTCATACAGGCTACCCAGCATGCCGGTGGTACCGACACCCGGGGTGACCGCGCCGGAAGCGAAGGCATATTTGATGTCCTGGGTGTTTTTTGTGTAAACGCTGGCAACCTTCAGCGCCCAGTCCTCGTTGATCTGGTGCCTCACATCGCCGAACACCGTGGTGCGCTGGCTACGCCAGGTGTTCCAGGACGGGTCCAGGCATTCGCGACTGATAATTACTCGCATTGTCATGTTTGTAACAGGTAATTGGCAATAGCCATCATCCGCGCCTTTTATCAAACCTCGACATCGAGCAATTCAAACTTCACCTGATCCGGGTAGAACGCGACGTAATCCTTGATCTGTTCGACCGACACCTTGGGATGCTCATAACTCCACACCACATTGGCGCCTTCATGCCCGGGGACCTGCAGGCTGAAATAGCTGGCATCGCCCTTGTACGGGCAGTAACTGGTGTGGTCGGTGCGGGCGAAGTACTTCTCGTCGATGTCTTCACGCGGGACGTAATATACAGGCGGGTAATTGGCCTCCAGCAGCACCAGTGTGCGTGCGGAAGCCGCCACCTGGATTCCGTGAAACTTCACCAGAAGACAGCCCGGTTGTTCTGCAATGGTAATGACAGCAGGGGGGGTTGGCATGGCGTGGATTCCTCTTGGAAGACTTGACTCAATCGGTGCGAAAGCACGTACCCGCAGTGAGCGAGCAGGCTCACGTCGGGCAGCTAAGCATCCTCAAAACCTGCATCAACAGCTATCAGGTATAACCCAAGTTACGCCTGCGCGAGCGCTTCACAGCCGAACGGAAGCATCACTCCAGGCAGTTCGGTGGCGGGTTCGAACTGACGGCAGTCGCGCATGGCAATGACCGGAAACCCACCAACTGTACATCCATACAGATAATGGTTGATACCTCGCCCATCAACCGCCATTCTGTGCACCTCTCGTACATTGAAAAACGATGGTGGTCATGCGGCTGTACCTCTGTGAAAAACCGTCCCAAGCCAAGGATATTGCGGCTGTGCTCGGCGCCCGGCGTCGAGGTGATGGCTGCTGGCTGGGAACGGACGTTACGGTGACCTGGTGCATCGGTCACCTGCTGGAAACCGCGCCACCGGATGCCTACGACGCACGCTACAAACGCTGGGTGCTGGCAGACCTGCCGATCATCCCCGACAAATGGAAGATGACCGTCAAACCGCGCACCGCCAGCCAGTACAAGGCAGTCAAACGGTTGCTGGGCGAGGCCGATGAGCTGGTGATCGCCACGGACGCCGACCGCGAAGGAGAAATGATCGCCAGGGAGCTGGTCGAGCATTGTCGGTATCGCGGGCCGATCCGCCGACTCTGGTTATCGGCGCTGGACGAGGCATCAATCCGCAAGGCGCTGGCGGCACTCAAGCCGGGAGCCGAGACCTTCAGCCTGTACCACTCCGCCTTGGGCCGCTCCCGGGCCGACTGGCTGATCGGAATGAACATGAGCCGGTTGTTCACACTGCTGGGACGGCAGTCGGGTTATCAGGGAGTGTTGCCGGTCGGTCGAGTACAAACGCCGACCCTGCGCCTGGTGGTGGATCGGGATCGCAGCATCGCCGATTTCGTCCCAGTCGCCTATTGGGCCATTGATGTGCAACTGCTGCACGACGGCACTACGTTTACCGCGCAATGGCGCGCCCCCTCCGAGGTTTGCGACGACCAGGACCGCTGCCTGAACCCGGAACTGGCTCGCCAGGCTGCAACAGCCATCGGCAATGCGGCCAGCGCCCGGGTGGTCAAGCTGCGTACCGAGCGCCTGCGTGAAGTAGCGCCCCTACCCTTTGACTTGGGCACGTTGCAGGAAGTCTGTTCGAAGAAACTCGGGCTGGGTGCCCAAGAGACACTCGACATCGCTCAGGCACTCTACGAAACCCATAAAGTCATCACCTACCCGCGCAGCGATTGCGGCTACCTGCCGATCAGTCAGCACAGCGAGGCGCCGGGAATCCTGACGGCGCTGAAACAAGCCGATCCAGGCCTTAACGCGTTGAATGAGCATCTGGAACCACACCGGCGTTCCCGCGCCTGGAACGATGCCAAAGTCAGTGCTCACCACGGGATCATCCCCACGGCAGCAGCAAAAAATCTTGAACGACTGGTCGGCAAGCAAAGGGCGGTGTACACCCTGATTCGCGCACGTTATCTGGCGCAGTTCCTGCCCAACCACGAGTACGACCGGACCCAGGCCGACTTTGATTGCGCCGGCCAAGCGTTGCGAGCGGTGGGCAAGCAGATCGTCGAATCTGGCTGGAAACGCGCTTTGCCTGAAGCCCTGGCCCCGGCCAAGGGCCGTGAAGCTCCGACTCCGCAAACCCTGCCGACACTGGCCGAAGGTCGTGAGTGCAGGGTTGCCGATGTCAAGCTCAAAGACCTCTGGACTCAACCGCCCAAACCTTTCACCGAGGGCGACCTGATCAAGGCGATGAAAAATGTCGCCAAGCTCGTGGAAGATCCACTGCTCAAGCAAAAGCTCAAGGACACCACCGGCATCGGTACCGAAGCGACTCGCGCGTCGATCATTCAAGGGCTGCTCGACCGTGGTTACCTGACTAAAAACGGCAAGGCGCTGGCCGCGACCCCGGCGGCATTCAGCCTGATCGACGCCGTGCCCAGGGCTATTGCCGATCCTGGAACCACGGCGATCTGGGAACAGGCACTGGACATGGTGCAGAGCGGCGAGATGAGCCTGGAAGAGTTTGTCACCAAACAGGCCGCATGGATGAGCAAACAGGTAGCCCGCTGTGCCGGGCTGAGCTTGACCATCAGCGGGCCCGCAAGCCCGGCCGAACGCGGGGCAACGCCGTGGAAAAACAAACGCAAACCCGCTAAGCGCAAAGCTGCGACCGGCACCAGGCGCCCGGCAAAACCAGCGCGCAAAACATGAGGGCACTTCGCACCGACCAAGATGGTCTAGTGTTCTTCAAACCCGGCGCCACTACTCCTATCTGAAAAGGCCTCGAACATGATTATTGTCCATCACTTGAACAACTCTCGCTCGCAACGGATTCTCTGGCTGCTGGAAGAGCTGGGCATCCCGTACGAGCTCAAGCGCTATCAACGCGACCCGCAGACCAACCTGGCACCACCGCAGTTGAAGGCAGTGAATGCCTTGGGCAAATCACCGGTCATCGAAGATGGTCAACAGACGCTGATCGAGTCTGCGGCAATCATCGACTACCTGATTCGACGCCACGGCCAGGGTCGCCTGCAACCTGATCCAGCCACAGCTGCCTACGATCAATACGTGCAGTGGCTGCATTTCGCCGAAGGCTCGGCGATGCTGCCGCTGATGCTGAACCTGTACGTGGGTCGCCTGGGTGAGGCTGGCGCGCCATTGCATCCACGGATCAACTCGGAAGTGGCCAACTACCTGGGTTACCTCGACACAGCGCTCAGCCAGTCCGACTACCTGTTGGGCACTGAATTCAGCGCCGCGGATATCCAGATGAGCTTTATCGGCGAGATCGCCAGGGCGCAAGGCAAACTCGGTCAGTATCCGCACGTGGCCGCCTGGGTCGAACGCTTCCAGAAACGCCCTGCCTACGTTGCCGCATTGAAGACCGGTGGACCGTACGATTTTGCGCCCCACTGATTGATCCAGTCAGGAGCCACACTCAATGCCCTTGATAGAACTGCACGCCGCCCAACGCGACGACCTGGACACCATTGAAAACCTGATGCAGTTCTACCTGTACGACTTCAGCGAATGGCTACCGCTAAAGCTCGCAGGGCACGGCTTCTTCAGTATCCAGCCGAAACTCGAATACTGGAGAAAGCCGGCAACCCAGCCCTTTCTGATCACGGCCGACGGCGAACTGGCCGGTTTTGTGACCGTCGACGACCAGACCCACCTCGATGGCGTGCAGTTGAACCTTGGCTATCTCTTCGTCATTCGACGTTTTCGTGGCCTAGGCGTCGCGAAGTTTGTCGTCTCTGACCTCTTGAGTCGCAACCCGGGCCAATGGCACATTTTCCACATCGACGCAAACCTGCCTGCGCGGCGGTTCTGGGCCCGACTCATACCCATTCTTACCGGCAACCTGTACAGCCTGCACCAGCGACCAGTCGACGGATACCCCTGCACCTTTTACCGCTTTGAAACCCCGCCCCAGTCCGCCGGACCGGTGCACGCCACCTCTCCTTGCTAATATCAAACAGCTTTGTCCGACAATATGTAGTGACTGAAAATAATCACTACATAACCATTGACGCCTCCGATTTGCCCTTGCATGATGCAGACATCTCCCCGATCGGGAGTACGGCAACATGTTTAAGCAAGCTCGTCTGACCGCCGAGCTGTTATTCCCGGATACACGCTGCCCACAAGGCAGATTGAAGAAGCTGACCTGGCCCGAACGTCCAGTACAAGGACGGGAAGCGCTGGCGATCAATCCTCATGAAGCTTGTGGCCGACCCTGAAAAGTCGGCAGTGGCCTCCAGGTTTTCGCCGCTTCTCTTCGTTGTGACGCTATTGCGTAGCAGTTATTCAACACGACTACATGCAACAGACGCGGGACCTCGCCACATTCGGCGAATGAACGCTGACGTCCTGGTTTCGGTGCCAGGGATCAACTAACCGATGGGCTACCTGTATTAGCGAACCAACTTTGAAAGATCACCAAATGGTCAAGGGGCAAATCATGAATCTGAACAATCAACCTACTATCGAAGAACTGGCTCGCATGTTCGCTGCGCAAAAAGACAGCCACGACAGCCATATTCTGTGGATCAGCAAGTCGGGCCAGGTTCATATCGACTGCCTGGCAACGCACGCTGATGAGGCCGAGTTCGATAAGAACAACCAGAACCTGCTTGCCCGACTGAGGATGTACCGTCGCGGCCAGGGCTACGTTGGCAAGAAAGCCGCCGCCGATAAAGACTTCATCGGCAGTGTTCTGCAAACGCTGAAACAGGCGTGGGCTTCCATGCAGAACCAGAATGAAGTTCGGGTGATTGACCGGTTCTACTGATACTTCACACATCTAATATAAAAGGGCCTGCTCTCGCCAAAGAGCAGGCCCTTTTTTTGTCGTCGACGTTTATTTAGCGTTTAACGTCCAGATCAATCTGGGTCATGCGACTGCGGATGGTAAATACTCCATCTCCCGAAAGAATCGCGCTGCGGGCAAACAGGCGACCGCTCTCCCAGTTCGAGAGTCCCAACTCAGGCTTGTTCAATGCGTACTGGCCATCGACCCAGCGAGTGACTCCGTTGCCCACGAAAGGCGCGTTGACCGCGTTATAGAAGCGCTCCTGCGTGCTGGCATCCTCACTGATCAATGACACGGTGAACTGCGGGCTGTAGCGGTTGAACAACGCAATGGACTGGGCCAGATCATCCACGATTTTCAGGCTGACTTCGGGGGTTTCTTCCCATTCCCACTCGCGCCCCAACTCAGCCTCGGGCAAAGGCTCGGCCAGCGCTTCGGTTCGATAACCCTCGGCGCGATACACCTCGACACTCGCCGTTTGCCAGTCTGCCGGCAAGCCCTGTTCGCTGCCTTCGACGATGTGCAATTTGCAGCCCTGGCCGCGGGCGGTGCCGGCTTGCTGCAGGGCCTCGAGAAACAACGGCACCAATTCCGCCGCCCGGTCACGGTGAATCAGGCAGACGTTGAGGGTGTTGCAGACTTTGCGGTCAAGGGAGTTGCGCACCACGGCGGCAAAACGCCGGGCGTCGGCTTCCTTGTCAGCAATCAGCCAGGCGCCTCCCGTGCCGTGCAGGCTGACGGCGGTGCCGGCCTGTTGGGCGATACTGCCCAGCTGGCTGACCGCGCGTCCCGAACCGCGGGCCACGGCCAGCGACAGGCGCCGGTCGGCGAACATGGCCCAACCTGCCGCGTGATTGACGCTTTCCACCAGCGACACGGCGCCAACGGGCAAGCCGGCAGCGGCCAGCGCAGGGTTCAATGCATGGCTGACGATGGCCTGGGCGGTGCCCAACGCATCGCTACCGATGCGCAGCACGGCGGTGTTGCCAGTACGCAGAACGCCAGCAGCGTCGGCAAAGACGTTGGGCCGCCCTTCGAAGACGAACCCAACAATGCCCAGCGGCGAGACCACCTGCTCGACTTTCCAGCCGTCATGCTCGACACAGCTGATGACTTTGCCGCGAGTCGCCGAGGCATCGCGCCAGGCCTTGAGCCCGGCGATCATATCGCGGCGCATTGGTTCATTGGCCAGCAGTCGCGTGGTGGAACGGCCACGGGCCTTGGCCCGCTCGATATCGGCCAGGTTCGCTGCCTCGATCAACGCCCAGGCATCCGGGCTTTCCAGGCGCTGGGCGAAGTGGTCGAAGAATTCGCTGATAGCCTCATCCGACACCGCCGACATTGCCTTGAACGCCGCGTCAGCGCGCTCGATCGCCACGGCTGCGGCTTGCTGGTCAGCCACAGGAATCAACAGCAACTCACCACTGACCTGCTCCACCAGAAGGTGGTCGCCGGGCTGGAAACGTTCAGCCAGTTCAGGGCTGACGACAGTGACACGGTTCCCGGCAAAAGGAATGGGCGTGCCAGCGACTAGACGATCGAGCGCAAGAGACATGAAGCGGTTTCACCATGCAATGGGCGGGCAGGAAAGGTACCGGAAATTCCAAAGAACGTCATCGCCCGCATATCCACCCCGGGCCCTACAGGGGAGATGCATCCGCGAAAGACACCCCAACCGTACACCTGTGTATCCACCGCCACCCCCGACACACCGCCCCTTCATTCACCACTCTCACGACATGCCACCGATACACCCGACTGATGAAATTCACCTTGTCGATTGGCCAAGTCGATCAAAACGCGCAACGCAGACCCAGCCCATAAACACCCACACTCTTCGGCCGTCAAACGCCTGCACCTCAACCTCGTTTGGGCGGCAGCTGGATTGCACCGCTGACCTTGCGGGTGTTTTCAGCCTCGATGCGCTGATGACGTGCATTTTCTGGCGCCGTAACATTCGTTGAAATGATACCGTGGCAAGCTTCAGCCCCTCACTCGCGTAGACAGGAGCCACCATGAGCGTAACCACCCAATGGATCGAGATCGACAGCGCCGACGGTAAATTCGGTGCCTATCTGGCGATTCCCCACACGCAAAAAGGCCCCGGGATCGTGTTGATCCAGGAGATTTTCGGCGTCAACGAGCACATTCGCTCAGTCGCCGAACAATACGCTGCAGACGGCTACCTGGTGGTCGTTCCGGATCTATTCTGGCGCAACGGCCCCCGCATCGAGCTGACTTACGACGAAGCCGGCTGGAAACGCGCGGTAGAACTGATGAACGCCACAGACATCGGCAAGGCCCAGGCCGACATCAAGCTGGCCATTACCGCACTCAAGGCCCAGCCCGGCCTGGATGGCGGCGTGGCCTCCATCGGTTATTGCTTCGGTGGCCTGCTGTCATACTTGACCGCCGCCAATGGTCTGGTTGACGTGGCGATCGCCTACTACGGTGGCGGTATCCAGAACCAATTGGACCGCGCCGACGAAATCACCGTGCCGCTGTTGATGCACTTCGGCGAAGAGGACAGTCACATTCCACTGGAGGCCGTCGAGAAGATCGCCGAGCGCTTCGAGAACAACGACTTCGTGGAAATCGTTGTCTATCCGCAAGCCGAACACGGTTTCAACTGCTCGCACCGCGACAGCTACAACCAACGCGCTGCGGCTGAAGCCCATGGCAATACGCTGATCTTCCTGGGCCAGGAACTGTAAGACTGCGACAAACGAAAAAGGCACCTGGAAAGGTGCCTTTTTTGCGGTCTGTTGCGGGCCAATTCCTAACGCTGTTTGCTGCACGAACCACACCTACTTCGCGTTCCCTCCCCGCGGCTTGTAGAACCTGAACCTGCCGATATCCGCCGTCTTGGTGTACTTGCTCGCCCAATCCGGCCGCACGGTCTTGTCATGAAAATACATCGCCCCCACCGTCTGGTCACTGAGCGTCCGGTTCAGCGCCTTGCGCGCGATCTCCTTGGCGACCGCATATTCGGCATTCTCCTTGACCTGATCCGGACGCCCGTCGCACCACCAGGAAAACTGGCAGTTGCGGCTTTCCGATCCCTCCTTGACCACTGCGCACACGGTGTCGGGAAATCCTTTGTGCCCCAGACGATTCATGACCACGCTGGCGACGGCTTCCATTTCCCGGGTCTCTCGCCCCTTGGCCTCCCAATAGATAGAGCGCGCGAGGCAGGTAATGGCATCATCCAGCGGCGCCGAGCCGGCGGGATCGACCGCCTGCACCTCCGAGGTGGTTATCGCGTCGGCCTTGGGCACCGGGATGTCGGCGCCTTTTTCCGCTGCTTTTTGCTCCAGGACCTCAGCCTTATCCTCGGCTTTTTTCTGTTCCAGTTCAGTGGCCAGTACCTGGCCGCCGATCAGGGATAGTGCCAGCCAAGTTGCAGTCCACGTCAAGCGCATGATCGACCCTTCTCAAAGAACCGGATTGGGCAGCGCATTATCGACGCTGTTGCGCGTTATATCGGCGGCCTGGCTTGATTGTAGACGCCCAAATTCATTTAATCCGGCGGCCGATAAACTGTTTCCAGGGGCAAAAAGGCATTGCGCAGGCAGGGGTGAAATCGCGCATCATGGGCGCAGTCTGCCCAAGGGGATTTCCATGCGCTTCATTCCATCCGTTATGCGCCTTGCCGCGTTGTCGCTGGGCCTGTCATTCGCCGCCCAGGCGCTGGCGGTCGATGAGAAACAACTGATCGATTCGATCAACCTCTACCGCACTCAGCCCCAGCGTTGCGCCGAGCAGGTCTCACCGGAACTGCCGCCACTGGCGGGTGATCCACGCCTGGCACTGTCCGCCACCAACGTCCGGAACCTGCAGCAAGCCATGGCCAGTTCTGGCTACCCGATGGTCAATGTACAGGCGATCACCTTATCCGGCCCGCGTGATGCGCAATCGGCCATGCAAGCCATTCGGGAAAGCTTCTGCCACGTGGTGCTCGATCCGCAGTATGTCGACATTGGTGTCAGTCGCGACGACCGCGACTGGCGCATCGTGCTGGCGCGGCCGCTGATGACTGCACGCCTGGGCGACTCGCAGGCCGAAGGCCAGAAAGTCCTGACCCTGCTCAACAATGCCCGCAACCAGGCTCGCCAGTGCGGCACGCAATCCTTCGCCGCTACCACGCCGCTGGCGTGGAACGCGGCACTGGCCAGCGCCGCCGAGACACATTCGCGAACCATGGCCAACAACAACTTCTTCGACCACAAGGATCCCGATGGCCGCATGCCGGGGGACCGGGCGGAACTGGCTGGCTACATTGGCCAGCAGATCGGCGAAAACATCGCCGCAGGGCAAGATACTGCGGGCAAGGTCGTCGACGGCTGGATCGCCAGCCCCGGTCACTGCGCCAACCTGATGAACCCCGAGTTCCAGGAACTGGGCGCGGCCTACGCAGTAGACCCGAAGAGCAATGCGGGCATTTACTGGACGGCGATGTTCGGAACCCAGTAATCACTCGAGGTATCAATTGCTTTGATCTTTCAAATCATGAAGGCGAATTTTTTATTTCTTCGCAAAGTGTTCAAAATGCCTGCACTTTTAGCACGTTATGGAAGAAACCTTCATGAATCTCAATTTTGCGTTTGCGTGCATGATCGTCGTGTCGTTTGCGATCGCGCTCGGCCACGGCTAAGTCACCCGGGAGCACCTGCTTGAGCCATCCACCCTGCTCCACCCATGAACAGGCTCAGCCCCCCCGCAGGGCGGTCTCCCTGCGGGAAGCCTTCGGCTTCTGGCTCAAACTGGGTTTGATCAGTTTTGGCGGCCCGGCCGGGCAAATCTCGATCATGCACCAGGAACTGGTGGAGCGCCGGCGCTGGATCTCCGAGCGCCGGTTTCTGCACGCCCTCAACTACTGCATGTTGCTGCCCGGCCCCGAAGCGCAGCAGCTGGCGACTTACCTCGGTTGGCTGATGCATCGCACCTGGGGCGGCGTGATTGCCGGCGCGCTGTTCGTGCTGCCGTCGTTGTTCGTCCTGATCGCATTATCCTGGGTCTATATTGCTTTCGGCGAAGTGCCGGTCGTGGCCGGCTTGTTCTACGGGATCAAGCCGGCGGTCACGGCCATCGTGCTGCAAGCCGCGCACCGTATGGGCTCCAGGGTGTTGCAGAACAACTGGCTGTGGGGCATTGCCGGCGCGTCCTTTGCCGCCATCCTGCTGTTCAATGTGCCCTTCCCGCTGATTGTGCTGACCGCGGCGCTCATCGGGTACGTCGGCGGACGCCTTGCGCCCGGGAAATTCACATTCGGCACAGCAGTGGCCAGGGGTAAATCGTTCGGGCCCGCGCTTATCGATGACGATACACCGCCACCTGAACATGCCCGTTTCAGCAGCCTGAAATTGCTGCGCCTGGCGTTTATCGGCGCAATTCTTTGGGTGCTGCCGATGGGTGCGCTCACCCTCCTGTTTGGCTGGCACGGGACCTTCACCCAGATGAGCTGGTTCTTCACCAAGGCCGCCCTGCTGACCTTTGGTGGCGCCTATGCAGTGTTGCCCTACGTGTATCAGGGAGCGGTCAGTCATTATGGGTGGCTGACACCCCCCCAGATGATCGACGGTCTGGCGCTGGGCGAGACCACCCCAGGTCCGTTGATCATGGTGGTGGCGTTCGTCGGCTTCATCGGCGCCTACGTGCAGCAGGTATTCGGCCCAGACCAGGCGTTCCTGGCCGGTGCACTTGCTGCGACGCTGGTGACCTGGTTTACCTTCCTGCCTTCGTTTCTATTCATCCTCGCTGGCGGGCCCCTGGTGGAGTCGACTCACAACGAACTCAAATTCACCGCGCCGCTGACCGCCGTCACCGCCGCGGTCGTCGGGGTGATTCTCAACCTCGCGGTGTTCTTCGGCTATCACGTGCTGTGGCCCACCGGATTCAGTGGCTTGTTTGACTGGGTGTCGCTGCTGCTCGCACTGATGGCGACGATTGCGCTCCTGCTTTTCAAGCGCGGTGTCATCGAGGTGCTGATGATATGCGCACTGGCAGGAGTGCTTGTGCAATGGCTGGGATAAAGACAATCCAGCCATGACCTGTTGCAAACATTTGATCACCGGCTTTTGCATTCTGGCAAACTCACGCGGCACCCCCTTTCAGAGCAGCCAGCGATGCTTTTCTCTCTTGTTTCCAACGGTACACCCCTGACCCCGGATCGGCCTGATGCAACGATTCCCTGGTGGAGCTATACCAAGACCGTACTGGCTGCTGCCGCCCTGACACTGGTGCGAGACGGCCTGATCACGCTGGATCAGCCGCTGCCCGAAGGCCCCTTTACATTGCGCCAACTGTTGCGCCACGAAGCCGGCCTGGCGGACTACAGCGAACTCTCCGATTACCAGGGTGCTGTCGCCTGCGGTGACACGCCCTGGCCGGCGGATGAAATGCTGCAGCGCCTTGATGCAACCCGACTGCGTTATGCACCGGGAGAAGGCTGGCGCTATTCGAACGTCGGTTATCTGTACGTGGCGCGGTTGATCGAGCGAGTGACTGACCTTGACCTGAATGAAGCCCTGTCGCGACGGGTGTTCGCTCCGCTTGGCCTGCCACGGGTCCGTCTGGCAAGCCGTGAAGCCGATCTGCACGGGGTCAATATGGGCGCTGCCGCCACCTATCACCCCGGCTGGGTCTACCATGGGCTGCTGGTGGGCCCGCTGGTGGAGGCGGCCTTGTGCCTGGATCGCTTGTTTGCCGGTGACTTCCTGGCGCATTCCTTGCTGGATCAAATGCAGACAGTGCACCTGCTCGGCGGACCGATCCCGGGACGTCCCTGGATTGCGCCGGGTTACGGACTCGGGCTGATGCACGGGCCGGTCGAAGGCGGGCGCATCCTCAGCGGTCATACCGGCGCAGGCCCCGGCAGCGTTGTGGCGGTTTATCGCAGTATTTTCGGCCCTGATGTCACGACCTGCGCAGTCTTTTCCGATGGCACCGACGAAGGGGCCGTGGAGGCCGAAGCCGTGCGCCTGTTGAGCGAGCACTGGGTGTAAAATTCAAGCACTCGGTACCTGCACATCACCCCCATGACAACGCGATGACGCCACGACAGGTCGTTACCTGCGCACAACGCGTCACTGGTACACCGGAGAGTATTGATGAAGCCGAACACCCCGCCCCTGGACGGTCCGGCCGGTGAACAACGGCCGGTGAAAACCATTGGCTTTCTGGTCATCCCCAACTTCACCACCATCGGCTTCGCCTCCTCCGTGGAAACCCTGCGCATGGCCAACATGGCGGCGCGCCGGCCGATGTTTCGCACGCTGGTGATCGGCGCCACGCTGGACCCGGTCACCGCCAGCAATGGCATGCGCATCCTCCCGGATTACTCCATCGCCGATGCGCCCAAGCTGGATATCCTGTTCGTGGTCGGCTCGAACCCGATTGTCTCCAACCACAGCAGCCGGCCACTGCTCAACTGGCTGCGCAAGCTGGCCCATCAACAGGTGACCCTGGGCGGCATCTGCACCGGCAGCCACCTGCTGGCCCGGGCGGACTTGCTCAAGGGTTATCGCTGCACGATTCACTGGGAAGATATAGAGGCACTGAAAGAGCGGTTTCCCGGCATCATCATCTCCAACCAGCTGTTCGAACTGGATCGCGACCGCTACACCTGCTCCGGCGGCGTGGCATCCATGGACATGACGTTACAACTGATGCGAACCCGGTGGTCGCGACATTGCCGCCCATGCCGCCGAGTTGCTGTTGTGTGACCGGGTACGCGGGGCCCAGGAGCAGCAACGCGTGCCGTTACGGCAGAAGCTGGGCACTTCGCAACCCAAGCTCAGCCAGATGGTGGCGATCATGGAGGCCAATCTTGAGGAACCGGTGAGCCTGGAAGAGCTGGCGCGATTGAACGAAGTGTCGGTGCGCCAGCTTGAGCGCCTGTTTCACAAACACCTGCAGCGCACCCCCAGCCAGTACTACCTGGAATTGCGCCTGTCGCGGGCGCGGCAATTGCTGTTGCGCAGCGAGTCGCAGGTCCGCGACATCGCGCTCGCCTGCGGCTTTGTGTCACCGGCACATTTTTCCAAATGCTATAGCCGGTTTTTTGGAGTGTCGCCCATTGGTGAGCGCAAGCAGGTGACGGCGGTGCATTGATCAATCCTGCAGAGCCTTGTGCGCCGTCTCCCGGCTTGCCAGCATTGCCACCAACGCCACCGCGGCAGCGGCCAGCAGATACCAGGCCGGGGCCATCTTGTTGCCGGTCATTTGGATCAGCCAGGTCGCGATAAACGGTGCGGTCCCGCCAAATACCGCATTGGCGATGTTGAAGCTGAAGGCAAACCCGCTGAAGCGCACCCGGGTGGGGAATATCTCGGCGAGGAAACACGGCAAGGTGCCGTCGTTCATCGCCAGGATCGCGCCGAAGGCTATCTGGATCATCAGCACCACCAGCAATGGCTGATGATCGAGCATGCCGAACAGCGGAAAGGTCATCAACAGGAACAAAACCGAAGCCGTCAGCAGCATGGTCTTGCGCCCGAAGCGGTCCGACAGCCTGCCCATCAGAAAAATCAGGCCGATGTAGGTCGCCAGGGACACCGTCGACGCCAGGAAAGAATCACTTTCGCTCATGCCCATCTCAGTCGACAGATAGGTCGGCATGTAGCTGAGCAGCAAGTAAAAAGCCACTGCGTTCAGGCAGGTCACGCCGATTCCGATGATCACGCTGCGCCGGTGCACGGTGAGTAGCTCGCGAACCGGGGCGTGGGTCGCGCACTCCTTGGCTTCGAGGCGCTTTTCCATCTCCAGGAACTTGGGTGTGTCCTGCAGGCTCATGCGGATATAACGCCCCACCAGACCAAACGGCGCTGCCAGCAGAAACGGCAAGCGCCAACCCCAGCTGTGCAAGTCCTCGACGCTGAGCCAAGCGTGCAGGCCAGCGACAAATACTGCGCCAAACAGCAAACCGGCTGCGGTACTGGCCGGAACAATGCTGGTGTACAGACCCCGCTTGCCTTCCGGTGCGTACTCGGCGAGGAATGCCGATGCACCGGCGTATTCACCGGACGCGGAGAAGCCCTGGAACAGGCGGATCACCAGTAGCAATGCCGGTGCCCACAGGCCGATGTGAGTGTAGGTGGGTAGGATGCCGATGCAGAAAGTCGAGATCGACATGATCAGGATCGACCAGGACAACGCGCTGCGCCGGCCATACTTGTCACCAAAGTGCCCCCAGACCAGACCACCCAGGGGGCGGACGATGAACGACAGGGCAAATACCGCGAACGTCGCCAGCAAGGCGCTGGCCTTGTCGGTCTGCGGAAAAAATGTCAGGGCGATGACGGTGGCCAGGTAACCGTAGGCCGCGTAGTCGAACCATTCGACGAAATTTCCCATGAAGCTGGCACTGGCCGCGCGGCGCAGGGCCTTGCGCTCCGAGTTTTTTTCATGGGTCTGTTCGAGGGTAAGGCTTGCAGTGCTCATTGTGCACCTCCCAAGGTGGAGGCGCAAAAAGGGGGAAGAACAGTCGAGACATGTGACATGACAAATACCCTCTATTGTTTTACTTGGCAGGGTTAAGGTCAGTAAATGCTGCGCGTTCTAGAGCGCGCGTGCAGTGGGGTGTTCAGCGATGGTCCAGGAATGAGTGTGGGAGCGGTGAAGCCCCCACGACGGTCTGTTACGCCGTTACTTGCGAATGATGTTGTGCTCCGGCCCGTACGGGAATTTGGTGATGTTCTCGCCGCCCTGCTCGTTGACGATCAGGATGTCGTGCTCGCGGTAACCGCCAGCACCTGGCAGGCCTTCGGGCAGCATGATCATCGGCTCGATGGACACCACCATCCCTGGCTCCAGCACGGTATCGATGTCTTCACGCAATTCCAGGCCGGCTTCGCGGCCGTAGTAATGGCTCAGGGTGCCGAACGAATGCCCGTAGCCGAAAGTGCGGTACTGCAGCAAATCGTGCTCGAGGAAAACCTCGTTCAGTTGCTCGGCGATGTCGCAGCAACGCATGCCCGGCTTGATCAGTTTCAGCCCGGCTTCGTGGACCTTGACGTTGACTTCCCACAGGCGCAGGTGCTCATCGGAACAGTGGTCAAGGAACAGCGTGCGCTCAAGCGCGGTGTAGTAGCCGGCGATCATCGGGAAGCAGTTGAGGCTGAGGATGTCACCCTTGTTGACCTTGCGCGAGGTCACCGGGTTGTGCGCGCCATCGGTGTTAATACCGGACTGGAACCAGGTCCAGGTGTCCATCAGCTCCGAGTCGGGGAAGGTCCGGGCGATCTCGCGCACCATGGCCTGCGTCGCATGCAGCGCCACTTCATACTCTGGCACCTGGTCACGCAGCGCTTCGACGATCGCTGCGCCGCCAATGTCCGCCACCCGTGCACCGTGACGGATAATCGCGTGCTCTTCGGCCGATTTGATCATGCGCATGCGCATGCAGGGTGCGGCGATGTCCACCAGCTCGGCCTGGGGGTAACGGCTGGCCAGTTTGTCGCGGTTGAGCAGGTTCAAGTGATCGAATTCGATGCCGATGCGCCCGGCCTTGGGTAAGGCTTGCTGGATGGCGACGAAGTAGTTGTCGCGCTGCCAGTCGGTGTAAACAATGTTCTCGGTGCCCACGGTGCGGCGCCAAGGTTGGCCGCCATCGATATTGGCGCTGATGGTGACGGCGCTGTCCTGAGTCACGACCAAGGCGTATGGGCGACCGAACGAGCAGTAGAGGAAGTCACTGTAGTAGTTGATGTTGTGATAGGAAGTAAAGACTGCCGCGTCGATGTTGTTTTGTGCCAGATAAGCGCGCAGTTTGCCCTGGCGGTTGGCGTATTCCTGAGCCGAGAAGGTCGGGCTCACTTTTTCGCCGTTCTTGATCTGGATGGTTTTTGGCATTTGCATGTCATTGATCCTTGTCAGTGATTGAGCGACAGAGGGCGCCACTCTGGTGGGCCGCTGGAGATCATTCGAACAGATGCAAGGCGAAGTTTTTTGCGCGAATCCGACCTGTAGTTGGTCAAATCCGCTGTACACGCAACCGCGTGTTCACGGGGATGCGCGCCGAAGTAATGGCGATAGCAGCGAATGAAATGCTGCACCGCGACAAACCCGCATTCGCCGGCAGCTTGCGCGATCGAACGTTCACCGGTCTGCAGCAGACGACGGGACTGTTGCAGGCGCAAATCGAGATAGTGCCGCGACGGCGAACAGCCGAGCGTACGCTTGAACAGGCGCTCCAGGTGACGCCGGGATATCCCCATCGCCTCGGCCAACTCCTCGATTGCAAGCAAGTGAGTGAGGTGGTCGCTCATCAGGGCCAGCGCCGTCTGCAGTTTTTCCGGGGCTTGCTCCAGCGGCTGCAAGGGCCGGTTCTGGCGTGCGAGGTGTTGCTCCATGCGCAGCACCAGGCTGCGCCCGTGGACTTGGGCAAGCAGCTCGCAGACCAGCCCTCGCACAGCCTCGGGCCCGACGCACGTCAGGCGCTGACCATCCACGCAGAACGGCGCGGCCACCGGGCTCAGCGCCCTGGATGCCACAAAGGCCAAAGGCGAGTCGGGCTCCGGCAAGCTGCAGCGAAAACCGTCCAGCGCGCCCATCTGGGCCAGCAACCAACCGGCCTTGCCGAGTGCACCGAACAGGATTGGCTGCGTGGTCCAGTGGCGCAACTGCTGGCGAAAATCCTGCTCGAGCGGCTGGTGTGCGCCCGCGCACAGGATCAGCACGTCCAGCGCTGATGCCTGATCCAGGCGCGCGGTGGCGGTGGCGACAGCGTTGCTGGCGCTGAGCGAATGCCCTTCCAGGCTGAGTATCTGCCACTGGCACACCGTGCGGCCCGCCACCTGGTTGGCCAGACGCAAGGGCTCCAGGGCATTGGCCAGGGCGAACAAGTCGAAATCCTCCGTCAACCAGAAGCCCATCTTCAACACTTCATCAACGCGGGTAGCCACCATGGATCTCGCACTCCACTGCAAAAAAGTTCAGGCACCCAGCAGATTGTCAACGTCAGCGATGCACATGGCTTGTCAGGAGTCGACTCCGGATTGTCCGCCGCTACCAATCTGGCCGAACAGGTCTATAACCCGTGTTGGCATGATTCAAGTCAGGGAACCTTGATGGCTCCTTCGGTACATTGATCTCTTGCAAACGGTGGACAAGTGAGTGTCCGCCAGGAGATTTCCCCGCATGAACATTTTGAAAATTGCTGCCAGTGATTCCGCGATCGACTGCTTCCAGACGTATCGGCAAGTGGTGCCGCTCAGTCAGACCGACTACACCGACATCGCCGTCGCCGTGTTTTCGGTGGAAGACGTGATGGCGGGCGCCCTGGAATCGCTCCAGCGCACCGGCTTCGATATCCCGATTTTCCTCGCCACCTCCCCCGGTACCGGCAATCGCGCGCGGGATGTCTATAAGCACCTGGAGGACGTCTTGCTGCAGGTTAACGGCATCTTCGACCGCTCCCGCAACAACGCCGAATACCATGGACACCAGCTTGAGACAGCCGCCAAGGCCTATGAAGAAAGCCTGCTGCCGCCGTTCTTCGACTCGCTTAAACGCTATACGGAATCGGCCAATGTCACCTTCGCCTGCCCGGGCCATCAGGGCGGCCAGTTCTTCCGCAAGCACCCGGCCGGCCGGCAGTTCTTCGACTTCTTCGGCGAGACTCTGTTTCGCGCCGACATGTGCAACGCCGACGTTAAACTGGGCGATCTGCTGATCCACGAGGGCCCGGCGCTCCTGGCGCAAAAACACGCGGCCAAGGTGTTCAACGCCGACAAGACCTACTTCGTGCTCAACGGCACCTCCGCTTCCAACAAGGTGGTGACCAACGCCCTGCTCACGCCCGGTGACCTGGTACTGTTCGACCGCAACAACCACAAGTCCAATCACCAGGGTGCACTGATCCAGGCCGGTGCCACGCCGGTCTATCTGGAGACTGCGCGCAACCCTTACGGCTTTATCGGTGGCATCGACGCCCATTGCTTCGAAGAGAGCTACCTGCGCGAATTAATCGCCGAAGTAGCACCGGACAAGGCCCAGTTGGCCCGCCCGTTCCGCCTGGCGATCATTCAGCTAGGCACCTATGACGGCACCGTCTACAACGCCCGCCAGGTGGTCGATCGCATCGGCAAACTGTGTGACTACATCCTGTTCGACTCGGCCTGGGTCGGCTACGAGCAGTTCATCCCGATGATGAAGGACTGCTCGCCACTGCTGCTCGACCTGCATGAGGACGACCCGGGAATCTTCGTCACCCAGTCGGTGCACAAGCAGCAGGCCGGGTTTTCCATGGCCTCGCAGGTGCACAAGAAAGATCGCCACATCAAGGGCCAGGCCCGCTATTGCAACCATGCGCAACTGAACAACGCGTTCATGGCCCAGGCCTCCACCAGTCCGTTCTATCCGCTATTCGCCTCGCTGGATGTGAACGCGCGTATCCACGCCGGCCGCAGCGGCCTGAAGCTGTGGGATGACTGCGTAAAATTCGGCATCGACGCACGCAAGTTGATCCTCGAAGCCTGCACCATGGTCCGCCCATTCGTGCCTGCGACCATTGACGGACGCGCATGGGAAGACTACCCCACTGAAGAAATCGCCAACGACCTGCGCTTCTTCGAGTTTCATCCCAAAGACCGCTGGCATGCGTTCCAGGGCTATGGCGAGAAGCAGTACTTCATCGACCCGTGCAAATTGCTGTTCACTACCCCCGGCATCGATCCGGTGGATGGCAGCTACACCGACTTCGGTATCCATGCCGGCATCCTCGCCAACTTCCTGCGCGAGAATGGCATCGTTCCGGAAAAGTGCGACCTGAACTCCATCCTGTTCCTACTGACCCCGGCGGAAGACTGGGCGAAGATGACTCATTTGGCCGCACAGATCGCGCGTTTCGAGCGCTTCGTCAATGACAACGCACCGATGAGCCGGGTATTGCCGGCGATCTATGCGCGATACGAGGAGCGTTATCGCAACTACACGATCCGACAGTTGTGCCAGGAAATGCACGACCTCTACCGCAGCCATAATGTGCAGCAACTTCAGAAAGCGATGTTCCGCAAGGAACACTTCCCCGTGAAGGCGATGAACCCGCAAGCGGCGCAGTTCGAATTCATCCGCGGCAACATTGAGCTGGTAGCGCTGGCCGACGCCGAAGGTCGCATCGCCGCCGAAGGTGCGCTGCCCTATCCGCCTGGCGTGCTGTGCGTGGTGCCTGGGGAAATCTGGGGAGGCCCGGTGCTCAAGTACTTCCTGGCACTGGAAGAAGGCATCAACGCTCTGCCAGGCTTTACGCCGGAACTGCAGGGGGTGTATTTGAAAGAGGTTGACGGACGCATTCGCGCGTATGGGTACGTGATCAAGAACTGACCCTGTGAGGCCGGTCGCGCTTAGTGGGTCGCGACCTGCGCCACGTTACCCCCACTATCCAACGCATTACTGGATCAACCTGACAAAGACGCTCTGCGTGCAAGGTTGCTTCTAGCATTAGCGCCCCCTCCTGCTTGACCACTATTGCCTCAGTCCGAGTCCAAAGCGGCAGGAAATGCGCCGATGTCATTCTGTATTCAACCAGGTCGTGAGATACCGTGATGACGCAGTTTGCGATAGAGCGTATTGCGGCTGATTCCCAGGCGGGCGGCAACATGGGCGATATGCCAGTGTTGCGCCTCAATCAACGTTAGCAGCGTCTGCCGTTCGGATACTCCAAGCGGATTTTCGGCCAGCCCGGCTGTAGCTGGCGCTGCCGGAAGCAACTCCGCCAAGTCGTCCAGAGTGACACGCCCCTCCAAAGCCAACGCTACCAGTGTGCGCAGACACGTACGCAGCTGCCGAACATTGCCCGGCCAGGGCTGAGCCAGCAAGCGTTCTCTGACGCCCGCATCCAGCCGAACTCTGGCCCCTGCTGTCTCCTCGCGCAGCAATAGGTCGAGCAAATGCCCCTTGTCTGAACGCTCACGCAGCGGCGGGAGCTGCACGGCGAACCCAGCAATGCGATAAAACAGATCTTCGCGAAAGCGCCCTTCGGCCACACAGGCGTGCAGATCCTGGTGGCTGGCACTGATAAGGCGCACGTCGAACGGACGTGCCGTCGCGCCGCCTAGGGGCACCACCTGACGTTCCTCCAGTACACGCAGCAGGCGAGTCTGTAACGCCAGTGGCATATCGGCGATCTCATCGAGAAATAGAATGCCGCCATGGGCCTGCTCCAGCTTACCGATCATCCCGTCCTTGCGTGCCCCGGTGAAGCTGCCGCCGCGATAACCGAACAGCTCGCTCTCGATCAGCGTTTCTGGAATGGCCGCGCAATTGATCGCCACAAACGGCTGGCCCGCTCTGGAGCTGGCGCGATGCAGCGCCGCAGCAAAAGCTTCTTTGCCGGTACCAGTTTCGCCCTGTAAAAACACCGGAACGTCACGCTCCAAAACACGCAATGCACGAGCAAATCCACGTTGCAGGCGCGGGTCTTCCAGACACACGTGTACGTCGTTAATTTTGGGGATTACAGGAGTGACTGAAGGCACCTGACGTAAGGGTTCTCGCAACTGTCCGTAGAGCAGGCGTCCGTCCACCAGCCGCATTGGCCAACAGACACTCGGCTGAGAGCTGGCCTGACTCATCACCTGATCGATAGGTGTTACCAGCAGCATCGTCAAAGATTGCCCAACCACCTGGTCACGGCTGAAGCCCAGCAGATCCAGCGCAGCATGATTGACTGAACAGATGCGGGCACTCTCGTCGAAACTGAGCAGACCTTCACCCAGCAGTCCAACGAAGCCTGCCTCAGGATGGAAGCGCAGCAAGTATCGCTGCGGATCATGGCCTAAGAAATAACAGCTTTCGATCAAATTGGCTGTCAGGTGGGTCAACGCCATGGCTTTGAAGTGCTGCTGAAGACTTTGTTCCTCTCGCACAGAAGAGAGGTTAAGAACGGCGAGCAACTCTCCGCTCGCATCAAATATTGGGCTAGCCGAACACGTTAAGCCGGCGTGCTTGCCACGGAAGTGTTCATCACGACGGATGGTGACATGCTGTCGCTCGACCAAGCAGGTGCCGACACCGTTGGTGCCCTCACAATCCTCGCTCCATACCGAACCGAGCCACAGTCCGGAACGCTGGAACTCGGCTCGTTCGGATTCGTTGAACACACTGTCAATCGCCACACCGCGAGCATCGGTGAGTAGCACCACGTGGCCGTCACACCCGAGCTGTTGGTGCAAGCTGGTCATCTGCCAGTGCGCCACCGAGATGATGTGCTCCAGTGGTGCTCGGTGATCCTGTAAGCGTGGGTGCTCAACGACATTAGGCGCGCGGCGGCTGGCGGGATCGAGCTGATGCTGATCCAGGCAACGACGCCAGGACCGTGTAATAGCCAAGTCATTAGCATGGCCGTGGCTGGCAGAGGTGCCCTGTACGGCTTGTAGCACTTGCTGTGCATGGGCGTTGATAAAGGCCGGCTTCATTGTTCTTGTTCTCCGCTACGGTTAGGACACGGGGCTGTTCGCAGCTTATATGAAAAGTCTGCGAAGAGCGCTCTATGCGCCGCGTGACACTCTGTCATCCGCCATTCCCAAAATCGTGACATAGATCCGAGAAGAGGCCTGAGCAGTACTGCGTCAGCTGCTCTGCAACGGGGCTTTCATGAAGATGGCCCGGGGCTTGCTCTAGGGCAAGTTGTTACAAAAACAACAAGAACGGGAGAAGCCCATGAACATCGCTATCGAAGCACCTCTGCAAACGCCAACTGCTCAGCTCGTGGCGTGGGTCGAAAACCTCGGCGAGCGTCTCGCCCAAGGTGATTTGGACGGCACGCTAGAATTGTTTGCCGAAGAGTGTCACTGGCGTGACCTGCTGCTTTTCAGCTGGAACCTGGTGACCTTGGAAGGCAAGCCTGCCATCCGGGACATGCTCGCAACACGGCTCGACCAGACTCGTCCTGAGCGATGGAAACTGGAAGGGGAAGCGACGTTGAATGACGGTGTGCTCGAAGGTTGGATCAGCCTGGAGACCGATGCGGCACGAGGTAAAGGCTACGTGCGTCTAAAGGAGGGCCTGTGCTGGACGCTGCTGACGACCATGCGCGAGCTCAAAGGCTTTGAAGAACCCAGGGGCCGTCGTCGTCCAATGGGAGCCAATCATGGTCACGCCCATGCCGACAAACGCAACTGGCTAGAACGTCGTCGTGATGAAGAAGCGTCCCTGGGCATCACCACCCAACCTTACTGCCTGATCGTGGGCGGCGGCCAGGGTGGACTGGGGCTCGCTGCGCGGCTCAAGCGAATGGGCGTACCCACTCTGATCGTCGACAAAGCCGAGCGTCCTGGCGATCAGTGGCGCGGTCGCTACAAGTCGCTGTGCCTGCATGACCCTGTCTGGTACGACCATATGCCTTACCTGCCCTTCCCCGACCACTGGCCAGTTTTCACCCCAAAAGACCAGATTGGCGACTGGCTGGAAATGTACACCAAAGTCATGGAGCTCAATTTTTGGCCGCGTACAGAATGCGTGAGCGCCAGCTTTGACGAGCAAAGTGGCACCTGGAAGGTTGAGGTGCAGCGCGATGGCGAGCGTGTGACTTTACAGCCGACCCAATTGATCCTCGCCACCGGCATGTCTGGCGTACCCAATGTTCCTGGTTATCCGGGTGCAGAGATTTTCAATGGCCAACAGCATCATTCCAGCCGCCATCCCGGCGGAGACGCCTGGAGCGGCAAGCGTGCGGTGGTCATCGGTGCGAATAACTCGGCTCACGATATCTGCGCCGACCTGGTGGAGAACGGCGCCGAGGTGACCATGGTGCAACGCTCCAGCACCCACATCGTGCGTTCTGACAGTTTAATGGATCTGGTCTTCGGCGGGCTCTACTCTGAAGACGCCCTGGAGACGGGGTTGACCACGGACAAGGCCGACATGCTGTTCGCCTCGATCCCCTACAAGGTTATGCCAAGCTTTCATCAACCCATCTTTGACGCGATCAAGGAGCGTGACAAGGACTTCTACGAGCGCCTGACCAAGGCCGGCTTCATGCTCGATTTCGGTGACGACGAGTCTGGCCTTTTCATGAAGTACGTACGCCGTGGTTCTGGTTACTACATCGACGTCGGCGCCTCCGAGCTGATCGCTAATGGCACGATCAAGCTCAAAAGCGCGCCGGGCCTGGGTGTCGAACGCATCGAAGCAGATGCCGTCGTACTCAACGATGGCAGCCGACTACCGGCAGATCTGATCGTCTACGCCACGGGCTATGGCTCAATGAATGGTTGGGCGGCGAAGCTGATTTCCCAGGAAGTCGCTGACAAGGTCGGCCGCTGCTGGGGCTTGGGTTCTGGAACCACGAATGACCCTGGCCCTTACGAGGGCGAACTGCGCAACATGTGGAAGCCAACACAGCAGGAAAACCTCTGGTTCCACGGTGGCAACCTGCATCAGTCACGGCATTATTCGCTGTATCTGGCGCTGCAGCTAAAAGCGCGCTTCGAAGGCATCGACACATCCGTCTATGGCCTTGCCGAGAGTCACCACACGGGCTGAGTCAATTGGCGCCCAGCCGTGGTTGGGCGCCTCTCCACAATCCCCCGGTCGCAGCCTATGGATACCCGCCAAGCTGTGACTCCGTCCGGCGGTAAAATGAGTGTCACAGGATAGAGGCAGTTTAAAGCGCTCATCCGTAGGTTAAAAATGCCCCGTCCATTGCGGGCGGGGCCTGGGAGTGGTCAATCCTGCAGCTCGGCGACGATCTCGCCACGATCTGCCGCTTCGTTATCCAGAATGACGCCAAGGGTATGGAGAAACAGGTCGTGGCTCATGATTCCGGTGCAGACCGTCGACAGTACTTCTTTCCCGGCCTCATCCCTGATCACCACCTTTTCGCTCCACTCGCTCAAGTCCAGGGTACGCAAGCTCGACATCGGCACCTTGCGCCCCTGCACTTCGAGGAACTCGCGGGTCACCAGGATCGGCTGTGTAGTCACATCGAGGAAGTTGCCTTTGATGCGCTTGCCCCAGACCGCACTACCCGGCACATACTTGAAGGGCACCCCAGCACCGCCTTCAAGGGTTTCCAGCACCGCAGGCAGACGCTCACGCACGTGCAGATCGCGCACCAGCTGCTGGAAGTCGTGGAAACCCTTGAGGGATTCAATGACCCGATGAAACGGCTCGTTGGCATTGCGACGGTAAGCCAGGTTGGTGATCAGGCCGCTGATGGCGGCCTGGCCGGAGCTGAACAAGTACAGGTCTTCAATCTCGGCGAAAGGCACGTAGTTCTTGCTCGACCCGAGCATGCAGGCAATGCCATGTTCATAGACCTCGTAACTGGCCTGGCGCAAACGCTTCTGCCACACGTAAAGGCCGAACAGTCCCGCCGCGATGACGGCCAGGAATGCGCTGGTGCAATAGACCAGCATCTGGGGGCTGGAAAAGTTGAGGTTCGTGCCACGGCTTGAATTCACACTGACGGGGGCGGAACTGTCCACGGGCAGAATCGTGCCCAGGTACAGGACAAAACACGCCATGCCCAACATGATCAGGCCGAGGATGAGCATGAACAGCGGGAAACCCTTGCCATGACGGAAGGATGCAACCAATTCGCCGGTGACCGGCGCAGACGGAGATGGGGACTGTTGCATGGGGTTCTTGCTTCCTTTCAAGAAAGACGCGCCGCTATCCAGGCAGGCTTTGCCGAAAACGCGGCGTCGATGGAGTGATGCTTCCCAAGATGGGAACAGGTTGGAACATGCGGCGGCGCAATCGTTCAGAAACCGGCCGCACATTGGGTGCGGCCCTCTCCCTGGCGAGAAAGGGCCTGATGGTCAGTTGTGGCCGCCGAACCACCCGTTGCCTGCATGGTACGGCAGCGGCATCTAGGTGTAGCGAAGTTGGGCGAACTGCCCGTGGTGGTGGTGGTGTCGATTGTGACCATGAGTGTTCTCCGTGTTTCTCTTGTTGTAGGCCTGAGTAGCTCACCACCAAACGCCGCCCCAAGCCCTGGGGCTGATGTCTTCGGATTACGGACTGCGTAACGTATGCGAACACCCCAAGCCGAAGCCTCTACCTCAGTTATTTATACTCAAATGCCAGCTTAATAATATTTTACCGATACAAGGGTCATCCCTAGTCTTGAGCCCAACAGATGGCAGGCCATAACCGCCTGAATTCCACGTCGAAGGTTAAAGAGATAACCACTGAAAAAACAAAAACAGATACGCTGATTGTGGGCGCCGGTCAGGCTGGCGTGGCGATGAGCGAGCACCTGAGCAAACTCGGGGTGCCGCACCTGGTGCTGGAACGCAATCGTATTGCCGGGCGCTGGGATTCGTTGGTGGCCAACGGTCCGGCCTGGCACGATCGGTTTACCGGCCTTGAGTTCGACAACCTCAGCCCTGACGGCTTTGCGCCTAAAGAGCGGGCTGCCGACTACTTCGAAGCCTACGCGAAAAATTCAATGCGCCGGTGCGCACAGGCGTGGAGGTGTTCAAGGTCGAGCGCAATGTCGGGCGCCCCGGCTTCACCATCGAAACCTCCGAAGGCGTGATCGAAGCCAACCGGGTCGTCGCAGCCACCGGGCCGTTCCAGCGCCCGGTCATTCGGCCCATCGCACCGCAAGACACACCGTTGCTGCAGATCCACTCCGCTGATTACCGCAACCCTGGGCAACTGCCTGAAGGCGCCGTGCTGTCGCTGATCACCCTGGTGCAAACCTTCGCCTACCGCTGGATCCCCACCGCCCAAAGCCGCGCCGTCATCTCGATCATCGTCCTTGCCGGCTGCTGCTTCGCCGCCGTCGGTGCCTCGGCGGATTTCATCGGCCACTTCGTCGACATGGCACTGGTGCTGCTCGTGGTGCTGGTGCCGTGGACCGCGATCAACCTGATCGACTTCTACGCGATTCACCAAGGCAAGTACGACATCAACTCGATCTTCCAGATGGATGGAGGAATCTACGGCCGCTACAACCCGCAGGCACTGCTGGCCTACGCGATCGGCATTGTGGTACAGATTCCGTTCATGAACACGCCGCTGTACGTCGGGCCGATTTCCGAGCACATCAATGGCGCGGACTTATCATGGCTGGTCGGCCTGCTGATCACTTCGCCGCTCTACTACTGGCTGGCCAATCGCGACACCGGCTACAAACGCCGTCTCTCCACCGGCAAACTGGCCAACTCGATCTAACCTTCCCACCACAATCCCCCTGTGGGCGCGGGCTTGCTCTCGAAGAGGCCGTGTCAGTCACAACCACGCTGACTGTCACACCTCCATGAGCAAACCCGCGCGGATACGGCCTCAGCTATCGCTCTCCACCGCTAGCCAGCCGACGGGTAAGACCATTTCATGTAAAGACAACAGCGCCAGTTTTCTGCGCGACATGACCTACTCACAAACCTTGCGAAAAAAAGAAGGACTCCGAGTGCGCCAGTGAGAAAAAAGCTTGCCCCCCAAGTTATAAACAAAACGCGCTTCAAGCCTGCTGGGAAACTTTTAACATCATCGACAGCCAGCAACCCGCGCGTCACAGCAATGTTTGGCGTTAGCAATGCCAGAGTAAGCAATCCATTTCGCATGCTCTTTCCAATTAGCCCAGCACTGTCATAGAGAGACTTGTTGGCTTTTACGAAACTGCTGTTTCTCACCTGTGCTTCTGCTTTCTCGGTAAAAACATGAACCATGAAAAACAACCAAATCGCCGAAAACAGAAACGGCAATAATATTAAGGAAACTCTGAAAAAGACTTCCAAATCTGGTGAAATACGCCAGTCCCACGAACTGAACGGTTGAGCCCCGATGAAGCAAATGTCTTTCGCTGATGCCGAGTATGCCGGCAAACGTAAGCAGACCCGCCGTGAACGCTTCCTGATCGAGATGGATCAGGTCGTGCCCTGGAAAGGCCTGATTGCGTTGATCGAGCCGCGTTATCCGAAGGGCGAAGGCGGTCGTCCGGCGTATCCGTTGATGGCCATGCTGCGGGTTCATCTGATGCAAAACTGGTTCGGCTACAGCGACCCGGCGATGGAAGAGTCCCTCTACGAAACCACGATTCTGCGCCAGTTTT
>NZ_JAKNRW010000030.1 GCF_023072615.1 Pseudomonas violetae
CACCACCCGTGCCAGGCCGGCATTGACCAGCGCGTCGGCGCAGGGTGGCGTGTGGCCGTGATGGCTGCAAGGTTCCAGGGTCACATAGGCGGTGGCCCCACGAGCCTTGTCGCCGGCAGCGCGCAGCGCATGGACCTCAGCGTGAGGTTCACCCGTGCGCTCGTGCCAGCCTTCGCCGACGATCTGCCCGTCGCGCACGATCACACAGCCGACCCGCGGGTTGGGGTGGGTCGTGTAATGACCTTTGCGCGCCAGTTCCAGGGCGCGGGCCATGTAGTGGGCGTCGAGGACGGCTTGCTCTGCGGAGGTACTCATTCTTTCACCGGCTCACGGGCCAGGCGATCGATCTCTTCGCGGAACTCGTTAAGGTCCTGGAAGCGGCGATACACGGAGGCAAAACGAATGTAGGCGACTTCATCGAGCTTTTGCAGCTCAGCCATCACCAGTTCACCGACCACGAGAGACTTGACCTCACGCTCGCCGGTGGCTCGCAGTTTGTGTTTGATGTGCACCAGCGACGATTCAAGGCGTTCGACACTCACCGGACGCTTTTCGAGGGCACGCTGCATGCCGGCGCGGAGTTTTTCTTCGTCGAACGGCTGACGACTGCCGTCGGTTTTGATCAGGCGCGGCAACACCAGTTCAGCCGTCTCGAACGTCGTGAAGCGTTCGCCGCAGGCCAGGCATTCACGCCGGCGGCGCACCTGTTCGCCCTCGGCGACCAGACGCGAGTCGATGACCTTGGTGTCGTTGGCACCGCAGAAGGGACAGTGCATGGTGGCAGGCAACAAAAAAAGGGAGGGCCATGGTAGCGCATCCCCGTGGCAAGACAAGCCATAGGGTTTGCGGTATACAGACTGGCTATATCGACCGATCCATGGATTTCACCCTGCTGGAGCCGTAAATGCCACTAAGACCGCTCGTTTTGCTCAGCCTTTTCAGCCTGCTGGTGGCCTGCGGCACTGATGCCCCCAAGCCCCAGCCACCGACCCCGGGCCCCGCGCCGCAACAGGCGCAGAAGAAAGCCCGGGAGTCGGCCAATCTTGGCCCCTTGCCCGCTTATCAGCGCGAGTTGAGCGGCACGCTGCAAGGCGTACCAGCCGACGCCGAAGTCGAACTGGCGCTGCTGGTGATCGACGATAAGGACCGCCCGCAGCAGTTGCTCGCCAGCTCCAGCCTGATTGGTACCAATCAGGTCCTGCCATTCCATCTGCGCTTCAATCCGGAAGCCTTTCCGGCGGGCCAGCGGGTTGAGCTGCGTGGTCGCGCCAGCCAGTCGGGGCAGCTGATTCTGCATCTGCCGTCGCAGGTCATCACCCTACCGACGACCCAGGCCATGGGTCAGCTGCAATTCGTCAAAGCACCATGATTGCACCGCTCGACCTGCAACAGGCGCTGGGGCAATTGCTGGGTGATGCGCAGCTGCTGCCTGTCGCGTTGCCCGGGACACAGCTGAAACTCTGGCTGATTGACGGTGACAACATGGACCGCGCCTTCAGCCCGGAGGAAACCCGGCGGATCCTGCATGAACCGCCGTACTGGAGTTTCTGCTGGGCCAGTGGTCTGGCGGTGGCGCGCTACCTCGCAGAACACCCGCAGTGGGTCGCCGGCAAACGGGTGCTCGACTTCGGCGCCGGCTCCGGGGTGGCGGGCATTGCGGCGCTCAAGGCCGGGGCCCTGGAAGTGGTGGCCTGCGATCTCGACCCGCTGGCCATCGCCGCGTGTCAGGCGAATGCCGAACTCAATGACGTGCAGCTGCGCTACTCGACAGACTTTTTTGCCGAGGCGGATCGGTTCGATCTGATCCTGGTGGCTGACGTCCTGTACGACCGGGCGAACCTGCCGTTGCTCGATGAATTCCTGAGTCGCGGGCGAGAAGCGCTGGTGGCGGATTCGCGGGTGAGGGATTTTCGCCATCCGCTGTATCGGCGCATCGAGATGCTCGAGGCGATGACCCTGCCGGATCTGGCCGAGCCGGAGGAGTTTCGGCATGTGAGTCTTTACCACGCGCAGCGCGCTTGAAGTCGCCAAAAGAGCGCAGCCTGCGGCAGCTCCTGCGTTGACCGCGCATAAATCTGGTCCTGTAGGAGCTGTCGCAGGCTGCGATCTTTTGCGCCACCCCTTATAGTGAGCAGATTAACGCTTCCAAGAGATCCCCCATGAGTCAGGAAACGCCGTACATCTTCGACGCCACCACCGCCGATTTCGACCAGTCGGTGATCGAGAACTCATTCCACAAACCCGTCCTGGTGGATTTCTGGGCCGAATGGTGCGCGCCCTGCAAAGTGCTGATGCCAATGCTGCAGACCATCGCCGAGAGCTATCAGGGCGAGCTGTTGCTGGCCAAGGTCAACTGCGACCTGGAGCAGGACATTGTCGCCCGCTTTGGCATTCGCAGCCTGCCGACCGTGGTGCTGTTCAAGGACGGCCAGCCGGTCGACGGTTTTGCCGGTGCGCAGCCGGAGTCGGCCGTACGCACCATGCTCGAGCCGCATGTGCAGATGCCTCCGCCGGCCGCCGCCGATCCGTTCGAACAGGCTCAGGCGCTGTTCGACGACAGCCGCTTCGCCGATGCCGAAGCCGTACTCAAAGTGCTGCTGGGTGAGGACAACTCCAACGCCAAGGCGCTGATTCTCTACGCCCGCTGCCTGACTGAGCGTGGTGAGCTGGCTGATGCGCAATCGGTACTCGACTCGGTCAAGAGCGACGACCACAAGGCCGCCCTGTCCGGCGCCAAAGCGCAGATCCAGTTCCTCGGCCAGGCCAAGGACCTGCCGGATGCCGCTGACCTGAAGGCACGTCTGGCGAAAAACCCTCTGGACGATGAAGCCGTCTATCAACTGGCCGTCCAACAATTGGCCCGTCAGCAATACGATGCGGCTCTGGACGGATTGCTCAAGCTGTTCATTCGCAATCGCAGCTACAACGAAGGCCTGCCGCACAAGACCTTGTTGCAGGTGTTCGAGCTGCTGGGCAACGACCATCCGCTGGTGACCACGTACCGTCGCAAGTTGTTTGCTGCTCTTTACTGATTGCCATCACTGTAGGAGCGAGCTTGCTCGCGATGGGCGTCAACGAAAACGCGGGGCACCTGATTCACCTCGGTGCTCTCAGGTTTTTCGCGAGCAAGCTCGCTCCTACAGCCAGCAGTAGAGCGGCGTATCTGCGCCGCTGACCACCTTCACATCCGCACAATGGCGCAAGCGCACCAACAGGCGCTTGCCCGCTGCCGCGCTGCCGGCCAGCCCTTCCAACTGCTCCAGCAAATCCGGCCCGCTCAACTGCCCGGCCTTGCGCAACAGGTCCTTGGCGACCTGCCACAGCGCATCGTCCTGATTGACCGGTTTCGCCGCAGGCGCCGCGCTGGCTTCAACCGGCGCGACCTGCAACTGCGCGCCGAGCCGCGCCCAATCCGCGTCGTCCATCTCTAACGTCAAATCCACCGGCCATGCGCCGATGCTCCCGCGTATACGCAACATGAGTCTGCTCCCACATTTTTCTTCTGCGCATGCTCCCACGGGACTTGTGCAACGCCAAGCAGGCAGTCAAACTCTGCACGCATACGTTATAAGATTACATAACATTTTATTTACCTTCCGCCCGGAGAATTCCCATGCGTTGTCTGTTGCTCGCTTTGCCGTTCGCCCTGTTGCCGTTGGCCAATGCTCACGCCGCCCAAGCCCATGAACATGATCACGACCATGAACACGGCAGCCTGGAAGCCCATGAGCATGGCGTCGGCCGATTGAATGCGGCGCTGGATGGTCAGACGCTGGAGCTGGAGCTGGAAAGCCCGGCCATGAACATAGTCGGTTTCGAACACCAAGCCACCACCGATGCCGACAAAGCCAAGGTCGCCACCGCCCGTGCACAGCTGGAAAAGCCCCTGGCCCTGTTCAGCCTGCCGAAAGCTGCCGGCTGTGTGGTCGCCAACCAGGCGCTGGAAAGCCCGCTGTTCGGTGACAAGCCCCACGCCGAGGATGATCACGATGAAGCAGCCAAGGGCGAGCACCACCACGATCACAGCGAAATCCACGCCCACTACCACTTCACCTGCTCGACACCGGCGGCACTGAAGTCCCTGGACCTGGCGAATGTCTTCAATACCTTCCCGGCCACCCAGAAAATTCAGGTACAACTGATCGGTCCGAGCGGGCAGCAAGGCGTTGAAGTGACGGCCAAGGCGGCCGCCCTTAAATTCTAAACCTCCCCCCCTTACGCTTATGAAACCGGTGCTATGACCCAACCTCTCATTGAACTGTCCGACCTGGGCTTCAGCTGGCCCGGTCATCCACCATTGCTCGACATCCCGGCGTTTCGCCTGGAGGCCGGTGAGACCTTGTTTCTCAAAGGCCCCAGCGGCAGCGGCAAGACCACCCTGCTGGGCCTGCTCGGCGGCGTGCAGAAGCCCGATCGCGGCAGCATTCGGCTGCTTGGCCAGGAGCTGACCGAGTTGTCCGCGGGTGCTCGCGACACGTTTCGCGTCGATCACACCGGCTACATCTTCCAGCAGTTCAACCTGCTGCCATTTCTCTCGGTGCGCGAGAACGTCGAGTTGCCCTGCCATTTCTCCAGGCTGCGTGCCGAACGGGCCATCCAGCGTCATGGCAGCGTCGACCAGGCTGCCGCCACCCTGCTTGCCCATCTGGGGCTGAAAGATCAGCACCTGTTGAGCCGACGCGCCGACTCCCTTTCCATCGGTCAGCAGCAGCGAGTAGCCGCCGCCCGTGCTCTGATCGGCCAGCCGGAACTGGTGATCGCCGACGAGCCAACCTCGGCGCTGGACTATGACGCCCGCGAAAACTTCATTCGTCTGCTGTTTGCCGAATGCCGCGACGCCGGCTCGAGCCTGTTGTTCGTCAGCCACGACCAGAGCCTGGCGCCACTGTTCGACCGCCATCTGTCCCTGGCCGAGCTCAACCGCGCCGCCGCGTCCGAAGAGGTGTGAGATGTATCTGTTTCGTCTAGCCATGGCCAGCCTGGCTAATCGCCGCTTCACTGCGATCCTCACTGCGCTCGCCATTGCCTTGTCGGTCTGCCTTCTGCTGGCCGTGGAACGCGTTCGTACCGAAGCCAAGGCCAGCTTCGCCAGCACCATAAGTGGCACCGACCTCATTGTCGGCGCGCGCTCCGGCTCGGTAAACCTGCTGCTGTATTCGGTGTTTCGCATCGGCAATGCCACCAATAACATTCGCTGGGACAGCTTCGAACACTTCGCCAACAACCCGAAAGTGAAGTGGGCCATCCCGATGTCCCTGGGCGATTCCCATCGTGGTTATCGGGTGATGGGGACCACCGAGGCGTACTTCGAGCACTACCAGTACGGCCGCACGCAGCACCTGCATCTGGCCGAAGGCCGGGCATTCGCCACCGATCCATTTGAAGTGGTGCTAGGCGCCGAAGTGGCGGATGCGCTGCACTACAAACTCGGCGACAAACTGGTCCTGGCCCATGGCGTCGCGGTGATCAGCCTGGTCAAGCACGATGACAAGCCGTTCACCGTGGTCGGCATCCTCAAACGCACCGGCACCCCCGTAGACCGTACATTGCACATCAGCCTGGGTGGCATGGAGGCGATTCACGTCGACTGGCACAACGGCGTACCGGCCCGGGGCAATGGGCGCATCAGTGCCGATCAGGCGCGTAACATGGACCTCACGCCGCAAGCGATCACCGCCTTCATGTTGGGCCTGAACAGCAAGATTTCCACCTTCGCCCTGCAACGCGAGATCAATGAATTTCGCGGTGAGCCGATGCTTGCCATCCTGCCCGGCGTCGCCCTGCAGGAATTGTGGAGCTTGATGAGCACGGCGGAAAAAGCCTTGTTCGTGGTGTCGCTGTTCGTGGTGCTGACCGGATTGATCGGCATGCTCACGGCGATTCTCACCAGCCTCAACGAACGCCGGCGCGAGATGGCAATTCTGCGTTCGGTCGGCGCTCGTCCCTGGCACATTGCTTCGTTGCTGGTGCTGGAGGCGTTTGCCCTGGCGCTGTCCGGGGTGATTGCTGGCGTGGCCCTGCTGTACGTATGCATCGCAGGCGCCCAAGGGTATGTGCAGGCCAATTACGGTTTGTATTTACCATTGGCGTGGCCAAGTGAATATGAATGGACGCTGCTCGGTGGCATCCTGTGCGCCGCGTTGCTGATGGGCAGCGTGCCGGCCTGGCGTGCGTATCGCCAATCTCTTGCCGATGGCTTGTCGATCCGTTTATGAGGAAGTCGAAGATGCCCCGCGCCCTGCTCGCGCTGTTGATGCTGTTCGCCCTGCCCCTGTGGGCAGCCGAGCCCAAGGACCTGACCTGGTCGGAAATGATCCCGCCGGACGCAGCGCCGGAAGTGCCTAACATGACGCCCCTGCACGACCTGTCGCAGATGAGCAGTGCGCTGTCTGCCGAGTCGGCGCCAGCGGCGAAGCAGGACATGCCGAATGCGCCAGTGGTGCAGGGACTCGACGGCCAGAATATTCGCCTGCCGGGGTACATCGTGCCACTGGAAGTGAGTGAGGAAGGTCGCACGACGGAGTTTCTGCTGGTGCCCTACTTCGGCGCCTGCATCCACGTGCCGCCTCCGCCGTCGAACCAGATCGTGCATGTGAAAAGTGAAGTGGGTGTGAAGTTGGACGAGCTGTATCAGCCGTACTGGATCGAGGGGCCGTTGCAGGTCAAGGCGTCGAGCAGCGAACTGGCGGACGCCGGATATCAGATGGATGCAAACAAGATTTATGTGTATGAGCTGCCGGAGTAAACCCCGGTCATTTTATGCTGTTTGTAAGGGCCCCATCACTGTTTCATTGAGCTGCATCAAAAGTCCTGATTGTTAGCCACCTTACCATTGGACATCGAAAACTTTTAACGTCCTTTGGAGCCCTCATGCACAAGTCCGCGCTCTGCGCTTCGCTGTTTGCCCTCGCGCTCGCAGCCCCGCTTGCCCACGCCCACGAAGCTGGCGACATCATCGTTCGCGCCGGTGCGATCACCGTCAACCCGAAAGCCGACAGCTCCAGCGTCAAGGTCGACCAGGGCCCGCTGGCGGGTGCCAACCTGGGTGGCAAGGCGACCATGAGCAGCGACACGCAACTGGGTTTGAACTTCGCCTACATGATCGACAACAACTGGGGTATCGAATTGCTCGCGGCCTCCCCGTTCGAGCATGACGTGAAGATCAAGGGCACTGCCCTGGGCGCGGCCAACGGCAAACTCGGCTCGCTCAAACATCTGCCGCCGACCCTGAGCGTGGTGTACTACCCGCTGGATCACAAGTCTGTATTCCAGCCGTATGTGGGTGCCGGCATCAACTACACCTGGATATACGACGAGCACGTCGGCAGTGAAGCCAGTGCCAACGGCTTCAGCAATTTCAAGGCGGAAAACTCCTGGGGCATGGCGTTCCAGGTCGGTGCCGACTACATGATCACCGACAACATCATGCTCAACGCACAGGTGCGCTACATCGACATCGACACCACCGCCACCGTGGAAAACAACGCAGTGGCGCCGGGCACCCGGGCCAAGGTCGACGTGGATGTGGACCCGTTCATCTATATGGTCGGGCTCGGTTACAAATTCTAAACCGCTTTCGTCGGAACGCCTTCGCGAGCAAACCCGCTCCCACAGGAGAATGCGATCCACTGTGGGAGCGGGCTTGCTCGCGAAGGCGTCGGCACGGTCAACACCCGTCCAGAAACGAAAAAGGCGCCTTTGAAGGCGCCTTTTGCATTGCAGTAGAATTCAGCGCCCCAATAACCGCGCCAATCCCACATTCATTGGCGTCTGCTCCGGATAGGTAAACCGCTCCAGCAACCGTCGATTGTTCGCCCGTGAATGACGAATATCCCCGGAGCGCGCCGGACCGTAGCTCACCGGCGGCAACTCACCCACTACCGCTTCCAGCGCCTGTAGCATCTGCTTGAGCGTAGTCGCCTGGTTCCAGCCGACATTGATCGCGCCCACCTCGACCTGCGGCTTCTCGATTGCTTGCACCAGCAGATCGACCAGGTCTTCGACATAGACAAAATCCCGGGTCTGCTCGCCATCACCAAACACGGTGATCGGCAGGCCTTTCTGCGCCCGTTCGCTGAAGATGCTGATCACCCCGGAGTACGGCGAGGACGGATCCTGGCGCGGCCCGAAGATGTTGAAGAACCGGAAGATCACCGGCTCCAAACTGTGCTGGCGTCGGTAGAAGTCAAAATAATGCTCGCTGGCCAGCTTGTCGGAGGCATAGGGCGTCAACGGCGACTTGGGCGTGTCTTCGTCGATTGACTCGCCTTCACCGTTGTTGCCGTAGACCGCCGCGCTGGAGGCAAACACCACGCGTTTGACCCCGGCCTGGCGCATGGCTTCGCACACATTCAGCGAGCCTATGAAGTTGCTCTGGTGGGTCTTCACCGGATCATCCACCGAAGCCTGGACCGAAGCGACCGCCGCAAGGTGCACCACGGCGCTGCAGCCGGCCATAGTCCGCGCCACCAGCGCTGCATCGGCGACATCACCGAGGACCAACTCGATCTTGGGATTGTCCAGCGGCAGGTTGCTGCGTTTGCCGGTGGACAGGTCGTCGAGAATGCGCACCGAATGGCCCTTGGCGAGCAAGGCGTCGGTCAGGTGCGAGCCGATGAAACCGGCACCGCCGGTGATTAGAATTGGGCCGTCAGCCATGGCGATAGAACCTGTCCAGTAGGCCCGGGAGCGCCGCGCGCCAGGCACGCGGTTTGATCCCGAACGTGTGCAGAATTTTCTTGCAGGCCAGCACCGCGTGTTGCGGCTCTTCGGCAGCGTCCGGGCGCGCGGCGTGAGCCTGGGCGGTCGGCGCTTCGATGGCCAGCGGGTGCAGGTTGCGAGCTTCGGTCAGGATAGCCTGCCCCAGTGCCAGCGGCGTAGTGGCCTCATGCCCGGCGTAATGGTAGGTGCCCCAGAGCGGCGCTGCACAATCAAGTTGCTTGAGCACCGAAATAATTACACGGGCGGCATCGTCGACGGGCGTCGGATTGCCTCGGCGGTCGTCGGCCATCAGCAGTTCATCTGGCTGCTCGGCGCGAGCCAGGAAGCGCCCGAGGGTGCCGTCGACGCTGTCATCGAGCAGCCAGCCGAAGCGCAGCAGCACGTGCTGCGGGCAAGTGGCCCGCACGCTTTGTTCGATGCGCCACAAGGCCTGGCCACGCAGGCCCAAGGGCACCGGCTCGTCTTTTTCGCTGTAGGCAGTCGCGCGGGAACCGTCGAACACGCGATAGCTCGACGGTTGCAACAGAACGATGTTGTGGTGCTGGCACAATTCGGCGAGGCGCTCGACTGCGCGTTCCTGCCCGGCCAGACGCTGTTCACTGACCACCTCGGCCTGGAACCAGTCGAAGTAGTACGCAAGGTTGATCAGCGCATCCGGGCGGGTGTCGTCGAGCAATTGCGTCAGGCTCGCGGCATCCCAGCCGTCTTGCGGCGGGCGGGGGGCGAGGAAACCGATGTCTTCCTCCGCACCGAGGCGAATCAGCGCCTGCCCAAGGGCATTTCCGCCACCCAGTAACATAAGGCGCATTCGCATAGAGTCAGCAGGCCCAGTCTGATTGGAACGATGGCTTTTAGACAGCACCCGGGGGTGAGGTCATTGATAATTGCCGGAATCGTTGCATTTTGCGGGTTTAGTACGCAACCGTCACCCGTAAAGTGTAAATTGCCTCAGGAACTTGCCAATCCCTCCTGTCGCTGCCCTGGCGGGCTTCCACCCCGCGGTCAGTGCCTGGTTCCGCAACAACTTCCAGACGGTGACTGTCACCCAAGACCCGCAAGGTCCACGAAGTACTCAGCCTTCAGTACCTGCTGGATCGCCGTGTCGAGTAGCCCACGGCTGCTACCGTCCGTAGCCCGGTCGAAACTTTCTCTATCGCCCCGCAGTCAGCAAAAGAACGGGGTAGTCCGAGGACCATTAGACGGGAGGCGACATGGCGGCGATTCATATGGGTATTTCAGGCTGGCGCTACGTGCCCTGGAGGGAGGATTTCTACCCAAAGGGTTTGACCCAAAAGCGCGAATTGCAATTCGCGTCGAGGGCGGTCAACAGCATCGAAATCTATGGATCGTTCTACGCCCTGCAACGTGCGCAGCGGTATGCCGATTGGAACGCCCAAATCCCGTCGGACTTCGTGTTCAGCGTCAAGGCCCCGCAGCTCGTCACCCACGTCAAACGCTTGCGGGACGTGCATGAACCCCTGGCCAACTGCTTCGCCTCCAGGGTGCTGTCATGAGCCTATCTCAACAGCCCGATGCGCCAGAACGACTGCAAACCCTCGCCCCCGTGCGGCGCTTCACCGTACTGACGGTCAACACTCACAAGGGTTTTACCGCGCTTAACCGGCGTTTCATCTTGCCTGAACTGCGCGAAGCGGTGCGCGCCGTGTCAGCCGACGTGGTGTTTTTGCAGGAAGTCCACGGCACTCACGAGCAGCATCCCCAGCGTTACGATAACTGGCCGACGATGCCGCAGTACGAATTCCTCGCCGACAGCCTGTGGCCCCAATTTGCCTATGGCCGCAACGCGGTCTACCCGGCAGGTGATCACGGTAATGCGCTGCTGTCGAAATTTCAGATCATCCGCCATGACAATCTCGATGTGTCCATCAGCGGGCATGAAAACCGCGGGATTTTGCACTGCGTGCTGCGCCTGCCGGGTGACGGTCCGGAGGTGCATGCGATCTGCGTCCACCTGGGCCTGCGCGAAACCCACCGCAACGAGCAACTGCGCCTGTTGGCCCGACGCCTTGAAGAACTGCCGGAGGATGCGCCAGTGATGGTCGCCGGCGATTTCAATGACTGGCGCCAGCGCGCCGACGCCCTGCTCAAGCCCTGCGGTTTGCGCGAAGTGTTCGCCGAGCACCATGGCAAGCCCGCGCGCAGCTTTCCGGCACGGATGCCGGTACTGCGCCTGGACCGCATCTATGTACGCAACCTCAAGGCCAGCCGTCCGCAGGTATTGGCAACACGGCCCTGGTCCCACCTATCCGACCACGCACCGCTATCGGTGGAGATCGAGCTATGAGCATCCCGTCGATGGAGAAAACCACTTTGGACAGCGTTTCCGTACCGCCGGTGCACGAGCCCGCAGCCGTTGATGTCGAGTACGGATGGCAAGGCAATAATCGCGTGGAACTGTTGGAAAACGGCGAGGAGTATTTCCCCAGGGTGTTCGAGGCGATGCGCCAGGCCAAGACGGAAATCATCTTGGAAACCTTCATCGTCTTCGAAGACAAGGTCGGCAACGAACTGCAGGAAGTGCTAATAGGCGCCGCTAAACGAGGGGTGCGCGTTACCGCCAGCCTCGATGGTTTCGGCTGCGGCGAACTCAGCACAGGCTATCTCACCGCGCTGAGCGAAGCGGGTGTCCGCTTGCAGATCTTCGATCCGGCCCCCAAGCGCTTGGGCATCCGCACCAACTGGTTTCGCCGGCTGCACCGCAAGATCGTGGTGGTGGACGGCACGATTGCATTTATCGGCGGCATCAACTTTTCCGGCGATCACCTGCTCGACTACGGCCCCGAAGCCAAGCAGGATTACTCCGTGGAGATCCAGGGGCCGGCGGTGGCGGACATTCATCATTTTGCCCTGCTGCAAAGTGGTCGTCCTGCCCGTGCCAAATATTGGTGGCAGCGCCGCCGGCAGCGCCGCTCGGAACTGGCAGTCACTGATCACGATGGCCAGGTGCGCCTGGTGTATCGCGACAACGGTGATCACCGCACCGATATCGAAGAGGTCTATCGACAGGTGCTGCGCAGCGCCCAGCGCCGGGTGGTGATCGCAAACGCCTATTTCTTCCCGGGCTATCGCCTGCTGCGCGAGATCCGCAACGCGGCCCGCCGTGGCGTAGAAGTAAAGCTGATCCTGCAAGGTCAGCCGGACGTGCTGGTGGCCAAACTGGCTGCACGCATGACCTACGACTACCTGCTCAAATCCGGCGTGCAGATTCACGAATATTGCCAACGCCCGTTGCACGGCAAAGTGGCCTTGGTGGATGAGGACTGGAGCACCGTTGGCTCAAGCAACCTTGACCCGCTGAGCCTGTCGATGAATCTTGAGGCCAATGTGCTGATTCGCGATCGCACTTTCAATCGTCAGCTGTTCGAGCGCCTTGAAGACCTGAGCAACAATCACTGCAAGGCCATGTCCGCGCAGACATCGCCGCGTGGGCGGGTGTGGCACATGACCGTGGGTTTTCTGGTGTTCCACTTCCTGCGTCACTTTCCAGCCTGGGCCGGGTGGTTACCGGCCCATAAGCCGCGCTTGAAACTGTTTACCCTTCCGAACGGGAGCGATCGCCATGAGCAGCGCTGAAACACAGTCGGCGCCGCACGCCGAGAGCCCGGGTAAATCTCGCTGGAGTCGCTGGAAACGGCCGCTGACGATGTTGTTTTTCCTGGCCCTGATCGTGCTGTTCACGATGCTCGCCCGGCGCATCGAATGGAATGAAGTGTTCGACACCCTGGCGGATTTCAAGGTGCGCACCTTGATCATCGCGTCGGGACTGACGCTGGTGAGTTTCCTGGTATACGCCTGCTTCGACCTGATCGGTCGCACCTACATACGCCAGGACCTGACCTGGAAGCAGATCCTTCCCGTGGGCATCATCAGCTATGCCTTCAACCTCAATCTCAGCGCCTGGGTCGGCGGTATCGCCATGCGTTATCGCCTGTATTCGCGTCTGGGCGTAAGCAAGTCCAACATCGCCAAGATCCTCGGCCTCAGCCTGGCGACCAACTGGTTCGGCTACATGGTGATTGCCGGTGCGGTGTTCAGCAGTGGGCTGGTGCGCATGCCGCCAGGCTGGAAGTTGAGCAGCACAGCCTTGCAGGGCGTCGGGGTGGTGCTGTTGCTGGTGAGCGCTGGGTATCTGGCGGCCTGTCAGTTTTCCAAACGTCGCGAGTGGTTGATTCGTGGGGTGGAAATCAATTTACCGTCGTTGCGCATGGCCGTCCTGCAACTGGTACTGGGCGCGCTGAATTGGTCATTGATGGCCGCCGTGATTTTCACCCTGTTGCCGAGCAAGCTCGATTATCCGTTGGTGCTGGGCGTGCTGCTGATCAGCGCCATTGCCGGGGTGATTACCCACATTCCCGCGGGGCTTGGGGTGCTGGAGGCGGTGTTTGTCGCGCTGCTGCAGCATGAAGCTTCGCGCGGAAGCCTGGTCGCAGGTTTGCTGGCGTACCGGGCGATCTACTTTATCTTGCCGCTGTTGATTACTTTGGTGATGTATCTGGTGGTGGAGGCAAAGGCCAAGTCGCTGGGGATTGCCAAGAAGCCGGGTTGATGTTGGCGATCTTACCGACGCCATCGCGGGCAGGCTAGCTCTCACAGTTGATCGCAATCTACTGTGGGAGCGAGCCTGCTTGCGATGGTTTCAAGAACGCCACACCTCTCACTTCGACTGAATAACACTCAACCGCTCACCGACCACCATCTCGGTGATCCAGTCCACCAGAATCGAGGTGTACGCCTGCTGTGACACCGGCTCGCTCAAGGCATGGTCCGCACCATCGATAATCCGGTGCGTCAACGAGTGAGTCTGCTGGCAGGCCGCGCGATAACTCATGATCGTCGCATGCGGTACATAGTCGTCTGTCTCCGACTCCACCAGCAACACATCCCCGGTGAACTGCGAACACGCGTGTAGTGCCCGATTGCTATCAGCGCGGATCAGCGTGCTGCGGTAGTCACGCAGATCAATCTTGTCCAGCGCCCGCTTGGGTGTGTGCCACTGCTCATCGCGATACAGTGCTGGCACGCGCAGCGCCAGCCAACGCACTGGGCGCAATGAGGTCAGGATCGAAGCCAGGTAACCACCGTAACTGGTGCCAACCACCGCAATCGCCGAAGTATCCAGGGCCGGATGGGCCAGCAGCCGGTCGTAGGCGGCCAGCAAATCGCGCAAATTATCCTCACGAGTCACCCGCGTCAGAGGGATGCCGGTGCCGGTGTGCCCACGTAAATCAAAAGTCAGGCACACGCAACCCAACCCGGCAATGCCCTTGGCCCGTTCCAGGTCGCGCTCCTGGCTACCTCCCCAGCCGTGCACAAAGAGCACGCCTGGTACTTTGGATTTGGGGCTGAGGAAAGTCCCGCTCATCTGTTCATCGTCGATGTCGATCTGAATGGTTTCGCTTCTAGCCGTCATAGGATTTGACCGTCACGTACTTGAGAAGAAAGTCACTGTTTTGCGCAGGTCCGCGGTACACCTCGATAGCGTCCGACGGCAGCGGCTGATCAATGTAGGTTTCCACCGACGACACACGAATCGCGCGCATCCCCGGATCGTTGACGAAAGACTGCAAGGCGGCCACCTCAGCGCTACTGGCACCGCCCATGCGCCAGGACTGCTCCAGCACTCCGCTGCGCGCCAGCCCCTTGCTGTCCAGGCCTTGAGCGATGTCGTAATTGCGCCGCGAAGCATAGAAACCGGGGTAGGTCTCGTCGGCGGCGCTATCAAACACCTGGGCCTGGCGAATCGCCAGCCGCACATCCTCGGCCAGCGGCAGGTTGAGCAGGTCCTCGTAATAACCCTGGACTACCAGCAGGTTTGAACCGCCGTAGACTTGCTCGCCTTGACCATCCTCAGTCAGGTGCTGATCGCCGCAGTAACTGAGCACCTGGTCGCCAATGAAGCTCTGACCGACGCTGTGGGTGATCACGTTGTGCAGATCCTGCTCCAGCACCACACCTTCGTTAAACAGCGCATGGGCTTCGGGACGGGCAAGAATAGTGTCGAAGTGGTCGAGGCTGTCGACCACCTCTTGCCCGCGACCGGCACAGCCGTGCACCGGTTTGAGACGGATCGGGCCGCTTTGCAGCAGATACTCCGCTGCAGGGCGGGCATCCTCCAGGGAAAAGACACTGAGGCCGTCGAGCACCACTTTACGCACTCTTTCGGCGAACAACGGCGACCAGCCTTGCGGCGCATGCGCCTGTGGACTGAACAAACCATGGGTGATGGCTTTGGTGCAGATGAAATCGTGGTCGACGTAGCCACCCCACAAATCCTCCGGCCCCCTGACGCCCAGTTCGCGCGCGGCCGCCACGCCCACCAGCGTCTGGGTCGGCAACAGATACAGGTCGCGATCGCCATGCACGCTCGCGTCGTAACTGCCGCCGAATTTCAGCCCTAGGATCTGCGCCAGCCAACGCGCCAGAGCGCGGTTGGTCTCTACCTCATGCTGAGGTGCCTGGGCTCGCACGGAGTGCGCGACGACCAGTTTCTTGCGGTTTGTTGGGGTCATGCATCCCCCTTCAATATGCGCTTGGTGGATGTCGCAGGATTGGGCTTTGGATCAAGCCGGCTGCCACCTGCTGGATACCGCCAGGGAATCCTGCGGTTAATCACTCCGACATTTCCCATGATCTAGCGTTCAACTCTGGCCAGCGCCCACTCCAAAGCGATTACGGTAATCGCTGGGGGCCAGACCAGTGATTTTCCTGAACGTGGCCCGGAACGCACTTGGGTCTTGATACCCCACCGTCCAGGCAATGTGATCGATCGTGCCGTTGGTGAATTCGAGCATTTCCCGTGCCTTGCCGACTCGCAGATGCTGGCAATACTCGGTAGGCCTAAGCCCGGTAGCGGCACGAAACCGGCGCAGAAAAGTGCGCTCTTCCAGCCCCGCTCGTTGCGCCATTGCCGTCAGGGAAACCTCGGTCGCCCCGGCGCTTTGCAGCCAGTGCTGGACCTTGAGGATCGCCGCGTCGCCATGATTGAGAATAGGTGAGAAGTTACTGCCGCACTCGCTGGCACTGTCACTGTGCTCGACCACCAGAAATCTGGCGGTGCCGGTAGCGATGCTCGGCCCGAGCAGGCGGTCGACTAGCCGCAAGCCCAACTCTGACCATGCCATCAACCCGGCCGTGGTAATCAGGTCACCGTCATCGACAATCGGCGTGTCGGCCTTGAGCGTGATCGCAGGATAACGTTCGGCGAAACCCTTGGCCGAAGTCCAATGCGTGGTGGCGCTACGGCCGTCGAGCAAACCACTCTCGGCCAGCAGAATCGAACCCACACAAACGCCACCAAGGGTCGCACCACTGGCATGTTGCTCGCGCAGCCAGCGGAACAATGACGGCGGAGCCTGACCCTCGGTATAACCGGCAATCGACGGCGGAATCAAAACCGCCGCCAGCGATTTTTCGGGCGCGGGATGGCTGTCATATACCCGGATCGGGGGCAGATCTGCGGCAACCTGCCAGTGACTGACCCGCAACAGAGGCAATTGTGCAGCCTGATGTTCGGCAGCAATCCGGTTGGCCACCCCGAACAAATCCGTCAACCCATGCACCGCCGCCAGCTGCGCGCCTGGATAAATCAGCACGCCCAGCTCTACGACAGTCCTCTGCAGATTCATTGTCAGTTTTCCCCCTTCTATTGTCGGTGCGGCCAATCCTCGGAACGCCTGCCACCCCTGATACTCCATTCCACACCCACACACTTTTCGAGGAAATGGTCATGGCCAAGCAAGCACTCATCGTAGTCGATATCCAAAACGACTACTTCCCCCAAGGCAAGTGGCCACTGGTCGGCGCCGATGCTGCAGCCGACAACGCCGTACGTCTGCTCAAAGCCTTTCGCGATGGCGGTGACTCGGTGGTGCATATTCGCCATGAGTTCACTTCCGACGAAGCGCCCTTCTTCACCCCAGGCTCCGAAGGCGCGAAATTGCACCCCAAGGTTCTTAACCGCACCGATGAACCGGTGGTGCTCAAGCACTTCGTCAACTCGTTCCGTGAAACCGAACTGCAGTCGACCCTCGACGAGCAAGGCATCAAGGAGCTGGTTGTCGTCGGCAGCATGAGCCACATGTGCATCGACGGCATAGCCCGCGCCGCCGCCGACTTCGGCTACACCGTCACGGTGATTCACGACGCCTGCGCCTCACGCGACCTGGAATTCAACGGAGTCACAGTGCCTGCCGCCCAGGTTCACGCCGCATTCATGTCGGCATTGGGGTTTGCTTATGCGAAGGTGATCTCGACTGACGAATTCCTGGCAACCAGCCACTGACCTTGAAAAGGGCCAGGCCGAACCCTTCGGCTGGTCCTTGTTTTGCCTGCTAAAAAAGCCCGGCGGGAGCATATCGTCAGACACCCACGAGACTTACCGCTGAAATGCCGGATAATGGCGGCCAAATCGACTAGCCCGCTATTCTGGTAATCCCCCATGGAAATCAAGGTCAACTTTCTCGACAACCTTCGACTTGAAGCCAAGTTCGATGACTTCACGGTGGTGGCCGATCAACCTATCCGCTACAAGGGCGATGGCTCGGCGCCGGGCCCGTTCGACTACTTCCTGGCTTCCTCGGCGTTGTGCGCGGCGTATTTTTTAAAGTTGTACTGCAGCACGCGCAATATCCCCACCGATAACATCCGCCTATCACAGAACAATATTGTCGACCCGGAAAACCGCTACAACCAGATCTTCAAGATCCAGGTCGAGTTACCCGCAGACATCTCCGACAAGGACCGCCAGGGCATCCTGCGCTCCATCGACCGTTGCACCGTGAAAAAAGTGGTGCAGGCCGGCCCTGAGTTTGTGATCGAAGAGGTGGACAACCTCGACGCCGATGCACAGGCGCTGCTGATGCCTGCTTCCAACTCCCAGGCAAACACCTATATTGCTGGCAAGGACCTGCCGCTGGAGCAGACCATCGCCAATATGTCGGCCATTCTGGCGGACCTGGGCATGAAGATCGAAATCGCCTCGTGGCGCAATATCGTGCCCAATGTGTGGTCGCTGCATATCCGCGATGCACACTCGCCGATGTGCTTTACCAACGGCAAGGGTGCGACCAAGGAAGGCGCATTGGCGTCGGCGCTGGGCGAGTTTATCGAGCGACTCAACTGCAACTTCTTCTACAACGACCAGTTCTGGGGCGAAGACATCGCCAACGCAGCGTTTGTGCACTACCCGGACGAACGCTGGTTCAAGCCTGGCCGCAAAGACGCGCTGCCGACTGAAATTCTCGACGAGCACTGCCTGAAGATTTATAACCGCGACGGTGAGCTGCGTGGCTCCCATCTGATCGATACCAACTCGGGCAATGAAGAGCGTGGCATCTGCTCGCTGCCGTACGTGCGACGTTCGGACGGTGAAGTGGTGTACTTCCCTTCCAACCTGATTGAAAACCTGTTCCTGAGCAACGGGATGAGTGCCGGTAACACCTTGGCAGAAGCCCAGGTGCAGTGTCTGTCGGAGATCTTCGAGCGCGCGGTCAAACGTGAAATCATCGAGGGTGAATTCGCCTTGCCGGATGTACCGGCCGACGTGCTGGCGAAGTACCCGGGTATCCTGGCCGGCATTCAGGCACTGGAAGAGCAAGGGTTCCCCGTATTGGTCAAGGATGCGTCCCTGGGAGGTGAATTCCCGGTGATGTGCGTCACCCTGATGAACCCGCGCACCGGCGGCGTGTTCGCCTCGTTCGGTGCCCACCCTAGCCTGGAAGTGGCGCTGGAACGCAGCCTGACCGAATTGCTCCAGGGGCGCAGCTTCGAAGGCCTCAACGACTTGCCCCAGCCGACTTTTGAAGGGCACGCGGTGACCGAGCCGAACAACTTCGTCGAGCACTTCATCGACTCGAGCGGCGTAGTGTCGTGGCGCTTCTTCAGCTCAAAATCGGATTACGAATTTGTAGAGTGGGATTTCTCCGGCCAGGGCGAAAACTCGAATGCCGAGGAAGCCGAGACCTTGTTCGGCATTCTTGATGGCATGGGCAAGCAAGTGTACATGGCGGTTTACGAACATATCGGCGCCAAGGCGTGCCGCATCCTGGTGCCAGACTATTCGGAAATCTACCCTGCGGACGACCTGATCTGGGACAACACCAACAAAGCGCTGTTCTTCCGCGCCGACATCCTCAATCTGCATCGCCTGGATGAAGAGGAACTGCGGGCACTGGTTGAGCGCCTGGTGGAAAGTGAGCTGGACGACTACACCGACATCACTTCGTTGATCGGCATCGAATTTGATGACAACACCGCCTGGGGTCAGTTGACGATCCTGGAGTTGAAGCTGCTGATCTATCTCGCCTTGCAGCAATATGAAGAGGCGAAAGAGGCGGTGGAAATGTTCCTGCAGTACAACGACAACACGGTTGAACGTGGCCTGTTCTATCAGGCAGTCAACGTGGTGCTGGAAATGAAGCTGGACGAAGACCTGGAACTGGAAGACTACGAGGCCAATTTCCGCCGGATGTTTGGCAACGAGCGAACGGATGCAGCGATCGGGTCGGTGGACGGTAGCGTGCGCTTCCATGGCTTGACGCCGACCAGCATGAAGCTGGAAGGGTTGGATCGGCATCTGCGGCTGATCGACAGCTACAAGAAACTGCACTCGGCGCGGGCCAATGTGACTACGTTTTTGTAGGAGCGGCCGCACGGCGTTCCGTTTGCTGCGGGCGGTGTTCCGACGACGAATGATTACATGGCCTGCGTGGCTCTGCTATGCCTGGATCTTGGGAGCGCCACCCGCACGAAACCGACGCCCGCATTGAGGGTTTCGTATTGCTTAACCAATATGAAGTCCTAATTCCATATGCGCGTACGCTACCCAATCTCGGTGTTCGGATTGGGTGGCAGCGTTACAAGGCATTTCGTAAAGAACCTAAAAACCAAGTTACTCATTAAATGCAGGAAATATAAAAAATATCTTCACCGACATGCCGGACATCAACCCTTTCATTTAGCTCAGTGTCATCCGGCCCTAGTACCGAATAATAATGCAGCAAGTATGCTTCGGGGGTCATTGGTACCTTGGACTGCGAAATCCATTTATGGACACCGAAGATAATGCCGCCGACACTGACAATTGGAGCAGGATACAACTGAAATATCTGGAAAAAATTTGGACCTGAGAATGTGCTGACCATGATCGTCGACGGCCCAAAGATCAGGAACAAGCCGCCTACAAAGCAAAGCCCCGAGCCAATCCATTTGAGGCTCCAGCTGAAGAGGTCATCCCTCCAGTCCTTGTCGAGCTCGGATGCTATATAGTCAGCGTAGTCCTCAGTGAACTCTTCGACTGTATACTCTCGTGGTAGAGAGCTCACCCTAACTTCCCACTTATCTGCTTTGCCTTCATGCCCTTGCATCATAACCACTCGATAAAATTCAGGAGTGGAGATTAACCAAAGAAAAGTCACGATAGTCGTGTAGACCACATGAAAAACAAAAAACAGAATATTCCTACAGCGAAACACTAAAAAGCCCCAAACGCATACGCTTTGGGGCTTTCAGGGAAATACTTTACAGTTTTAGTCTAAGGTAACTCTCAGAACGGAATATCGTCATCAAAGCTGTCGAAATCCGGAGCTGGCTGCGGAGCGGCCTGCTGAGGTGCCGGACGCGACTGCTGCGGTGCAGACTGTTGTTGTGGTGCCTGCGGGCGTGGAGCCTGCTGGCGTGGAGCCGGGGCGGACTGCTGGTAGTTGTTGCCCCCGCCTTGCTGGTCACCCTGCTGTGGACGACCGCCCAACAGTTGCATGGTGCCTTGCATGTCGACCACGATTTCAGTGGTGTAACGCTTGATACCGTCTTTTTCCCATTCACGGGTCTGCAGCTTGCCTTCGATGTACACCTGCGAACCCTTACGCAGGTATTCGCCGGCGATCTCAGCAACCTTGCCGAACATCGATACACGGTGCCATTCGGTCTTCTCGACCTTCTGACCGGTTTGCTTATCGGTCCATTGTTCGCTGGTCGCCAGACTCAGGTTGGTCACGGCGTTACCGTTAGGCAGGTAGCGAACTTCGGGATCCTGGCCGCAAGTGCCGACCAATATGACTTTGTTAACCCCACGGGCCATAACGTTCTCCTAGGCTTCGCACGCTGTCGGGGCCGGGTTGTTCACCAGGCGCTCGAGGGTGGTGCGATCCAATAGTTCGGTGTCCAATTTGATGTAAATGGCTGCTTCATCAGCAACCACGACTGCATCTGTTACCCCTACGACGGCCATCAGGCGCTCGACCAGACCCGCTTCGCGGATCGCTTCGGGCGACAGCGGCAAGCGCAGGCTCGTCACGTAGGGAGGTTCGCGCATGGTAACAGCAAAGGCCAACCAGAGGGCAGCCAGCCCGGCGCATCCAAGGAACACAGCCGACAAACCGCCATGCTGGAACATCCACCCGCCCATGATCCCGCCCAACGCCGAACCGAGGAACTGACTGGTGGAATAAACCCCCATAGCCGTGCCCTTGCCGCCTGCCGGTGAAACCTTGCTGATCAGCGAGGGCAACGAGGCTTCCAGCAGGTTGAATGCGGTGAAGAACACCACCGTGCCAATTACCAGAGCCCGCAAGCTATCGCCGAACTGCCAGAAGAATAGCTCAGTGAGCATCAGCGTCAGCACCGCGCCCAATAAAACTCGTTTCATTTTACGTTTCTTCTCACCGTAGATAATGAACGGGATCATGGCGAAGAAAGAAATCAGCAGCGCGGTGAGGTATACCCACCAGTGCTGCTCCTTGGGAAGGCCGGCTTTTTCGACCAGTGCCAGGGGCAAAACAACGAAGCTGGACATCAACATGGCGTGCAACACAAAAATGCCGAGGTCCAGGCGCAACAGGTCCGGGTGCTTGAGCGTTGGCAACAGCGCCTGGCGTGCCACACCGGATTCTCGATGCTGCAGCGGACCGGTGGCACGGGGCACCATGAACATCACGATGGCAATGCCGAGCAGCGCCATGCCTCCGGTGGCGAGGAACAGCCCGGACAGCCCAAAGGCGCGTGTCAGCAGCGGGCCTACGACCATTGCAACGGCGAATGACAAGCCGATGGTCATGCCGATCATGGCCATGGCTTTCGTGCGGTGCTGCTCGCGGGTCAAGTCTGACAGCAGCGCCATCACCGCAGCGGAAATTGCGCCCGCGCCCTGCAGGATCCGCCCGGCAATCACACCCCAGATAGAATCGGCATTGGCGGCCAATATGCTACCCAGGGCAAAGATGATGAGCCCCAGGTAGATCACCGGGCGACGGCCGATGCGGTCGGAAATGAAGCCTAAGGGAATCTGGAAGAGCGCCTGGGTCAGGCCGTAAGCGCCAATCGCCAGTCCGATGAGGGCCGGGGTCGCTCCAGCCAGGTCCATGCCATAGGTCGCCAACACTGGCAATACCATGAACATGCCAAGCATACGGAAGGCGAACACCAGGGCCAGACCGCTTGCTGCGCGGGTCTCACTGCCACTCATGCGTTCGCTGTGGGGATCGTGCATGGAAAAACCTCATGTGAACCGGCGGCGATTCTACCAGTCCCATCGATTGACAGGGTATATCGCGACGCTTTGCCGCGCTCACCTGACAGACTCTTCATGTAAGAGAATAACCCGCTCGTTTGATAGTGTGCATCCATCCAGTATTTGGCCGTATACTCCTACGTTTTCGACGCCCGCCAAGCGAGGCCACTTTGGACAAGATCCTGATTCGTGGGGCCCGAACCCACAACCTGAAGAACATCGACCTGACCCTGCCGCGGGACAAACTGATCGTCATCACCGGCCTGTCCGGATCCGGCAAGTCTTCCCTGGCGTTCGACACACTGTACGCCGAGGGCCAGCGCCGCTACGTCGAATCGCTGTCTGCCTATGCCCGGCAGTTCCTGTCGATGATGGAAAAACCTGACGTCGACACCATTGAAGGTTTGTCGCCAGCTATTTCCATCGAGCAGAAGTCGACCTCGCACAACCCGCGCTCGACGGTCGGCACCATCACCGAAATCTATGATTACCTGCGCCTGCTGTACGCCCGTGTCGGTATTCCACGCTGCCCGGACCACGATATCCCCCTGGAAGCGCAAACCGTCAGTCAGATGGTCGATCTGGTCCTCGCCCAACCGGAGGGCAGCAAGCTCATGCTGCTGGCACCGGTGATTCGCGAGCGTAAAGGCGAACATCTTTCGGTCTTCGAAGAACTGCGCGCCCAAGGTTTCGTGCGCGCCCGGGTTAACGGCCGGCTGTGCGAGCTGGATGAACTGCCGAAGCTGGATAAACAGAAAAAGCATTCGATCGATGTCGTGGTTGACCGCTTCAAGGTTCGCGCCGATCTGCAACAGCGTCTGGCCGAGTCGTTCGAGACCGCCCTGAAATTGGCCGACGGCATCGCGCTGGTCGCGCCGATGGACGACGAAGCCGGTGAAGAAATCATTTTCTCCGCGCGATTTGCCTGCCCGATCTGCGGCCATGCGATCAGCGAGTTGGAGCCCAAGCTGTTCTCCTTCAACAACCCCGCTGGCGCTTGCCCGACCTGCGACGGTCTGGGGGTGAAGCAGTTTTTCGACATCAAGCGATTGGTCAATGGCGAGCTGACGCTAGCAGAAGGCGCTATACGCGGCTGGGACCGACGCAATGTCTACTACTTTCAGATGCTCGGGTCGTTGGCGGCGCATTACAAATTCAGCCTTGAAGTGCCGTTCAACGAACTGCCCGCCGACCAACAGAAATTCATTCTGCATGGCAGTGGCTCGCAGAACGTCGACTTCAAATATCTGAACGACCGTGGCGATATCGTCAAACGCTCGCACCCGTTCGAAGGCATCGTGCCGAACCTGGACCGTCGCTATCGCGAAACCGAGTCGGCCTCGGTCCGCGAAGAACTCGCCAAGTTCCTCAGTACCCAGCCCTGCCCTGACTGCCGTGGCACCCGCCTGCGTCGTGAAGCGCGGCACGTCTGGGTGGGCGAGAAGACGCTACCGGCGGTGACCAACCTGCCGATTGGCGATGCCTGTGAATATTTCGGCGGCCTGAAGCTCACTGGCCGTCGCGGTGAAATTGCCGACAAGATCCTCAAGGAAATCCGCGAGCGCCTGCAGTTCCTGGTCAACGTGGGTCTCGACTATCTTTCGCTGGACCGCAGTGCCGACACGTTGTCCGGCGGTGAGGCTCAGCGAATCCGCCTGGCTAGCCAGATTGGCGCCGGCCTGGTGGGAGTCCTATACATCCTCGACGAACCTTCAATCGGTCTGCATCAACGCGACAATGACCGTTTGCTCGGCACCCTCAAGCACCTGCGCGACATCGGTAACACGGTAATCGTGGTCGAGCATGATGAAGATGCGATCCGTCTCGCTGATTACGTTGTGGATATCGGGCCCGGCGCGGGGGTACACGGTGGACATATCGTCGCCGAAGGCACGCCGGCCGAGGTCATGGCGCATCCGGATTCATTGACCGGCAAGTATTTGTCCGGACGCGTGAAGATCGCGGTGCCGGCCCAGCGCACGCCACGCAACAAGAAGCTGTCGCTGTCGCTCAAGGGCGCTCGCGGCAACAACCTGCGCAATGTCGACCTGGACATTCCGATCGGCCTGCTGACCTGTGTGACCGGCGTATCGGGCTCCGGAAAGTCGACGCTGATCAACAACACGCTATTCCCCCTGAGCGCTACTGCGCTAAACGGTGCAACCACCCTCGAAGCTGCCGCCCACGACAGCATCAAGGGCCTGGAGCACCTGGACAAGGTTGTCGACATCGACCAGAGCCCGATCGGTCGTACGCCTCGCTCGAACCCGGCGACCTACACCGGGCTGTTCACACCGATTCGCGAACTGTTCGCCGGCGTGCCGGAGTCCCGCTCCCGGGGTTACGGGCCAGGGCGTTTCTCCTTCAACGTGAAAGGCGGACGCTGCGAAGCTTGTCAGGGCGACGGCTTGATCAAGGTGGAAATGCACTTCCTGCCGGATATCTATGTTCCGTGCGACGTCTGCAAGAGCAAGCGCTATAACCGCGAGACCTTGGAGATCAAGTACAAAGGCAAGAACATCCACGAGACCCTCGAGATGACTATCGAAGAGGCACGAGTGTTCTTCGATGCGGTCCCAGCCTTGGCACGCAAGCTTCAAACACTGATGGACGTGGGACTGTCCTACATCAAGCTTGGGCAATCGGCGACCACGCTGTCCGGCGGTGAAGCCCAGCGGGTGAAACTGTCCCGCGAACTGTCCAAGCGCGATACCGGCAAGACCCTGTATATCCTCGACGAACCAACTACTGGCCTGCACTTCGCGGATATCCAGCAATTGCTCGACGTGCTGCATCGACTGCGCGACCACGGCAACACCGTGGTGGTGATCGAGCATAACCTCGACGTGATCAAGACTGCCGACTGGTTGGTGGACTTGGGGCCGGAAGGGGGTTCCAAAGGTGGGCAGATCATAGCGGTCGGTACGCCGGAAGAAGTCTCGGAGATGAAGCAGTCTCACACCGGCTTCTACCTGAAACCGCTGCTGGCTCGCGACAAGGCCTGATTCAAGCCCACGAAAAAGCCCCTGTCACTTTGTCGGTGACAGGGGCTTTTTTGTATCAGGGAATCAGAACTGCGATTGCAGGTAATTCTCCAGACCAATCAACTTGATCAGACCCAACTGCTTCTCAAGCCAGTAGGTGTGATCTTCTTCAGTGTCGTTCAGTTGAATGCGCAGGATCTCGCGACTGACGTAGTCCTTGTGCAGCTCGCAGAGCTCGATGCCCTTGCAGAGTGCGGCGCGGACTTTGTATTCCAGTCGAAGGTCGGCAGCGAGCATATCAGGCACCGTAGTGCCGACATCCAAGTCGTCCGGACGCATGCGTGGCGTGCCTTCCAGCATCAGGATACGACGCATCAGGGCGTCAGCGTGCTGCGCTTCTTCTTCCATCTCGTGGTTGATACGTTCGTAGAGCTCGGTGAAACCCCAGTCCTCGTACATCCGCGAATGGATGAAATATTGATCACGAGCCGCCAGTTCGCCGGTGAGCAACGTGTTGAGGTAATCGATTACGTCTGGGTGCCCTTGCATCGCCCTACATCTCCCTGCTTGAAAGTCTGTAGTTTGAACCAACCCGACCAATTGGTCACGCCGATTGCGCGATAAAAGCGAGGATATTCTGAGAAAAGCAGTTTAAATAACGCAAAAACCGCCCAAATGAGGGCGGTTCTGCTTCTCGTTTAGACTTCGTTAAGCTGTACGTTGAGCACCTTTGCGATTGCTTCTCCATACGCTGGGTCGGCTCTGAAGAAATGCTGCAACTGACGATCAACCACATCGCTGGAAACTCCGGTCATAGCGCCGGCAATGTTGTTGACGAGCAGGTTCTTCTGCTCATCGCTCATCAGACGGAACAGCGCACCAGCGTGACTGTAATAATCGGTGTCCTCGCGATGATCATAACGATCAGCCGCTCCGCTCAAGGTCAGCGCAGGCTCTGCGTAACGCGGCGCTTGCTTCGGCGAATCTACATAGCTGTTCGGTTCGTAATTCGGTGCTGCGCCGCCATTGCTGCCGAACGCCATCGATCCATCACGCTGGTAGCTGTTGACCTGGTTACGCGCAGCGTTCACCGGCAGTTGTTGGTGGTTGGTGCCAACACGGTAGCGGTGGGCATCGGCGTAAGCGAACACACGACCTTGCAGCATGCGATCCGGCGACAAACCCACACCCGGAACCATGTTGCTCGGACCGAATGCCGCCTGCTCTACTTCGGCAAAATAGTTCTGAGGATTCCGGTTGAGTTCAAGCTCACCGACTTCGATCAGCGGGAACTCTTTCTGCGACCAGGTCTTGGTCACGTCGAACGGATTTTCGTAATGAGCGGCGGCCTGGGCCTCAGACATGATCTGAATGCACACTCGCCATTTCGGGAAGTCACCGCGCTCGATCGCCTCGAACAGGTCGCGCTGGGCGTAATCAGGGTCGGTACCGGCCAGGCGTGCAGCGTCTGCCGGGGCCAGGTTCTTGATCCCTTGCTGGGTTTTGTAATGCCACTTCACCCAGTGACGCTCGCCCTTGGCATTGAGCAGGCTGTAGGTGTGGCTGCCGAAGCCGTGCATGTGACGGTAACCGTCCGGAATGCCTCGGTCCGAGAACAGGATGGTGACCTGGTGCAGGGCCTCAGGCGAGTGAGACCAAAAATCCCACATCATCTGTGCACTTTTGAGATTGCTCTGCGGCAGACGCTTTTGCGTGTGGATGAAGTCCGGAAACTTCAGCGGATCACGGATGAAGAACACTGGTGTGTTGTTACCGACAATGTCCCAGTTACCTTCCTCGGTATAGAACTTCAGGGCAAAGCCCCGTGGATCGCGCTCGGTATCGGCGGAACCGCGCTCACCACCTACCGTGGAGAATCGCAAGAAGGTTGGGGTTTGCTTGCCGACAGCTTCAAATAGTTTGGCACTGGTGTATTCCATGATGTCGCGGGTCACGGTGAACGTGCCGTAGGCACCCGAACCCTTGGCGTGGACACGACGCTCAGGGATGTTTTCACGGTTGAAATGGGCGAGCTTTTCGATCAGATGAAAGTCGTCAAGAAGCAGCGGGCCGCGAGGGCCGGCGGAGCGGGAATTCTGGTTATCGGCGACAGGAGCGCCACTGGCGGTGGTTAGCGTTTTGTTCTGACTCATGCGGTGTTCTTCCTCTGTCTGATCTGGATCTTGCCGGCCAATCGGCTTGGGATAAGTATCACCATTGATCAGCACACCTACAAATTCATTAATTTGCGGACATCAATAGAAAAATACTAAGAACGATCCAGATCGAATAATGACTGCAACAGGCATAGGGAGCGTTTACGAACAGCGCGTTTATAACAGACACAAAAAACCGGGCACTAGGCCCGGTTTTTCGTTTCAGACTGACGTCTTACTCAGCGGATACAGCTTCACCGCCAACTGGACGATCAACCAACTCAACGTACGCCATAGGCGCGTTGTCACCCGTGCGGAAACCGCACTTGAGGATGCGCAGGTAGCCACCCTCACGGGTAGCGTAACGCTTGCCCAGGTCGTTGAAGAGCTTACCAACGATAGCTTTCGAACGAGTACGGTCGAAAGCCAGACGGCGGTTAGCCAGGCTGTCTGTCTTAGCCAAAGTGATCAGCGGCTCAGCAACGCGACGCAGTTCTTTGGCTTTTGGCAGTGTAGTTTTGATCAGCTCGTGCTCGAACAGCGACACCGCCATGTTTTGAAACATGGCCTTGCGGTGCGAGCTGGTGCGGCTCAGGTGACGACCACTTTTACGATGACGCATGGTTCATTCCTTACCAAACACAACGTTCGGTGATTACGACGATCAGGCAGTCGCCTTGTCGTCCTTCTTAAGACTTGCAGGCGGCCAGTTGTCGAGGCGCATGCCGAGGGACAGACCGCGGGAGGCCAGAACGTCCTTGATTTCAGTCAAGGATTTCTTGCCAAGGTTCGGAGTCTTCAACAGCTCTACTTCGGTACGCTGAATCAGGTCACCGATGTAGTAGATGTTTTCCGCCTTAAGGCAGTTAGCCGAACGTACAGTCAGTTCCAGATCGTCAACCGGGCGAAGCAGGATCGGATCGATCTCGTCTTCCTGCTCGACAACCACTGGCTCACTGTCACCTTTGAGATCGACGAACGCAGCCAACTGCTGTTGCAGGATGGTTGCAGCACGGCGGATAGCCTCTTCAGGGTCCAGGGTACCGTTGGTTTCCAGATCAATAACCAGCTTGTCCAGGTTAGTACGCTGCTCGACACGGGCGTTTTCCACCACGTATGCGATACGGCGAACCGGGCTGAACGAAGAGTCAAGCTGCAAGCGACCAATGCTGCGGCTTTCGTCTTCATCGCTCTGACGCGAGTCTGCCGGTTCATAACCACGACCACGAGCTACGGTGAGCTTCATGTTCAGGGCGCCGTTAGACGCCAGGTTAGCGATTACGTGATCGGGGTTAACGATCTCGACATCATGATCCAGCTGAATATCGGCAGCGGTAACCACCCCCGAACCCTTCTTCGACAAGGTCAGCGTAACTTCGTCACGACCGTGCAGCTTGATAGCCAGACCTTTAAGGTTCAACAGGATTTCAATTACGTCTTCCTGTACGCCTTCGATGGCGCTGTACTCATGGAGTACACCGTCAATCTCGGCCTCGACTACTGCACAGCCGGGCATTGAGGACAACAGGATGCGGCGCAGCGCGTTGCCCAGGGTGTGGCCGAAACCACGCTCGAGAGGCTCGAGAGTGATCTTGGCGCGGGTTGGACTGACAACCTGCACATCAATATGGCGGGGTGTCAGGAACTCATTTACCGAAATCTGCATGGATGCACCTATTTTCTAGCCCTTACTTGGAGTAGAGCTCGACAATCAGGCTTTCGTTGATGTCGGCGGACAGATCACTGCGAGCTGGAACGTTCTTGAAAACGCCCGACTTCTTCTCAGTGTCTACTTCTACCCATTCTACGCGGCCACGTTGGGCACACAGATCGAGAGCTTGGACAATGCGAAGTTGGTTCTTTGCTTTCTCGCGAATCGCGACCACGTCACCAGCACGAACCTGGTACGACGGCACGTTTACGGTCTGACCGTTAACGCTTACGGATTTGTGCGATACCAGCTGACGGGATTCGGCACGAGTCGAACCAAAGCCCATACGGTATACAACGTTGTCCAGACGGCATTCGAGCAGTTGCAGCAGGTTTTCACCGGTTGCACCTTTCTTGCCAGCAGCTTCTTTGTAGTAGCCGCTGAACTGACGCTCGAGAACGCCGTAGATACGACGAACCTTCTGCTTTTCACGCAGTTGGGTGCCGTAATCGGACTGGCGACCGCGGCGTTGGCCGTGGATACCAGGTGCTGCTTCAATGTTGCACTTCGATTCGATCGCGCGCACGCCGCTCTTCAGGAAGAGATCGGTGCCTTCGCGACGAGCGAGTTTGCATTTTGGACCAATGTAACGAGCCATTCTTTACAATCTCCTGGATTACACGCGGCGCTTCTTCGGCGGACGGCACCCGTTGTGCGGGATTGGCGTCACGTCGGTGATGCTGGCGATCTTATAGCCACAGCCGTTCAAAGCACGGACAGCGGACTCACGACCTGGACCTGGACCCTTGACGTTAACGTCGAGGTTTTTCAGGCCATATTCCAGCGCAGCTTGACCAGCACGTTCAGCAGCTACTTGAGCAGCGAACGGGGTGGACTTGCGGGAACCGCGGAAACCCGAACCACCGGAGGTAGCCCAAGAAAGAGCGTTGCCTTGACGGTCGGTGATGGTCACGATTGTGTTGTTAAAAGAAGCATGGATGTGGGCGATGCCATCAACCACTGTCTTTTTAACTTTTTTACGAGGACGAGCAGCAGGTTTTGCCATGATAATTTTCCTGTCGATTCGCTGGGGCGATTACTTGCGGATCGGCTTACGCGGACCTTTACGGGTACGCGCGTTAGTCTTGGTACGCTGACCGCGTACTGGAAGACCACGACGATGACGCAGACCGCGATAGCAACCGAGGTCCATCAAACGCTTGATTTTCATGTTGATTTCGCGACGCAGGTCACCTTCAGTGGTGAACTTCGCCACTTCGCCACGCAGCTGTTCAATCTGCTCGTCGCTCAGATCTTTGATCTTTGCAGCTGGGTTTACCCCAGCAACCGCACAGATCTTCTGTGCAGTAGTGCGACCAACACCATAGATGTAGGTCAGCGAGATAACAGTATGCTTGTTATCTGGAATGTTAACGCCTGCAATACGGGCCATTCAGTGGGACTCCAATTGACAGCTACCTACGCCCCGGAAGCCAAGAAATAGGGCGCGAGATAATATCGCTGTAATAACAAATAATCAACCCGGTAGCGCACTAGCTACCGGGCTTGAAGCACAATCACACTCAGCCTTGGCGCTGTTTGTGACGCGGTTCCGCGCTGCAAATTACTCGAACAACACCTTCGCGGCGAATAATCTTGCAGTTACGGCACAGCTTTTTCACCGATGCACGAACTTTCATCACCAACTCCTCGAACCTTATGGGTACTCAGCGCAACATTCCGCTGCCGTAACCCTTCAGGTTGGCTTTCTTCATCAGGGATTCGTACTGGTGCGAAACGAGGTGCGATTGTACTTGGGACATGAAGTCCATCACAACCACGACGACGATCAGCAACGAGGTCCCGCCAAGGTAGAACGGAACGTTTGCCGCAACCACCAGAAACTGGGGCAGCAGGCACACGGCCGTCATATATAGAGCACCGAACAGGGTCAAACGAGTCAGAACGCCATCAATGTAGCGCGCCGACTGCTCACCTGGACGGATGCCCGGAATAAAGGCACCGGACTTCTTCAGGTTTTCCGCTACGTCTTTCGGATTGAACATCAACGCCGTATAGAAGAAGCAGAAGAAAATAATCCCTGCACTAAACAGCAGAATATTCAACGGCTGACCAGGAGCGATCGACTGCGAGATGTCCTGCAACCAGCCCAAACCTTCAGACTGACCGAACCAGGTACCCAACGAAGCCGGGAACAGCAAAATGCTGCTCGCGAAAATAGCCGGAATAACACCGGCCATGTTCACCTTCAACGGCAAGTGGCTAGTCTGCGCAGCGAAGACCTTACGGCCCTGCTGACGCTTGGCGTAGTGAACAGCAATACGACGCTGGCCACGCTCAATGAACACCACAAAACCGATAATCGCTACTGCCAGCAAACCGATGGCAACCAGGGCGAAAATGTTGATATCCCCCTGACGTGCAGACTCGAAAGACTGCCCGATCGCTCTCGGAAGACCGGCGACGATACCTGCGAAAATCAACATCGAGATACCGTTGCCAACACCACGCTCAGTAATCTGCTCACCCAGCCACATCATAAACATCGCACCAGCCACAAAAGTGGATACCGCGACGAAATGGAAGCCAAAGTCACCAGTGAACGATACGCCCTGCCCTGCCAGACCAATGGACATGCCAATTGCCTGAACGAGAGCGAGGACGACAGTGCCGTAGCGGGTGTACTGAGCAATCTTGCGACGCCCAGCTTCACCTTCCTTCTTCAACTGCTCCAGCTGCGGGCTGACGGCGGTCATCAGCTGCATGATGATCGATGCCGAAATGTACGGCATGATCCCCAGTGCAAAGATGCTCATCCGTTCCAGCGCGCCGCCGGAAAACATGTTGAACAAGCTAAGAATGGTCCCCTCATTCTGTCGAAACAGGTCCGCGAGTCGGTCCGGGTTGATACCTGGAACCGGGATGTGTGCGCCTATTCGGTAGACGATAATCGCCAGGAACAGAAAACGCAGACGAGCCCAGAGTTCAGACATACCGCCTTTGCCGAGCGCAGAGAGAGCACCTTGCTTAGCCATTTATTCCTCGAACTTGCCGCCAGCTGCTTCGATAGCCGCACGCGCACCTTTGGTGGCGCCGATTCCCTTTCCGATGGTAACAGCGCGAGTCACTTCGCCGGACAGCATGATTTTCACACGCTGAACGTTGACGTTGATCACGTTGGCATCTTTCAGGGACTGCACGGTGACGATGTCGCCTTCCACTTTAGCCAACTCGGACAGACGCACTTCTGCGCGATCCATGGCCTTCAGGGAAACGAAACCGAATTTTGGCAGGCGACGATGCAGCGGCTGTTGACCGCCTTCAAAGCCTGGAGCAATGGTGCCACCGGAGCGGGAGGACTGACCTTTGTGGCCACGGCCACCGGTCTTGCCCAAACCACTACCGATACCACGGCCCGGACGATGCTTTTCGCGACGGGAACCCGGCGCTGGACTCAGATCATTGAGTTTCATCGATTAACCCTCGACACGCAGCATGTAGTAAGCCTTGTTGATCATCCCGCGATTCTCGGGAGTATCAAGTACTTCTACAGTGTGACCGATGCGACGCAGACCCAGACCCTTAACGCACAGTTTGTGGTTAGGGATGCGGCCGGTCATGCTTTTGATCAGCGTTACTTTAACGGTAGCCATGATCAGAAGATCTCCTTGACACTTTTGCCACGCTTGGCGGCAATGGATTCAGGAGATTGCATAGCTTTCAAACCTTTGAAAGTGGCGTGAACCACGTTTACCGGGTTAGTCGAGCCGTAGCACTTGGCCAGAACGTTCTGAACGCCAGCAACCTCGAGGACAGCACGCATAGCGCCGCCAGCGATGATACCGGTACCTTCAGAAGCAGGCTGCATGTACACCTTCGAAGCGCCGTGACCGGACTTCATTGCGTACTGCAGGGTAGTGCCGTTCAGGTCAACTTGGATCATGTTGCGGCGAGCAGCTTCCATTGCCTTCTGGATCGCAGCAGGCACTTCACGCGACTTGCCACGGCCGAAGCCAACGCGCCCTTTACCATCACCAACCACGGTCAACGCGGTGAAAGTGAAGATACGGCCGCCTTTAACGGTTTTGGCTACGCGGTTAACTTGAACCAGCTTCTCGATGTAGCCTTCGTCGCGCTTTTGGTCGTTATTTGACATAACTTAGAACTCCAGCCCAGCTTCACGAGCAGCATCAGCCAGCGCCTTGACGCGGCCGTGATACTTGAAGCCAGAGCGGTCGAAAGCCACCTGCGAGACGCCAGCGGCTTTTGCACGCGTAGCGACCAGCTGGCCAACCTTAGTGGCCGCGTCGATGTTGCCAGTGGCACCATCACGCAGTTCTTTATCCAAAGTCGAGGCAGATGCCAGGACTTTGTTGCCGTCGGCCGAAATGACCTGGGCGTAGATGTGCTGCGACGAGCGGAACACGCAGAGACGCACGACTTCGAGTTCGTGCATTTTCAGGCGTGCTTTGCGAGCGCGACGCAGTCGAGTAACTTTTTTGTCGGTCATTTGCTATGCCCTACTTCTTCTTGGCTTCTTTACGACGGACGACTTCGTCCGCGTAGCGCACACCTTTGCCTTTGTACGGCTCTGGTGGACGGAAGTCGCGGATCTCGGCGGCCACTTGACCTACCAGCTGCTTATCGATGCCCTTGATCAGGATATCGGTCTGGCTAGGAGTCTCAGCGGTGATGCCTTCCGGCAGTTCATAATCCACTGGGTGCGAGAAGCCAAGAGCCAGATTCAGCACTGTGCCTTTTGCTTGCGCTTTGTAACCAACACCGACCAGCTGGAGCTTACGCTCGAAGCCTTGGCTTACGCCTTGGACCATGTTGTTTACCAACGCACGAGTGGTACCAGCCATTGCGCGAGTTTGTTGATCGCCATTGCGAGCAGCGAAACGCAGCTCACCAGCTTCTTCAACGATCTCAACGGACGAATGGATGTTCAGTTCGAGAGTGCCCTTGGCACCCTTCACCGAAAGCTGTTGGCCTGCGAATTTGACTTCGACACCGGCTGGCAGCTTAACGGGGTTCTTAGCGACGCGTGACATGCTTATCCCCCCTTAGAACACAGTGCAAAGAACTTCGCCGCCGACACCGGCAGCGCGCGCAGCACGATCCGTCATCACACCTTTGTTGGTGGAGACGATAGACACACCGAGACCGCCACGAACTTTCGGCAGATCATCGACGGACTTGTACTGACGCAGGCCTGGACGGCTAACGCGCTTCACTTCTTCGATGACTGGACGGCCTTCGAAATATTTCAGCTCGATAGACAGCAGTGGTTTTGTTTCGCTGCTGATCTGATAACCCGCGATGTAACCTTCGTCCTTCAGGACTTTAGCTACAGCCACCTTCAACGTGGAAGAAGGCATGCTTACGACGGACTTTTCAGCCATCTGGGCATTACGGATTCGAGTTAGCATGTCCGCTAACGGGTCCTGCATACTCATGGGCTAGACGCTCCTAATACAAAAAAATAAGCCTTGCGGCTACTACCTTCGCCGAGAACCTCCGTACGAAAAAAGTACGGGCTCAGGCGAGCCGGGTATTCTAGACACACCCCACAAATGAATCAAGCCCCAAAAGGGGCTTGATTCAAGTTCAAGGTCACCGGCGGTCAGGATCTTGCGATCCAGAACACCGAGACTTTGACAGTGCTTACCAGCTGGCTTTAACCAGACCAGGTACGTCACCACGCATTGCAGCTTCACGCAGTTTGTTACGGCCGAGGCCGAACTTGCGGTAAACGCCGTGTGGACGACCGGTCAGGCGGCAGCGGTTACGCATGCGCGAAGCGCTTGCGTCACGTGGCTGCTTCTGCAGAGCTACTGTAGCTTCCCAACGCGCTTCTGGACTTGCGTTCAGATCAACGATGATAGCTTTCAGTGCTGCACGCTTTTTGGCGTACTTGGCAACCGTGAGCTGACGCTTCAGCTCGCGGTTTTTCATGCTCATCTTGGCCATTTTCCTACTCCAATCAGTTGCGGAACGGGAATTTGAAAGCACGCAACAGGGCGCGACCTTCATCATCGTTCTTGGCAGTGGTGGTCAGGGTAATGTCCAGACCGCGGAGAGCATCGATCTTGTCGTAGTCGATTTCCGGGAAGATGATCTGCTCTTTAACGCCCATGCTGTAGTTACCACGACCATCGAAGGACTTGGCATTCAGGCCGCGGAAGTCGCGAACCCGAGGCAGGGAGATCGACAGCAGACGATCCAGGAATTCGTACATACGCTCACGGCGCAGAGTCACTTTGACGCCGATCGGCCAACCTTCACGGACTTTAAAGCCAGCGATGGATTTCCGAGCGTAAGTCACAACAACTTTCTGACCGGTGATCTTTTCCAGGTCGGCAACAGCGTGCTCGATGACTTTTTTGTCACCGACCGCTTCGCCCAGACCCATGTTCAGGGTGATTTTGGTAACGCGTGGAACTTCCATCACGTTCGAAAGCTTAAGTTCTTCCTTAAGCTTCGGTGCGATTTCTTTCCAGTAAATCTCTTTTAGTCGTGCCATGGTCTCATCTACCTAGCAGTGTTCAAGCATCAACCGCTTTTTGGGTCGACTTGAAGACACGAATTTTCTTGCCGTCTTCTACTTTGAAACCAACGCGATCAGCCTTGTTGGTTTCGCCGTTGAAAATGGCGACGTTAGAAGCGTCCAGTGGAGCTTCTTTTTCGACGATACCGCCTTGCACGCCCGACATAGGGTTAGGCTTGGTATGACGCTTAACCAGGTTCAGACCACCAATAACCAGACGGTTATTAGCGAGAACCTTAAGCACCTTACCGCGCTTACCTTTGTCTTTGCCGGCGATCACGATGATCTCGTCGTCACGACGAATCTTTTGCATGTCGGATCTCCTTACAGCACTTCTGGGGCGAGCGAGACGATCTTCATGAACTTCTCAGTACGAAGTTCACGGGTCACTGGCCCAAAGATACGGGTGCCGATCGGCTCTTGCTTGTTGTTCAGAAGAACAGCAGCGTTGCCATCAAAGCGGATAATGGAGCCATCAGCACGACGTACGCCGTGACGAGTGCGGACTACAACAGCAGTCATCACTTGGCCTTTTTTCACCTTACCGCGAGGAATTGCTTCCTTCACGGTAACTTTGATGATGTCACCGATACCAGCGTAACGACGATGGGAGCCACCCAGCACCTTGATGCACATAACGCGGCGTGCGCCGCTGTTATCGGCCACATCGAGCATGGATTGAGTCTGAATCATATAATTTCTCCGACCCCTAGTCCTTAGACTTCCACAGCGCGTTCGAGAACATCAACCAGCGCCCAAGACTTGGTCTTGGCCAAAGGACGAGTTTCACGAATAGTGACTTTGTCGCCGATGTGGCACTGATTGGTTTCGTCGTGCGCGTGCAGCTTAGTCGAACGCTTAACGTATTTACCGTAGATCGGGTGCTTTACGCGACGCTCGATCAGAACGGTGATGGTCTTGTCCATTTTGTCGCTGACAACACGGCCAGTCAGCGTACGGACGGTTTTTTCGGCTTCAGCCATGATTACTTACCTGCCTGCTGTTTGAGCACAGTCTTCACGCGAGCGATGTCACGCTTAACTTGCCGGAGCAGGTGAGACTGCCCCAACTGGCCAGTTGCTTTCTGCATGCGCAGATTGAACTGGTCGCGCAGCAGGCCGAGCAGTTGCTCGTTAAGCTGCGGCGCGTCTTTTTCACGAAGTTCGTTCGCTTTCATCACATCACCGTCCGTTTAACAAAAGCGGTGGCGAGCGGCAGCTTTGCAGCAGCCAGGGCAAAAGCCTCACGCGCCAGCTCTTCAGAAACGCCCTCGATTTCATACAGGACTTTGCCTGGCTGAATCTGGGCAACCCAGTACTCCACACTACCCTTACCTTTACCCATACGAACTTCGAGGGGCTTTTTGGAGATAGGCTTGTCCGGGAATACACGGATCCAGATCTTGCCGCCACGTTTAACGTGACGGGTCAGAGCACGACGCGCTGACTCGATCTGACGAGCGGTGAGACGACCACGAGCTACAGACTTCAGCGCATATTCGCCGAAGCTGACTTTGCTACCGCGCTGAGCCAAGCCACGGTTGTGGCCAGTCATCTGCTTGCGGAACTTCGTACGCTTTGGTTGCAACATTTGGCGTACCCCTTACTTAGCAGCTTTTTTACGAGGCGCTGGTGCTTGTGGTTTCAGTTCTTCTTGGCGACCACCAATTACTTCGCCTTTGAAGATCCAAACCTTTACACCGATCACACCATAAGTGGTGTGAGCTTCGTAGTTGGCATAGTCGATGTCGGCACGCAGGGTGTGCAGTGGCACACGACCTTCGCGATACCATTCAGTACGTGCGATTTCAGCACCGCCGAGACGACCGCTCACTTGGATTTTGATGCCTTTGGCACCAATGCGCATGGCGTTCTGTACAGCGCGCTTCATAGCGCGACGGAACATTACGCGACGCTCCAGCTGCTGAGCTACGCTCTGCGCAACCAACATACCGTCGAGTTCCGGCTTGCGGATTTCTTCGATATTGATGTGCACAGGCACACCCATTTGCTTGGTCAGGTCCTGACGCAGTTTCTCAACATCTTCACCTTTCTTCCCGATAACGATACCTGGACGAGCGGTGTGGATGGTGATACGTGCTGTTTGAGCCGGACGATGGATATCGATACGGCTTACGGACGCGCTTTTTAGTTTGTCTTGGAGATACTCACGCACCTTCAGATCAGCGAACAAATAGTCCGCATAAGTCCGACCGTCTGCGTACCAGACGGAGGTGTGCTCCTTGACGATTCCCAGGCGAATGCCAATGGGATGTACTTTCTGACCCATCTCTTCGACTCCGTTACTTGTCAGCAACCTTGACAGTGATATGGCAAGACCGCTTGACGATGCGATCAGCACGGCCTTTGGCACGTGGCATGATTCGCTTCAGCGAACGCCCTTCGTTGACGAAAACGGTGCTGACTTTAAGGTCATCAACGTCTGCGCCTTCGTTATGCTCGGCGTTGGCTACGGCCGACTCCAGCACTTTCTTCATGATCTCGGCGGCTTTCTTACTGCTGAAAGCCAACAGGTTGAGCGCTTCGCCCACCTTCTTCCCGCGGATCTGGTCGGCGACCAAGCGGGCTTTCTGGGCGGAGATTCGAGCGCCCGACAACTTAGCGGCTACTTCCATCGTTCCTTACCCCTTAACGCTTGGCTTTCTTGTCTGCCACGTGCCCACGATATGTGCGGGTACCGGCAAACTCGCCTAGTTTGTGGCCGACCATGTCTTCGTTCACGAGAACTGGAACATGTTGACGACCGTTATGCACTGCAATGGTCAAACCGACCATTTGTGGCAGGATCATCGAACGACGCGACCAGGTCTTAACTGGTTTGCGATCGTTCTTTTCCGCCGCCACTTCGATCTTCTTCAGTAGGTGAAGATCAATAAAAGGACCTTTTTTCAGAGAACGTGGCACTGTCGTATCCCTCTATTTACTTGCGACGACGGACGATCATTTTGTCGGTACGCTTATTACCACGAGTCTTCGCGCCCTTAGTCGGGAAGCCCCATGGCGATACCGGATGACGACCACCAGAGGTACGACCTTCACCACCACCATGTGGGTGGTCAACCGGGTTCATGGCAACACCACGAACGGTTGGGCGAACGCCACGCCAGCGTTTGGCACCAGCTTTACCCAGCGAACGCAGGCTGTGCTCGGAGTTCGAGACTTCACCCAGGGTCGCACGGCATTCAGCCAGCACTTTACGCATCTCACCAGAACGCAGACGCAGGGTCACGTAGACACCTTCACGAGCGATCAGCTGAGCCGAAGCACCAGCGGAACGAGCGATTTGCGCGCCTTTACCCGGCTTCAATTCGATGCCGTGTACGGTACTACCAACTGGAATGCTGCGCAGTTGCAACTGGTTGCCTGGCTTGATCGGAGCCAAAGCACCCGAAATCAGCTGGTCGCCAGCGTTCACGCCTTTAGGGGCGATGATGTAACGGCGTTCGCCGTCTGCGTACAACATAAGAGCAATGTGAGCAGTACGGTTTGGATCGTATTCGATACGCTCAACAGTGGCTGGAATGCCATCTTTGTCGTTGCGACGGAAATCGACCAGACGATAATGCTGCTTATGGCCACCACCGATGTGACGAGTGGTAATACGACCATTATTGTTACGACCACCAGTCTTCGATTTTTTCTCGAGCAGCGGTGCGTGAGGAGCGCCTTTATGCAGCTCCTGGTTGACCACCTTGACCACATGACGGCGGCCAGGGGAAGTCGGTTTGCATTTAACGATTGCCATGATGCACCCCTTCCTTACTCAGCACTGCTGCTGAAATCGAGATCTTGGCCTGGCTGAAGGGAGATAACTGCCTTCTTCCAGTCATTACGCTTGCCCAGACCGCGAGCAGTGCGCTTGCTCTTACCCAGAACATTCAGGGTAGTAACACGCTCTACTTTCACGCTGAACAGGCTTTCGACGGCCTTCTTGATTTCCAGCTTGGTTGCGTCAGTTGCAACCTTGAAAACGAACTGGCCTTTCTTGTCAGCCAGAACCGTAGCCTTTTCGGAAACGTGCGGGCCGAGCAGAACTTTAAATACGCGTTCCTGGTTCATCCCAGCAGCTCCTCGAATTTCTTCACGGCCGACACGGTGATCAACACCTTGTCGTATGCGATCAGACTAACTGGATCGGAACCTTGCACGTCACGTACATCAACGTGTGGCAGGTTACGAGCAGCCAGGTACAGGTTCTGATCAACTACTTCAGACACGATCAAGACGTCAGTCAGGCCCATGCCGGTCAGTTTGTTCAGCAGATCTTTGGTCTTCGGTGCATCAACAGCGAAGTCCTGAACCACAACCAGACGATCAGTACGCACCAGCTCAGCAAGGATGGAACGCATTGCTGCGCGATACATCTTCTTGTTCAGCTTCTGGGTGTGATCCTGAGGACGAGCTGCGAAAGTGGTACCGCCGCCACGCCAGATTGGGCTACGGATAGTACCGGCACGCGCGCGGCCAGTACCTTTCTGACGCCATGGGCGCTTACCGCCACCACGAACGTCGGAACGGGTCTTTTGCTGCTTGCTACCTTGACGGCCGCCGGCCATGTAGGCCACGACTGCTTGGTGAACCAGCGTCTCGTTGAATTCGCCGCCAAATGTCAGTTCGGAAACTTCGATCGCTTGAGCGTCATTTACATTTAATTGCATGTCAGCTTCCCCTTAACCGCGAGCCTTGGCTGCTGGACGTACAACCAAGTTGCCGCCAGTAGCGCCAGGAACAGCGCCCTTGACCAACAACAGATTGCGTTCAGCGTCCACGCGCACTACTTCGAGGGACTGCACGGTCACGCGCTCAGCGCCCATATGACCGGACATTTTTTTGCCCTTGAATACACGACCAGGAGTCTGGCACTGGCCGATAGAGCCTGGAACGCGGTGGGACACGGAGTTACCGTGGGTATTATCTTGCCCGCGGAAGTTCCAACGCTTGATCGTACCCTGGAAGCCTTTACCTTTGGACTGACCGGTTACATCAACCAGCTGACCAGCGGCGAAGATTTCAGCGTTGATCAGATCGCCGGCCTGGTACTCGCCTTCTTCAAGGCGGAATTCCATTACGGTACGACCAGCGGCAACGTTCGCTTTAGCGAAGTGGCCAGCCTGAGCAGCTGTAACACGCGAAGCACGACGCTCGCCTACAGTGACTTGCACTGCACGATAGCCATCGGTTTCTTCAGTTTTGAACTGGGTGACGCGATTCGGCTCGATCTCAATGACCGTGACCGGAATGGAGACACCTTCTTCGGTGAAAATACGGGTCATACCGCATTTACGACCGACTACACCAATAGTCATGTTGTAAACCTCATGAGTGTACGGGGCTTTCACCCGCTATGGCCGCCCATTTCAGAGCGTTACACGACTAAGACCGAGTCTTAGCCGAGGCTGATCTGCACTTCCACACCGGCCGCAAGATCAAGCTTCATAAGAGCATCAACGGTTTTATCCGTTGGCTGGACGATGTCCAGAACGCGCTTATGAGTACGGATCTCGTACTGGTCACGCGCGTCTTTGTTGACGTGCGGGGAGACCAGAACGGTGAACCGCTCTTTACGGGTAGGCAGTGGAATTGGACCACGCACTTGAGCACCAGTACGTTTCGCGGTTTCCACGATTTCCTGGGTGGATTGGTCGATCAGGCGATGGTCAAAAGCCTTCAACCTGATACGGATTTGCTGATTTTGCATTGGATTTCAGACTCCGGCTGCTATTCCCAGCGAGCGCAATACGCCCGTTAAAAGGAGGCGCAATTCTATAGACGGGCTACCACAGTGTCAACCCAATAAAAAAGCCCCCGCTAGGCGGGGGCTTTTTCAAGTCACCACTTATTAAGCGATGATTTTGGCTACGACGCCAGCGCCGACGGTACGACCGCCTTCACGAATGGCGAAACGCAGACCATCTTCCATTGCGATGGTTTTGATCAGGGTGACAACCATTTTGATGTTGTCGCCTGGCATTACCATTTCAACGCCTTCCGGCAGTTCGCAGTTACCGGTCACGTCAGTGGTCCGGAAGTAGAACTGTGGACGGTAGCCTTTGAAGAACGGAGTGTGACGACCGCCTTCTTCTTTGCTCAACACGTACACTTCAGCTTCGAAGGTAGTGTGCGGCTTAACCGAACCTGGCTTGACCAGAACCTGGCCACGCTCTACGTCGTCACGCTTGGTGCCGCGCAGCAGCACGCCGCAGTTCTCGCCAGCACGACCTTCGTCGAGCAGCTTACGGAACATTTCAACACCGGTGCAGGTGGTGACGGTAGTGTCACGCAGACCAACGATTTCCAGTGGATCCTGAACCTTGACGATACCGCGCTCGATACGGCCAGTTACAACAGTACCGCGACCGGAGATCGAGAATACGTCTTCGATTGGCATCAGGAACGGCTTGTCGATAACACGAACTGGATCTGGGATGTAGCTGTCCAGAGTCTCAACCAGTTTACGAACGGCAGTGGTGCCCATTTCGTTGTCGTCTTGGCCGTTCAGAGCCATCAGAGCGGAACCGATGATGATCGGGGTGTCGTCGCCTGGGAAGTCGTAAGTGCTCAGCAGATCGCGCACTTCCATCTCAACCAGTTCCAGCAGCTCAGCGTCGTCTACCATGTCAGCCTTGTTCAGGAAGACAACGATGTACGGAACGCCAACCTGACGGGACAGCAGGATGTGCTCACGGGTTTGTGGCATCGGACCATCAGCGGCCGAGCAAACCAGGATAGCGCCGTCCATCTGAGCAGCACCGGTGATCATGTTCTTCACATAGTCGGCGTGACCTGGGCAGTCAACGTGAGCGTAGTGACGGATCAGCGAGTTGTATTCAACGTGTGCGGTGTTGATGGTGATACCACGAGCCTTTTCTTCCGGAGCGCTGTCGATCTTGTCGAAAGCAACAACGGCCGAACCGAAAACTTCGGAGCAGACGCGAGTCAGAGCAGCGGTCAGCGTGGTTTTACCGTGGTCGACGTGACCGATGGTGCCAACGTTGACGTGCGGGAGGGTACGGTCAAATTTTTCTTTAGCCACGACAATTAACTCCTAGCCTAAAGGGGCTGAATCAGCCTTGTTTTTTGGTAACGGTTTCGACGATGTGCGACGGAGCCGTATTGTATTTTTTGAATTCCATAGAGTAGCTTGCGCGACCTTGGGACATGGAGCGAACGTCGGTTGCGTAACCGAACATCTCACCCAACGGAACCTCAGCACGAATTACTTTGCCGGAAACCGTATCTTCCATACCCAGGATCATGCCGCGACGACGGTTAAGGTCGCCCATCACGTCACCCATATAGTCTTCAGGTGTAACAACCTCTACCGCCATGATCGGCTCAAGCAGCTCACCACCGCCCTTCTGGGCCAGTTGCTTGGTCGCCATGGAAGCAGCCACCTTAAACGCCATCTCGTTGGAGTCGACGTCGTGGTAGGAACCATCAAACACAGTAGCCTTCAGGCCGATCAGCGGATAGCCGGCAACAACGCCGTTCTTCATCTGCTCTTCGATACCCTTCTGGATAGCCGGGATGTATTCCTTAGGAACCACACCACCCACTACTTCGTTCACGAATTGCAGACCTTCCTGACCTTCGTCAGCAGGAGCAAAACGGATCCAGCAGTGGCCGAACTGACCACGACCGCCGGACTGACGAACGAACTTGCCTTCAATTTCACAGTTCTTCGTGATGCGCTCACGATAGGAAACCTGAGGCTTACCGATGTTGGCTTCGACGTTGAACTCACGGCGCATCCGGTCAACCAGGATGTCCAGGTGCAATTCGCCCATGCCGGAGATGATCGTTTGACCAGTCTCCTCATCAGTCTTGACGCGGAAAGATGGATCTTCCTGAGCAAGTTTGCCCAGAGCGATACCCATTTTTTCCTGGTCGTCCTTGGTCTTAGGCTCAACGGCAACCGAAATAACCGGCTCCGGGAAGTCCATGCGAACCAGGATGATTGGCTTGTCAGCGTTGCACAAAGTCTCACCAGTGGTGACGTCCTTCATGCCGATCAAGGCCGCGATGTCACCAGCGCGTACTTCCTTGATCTCTTCGCGGGCGTTTGCGTGCATTTGCACCATACGACCCACACGCTCTTTCTTGCCCTTAACCGAGTTGATCACGCCGTCGCCGGAGGCCAACACGCCCGAGTAAACTCGAACAAAGGTCAAGGTACCCACGAATGGGTCGGTAGCGATCTTGAACGCCAGAGCCGAGAACGGCTCGCTGTCGTCTGCGTGACGCTCCATTTCCTTGGTCTCGTCATCCGGGTCAGTACCCTTGATGGCAGGAATGTCGGAAGGAGCAGGCAGGTAGTCGATAACGGCGTCGAGAACCAGGGGAACACCCTTGTTCTTGAAGGAAGAACCGCAAACAGCCAGGACGATCTCACCAGCGATAGTACGCTGACGCAGAGCGGCCTTGATTTCCGCGTTGGTGAGTTCTTCACCTTCGAGGTACTTGTTCATCAACTCTTCGCTGGCTTCAGCCGCAGCCTCAACCATGTTGCCGCGCCACTCGTCAGCCAGTTCCTGCAACTCAGCAGGGATAGGCTCGCGACGTGGAACCATGCCTTTGTCAGCATCGTTCCAGTAAACAGCTTCCATGGCCATCAGATCGATCTGGCCCTGGAAGTTGTCTTCGGAACCGATAGCCAACTGGATCGGCACCGGAGTGTGACCCAGACGCTGCTTGATCTGACCGATCACGCGCAGGAAGTTCGCACCAGCACGGTCCATCTTGTTTACGTAAACAAGACGTGGAACGCCGTACTTGTTGGCTTGACGCCATACGGTTTCCGACTGAGGCTCAACACCCGAGGTACCGCAGAACACAACGACCGCGCCGTCGAGAACACGCAGGGAACGTTCAACTTCAATGGTGAAGTCAACGTGGCCAGGGGTGTCGATGACGTTGAAGCGATATTGGTCTTTGTGCTGCTTCTCGGAACCCTGCCAGAAGGCGGTAATGGCAGCAGAAGTAATGGTAATACCACGCTCCTGCTCCTGAACCATCCAGTCTGTGGTCGCGGCGCCGTCATGCACCTCGCCCATTTTGTGACTTTTGCCAGTGTAAAAAAGGACGCGCTCGGTGGTGGTGGTTTTACCAGCATCCACGTGAGCAACGATACCAATGTTACGGTAGCGATTAATCGGTGTTGTACGAGCCATAAAGCCCTCGCAAAATTAGTGACGCTAAAATTAGAAGCGGTAGTGCGAGAAAGCTTTGTTAGCTTCAGCCATACGGTGCACGTCTTCACGCTTCTTAACTGCAGCACCTTTACCTTCGGCAGCGTCCAACAGTTCGCCAGCCAAACGCAGAGCCATAGACTTCTCGCCGCGCTTACGGGCGAAGTCTACCAACCAGCGCATTGCCAGGGCGTTACGACGGGACGGACGAACTTCAACCGGAACCTGGTAAGTAGCACCGCCTACACGGCGCGACTTCACTTCGACCAGCGGAGCGATGGCGTCGAGAGCTTTCTCGAAGATTTCCAGGGGGTCGCTGTTCTTGCGTTCTTTAACCTTCTCCAGCGCGCCATAAACGATACGCTCGGCAACGGCTTTCTTGCCGCTTTCCATAACGTGGTTCATGAACTTGGCCAGGATTTGGCTTCCGTATTTTGGATCGTCAAGCACTTCGCGCTTGGCTGCTACGCGTCTTCTTGGCATGGATAAGCCCTCAAACGGTCTTCAGGTTCGCTCGGAATCGGTGCCCTTTCGGGACGCCTCCGACCTTACTCTTATCGACTCAGAAAAATAGAAAATCAGTTTTACAAAAAGCCGCTACTACTTAGGCTTCTTGGTACCGTACTTCGAACGACCCTGGTTACGACCTTTAACGCCGGAAGTATCCAAAGAACCGCGTACGGTGTGGTAACGAACACCTGGCAAGTCTTTTACACGACCGCCGCGGATCAGTACCACGCTGTGCTCTTGCAGGTTGTGGCCTTCACCGCCGATGTACGAGGAAACCTCGAAACCGTTGGTCAGACGCACACGGCATACTTTACGCAGTGCCGAGTTAGGTTTTTTCGGCGTGGTGGTATACACACGGGTGCATACGCCACGACGTTGCGGGCAGTTCTGCAGCGCAGGCACGTCGGATTTCTCGACGATACGCTTACGCGGCTGACGTACCAGCTGGTTGATAGTTGCCATCTACTAGCTCCACTGTTGTCTTGCGACGCTATTGTCTTGCAAGAAAAGCAAAATGGCAGGAACGAATTCCCGCCAAATTTAGGGGTACAAGAGTCTAAAGAGGATCTTGCCCCCAGTCAAGGCAAGGCCCCGACCTCTCCGCTCATCCAATCTCGACAATTTGTCTCGATTCGACGAACGGAGCGGCCAGGGCCTCACGCTCATTTATCGCAGAACTCAGTTACCGCTAGAGTTCAGCGCTTCGGTCAGTGCAGCTTCCACTTCACTGGCGCTTACGCGCAACGGCTTGTCAGCATCACGGCGGCGCTTGCGCTCGCTGTGGTAAGCCAAACCGGTACCCGCCGGGATCAGACGACCCACGACTACGTTTTCTTTCAGGCCGCGCAGGTAATCGCGCTTGCCGGTTACCGCCGCTTCGGTCAGTACGCGAGTGGTTTCCTGGAAGGAAGCCGCCGAGATGAACGATTCGGTGGACAACGACGCCTTGGTGATACCCAACAGCACGCGAGTGAACTTGGAAACGAATTTCTCGTCGCCAGCCAGGCGCTCGTTCTCTACCAGAACGTGAGTCAATTCCATCTGGTCGCCCTTGATGAAAGTGGAATCGCCGGATTCAGCGATTTCAACTTTACGCAGCATCTGACGCAGGATGGTCTCGATGTGCTTATCGTTGATCTTCACGCCTTGCAGACGGTAAACGTCCTGGATCTCGTTCACGATGTACTTGGCCAGCGCACTTACACCCAGCAGGCGCAGGATGTCGTGTGGATCGCTCGGGCCGTCGGAGATAACTTCGCCGCGGTTTACCTGTTCGCCTTCGAAGACGTTCAGGTGACGCCACTTCGGAATCAGCTCTTCGTACGGATCGCTACCGTCGTTCGGGGTAATGACCAGACGGCGCTTGCCTTTGGTCTCTTTACCGAACGCGATGGTGCCGCTGACTTCGGCCAGAATCGAGGCTTCTTTCGGACGACGGGCTTCGAACAAGTCGGCAACACGCGGCAGACCACCGGTGATGTCACGGGTCTTCGAAGTCTCTTGCGGAATACGAGCGATAACATCACCGATCGCGATTTTCGCACCATCCGCTACACCGACCAGGGCGTTCGCAGGCAGGAAGTACTGAGCAATCACGTCGGTACCCGGCAGCAAGAGATCCTTGCCGTTGTCATCAACCATCTTCACAGCAGGACGGATGTCTTTACCGGCAGCTGGACGGTCTTTGGCGTCGAGTACTTCAATGTTGGTCATACCGGTCAATTCGTCAGTCTGACGCTTGATCGTGATGCCTTCTTCCATGCCCACGTAGGTCACGGTACCTTTCATTTCGGTAACGATTGGGTGAGTGTGCGGATCCCACTTGGCCACGATTGCGCCAGCGTCGACCTTGTCACCTTCTTTAACCGAAATCACAGCACCGTACGGCAGCTTGTAACGCTCGCGCTCACGACCGAAGTCATCAGCGATTGCCAGCTCACCGGAACGGGACACAGCAACCAGGCAGCCATCCACTCGCTCAACGTGCTTCAGGTTGTGCAGACGGACGGTACCGCCATTCTTCACCTGAACGCTGTCAGCAGCGGAGGTCCGGCTTGCCGCACCACCGATGTGGAACGTACGCATGGTCAGCTGGGTACCCGGCTCACCGATGGACTGGGCAGCGATAACGCCGACCGCTTCACCGATGTTCACCTGGTGACCACGAGCCAAGTCACGGCCGTAGCACTTGGCGCAAATGCCGTAGCGGGTTTCGCAGCTGATCGGCGAACGCACGATCACTTCATCGATGCTGTTCAGCTCGATGAACTCAACCCACTTCTCGTCTACCAATGTACCGGCAGGAACGATGATTTCTTCGGTACCTGGCTTGAATACGTCACGGGCAATGACACGACCCAATACGCGCTCACCCAGCGGCTCAACAACGTCACCGCCTTCAATGTGCGGAGTCATTACCAGGCCATGTTCGGTGCCGCAATCGATCTCGGTCACAACCAGATCCTGCGCCACGTCTACCAGACGACGAGTCAGGTAACCGGAGTTCGCAGTTTTCAACGCGGTATCCGCCAAACCTTTACGAGCACCGTGAGTGGAGATGAAGTACTGAAGTACGCTCAAACCCTCACGGAAGTTCGCAGTAATCGGCGTTTCGATGATGGAACCGTCCGGCTTGGCCATCAGGCCACGCATACCGGCGAGCTGACGGATCTGCGCAGCAGAACCCCGTGCGCCCGAGTCGGCCATCATGTACATCGAGTTGAAGGACTCTTGGTCGACTTCGACGCCATGGCGGTCGATGACTTTCTCTTTCGAGAGGTTGGCCATCATCGCCTTGGAAACTTCGTCGTTCGCCTTGGACCAAAGGTCGATCACTTTGTTGTACTTCTCGCCCTGGGTTACCAGGCCGGAGGCGTACTGACTTTCGATCTCTTTCACTTCATCAGTTGCAGCATTGATGATGCGGGCTTTTTCGTCCGGGATAACGAAGTCGTTAACGCCGATGGAAACGCCGGAAATGGTCGAATAGGCAAAACCGGTGTACATCAACTGGTCAGCGAAGATCACGGTCTCTTTCAAACCAACCACGCGGTAGCACTGGTTGATCAGCTTGGAGATCGCCTTTTTCTTCATAGGCTGGTTGACGACGTCATACGACAGGCCTGGTGGAACAACCTGGAACAACAGCGCACGGCCGACAGTGGTGTCGACAATGCGAGTGTTCTTGACGCTGCCGCCATCACGATCGTTGACGGTTTCGTGGATTCGCACTTTAACTTTAGCGTGCAGCGCGGCTTCGCCGGCACGGAACACACGGTCAACTTCTTGCAGATCCGCAAACACACGACCTTCGCCTTTGGCGTTGATCGCTTCACGAGTCATGTAGTACAGACCCAATACAACGTCCTGCGACGGAACGATGATTGGCTCACCGTTCGCTGGCGACAGAATGTTGTTGGTCGACATCATCAACGCACGCGCTTCCAACTGGGCTTCCAGTGTCAGCGGTACGTGCACGGCCATTTGGTCGCCGTCGAAGTCGGCGTTGTACGCAGCACAGACCAAAGGGTGCAGCTGGATAGCCTTACCTTCGATCAGTACCGGTTCAAACGCCTGGATACCCAGACGGTGAAGGGTCGGTGCACGGTTGAGGAGAACCGGGTGTTCACGGATCACTTCAGCGAGAACGTCCCAAACCTCTGGCAGCTCACGCTCAACCATTTTCTTGGCAGCTTTAATGGTGGTTGCGAGACCACGCATTTCCAGCTTGCCGAAAATGAACGGCTTGAACAGCTCGAGAGCCATTTTCTTCGGCAGACCGCACTGGTGCAGACGCAGGGTCGGACCTACGGTAATTACCGAACGACCGGAGTAGTCAACACGCTTACCGAGCAAGTTCTGACGGAAACGACCTTGCTTACCCTTGATCATGTCAGCCAAGGATTTCAGAGGACGCTTGTTCGAGCCGGTAATAGCGCGGCCACGACGACCGTTATCGAGCAGTGCATCGACAGCTTCCTGCAACATACGCTTTTCGTTGCGCACGATGATGTCCGGAGCGGACAGATCAAGCAGGCGCTTCAAGCGGTTGTTACGGTTGATCACTCGACGATACAGATCGTTGAGGTCGGAAGTCGCGAAGCGACCGCCATCCAGCGGGACCAGTGGACGCAGATCTGGCGGCAGAACCGGCAGAACGGTCAGCACCATCCATTCTGGAAGGTTGCCGGAACCCTGGAAGGCTTCCATCAACTTCAGGCGCTTGGACAGCTTCTTGATTTTGGTTTCGGAGTTGGTTTGCGGAATTTCTTCACGCAGACGGCCAATCTCGTGCTCCAGATCGATAGCGTGCAGCAGTTCACGGACAGCTTCGGCACCCATGCGGGCATCGAAATCGTCGCCGAACTCTTCCAGCGCTTCGAAATACTGCTCATCGTTCAGCAACTGACCTTTTTCAAGGGTGGTCATGCCTGGATCGATAACGACATAGCTCTCGAAGTAGAGAACGCGTTCGATATCCCGCAGGGTCATGTCCATCAGCAAGCCGATACGGGACGGCAGCGACTTCAGGAACCAAATGTGGGCAACCGGGGAAGCCAGTTCGATGTGCGCCATGCGCTCACGACGAACTTTGGCCAGCGCGACTTCAACGCCGCACTTCTCGCAGATCACACCGCGGTGCTTCAAGCGCTTGTACTTACCGCACAGGCACTCGTAATCCTTTACCGGGCCAAAGATCTTGGCGCAGAACAGGCCGTCACGCTCAGGTTTGAACGTACGGTAGTTGATGGTTTCCGGCTTTTTAACTTCACCGAACGACCACGAACGGATCATCTCAGGCGATGCCAATCCAATACGGATGGCGTCGAACTCTTCGACTTGACCCTGGTTTTTCAGCAAATTCAGTAGGTCTTTCAAGGCCTTTCCTCCTGGCGGAGCAGAGAGCGGGCAATCCTGCCCCGCTCTCGATTCGCGTCACGTGTTATTCGGTTTCCAGATCGATATCGATGCCGAGGGAACGAATTTCCTTGATCAACACGTTGAAAGACTCGGGCATGCCCGGCTCCATACGGTGATCGCCATCCACGATGTTTTTGTACATCTTGGTACGGCCGTTCACATCGTCCGACTTCACTGTGAGCATTTCTTGCAGAGTGTAAGCAGCACCGTATGCTTCCAGTGCCCAGACCTCCATCTCCCCGAAACGCTGACCACCGAACTGTGCCTTACCACCCAGCGGCTGCTGGGTAACCAGGCTGTACGAACCGGTAGAACGAGCGTGCATCTTGTCGTCTACCAAGTGGTTCAGCTTCAGCATGTACATGTAGCCAACAGTAACCGGGCGCTCGAACTTGTTGCCGGTACGGCCGTCGGTCAGCTGCATCTGGCCGCTTTCTGGCAGGTCTGCCAGTTTCAGCATGGCCTTGATTTCGCTTTCCTTGGCGCCGTCGAACACTGGAGTGGCCATTGGAACGCCGCCGCGCAGGTTCTTCGCCAGATCCAGAATTTCCTGGTCGGAGAAGCTATCCAGATCTTCGTTACGACCGCCGATCTGGTTGTAGATCTCGTCGAGGAAGGTGCGAAGTTCAGCAACTTTACGCTGCTCTTCGATCATCCGGTTGATCTTCTCGCCCAGACCTTTGGCCGCAAGGCCCAGGTGGGTTTCAAGGATCTGACCAACGTTCATACGCGAAGGTACGCCCAACGGGTTGAGGACGACGTCGACCGGGGTGCCATTGGCATCGTGCGGCATGTCTTCAACCGGCATGATCACGGAGACCACACCTTTGTTACCGTGACGACCGGCCATCTTGTCGCCCGGCTGGATGCGGCGACGGATTGCCAGGTAAACCTTGACGATTTTCAGCACGCCTGGAGCCAGGTCATCGCCCTGCTGCAGTTTGCGCTTCTTGTCTTCGAACTTGTCGTCCAGCAGACGGCGGCGATCAACGATGTAGGCCTGAGCCTTCTCGAGCTGCTCGTTCAGAGCATCTTCAGCCATGCGCAGTTTGAACCACTGACCATGCTCAAGACCGTCGAGAATTTCGTCGGTGATGTCCTGACCTTTCTTCAGACCAGCGCCGCCTTCAGCCTTGTGGCCTACCAGAGCGGAGCGCAGACGTTCGAAAGTTGCGCCTTCAACGATACGGAACTCTTCGTTCAGGTCCTTGCGGATCTCGTCGAGTTGAGTCTTCTCGATCGACAGCGCACGAGCATCACGCTCAACGCCGTCACGGGTGAAGACCTGTACGTCGATGACGGTACCCTTGGTGCCGGTAGGCACACGCAGGGAGGTGTCTTTAACGTCGCTGGCTTTTTCACCGAAGATGGCACGCAACAGCTTTTCTTCCGGGGTCAGCTGGGTCTCGCCTTTCGGAGTGACCTTACCTACCAGAATGTCGCCTGCGCCAACTTCAGCACCTACGTAAACGATACCGGCTTCGTCCAGTTTGTTCAGTGCAGCTTCACCCACGTTAGGGATGTCCGCAGTGATTTCTTCTGGCCCAAGCTTGGTGTCACGCGCCACACAGGTCAGTTCCTGAATGTGGATCGTGGTGAAGCGATCTTCTTGAACAACTCGTTCCGACAGGCAGATGGAGTCTTCGAAGTTGTAACCGTTCCAGGCCATGAACGCGATGCGCATGTTCTGACCCAGTGCCAGCTCACCCATATCGGTGGACGGACCATCAGCCATGATGTCGCTACGCTGAACCCGATCACCTTTACGCACCAGCGGACGCTGGTTGATGCAGGTGTTCTGGTTGGAGCGGGTGTACTTGGTCAGGTTGTAGATGTCGACACCAGCCTCGCCGGTTTCAACTTCGTCATCAGCAACACGAACCACGATACGGCTGGCATCAACGGAGTCGATCACGCCGCCACGACGAGCCACGACGCAAACGCCGGAGTCACGGGCTACGTTACGCTCCATGCCGGTACCGACCAGCGGCTTGTCAGCACGCAGGGTTGGTACAGCTTGACGCTGCATGTTCGAACCCATCAACGCACGGTTGGCGTCATCGTGCTCGAGGAACGGGATCAGCGACGCTGCAACCGAGACTACCTGCTTCGGAGAGACGTCCATCAAGGTGACGTCTTCCGGCGCCTTGACGGTGAACTCGTTCAAGTGACGAACAGCTACCAGTTCGTCGATCAGCATTTTCTTGTCGTTCATCGTGGCCGAAGCCTGAGCGATCACGTGATCAGCTTCTTCGATGGCGGACAGGAACACGATCTCGTCGGTGACCAGTGCGTCTTTCACCACACGGTACGGGCTCTCAAGGAAGCCATACTGGTTGGTGCGCGCATAGGCGGCCAGGGAGTTGATCAGACCGATGTTCGGACCTTCCGGCGTTTCAATCGGGCATACACGACCGTAGTGAGTCGGGTGTACGTCACGCACTTCAAAGCCAGCACGCTCACGAGTCAAACCGCCAGGGCCGAGTGCAGACACACGACGCTTGTGGGTGATCTCGGACAGCGGGTTGTTCTGGTCCATGAACTGGGAAAGCTGGCTGGAACCGAAGAACTCTTTCACCGCCGCAGCCACTGGCTTGGCGTTGATCAGGTCTTGCGGCATCAGGCCTTCGCTTTCAGCCATCGACAGACGCTCTTTGACCGCACGCTCAACACGTACCAGGCCAACGCGGAACTGGTTCTCGGCCATTTCGCCTACGCAGCGAACACGACGGTTACCCAGGTGGTCGATGTCATCGACGATGCCTTTACCGTTACGGATGTCGACCAGAGTCTTCAGCACAGCAACGATGTCTTCTTTGCACAACACGCCCGAACCTTCGATCTCGGTACGACCGATACGACGGTTGAACTTCATCCGGCCGACCGCAGACAGGTCATAGCGCTCAGGGCTGAAGAACAGGTTGTTGAACAGGGTCTCGGCAGCGTCTTTGGTTGGCGGCTCGCCTGGACGCATCATGCGATAGATCTCGACCAGCGCTTCCAATTGGTTGCTGGTGGAGTCGATCTTCAGGGTGTCGGAGACGAACGGACCGCAGTCGATATCGTTGGTGTACAGCGTTTCGATGCGAACAACTTGGGCCTTGGCGATTTTTGCCAGGATCTCGGTGTTCAGCTCGGTGTTGCACTCTGCCAGGATTTCGCCGGTTGCCGGATGCACGATGGCCTTGGCGGTAGTGCGACCCAGGACGTAGTCCAGAGGCACTTCCAGGGTCTTGAGACCGGCTTTTTCGATCTGGTTGATGTGGCGCGCGGTAATACGGCGACCAGCCTCAACGATGACCTTGCCCTTCTCGTCCTGAATATCAAGAACAGCGATTTCACCACGCAGACGCGAAGCAATCAGTTCCAGACTGAGGGTTTCGCCGCTCAGGTGGAAAACGTTGGTGGTGTAGAACGCGTCGAGCACTTCTTCAGTGGTATAGCCGAGCGCGCGCAGCAGTACCGATGCAGGCAGCTTGCGACGACGGTCGATACGCACGAATACGCAGTCTTTCGGGTCGAACTCGAAGTCCAGCCACGAACCGCGGTAAGGAATGATGCGCGCGGAGTACAGCAGTTTGCCGGAGCTATGCGTCTTGCCGCGGTCGTGGTCGAAGAACACGCCCGGGGAACGGTGCAGCTGGGAAACGATTACACGCTCGGTACCGTTGATTACGAAGGTACCGTTTTCAGTCATCAGGGGGATTTCACCCATGTAGACTTCTTGCTCTTTGATGTCCTTGATCGCTTTGTTCGACGATTCTTTGTCGAAAATGATCAGGCGCACTTTTACCCGCAAAGGTACGGCGTAAGTTACACCGCGCAATACGCATTCTTTGACATCAAATGCCGGTTCGCCCAGGCGATAACCGACGTACTCCAGCGCAGCATTGCCGGAGTAGCTGATGATCGGGAAAACGGATTTGAAGGCCGCATGCAGGCCCACGTCGCGGAACTGATCTTTAGTCGCTCCCGCCTGCAAGAATTCACGATACGAATCCAGCTGGATTGCCAGGAGATACGGCACATCCATGACGTCCGGCAACTTGCTAAAGTCCTTGCGGATACGTTTTTTCTCAGTATATGAGTAAGCCATCAGCGTTCCCCAGCTTGGTCACCTGCTTGTTTGGCCCCTCCCGACGGGAGCAGCCAGAAAATCGTGCAAACCCCATGGTTTGCGCCACCGCATCGGGTGGTTACAGCTCGTTACCAGCACCGACCCAGTCGGTTGCCAATAACGGAAAAAGGCCGGTGGCAAGAGCCACCAGCCATCAGCCTTTCGCTTAACGCTCGGGCTGGAGACGCAAGGTCGATGCTTACTTCAGCTCGACTTTAGCGCCTGCTTCTTCCAGAGTGGCTTTTGCTTTGTCAGCTGCATCTTTCGATACGGCTTCCAGAACAACGCCAGGAGCGCCGTCAACTACTGCCTTGGCTTCTTTCAAGCCCAGACCGGTCAGTTCACGTACTGCCTTGATCACGTTAACTTTCTTCTCGCCAGCTTCCAGCAGCATGACGTTGAATTCAGTTTGTTCTTCAACAACGGCAGCAACAGCAGCTGGACCAGCGGAAGCAGCGGCAGCAGAAACGCCGAACTTCTCTTCCATGGCCTTGATCAGCTCAACGATTTCCAGAACGGATTTTTCGCCGATTGCTTCGATGATTTGGTCGTTAGTCAGAGACATGACTATAAATTCCTGTATTGGGGTGACAGCCTACGCGGCCATCGAAATAAACAATAAACGCTGAAAGGAGTCGCTTAGCCTTAGGCTGCAGCTGCTTCTTTCTGGTCGCGAAGTGCCGCCAGAGTACGAGCCAATTTGCTGGTTGCGCCTTGAATCACGCTCATCAGCTGAGAAATTGCTTCGTCACGGGTCGGCAGGCTTGCCAGTACGTCGATCTGATTAGCTGCGAGGAACTTGCCCTCGAACGCAGCTGCCTTGATCTCGAACTTATCCTGACCTTTTGCGAATTCCTTGAAGATACGAGCAGCAGCGCCCGGATGATCTTTGGAGAATGCAATCAAGGTCGGGCCAGTGAACACGTCGTTGAGCACGTCATATTGAGTGCCAGCAACGGCGCGCTTGAGCAGGGTATTACGTACAACACGTACGTAAACGCCAGCTTCACGAGCCTCTTTACGGAGTCCGGTCATAGCGCCAACTGTCACGCCGCGGGCATCAGCCACAACAGCAGACAGGGCAACTTGGGCAGCCTCGTTGACTTCAGCGACGATGGCCTTCTTGTCTTCGAGTTTAATTGCCACGGGTTTAACTCCTGCTTGTTACCGTTTCATCCAACCGAGGCCGGATGTCGTTTTGGTGTCTGATTCGGTAAGGAACCGGGAGCACCATCTGCGTAGGCTTGAGGTTTAAGACTTGCGTCGCCTACGGTCTTGGATAGCCCCCGCCAGGCAGGGACCCCAATCTTTCAATTGGCGCAATCGCTTGCGCCAACCTGTGTCTTACGCGTCGAGCGAGCCTTGGTCGATGACCAGACCTGGACCCATGGTGGTGCTGAGGGTAACGCGCTTGACGTAAATACCTTTCGAGGAAGCTGGCTTGATACGCTTCAGATCAGCGATCAGGGCTTCAACGTTTTCCTTCAGCTTGACGGCATCGAAGCCGACTTTGCCAACGGAAGTGTGGATGATGCCGTTTTTGTCGGTGCGATAACGAACCTGACCAGCCTTGGCGTTTTTAACCGCGGTAGCTACGTCTGGAGTTACGGTGCCAACTTTAGGGTTAGGCATCAGGCCACGTGGACCGAGGATCTGACCCAACTGACCAACAACGCGCATTGCATCCGGGGATGCGATAACTACGTCATAGTTCAGGTCGCCGCCTTTCATTTCGGCAGCCAGGTCGTCCATACCTACACGGTCAGCGCCGGCAGCCAGAGCGGCCTCAGCAGCTGGACCCTGGGTGAACACAGCTACGCGAACGGTCTTGCCAGTGCCGTGTGGCAGCACAGTAGCGCTACGAACGACCTGGTCAGATTTACGCGGGTCAACGCCCAAGTTCACAGCAACGTCGAACGACTCGCTGAACTTGACAGTCGACAGCTCAGCCAGCAGAGCAGCAGCGTCTACAAAGTTGTAGGACTTGCCCGCTTCGATTTTGCCGGCGATAGCCTTTTGACGCTTGGTCAACTTAGCCATTACACACCCTCCACGTTAAGGCCCATGCTACGAGCAGAACCGGCGATAGTGCGCACGGCTGCATCCATATCAGCTGCAGTCAGATCCGCGTTTTTGGTTTTCGCGATTTCTTCCAGCTGAGCACGAGTCACGGTGCCAACCTTAACGGTGTTCGGACGAGCGGAACCGCTAGTCAGACCAGCCGCCTTCTTCAGCAGAACCGAAGCAGGAGTGGATTTGGTTTCGAAAGTGAAGCTACGGTCGCTGTAGACAGTGATGATCACTGGAGTCGGCAGGCCTGGCTCAATACCCTGGGTACGGGCGTTGAAAGCTTTGCAGAATTCCATGATGTTCACGCCGTGCTGACCCAGTGCAGGACCAACAGGTGGGCTTGGGTTAGCCTGAGCGGCCTTCACTTGCAGCTTGATGTAAGCGGTAATCTTCTTGGCCATGAGGCACTCCAATTACGGGTTCAAACGCCTCGAAAGGCTCCCCGGTTACTTGCGCGTTTATCCCAGTGACGACAAAACCCCACAGCCTAAGGCTGCGGGGTTGGGATGCTTGCTCAGCTAGACCTTTTCGACCTGGCTGAACTCTAGCTCTACCGGAGTAGAGCGACCGAAAATGAGCACTGCCACTTGGATCCGGCTCTTTTCGTAGTTAACTTCTTCAACCGTGCCGGTAAAATCAGCAAACGGCCCGTCATTGACCCGTACCGACTCACCTGGCTCGAACAACGTCTTCGGCTTCGGCTTGTCGCTACCATCAGCAACGCGACGCAGAATCGCTTCTGCCTCTTTATCTGTAATCGGTGCAGGCTTATCAGCAGTACCGCCGATAAAACCCATCACCCGAGGAGTATCCTTGACCAAGTGCCAAGTACCCTCGTTCATGTCCATCTGGACCAGCACGTAACCTGGGAAGAACTTACGCTCGCTTTTGCGTTTCTGGCCATTACGCATTTCAACCACTTCTTCAGTGGGAACCAGAATTTCGCCAAAGCCATCTTCCATGCCAGCCAGCTTTACGCGCTCTACCAACGAGCGCATGACATGCTTCTCGTAACCGGAGTAAGCATGCACAACGTACCAACGCTTAGCCACGGGACACCCTTAGCCGACAATCAAGGAAACAAGCCAGCCGAGCAGGGAATCAAGACCCCACAACAGCAACGCCATAACCAGAACAACAGCCACTACGATCAACGTGGTCTGCGTGGTTTCTTGGCGAGTTGGCCATACGACTTTACGAATCTCGGTGCGAGCTTCCTTAACCAGTACAAAGAAAGACTTGCCCTTAGCTGTCTGCAAGCCTACAAAGGCAGCTACAGCAGCAATGACGAGTAATGCGAGTACGCGGTACAGGATCGGCGAAGCAGAGTAATACTGATTGCCAACAACGCCAACAACCACCAAAGCGACTACTACTAGCCACTTGAGCAGATCGAAGCGAGAGCCTTGAGCTTCAGCTTTAGGAGTCATCTATGAAGATCCTGTGAAAAGAAAGCCAAACCCACCAAGTGAATCTGGCAGGTCAGGAGGGAATCGAACCCCCAACCTACGGTTTTGGAGACCGTCGCTCTGCCAATTGAGCTACTGACCTAAAACAAAATCAGGCCGACCATTATGCCGGCCTGAAAAAGACATTACAACAACTTACTCGATGACTTTTGCTACGACACCCGCTCCGACGGTACGACCGCCCTCACGAATAGCGAAACGAAGGCCATCTTCCATCGCGATGGTTTTGATCAGGGTAACGGTCATCTGAACGTTATCACCCGGCATTACCATCTCAACACCTTCTGGAAGCTCGCAATTACCAGTCACATCAGTCGTACGGAAGTAGAACTGCGGACGGTAACCCTTGAAGAATGGCGTGTGACGACCACCTTCTTCCTTGCTCAGAACATAGACTTCAGCAGTGAACTTGGTATGCGGCTTGACAGTGCCCGGCTTGACCAACACCTGGCCACGCTCAACATCATCACGCTTCGTACCACGCAGCAATACGCCGCAGTTCTCACCTGCACGACCTTCGTCGAGCAGCTTGCGAAACATTTCAACACCAGTGCAAGTCGTTTTGACCGTGTCACGCAGACCAACGATCTCGACCTCTTCCTGGATGCGCACAATGCCACGCTCAACACGACCAGTCACAACAGTGCCGCGACCAGAGATCGAGAATACGTCCTCGATCGGCATCAGGAACGGCTTATCAATAGCGCGCTCAGGCTGCGGAATGTAACTATCCAAGGTCTCTACCAACTTCTTGACGGCAGTAGTGCCCATCTCGTTGTCGTCTTGACCATTCAACGCCATCAGCGCCGAACCAATGATGATTGGAGTATCATCACCTGGGAAATCGTAGGTGCTCAACAGGTCGCGCACTTCCATCTCAACCAGCTCAAGCAACTCCGCATCATCAACCATGTCCGCCTTGTTCAGGAAGACAACGATGTACGGAACGCCCACCTGGCGCGACAGCAGAATGTGCTCACGGGTTTGCGGCATCGGACCATCTGCGGCCGAGCAAACCAGAATCGCACCATCCATCTGTGCAGCACCGGTGATCATGTTTTTTACGTAGTCGGCGTGACCAGGACAGTCAACGTGAGCGTAATGACGCACGGCCGAATCATACTCAACATGAGCGGTGTTGATAGTAATACCACGAGCTTTTTCTTCTGGGGCGCTATCGATCTTGTCGAAGTCAACCTTTGCCGAACCGAACACTTCGGAACAGACGCGGGTCAAGGCTGCAGTCAGAGTAGTTTTGCCGTGGTCGACGTGACCAATGGTGCCTACGTTGACGTGCGGCTTATTACGTTCGAACTTTTCCTTAGCCATCGAAATCACCCCCAGGAGAAGAATTTTACAAGTCAAACAAGCCATTAAAACAAAGGCAGATATTTTCATATCTGCCTTGTTATATGGAGCTCTTGAGCGGATTTGAACCGCTGACCTCACCCTTACCAAGGGTGTGCTCTACCAACTGAGCTACAAGAGCGTAACACTGTGCAAGTTCTGCAAACGTGGAGCGGGTAGCGGGAATCGAACCCGCATCATCAGCTTGGAAGGCTGAGGTTCTACCACTAAACTATACCCGCGAGCTTGCAACTCTCGCTAAAAATGGTGGAGGGGGAAGGATTCGAACCTTCGAAGTCGTAGACGTCAGATTTACAGTCTGATCCCTTTGGCCGCTCGGGAACCCCTCCTAAGCGAGCCGGCATTCTATATCATGCCAGCCTTCTGTCAAGCATTTTCTCATTAAAAACCTGAGGTTAGCTGCGTTGACCTCGTTTCGCTGCGTTGGCCTTGAAAGGTCTTCACTGCGAAGCGGGCGCCATTCTATGCAAACTAATCTGCCTGCGCAACCCCCTCGCACGGCATTATTTTATGTTTTAACTCATTGAATTCTCTGGAAAGGTTTAGCAGCTGCACATCATCCAGCCAACGCCGGCTTTCAGGCGCGATACGCACCCAGTAACCAGGGGCATCCGGCAGATCCCGCGGCAGGACCTGGAACCTGATTTCCATGCCGGTCAATCTTCGCTCGACGGCCTGTGCAACGTCCTGCCGCGCATAACCCCCTACATACAAGCACCCACTATCAGGCTGAACAGCCTTAGCCTTGTCCCGCCCGGCATCAGTCGATTCTTTAAGCAAGCGAATATCCTGCTGCGAACCACGATACAGACTCAAAGGGGTGACATCCTTGGCCCGCAATGGCGCTTCTTGTTGATGCCAGATGTAATAGAAAACATTGAGAACCAGCAGTAAGAGGAACAACCAACGCATAAAAACCTCAGATCAGGGGGCACGCCATTGCCAGACCTACGAACACCAGATCTGGAACCACACGAGCTTCCGGGACGACGCCCGAGACCAGACCTGCATCCCCTCCGGTGAGAAAAACCACGAAATCCTCACCCCAGTAACTGCGCGCCATCTCCAACTGAGTCAGGACAAACCCCCTGAGCATCAACGAGCATCCACGCTCGACCGCCTCGACGGTGGTGCGACCCGGAGCAAAGCTTTCCAAAGCCCGCTCGGCAGCGATGTCGCCGTAACGGATGTTACGCGTATGAGTGCGCAGCTGATTACGCATCAAGGGCATGCCGGGGCAGATGAATCCACCCAGATGCTCGCCGTCGCGGTCGATAAAGTCCGCGGTAACGGCTGTGCCAAAATCGAGGACAAGACAAGCGCCCGACGCCAGGTGGAATCCACCCAGCATCGCCAACCAGCGATCAAGCCCCAGGCGCTCGTATTCTTCATATCCATTACGAACACCGGACATTTTGCGCGAGGGCGCAGTACAGACAACAGATATGCCATAGGCGCTCGTCAGCAAGGAGGTCAGAGCACCGGTTTCTTCAGTCGTCCTGACACTTACCAATCGGCAATAGGTCAATGACAACCGCTCGATTGCATTCAGGCTCTCCAGCAACGCCAGATCCGAATCAACGACACCCTCGCCCACCGCTATTCCGGCGCTTGCACCCAGGACTCGCCACTTAATGAAACTGTTTCCGCAGTCGAGCTCAAGAATCATCACGCAACCTCAGGCTGAGCTCACCACCGCTAAAGATTTTTTCCACACCATCCACCTTCAAGCGCAAAGCACCTTGTTTATCGATACCCAGCACTTCGCCATCTATCTGGTTGACCCCGGCAATCAGCGACACAGCACGCCCCTGCCATAGATGATTCTGCTCCCACTCTGACTGGATGGCAGCAAACCCTTCGACCTGGTGACGGTGCAAGTAGGCCTGCAGCTTCTCACCAAGCACTGCGACCAGGTGGTTACGATCAAATGCCTTGCCCGTCTCCAGGCGCATCGATGTCCATTGCTGATCAACCTCATCGGTCATCTGCATGTTCACATTGATCCCCACGCCCAGCACCACGTGACATATGTCAGCGGGGTCGCCGACCAACTCCAGCAGAATGCCGGCAATTTTCTTCTGCCCCACCAATACATCGTTGGGCCATTTAAGACCGGCATTCGAAGCGCCAAGCTCGCGCAAAGCCTGCATCACTGCGAGACCAACAACCAGACTGAGGCCTTCCAGCTGCCGCATTCCACCCTCAATGCGCAACACCAGGCTGTAATAGACGTTTTCCGCAAAAGGACTGACCCACTTGCGCCCGCGTCGCCCTCGCCCTGCAGTCTGTCTTTCGGCAACTACTAGGAATGGAGTCGCCTGACCACGCTCGATCGCGCGCAGCGCCTCGGCGTTCGTGGAATCAATAGAGTCGAAGACCAGGATTGGCCAGTCGCAGGAAGGGGCGGTCTCGCGAATGCTCACAGGATCAAGCAGCGTCAAAGGCGCAGCCAACTGATAGCCGCGGCCGCGAACTTTGTGGATGGACAAGCCCAACTCAGCCTCCAGGAGCTGGAGTTGTTTCCAAACAGCACTACGACTGACACCCAGGGCCGCACCCAGAGCCTGACCAGAATGGAACCGGCCGTCCTTTAGAAGCTTCAACAACGTCAGCATGCAAGTCTCGCCTCACAATGAGGCCCGCATGATAGCCATGCACCGAGCGGTTGCATAGAAACACGAGGGCCTGAAGTTTCCTGCGGACAAAAACAAAACCCCTACCTGCATATGCAGATAGGGGTTTTGGAATTTAATCTTGACGATGACCTACTCTCACATGGGGAAACCCCACACTACCATCGGCGATGCATCGTTTCACTGCTGAGTTCGGGATGGGATCAGGTGGTTCCAATGCTC
>NZ_JAKNRW010000031.1 GCF_023072615.1 Pseudomonas violetae
TGCGCGGCGAGATCAAATACGAATACGAAGCCAACGGCCAACTGCACAGCCGTGACACCGGCAAACTGGTGGACAGTGAGGAGTTCAGGTACGACGCGGCGGCGAACCGGCTGAACTTCAACACCAGCCAGTTTGATCACGTCAAAGACAACCGCATCAAGCAGTGGCGTGATCGGCAATATGCCTATGACGCGTGGGGCAACCTGATCGAGAAGCGCAGCGGTATCAGCAAGCTGCAGACGTTTACTTACGACTGTGAGAATCGGCTGGTCAGGGCTGAGACGTTGGTGGGCGGGAAGCTGGAGAGTGGGCCGGCGTGTGGCCAAGGTGTCGCGGGTTAATGGGGTCACGGCGCAGAAGCATTTTCTGTGGCAGGGCTTGCGGAAGTTGCGTGAGGAGACTCCGGGGCAGAGCAGCCTTTATGTTTACGAGCCTGGGAGCTATGCACCACTAGGTTCTGTACGAAATCCCTCGAAATATCGATTCCGGTAGAATCCGCCGCCCTTATAGCCAGGAGGCCACGATGGCAAAGCGGTATAAATTCCATGACGCAGCCTGGGATTTGGTTACCGAACTATTCACTGGAACCCGTCGCAACGAACGCTCGTGAGCCGATGATCGCCTGATGCTCAACGGGGTCCTCTGGGCGCTCTGCTCGGGCGCAGCTTGGCGAGACATGCCAGAGCGTTTCGGCCCTTGGTCAACGGTGTATCAACGGTTTCGCGACTGGCGCAATTGCGGCGCTTTCGGTCAGATGCCCAAGCGTTTTCATACCCAATTGAAACAGCAAGGCTTGATCGACCCAAATGCCGGCAGCGCAATATCATCGAGCTATGTTCGGGTGGCTGAAAGAAAACCGCCGCATCGTTACGCGCTTCGACAGGCCCGTAACAAGTTTTGCGGCGATGGTCTCATTGGCTTGTGCCATCCGGTGTTTACGACACTATTTTCGTACAGGACCTGGATTTATCCTTTTGCACTGCATGACGATCAGTCGAACACGCCGAAGGTCATGTAGCTGAACCAGGAACGGTCGTCATTGTTGCCTTCCGACTCCTGTTCTTCTTCCTCGATCAAGTCGCCATTTTCATCTCTAGCCTTGAGATCGTTCGGGATTGCATCCTTGGCATTCTGGAACTGCCTCTGCACGTCCTGGTTGGCGCGGGTTTCACCCGGTGGCAGAGGCGGACGGGATTCGATCAGGCCCAGAGTGGCCTTGCTCAGCCACGAACGGTTGTCCGCTTCGTCAACCGAAGGCTTGAATTGACCGTCTGCCAGGCTTGGGTGGTTCGGGTAGTTGAGCTTCAGGGTTTCCAGGCTGGTGTTGGCCAGTTCGTCCAGGTGCAAGCGCTGGTAAGACTCGACCATCACCGCCAGGCCGTCGCCGACCGAAGGGGTTTCCTGGAAGTTTTCCACCACGTAGCGACCACGGTTGGCAGCGGCTACATAGGCCTGACGGGTCAGGTAGTAGTCGGCCACGTGGATTTCGTAGGCTGCCAGCAGGTTGCGCAAGTAGATCATGCGCTGCTTGGCGTCAGGCGAATAGCGGCTGTTCGGGAAGCGGCTGGTCAGCTGCGCGAACTCGTTGTAGGAGTCGCGGGCAGCGCCCGGGTCACGCTTGGTCATGTCCAGCGGCAGGAAACGCGACAGCAGGCCGACGTCCTGGTCGAAAGACGTCAGGCCTTTGAGGTAATAGGCGTAATCGACATTCGGATGCTGTGGGTGCAGGCGAATGAAACGTTCGGCGGCGGATTTCGCAGCCTCAGGCTCGGTGTTCTTGTAGTTGGCGTAGATGAGCTCGAGTTGAGCCTGATCGGCGTAGCGACCGAACGGATACCGCGACTCCAGCGCCTTCAGCTTGGCTGTAGCAGCGGTGTAACTATTGTTGTCCAGATCGTGCTGAGCCTGCTGGTACAGCTCGGCCTCGCTCAGGTTTTCGTCTACGACTTCCTTCGATGAGCAAGCAGCGGTCAATGCGAGGATGGCGATCAGCAGCAGGTGTTTCACTTGCATGGCGGCTTGCGTCCCTATGACGGCCGCTGTCTTGAGCGGGGCCGTCCTGTTATGATGAGCGCCCCGTTGCATAGCCTCGGGGCAAAAGACGCCGTATTTAACCACAAGCGCGCAGCCGAAACCAAAAGCTGTGCCGACGCCTAGTCTGAGCATGTCCGATAAAATTGAACTTCGCGCAGAGGTGCCGTCCGAATTGGGCGGCCAACGCCTCGATCAAGTCGCCGCACAACTATTCGCTGAGCACTCGCGCTCGCGCCTTTCCGCCTGGATCAAAGACGGCCGCCTGACTGTGGATGGGGCGGTTATCCGCCCGCGAGACATCGTTCACGGTGGTGCCATTCTTGAACTGACTGCCGAGCAGGAAGCTCAGGGCGAATGGATCGCTCAGGACATCGAGCTGGACATCGTCTATGAAGATGACGACATCCTGGTGATCAACAAGCCTGCGGGCCTGGTGGTGCATCCGGCTGCCGGTCACGCCGATGGCACCTTGCTCAACGCCTTGCTGCACCACGTGCCGGACATCATCAATGTGCCCCGCGCCGGTATCGTGCATCGCCTGGACAAGGACACCACCGGTCTGATGGTGGTGGCCAAGACCATTCAGGCGCAGACCCAGCTGGTCACTCAGTTGCAGAGCCGCAGCGTCAGCCGGATCTACGAATGCATCGTGATTGGTGTGGTCACCGCTGGCGGCAAGATCAACGCGCCGATCGGTCGTCACGGCCAGCAACGCCAGCGCATGGCCGTGATGGAAGGTGGCAAGCAGGCCGTCAGCCATTACCGTGTGCTCGAGCGCTTCCGCTCCCACACGCATGTGCGGGTCAAGCTGGAAACCGGGCGTACTCACCAGATTCGTGTGCACATGGCCCACATCAACTACCCGTTGGTCGGAGACCCTGCCTACGGCGGACGCTTCCGTATCCCGCCGGCAGCCAGTGTGACCATGGTCGAGTCGCTCAAGGCGTTCCCGCGCCAGGCACTGCACGCGCGGTTCCTGGAGCTGGATCATCCGACGACCGGCAAGCGCATGAGCTGGGAATCGCCGTTGCCGGACGATTTCGTCTGGTTGCTGACCCTGCTCAAGCAAGACCGTGAGGCGTTCATCGGATGAGTGACTGGCTGATTCCCGACTGGCCTGCGCCTGCCGGGGTGAAAGCCTGTGTAACCACCCGTGCGGGCGGCGTCAGTCTGGCGCCGTTCGACAGCCTCAATCTGGGCGATCATGTCGACGACAGTCCCCTGGCTGTTGCGGAGAATCGCCGACGAGTCACCGAGCATTTTTCCGTTAAGCCTGCCTGGTTGCAGCAGGTGCATGGCATTGCCGTGTCTCACGCTGACCCTTGCGTGGTGGCCGCGGCCGATGCCAGCTGGACGGCAACCCTCGGTATCGCCTGCACGGCGATGACGGCTGATTGCCTGCCCGTGCTGTTCTGTGACCGTGCGGGTACTCGCGTGGCAGCGGCTCACGCCGGTTGGCGCGGGTTGGCGGCGGGGGTGCTGGAAGCCACGCTTGATACGCTGGCGTTGCCGGCAGCAGAAGTACTGGTCTGGCTTGGCCCGGCGATAGGCCCCCAAGCCTTCGAAGTGGGACCGGAGGTACGCGAAACCTTCGTGGCGCAATTGCCTGGCGCGGCCATGGCCTTCACGCCCAGCGTGAAGGCCGGCAAATTCATGGCCGACATTTACCAGCTCGCGCGTTTGCGCCTGGCTGTTCGCGGTGTCACGGCTGTTTACGGTGGCGGATTCTGTACCGTGACCGATCCGCGTTTCTTTTCCTATCGTCGCAGCCCGCGCACCGGAAGATTTGCCTCCCTTATTTGGCTCCAACGCTAGACTTCTCTGACCTGCGTCAACCTCACGACGCTTGAATCTCCCAGAATCGACCACATCTAATGGGGTATCTGGCAGGTTTCTTCATTCAGGATGTTTATAGGTCCGGCCTGCTCAAAAGGAAGGTGACTTATGCGTATAGACCGTTTAACCAGCAAATTACAGTTAGCCCTGTCCGACGCCCAATCCTTGGCCGTCGGCCTTGATCATCCGGGCATTGAGCCTGCGCACCTCATGCAGGCCATGCTCGAACAGCAGGGTGGATCGATCAAGCCTCTGCTGATGCAGGTAGGCTTCGACGTCAACAGCCTGCGAAAAGAGCTGACCAAAGAGCTCGATCAGCTGCCGAAAATCCAGAATCCCACCGGCGACGTCAATATGTCGCAGGATCTGGCGCGCCTGCTCAACCAGGCTGATCGCCTGGCCCAGCAGAAGGGCGACCAGTTCATCTCCAGCGAGCTGGTACTGCTTGCGGCGATGGATGAGAACAGCAAGCTCGGTAAATTGTTGCTGGGGCAGGGCGTGAGCAAAAAGGCCCTGGAAAACGCCATCAACAACTTGCGTGGGGGCGAAGCCGTCAATGACGCCAACCACGAAGAGTCGCGTCAGGCTCTGGATAAATACACCGTCGACCTGACCAAGCGTGCCGAAGAGGGCAAACTCGACCCGGTCATCGGCCGTGACGATGAGATTCGCCGGACGATTCAGGTGCTGCAGCGTCGGACGAAAAACAACCCGGTACTGATCGGTGAGCCGGGCGTGGGTAAAACCGCGATCGCCGAGGGTCTGGCCCAGCGCATCATCAATGGTGAAGTGCCGGACGGCCTCAAGGGCAAGCGCCTGTTGTCCCTGGACATGGGCGCACTGATTGCCGGTGCGAAGTATCGGGGTGAGTTCGAAGAGCGCCTCAAGTCCCTGCTGAATGAGTTGTCGAAGCAGGAAGGGCAGATCATTCTGTTCATCGACGAACTGCACACCATGGTCGGCGCCGGTAAGGGCGAGGGCTCGATGGATGCCGGCAACATGCTCAAGCCGGCTCTGGCCCGGGGTGAGTTGCACTGTGTCGGCGCCACTACGCTCAATGAGTACCGCCAATATATAGAGAAGGACGCGGCCCTCGAGCGGCGCTTCCAGAAAGTACTGGTGGATGAGCCGAGCGAAGAAGACACCATCGCGATCCTGCGTGGCCTCAAAGAGCGTTATGAAGTGCACCACAAGGTGGCGATCACTGATGGCGCGATCATCGCGGCGGCCAAGCTCAGTCACCGCTACATTACTGATCGGCAGTTGCCGGATAAAGCCATCGACCTGATCGACGAGGCCGCCAGCCGCATCCGCATGGAGATCGACTCCAAGCCGGAAGTGCTGGACCGTCTGGAACGCCGTCTGATTCAGCTGAAGGTGGAATCCCAGGCGCTGAAGAAAGAGAGCGACGACGCAGCGAAGAAGCGCCTGGAAAAACTCCAGGAAGAAATCGCCCGTCTCGAGCGAGAGTATTCGGACCTCGAGGAGATCTGGAACGCCGAGAAAGCCGAAGTCCAGGGCTCTGCGCAGATCCAGCAGAAAATCGAGCAGTCCCGCCAGGAGCTGGAAGCAGCCCGCCGCAAAGGCGACCTGAACCGCATGGCCGAGTTGCAGTACGGGGTGATCCCGGACCTGGAGCGCAGCCTGCAAATGGTTGACCAGCACGGCAAGAGCGAAAACCAGTTGCTGCGCAGCAAGGTCACTGAGGAAGAGATTGCCGAAGTGGTGTCCAAGTGGACCGGCATCCCTGTGTCGAAAATGCTCGAAGGCGAGCGCGACAAGCTGATGAAGATGGAAAGCCTGTTGCACCAGCGTGTGATCGGCCAGGACGAAGCGGTGATTGCCGTTTCCAACGCGGTGCGGCGTTCGCGGGCCGGCTTGTCCGATCCGAACCGTCCGAGCGGCTCGTTCATGTTTCTCGGCCCGACCGGCGTGGGTAAAACCGAGCTGTGCAAGGCGCTGGCCGAGTTCCTCTTCGATACGGAAGAGGCGATGGTGCGCATCGACATGTCCGAGTTCATGGAAAAACATTCCGTCGCCCGGTTGATTGGTGCGCCACCAGGGTACGTAGGCTATGAAGAGGGCGGTTACCTGACCGAGGCGGTGCGTCGCAAGCCTTATTCGGTAATCCTCCTGGATGAGGTCGAGAAGGCCCACCCGGATGTGTTCAACATCCTGCTGCAAGTGCTGGAAGATGGCCGCCTGACCGACAGTCATGGGCGCACGGTGGACTTCAAGAACACTGTAATTGTCATGACCTCCAACCTTGGGTCGGTGCAGATCCAGGAACTGGTGGGTGATCGTGAGGCTCAGCGCGCGGCGGTGATGGATGCGATTTCCACGCACTTCCGGCCGGAGTTCATCAACCGGGTCGACGAAGTGGTGATTTTCGAGCCGTTGGCTCGTGATCAGATCGCCGGTATTACCGAGATCCAGTTGAGTCGTCTGCGCAGCCGTCTGACCGAGCGGGAGTTGAAGCTCGAACTCAGCCCGGAGGCGATGGACAAGCTGATCGCCGTCGGTTACGACCCGGTGTATGGCGCACGGCCGCTTAAACGTGCGATCCAGCGCTGGATCGAGAACCCGCTTGCCCAACTGATCCTCTCGGGTCGGTTCATGGCTGGGGACACCGCCAAGGGTGTCGTAGAGAACGACGAAATCGTGTTTACCTGATACAAAAAGGCAGCAAAACCTGGGAGGCCTCGCATGGCGAGGCCTTTTTTTCGTTAGGCTGTTGAACTTAAAGGAAAAGGCTTGTAAAGTGCGCCCCGCAGTAAGTCACCCGGAAGGGTTTCTGCTCCCCAAGCAGAAATCTGAATTAAGTTGCAAATCATTAACTTGAATGCAAATTAGGGGGTTGACAGAGGTGCTTAAGATTGTAGAATAGCGCGCCTCAGACACACGAACGCAGCGATGCAGACGGGTCGAAGAGACGCAGTAAAAGCTTCAAATGTTGTAATTGAAATATGTAGTTCCGTGATAGCTCAGTCGGTAGAGCAAATGACTGTTAATCATTGGGTCCCAGGTTCGAGTCCTGGTCACGGAGCCAATTTCAAACCGGGGTATAGCGCAGTCCGGTAGCGCGCCTGCTTTGGGAGCAGGATGTCAGGAGTTCGAATCCCCTTACCCCGACCATTTTTGGGTCGTTAGCTCAGTTGGTAGAGCAGTTGGCTTTTAACCAATTGGTCGTAGGTTCGAATCCCACACGACCCACCATTTTTGAAACCAGTTAACGCTGGAATCGAATCTTAAGATCAGAGGCCAAAAGCGCTGATCGAAGAAGGCGATCTTTGAAAGGTCGCCTTTTTTTTACCGGGGTATAGCGCAGTCCGGTAGCGCGCCTGCTTTGGGAGCAGGATGTCAGGAGTTCGAATCCCCTTACCCCGACCATATTAAAAATCCTCGTATCGAAAGATACGGGGATTTTTTTTGCCTGCTGCAAAGGCATGTGTAAAAAAATCCCGCTTTTCCAGTGTGGCCAAAACCGCGGCGGGCAAGCCAAAGGTGCTAGAAGTACGGGACATTTACTGCGTTGCACGACCCAACCGCTCGATAAAGGGTCTGATCACCGAAGCAGACGGGATGCCTTACTCGGGTGTGGCCATCTAGCAGGTTGGGAGTGCAAGGGGGAGTTTGTAAGCGAAGGGGCTAAATCGGGGCGGGGGATACAATGGGACGCAGAACTTTTCGCAGGTTATACCGAGGCGCCTGCATCGCGGGCAAGCCACGCTCCGACAAGTTGAGTGTCGAACCCGGATTCCAAGGTCGACACAATAACCCGTGGGAGCGGGCTTGCCCGCGATGAGGCCCTGACGGGCCCCATATATTTAATGCAGTTTCAGGCGCGGCTCGGTCCCGCGGCCGATCTTGCTGCCCAGCATCAGCATCGCAGTACGAAACGCGCCATACAGCGCCATCTGGTGCATGCGATACAGCGACACATAGAACATCCGCGCGAGCCAGCCTTCCAGCATTACGCTACCTGTCAGGTTGCCCATTAAGTTACCCACAGCCGAAAACCGCGACAGCGAGATCAGCGAGCCGTAGTCGGTGTACTTGTACGCCGGCAAGGCCTTGCCTTCGATCCGTAGCTTCAGTGACTTGGCCAGCAAGGACGCCTGCTGATGCGCTGCCTGGGCCCGTGGCGGCACATTGCGATCGGTGCCCGGTTGCGGGCAGGCGGCGCAGTCACCGAAGGCGAAGATATTTTCGTCGCGGGTGGTCTGCAGCGTCGGCAGTACCTGCAGTTGATTGATACGGTTGGTTTCCAGGCCATCGATGTCCTTGAGGAAACCTGGCGCGCGAATCCCGGCGGCCCAGACTTTCAGGCTGGCGTTGATCACCTTGCCATCGGCGGTGATCAGGCTGTCGGCCGTTACTTCGCTCACGGCCGCATTGGTCATGACGTTGACCCCCAGTTTCTCCAGGGTCTTATGCACAGGCCCGCCAATACGCTCTGGCAGGGCTGGCAAGACTCGTGGCCCGGCTTCGATCAGGGTGATGTGCATGTTTTCCGGTTTGATCCGGTCAAGGCCGTAAGCCGCCAGCTCATGGGCGGCGTTGTGCAGCTCTGCCGCCAGCTCGACCCCAGTGGCACCGGCGCCGACGATGGCCACGCTGATCTGCTCGACTTTGTCAGTCTGCCCGGCATGGGCTCGCAGGTAGTGATTAAGCAGTTGCTGGTGAAACCGCTCGGCCTGTTTGCGGGTGTCAAGGAACAGGCAATGCTGCGCCGCGCCCTCAGTGCCGAAATCGTTGGTGGTGCTGCCGACCGCGATCACCAGCGAGTCGTAACCCAGTTCCCGTGCCGGCACCAGTTCGATGCCGGCTTCGTCGTAAGTGGCTGCCAGCTGGATTTTCTGCTGGGCGCGATCGAGCCCGCTCATGCGCCCCAGCTGGAACTCGAAGTGGTTCCATTTCGCCTGGGCAACATAGTTGAGTTCGTCTTCGGAGGAGTTCAGGGAGCCGGCTGCCACTTCATGCAGCAAAGGTTTCCAGATGTGGGTCAGGTTCGCATCCACCAGCATCACACTGGCCGTGCCGCGCTTGCCCAAAGTCTTACCCAGACGGGTAGCCAACTCCAGGCCGCCGGCGCCGCCGCCAACGATGACAATACGATGAGTCATGGGGATATCTCGCAAGGCTAAAAGAAATCGGTGCAGTGACCCTCGCGAGCGCAACGCGGCTCATAGCGTCAGGTAACTGATAAATCGGCTCAACAGGCCCAAACCAATGGTCACTGCCAACACCAGCACCAGGAGCATCCACGGCCGGAATGGCCGGCGCTCGACTCGATGCTGGGACAACTGCAGGTACTCTTCGACATGCTTTTGGTCGTCGGGGTTCAGGCGGCTGGTCATAAAGCCCTCGTCAGATAGACGTTGCTGAATGTATGAAAGCTACAGGCTGATTCAATAAAGGTTGCACGGAGCATAGCCCATACGGGCCGGCGACTCACAGGCTGATGCCGACATCGAAGACGATGCTGCGACCCAAGTTACTGCGCAGGAAATCCGGAGCATCCGGATGGGCGAACAGCACCCGGGCGAAGGTCGGCCCCACCAGCGATAACGAGCGCCAGCCCTGGCGCAGGTATTCGGTTGGGGGTGGGAAATGGCTGTTGAGGTCCAGTACTTCGCGCTTGAGGCTGGCGAAGGCGATGATGTCGAGCTCCCCAAGGTCCATGCCACGTTCTTTGTAATTGTGCGCTTTCTTGCGCAAGGTTGGCGCGAGCCTGAGCAGGAATTCGTTGGCCGGAATGCGCTTGGGTTTCGCCTCCCGACGCACCAGCGAACTCAGGGAAAAAGCACTGCGCCGGCGCTGCAATTCATCGCGCCACTCGTCGTTGAGGCGCCGACCTTCGTCCAATACAAAGAACACCTCGAAACTGGCGTCTCGAAACAGCACGTCAGGTGGCTCACCGGCAGGCGCAAATTCGTCCACTCGGTAGGGAATGTTTAGCCCTTGCAGCAGGCGCTGGCACACCCAACGCTCGCGCTCCCATTTGCGGGCATTGGACAGGAATGTGTTGGCTTGCTCGGCCGCGATGGTCAGCAGGCGTAAGTAATCAGAGTCATCCATAGGCCCAAGCTTAGCGTTCAAATGCGCAGGCAAAGAAGACAATTTGTCCCACAAGGGCAAAGGTCATCGGCAAAACAGCCTCCTCTCGCGTCCGATCCAGGGGCTGCACAAAACGGATAGCGATCTGCGCGTAGCGGATATTTCCCCGCGTCCGGCGGCTTTACCCTCGGCTTTACGGGACGTTAGCCGCTTTTGCGCCGTTCTGAAATAACAACAACAAGAGAAAAACGCCATGCGCAAAATTGACGTACATGAGGTTATCGACAACGCACGATTCAATCGCTTCCACTGGATGGTGCTGTTCTGGTGTGCCCTGATCATCATCTTCGACGGTTACGATTTGGTGATCTACGGCGTGGTGCTGCCAATGCTGATGAAAGAGTGGGGGCTGACTCCCTTGCAGGCTGGAGCACTGGGCAGTTACGCATTGTTCGGGATGATGTTCGGTGCGCTGTTTTTCGGTCCGCTGTCGGACCGGATCGGCCGCAAGAAAGCCATTACCATCTGCGTGATGCTCTTCAGCGGTTTTACCGTGCTCAACGGGTTCGCCCGTAACCCCACCGAGTTCGGCTTGTGCCGCTTCATCGCCGGCCTGGGCATCGGCGGGGTAATGCCCAACGTTGTGGCGCTGATGAACGAGTACGCGCCAAAGAAAATTCGTAGCACCCTGGTGGCGATCATGTTCAGCGGTTACTCCGTGGGGGGCATGCTTTCGGCGGGGCTGGGTATCGTGCTGATCCCGAGCTTCGGTTGGCAGTCGGTGTTTTACGTCGCGGTGCTGCCGTTGCTGCTATTGCCGCTGATCATGTACTTCCTGCCCGAGTCGGTGGGTTTCATGTTGCGCCAGGGACGCAATGAAGAAGCACGCAACATTCTTCAGCGGGTCGATCCGGCGTACGTAGCACAAACCGGCGATCAACTCGACATGAGCGAGGTTAAGGGCACCGGCACTCCGGTGTTGCAATTGTTTAGCGAGGGACGAGCACTGCGTACGCTGATGCTGTGGCTGGCATTCTTCTGCTGCCTGCTGATGGTCTACGCCTTGAGTTCGTGGCTGCCGAAACTGATGGCCAACGCCGGCTACAGCCTGGGATCGAGCCTGTCTTTCCTGCTGGTGCTCAACTTCGGGGCGATTTTCGGCGCGGTCGGTGGCGGCGTGCTGGGTGATAAATTGAACCTGCCTCGGGTCTTGGCGGTGTTCTTCGCCATGGCGGCCGTATCAATCACCTTGCTTGGCTTCAACAGCCCGATGCCCCTGTTGTACCTGTTGATAGCCATCGCCGGTGCAACCACCATCGGTTCGCAGATTCTGTTGTACGCCTGTGCTGCGCAGTTCTACTCGATGACCATTCGTTCCACCGGGCTGGGCTGGGCCTCGGGTATCGGACGCAACGGCGCAATCGTAGGTCCGCTGCTGGGTGGTGCCTTGCTCGGTATCAACCTGCCGCTGCAACTCAACTTCATGGCTTTTGCCTTGCCCGGTGCGGTGGCGGCGATTGCCATGACTGTGTTTGCCATCAGCAGTCAGCGTTGTGCCAGACAAGCACAGTCTAAGTGCGACGATTCGCCCGCAGGGGCCGTCGGCGAAGTGTCATGAAATCCTGGCTGCAGGACTTCTCCCTGTCGGCCGCCGTCGCTGGTTTTATCGCGACGGTTATTTCTTATGCGGGCCCGCTGGTGATTATTTTCCAGGCCGCCGACACCGCACAGCTATCGCGGGAAGTGCTGTCTTCGTGGGTCTGGGCGATTTCCATCGGCAGTGCCGTGCTGGGGATCGGCTTGAGCCTGCGTTACCGCGTGCCGGTGATCATTGCGTGGTCGGCGCCGGGTTCGGCGTTGTTGGTAGCGCTGTTGCCGGGTATCTCGATGCCAGAGGCGGTGGGTGCGTATCTGGTTAGCAGCCTCATTATTTTTCTGGTTGGGGTGTCGGGGGCGTTTGACCGGATCATCAGCAAACTGCCTGCGGCCATTGCTGCGGCGATGCTGGCGGGGATTTTGTTCAGCTTCGGCACCGGGCTATTCGTCTCGTTGCAGGGCAAGCCGTTGCTGGTGCTAGCGATGTTCTTCACCTACCTGATCTGCAAGCGGCTGATGCCGCGTTATGCGGTGTTGATGGTGCTGCTGGTGGGCTGCTCGATAGCCTTTGTCGCCGGCGATCTGCGCAGCGAAGCGTTGGTGATTGGCTTGGCGACCCCGGTGTGGATAACGCCCGAGTTTACTCTGAGCGCGACCCTGAACATTGCCTTGCCCCTGGTGATGGTGGCTTTGACTGGCCAATTCGTGCCCGGCATGGCGGTCTTGCGCGCCAGTGGGTACCCGACGCCAGCCGGCCCGATCATCGCCAGTAGCGCATTGGGCACGGCGCTGTTGGCACCGTTCGGTTGTCACGGGCTGAATCTGGCGGCGATCACCGCGGCCATCTGTACCGGTCGCGACGCCCATGAGAATCCGCACAAGCGCTATGTGGCCGGAGTTGTCGGCGGGCTCTGTTACCTGGTGCTCGGGACCTTCGGTGCCACCCTGGTTTCGTTGTTCTCGGCGTTTCCCAAAGAACTGATTGCGGCGCTCGCAGGGTTGGCGTTGTTCGCTGCGATTGCCGGAGCTTTGGCGGGCGCAATGGCAGTGCCGGGTGATCGTGAAGCGGCGTTAGTCACCTTTCTCTCCACCGCTTCGGGTATGTCGCTGTTCGGATTATCTGCGGCATTTTGGGGCCTGATTTTCGGCATGGCCACCCACGTTTTGTTAAACGCCCGCCGCGAAAGCGCGGCGGCCGAAGTACTCCCAACTGTCGATCAATAAAAACAAGAGAAAAGACAATGAAACAGATTTTCCCAACAACCGGTTCGGTGTTGTCCATGGCGCTTGTCTCGAGTTTCTCCTCCGGTGTGGTGGCGGACGAGGGTGGCTTTATCGAAGACACCACTGCCACTTTGCAAGCGCGCAATTACTACTTCAGCCGGGATTTCTCCGATATTGTCGGGGCAAACCAGCAATCGAAGGCTGAAGAGTGGGCGCAGGGCTTCATTCTCAACGTCAAATCGGGTTATACCCAGGGGCCCGTGGGGTTTGGCGTGGACGTGATTGGTCTGCTCGGCCTCAAGCTCGACAGCAGTCCCGACCGGGTCAATACCGGGTTGCTGCCGGTCAAAGATGATGGGCGCGCGGCGAGCGAATACAGCCGACTCGAAGCGGCCTTGAAGGTGCGCTACTCGAAAACCGAGCTCAAAGTGGGCGAGTTGCAACCTAATCTGCCGGTGCTGGCGTTCAGTGATATCCGCCTGCTGCCGCCCAGCTATCAGGGTGCCAGCATCAGTTCAAATGAGATCAACGGCCTGACGTTGCAGGGCGGTCACTTGAATACGACCAGCCTGCGCAATGAGGCTGGCGACGAAAAAATGCAGGCCATGCTGGGCCATGTGCCGCAGCGTCAGGTCAGCAGTGACGGCTTCAATTTCGCTGGCGCCGATTACGCCTTCAACGAAAAACGCAGTTCGGTCAGTGCCTGGTTCGGGCAGTTGGAGGATATCTACAACCAGCGTTTCCTCGGCCTCAAACACAGTCAGCCCATGGGCGACTGGATTCTGGGTGCCAACGTTGGCTATTACGACTCACGCGAAGATGGCAGAAAACTGCTGGGTAACATCGACAACCAGGCGTTCTTTTCCCTGCTGTCGGCCAAGCGAGGCGGTCATACGTTCTATGTCGGTTATCAGGGGATGTTCGGTGACAGCGCATTTCCACGGGTATTTGCCAATATATCGCCACTGGGCAACGAGGTGCCGACCTACGAGTTCGCCTCTACCGACGAACGCTCGTGGCAAGCGCGTTATGACTACGACTTCGCCGCTTTGGGCCTGCCGGGTTTGACCAGTACCGTGCGTTACATTTCCGGCAATAACGTCGACACCGGGAAAGGGTTCGAGGGCAGGGACCGCGAGCGTGATCTTGACCTGGGGTATGTGGTGCAGAGTGGTAGCGTCAAAGGCCTTGGGGTTCGTGTGCGCAATGTGATGGCGCGCTCAAACTACCGCAGTGATATTGATGAGAATCGTCTCATCCTCAGCTACACGTGGACCTTGCTGTGATGGTTGATCATAGGTCGCAATTGCCCATGACCTGATACGTGACGCGTTGGGTCTGCCCTTGATGATCGATGTAGACCATGGTGGCCGGTACGACGTCGCAGCCGGTCGGGGTGTCGCTGACGGAGACTACCTTAGCGATGTCCAGCGGATGCGCCGGGTCGTAGGGAGTGGCGGCGGGTTCATTGGTAGCCGCCATGGTGGAGCTGGCGACCAGGGTAAAGAGCAGGGCGGTGAGGGTTTTCATTTCAATTCTCCGGGTTGGTTCTGTTGTATGAATTTTAGTCTTTGCCACCATTGGATAAAGAGGGGCAGGGCCGATTCAGCGTTGCAGAAAACGTAACAATCGCTGGTATTTACTTCGATCGGTGCGGAGCAACAACCACGGTGTAGACTAAAAATCCTCCCGGTACAGAAATGGAGCAAGCACAGCCATGATCGGCGCCGAGCTACTGTCAGCTGAATCCCTGACCATCGGATGGGTGATCTACGTTCCGATTCTGATCTGGGCCATTGCGCGCTCGCCATGGGTCGAACTGTTCAGCGATCGCCGCCGCCAGCACCTGTTGTTTGGCACCGTGTTCGCCCTGTTCATGCTCTGGCTGGTAAGAAGGGATTTTGATACGGGGGTGTCCTATCACTTTCTCGGCATGACCGCAGTGACCCTGCTGCTCGACTGGCCACTGGCAATAGTCGGCGGGTTTGTCGCGCAAGCGGGATTGGTCATGCTCGGGCGGCAGGACTTGGTGGCGATGGGGGTTAACGGTGCTTTGCTGATTGCGTTGCCAGTGTTGATCACCGAGTGCTGCGCAATCCTGGTCGAGCGCACGCAACCGCGTAATCCCTTCGTCTACATATTCGTATCCGGATTTTTCGCCGCAGCGCTTTCGGCTTTGTTATGCCTGCTGTTGGCGCTCTGGTTGCTGTGGTTCGATGAGCGCTTTGTGATGCCATATTGGCTGGAGGACTTCGTCGGTTACCTGTGGCTGATCATTTTCCCCGAAGCATTTATCAACGGCATGATCGTCAGCGCACTGGTGGTGTTCAGCCCCGAGTGGCTCGAAACTTTCAATCGCACGCGTTACCTCTCCGCGCCCTGGAAAGACGACGACCCCCGGTCTTGATTGTCGCCGGGGTGCCGACGTCTTGCGCAGGTCAGCCATCAATGACGCGGTTCAAAGTCCTCGCTGAACAAGTCGTCTTCGGCATCCGGGCTTACCGGAATCTTGTGTTCTTCCGACGCCCAGGCGCCCAGGTCAATCAGTTTGCAGCGATCCGAACAGAACGGCCGAAAGGTGCTTTCCGCGCTCCACTCGACGGGGGCGCCGCAGGTTGGGCAGGTGACGGTTGGGGTTTGGCTCATGACTGGCCTCCACGCAATGTTAGGTAAAAGTGATGCAGGCGTTCGACCTCGCTGTGCAGCCAGGCGAGGTCGCGGTCGTTGACCACCACATCGTCGGCATGGCTCAAGCGGTCCTGGCGGCTGGACTGTGCCTTGAGGATCGCCTGGACCTGTTGTTCGCTGGTCTGGTCGCGTTGCAAAGTGCGTTCGATCTGTAGCTGCTCGGGCGCATCGATCACCAGCACCCGTTGGGTCATGGCGTATTGGCCGGACTCGATCAGCAATGGCGAAACCAGAATCGCGTAGGGCGATTGTGCCTTGGCCAGGTGCTCACTGATTTCCCTGGCGATCAGCGGATGCAGCAGCGCCTCGAGCCAGCGGCGCTCCTCGGGAACTTCGAAGATGAGTTTGCGCAACGCCGCGCGATCCAGTTGTCCGTCGGCTTGCAGCGCGCCGATACCGAAGTGTTCGGCAATCTGTGCCAATGCCGGGCGGCCAGGTTCCACGACCCAGCGTGCCGCATGATCGGCATCGATCACGTGCACGCCCAGGTCGATGAAGTGCTGGGCGGCCGCGCTTTTGCCGCTGCCAATGCCGCCGGTCAGGCCAAGAATCCAGGGTTTTTCCACAGGGGTATTCATTTCAAACCGACAAACTGCCAATAGAAGTCGGTTATTTGACCACCCCAGAGCAAGGCAATCCAGCCGGCAATTGCCAGATAGGGCCCAAAGGGCATTGGCGTCGAGGTTTTTGCGTTGCGCAAGCGCAGCATGGCCACGCCGATGATGGCACCGACCAGGGAAGACAGCATGAGCGTCAGGGGCAGGATTTGCCAGCCACCCCAGGCGCCGAGCATCGCCAACAGCTTGAAATCACCGTGGCCCATGCCGTCCTTGCCGGTCACCAGCTTGAATACCCAGAATACCGACCACAGCGCCAGGTAACCAGCGATCGCCCCCCACAGCGCTTCGTGGAGCGGTACGAACAGCTCAAAACTGTTGGCGATTAATCCCAGCCACATCAGCGGCAATACCAGGACATCCGGCAGCAATTGATGTTCGGCGTCGATCAGGCTCATGGCCAGCAGGCCCCAGGTCAGGAACAGCACCAGGCAGGCCGGCCAACCGAAGCCAAAGTGCCAGGCGATGAAGCCTGATAACAGGCCACAGGCCAGTTCGGTCAACGGGTAGCGCTTGCTGATCGGCGCTGCGCAGCCAGAGCAGCGGCCTCGCAAAAATACGTAACTGATGACCGGGATGTTTTCCCACGCGCGGATCGAATGACCGCAGTGCGGACACTGTGAGTGAGGCAGCATCAGGTTGTAGGTGGGCAGTGGCGCAGGAGTGGGCTGGCCGAGTATGTCTTGCGCTTGCAGGCGCCATTCACGCTCGAGCATCTTGGGCAGCCGCCAGATCAGCACATTCAGGAAGCTGCCGACCAGTAAGCCCAGCACCAGGGCCAGGGCGACGAAGCCCAGTGGAGAGTGCTGCAGGATTTCATTCAAGGGCATGTCAGATCGCTGCGCCGAGTTGGAAGATAGGCAGGTACATCGCAACCACCAGGCCGCCGACGATAATCCCCAGCACCACCATGATGAACGGCTCCATCAGGCTGGTGAGGTTATCGACCATGTTGTCGACCTCGGCCTCGTAGAAACTCGCCACTTTGTCGAGCATGTCGTCCAGGGCGCCCGACTCTTCGCCAATGGCGGCCATCTGGATGGCCATGTTGGGGAAAATGCCGGAAGTGCGCATGGCGAAGTTCAACTGCATCCCGGTCGACACATCCTGCTTGATCCGCAGCACCGCGCGCTTGAACACAATGTTGCCGGTGGCGCCTGCCACCGATTCCAGGGCTTCCACCAGCGGCACGCCGGCTGCAAAGGTGGTGGACAGGGTGCGGGCGTAGCGGGCCACGGCAGACTTATAGAGCAGGGTGCCGATCAGGGGCAGCTTCAACAGCCAGACGTCGGTGCGGTCACGAAATGCCTGGGAGGTCTTGAAGGCGCGGCGCACACCGAAGAATCCCGCGATCAGGGCGCCAAGCAACATCCACCACCATTGCTGGAGGAACTCGGAGAGGCCGATGACCATCACGGTAAAGGCCGGCAACTCGGCGCCAAAACCCTTGAACACCGATTCGAACTGCGGCACAACCTTGACCAGCAGAATCCCGGTGACAATGATCGCGACGAACACCACCGCCAGTGGATAGGTCATGGCCTTCTTGATTTTTGCCTTGAGGCTTTCGCTCTTTTCCTTATAGGTCGCCACCCGTTCCAGCAAGGTGTCCAGGGCGCCCGCCTGCTCGCCCGCGTCCACCAGGTTGCAGTAGAGCTCGTCAAAATACTGCGGCTTTTTGCGCAGGGACGCGGCAAAGCTGTTACCCGCCGCGACCTCCTGTTTGACCTCGTCCACCAGCTTGCGCATGGCCGGGTTATCGAAGCCCTCGCCGATGATGTCGAACGATTGCAACAGCGGTACGCCGGCCTTCATCATCGTCGCCATCTGCCGGGTGAACAGGGCGATGTCCTGAGCCGAGATGCGTTTACCCAGATTGAGAATCGAAACGGACTTCTTGCGGACCTTGCCCGGACTGATGCCTTGCTTGCGCAGTTGGGCCTTGACCAGCGCCGGGCTCTGACCGTTCAGTTCGCCGGTCATCTTGGTGCCTTTCCTGTCCGTGCCTTCCCAGGCGTAGACATTTATTTTCGCTGCTTTGACCGCCATGTTCAGTCCTTGGTGACCCGGTTGATTTCTTCAAGGCTGGTAATACCCTGCATGGCCTTGTGCAGGCCGGAAGTACGCAGGTCATCAAAACCGTCCTTGCGCATCTGGCTATCGATTTGCAGCGAGTTGCCTTCGGCCATGATCAGGTGTTGCAGCGCCGGGGTGTTTTTCACCACTTCGTAAATCCCCACCCGTCCCTTGTAGCCGCCATTGCAGTGATCACAGCCAACCGGCTCATAGATCGTGAAGGAGCCGATGCGGTCCTCGGGAAAACCTTCCTTGATCAAGGCTTCGCGGGGAATATCGATGGGTTTCTTGCAATGGCTGCACAGCTTGCGCGCCAGGCGCTGGGCGATGATCAGGCTGACCGAGGTCGCGATGTTGAAACCCTGGACGCCCATGTTCTGCAGGCGAGTAAGGGTTTCTGCCGCGCTGTTGGTGTGCAGGGTCGACAGCACCAGGTGTCCGGTCTGGGCCGCCTTGATCGCAATTTCCGCCGTTTCGAGGTCGCGAATCTCGCCGACCATGATCACGTCCGGGTCCTGACGCAGGAACGAGCGCAAGGCCTGGGCGAAATCCAGGCCCTGCCGGGGGTTGACGTTAACCTGGTTGATACCTTCCATGTTGATCTCCACCGGGTCCTCGGCAGTGGAGATGTTGATGTCCACCGTGTTGAGGATGTTCAGCCCGGTGTAGAGCGACACGGTCTTGCCTGAGCCCGTGGGGCCGGTGACCAGGATCATGCCCTGTGGCTGCTTCAGTGCGGCCATGTACAGGTCTTTCTGTGCCGGCTCGTAACCGAGGGCGTCGATACCCATCTGGGCGCTGGACGGGTCGAGGATGCGGATCACCACTTTCTCGCCCCACAGGGTTGGCAGGGTGTTGACCCGGAAGTCGATGGACTTGCTCTTGGACAGGCGCATCTTGATCCGCCCGTCCTGGGGTTTGCGGCGCTCGGAGATGTCGAGACTGGCCATGACCTTCAAGCGTGCGGCGATACGCCCCGACAGTTGAATTGGCGGCTTGGCGACTTCGCGCAGCATGCCGTCGGTGCGCATGCGCACGCGGTAGCTCTTTTCGTAGGGCTCGAAGTGCAGGTCGGAAGAGCCGCTCTTGATCGCATCGAGCAGCATCTTGTGGACAAAACGCACCACGGGCGCGTCATCGGCATCCTGTCCGCCCATGGACTCCTGGCGGTCGTCGGCGGATTCGATATCCACGCTGTCGAGGTCGACGTCGGCCATGTCTTCCAGCCCGGTGGAGGGGCTGTCGAAGAGCTTGTCGATGGCATCGCTGAGCTTGTCGTCCTCGACCAGGATGGCTTCGGTGGTCAGCCCGGTACTGAACTGGATGTCATTGATGACCTGGTGGTTGCTGGGGTCGGATACGCCGATGAACAGCTTGTTGCCGCGTCGCCACAAAGGCAGGACCTGGTGCTGACGAACCAGCTTCTCGCTGACCAGCCCTTTGGGCAGGGCTTCCTTGTCGAGGGCATTGAGGTCGAGCAGCGCCATGCCGAAATGCTCGGAAGCGATTTCGGCGACTTGCCGACTCTTTACCAGCTTGTTCTGCACCAGATGATTGACCAGCGAGGTGCGGTTTCTTTGGGCTTGCTGATACGCCTGTTGCGCGCTTTTTTCAGTCAGCAACTCGGCCAGGACCAATTGTTTGGCCAAGCCGCTAAGAGCGATGTCATTCATTGGGATACCGGACGCAGACAGTTCATGACTTATAGCCTAGTCAAGGAGCGGAGCCAAACCACGGCTGTTGAAGTGACAAAAAATGTCAGATAGTGCGGTTTTCGAGGGTCTCACACTGGGCCGACAGAGGCCAGAGCCCAAGCCGGCAGGGGACGAGGTAATTGGCATGGGCTGTGCTGGAGTTAATTCAGATCATGAGATTCCGACTCATGCATGGAGCTTGTCTATGAATAACCAAAAAGGCTTTACCCTGATCGAGCTGTTGATCGTGGTGGCGATCATCGGAATTCTGGCGACGTTTGCCATTCCGGCTTATTCGAAGTATCAGGCTCGGGCGAAGGTGACTGCGGCAGTGGCTGAAATTTCGGCACTCAAGGTGGCTTATGAAGATGCTGTAATGTCAGGCACAGCAGCCCCGGCGGTAGGTACCATTGCACCGGGAGCGACGAATGGTAAGACACAAAACTGCACCCTCACTTCCGACGCCACCGGAATCACTTGCGCGTTGATTGGAGCTCCGGCGCCAATTGCTGAAGGCTCTACTATCAAGCTGAGCCGTGATGTGAGTAAAGGGTGGACATGCAGCACTGGCATTGATGCGGACTATCGGCCAGCAGGATGTGCTGCCGCTACTGCAGGTTAATACCTATATGGTTGTATCGGTACCTCGCTGGATAACCAGCGAGGTTTTTTTTTCTCACTTTTTAACGAAGCGTAAAAAAGAAAGTCCCGACAATTCATGGCCTTAGGCCCACGCCAAAACCCGCAACTTGCATGTCGATAAATTCCAACTCATGCAAATTGCATGATTCCGAAAATTGATCAAACTAACAACTTGTTGATTTATAAAGACTTTTTTCCTGCCCGAAAGTTGGCACAGCGTTCGCACTATACCCAGTAACCCTGCTGACAAGACACGCAGCAGACTTTCCAGAAAAACAGGAGTTACTCGTATGAAGAAGTTCGCTATCACTGCCGCTGCTGCTACCGCGCTGACCCTGACCATGGCCGGTTCCGCATTTGCACAAACTACCCAGGCTACCCAAGCACCCATGGTGCTGGCGGCTGGTGAAATGACCGAAGCAAAAGAAGTTACTTCCGATACCTGGATCACTACCAAAGTCAAAGCTGACCTGGTTACCGAAAAAGGCATTCCTGGTACCGACATCAAAGTCGAGACCAACAAAGGCGTGGTATCCCTGTCGTCTACCGTTGCCGTGACTGACGCTCAGAAAGAAATGGCCGTTGCTATCACCAAGAAAATCAAAGGCGTCAAAGCGGTCTCCGCTGACGGCCTGAAAGCCGAGTAAGGCAAGACTTCTCGCCTGGACCGGGAGAAGGCGCGACAGACGGGCCGAGCTATACGTCTGTTGCCGCTTTGGAGTTCATGCGAAAGGTCATAAGGATGTGACCATTACAGGCCCCGGCATTCGTGTCGGGGCCTGTTCTATTGTGTTGGGAGGAAAAGATCGCAGCCTCGTTTCACTCGACAGCTCTTACAGGGGATCATTGGCCCCGTTTACTGGTGATCTGCACCAGGCGATTGCCCTCGAATCGCAAGAACTGATACATCCCGCCATTCGGCCCATAGGTCCATTCCTCTACCTGATATTCCTCCCGTCGGTTGGCGCTGCGTTTGTAGCCCAGCGCATCCCGGGCAACAGGCTGCCCGCATTTTTGCAACACCTCCCCCGACCTGTCGCCAACGCTGATCAGTTGACTGCCGCAGCGCAGGGTATCGGCTGCCCAGGCCTGCCCGGCGAACGCCAGCAGAGCCAGGCCAAGTGTGTATCGTCGACTCATCATTCGGCATCCAAGTGCAGTGGCGTAATGACCCGGCCGTCGCTCTGCGCTTCACCGAGCGAGGCGTCGATGAAGTACACACGGTCGTCGGCCAGTTGGCCTTTGTCGACCAGGTAGTCCTTGATGCTGCTGGCGCGGTCCTGACCAAGTTGACGCAACAGCACGTCGTTGGAACTCCAGAACTTGATTACACCGTCACGCATCTTCGCGGTGCGTTCTTCCTTGCCCAGGTCTTTCCATTCGGCAGGAGGCTGGATCTTCAGGCGAGTGCGGTAGATCCCTTCCAGCAGTGGGCCTTTCTCGCTGTCCGGCACGTCGAGCAACCCGGCCTTGGCCGGCACTTTATCGCCGCGACGCTGGAGCATTTTGTAGTAGTTGTACTGGTATTCCCGCTCCAGCCGTTGCTCGGCGATTAGTGGGCCATCACTGCTGGCGGCCGCGGTGCCTTCAATCTCCAGGCGCAGTGCCGGGCGTTCCTTGAGGGCTTGCGACAGCTTGACCAAGGCGGCCTCGGCGTCCTTGCTCAGGTCACTGGAACCTGGAGCAAACGAAACGGTGCCCAAGTCCTGGGAGCCGCCGCCGCTGATCAGGCCACCGATAAGCTTGAATGGCGCGGCGGCCGCTTTCACGATCAGGTTGCGCAGGGTTTGCCAGACGATCGGCATGACACTGAATTGCGGATTGTTCAGGTCGCCGGTCACTGGCAGCTCGATGGAAATCTTGCCGTCGACATCTTTGAGCAAGGCGATCGCCAGTTTCAGCGGCAGGCTGACGGCGTCGGGGCTATCGACTTTTTCGCCCAGTTGCAGTTGCTCGACCACCACCTTGTTTTCGGCCTTGAGTTGGCCTTTGGTGATCAGATAGTGCAGGTCGAGGTTAAGCCGGCCCTTGCGGATGCGGTACCCGGCGAATTTGCCGGAGTAGGGCGTCAGCGTGGTCAGTTCCACGCGTTTGAAACTGGTGGCGATGTCGAGGCTGGCCATCGGGTCGAATGGGTTAACTGCGCCCTTGATGGTCACCGGAGCGTAGCGATCGACCTTGCCCTTGACGTCGACGCTGGCGGGTTTCACCTGACGACTGTCGATGGTGCCGATTGAACCGTTGAGCTGCTGGATGGCCGTGGCGAAATTAGGGGTCAGGCTGAAGTCGGCAAAGTTAGCCGAGCCGTCATTGATGGCGATGCCACCGACATGAATTCCCAGTGGCTTGTCCTTGCTGGCCGGTTTGACTGCGGCGCTCTTGCTGCCGGTGTCGGCTGGTTGCGGGATCAGCAGGTCATCGACGTTGGTAGTGCGGTCATCGTTGATCATGAAACGCACATACGGCTGGAACAGGTTGACCTTGTCGATCGACAGGCTGTCGCCATGCTGGTAGTTCAGGCCTTCTACAACCACCTGTTGCCACTTGAGGAAGTCGCGGGTCTTGAGGGTGTCGAGGGTGTGCAGTTGATCGACCTGGGCTCGGCCGGTGACGCTGAACGCGAGCGGCTCGGTGCTTTTGAGGTCGACCGCCAGATCACTGCCGAGCATGCCGCTGCGCAGTTCCAGGCGAATGAACGGGTTGATATAAGACTGGGCAACCCGCAGGTCGATGTCCTTGGTCTGCACCTTCAGATTGGCAGTGACAGGGGCCAGATTGACCACGCCGTCCGCCGTGAGCTTGCCTTGCTTGCCGACGCCAGTATCAAGCTTGAGGTTAAAAGGCGAGCCATTGAGGCTGTCGAAATTCTGCAGGTCAACGTTCAGCGGGCCGATGTCCAGGGCGACGTTCGGCTGGGCCTGGCGATCGGCCAGGTGCACCTGGTAATCACGCAGCTGTACATCCTTGAGCAGGACCTGCCACGGCTTGCCGGGCTGTGCAGGCTCGGCTTTTGGCGAGTCGGCGGCGGCCGGGGTGCTGGCCGGTTCGGCGTTGGCCTTGGCCGCAGGTTTCGAGGGTTGGCTGGCGAAGAGCTTTTGCCAGTCGAGTTGGCCGTCGGCTTCGAGGGCCGCCCAGGTCTCGAGTTTCTGGCTGCGGATCTTGCCGACTACTACCCGCTGTTTGGCCAGGTCCAGGGAGGTGTCACTGACTTCCAGGCGCTGCAGGTTCACCAGTGGCCGACCATCCGCAGCCTTGATGTTGAATGGAGCGACGCTGACTGCGACGTTGCTCAAGAGCAATTCGGTTTCTTTGGAGAGGTTGAGTTTGTAATCGGTGGCCAGGTTCAGCGTGCCGTTTGCCAGGTCCAGCGGTACCGAGTCGCGCACATAAGGCCACCAGACTTTCATGTTGGCGTCAGTGACTTTGAGCTTACCCTCGGAAGTAAACGGGATCAGGCTTAAATTGCCCGTCCAGTTGATCTGCCCGCCCGCAGGACCGACTGCTACCAGCGTCATGTCGGCGTTGTCATCGGGCAAGGTGCTGAGGTTTTTCAGTTCAAAGTCGAGTTTGTCGTAGAGAAACTCGATGGGCTTGCTTGGCCGCGCATCCTGGAAGTGCACATAGCCGTCGGCCAGCTTGATGCGCTCGACCCGCAGCGGAAAAGGCTTGGCATCCGGGTCGGCGGGAACCGGCTCGCTGGCGGGGATCTTGAACAGGCCCAGGAGGTTGAGCTTGCCATCCTTGGCGAAGAGGATTTCGGTTTTGGGTTTGTCCAGCTCGATGTCGGACAGATGCAGCGCCTTGCTCCACAGGCTGTCGATCTGCAGGTTGGCGTAGAGACGTTCGAAACCGACCTGTTCTTTACCCGGCTCCCCAACGATCAGCCCCCACAGTGTCACTTCCAGGCTGAACGGATTGAGTTCGATACGCTGGATGCGCGCGGGCACCGTTGCGTAGTTGGCCAATTGTTGATTGGCGACCCGCAAGGCGATGCCCGGTAAAATCAGAAACCCCAGCAGGCTGTAGAGGGCCAGAGCAGTCAACAAGGCGCCTATGGCGCGTATCAATCCTTTGGGCATGTGCGGCTTCATCTGTCTGAATCGGAGTGCCTTGGAGTATGGCACGCGATTCTGGTTCCGAAGTGGTCGCGCTTTGCAGGATTTGTCTGAAAGTATCGAAGGATTTCAGAGTTGCAGGATCAGGGTCTTCAGCGGCGGTTGCTGGTCCATCGACGGAAAGTCTGCCCCTGGCGTCATTACGGTCCATTCGCGAACCGGTCGCCCGGCCTTTTCCGCGCAGCGTAGAACCTGTGCGCGCCAGTCATCCATGCTGACTTTCGCCAGGTTATTGCAGCAGATCAGCACGCCGTTATCAGCCGTGCTCAACAGCGCTGGCTTGAGCAGGCTCTGGTAGTCGCGCAGCAGGTCGACGGTGCCGAATGCGCTCTTGGCCCAGGCTGGCGGGTCGAGCAGCACCAGGTCGTACTGACGCTGTTCCAGGCGCAGATATGCGGGAAGCTTCTGACCGCGCCGCTGGCTGATCGGCAGGCCGGCGAGTTGGCGGATCGCCGGGAAGTAATCGGACTGTATGAATTCCATGGTCGGCAGTTGCGGATTAAGCAGGCCGTTTTCACGCCCGACTGCCAGGTTACCCTCGGCGAAGTCCAGATTGCTCACTTCCCGCGCGCCGCCGGCCGCTGCGCTGAGGCCGACGCCACAGGTGTAGGCGAACAGGTTGAGTACGCTTTTGCCCTTGCTGTGCGCCTTGACCCAGCCGCGGGTGTTACGCAGGTCGAGGAACAGCAGCGGATCCTGTCCGGCATGACGACCGCGAACTCGATAGTTGAGGCCCCATTCGTGGCCGATCAGGTCTTGCAGTGCCACTTCGTCGGCACGGTAGACGGTGTCTTCGCGATCAATGCGCGAATTGCCTCGGGAGCGGTCGTTGTAGACCAGCAGAGTCTCCAGGCCCAAGAGCTGATTGATGGTCGCGTGCAGGCTGAGCAGGGCATCCCGTTCCAGTGACTGGTGGAAGCTTTGGACCAGCAGTTGCGGGCCATAGCGGTCGATGGTCAGGCCGCCGGCGCCTTCCTGGCTACCGTGGAACAGGCGGTAGCAATCGGTGCCTTGTTGATGCAGCTCCGCAAGCAGGTCCTGGCGATGATCGAAGGCGGCGCGCAGCGCCTGATTCAAGGAAGACATGCTGGGCGCCTTGCAGAGGGAATTTGGCGCAGGAGTTTAACAGCTTGGAGGGCCAACCTGTGGGAGGCCGGTCAGATGGAGTCAAGTCAGCAGCCCCATCCGCCGCTTGGCCCGCTGCACCGAACCATTACGCACCGCCCAGCGCAGCATCGGCGCACTTCGATTGACGCTGGCGCGGATCAGCTTGCGCTGCAGCGGGCTCTGGCTGACGCCCAGCATGTCACTGGCCCAATCGGGTAGCAGGTCAATTCCGGCCTGCATCATCAGGCCGCCGAAGGGCTTGGCCAGACGGCTCGGAGATGGGGCGTTCAGCAGCAGACGCAATACTTCGCGACTGCGCTCATCGCACAGTAGCTGTGGGCGAATACTCTCCAGGTAGTGGGATATTTCCTGCCTGGAGCGGGGTACATCCCGGGCCCCGAGGCGTTCGGCGATCAGTGCGATCTCTGCGTAGTAACGGTCCTGATCGGCCGGGGACAACTGTGGGTTGCGGTAACGCAGATGCGCCGCGAGGAAGTTGCTGACCTCCGCCACATGAACCCACGTCAGTAACGACGGATCGCTGGCGGCGTAAGGCCGTCCATCGGGTGCTTTGCCGGTGACCTGCAAATGGATGGTGCGGACTTTCTCGATCAGCCAGTCGGCATCCTTGCGCGAGCCGAAAGTAGTGCCGGAGATGAACTGGCCTGTGCGGCGCAATCGCCCCAGCATGTCTTCGCGAAAGTTGGAGTGGTCCCACACTCCGGCCAGCGCCAGGGGATGCAAGGCTTGCAACATGAGTGCGCTGATACCGCCAATCAACATGCTGCTGAAGTCGCCATGCACCTGCCAGCTCACTGAGTCGGGGCCGAACAAGCCGGGATCACCCTTGGGGTTTTCCAGGTCGAGCTTGCCGAGGGACAGGCCCGTGAGGCTCATGATCTGCGTTTCGATGCGGCTGCGGATAAATTCCATGGGGGCTCTGTGGCGAATAAATGGGTGCTGTAGGCGCCGGCTTGCGGGCGATGGCGATACCTCTGCCACGTTTCCTGTGGTGGAAATGTCGCAATCGCCAGCGAGCCGGCTCCCACTAAGAGCAGTCGACCGCGTGGTTACTGGTTCAGGCGTTTATCCACCAGATCCTCTACCACGCTAGGGTCGGCCAGTGTCGAAGTGTCGCCCAGGCTGTCGAGCTCATTGCAGGCGATCTTACGCAGGATACGGCGCATGATCTTGCCTGAACGGGTTTTCGGCAAGGCGGGAGCCCACTGGATAAGGTCCGGTTTGGCGAAACTGCCGATGTCCTTGCTGACATGCTCCAGCAGCTCCTTCTTCAGTTGATCATTGGCTTCGGTGCCATTCATCGGCGTGACAAAGGCGTAAATTCCCTGACCCTTGAGGTCGTGTGGATAACCGACCACCGCCGCTTCGGCGATACTGTCGTGGAGCACCAGGGCGCTCTCGACTTCCGCAGTGCCAATTCGATGCCCCGACACGTTGATCACGTCGTCGATGCGCCCGGTGATCCAGTAATCGCCATCGTCGTCGCGACGCGCGCCATCGCCGGTGAAATAGTAGCCGGGGTAGGGCTTGAAGTACGTATCGACCATGCGCTGGGGATCGCCGTAGACGCTGCGGATCTGCGCCGGCCAGCTGGATTTGATTGCCAGCACTCCGCTGCCGGCGCCTTTAATTTCCTTGCCGACTTCGTCGAGCAATACCGGTTGCACGCCAAACATCGGTTGCGTGGCGCAGCCGGGTTTGATCCGCTGGGCGCTGACCAGGGGGCTGAGCATGATGCCGCCAGTCTCGGTCTGCCACCAGGTATCAACGATCGGGCAGCGCTGCTCGCCCACTGCATTGAAATACCAGTCCCACGCTTCCGGGTTGATCGGCTCACCGACGCTGCCGAGCAATCTGAGGCTCGCGCGTGAAGTTTCCTTCAAAGGTTCGGGGCCTTCACGCATCAGGGAGCGCAGTGCGGTAGGTGCGGTGTAGAAGATGTTGACCTGGTGTTTATCGATCACCTGCCAGAAGCGCGAACTGCTGGGATAACTCGGCACGCCTTCGAAGATCAGCGTGGTCGAACCATTGGCCAGCGGCCCGTAGACGATGTAGCTGTGGCCAGTGACCCAGCCGACATCGGCGGTGCACCAGAAAACTTCATCGTCGCGATAATCGAGCACGTATTTGAACGTCATTGCGGCTTGCAGCAGATACCCCCCGGTGGTGTGCAGGACGCCTTTGGGTTTGCCGGTGCTGCCGGAGGTGTAGAGGATGAACAGCGGGTCTTCGGCGTCCATCGGTTCGGGCGGGCAGTCGTCGCTGACCTCGCGCACGGCCTGGTGATACCACAGGTCACGCCCTTCAACCCATTCGACATCGCCCTGGGTGCGCTCGACCACGATGACCGTGCTGACGTCAGGGCAACTTAGCAGGGCCTTGTCGACTTTCGCTTTCAGCGGCACGACTTTGCCGCCACGCACGCCTTCATCAGCGGTGATCACGGTGCGGCAATCGGCGTCGAGGATGCGGTCGCGCACCGAGTCTGGGGAGAATCCGCCAAACACTACCGAATGCACCGCGCCGATCCGTGTGCAGGCGAGCATGGCGTAGGCGGCTTCCGGAATCATCGGCATGTAGATGCACACCCGATCGCCTTTCTTCACGCCACGGCTCTTGAGCACGTTGGCCAGGCGGCAGACGTGGTGGTGTAGCTTCCTGTAGGTGATTTGGGTCGAGTCGACCGGATCGTCGCCTTCCCAGATGATGGCTACCTGATCGCCGCGTTGCGCCAGATGGCGATCGATGCAGTTGTAACTGACGTTCAACTGGCCCCCCGCAAACCAACTGGCTTCGCCGGTTTTCAGGTTGTAGCGCTGCACGGTCTCCCATGGCGCGCTCCAGTCGAGGAAGCGAGTGGCTTGTTCAGCCCAGAAGGTGCTGGGATGTTCGATGGATTGGCGGTACAGGCGCTGGTAGTCGTCTTGACTGAGATTTGCAGCCCGGCGGACGGCATCGGCTTTGGGGAACGTGCTGATATCGAACATGACGGTTCCTTATTCTTGTTTTGGAAAACAAGCCATAAAGATGCGCCGAGTGACCAGCGGGTTCAAGTCATACACAAGCCAACGTGGGAGCGGGCTTGCTCGCGAAAGCGGCGCATCAGCAACAACATCGTTGCATGACACTCCGCTTTCGCGAGCAAGCCCGCTCCCACAGGGGATAGCAGGATCGGCTCAGATCAACCGCGGTGACGACCGCGGAAGTAGTTGATCAAACCCTGGGTAGAAGCATCGTCAGCCGGCGTTTCTTCGCTGCCAACCAGCCGGTTGTAAACGCCTTTGCCCAATTCCTTACCCAGTTCCACACCCCACTGGTCAAAGGCATTGATGCCCCAGATAACGCTCTGCACAAAGACTTTATGTTCGTACATCGCCACCAGCGCGCCGAGACGACGCGGGCTGATGCGTTCAACCACGAGGGTGTTGCTTGGACGATTGCCCGGGATCACCTTGTGCGGCGCGATCTTGTGCACGTCTTCTTCGCTGACGCCTTTGTCACGCAGTTCGGCTTCGGCTTCGGCGAGGGTTTTGCCAAGCATCAGTGCCTGGCTCTGGGACAGGCAGTTGGCGTACAGCCACTGGTGGTGGTCGGCTACCGGGTTGAAACTGACGATCGGCACAATGAAGTCGGCCGGGATCAATTGGGTGCCCTGGTGCAGCAACTGGTGATAGGCGTGCTGGCCGTTGCAACCTACGCCGCCCCAGATGACCGGCCCGGTGTCAGTGGAAACCGGCGTGCCATCCTGGCGCACGCTCTTGCCGTTGGATTCCATGTCCAGCTGTTGCAAATGCTTGGTGATATTGCGCAGATAGTGGTCGTACGGCAGGATCGCATGGCTCTGCGCACCCCAGAAGTTGCCGTACCAGACACCGAGCAATGCCAGCAGCACCGGCATGTTCTGTTCGAAAGGCGCGCTCTGGAAATGCTGGTCCATGGTGTAGGCACCGGACAGCAGTTCTTTGAAGTTCGACATGCCAATGGCGAGGGCAATCGGCAGGCCGATGGCCGACCACAGCGAGTAACGCCCGCCAACCCAGTCCCACATCGGGAAGATGTTTTCTTCGCGAATACCAAAGGCGACGGCGGCGGCGTTGTTGCTCGATACCGCGATGAAGTGGCGATACAGCTCGGCTTCGGAACCGCCCTGGGCAAGGTACCAGGCGCGCGCGGCCTGGGCGTTCTTCAGGGTCTCGAGGGTATTGAAGGACTTCGACGAGACGATGAACAGCGTAGTCTCGGCCCGCAGCTTCATGGTCAGCTCGTGAAACTCGCTGCCGTCGATGTTCGCCAGGTAGTGGCAACGCACGCCTTTCTGGGCGTAGGACAACAGTGCTTCGGACACCAGTTCGGGACCAAGGAACGAGCCACCGATGCCAATGTTCACCACGTCAGTGATGGGCTTCTCGGTGTAACCGCGCCACAGACCGTCGTGGATGCGGCCCACGAGGTCGGTAATCTGGTTCAACACCTTGTGTACTTCGGGCATCACGTTGACGCCGTTGACCGACAACTTGTCGCCAACCGGTCGACGCAGGGCGGTGTGCAGCGCAGGGCGCCCTTCGGACGAGTTGACGATTTCGCCTTCGAACAGCGACTTGATCGCACCCTTGAGGTCCACTTCATTGGCCAGGCCCACCAGCAGGTCGCGGGTTTCGGCGTTGATCAGATTCTTCGAATAGTCGAGAAACAGGCCGCAGCTGCTGAGGGTGAATTGAGTGAAGCGCTGCGGATCGGCATTAAACGCTTCGCGCATGCTGAAATCCTGCATGGCTTGGCGGTGATCATTCAACGCTTGCCAGGCGGGCAGAGCGGTCACGTCGTGAGGAGTGCGGTAGTACGCCATCGCTGCGGGTTTCCTTTTTACTTGAACGGCTTTTGAACACTAAAAATACCGGATCGCTGGGGGGGGCGTCCGGTCAACTGCGTCGTCACGTTTTCATGGCGCAGGGCGAATACAGTAACCCTCGCGCTGCGATCTGTCTTGACTTTGTCTGACCCGTTTCCGGTACTTTTTTATACATCAACACGGGGACGCGCCGACAAACGGAAGGAAAAGGTGTTTTGCTGGTTAGATCAGGCGACCTGTACCGGGATGGCGTTGCTGGTGTGGCTCAGTTCGTTACCTGGCGCCATGTAAAGCATGCGTGGCTTGAAGTTGAGCAGCTCGGCTTCGCTGTAATGGGCGTAGGCGCAGATGATCACGCGATCGCCGACCTTGGCCTTATGCGCCGCGGCGCCATTGACCGAAATCATGCGCGAGCCTTCCTCGCCACGGATGGCGTAGGTGGTGAAGCGTTCGCCGTTGTCGACGTTGTAGATCTGGATCTGTTCGTACTCGCGAATGCCGGACAGGTCCAGCCATTCACCGTCTATGGCGCAAGAACCTTCGTAATCGAGAACAGCGTGGGTGACTTCGGCGCGATGCAGCTTGGCCTTTAGCATGATGGCGTGCATTTTTTGTTATCCCAGGTCGAAATCGGGTTTTGGAATCTGAGGCAGATTTATTGTGGGAGCAGGCTTGCTCGCTCCCACAAAGGCTCGCGGTGTTTAAGCGCAAGCGTCCAGGTTCAGGTGCAGGTTGTCGATCAAGCGGGTTGTGCCCAGGAACGCTGCTACCAGAATCACTACATCCCGATCCTCTGGGCTGGCCGGGCGCAAGTTTTGCGCCTGGCGGATTTCCAGGTAGTCAGGGCGCAGTCCGGCGGCTTCCAGTTGCTGCAACTGGGCGCGGATCAGTGCCGGATAGTCGCGATCTCCGTGCTTGATCGCCTCGGCGATCTCGCTCAGCGTGCGATATACCACCGGTGCAACGGCCCGCTGTTCTTCGCTGAGGAACCCGTTACGCGACGACAACGCCAAACCGTCGGCCGCACGCACGGTTGGCTCGCCAATGATCTGGATCGGCATGTTCAGGTCATGGACCAGTGATTTGATGACCGCCAACTGCTGGAAGTCTTTCTGGCCGAAGATCGCCAGGTCCGGCTGAACCATGTTGAACAGTTTGCTGACGACCGTCGCCACCCCTTCGAAATGCCCAGGGCGGCTGGCGCCACACAAGCCTTCGGACAGTTGCGGTACGCTGACCCGCGTCTGCCCGGCCATGCCATCGGGGTACATCTCCTCGACGCTCGGCGCGAACAGCAGGTGGCAGCCGGCCTGAAGCAGTTTCTCCTGGTCGGCGGTGAGGGTCCGCGGGTATTTTTCGAGGTCTTCGCCGGCTCCGAATTGCAGCGGATTGACGAAGATGCTCGCGACCACGAAATCCACCCGTTGGGTGGCCTTGGTGACCAGCGCGACATGGCCACTGTGCAGGTTGCCCATGGTGGGCACGAAGCCGATACGTTTGCCTTCACTGCGGGCCCGGGCCACGGCGGCCCGGAGTTCGCGTACGGTTTTTACGGTGTTCATGCAGAAAATCCGTGTTCGATGCCCGGGAAAGTCGCCGCTTTGACTTCGGCTACGTAAGCGCTCAGGGCCGCGTGAATGCTGGGTTGTCCAGTCATGAAGTTTTTCACGAACTTGGGCACGCGCCCGGTGATGGACAGGCCCAGCATGTCGTGCAGCACCAACACCTGGCCGTCGGTCGCGTGACCTGCGCCGATACCGATCACCGGAATCTTCACCGCTTGGGTGATTTCTTCGGCCAGTTCGCTTGGCACGCATTCCAGCAGCAGCATGGCCGCGCCGGCCTGTTCCAGGGAAATTGCGTCGGCACGCATTTGCCGCGCCTGATTTTCGTTACGGCCCTGGACCTTGTAACCGCCGAGGATGTTTACCGACTGCGGCGTCAACCCCATGTGCGCGCACACCGGGATACCGCGTTCAGCCAGCAGGCGGATCGAGTCCGCCAGCCACAATGCGCCTTCGACCTTGACCATGTTTGCACCGGCCTGCATCAACAGGGCGCTGTTGGTCATGGTTTGTTCGTTGGTGGCGTACGCCATGAACGGCAGGTCAGCGAGGATCAATGCGTCTGAGTTGCCGCGCTTGACGCAGGCCACGTGGTAAGCCATTTCTGCGGTGCTGACCGGCAGGGTGCTGTCGTGCCCTTGCAGGACCATGCCGAGGGAATCGCCCACCAACAGCACTTCAACCCCGGCCTCATTGCAGGCGTGGGCGAATGTCGCGTCATAGCAGGTCAGCATGGTGATTTTTTCACCTTTTTGCTTGAGACCTTGCAGGGTTGTCAGGGTAATTGCTGGCATCAAAAGGTTCCTCATTCAGGCGCTACGGAAACTACTGCGAGTAACGCGCGTGATTCTTCGTGGAATACAGGCGCACGGTCTGTTGTCGTGCTTTTAAGGCCTGAATTGCGCCCTGTAACGCCGTGTTGACGGCGGCGGGACGCCTATAGTCGTGAGGAGAACCCGGGAAGTCAATTGCATGTGTTACCGCGTTGTTACGGCAGGGGTGTTACCGGGGTAACTGATGCGATTCAGCACCTGCAGACAAAACCAATGTGGGAGCGAGCAAGCTCGCTCCCACAGGGGGTGTCAATTTTGGGGGAGGCGCTCCAGGCCGACGAACGGGCAGGCGGCAAGCAGTGCCCGCAAGGTGCGGCCATCAGGGAGGCGCAGCTGAGCAGGTGCCAATTCGGCCAACGGATACAGGACGAAGGCCCGTTCCTGCATCTGATAGTGAGGCACTTTGAGGCGAGGCTGGTCGATCAGGCGATCACCATACAGCAGGATATCCAGGTCCAACGTGCGCGGGCCCCAACGTTCCAGGCGCTCGCGACCTTGCTCGTTTTCGATCGCTTGCAGCGCATCGAGCAGTTCCAGCGGCTCTAGGCCGCTGTCGAGGGCCGCGACTGCGTTGGTATAGCGCGGTTGCCCGGGTAACAGCGAATCGCTCTGATAGAACGCGGACACCCCGACCAGCGCGCTGTGCGGCAATTGCACCAGCGCCTCGACGGCGCTGCGCAGTTGTTCGTCGGGGTCGGCGAGGTTGCTGCCCATGCCGATGTAGATGCGTTCCATCAATTACTCGCCGGAAGCGCTCGGGGCATCGGCTGCGCGTTTGCGCTTGGCGCCACCGCTGCGACGACGTTTGCGCGGGGCGCCGGTGCCTTCATCCTTGCCGCTGAGGTCGCGGATCATGTCGCGACGCTCGCTGTCGTTGGAATCCTGGTAGTCGGTCCACCATTCACCCAGGCCATCGGTCTGCTCACCGGCGCTTTCGCGCAATAGCAGGAAATCGTAACCGGCACGGAATCGCGGGTTGTCCAGCAACAGGTCGGCACGTTTGCCACTGCGACGTGGCAGGCGCTCCTGCATGTCCCAGATTTCACGGATCGGCATGGTAAAGCGCTTCGGAATGGCGATCCGCTGACACTGTTCGGCGATCAGTTCGTGAGCCGCTTCCTGCATCGCCGGAATCGGTGGCATGCCACGCTCTTGCAGGCGTAATACGCGAGCGGGAAGGGCCGGCCACAGCAGCGCGGCAAACAGGAACGCCGGAGTCACCGGCTTGTTCTGCTTGATGCGCAGATCGGTATTGAGCAGCGCCTCGCTGATCAGTGTGTGGGTGTAGGTCGGGTTGTATTCCAGGGCTTCGGCACTGGCCGGGAACAACGGATCGAACAGTTGCAGGTCCACCAACATCTCGAAGGTGTCAGCGGCATGGCCGGACAGGAACAGCTTGAGGACTTCTTCGAACAGGCGTGCCGACGGAATTTCTCGCAGCATTGGCGCCAGCTCACGAATAGGCGCGGCGCTGTGCTTTTCGATACCGAAATTGAGTTTGGCAGCGAAACGCACGGCTCTGAGCATCCGCACAGGATCTTCCTGATAGCGTTGCTTAGGGTCGCCAATCAAGCGGATCAGGTGATTGCGAATGTCGTGGACACCGTTGGCGTAATCGAGGATGCGCTCACTGACCGGGTCGTAATACAGGGCATTGATAGTGAAGTCGCGGCGTTGCGCGTCTTCTTCCAGGGTGCCGTACACGTTGTCACGCAGGATCCGCCCGGATTCGTTACGGGAAGATTGATTGCTGTCTTCTTCCTCGTCGTTTTGCGGGTGATTGGCGCGGAAGGTCGCGACTTCGATGATTTCGCGGCCAAAGTGGATATGCACCAGTTTGAAACGGCGGCCAATGATCCGCGCATTGCGGAATTCGGCTCGAACCTGTTCTGGCGTGGCGCTGGTGGCGACGTCGAAATCCTTGGGTGTGATGCCGAGCATCATGTCCCGCACACAGCCACCCACCAGATAGGCCTGGTAGCCGGCGTTTTGCAGGCGCTCGACGATATTCACCGCATAACGGCTGAATTGGCCCTTTTGCAGCGAATGTTGGCCGCTGTTGAGCACTTCAGGCGTACTGCGAATGTGTTGCGTATGACGCTTGGGAGAACGGAATGACTGGAACAGCTTCTTCAGCATGGGATGCACTGTTTGAAGGAATGTTCGGCCATAACGAAGAATGACCGCATGATGGGCGGGGATTCTAGCATTTAGTCGAGGGATGGTGTAGGACGCAGGCGATATGACCTGTAGGAGCGAGCTTGCTCGCGAAGAGTGTGATCGGTAACGCGGTGAGCCAAGGGCCCCATTGGTGCCTGAAGGTTCATCGCGAGCAAGCTCGCTCCTACAGGTAAGGCAAATCGCAGAAACCACAAGGGGAGCCGAAGCTCCCCAAGAAGTAGTTGCATGCTCTATTTTTATTATTGGTTTCGGGCTTTTTGTTTTTGTTAAGTGCCCTCGCCATGAAGTTTTTCCTTCATGACCCTCCCAATCGGGAGCCAAGAGCAAACGGATTGCTTTGGTCGCTGTGCTGCAGTGATCTATCGATCCAACCAGTTCAGGCTCTGTCTTAGGACAGTTTTTGTTGTTCTCGGCCTGGTTGCGGGGCAAGCCCCAAATACAACGCCTCTCCAAAAGAATCAGTTAGCTGCGCCTCTCGCCGTCTTGTTTTTATTGTGCGTGAGTCGATTCGTCTTATTTTTATTGTCTTTTGCATTGCTTGTTATTGTTCTTGTACCAGACATATTGCAGGGTGCGTGCCAACTTTTGCGAAACCCAGTAAAACAAGGGGTTAGGCTCGCTATCGGGCTTTTATGAGGCCCAAAAAAACCGGGGCTTCGTTACCGTAAGCCCCGGCTTCTGTTACGTGAAAAACCTCAGGTAACAGTTTTTTCACATATTCACCTGTTACCCGCACATCCGACAGGTGATATTCAGCTCTCGCTGGTTACCCCGGTCTTGCGGCGCGGGATGCCCAGGCGTTGCCGGCGCTCCCACAGGCATTTACGGCTGACGCCGAGCTTGCGAGCCAGTTCGGTCTCGGTCATGTGGTCCTGGTGTTCAAGCACGAAGTGCTGGAAGTAGTCTTCCAGTGACAGGTCCTCAGTCGGTTCGTGGCTGGTGTTACCCGCGCCATTGCCCTGCTGCGGCGCCAGGCCGATGAACTCATCCTCGTCGAGGTCGTTCAACTCGATGTCGATCCCCAGCAGCTCGGCGGAAATTTCCGGGCTCTCGCAGAGAATAACTGCGCGCTCCACGGCGTTTTCCAGTTCCCGAACGTTACCCGGCCAGGAGTAGTGACGAATGGCCTGCTCGGCATCCGGGGCGAACTTGAGATCAGTGCGATTGACCCGGGCGCTCTGGCGAACCAGGAAAGCCGTGGCGATTTCGTTGACGTCCGCACCACGCTCGCGCAGGGCCGGCAGTTTCAGGGCAATAACGTGCAAGCGATAGTAAAGGTCTTCACGGAATTGGCCGATCTTCGCCAGGCTCTTGAGATCCCGGTGGGTCGCAGCGATCAGGCGTACGTCGACTTTCTGCGACTGCACCGACCCGACACGACGGATTTCGCCTTCCTGCAACACCCGTAACAGGCGAGCCTGGGCTTCGAGTGGCAGTTCGCCGATTTCATCGAGGAACAAGGTGCCGCCATCGGCTGCTTCGACAAGGCCGGCACGGCCGGCGCTGGCGCCGGTGAATGCACCTTTCTCGTGACCGAACAGTTCGGATTCGATCAAGCTTTCCGGAATGGCTGCGCAGTTCACCGATATCATCGGTGCCTTGGCGCGCCGGGACAGGTTGTGCAGGGCGCGTGCAACCAGTTCTTTACCAGTACCGGACTCACCCTGGATCAGTACATTGGAGTCGGTTGGCGCCACTTTGCGGATCTTGCTGTAGAGGTCTTGCATGGGCGGGCACGAACCGATGATGCCGATCTCGCCATTGCTGTTGTCGACTCCGCTTTTCCCCGCCCCAGACGTGGCCTTGCCGGCCACCGGTTCAGCGCTGGTGCTCTGCAGCGATTGGCGGTCGCGCAGGATGCGCGCGACGGCCTGGAGCATTTCGTCATGATCGAAAGGCTTGGCGATGTAGTCCACTGCGCCCATCTTCATCGAGTCGACCGCCGAGCGCAGGCTCGCGTAACTCGTCATGATCAGCACAGGAGTGCCCTGGCCGAGCTTGATCAGCTCGGTACCTGGTGCGCCCGGTAAACGCAGATCACTGACGATCAGGTCAAACGTTGGGATAGTGAATCGTTCTTGTGCTTCCTGCACAGAACCGGCTTCGCTGACCTGATACTGGTTACGTTCCAGCAGGCGGCGCAAGGCGGAGCGGATAATTGTTTCGTCTTCGACGATCAAAATGTGCGGCATTGATTCGATACTCTCGACGGTCTCAGTTCACAGCGGACGTCGCTTCGACATGACGCGGCAAGGTCACCCTGATACGGGTGCCGCGCTGGCTTTGAACATCAGCCGGGCTGTCGATGGTGATTTGTCCATAATGCTCTTCAACGATGGAATAGACCAGTGCAAGGCCCAGACCGGTGCCTTCGCCAGGGTCCTTGGTGGTGAAGAAGGGTTCGAACAATCGGTCCATGATGTTCTTCGGAATACCGCTGCCTTCGTCTTCAACGATCAGGTCGACCGTGTGTTCGCTGGCTTCGCTTTTGACCCGCACGGCACTGCCGGGAGGCGAGGCATCACGGGCGTTTGAGAGCAGGTTGATCAAAACTTGAGCAAGGCGCTGTGGATCCCCCTCGACCCAGTGATCGGGGTCGCACAGGTTGTAGAACTGCACCTCGAAATTGCGCCGGTTCAGGGCCAGTAACCCGATCGCATCCTGGGCCACCTCGGCCAGACAGACGGGCTCGTCGCTATGCTGATGGCTACCCGCATGAGCGAAGCTCATCAGAGACTGGACGATGCGCGATACACGCTTGGTCTGTTCGAGAATCTGCCCGCTGATTTCCTTCAGCTCGCCATCGTCTTCGCGTTCCTCGCGCAGGTTCTGCGCCAGGCAGGCGATGCCGGTGATCGGATTGCCGATTTCATGGGCGACGCCGGCCGCCAGGCGACCAATGCTAGCCAGACGCTCGGAGTGCACCAGCTTGTCTTCAAGCATCTGGGTTTCGGTCAAGTCTTCCACCAGCAACACCAGGCCGCTGTTACCCGGTGCCAGCGGTTCGTCGATAGCCGCCTTGTGCAGGTTCAGCCAGCGAGTCTGGCCATCCAGGGCCAGGTGTTGCTTGTGCAGGTGCTCGTCCGGAAGGTTGATGAAACCTTGAAGCAGTTCTTTCCATGGATTGGCGATGGTGCTCAGGCGCGAACCGACCACGCGCTGCGCGGCAATCCCGGTCAATTCCTCCATGGCTTTGTTCCACATGAGGATTTCCTGGTCCTTGGCCAGGGAGCAGACCCCCATGGGCAATTCCTGCAGGGTCTGGCGGTGGTAGCGGCGTAGTGCATCGAGTTCCGCAGCCAGCCCGGTGAGCCGTGAGTGGTAATCCTCGAGGCGGCTTTCGATGAAGTGGATATCCTCGGTGACGTAGTTTTCGCCGCCAGCCTTGTAAGGCAGAAAAGTCTCAACCATGTCCTGGGCCACGCTCGGTCCCATCAGGCCGGAAAGATTCGCTTCGATGCGGTCACGCAGGCGCCGCAGCGCATAGGGACGGCGCTCGTCGAATGGCAGGTACAGATCGCGCAGCGCTTGCTCGACTTCCTTTTGCGCGGCCTTGGCGCCCAGCGGCTTGGCCAGCTGCGTGGCGAATTCCTGGGGCGAGGCGGCGTGCAATTCGCGCCGCTGGGGCCGCCGCACGTTATCTACGGCGCAGGCTTCAGCGGCGCTGGTTTCTTCCGCACTGGCGTTAGTGAACAATGAAATCAGGGTGAACATCAGCACGTTGGCCGCCAGCGACGCGATGGCCGCCATGTGCCAACTGGTGTCATCCAGCACATAGATCATGTTCAGCAGCGGAATGTAGAAGCCCTGCAGATTGCCGACCAGAGGTAGCAGCATGGTCACCAGCCACACCAGTATTCCCGCGAGCAGGCCGGCAATGAAGCCGCGGCGATTGGCGGTCGGCCAGTACAGGACCGACAACACCCCCGGCAGGAATTGCAAGGTGGCGACAAAGGCGACGATGCCGAGATTGGCCAGGTCCTGCTCCGCCCCCAAGGACAGGTAGAAGCCGTAGCCGGCCATGATGATCGCAACGATCAGGGCCCGGCGAGTCCACTTCAGCCAGCGATAGATATTGCCTTCGGCCGGCGGCTGGTAGAGCGGCAGCACCAAGTGGTTCAGGGCCATCCCGGACAATGCCAGGGTCGTGACGATGATCAGGCCGCTGGCCGCAGACAGGCCGCCGATATAAGCCAAGAGCGCCAGCGCCTTACTGTTGGCGGCAATGCCGATGCCCAGCGTGAAGTATTCCGGGTTGGTGGTGGCGCCGAGTTTCAGCCCGGCCCAGAGAATCAGCGGAACCGCCAGGCTCATCAGCAGCAGGAACAGCGGCAGGCCCCAGCTGGCACTGACCAGCGAGCGTGGGTTGAGGTTTTCGGTAAAGGTCATGTGGTACATGTGCGGCATCACGATCGCCGAGGCGAAGAACACCAGCAGCAAGGTGCGCCACGGACCCTCCTGAAGCGGGGTATGCAGGGCGGCAAGGGCGGTCTGGTTTTGCAGCAGCCACAGCTCAAGTTGCTGCGGGCCGTCGAATACGCCATACAGCGCATACAGACCCACTCCGCCGATCGCGATCAGCTTGATCACCGACTCGAAGGCAATGGCGAACACCAGCCCTTCATGTTTTTCGCGGGTGGCGATGTGACGGGAGCCGAAAAAAATCGTGAACAGGGTGATCAGAGCGCAGAAACTCAAGGCCACGCGATGCTGCACCGGCTCGCGGGTGAGTATGCCGATGGAGTCTGCCACCGCCTGGATCTGCAATGCCAGCAGCGGCAGTACGCCAATCAGCATGAAGATAGTGGTCAGTGCGCCGGCCCAAGTGCTGCGAAAGCGAAACGCGAACAGGTCGGCCAGCGACGACAGTTGATAGGTGCGAGTGATTTTCAGGATCGGATAGAGCAGTACTGGCGCAAGCAGGAATGCTCCGGAAACCCCAAGATAGCTGGAGAGGAATCCATAGCCGTACTGATAGGCCAGGCCCACTGTGCCGTAAAACGCCCAGGCGCTGGCATAGACCCCCAGGGACAGGGTGTAGGTCAGTGGGTGGCGAATGATCGCCCGGGGAATCATGCCCCGTTCGCTGATCCAGGCTACGCCGAACAGCACCGCAAGGTACGCGGCGCTGATCAGGATCATCTGGGTCAGGCTAAAGCTCATCGGCATCTTTTTGGCTCTGCAGGATGAAGGTCACGACGATCAGTATCAGCCAGAGCAGATAAGGGCGATACCAGGCGCCAGTGGCGTCGATCCACCAGTCCATGATGGCCGGGGAAAACAGGTAAATCCCCACTACCAGAAGCAGGACCAAGCGATAGATGTACATCCCGGCCTCTCTTTTTTATGCGCGTGCCCGAAAACGTGCGGCGATGGTAACGGATGGCGGCGCGACTGCAAGTGCCATCACTGCAGTTGTGCCTCGGGCAGGTGCAGTTTGCGCGGGATCTCCAGCGCATCCCAGTGGGTGATGCCCCAGTCCAGTACCTCCCGCGGGGAGGCGTACGCCAGTTCTGGACCGGGACTTTGCCCAAGTGCCCGTAGCGCCCGCAGGAGCAATGGCGTTGCCTGATCTTCAGTCAGCGGCGGCGAGCGATAGGATTTGCCAAGCTTGTGGCCATCGGGCTGGGTGATCAGCGGGATGTGCAGGTAGCGTGGTTGCGACAGGCCGAGCAATTCCTGCAGGTAGAGTTGACGCGGCGTGGAGTCGAGGAGGTCCGCTCCTCGCACGATATCCGTGATGCCCTGCCAGGCGTCATCCAGGACCACCGCCAGTTGGTAGGCGTAAAGCCCGTCGCGGCGACGGATCACGAAGTCGCCGACCTCGCGGCCCAGGTGCTGGCGATATTCGCCCTGTACGCGGTCGATGAAATGGTATTCCAACTCGGGGGCGCGCAAGCGAATCGCTGCATCGTCGGTGCCATGCCCGGCATTGCGGCACAGACCCGGATATATTCCGTGATACGGCTCGAGTTGTTTGCGCGAACAGGTGCAGGCGTAGGCCAGGCCGTGGTTGAACAGGCGACTGATAATCTCTACATAGGCATCCTGACGGTCACTCTGGCGCACCACCGCACCATCCCATTCAAAACCGTAGCCTTCCAGAGCTTTTAGGATGGCAGCCTGGGCGCCTGGTTCTTCCCGGGGCGGGTCCAGGTCTTCCATACGCATCAGCCAGCGCCCGCCCACCGAGCGCGCGTCGAGGTACGAGGCCAATGCAGCGACCAGCGAACCGAAGTGCAGGTGACCACTGGGCGTGGGGGCGAAGCGGCCGATGTAGGTGGGAGAGGCGATGGCAGTCATGGGGTAATGTTACATTTTCCTGGCTGGCGCCAAACAACCTGTAGGAGCGAACTCGCTCGCGAAGGTCGTCAACGATAACGCTGCAAGCCTGATACCCTGCGGCGTTCTCAGGTTCATCGCGAGCAAGCTCGCTCCTACAGTGATGGCGATTTTATAAACGCATCAGGTAACGCAAATATCAGAAACAAAAAACGGAGCGTTCGCACGCTCCGTTCTTTCATCCAGGTCGCAATTACTTGCCGACTTGTTTTTCCTTGATTTCCGCCAAGGTCTTGCAGTCAACGCACATGTCGGCGGTAGGGCGGGCCTCCAGTCGCTTGACGCCAATTTCGACGCCACAGGACTCGCACCAGCCATATTCTTCGTCTTCGATCAATTGCAGGGTCTTGTCGATCTTCTTGATCAACTTGCGCTCGCGATCGCGGGCACGCAACTCGAGGCTGAATTCTTCTTCCTGGCTGGCACGATCTGCCGGATCGGGGAAATTGGCCGCTTCGTCTTTCATGTGATCAACCGTACGGTCGACTTCCTGCATCAAGTCCTGTTTCCACTTGTTCAGGATCTTGGTGAAGTGGGCGCGCATGGGCTTGCCCATGTATTCCTCGCCCTTAACGGGTACGTAGGGTTCGAAGCCGCTGATCGACTGATTTTGCTGCTTTGCTTGGGTGGGCATGAAATGGACCGCCTCTACTCTTGTAATCCATTGCGCAGGATTGCTCCATCACCGACACCTGCCGGCCCTGCGGCTGCAAGCGGGCGAACTTACCAGATCAAATCGGACCGCGCTACTCCCGGATGTCGAGGTAGTGGCTCAATGGGCTTGCAAATGATTACAAAGCCTTGTCTGGTGGTGCTGGAGACCTGATCAAATATTGATTTTAGTCAAACCTGGGACACACGCCTGAGTCGTTTGAGACCAGAGTTGTAACGCTCTGACCGCTTTAGATTCTCGCTCGTTCCTGCGCTTGGGTAGAATCAGTTTTTTTCCCTGTTGAAGGAAGGCCGATGGCTCAGTCCTACAGTGCCCGCAGTCGCGCGATCGAACCGTTCCACGTCATGGCTCTGTTGGCGCGCGCCAATGAATTGCAGGCCGCAGGCCACGACGTGATCCACCTGGAAATCGGCGAACCGGACTTTACCACCGCCGAGCCGATCATCCAGGCTGGCCAGGCCGCACTGACTGCGGGCAAGACCCGCTACACCGCCGCGCGGGGTATTCCTGAGCTGCGCGAGGCTATTTCGGGCTTCTATCAGCAACGTTACGGGCTAGACATCGATCCTCGGCGAATCCTGATCACCCCAGGTGGCTCCGGAGCACTGTTGCTAGCCAGCGCTTTGCTGGTGGATCCAGGCAAGCACTGGCTGCTGGCGGACCCGGGTTATCCGTGCAACCGGCATTTCCTGCGCCTGGTGGAAGGTGCCGCCCAGTTGGTGCCGGTCGGCCCGGAAGTGCGTTACCAATTGACCCCCGATCTGGTGGCGCGGCATTGGGATCACGACAGCGTCGGCGCGCTGGTGGCGTCGCCCGCCAATCCGACCGGGACCATCCTGACCCGCGACGAACTGGCGGGCCTGTCCAATGCGATCAAGGCTCGACACGGCCATCTGGTGGTGGACGAGATCTACCATGGCCTGACCTACGGAACCGACGCCGCCAGTGTGCTTGAAGTGGACGACGATGCTTTTGTGCTGAATAGTTTTTCGAAGTATTTCGGCATGACCGGCTGGCGCCTCGGTTGGCTGGTGGCGCCCGAAGCTGCAGTCAGCGAGCTGGAAAAACTCGCGCAAAACCTCTACATCAGTGCGCCAAGCATGGCTCAGTACGCGGCCCTGGCGTGTTTTGAACCGGCCACCATCAACATTCTCGAAGAGCGTCGGGCCGAATTCGGCCGCCGCCGCGATTTCCTGCTGCCAGCCTTGCGGGAATTGGGTTTTGGCATCGCCGTAGAACCGGAGGGCGCCTTCTACTTGTATGCTGATATCAGCAAGTTCGGCGGTGATGCCTTCGCGTTCTGCCAGCATTTTCTGGAAACCGAGCATGTGGCGATTACTCCGGGGCTCGATTTCGGGCGTTACCAGGCCGGCCATCACGTTCGTTTCGCCTATACGCAGAATCTGCCGCGCCTGCAGGAAGCGGTCGAACGAATTGCCCGTGGTCTGCGGAGCTGGCAAGGCTGATGCGCTTTCATCCTCCACTTGAAGAAGGCCGCCTGATCCGTCGCTACAAGCGTTTTCTTGCCGATATCGAGACCGTCAATGGCGAGTTGCTCACCATTCATTGCCCCAATACCGGCTCGATGCTCAACTGTCAGGTCGAGGGTGGGCAGGTGTGGTTCAGTCGCTCCAATGATCCGAAGCGCAAGTTGCCCGGCACTTGGGAGATTGGCGAGACGCCTCAGGGGCGGTTGTTCTGCGTGAATACCGGGCGGGCCAACGGTCTGATCGAGGAAGCGCTGCGAGCAGGGGTCATCACCGAGCTGAACGGTTTCACCGAGCTCAGGCGTGAAGTGGCTTACGGTCAGGAAAGCAGTCGCATTGATTTTCGCCTGGAATTCCCTGGTGGGCCGGCCTACGTCGAAGTCAAAAGTGTCACGTTGGGTTTCGATGGCTCATCGGTGGCGGCGTTTCCCGACGCGGTCACTCAGCGCGGGGCCAAGCACCTGCGCGAATTGGCCCACTTGGCGCGGGACGGGATTCGGGCAGTGCAGCTGTACTGCGTGAACCTGGCCGGTATCGAGGCGGTGCGCCCAGCCCATGAAATCGATTCAGCCTATGCCGATGCGCTGCGTGAAGCGGTGGCCTGCGGGGTGGAAGTGCTGGCGTACGGCGTGCGCTTGAATCAGGAAGAGATGCTGGTCGATCGTCGTTTGGATGTGCTGCTTCACGGCTAAAGGCTTACCCATATCCCCTGAGCGTCTTCACGGCAGGGGATGGGCGTCAGGGCTTGCCCGGCACACGGGCCGGCCACGCATTCGCCGTCCTCGATCAGGAACAGTGCGCCATGGGTGGCGCACTGGATAAGGCTGTTGCTGGGGTCGAGAAACTGGTCGGGCTGCCATTCCAGGCCAACGCCACGGTGCGGGCAGCGATTGAGGTAGACGTAGACCTGGCCACCCCGGCGCACGGCAAACAGTTTGCAACCTTTGATCTCGCCGCCGCGGCTGCTGTCATCGGGCAGTTCGCTGCCTGTGCAAAAAAACTTCATGACTATCCTCATGTGCCGCCGCCGGTGACAAGACATGTCCGAGCTTGACGTTCAAATGCAAACAATTATCAAATGCCGGCTTCGCCCGCAGAAGGCTGGATGTCGAGGATACTTGGCCTGCCGTCTCCCTGTCCGGGAAAAACCTTAAAGGAAGCTATTCATGCGCCTGAGTACCCGTGTTGCAGCGCTCTGTATCGGACTTCTCGCCAGCCATCAGGCGGCGGCCGAGTTGCCGCAGCGCTGGGTCAGTGCGGGGGGCGCAGTATCGGAATGGGTCAGCGCGCTAGGCGGCGAGTCGAAGCTGGTCGGGGTCGACACCACGAGCCAGCACCCGCAGGCGCTCAAGGCGTTGCCGAGCATCGGCTATCAGCGCCAGCTGTCGGCCGAAGGCATACTGAGCCTGCGCCCGCAGATTCTCGTGGGGACCGAGGAGATGGGGCCACCAACGGTGTTGTCGCAAGTGCGCACTGCGGGGGTGCAGGTCGAATTGTTCTCGGCCCAGCCTGACCTGGCTGCATTGCAGGGTAATTTGCAGCACCTGGGCAAATTGCTGGGTTCAGAGGAGCAGGCGTCCCGGGCGTTTAAGTCCTACCGCGGAAAACTTGAGGAACAACAGGTTCGGGTGAGACAGGCGCAACTCAAGCAAGGGGCTCCCGGGGTGTTGTTGCTGGTTGGGCATGCCGGTGGCAAGCCGTTAATTGCCGGCAAGGACACGGCGGCAGACTGGATACTGCAGCAGTCCGGCGGACACAATCGGGCGACTCATACCGGCTACAAGCCGTTTTCCGTCGAAGCGCTCGCCAGCCTCAATCCGCAGGTGCTGGTCTTTGCCGATCGCGTGCTGACTGGTGATGAGGCCCGCGCAGCACTGTTCAGGGAGAACCCTATTCTGTCCTCGACCCCTGCTGCCAAAGACGGGCGAGTCATCCAGCTGGATCCGACTTTGCTGGTGGGCGGGCTGGGACCGCGCTTACCCGAGGCGCTGAAGGCGCTGTCTGAAGGTTTCTACCCGGGCATGTCTACCCAATGACCGTGCTGGTCAAGCCTCGAACCCTGTTCATCGGCCTGAGCCTTCTGTGTTTGCTGGCTATCTGGCTGTCGTTGGCACTCGGCCCGGTCAGCCTGCCGTTGCTCGATACCTTGCGCGCCGGGTTGCGCATGGTCGGCCTGCCCGTCGCGCCCGAGGGCCTGGAGCAGGCTGAATTGATTCTGGGGCAGATTCGTTTGCCGCGAACCTTGCTGGGCCTGGCGGTAGGCGGGGTGTTGGCGCTGTCCGGTGTGGCGATGCAGGGCTTGTTCCGTAACCCGCTGGCCGATCCAGGGCTGGTGGGGGTTTCCAGTGGCGCGGCCCTGGGTGCGGCCATCGCGATTGTCGGCGGCTCGGCATTTGGCGGGCTGCCGGAATCCTTCGGGCCCTATCTGTTATCGCTGTGTGCTTTTCTCGGTGGGCTTGGGGTGACCGCGCTGGTGTACCGACTGGGGCGGCGCAACGGCCAGACCAATGTCGCGACCATGCTGCTGGCGGGTATCGCCTTGACGGCGTTGGCCGGGTCGGCAGTCGGGCTCTTCACTTATATGGCCGATGACGCCACCCTGCGCACACTGACCTTCTGGAACCTGGGCAGCCTCAATGGCGCCAGTTATTCGCGACTTTGGCCATTGTTGTTGATCAGTATCGGCGTAGCGCTCTGGTTGCCGCGCCGGGCCAGGGCGTTGAACGCGTTGTTGCTGGGCGAGTCGGAAGCCGGGCATCTGGGCATCGACGTCGAAAAGCTCAAGCGCGAACTGGTGTTCTGCACCGCGCTCGGAGTCGGTGCCGCGGTGGCAGCGGCTGGCATGATCGGCTTTGTCGGATTAGTAGTGCCGCATCTGGTGCGACTGCTGGCCGGGCCGGACCATCGGGTGCTGTTACCGGCTTCGATCTTGGCCGGTGCCAGCCTGCTGTTGTTGGCCGATCTGGTGGCTCGTTTGGCCCTGGCACCGGCCGAACTGCCGATCGGCATCGTCACCGCGTTCATCGGTGCGCCATTCTTTCTGTTTCTTCTGATCCGGAGGCGCGTCTGATGCTGCGCACGCAGAATCTGCAAATCCGCCGTGGCACCAAGACGGTCCTGACGGACATCACGCTCGAGCTCAAGCCCGGCGAAATATTCGGCGTGCTGGGCCCCAATGGCGCTGGCAAGAGTACTTTGCTGGGGGCCTTGTGCGGCGAGTTGAAGGCTGATCACGGTAGCGTCTGGCTCGATGACCTTCAGTTGAGCCATTGCATCGGCGCGCAGAGGGCCCAACGGCTGGCAGTGTTGCCGCAAGTGTCGACCCTGGACTTTGCCTTTCGCGTGGAAGAGGTGGTCGGCATGGGGCGTTTGCCCTATCAAACCGGTCGACTGCGCGATGACGAAATCATCGCCGCCGCCTTGCACGCTGCCGACGCCGGTCATTTGAGTGGACGCAGTTACCTGGCCTTGTCCGGGGGCGAGCGTCAGCGGGTGCATCTGGCTCGAGTGCTGGCGCAGTTATGGCCGGGCGAGGCAGGACAGACCTTGTTGCTTGATGAGCCAACTTCGATGCTCGATCCGCTACACCAGCACACCACGCTGCAAGCGGTGCGCGAATTCGCCGATCGGGGCGCGGCGGTGCTGGTAATTCTGCATGATCTGAACCTGGCAGCGCGCTATTGTGATCGCCTGCTGCTGCTCGAAGGCGGTCGGTCGGTGGCGCTGGACACACCCGAGCAGGTTTTGCGCCCGGAGCCCCTCAAGGCGGTGTTCGGGCTCGAAGTCCTGGTGCAACCGCATCCGGAGCGTGGTCATCCGCTGATCATTGCTCGTTGAATCTGTCATAGGAGCGTAAACATGCGCGCAGTCTTGGTTCTGGTGGTGCTCCTGCTGGGGGCCTGTACGCATGTTTCCGCGCCGCCACCTGCCCCACCTCCGCCGCCTCCTGTTGCCGGGGAGATTCGCGACCTGCGCACCGGTCAGGTGTTGAAGGCCGAGCAACTGCTGGCGGAACTGGCGAGGCCGTCCCGGCTGATCGTCGGTGAGCAGCATGACAATCGTGATCACCACGCCGTGCAGTTGTGGTTGTTAAAAGCCTTGGGTGAGCAACGAGCCCAAGGCAGCCTGCTGCTCGAAATGCTCACCCCGGACCAGCAGCCGCATGTCGATCAGGTCCACCAGGCCTCCAAGCCCCCGGCGGATTTGCGCGATGCATTGGCCTGGCAGGAGGGTTGGGACTGGGCGCTGTACGGGCCGATCGTTCAGTTCGCCCTGTCCCAACCGTATCCGTTGCTCGCCGCAAACCTGGACCCATTGGAAGTGCGTGCGGCTTATGCCCATCCTGCAACGCCGAGCGGTTCCCGATCCAACGCAGAGTCAGTGAAGGATGAACTGCTCAAGCAAGTCAGTGAGTCCCATTGCGGCCTGCTGCCTAAGTCGCAAATGCCGGCCATGCTGGCGGTGCAGCAACAACGCGACCGACGCATGGCCGAACGCCTGCTCGCCGCGCCCGAGCCTGCCATGCTGTTCGCCGGCGCCTTCCATGCGCGCAAGGATGTCGGTGTGCCGATCCATCTGCTGGATCTGGGGGCGGAGGAGGGGGCGACAGTGTTGATGCTGGCCCAGCAGGGCAGCGAGGTTACAGCGGCCATGGCGGATTACGTCTGGTATACGCCTGTCGTGAAGGCGCCGGATTATTGTAAGCAGATGCGCAAGCAGCTCGGAAAGACTCGAAAAAAATGAACGACCTGACTCTTTTTAACGAGCAAAAAAAGACCCGGCAAAGAGCCGGGTCAAATAACCGTGATTAGCCTGATGAGGAGATATCTGAGAGTCCGAACCAAGGGCTGTTCAAATATCGACCAGTCTCGCGACCGGTTGTGATAATCATAGCGATTCTCATTATCATGTCAACAGTTGATTATCCGTTAATTTGAAATTCCCCTGAAAGCCACGTAATCAAAAGCTTTCAGGGCGGGGGAGAGGGCTGTTCAATTCTTGTGGCGTGACGAGATGGCTTCCAACTGTTTGTTCAGTGCTTCCTTGCGCTCGGCAGGAATGTCGTTCCAATGCACATCCATCAACGCGCCTTCGATTGCATACAACAACACCTTGGACGCTCGAAACCCGCGGGTGCGCACGGCCCGATAGGCATCCACCGCCCCGAGGCGACGCAAGTCCGAGGCGCTGTGGATGCCCACGGCATGCAGCCACTGCGCTGATGTCTTGCCAAGATTCTTCAGGTGCTGCAGTTCATCATTCATCAAGCCTCCTTGCGACGGCCGAATGGGAGCGTGGGCAAGCTTCTCAGGAGTGTAGCCATCAGTAGGAAAAGCGTGATTGTTTGGTCGCTTTCAGGGCAAAAGCTTCTAAGCAGTCTGAGGGGAAGCCGGGACAGTTGACCTTTGGAAAGGCCAGGCGCAAGCAGTCCGGCGCAGAGCGGGGAGCGCTGGACGGTGGTTCAAGCGTCGTTTCAGCGAGTGCGATAACGCAGGCGCGTACCGAAATTCATCGACATCAGGATTTCGTCTGCGCTCAGTTCGGGCGGGAAGTAGGCACCCGAGATCTGGGCGTGAGCCAGGCTCGCACCTTCCAGGGATGATTTGCGAAAGTCGATGCCGCGCAGGTCGGCGGAGCGGAAGTAGGCATCGCTGAAATCCACGCCATCGGCATTCAGTTCACGCAGATCCAAGCCGCGAAAGTCGCCGCCGACCATGTCGATGACGCCTTCGCTGGGGCGTTCGCTGTTGAAGCCTGTGATGTCGTCCTTGTGGAGCAAGGCATAGAGCGGGGTGTCGAGAAGTTTGGGCTGGCTCATGTCACATCACCTGTTGGATTTATGACGCCAGTATAGTGCCACTATCGAGCTGCCGTGAGGTCGGCGAAGACCTCACGGACGAAATGCTCCTTAAAGGCCTGGCAAGCGTTGGCGAATCTGCGCCACCACGGTATCGAGTGTCCCGCTTTCATTGGTCTGGATGCGTTTGCTGCAGAGAATCTCCGCGGGTGTCAGGGCTTCGCGATTGGCCTGTTGGTTCTCGATAACGGCCAGGGTCGCGTCGGATGGGTCTGTGTTGTCAGCCTGACGCAACGCCAGCCATGTCTCGACGACCGCTTGCGGCGCATTGCAATCCAGAATCAGGAAGGGCGCGCCGGTGGCCTCGGCGATTTTTGCTGCACCGTCGCGTTGCTCGCGCTTGAGGTACGTGGCGTCGACCACGACCGGGAAGCCGGCACGCAGAATGACCCCAGCAATTTCATGCAGGCGGGTGTAGGTCGCGGCGCTGGCATCGGCGCTGTAAATGCCGGCCTGTGGATCATTTGCAACGGTCTGTTCACCGAACAGGCGCTTGCGCTCCACGTCAGAGCGCAGGCGGATGGCACCCAGTGCTTCAACCAGGCGCATTGCCACGCGACTTTTACCTACGGCCGATACACCATGGGTGATGGCCATGAAACGTGACGGGATGGTGCTGTAGCTTTCCGCCAGGTTGGCGTAGTTGCGGTATTGGCGCAGGGCGGTAGCGCGTTGCACGGGGTCGGCTGCGGCCGGCATGCTGAACAGGGTGACCTTGGCGCGAACCAGGGCACGGTAGGCTTTGTAGAAGTTCAGCAGTTCCAGGCCCTGGTAGTCCCCGGTCAGTTCCAGGTACTGGCTGATGAAACGGCGGGCCAGGCTCTTCAGACCACGATCTTCCAGGTCCATTGCCAGGAAGCCGGTGTCGGCATACACGTCGGTGAAGCGGAACGGCTCGTTGAATTCGATGCAGTCGAAAATCACCACCTTGCCGTCGATCAGGGTGGCGTTGCCCAGGTGAATATCACCGTGGCATTCGCGGGTGAAGCCATCGGCCTTGCGTTGGGCCAGCAATGGCTTGAGGCGTTCGAAGCTGCTTTCGGCCCAGGCTTGCAGAGCGTCCAGTTGCAGCAGGTCGGCCTTGTCGCTGAGGAATGGGCGGATCTGCTCAAAGTTCTGGCTCACCGGTGCCATCACGGCGTCCGGCGTGCCGGCTTCGTGTTCGGCGGGGACTTTCGGCGCTGCGAGGTGGAATTGAGCGATCTGCGCGGCCATTTCGTCAATGTGCGCGGTGGTCAACTCACCATTGGCTTGCAAGGTGCTTAGCAGATTGGTTTGCGGGAACTGGCGCATTTTCAGCGCGAACTCGATCACCGGGCCGTCGCCAGCCAGTTGCGGGGCTTCGCCGCTAACGGTAATCGGCAATACTTCAAGATACAAATCATTCGTCAGGCGCTGGTTCAGGCGCAGCTCTTCGCCACAGAAATGCTCGCGAGCATCCAAGCTGGTGAAATCGAGGAAGCCGAAATTCACCGGTTTTTTCACTTTATAAGCAAACGGGCCGGTGAGCAGGACCCAGGAAATGTGGGTCTCGATGACCTGGAACCCGTCTACGGGATGCGGGTAGAGGGCCGGGTTTTGCAGGGCAGCGATCAGGGACTGGCTCACAGGCGATCCTTCAGAGTCTGGGAAAATTCACGGTCGCCATTATGGCCGCAAGTCCGCTCGACGCAAACCTCGGAGGCGTCCTGTTGAGTATGAATAAAGTGCGTATAATCCGCCGCCATGACTCGTACTCGATCCCCCCGCACTCCAAAAAAACCACCTTCCAGGGGCCTGCGCCCCTGGCTGGGCTGGGCCCTTAAACTCAGTCTGGTCGGCCTTGTGGTGCTCGCCGGATTCGCGGTTTACCTTGATGCGATAGTCCAGGAGAAGTTCTCCGGCAAGCGCTGGACCATCCCGGCCAAGGTATACGCGCGCCCGCTCGAACTGTTCACCGGCCAGAAGCTGAGCAAAGAAGACTTCCTTACCGAGCTTGACGCCCTGGGCTACCGGCGCGAGAGCGTGAGCAATGGTCCGGGCGCTGCGGCGGTCAACGGCAATATCGTCGACTTGAATACCCGTGGCTTCCAGTTCTATGAGGGCATGGAGAAAGCCCAGCCCGTGCGTGTGCGCTTCTCCGGAGATTATGTGGCGGAACTGTCGGCCACCAATGGCTCGAAGCTCGAGGTCGTGCGTCTGGAGCCACTGCTGATCGGCGGTATTTACCCGAAGAACCTCGAAGACCGCATCCTGATCAACATCAATCAGGTCCCGCCGTATCTGCTCGAAACCCTGGTTGCCGTGGAAGACCGTGACTTCTACTCCCATTGGGGTGTGTCGCCCAAATCGATTGCCCGGGCCATCTGGGTCAACACTTCCGGCGGCAGGATGACTCAGGGCGGCAGTACGCTGACGCAACAATTGGTCAAGAACTTCTACCTGACCAACGAGCGCAGCCTGACCCGCAAATTCACCGAAGCCATGATGGCGATGTTGCTGGAGTTGCATTACGACAAACGCGAGATTCTTGAGGCTTACCTCAATGAAGTGTTCGTCGGCCAGGATGGTCAGCGTGCGGTGCATGGTTTTGGACTGGCCAGCCAGTTCTTCTTCGGACAGCCGTTGTCCGAGCTGAAACTGCATCAGGTAGCCTTGCTGGTGGGCATGGTCAAGGGGCCGTCCTACTACAATCCACGACGTAACCCCGAACGGGCCCTAGAGCGCCGTAACCTGGTGCTGGATGTCCTTGAGGAACAGGGGGGCGCCACTGCCGAGCAGGTCGCAGCCGCGAAGAAATTGCCACTGGGTGTAACTACCCGCGGAAAACTCGCCGACAGCTCGTTCCCCGGCTTCCTCGACCTGGTCAAGCGTCAGTTGCGCCAGGACTATCGCGACGAGGATTTGACCGAAGAAGGCTTGCGGATTTTTACCAGCTTTGATCCGATCCTGCAGATGAAAGCCGAAGCATCGGTGAACGACACGTTCAAGCGTCTGGCCGGGCGCAAGGGCTCGGATGAGGTTGAGGCGGCGATGGTCGTGACCAACCCGGAAACCGGCGAAGTCCAGGCCATGATCGGCAGTCGCCAGGCCAGTTTTGCCGGATTCAACCGCGCACTGGATGCGGTTCGACCGATCGGCTCGCTGATCAAGCCGGCTGTTTATCTGACCGCACTGGAAAAACCGAGCCAGTACACCCTTACCAGTTGGCTGTCGGATGACTCCTTCTCGGTGAAGGGCGCGGACGGCCAGGTCTGGAAGCCGCAGAACTATGATCGCCGCTCCCATGGCACGGTCTTCCTTTATCAGGGTCTGGCGCATTCCTACAACCTGTCGACCGCGCGCCTGGGCTTGGCACTGGGCGTGCCGAACGTGCTCAAGACACTTGCACGGCTCGGTGTAAGTCGCGAGTTTCCGGCATTTCCGTCGATGCTGCTGGGGGCTGGTGGCTTGACCCCGATAGAAGTGGCAACCATGTACCAGACTCTCGCCAACGGCGGCTTCAATACACCGATGCGCGGCATTCGCAGCGTGCTGACCGCAGAAGGCGAGCCGCTCAAGCGTTATCCGTTCCAGATCGAGCAGCGTTTCGATCCGGCGTCCATTTATCTGGTCCAGAGCGCCATGCAGCGGGTCATGCGTGAAGGTACCGGTCGTTCGGTTTATAACGTGTTGCCGAAGACCCTGACCCTGGCCGGCAAGACGGGTACCAGTAACGATTCGCGAGACAGTTGGTTCGCCGGTTTCAGTCAGGATTTGCTGGCCGTGGTGTGGCTGGGCCGCGATGACAACGGTAAGACGCCGTTCACTGGCGCCACCGGCGCGTTGCAGGTCTGGACCAGTTTCATGCGCAAGGCCGATCCGTTGCCGCTGGACATGCCGCAGCCAGACAACATTGTTCAGGCCTGGGTCGATTCACGGACAGGGCAAGGTTCCGATGCGGGTTGCCCTGGTGCCGTACAGATGCCGTATATTCGCGGCAGCGAACCGCCTCCCGGCCCCGCTTGCGGTGGCGAAAGCCCTGCTTCGGGCGAAACGGTGATGGATTGGGTCAAGGGCTGGATGAATTAAGCAAAGAGGGTTTCAAGTGAAAAAGTGGTTGATTCCAGCGGTTACCACCGTGGCTTTGCTCAGCGGTTGCTCCACCGTGCAGCGCGGATCCATTCCGGTAGTGGATTCCGGCAGCGCCGTTTCGAACAGCGAGCGCGTTCAGGCCAATGGCGGTTTCCGGCAGACGACGGTCAAGCGTCCGGCCCAGGCCCAGGCGATTGCGCAAGGTGACACTGGCGTGGTGGTGATGGTGCCAGGCGGCGGTGCGGTGGCTTCGGCGCCCATCAGCACTTCGCCGATTACCCCGGGCCCAATTACGCCAGGTCCGATCTATACAACTCCAGTGCAGACGGCGCCGATCAACCAGGGCAGCTACAGCATGCCGGTGACGCCGAGCGGAATTCCGTCGGCCAGTACCGGTGGTGGCTTGTCGGCCGATGAGCAACTGGACGGTCCGGTGTTGGCTCTGTTGACCACTGCCCAGCAGCAACAGGCGGGTGGTGACCTCAATGGAGCCTCGTCGAGCCTCGAGCGTGCCCAGCGGGTTGCCCCGCGTGAACCACAAGTGCTTTATCGCCTGGCTCAGGTGCGCATGGCTCAGGGTGATTCGGCCCAGGCGGAGCAGTTCGCTCGTCGTGGCCTGACCATGGCCAATGGCCGTCCGGACTTACAGGCCAGCCTGTGGAACCTGATCGCCCAGGCGCGCGAGAAGCAGGGTGATTCTGCGGGCGCTGCGTTGGCCCGTCAGAAGGCCAAGGTCACGCTGTGATGGACGCACGCTTTCCCAAGATCGCCGAACAACTGCTGTTGATCGAGCGCGAGCTTCGAGTCCAGGGGTGGTGGGACGAAGTCTCACCCTCCACTGAGGCGCTTTCCAGCGGCGAGCCATTCTCGGTCGATACGCTGGATTTCGAGCAATGGCTTCAATGGATTTTCCTGCCGCGGATGAAAATGATCCTCGAGCAGGATCTACCATTACCCAATGCTTCGGGTATTCAGGAAATGGCCGAAATGGTGTTCGCCGCGCGCAATGTACAGGGCAAGGATCGGCAGTTGCAGGTGCTACTCAAGGAGTTTGACCTGCTGATCATGGCGGCTCGCTGAGCCTGTCCGCCGGCAGGCCATCAGGTCGTTATTGGCAATTGTCCCCTATCTGCTTCTGTGTCTCGGTGATGCGCTCCTGACGCTGCTGCTCGCTCAGGCGGCGCATCTCACCTTCGACATCCTCCCGTATTCTTGGATTGTTCTGCAGTTGGGCAAGGTTCGTCCGTGCCTGTTGGCAGAACGCCATTAACTGCGCTTGTTGCTCGGCGACCTGAGCCCTCACCGATTTGTCGATCGCCTGCTGATCGCCAATGACATTGCTGCGTGCCGGTGGTGCCGGTTTGCTGGGAGGCGGTGATGCAGTCGGCACCGTTGTCGCCTGCTGACCTTGAGGTGGCGTGGCGTCGAAGTGAGTCACGCCGTGGGCATCCACCCACTTGTAGATTTGCCCTGCCATACACAAAGGGCTCATCAGTAGACCGAGCATCAATAAAGTTCGCATGCCATTTCCTTGCCATGAGTTGCGCAATTGAAGCTAACACAGTTGCGGTTTAGCGGTTTTTTCTTGCTTTCTCATGCGCTTACTTCAATAAAGCACATAGACGGCTTGACTTGCGGGGGACGAAACAGAAGAATCCAAAGTCCGCTGTAGAGGGACTGCCAGAAGCAGACCCACTCGGCAGATCATGAGGCGCACACCCGCGCCGACCTGTTACACCCGCAACGCGTTACCTCGCGCTGGGTGGGAAAGCCCCGCAACACTTGGGACGATCCCAATACTTGCTCAGTCAGTGCTGACGTAGTCGGCGACCACCGTCGCTCATGCTCTGCTGAGAAGTAAACCTATTAAGACCCGTCCTCTGATGTGGACGGTATTCTGGCGTTTTAGAGGTGAACAACGTGGAGCTTTTATCTGGCGGTGAGATGCTCGTCCGCTTTTTGCGTGACGAAGGCGTCAAATATATCTACGGGTACCCGGGCGGTGCTCTTCTTCATGTCTACGATGCCCTGTTCAAAGAACCGGAAGTGACTCATATCCTGGTTCGTCACGAGCAGGCTGCGACCCATATGGCTGACGGTTATGCCCGTGCCACCGGTAAAGCCGGCGTGGTACTGGTGACCTCCGGCCCGGGCGCAACCAACGCCATTACCGGTATTGCCACCGCCTACATGGACTCCATTCCAATGGTGGTCATTTCCGGCCAGGTACCTAGCACCATGGTAGGTACCGACGCGTTCCAGGAAACCGACATGATCGGTATCTCCCGGCCAATCGTGAAGCACAGCTTCATGATCAAGCACGCGTCGGAAATCCCGGAAATCATGAAGAAGGCGTTCTACCTGGCGCAATCCGGTCGTCCTGGCCCGGTCGTTGTCGATATTCCGAAAGACATGACCAACCCAGCCGAGAAGTTCGAATACATCTTCCCGAAGAAAGCCAAGCTGCGTTCCTACAGCCCGGCCGTTCGCGGTCACTCCGGGCAAATCCGCAAGGCGGCAGAAATGCTCCTGGCCGCCAAGCGTCCAGTGATGTACGCCGGCGGTGGCGTGATTCTCGGTGGCGGCTCTGCGCCGCTGACCGAGCTGGCGAAAATGCTCAACCTGCCGGTGACCAATACCCTGATGGGCCTGGGTGCCTACCCTGGCACAGACCGTCAGTTTATCGGCATGCTCGGTATGCACGGCAGCTACACCGCCAACCTGGCGATGCACCACGCCGATGTGATCCTGGCAGTCGGTGCACGTTTCGATGACCGTGTGATCAACGGCCCGGCGAAGTTCTGTCCGAACGCCAAGATCATCCATATCGACATCGACCCGGCTTCGATTTCCAAGACCATTAAGGCCGACGTGCCTATCGTTGGTCCGGTGGAAAGCGTTCTGACCGAAATGGTCGCGATCCTCAAGGAAATCGGCGAGACCCCGAACAAGGAGTCCGTTGCCAGCTGGTGGAAGCAGGTTGATGAATGGCGCGGTGACCGTGGCCTGTTCCCTTACGACAAGGGCGACGGCAGTATCATCAAGCCGCAGGCCGTGATCGAGACCCTGTGCGAAGTCACCAAGGGCGATGCCTTTGTTGCCTCGGACGTAGGTCAGCACCAGATGTTCGCTGCGCAGTACTACAAGTTCAACAAGCCGAACCGCTGGATCAACTCCGGTGGCCTGGGAACCATGGGCTTCGGTTTTCCGGCGGCCATGGGTATCAAATTGAGCTTCCCAGATGCCGACGTCGCCTGTGTCACGGGCGAAGGCAGCATCCAGATGAACATCCAGGAACTGTCGACCTGCCTGCAATATGGCTTGCCGGTGAAGATCGTCATCCTGAACAACGGTGTACTGGGCATGGTTCGCCAGTGGCAGGATATGAGTTACGGCAGCCGTCACTCTCACTCCTACATGGAATCGTTGCCTGACTTCGTCAAGCTGGCCGAGGCCTATGGTCACGTCGGCGTGCGCATCACCGAATTGAAAGATTTGAAGACGAAGATGGAAGAGGCGTTCGCCATGAAGGGTCGCCTGGTGATCATCGATATTTCGGTCGACACCAGCGAGCACGTCTACCCGATGCAGATCAAAGACGGCTCCATGCGCGATATGTGGCTGAGCAAGACGGAGCGTACTTAATCATGCGACACATTATTTCCTTGCTTCTGGAAAACGAACCTGGCGCCCTGTCTCGCGTAGTCGGCCTGTTCTCGCAGCGCAACTACAACATCGAAAGCCTGACCGTGGCCCCGACAGAAGACCCGACCCTGTCGCGTCTGACGCTGACCACCGTTGGCCATGATGAAGTCATTGAGCAGATCACCAAGAACCTGAACAAATTGATCGAAGTGGTCAAACTGGTCGACCTGTCGGAGAGCGCTCACATCGAGCGCGAGCTGATGCTGGTCAAGGTCAAGGCCACTGGCGCCCAGCGCGCCGAGATCAAACGCACCACCGATATTTACCGTGGACAGATCGTCGATGTCAGCGCCAGCGTGTATACCGTTCAGTTGACCGGTACCAGCGACAAGCTCGACAGCTTCATTCAGTCCATCGGCACCGCGTCGATCCTGGAAACCGTCCGCAGTGGCGTAACCGGCATCGCTCGCGGCGATAAAGTACTCAGCATCTAAACCAAATTAGTGAATGGCCTGAACGGCCTGGATATATAGGGGAATTTCATGAAAGTTTATTACGAAAAAGACTGCGACCTGTCCATCATCCAGGGCAAGAAAGTTGCCATCATCGGTTACGGTTCCCAAGGTCACGCTCAAGCGTGCAACCTGAAAGACTCCGGCGTTGACGTGACTGTTGGCCTGCGTAAAGGCTCGGCTACTGTTGCCAAGGCTGAAGCTCATGGCTTGAAAGTGACTGACGTTGCTTCTGCTGTTGCAGCTGCCGACCTGGTCATGATCCTGACCCCGGACGAGTTCCAGTCCGCTCTGTACAAGAACGAAATCGAGCCGAACATCAAGAAGGGCGCCACCCTGGCCTTCTCCCACGGCTTCGCGATCCACTACAACCAGGTTGTTCCGCGCGCTGACCTCGACGTGATCATGATCGCGCCGAAAGCTCCGGGCCACACTGTGCGTTCCGAGTTCGTCAAAGGCGGCGGTATTCCTGACCTGATCGCTATCTATCAGGATGCTTCCGGCAACGCCAAGAATGTTGCATTGTCCTACGCTGCGGGCGTTGGTGGTGGTCGTACCGGCATCATCGAAACCACTTTCAAGGACGAGACCGAAACCGACCTGTTCGGCGAGCAAGCCGTTCTGTGTGGCGGTACCGTTGAGCTGGTAAAAGCCGGTTTCGAAACTCTGGTTGAAGCTGGCTACGCGCCAGAAATGGCCTACTTCGAGTGCCTGCACGAACTGAAGCTGATCGTTGACCTCATGTACGAAGGCGGTATCGCCAACATGAACTATTCGATCTCCAACAACGCCGAATACGGCGAGTACGTGACTGGTCCGGAAGTTATCAACGCCGAATCCCGTCAGGCCATGCGCAACGCCCTGAAACGTATTCAGGACGGCGAATACGCCAAGATGTTCATCAGCGAAGGCGCTACCGGCTATCCTTCGATGACCGCCAAGCGTCGTAACAACGCCGCTCACGGCATCGAAATCATCGGCGAGCAACTGCGCTCCATGATGCCTTGGATCGGTGCCAACAAGATCGTCGACAAAGCCAAGAACTAAGTCGCGCACTTGTACGGAAAACGCGGCCTAGGCCGCGTTTTTTCGTTTGGGCGGCCGGTTCTGGTATAAAGCTGCATCGTTTGCGGGCGAACCCTCGTCCCAGACGCCTGTCGAAACTTTTCCACCCTGTTGCAAGGTAATGTCCATGAGCGAACGTCCCGAAGAGCCAAACCAGGCTTCTGACGCCGAAAGCCTGCTGCCCATCGATGAACACATCGAAGAAGGGCATGACGCTGAAGGTCGTAAAGTCCGGCATCGTGGTATCTATCTTCTGCCGAACCTGTTCACCACCGCGAATCTCTTCGCGGGGTTCTATTCCATCATCAACTCGATGAGCGCCCAGGCGGCAGCGAGCGCCGGGGACTCAGTCGGCGCAAGCAAATACTTCGCCTTTGCCGCCATCGCGATTTTTGTCGCCATGGTGCTCGATGGTCTCGACGGCCGCGTGGCACGCATGACCAATACTCAAAGCGCCTTCGGCGCCGAATACGACTCGCTGTCGGACATGGTTGCCTTCGGCGTTGCCCCGGCACTGCTGGCGTTCGGCTGGGCCCTGGGTGACATGGGCAAAGTCGGCTGGATGGTTGCCTTCATCTATGTGGCAGGAGCAGCGCTGCGTCTGGCGCGGTTCAACACCCAGGTCGGCACCGCGGACAAGCGTTACTTCATCGGGCTTGCCAGTCCGGCAGCGGCGGGTGTAGTCGCCGGCATTGTCTGGGCGTTCAGCGACTACGGCATCCAGGGCTCCAGGATGTCTTTCCTGGTGGCGCTGATGGTTGCGGCCGCCGGTATGCTGATGGTCAGCAACATCAAGTACAACAGCTTCAAGGAACTGGACCTGAAGGGAAGAGTTCCGTTTGTGGCAATTCTGGCCGTGGTGCTGGTGTTCGCCGTGGTGTTCAGTGATCCGCCGCGTATCCTGTTGCTGGTGTTTCTTGCTTACGCAGCCTCTGGTCCGGTGCAATATCTGTTAAGACTTCGCCGGAACAAAAACGCCTGACATCCCTCATACTCCGCAGTCTTATTTGGTGCATCTGTCCTCCAAAACTGCGGAGTAGTCATGCTGATCAAGATCCCCCGGGCGTCTGACTGCCATGAGTCGAACGTCACGCCTGAATCCCTGTATTTGTCTCGACGTAGTGTCCTCGGTGCTGCCGTTGCCGGATTGGCTGTCGGCAGCCTGCCGCGTTGGGCGAGCGCCGAAGAGGCGTCCCGCTACGCCGATGTCGAGCCTGGCAAGGCGCCCCCCTGGTTCTCCGAGAAAATCCCCGCTACCCGGTGGGGTGCGGTTACCGTCAAGGATGAGGCGATAACGCCATTCAAGGATGCGACCCACTACAACAACTTTTATGAGTTCGGCACCGAGAAAGGCGATCCTGCTGCGAATGCTGGCGCGCTGAAGACCGAACCCTGGAGTGTGGTAGTAGATGGGGAGGTGGGTAAGCCGGGGCGGTATGCGTTGGAAGACTTCATGAAGCCCTATCAGCTGGAAGAGCGCATCTACCGTCTGCGCTGCGTGGAAGCCTGGTCGATGGTCATTCCCTGGCTCGGTTTTCCCCTGTCGGCATTGCTCAAGCAGGTGGAGCCGACTTCCGGTGCCAAATACATCCGCTTCGAAACCCTGCAAGATCCCAAAACCATGCCCGGACAGCGTTCCGGTTTCGCCTTGATTGACTGGCCATATGTCGAAGGACTGCGCCTGGATGAGGCGATGAATCCGTTGGCGATTCTTGCAGTGGGCATGTATGGGCGCGAATTGCCAAACCAGAATGGTGCGCCGCTACGGTTGGTGGTGCCTTGGAAGTATGGCTTTAAAAGCATCAAGTCCATCGTGCGAATCAGCCTGGTCAGCGACCAGCCCAAAACTACCTGGCAGAGTCTCGCTGCAGATGAATATGGCTTTTATGCGAACGTGAACCCAACGGTCGATCATCCGCGCTGGACCCAGGCCCGTGAGCGGCGTCTGCCCAGTGGCCTGTTCAAGCCGAACGTCCGGGACACTCAGATGTTCAACGGCTACTCGGAAGAAGTCGCTTCTTTATATACCGGGCTCGATCTGCGGAAGAACTACTGATGCGCTTCGCGTTCTGGCGTATCGGCGTTTTCATTGCCGCCGCTATGTGGCCTGTCCTTTGGTTGTACCAGGCCTGGGCAGATCTGCTTGGGCCAGATCCCGGTAAGGTGCTGGTCGATCGCCTGGGGTTGGGTACGCTCATATTGCTGTTGGTCACCCTGTCCATGACGCCAATACAAAAACTTAGTGGTTGGGCGGGGTGGATCGCAGTGCGACGCCAGCTCGGTTTGTGGTGCTTTGCTTATGTAGTCCTGCATCTGTGTGGGTATATGGCATTTATCCTTGGGTTTGACTGGTCGCAGCTAGGTGTTGAGTTGCGCAAGCGGCCTTACATCATTGTGGGAGCCTTGGCATTTATCTGCCTGTTCGCTTTGGCCGTGACCTCAAACCGATACAGCCAGCGCCGATTAGGCGCTCGCTGGAAGAAGCTGCATCGGTTGGTCTATGTCGTACTTGGGCTTGGTTTGCTGCATATGCTGTGGATTGTGCGCGCTGATCTTGAGGAGTGGGCCATCTATGCATCCATAGGGGTATTACTCTTGGTGCTGCGACTGCCCCCTGTGTCCCGGCGAATACCGCGTTTATGGGCTAAAAAGGCACCTTCGGCAAAGAAGGCGTAATTAGCGCTTGACGGCAGATTTCAGATGTCTATAATTCGCCCCACTTCCGGCGCAGTCGAAACGGAAAACTCCTTGGTAAACAATGAGTTATGCAGTTTTCGACAGCGAGTTGCTTCAGGTCATCGAAGCGCAAAAGAAGTTGAAAAAGAGGTGTTGACAGCAGCGTGTAACGCTGTAGAATTCGCCTCCCGCTAACGAGAGATCGAAAGCGCAAGTGGTT
>NZ_JAKNRW010000032.1 GCF_023072615.1 Pseudomonas violetae
GAACCGGCGCCAGGCGGGCGAGGGTAATCGCCCGCACGTCGCGCTTGGTCAGTTGGCCGTCATGCTTGAAGGCGCTGTCGGGCAAACCGGCCAACCGCGACAGGCGCGGCGCGTCGGGTTCGGCAAGGCATTCGATGGCGACCAGGTTGAGATCGGCGATGAGCGGATCGGTCCAGTCATTGGCCACTGCGTCGATGCGACGTTCGGCGTCACCGCCCAGGTGCTCCAGCACGCTCAGGCGACTGGGGCCGAACCCGCGCTCACGTAACAATGCGGCAATGGCCCCAGGGCTCTGGCCGTCATTGCTGAGTACCAGCAGGCGAGTGCCACTGAACAGGTGCGCATTCAGCGCAGCGAGCGGGCGAGCCACGACCGACAGCGTGATGACCTCCTGCAACGGCCAGCCCATTCGAGCAACGGCCAGGGAACACGAGGAAGGGGCGGGCAGGATCAGCATTTCCTCGCTGGACAGCTGGCGGGCGAGACTGGCGCCGACGCCGAAGAACATCGGGTCGCCGCTGGCCAGCACGCACACCGACTCGCCGCGCAGTGCCAGGAGTGAATCCAGCGAGAATGGGCTCGGCCAGGCATGACGTTCGCCGATGATACACAAGGGCAATAAATCGAGCTGGCGTGGGCTGCCAAAGATCCGCGATGCAGACAGCAGCGCATGCCGGGCATTTTTCCCAAGACCCTTGAAGCCGTCTTCACCGATACCTACCACCGTCAGCCAAGGGGTCATGCCGTTCCTCTATTATCAAGCAAAGCTACACCATCACCGCACTCGAGCCTGAGTTGCCCGTGCGATCGAATATTATAGCGCGGTGTCGCTTGTAACCGGCTGTCGATATCTGCGCAGGAGATAAGCGTTTGGGAGTGCCGGTTTCTTCAGCTCCTGTATTTCTGCAGTTCAAATCGAATCATGGTTATTTCCCGGCGCTTCTTGTCCATCAATGCTCGAACACTGTCGAACTTGGCCTTGTCCAGTTTCAGATAAGCCCGCCGCTGAATGATCTTGGCCGATTGTCCGTACAGGTCCCGGTAGACGAAATGGCTGGTTTTCGATTCTGCTACCAACTCAAGATTAAACACCGCCATTTCAAGGATGCCCCTGGCGTCGTAGCGTGCCGGAATAACCTGGAATCGCTCGCCCATCAGGCTTTCCTCATCCAGGGACGTCTTCGCTGGTTCGTCACGCTTGAGCGCATCGAGGGTGTCAATCATGGCGTTGCCCTGGCGAGTGTCCGGCATGGCCTGGGTGCTGGCGACCAGGAAGTCGGCAACTGTCTTCTCGACCCAATGGCGTGTGCGAGTAAAGATGGCATCTTCGTACACGGACCAGCCCAGAAACTTCAAGGTCGATACATACTCATCCAGCCATTCTGCCGAATCGAGAAAGCGGCTGTAGCCCAGGTCGGCGGATCGCGTGGCGAGCTGGGTACTGTGAGTCAAGTCATCGTAATCTTGCAGGGAAAGTTCACCAATGCACGAAACCAGGTTGGGGCCAGTCAGCAAGCCCGATGGTTTTCCGTTAGTCATGAGTTACTCCTTGTATGCAACTGATACCCTGTCGGTTTGAACTTGAAAAAATACAAGAACGCCGGCGTGATAGATATTGAAGTGATGTGTGGAATTGATTCGCTGATTGAACAGTGCAGTCATGCCTTACTTAATGCGATTCTCCTGGTCATGAAATAACGGAGGCCCAAAAGCGCGCGCGTTTCGTCGTCAAAACGTACGGGCTTTTCATCCTGCCGGGCAAAGCAGGCATAATGCCGACCTTCCTCCCCTTGCCGGCTAACCCGTGAAATCACGACAGACCTCCAGCCCCTTGCGTCCTTCGGCTTGCCCGGGATTGCTGCGTGTCGTCCAGGCGCTGGACGGGGGGATTTGCCGGATCAAACTCGATGGCGGTTGCATCCGCGCCGATCAGGCCATCGTTGTTGCGCAGGCCGCGCAGCGGTATGCCGGAGGGGTCATAGAGGCAACCAACCGGGCCAACTTGCAGATCCGTGGCATTGGTGGGCAGGCAACAGCGCTGATCGATAGCTTGCTGGCCGCCGAATTGGGGCCTGCCACTGCCGCTGGCGACGACGTGCGCAATGTGATGCTCAGCCCTTGCGCCGGCATTGATCGACAAATGCTGTTCGACACGCGTCCACTGGCCCGGGAAATACTCGACAGCCTGCAAACCCGTGAGTGCTTTCATGACCTGTCGGCCAAGTTCGCCCTGCAACTGGACGGCGGCGAGGCGCTGGCAATGCTCGAGCACCCTCACGACCTGTGGCTGAGCGCGGCTGATCGAGAAGGAGAGCAGGTGCTGGTGTTCGGTTTTGCCGGCTGCCCCACAGACAGCCCGGCGGCAGCGGTACACCTGCGCGACGGACATGCGCTGGTGATCGCCGTACTGGAGCTGTTCCTGGAACTCGCACGGCCGGATCAAACCCGAATGCGCCATTTGCTCGCCGAACAGTCCCCAGAGTCGCTGCTGCGAACATTGGCCACCCGTGTGCCGCTACTCTACGTCGCTGGAGCGCAACGACCGGCGATGGCCGCGAAACTGCACGTGGGAACCTATGTACAGCGCCAGGATGGCCTTGTGTATGTCGGTGTTGTTCCGCCTCTGGGGAGGCTGGCCTCGTCGATGCTCAAGGGCGCCGCTCAACTGGCTGAACAGTTCGGCGACGCCAGCCTGCGCCTGACTCCCTGGCAAAGCGTGCTGTTGCCCAACATCCGCCAAGAGGATGCCCCCCTGGTCACCCGGCAATTACAGGCCCTGGGTTTTCTGGTCGACGCCAGCGAGCCGTTGACCGACCTGGTGGCCTGCACCGGATCTTCCGGTTGCAGCAAAGGGTTGGCGGATACCAAGGGCGATGCCCGGCTGCTGGGGGCGCTGCGTCCAAGCCCGCACACCCGGGAACAGGTGCACCTGACCGGTTGTCCGCGCACCTGCGCCTGCGCGCACGCTGCCCCCGTTACCTTGCTGGCGACCAGCATGGGTCACTACGATGTCTATTTTCGCGATGCAGCACTGCCGGGTTTCGGCGCGCTGCAAGCACGCAATCTCACTATTGAAGCGGCGGGTGCATTGCTTGATGCCCGCCCACGGAGCCCCCTTGATGCTTGATTACATCCGCGACGGTCAGGAGATCTATCGCAACTCCTTCGCGATTATCCGCGCCGAGGCCAACCTCGACCGGATCCCGGCTGACCTGGAAAAACTCGCGGTTCGAGTGATCCACGCCTGCGGTATGGTCGAGGCCATTGGTGGCCTGCAGTATTCCGAAGGCGCGGGTAAAGCGGGGCGTGATGCACTCATGGCCGGGGCGCCGATTCTGTGTGACGCACGAATGGTGTCCGAAGGCGTGACCCGCACGCGTTTGCCGGCCAACAACCAGGTGATCTGTACTCTGCGCGACGACAGCGTGCCGGACCTGGCGCGTGAGTTGGGCAACACCCGTTCAGCCGCCGCACTTGAATTGTGGCGCCCGCATCTGGAAGGCAGCGTGGTAGTTATCGGCAACGCCCCGACTGCCTTGTTCTACTTGCTGGAAATGCTCGATGCCGGTGCGCCGAAACCTGCGCTGATCCTGGGCTTTCCGGTAGGTTTCGTCGGCGCAGCTGAATCCAAGGCAGCGCTGGCCGCCGACAGCCGAGGCGTACCTTTCGTGATCATGCAAGGGCGACTGGGGGGTAGTGCAATGGCTGCTGCTGCCGTCAATGCCCTCGCTACGGAGATCGAATGATGCAGGCCCCTGGACGTTTGATCGGCCTGGGCGTCGGTCCTGGTGATCCGGAACTGATTACTGTCAAAGCCCTGCGCCTGTTGCGCGAGTCGCCTGTGGTCGCGTACTTCGTCGCCAAGGGTAAAAAGGGAAATGCGTTCGGTATCATTGAAGATCACCTTCAGGATGTACAAACATTGCTGCCGCTTGTGTATCCAGTGACGACCGAAGCATTGCCAGCACCGTTGTCCTATGAACAAGTGATCAGTGACTTCTACGACGCAGCCGCGCAAGAGCTGGCGGCGCATCTGGATGCCGGTCGAGATGTGGCGGTGATCTGTGAAGGCGATCCGTTCTTCTACGGTTCCTACATGTATCTGCACGATCGCCTGGCCGAGCGCTACGACGCCGAAGTCGTGCCCGGTGTCTGCTCGATGCTGGGTGGTGCGTCCGTGCTCGGTGCCCCACTTGTCTATCGAAACCAGAGCCTGTCGGTGTTATCCGGCGTCTTGCCCCATGAAGATCTCAAGCGCCGCCTGGCCGACGCCGACGCTGCGGTGATCATGAAGCTGGGGCGTAACTTTCCCAAGGTACGTGAAGTACTGGAGGAGCTGGGCCTGGCAGAACGGGCGCTATACGTCGAGCGTGCCACCATGGCCAACCAGAAAATAGTACCGCTGGATCAGGTCGAGCCGATGTCTTCGCCGTATTTCTCCTTGATCATCGTTCCGGGTGAAAGGTGGCAGGGCTGATGAGTCGACCCGTTCCTGCAATCGTCATTCTCGGTAATGGTAGCCTCGCGACCGCACGCCTTATTCAACGATGCCTGCCCGGGGCCCTGATCTACGGGTTGTCCGAAAGGGTCGAGGGCGCGGATGTCGTGTATCAGGAATTCGGTGCTACCCTGCGCGAAATCTACGCGGCGAACACGCCTATCATTGCGCTGTGCGCCGCCGGTATCGTGATCCGTACTCTGGCGCCATTGCTTCTGGAAAAAGGCGTGGAACCGCCGGTACTGGTCGTGGCCGAAGACGGCAGCGCGGTGGTGCCGTTGTTGGGTGGCCTGGGCGGTGTCAACGTATTGGCCCGCGAAATTGCTCAAGGCCTGGGTATTACGGCGGCCATTACTACCAGCGGCGAACTGCGCTTCGGCACCTGTTTGCTGAACCCTCCCAGCGGTTACGCCTTGGGCGATCTGGAACTGGGCAAACGATTTGTTTCCGATCTGCTCGGCGGTGAACCGGTTCGAATTGAAGGCCATGCGCCGTGGTTGGCACAAGCCCAGCTGGCGCAGGACCAACAGGCACGTCTGGCCATTCATGTCGCAAGTACCGAGCGCGAACCATCCGCCAATGAGCTGCTGATTTATCCCAAGAGCGTTCTGGTTCTGGTGACCGAAGAGGTCGAAGGCCTGGCCGATGCCATTCGCAAGCACCTGCATAGTGCGAAAATTGCAGTGCAATCGCTGGCCTGTTTGTTGGCCCATGAAAAGCAGATGGCCAGCCAGGCGCTACGGGATGCTGCCGTCGAACTCAATGTGCCATTGCGGTTTTCCGGTGCGGAGACGGTTTCCGATCAGTTGGGCGAACTGACCGCGCCACCGCTGGTGATCCGTAGCGATAGCGGGATTACTATTGCCGTTGCCGAACATCCTTTGGACCCTTCGCGCATAGGTCGTGCACGTGGACGCCTGGCCGTTATCGGGCTTGGCCCGGGCGCTGCCGATTTGATGGTGCCTGCAGTGAAGGTGGAATTGACCCGCGCCACCGATGTTCTCGGTTATGAAACCTATGTGCGAATGGCGGGACCGTTCCGTGCCGATCAGGTGCTGCACTGCACCGACAACCGTGAGGAAATGCAGCGAGCGCGTCATGCCTTCGAGCTGGCGGCGCAAGGTCGCTGCGTTGTGGTGGTGTCTTCCGGTGACCCTGGGGTATTTGCAATGGCAGCTGCGGTGCTTGAGGCACTGCATGAGTCCCGCGACCCCGCGTGGCACAACGTTGACCTGGAAATTCTTCCTGGCGTGTCGGCGTCATTGGCGACCGCTGCTCAGGCAGGTGCTCCGCTGGGGCATGACTTCTGTGTACTGTCGCTGTCGGACAACCTCAAACCATGGGACATCATCGAAAAACGCCTCGCCCTGGCTGCCGAAGCCGACCTGGCCATGGCGTTCTACAACCCGATTTCACGATCGCGTCCCTGGCAGTTGGGGCGTGCGCTGGAGATCGTCGCGCAGTACCGAATGGCTGATACGCCGGTCGTGCTGGGGCGAGATATCGGGCGTCCAGGTCAAACGTTGCGGGTGACGACCCTGGGGCAATTGACCGCAGATCAGGTTGATATGCGAACAATGGTATTGATTGGTTCTTCGACGACCCGCGTGTTTCCCCGAGCCCAAGGTTTGCCATGGGTATATACACCGCGTAGTTACGGTGAAAAGTTGCTCGATATCAAGTAACCGTGAGCTGTCCGAATCACCCGATTCGGACAGCTCTGCCACTTCAAACATAAATGGACATTCTTTGATGTTTGAAGGGGCACGGCAATATGAGTTAGGTTTTGAGGGTGCCAGGAGGCACCGTTAACTAACTAACAAGGAATGTCATATATGCAAAATGTAGACGGCACAATCAGTACCGAGGAGTCCAAGGACCTCATTTCGTGGCGTGTAGAAAGACGTCAGTCGTTATCGACTAATGTCAGTCCTGTCAGGTCGTTGGTTTCCCCGCTAATATCCAACCCCACCAGAGAACTGGATGCCCTGGTCTTAGGTAACGCGTTAATCGGCTACGGGGATAATGTGTCGCTCGAGAACATGACCATTATCGAGAACATCATCAAGTTTTCGAAGATGGAAGCTACCCTTGAAGTTCCGGGTGATAAAAAGCCCAAGGAATGGCATCAGGCCTTCCTTAAGTGCATGGAAGACCTGGGCTGCTATGTTCCGGACAGCGGAGTCGTGGAATATAATCGAGGCGCCGTGCAACTCACCATGTCCAACGTGTTAACAGGTATCGTCAAGGCAGGCATCGAAGCTGCCAAAGCGGCAATTCCAGGTGCAACAGTGCTGGGTGCTGTGGCGGATTCAACCCTGGATGCCCTGAAAAAAGAGCCGGACGTCGTCAAGTTGTTCCATTTCGAAGTCACCAAGGCCAAGGGCGTGAAACTTGCGATCTTGCCCTGCGAGCAACTGAAAAACGGCTTGATCATGATCATGCTGTCCTCCATATACAGTGAGTCCTTCAAGTCAGAGGGGGGAGTGATCTTCCTTGATGCAACGGTCGAGGATCAGGATGTTTTCCGCGCGGCCTCTTTCATCACATTCAACCCGCTTCGTTACGCGCAAAATAAAGCCAGCATCGAACGTGTGCTTGACCATCAGCAGGACGCTCAGTTGACCAAACGTTTTAATCGCACCAGGCAAAAGGCCTGACACGGGTCGAGTGGGCCTGGTGCCTGATACTCAGGACACCAGGTACCCTCTCACTCCGGTAAAGATGATTTGCGCTGCCAGCGCACACACGAACAACCCCATCAATCGGCTGACAATTTGCAGGCCCTGGTCGCCCAGGATTCTCTCGATGCGGTTGGACAGATAAAGCACTACGCCCACGGTGAAACTGGCCAGGGCGATGCTGACGATGGCAGTCAGCTTGTCGTCCCAATGGGGCTGGCTCACGCCCATGACCAGCAGGGCGCCGATGGTCCCGGGCCCGACGGTCAGGGGAATGGTGAGCGGGACGATGGTTACGTCCTGCTGCACATTGTCGGTTTGCACCACCGATTTGCCCTGCGCCATGCCCAGTGCCGAGATGAACAGCACGCTGCCGGCGCCGATGCGGAAGGCATCCACGGTGATCCCGAACACATTAAAAATCACCCGGCCAAACAGGTACAGCAACACACTCGAAACCAGCGTGGCGGTCGCTACTTTCCAGGCCAGGCGGCGTTGTTCTTTTCGCGAGTAACCGCGAGTCAGGCTGATGAAGCAGGACAGTACGAAGAACGGGCTGTAGAGCACCAGCATCTTCAGGTAAACACTGAACAACACATGGAGCATGGTGCGAGCTCACTGGAGAGAAAAGTCGAAGGGGAGTCTAACAGGCGCTGCAGCGTCTGTCGGCTCAGGTGGTTTGAGTCGCCGCGCGGTTCTGTTGATCTCGCTGGGCGACCCAGTGCTCGATCAGTTCGCGCAATTGGGAAAGCTCCACTGGTTTGGCCATGTGTCCATCCATGCCTGCCTGGCGGGCTCGCTCTTTGTGTTCGGCGAGGATGTGCGCCGTCAGGGCAACCACGGGGGTGCGCATGCGCTGATTTCCGACCTCCCAGGCGCGTAATTGCTGGGTGGCGGAAAAGCCGTCCAGAACAGGCATCTCGCAATCCATCAGCACCAGGTCATATCGCTGGGCCTTCATGGCCTGGAGCGCTTCTTCGCCATTGCTGGCGGTGTCGGGTTGCAAATTGAGTTTGCCCAGCATTCCGCGAATCACCTTGGTGGAAATGCTGTTGTCCTCGGCTACCAGAATACGGAAATCCCCCGGAACCTTTACCGGCAGGGTCGGGCCGGTTGGCAGTGGGTAGGGGGTAGCCAGGCCTTTGTTGCGCTGATTCAGCTCGTCGGCAAGGGTGGTCTTGAGCGTATAGCCGGCCACCGGCTTGGCGAGAATGCGCTTGATCCCGGAATTACGCGCGATGATTTTGCTGGGTGCGTTACTGATGCCTGTAAGCATGATCAGCAGAATGTCGTGGTTGAGGCTCGGGTCTTCCTTGATCTTAGCCGCCAGTTGCATACCGGTCATGCCAGGCATGTTCTGGTCAAGGAGCACTACGTCGAAATAGTCCCGCAGGTGCGCCTTGGTGCGCAACAGCGCAAGCGCTTCCTTGCCGGACGGCACCGCACTGACGTTCAGGCCCCAGGCGGTGCATTGTTGCACCAATACTTTACGGCACGTGTCGTTGTCGTCGACGACCAACACCCGCGCACCCTGAAGTGGACCATCGAGATCGGAGGTTGGATGTTCGAGGCGATCGGGGTCCAGCGGCAAAGTCAGCCACAAGGTGCTGCCCTGGCTATTACCGCTCTTGATGCCGAACTCTCCCTGCATCAGTCGAATCAGCTGACGTGCGATCACCAATCCCAGGTTGCCCCCGAGGCGGCTGGCCGACAGGAAATGCTTGCTGTGGAGTTCGGCATGCATCAGCGCGTCGCGCTCCTCGGCATTCATGGGCTCGCCGCTGTCCTGCACGGCAATGCGCAACCGCGGTTTGGTGCTGCGTTCATCCAGTGCAACGACGATCAGAATTTCACCTTCGTCGGTTTTCTTCAGGGCGTTTTCCAACAGGCTCAGCAGGGTCTGGCGCAGGCGCGTCGGATCACCGCTGATAACCCGCGGAACTTGCGGCTGGATAAAACTGATCAGCTCGACGTTCTGCTGCTCCGCCTTGGCGCGGAAGATACTCAGGCAATCTTCGATCAGCGCGTTCAGATCGAACTGCACATCGTCCAGTTCGATCTGCCCGGATTCGAGTTTGGAGATGTCGAGAATCTCGTTGATCAGTGTGAGCAGTTCGTTGCCGGCGCTGTGGATCGTCTGCACGTAGTCGCGTTGCTTGACTGAAAGAGGGGTGCCCAGCAGCAATTCAGTCATGCCCAGCACACCGTTCATGGGTGTGCGGATTTCGTGACTGATCTTGGCGAGGAATTCGGCTTTGGCATTGATCTCGGCATTGCTGGCGGCCAGGTCGCGGCTGATGCTGAAACGGCTTTCAGTGATGCTGCGCTGGCGCTCGCTCAGGGCAATGCTCATCAGTAGGCCGCTAACGCATATAAACGCCAGCAGAGTGGTAATAAGACCCTGGGGCTCCACCAGTGTCAGCCCCAGCAGTGCGGGGAGAATGATCAATGTGCCCAGGTTGAACACCACCATTGCAACCACGAAAAAGCGTGCTGGGCGATAACCTTTTTGCAGGTGCCAGGCCCCGGCGAACAGCATGCTGAGGCCAGCGAGGGCGACCAGACCGTAGGTAATGATGTTCAACGGCAGCGTGTTGACGAACAACAGCAACAGGCCGCAGGCGATGATGAACAGCATCTCGGCCAGCAGCAGTTTATTCATTGGGTGCGAACCCAGGGGAGCAAAAAAACGGTAGGCAAACATCAGTCCGCAGGGCGCGGTCAGTAGCAGGGCGAGATACGCACCGGGAGTCTGGATTGCGTGCCAGTCAGGCATCCATGCCCCGGCAAGGTTCAGCAGCAGTGCCAGGCTCAGCATCAGCAAGGCCTCGCACCCGGCCAGCCAGAGACTGCTGCGTGATCGCGTGTAGGCGTAACGGATAAGGTTGTGCAGGATCAGCATGCCGATGCAACCGAACAGCAGTCCGTATATCAGTGTCTGGGTCTGGTTGGCGGCGGTGCTGATCGCCGATTGCAGGGTGATGTGCGGCCGCATCTGGTGTTCGGAAGCCAGGCGCAGGTAGACATCCAGGGGTTTGTCACTTTGTGGCAGCGGCAACAGGATATCGCTGCTGGCCAATGGCCGTTCGTCTTGCGGCTGATCGGGCCCGGCATGGGTCTGATCGAGGAGCTTGTCGCCGTCCAGTACGTAGAGATTGATGTGTGCCAGATCCGGGGCGAATACCTTCAGCACCTGCTCGTGTTTGCCGGGAGCAAGCCTGAAGCGCAGCCAGAGCGCGCCATCGGGCTCGGCAGCAGTCAGGCGTTCAAGTTCGATGGGGCTGAATTGATTGATATAGCGTGTGGAACGGATATCGCTCAGTTGCAGGTTGCCCTGATCGTCGAGTAATACCGCCCAGCCACTGCCTTGCGCGGCCTGGACCGGGAGCATGCAGAGCAATGTCAGCAGAGTGACGGTGAGACTTACGGCAATCCTGAGCCAGCGCACGGCGAAATCCCTTCGTAGGTTGATGCCAGAATATAACTATGCGCGGCGCCGGAATAGTCCGGCAAGGGCTTGACGCCCTTGCCCGACCGAATGGATCGACTATTCCTGATTTTCGCCACGCTCGCGGGCAATGGCGCGGTAGCCGATGTCCTTGCGATAGAAACATCCTTCCCAGTCGACCTTGGCTGCGAGTTGGTAAGCCTGCTGTTGGGCGGCATCTACGCTGGCGCCCATGGCGGTCGCACAGAGTACCCGACCACCGGCGGTTACCACTTGTCCGTCCTTGAGCACGGTGCCAGCGTGGAAGACTTTGCCTTCCAGGGCGGCGGCGGCGTCCAGGCCATTAATGGCAACGCCTTTGGCGTAATCACCAGGATAACCACCCGCTGCCAGCACGATGCCGACGCTCGGACGTGGATCCCACTGTGCTTCGACCTTGTCCAGCGCTTGTGCCAGGGCGGCTTCGACCAGCAACACCAGGCTCGACTGTAAGCGCAGCATGACCGGTTGGGTCTCAGGGTCGCCGAAACGGCAGTTGAATTCGATAACTTTTGGGTTGCCCGCTTTGTCTATCATCAGTCCGGCGTACAGGAAGCCAGTGTAGACGTTGCCTTCATCGGCCATGCCGCGCACGGTCGGCCAGATCACCAGGTCCATGACGCGCTGGTGTACTTCGCTGGTCACTACCGGGGCGGGGGAGTAGGCACCCATGCCGCCGGTGTTCGGACCGGTATCGCCATCGCCGACGCGTTTGTGATCCTGGCTGGTGGCCATCGGCAATACGTTCTTTCCGTCGACCATGACGATGAAGCTGGCTTCTTCTCCATCCAGAAATTCTTCGATGACCACACGGGACCCGGCGTCACCGAAGGCATTGCCTGCGAGCATGTCGCGTACGGCTTCCTCGGCTTCGGCCAGTGTCATGGCGACGATCACACCTTTACCGGCAGCCAGGCCGTCGGCCTTGATGACGATCGGCGCACCTTTTTCACGCAGATAAGCCAGGGCAGGCTCGATCTCGGTGAAGTTCTGATAGTCGGCGGTAGGGATTTTGTGGCGCGCCAGGAAGTCTTTGGTGAACGCCTTGGAGCCTTCCAACTGGGCTGCGCCAGCGGTCGGACCGAAGCAATCGAGGCCGCGGGCGCGGAAGAGATCGACCACACCGGCAACCAGCGGTACTTCCGGGCCGACGATCGTCAGAGAGACATTCTTCTCGGCGAAGTCGGCAAGCTGCTCAAGGGCCAGCACATCGATCGCAACGTTTTCGCATTTGGCTTCAATGGCGGTGCCGGCGTTGCCAGGAGCAACAAAAACCTTCTGCACACGCGGATCCTGAGCCACTTTCCAGGCCAGGGCGTGTTCACGGCCACCGCTGCCAATGATCAAAACATTCATTTCAAAAACCTCGGATGAAGCTAATTCTGTTTTAGAACCTAAAGCGCTTCGCGCTGCAGGAGGTCGCAATGAAGCCGGTAGATGCAAGGCGGAGGCTACCTTGATAAGCGGAGTTGCCTTTTGGCAATGAGCATCATCAAGGTAGCCTCCAACGCAGCAGATGCCGGTTTCAGTGCGGCCGTTGTCTGGTTAGTGACGGAAGTGGCGCATGCCGGTGAACACCATGGCGATGCCGGCTTCATCAGCCGCTGCAATCACTTCTGCATCACGCATCGAACCGCCTGGCTGGATCACTGCCGTGACACCGGCCTTGGCTGCATTGTCCAGGCCGTCGCGGAACGGGAAGAAAGCGTCCGATGCCATCACCGAACCCTGCACCTGCAAACCGGCATGTTCGGCTTTGATTGCGGCGATGCGGGCCGAGTTCACACGGCTCATCTGGCCTGCGCCGACGCCGATGGTCTGGCGGTTCTTGGCGTAGACAATGGCGTTGGATTTAACGTATTTGGCGACTTTCCAGGCGAAGATCAGGTCGTTGATTTCCTGTTCGGTCGGAGCGCGCTTGGTCACGACTTTCAGGTCTTCGCTGCCGATCATGCCGATGTCACGGCTCTGCACCAGCAGCCCGCCATTGACGCGCTTGTAGTCCCACGCAGCAGCGCGATCTGTCGACCACTCGCCACAGGCCAGCAGGCGCACGTTGGCTTTGGCTGCGACGATGGCGCGAGCTTCTTCACTCACGGACGGCGCGATGATCACTTCGACGAACTGACGCTCGACAATGGCCTTAGCCGTTTCAGCATCCAGTTCGCGGTTGAAGGCAATGATGCCGCCGAACGCAGATTCTGTATCAGTTGCATAGGCCAGCTCGTAGGCCTGACGGATGCCACCTTCGGCGTCCGGGCTCACGGCCACGCCGCATGGGTTGGCGTGCTTGACGATCACGCAGGCTGGCTTGACGAAGCTCTTCACACATTCCAGCGCGGCGTCCGTGTCAGCCACGTTGTTGTAAGACAGTTCCTTACCTTGCAGTTGGGTCGCGGTGGCGATGCCAACTTCGGCAGGCTTGGCTTCCACGTAAAACGCCGCGCTCTGGTGCGGGTTCTCGCCGTAGCGCATTTCCTGAGCCTTGATGAACTGGCTGTTGAACGTGCGCGGGAACTCGCTGCGATCTTCAGTGCCGAGCGTATCGGCAGCCTGGTTCACGGTGCCCATATAGTTGGCGATCATACCGTCATAGGCTGCGGTGTGTTCAAAGGCCTTGAGCATCAGGTCGAAACGCTGGGCGTAGGTCAGGCCGCCGGCCTTGAGACCTTCGAGCACGCTGGCGTAGTCGCCTGCATTCACCACGATAGCTACGTCTTTGTGGTTTTTTGCTGCTGAACGGACCATGGTCGGGCCGCCGATGTCGATGTTTTCGATCGCGGTCGGCAGGTCGCAGCCTGGCTTGTTGATGGTGGCTTCGAACGGGTACAGGTTGACGGCCACCAGGTCGATCGGCTTGATGCCGTGCTCGCTCATGATAGCGTCATCGATGCCGCGACGGCCGAGGATTCCGCCGTGGATTTTCGGGTGCAGAGTTTTCACCCGACCGTCCATCATTTCCGCGAAACCGGTGTAATCCGCGACTTCCACTGCGGCAACGCCATTGTCGCGCAGCAGCTTGAACGTTCCGCCAGTGGAGAGGATCTCGACACCCAGGGCTTCAAGTTCCTTGGCGAATTCGAGGATCCCGGTCTTGTCGGAAACGCTGATCAAGGCGCGGCGGATCGGCAGGCGGGTAGTCTGGTCGGTCATTTCAATTTCCATCAAAAGCAAAGGAGTCAGCAAAAAAGGCGACCGTTTTTACGCAGGCGCCTTTCTGGTTTGATTGAATGCTTACAGCAAATCGTACTGCTTGAGTTTCTTGCGTAGCGTGCCCCGGTTCAGTCCGAGCAGCTCGCTGGCCTTGGTCTGGTTGCCCTTGACGTAGTTCATCACGCACTCGAGCAGGGGAGCCTCGACTTCGGAGAGCACCAGGTTGTACACATCCGTGACGGCAGCGCCCTCAAGGTGGGCGAAATAATTGTGCAGCGCCTTCTCGACACTCCCGCGAAGGGTCTGGCCTTCTTCGCTAGGCGTATTGAGGTGCTGTTTCAAATTCACGTTGTCGCTCACGGGTGTCGTTCCACTCACTAAAGTCTCGGTCATCATCGTCATGCGGCCACCCCTTCTCCGTCCCCTGTCAGGCTCTTGTAACGTTCGGCGAAGAAGCCCTGAACGTTGGCGCATTGTGCTTCCGTATCTTCCAAACGATTGAAGTGGGCGCGAAATTCCCTGGCGCCCGGCAAGGTTGCGAGATACCAGCCCACATGCTTGCGAGCAATGCGCACACCCATGACGTCTCCATAGAAAACGTGCAGCGCGGCCAAATGCTCTAGCAGTATGCGTTCCACCTCGATCAGTTCCAGCGCCGGAAGTTTTTCACCGGTGCGCAGGTAATGCTCGATCTCGCGAAAAATCCATGGCCGCCCTTGGGCAGCTCGCCCTACTAGCAGGCCATCGGCACCGGTGGCATCGAGCACATACCGGGCCTTTTCCGGCGAATCGATATCGCCGTTGGCAAACACCGGGATCGACACCGCCTGCTTGATCGCGGCGATGGTGTCGTACTCGGCTTCACCGGTGTACAGATCTGCACGGGTGCGGCCATGGACCGCCAACGCCGTGATTCCTGCCTGTTCGGCGATCTTCGCCACCGTCAGGCCGTTCTTGTTGTCCCGGTCCCAGCCGGTCCGGATCTTCAGGGTAACCGGCACATCGACTGCGGCCACGACGGCCTGCAGGATCTCGGTTACCAATGCTTCATCCTTCAACAGTGCGGAGCCGGCGGCCTTATTACAGACCTTCTTGGCCGGGCAGCCCATGTTGATGTCAATAATCTGTGCGCCTAGTTCGACGTTGGCCCGTGCAGCATCGGCCAGCATCTGCGCATCGCCACCGGCGATCTGCACCGAGCGGGGCTCGGGATCACCTTCGTGGATCATGCGCATGCGTGACTTGCGGGTGTTCCACAAGCTCATGTCGCTGGTGACCATTTCCGAAACTACCAGCCCGGCGCCCAGTCGCTTGCACAGCTGACGAAAGGGTTGGTCGGTGACGCCCGCCATGGGGGCGAGAATCAAGCCGTTGTGCAATGTATATGGACCGATGCGTACCGCCGACATAGGACTTCCCTGTTGTGGGGCCGGATCATGAGAGTTCGAAAAAGGGTTGGCATGATACCCGCTCTCGATGACTGGATAAAGGCTGAATTGAACAAAATCTGAGCAGTTATTCTGTTATCGCCAGCGGTTTGGTACAGACACGCACAGTCAGGAATCCGTGGTCAATCGCGGATCAGTGGCCGTTTCACTCGGGCGAATGAAAACTCAGGCTGTAGTTCACCGCTTTTGAGCCTGGATCGAGGATATCCAGTGCGATGTGGATAGGCGTTTGCGGGGGCATTTCCGCCATGCCTTCGAGATCGCCGTTGAGGTACTCGCCGGGTTTGAATCGACGGCTGGCGATCAAGTGACCGTTGAGGTCGGCAAAGCGCAGTTCCAGGAGGGGGAATGGCTGGGAGAACGCCGCACGATTGTAGATGATCGCATCGACTACCAAGGCGCCGCTGAAGTCCGGGTGGCTGCGCACTACCAGATTGCTGCTCTTGATTTTCGCGATGTCGACCTTGGACGGTACGGTGCAACCGATCTGAGGGCACAGCTGCTGGAACCAGGGGCGGTACTGGTCCTGGCGCGCGAGTTCTTCGAAGTGATACGCAACGTATTGGCCGCCCAGCGCGAGTGCGGCTAGGACAACCAGCAGCATCCAGATGAAGCGGCGGCCCCAGGGCGAGCGGCGTTTTTGCCAGTCCAGTTGCAGCGGGTCGTCGGTGAGGTCCTGCAGCACTTCGGCGCGCACTGCCGGTTCGCTGCGTTTTTTGCGCAACGGCTCGATCGAAGGCAGATCCTCATCCAGGTCATCTACCGCCGACAGGGACAGGCGTTCCCTCGTGGGTTCTGGCTCCAACAGCAGTTCCTGGCGAACCAGGGGAGGGCGCGGCTCATCGTCGAGCTCGACCAGCTCCAGTGTCAGCGAGGGTTCGGTACGGGCCGGTTTGAGCGGGGTGAATTGCGTAGCGGCAGCTTCGTCGCCCTGGCTGGCCTGTGCACGGTCCGCAGCCGACTCGCTGAACAAGCTGTCGGACCAGGGTGCTTCCTCATGATCGGCGTTGTCGCGTCGCGCACTCAATGAGTCTTCACGGTGCCGGCCGAATTCGGTGGTCGGCTGGATTTCCCGCTGTTCGAGTCGCGCGAGTTCTTCGTCCAGGTCCATGCTGTCCAGGTCCAGTTCGGCAGCCGTCCATTGTTTCAAGCTGATGGCCCGTTGCTCCGGCGGCTCGACGATGACTGGGGATGTGGAGGCAACAGGCTCCTTGCCGGCGTGTTGCTCCAGTAGCTGCTTGGCGGCATTAAAAACCTGCAGGCACGAGCCGCAACGAACCACTCCGCGGGCCACGCTCAACTGGGCGTGGCTGACGCGGAAGCTCTTTTGGCAATGCGGGCATTGAGTGACGAAGCTATCGGTCATGCGGCGATCCGGTGAATGCAGGCGTCCATTCTAGCGCCGACGGCCAGTGATGCGCACCCAGCCATCGCGATTGGCGATCGGGTCCAGGTCGAAGTCCTGGGCGTAGGCCTTGGCGACTTCTTCGCCTTGCTCGGCGAGGATGCCCGACAGCGCCAGGCGACCACCTGGTTTGACCAGGCTGGACAATTGCGGCGCCAGAGAAACCAGCGGGCCGGCAAGAATGTTGGCCACCAGCACGTCGGCCTGAACCTGGGGCAGATCTTGCGGCAGATACAACGGAAAGAGTGCTTCGGCAATGTTGTTGCGCCCGGCGTTGTCGCGGGAGGCTTCCAGCGCCTGCACGTCGATGTCAGTGCCTACCGCTTCTCTGGCACCCAGCAACAGCGCGGCAATCGCCAGGATGCCCGAGCCGCAACCAAAGTCGAGCACGTTGCAATCCTTCAGGTCCTGACCGTCGAGCCATTCCAGGCATAGCGCGGTGGTCGGGTGTGTGCCGGTGCCAAACGCCAGGCCCGGATCCAGCAGCAGGTTCACCGCGTCAGGCTCGGGTGCGGTGTGCCAGCTAGGGACAATCCACAGGCGCTGGCCAAAACGCATCGGCTGGAATCCGTCCATCCAGCTGCGTTCCCAATCCTGGTCTTCGATGACTTCGCTGTGATGCTCGGGCAGCGGGCTGCCGGTCAGCAACTCAAGATGAGCCAACACGCTGGCCGCTTCAGTGCCGCCTTCGAACAGGGCCAGCAGGTGCGTGTGCGACCACAATGGCGTGGTATTGAGTTCCGGTTCGAAGATCGGCTGATCTTCAGCGTCCATGAAGGTCACCGACACGGCGCCCACTTCAAGGAAAGCCTCTTCGTAGGTTTCGGCTTGTTCTGGGCTGATGGCGAGACGGACTTGCAGCCAAGGCATGGCGGGCACCTATGAAAAATATTGATTGCAGCCTAGCGGTCTGCGAGAAGCGCGCAAGTTTACGCGAGCGCGCAGTGTTTGTGGGAGTCGCATGATCTGCATCCTCCGCACGAGCCCTGAACACACTGCTCCCACAGAGACTGTGCAGGGTTGCAGATTTGATGAAATGTCCAGAAACAACAAAGCCGCCCCAAGGCGGCTTTGTTGATTACCAGCTAAAGCTTAGAGCTTCTCGCCTGCCAGCTTGTGTTCCAGGTAGTGGATGTTGATCCCACCTTTGCAGAAACCTTCGTCGCGGACCAGGTCGCGGTGCAGCGGGATGTTGGTCTTGATCCCGTCGACAACGATCTCGTCCAGCGCATTGCGCATGCGCGCCAGGGCTTCATCACGGGTTGCGCCGTAGGTGATCAGCTTGCCGATCAACGAATCGTAGTTCGGCGGAACGGCATAACCACTGTACAGGTGCGAATCGACGCGAACGCCGTTGCCGCCTGGCGCGTGGAAATGCTTGACCGTGCCGGGGCTAGGCATGAAGGTTTTCGGGTCTTCGGCGTTGATCCGGCATTCAAGTGCGTGACCGCGGATGACAACGTCTTCCTGGGTGTACGACAGCTTGTTGCCAGCGGCGATGCTGAGCATCTCCTTGACGATGTCGATACCGGTAACCATTTCCGAAACCGGGTGCTCAACCTGAACGCGGGTGTTCATTTCGATGAAATAGAACGCGCCGTTCTCGTACAGGAACTCGAAAGTGCCCGCGCCACGGTAGTTGATGTCGATGCAGGCTTTAACGCAGCGTGCGAGGACTTCAGCCCGGGCTTTCTCGTCGATGCCCGGTGCCGGCGCTTCTTCGAGAACCTTCTGGTGACGACGTTGCAGCGAGCAATCGCGGTCGCCTAGATGGATGGCGTGGCCCTGGCCGTCGGAAAGCACCTGAACTTCCACGTGACGTGGATTGGTCAGGAATTTTTCCAGATACACCATCGGGTTGCCAAACGCTGCGCCTGCTTCGGTGCGGGTCAGTTTGGCGAAGGAGATCAGGTCTTCTTCTTTATGCACAACGCGCATGCCGCGACCACCACCGCCGCCAGCGGCTTTGATGATCACCGGGTAACCGACTTCGCGGCCGATGCGCAGAGCGGTTTCTTCGTCTTCCGGCAGCGGGCCGTCAGAACCCGGAACGGTTGGAACGCCAGCAGCGATCATCGCGTGCTTGGCCGAAACCTTGTCGCCCATCAGGCGAATGGTGTCGGCTTTCGGGCCAATGAAGGCGAAGCCGGAGTTCTCGACCTGTTCAGCGAAATCAGCGTTTTCCGCGAGGAAACCGTAGCCTGGGTGAATGGCGGTAGCGCCGGTCACTTCAGCGGCGGCGATGATTGCCGGGATGTGCAGGTAGGAGTGGGCGGCCGAGGCCGGACCAATGCAGACGGATTCATCTGCCAGGCCCAGGTGCATCAGCTCTTTGTCAGCCTTGGAGTAAACGGCGACGGTCTTGATGCCCATCTCTTTGCAGGCACGCAGAATCCGCAGTGCGATCTCACCGCGGTTGGCGATCAGAACTTTTTCCAACTTCGCAGTCATCAAAGTTTCTCCGCGGTTCAAACGATGGTGAACAGCGGTTGGTCGTACTCAACCGGCTGGCCGTCTTCGACGAGGATGGATTCGATCACACCGCTGGTTTCAGCTTCGATGTGGTTCATCATCTTCATCGCTTCAACGATGCACAGGGTGTCGCCTTTCTTCACGGTCTGGCCGACTTCGACGAAGGACGGCGAGCTAGGCGAAGATTTGCGATAGAAGGTGCCGACCATCGGCGAACGGGCAACGGTGCCGTTCAGGACAGGTGCGGACGGAGCAGCAGGCGCGGCAGCGGCAACCGGGGCGGCAGCGGCAGGCGCTGGAGCCGGAGCGTGCATTGGAGCCGGAGCGTAGTACTGCTGAGCTGGGGTTTTGCTGTGGCGGCTGATGCGAACGGACTCTTCGCCTTCCTTGATCTCGAGCTCGTCGATGCCGGACTCTTCCAGCAATTCGATCAGTTTCTTAACTTTACGGATATCCATGAATCATCAACTCCCAAGGGTCGGTCAGGGGCGTTTAACGCTTGTTGTTCAAGTCGTTGCCTGTCTTTCAAGCTGCTCTAGTGCGGCCTCCAGGGCCAGTCGATAACCGCTGGCGCCAAGGCCGCAGATCACTCCCACCGCTACGTCGGAGAAGTAAGAGTGATGGCGGAAAGGTTCGCGTTTGTGCACGTTAGACAAATGCACTTCGATGAATGGGATGCTCACCGCCAGCAGCGCGTCACGTAAAGCGACGCTTGTGTGCGTAAAAGCTGCTGGATTGATCAGGATGAAGTCCACTCCTTCGCTGCGGGCCGCGTGGATGCGGTCGATCAATTCGTACTCGGCATTGCTCTGCAGGTGCAGCAAATGGTGGCCCGCTTCACGGGCACGGCGTTCCAGGTCCTGGTTGATCTGTGCCAGCGTCGTGGCGCCATAGGTGCCCGGTTCGCGGGTGCCGAGCAAGTTCAGGTTGGGTCCGTGCAGAACCAGAAAGGTCGCCATCTGCTGTTCCTTGTTATCAGTGTGCATTTGTCAGAACCCGGCGACTATGCCGCAAAGACTTTGTGACTGTCCAGTTCTATGCAATAGCCAGCACGATGGCCGATGTTTGCGCGAAATATATGACCGCCCGTTTCAATCCGGTCATTGTGGCAGACCGTCAGGTTGGCGTTGACAGGTGTGACGCCTTCGCGAGCAACTCCGCTCCCACACAGGATCCATGCTCGACACAGGTCCCTGCGGGAGCATGCTTGCCCGCGAAGGCAGTCGATCAGACGCGAAACGCCTGCACCGCCGTATGCAGCCGCCCGCCCAGCACCAGCAAATGCTCGCCTTGCTCGCGGCCTTCACCAATTCGCAGCAAATTATCCCCACCCAACTGGTGAATACGCTCGCTGTGATCACGGATCTCGCTGACAGCGCTACTCTGCTGCGCTGTCACATCGGCGATGCGTATTGCGGTGTCGGAAATGGTCTGGATCGCACCGACGATTTTATCCAGTGCGCCATCCGCTGCCTGGGCCTGGTTGGCCGTGGACTGCGCGTGCCCGACCTGGGCACGCATGCCTTCGACCGATTGCCGTGCGGCCGCTTGCAGTCCGGCGATCAAGCTCTGAATCTGTGCCGTGGCACCGGCAGTGCGTTGCGCCAGGGACCGAACTTCCTCTGCCACAACAGCAAACCCGCGACCCATTTCCCCGGCGCGGGCCGCTTCGATGGCCGCGTTCAGGGCTAACAGGTTGGTCTGGTCGGCAATTGAGCGGATGACCGTCAGCACCCCGCCGATAGTTGCCGACTCTTCGGCCAGATGCTCAATCATCTGCGCATTGCCTTGCACTTCCCCGACCAGGGCGTGCAGACCGGCAAGGCTCAAGCCGATGACTTTCTGCCCTTGCTCTACTGCCAGCCCGGCATGGCGACTGGCGTCGGCGGCCTGGCTGGCATCGCCGGCAACCTGCTGGATCGTGGCTTCGAGTTCTCCCAGAGAATCGCGGATCATCGCGGTGTCGCCAGCCTGATCTTCGGCGCCGATGTGCAGGTCGTTGCTCAACTCGGCCAGGGTGCGACTGCTGCCGGCAACTTGTTCGGCGTTGAGGCGAATGGTCCCCACCAGGTCTACCAGATAGGCCCGCAGGCGATTGAGCGAGGCCTGGATGTCGTGCAGTTCGCGGTTGGTCTTGCCCAGTTCGATGTCCCGGCTGAAATCGCCCTCGGCCCAAACCGAGAGGGCTGGTGCGAGGTTGGTCAGGGTGCGAGCCAGTCGCCGTTGCAGGGTGTCGATCAGCAGCGCTATCAGCAGGATCAGGCCGATCATCAGCCCTTGCAGCAGTCGCACCTCACCCTGGATTTGCCCGTGTTGCGCACGCACTACCGGTTCCAGATCGGCGATGGACTGCTGCACGGCGGTCACTTTGCGATGGGTCGCGGCGCTGAGCTCGCTGCGTTTCTCGATCTGTTCGCGGGTACGGGCAAGTTCTGCGGGGTAGCGGGCCAAGAGGCTGTTGAGTTCTCGTTTGAGCGCAATGCCAGCATCTTCGGCGACAGACTGTTCAGTGTTTTCCAGGCCCATCATGGCAGCGAAATCATCGGTGTTCGACTCGCTGCTGGCCGTTACTCCCAGCAAGGGTAGGGCCTCCAGAATACTGGCCTGGGTGCGGATGTTGCTGACTTCGCGCTCGACATCCGCGGCCAATTCGCTGCGACCGCTGCTCACCAGTTTGTCCCGGGCCAACGACAGCTTGCCTACGTGCTGCGAGGCACTGAGCAATGGCTTCAGATAGTCTGCGTTGGCGTTGGCATATTGGCTGAGCTGGTCAAGGTTTGCGCCCAGCTCCCGTTCTGCTTGCAGCAGCAATGCCTGGGGGTCCCCTGCGAGCTTGCCGGCGGCGAGCAGTTCGGTTCTGCTGAACCCTTCAAGATCAGCAAGGCTCGGGCGCACGGAGTCGGCCAAGGGTTGCGGCAGTTCATCAAGCTCTTTTTTCAGCTCATCGATCGCCTGGCCAGCACTGCTCAGGCGCAGAGCGTCGCCACTGGCGAGGTAGTCCTGAACGTTGTGCGCTACCTGCCTCTGAAACTGCTGGGACAGGCTCAGGTAACGCTCCATCAGTAAATAGGGGCGTTCAAGGGCTTTTTGCGACCACCAGAGGGTGGCGCCAAGAGCGGCGCACACGGCGACTAAAAGGAGGGTGTTGAGATTGGTCAGCAGCTTCAGACGCATCGCGGGACTACCAACGACAGAATGGTAAGCGCCTGAAGTTATTGCGTTTCTATTACAAAGTTATGACCTGATCGGTGGAATCAGCTGAAAAGGTGGCCTTTTGCTTTTATTCCCGCGAAGACTGTACGCGATTGCGCCCGGCATGCTTGGCGCGGTACAGCGCCTCGTCAGCCTGGCTTGCCATCATCAAGCTGTCGGAGTTATCACCGAGGTCCACCACTCCTGCACTGAATGTGCACCAAAGGTCCTGGGGCTGCGCCGGATAGTGGATTTCGGCGAAGCGCCGGCGGATTTCATCGAGCACCTTGTGGGCCGACTCCAGATCCGTATCGGGCATGACAATGGCGAACTCTTCGCCACCGTAGCGGCCTATGAAGTCGGTCTTGCGCAGGCGCTGCTTGAGAAACAGCGCCAGGCTCTTGATCACCCGGTCACCCATCGGATGGCCATGGCTGTCATTGACCCGCTTGAAGTGATCGATATCGAGCATCGCAAAGCTCAGTGGCTTGTTCTCACGGCGCGCGCGAAAGCTGCAGTCTTCCAGCAACTGCAGGATATGGGTGTGGTTGTACAGGCCGGTGAGACTGTCGCGCACCATCCGCGCCTTGAGGTTGCGTGCCCGCGCCGCACGGTTGCGCACGGTGGTGATCAGGTGGCGCGGTTTTATCGGTTTGGTCAGGAAATCGTCGCCGCCTTCGCTCATGGCGTCGAGTTGCTTGTCCAGGTCGTCCTCGGCCGAAAGGTAGATGATCGGCACGCTGACGTATCGGTCGTTATGGCGGATGACCTTGGCCAATTCGGTGCCGGTGCAGGCCGGCATGTACATGTCGAGGATAATCAGGTCGGGCTGGAAGTCCGCGAGCTCGGCCATGGCCTGAATAGGTTCGATCAAGGTTCGCGTGACAATGCCGGCGCTGTTGAGCAGACGTTCGGTGTGCATTGCCTGGGCGCGGGAATCATCGATGATCAGTACTTTGAACGGTTCGTATTGCGCGACGCAGGTCAGGACTTCGATTTTTTCCAGCAGGCTTGACGCTTCGAGGGTGCCGGTGAGGAATTCCTGGCCACCGGCACGCACGGCGGCGAGGCGGGTGGGGGTGTCGGTTTCGTGAAGGCTGAAGAACAGCAGCGGCAGTTGCTGTTCCAGGCCTTCCTGGGCTTCGGCGGCCAGTTTGAGGCCGACGCCGGGGCCACTGAAATCGACGTCCATGACGATCGCCGCCGGCAGGCGTTCTACCATCGAGGAGCGAAACGCCGCCACACTGTCCAGGGACTGGGCGCTGAGCCCGAAGAATTCCAGCTGTTTGGCCAGGCGCTCAGCGCGCTCGTGATCCTGCAGCATCACGTAGATCGGTTTGCGCGAGGGCGGCAGGAAGGTCTGATCGAGCTGATCGCCTTGGCGCAGTCCGGTGCGCGAGAGGCGCTGCATTAAACGGTTCAGGTCGGTAATCAGGCCGCTGCTGAGGCGGCCGCGATTGGACTCGACCGCTTCAAGCGACTGGCCGATCTGACGAGCCAGTTGCATGTGTTCCGGTTGCTCGAAGCGCTCGGAGAATCGCAGCAGGCGCAGGTTGGCTTCGCCCAGTTCTGCCAAGTCGGTAGAGGACCACTCGCTGCGCTGCAGGCGTTGCCATATCTCAAGAATCTGACGTGCCTGATGAGTTACCCGCTGGGCAAAGTGGTGCTTGAGGCGCTCACGGCTGGGGTCTTCTGGCTCGGTCATATCCTGACTACTAGTTAGGGTGCATGCTGAGATCGACTGGTGGCTCTATGCTAGCATCTCTTCCAAGCGTGGATCAGTGTCGCATGTCAATAATGTGCTAGGCGAGCCTATTCAGTTTGTGACCGACGAGTCGCGTTGCTGCTTATGGGGTGCGTAGGTGCTGGTAGGAGCTGTCGAGTGCAACGAGGTTGCGATCTTTCAATTCTGGCGTTTCCCACAAGCAAGATCAAAAGATCGCAGCCTCGTTGCACTCGACAGATCCTACGCCGCACCAACACAAGGCGTGGTGTTCATTTATAGTGGAGGCATCGACCGTGCGATTGTTGCTTGCGCCGTGCACGTATTAATGCGCGGCAAATGAGGCACGATGGCGTAGGGTTGTGGTCGAACCGATGAACTCAAGTGATTGAAAGGATATCGCCATGCTGGACTGGAAGAACCGCGCGGGCAGCGCGCCTGAACGTGCCGCCGAACCAAAATCGGCTACCCGCAGCTACATAGGTGGCCTGTTGTTCAGCCGGGCGCTGGTCACCTTGATCGGCCTGTACCTGTTGGTGGCGATCGCCCTGGGCTGGTATTGGAGCCAGGAGCCGGCGCTGTTCCCGGTTCAGCAGAATGCCCAGGTCGCTGCCGAGAAAGCAGGCAAGCAGATGGTCACCGGCTACACCACGGTTGAAACCCTCAAGACCGTTGCAGGGACCTTGCTGACCAAACCAGGCGGCTATATTTCCAATGACCGTTTTCCGCCAGGCCTGTGGATGGACAACACGCCAAGCTGGGAATACGGGGTGCTGATCCAGGTTCGCGACCTGACCCGAGCCCTGCGTAAAGACTTCGCTCGCTCGCAATCGCAGTCGGCTGAAGACTCCGACCTGGCCAAGGCCGAGCCGCGCTTCAACTTCGACAACAAGAGCTGGGTGCTGCCGTCCAGCGAATCCGAGTATCAGGAAGGCATCAATTCCCTGAGTCGCTACCAGGCTCGCCTTTCCGATCCTTCGCAGAAAAACGCGCTGTTCTACGCCCGTGCTGACAACCTCAACAACTGGCTGGGTGATGTGGGCACCCGCCTGGGTTCGCTGTCGCAGCGCCTGTCGGCCAGCGTTGGCCGGGTCAAGCTCAACACCGCATTGAAAACCGAAGTCGTGGCCCCGGGCCAGGTGCCGCAGGTCGACGAGGAAATCGTCGAAACCCCATGGATGCAGATCGACAACGTGTTCTATGAAGCCCGCGGCCAAGCGTGGGCCTTGTCCCACCTGCTGCGCGCCATCGAAGTCGACTTCGCCGACGTGCTGGCGAAGAAGAACGCCACGGTCAGCGTGCGCCAGATCATTCGTGAGCTGGAAGCGTCGCAGGAGCCTGTCTGGAGTCCGATGATCCTGAACGGCAGTGGCTTTGGCGTCCTGGCCAACCACTCGCTGGTCATGGCCAACTACATCTCCCGGGCAAACGCCGCAGTGATCGACTTGCGTCAATTGCTCAACCAGGGCTGAGTCATGGCCGATAGCGACAAAGAGGCCGCCCACCGCGCGGCCTCGGATGCCGAGCAGATCGCCTGGGTCGACGAGCAGGACAACCTGCTAGGCGCCCTGGTGCGTTCCGACCTTCGCGAGCGGGGCCTGATCGGGCGTGGCACGTACATCATGCTGTTCAATTCGGCGGGTGAGCTTTGCGTGCACCGCCGCACCTTGAGCAAGGCGATCTACCCCGGCTACTGGGACGTGGCTGCCGGTGGCATGGTGCTGGCGACCGAGACCTATGCCGAGTCGGCCGCACGGGAACTGGAAGAAGAGCTGGGTGTTAGCGGGGTAGAGTTGACCGGCCACGACCATTTCTATTTCGAGGACACCGGCAATCGCCTGTGGTGTTCGGCGTTTTCTGCAGTGTGGGATGGACCGTTGATCCTGCAGCCGGAAGAGGTGGTTGAAGCGTGCTTTCTGCCTATTGATCAGGTCATGCTGGAAATCCGGCAGAAGCCTTACTGCCCGGACTCCCTGGCCGCGTTGAAGCGCTATCTTCGCGCCTGCGGGAAAGACGTCGCAAAAGAGCTATAAATTGGCGCCGATTGGCTCTTAGCAATCGGCGTTTTTGCCGTTACACTGCGCGACCTTTTCAAGCTGAAACGGTATTGCTGTAACTGTAGGCGCGAGCTCGCTCGCGATGTACTCAAGGGCGACGCGTTCATTCAGAATGCCCGCGTTATCGTTTACGTTCATCGCGAGCGAGCTCGCTCCTACAGCGAACGGCGCATACCGTTTCAGTAGCGCTGCCCCTGCCTGAGTGGGGCTTCGCGGTCGATAGCCATGCGCTGCGGCCAGTCTTTGTCCTCCCGAGAGGATTGCCGGTGGCCAAAAAAGCCGCATCCTTCGCCGCCCTTGGTGGCTTGGTATTTTCCACCGACGCAGGTCGTCATTGCCCCGATTGCAGTAAACCGGTGGACGCCTGCATCTGCAAACAGACCGTTATCCCAGCCGGCGACGGCATTGCTCGCGTGCGTCGCGAAAGCAAGGGTCGTGGCGGCAAGACGGTGACCACCATCACCGGCGTGCCCCTGGCTGAAGATGCGCTCAAGGACCTGGCGACTGCGTTGAAAAAACGTTGCGGGACCGGTGGCGCGTTGAAAGACGGCATCATTGAAATCCAGGGCGATCATGTCGAGCTACTCTTGGCCGAACTGATCAAGCTCGGTTTCAAGGCAAAGAAGGCCGGCGGCTAGCAGCCTCTGTGAAAACCACCCTCGACTTGATCCAGTCCTGACAGCAGGTTTGGCGTCGTCCACATGGTTTTCACAGAGCCTGTTCTGACCGGTTTCTAAACTCACTGCGATCGGCGAGGTCTACCCCCTCGTTGACGAACCGTCATTTTCATTCTTTAGACTGCGCCGGCCTGAACCCAGGCGACGCTCTATGACTTCTTTATAGGGGACTTCAATGTCCGTACGACGCACACGCAAAGACGATGGCAGCCAATGGACAGTTGCGGACAGCCGCAGTGTTTACGGGATCCGCCATTGGGGGGCCGGGTATTTCGCGATCAATGACGCCGGTCGCGTCGAGGTTCGTCCGAACGGCCCCGCCAGTTCGCCAATCGACCTGTTCGAGCAAGTTGACCAACTGCGCCAAAGCGGTTTGTCCTTGCCATTGCTGGTCCGTTTCCCGGACATCCTGCAAGACCGTGTGCGTCAGCTGACCGGTGCTTTCGATTCGAACATCGAGCGCCTGGAATACCAGAGCAAGTACACCGCGCTTTACCCGATCAAGGTCAACCAGCAAGAGGCGGTGATCGAAAACATCATCGCCACCCAGGACGTCTCCATTGGACTTGAAGCCGGGTCCAAGCCTGAGCTGCTTGCCGTGCTGGCCCTGGCGCCCAAAGGCGGCACCATCGTCTGCAACGGCTACAAAGACCGTGAGTTCATCCGCCTGGCGCTGATGGGCCAGAAGCTGGGTCACAACGTGTTCATCGTTATCGAGAAAGAATCCGAAGTTGAGCTGGTGATCGAAGAAGCCGCCTCGCTGAAGGTCAAGCCACAGGTCGGCCTGCGCGTGCGCCTGTCGTCCCTGGCGTCGTCCAAATGGGCGGACACCGGCGGCGAGAAATCCAAGTTCGGTCTGTCGGCGGCGCAACTGCTGTCGGTGGTCGAGCGTTTCCGCGCTGCGGGCCTGGATCAGGGCATTCGCCTGTTGCACTTCCACATGGGCTCGCAGATCGCCAACCTGGCGGACTACCAGCACGGTTTCAAGGAAGCGATCCGCTACTACGGCGAACTGCGAAACCTGGGCCTGCCGGTGGATCACATCGATGTCGGTGGTGGCCTGGGTGTCGACTACGACGGTACTCACTCGCGTAACGCCAGTTCGATCAACTACGACATGGACGACTACGCCGGTGTCGTGGTCGGGATGCTCAAGGAATTCTGCGATGCACAGAGCCTGCCGCACCCGAACATCTTCTCCGAAAGCGGTCGCTCGCTGACGGCGCACCACGCCATGCTGGTGGTGCAGGTCACCGACGTCGAGAAACACAACGACGACGTGCCGCAGATCGAGAACAAGGAAGCCTTGCCGGAAACCGTGCAGTGGCTGGTGGACCTGCTGGGGCCGACCGACATCGAGATGGTCACTGAAACCTACTGGCGCGCCACTCACTACATGAGCGACGTGGCCACCCAGTACGCCGATGGCAAGCTGACCCTGGCGGAAAAAGCCCTGGCCGAGCAATGCTACTTCGCCGTGTGCCGTCGCCTGCACAACTCTTTGAAGGCGCGTCAGCGTTCGCACCGTCAGGTGCTCGACGAACTCAACGACAAGCTGGCTGACAAGTACATCTGCAACTTCTCGGTGTTCCAGAGCCTGCCGGACACCTGGGCAATCGGCCAGGTCCTGCCGATTTTGCCATTGCACCGCCTCGACGAAGAGCCGCTGCGCCGCGCCGTGCTGCAAGACCTGACCTGCGACTCCGACGGCAAGATCAAGCAATACGTCGACGAGCAGAGCATCGAGACCAGCCTGCCGGTACATGCTCTGAAGGAGGGTGAAGACTACCTGCTGGGCATCTTCCTGGTTGGCGCCTACCAGGAAATTCTCGGTGACATGCACAACCTGTTCGGTGACACCGACTCGGTGAACATCTACCAGAACGCTGATGGCAGTGTGTATCACGCCGGAATCGAGACCCACGACACCATCGAAGACATGCTGCGCTACGTGCACTTGTCGCCGGAAGAGCTGATGACCCACTACCGCGACAAGTGCGCCAGCGCGCGCATCACTGCCGCCGAACGCACCCAGTTCCTCGACGCCTTGCGCCTGGGCCTGACCCGTTCTTCTTACCTGTCCTCCTGAGTGAGTGATGCCAGGCTTGATTCCTGTCTGGGCCGGTTGGCCTGCGACGGGCAAGCCTGGCTCCCACCGATAAGTCGTCTGAAATCTTTCTGCGCACTGTAGGAAGTTTCAGTTCGCACGGTGCTACGGTTCTCTCATGCCTGGCGGAATTAGCTGCTTTCTGACGATCTAAAGCGTTTGTTCCTCAATTCGCGTAGGCCCTTTCCCAAGTTGTAATTCGGCACTCTACTCAGCCATCCCTCTCAGGGAGAATCCCTGGCTGCCCCCTCCAGTAGAGAATCGCCGATGTCCAATCCAGCCAACGAGCCTGCAATTCGTCTGGATGTAGCAGGTCTGTCCCATTCCTTCGAAGTCCTGGACTTTGCCTGTTCTGAAGCCATCAGCCAGCCGTTTGTGTACGAGCTGCAGGTGCTGCTCGATGACCCGGAACTGGACCTTGCCAGCCTGCTGTACCGTTCGGCCTATCTGCATCTGGATGCGTCGGGCAACGGTGTTCACGGGCAGCTGAATGAGCTGGTCCAGTTGCAACATGGCCCGGGGCCCCGGCGTTGCCATGTGCGGCTGCAGCCGAAGCTCAGCGGCCTGTCCCAACGCAACAGCCAGCGCATTTTCAGTGCCCGTTCAGTGCCGCAGATCCTCAGCCAGGTGCTCAAGGAGCATGGCCTCACCGAAGAGGATCGGCGGTTCGACTTGCGTGGGGAGTATCCGCTGCAGGATTTCTGTACGCAGTATTGCGAGTCGGACCTGCAATTCCTGCAGCGCCTGTGCGCCCAGGCGAACATTCATTACTACTTCGAGCACAGCAGGCGCGGTCATTGCCTGGTCTTTGTCGAAGCGCAGGCATCAGCTACTGCCGCAGTGAAACCCCGCATGCCCAGCTTGCAACGAGCCTGGGTGGTCGAGGTCGATGAAGCCCGGCCCGATCCGTCGAGGCCAGTCGCGGTGCAGTTTGACTGGGTGTACCAGGGCGAAGGCGCAACGCCCAGTCATTGCTGGCTGCCAGTGTCCGAACACGTGTGCCGTGACTCGTTGTTGCAGCTGACCGAAGGGGCCGAGGTGGTGGTGAGCTTTATCGAGGGTGATCCGGATCGCCCACTGATCACCGGCTTTCTGAGCTCCCCGACGGCGCTGCGAGTCCAGTGCCCGGTTGATGTCCCGGCCCCCTGCGCAAATGTCGAGGGCCTGCTGCAACAGTTGCGCTCAGCACAGCCGCTGCTATTGCTGTGCATGCTGCCGGGTGGCGGCAGTTTCAATCATTGCGCGCAGACGCTTTGCACGTGCCGGCTGGCCATGCGGCTGGGCGGGGGGCAATTGCCATGAGCGTCCCGAGGCCACGCTGGCTACTTCTCGACGGATCTGACGCGCCCCAGGCCAGCGCCGCGCTGGCGGACACATTCGCCCACGTGTCGCGCTCTTGGTTGTTCGAAGGCACTGAGCTGCATGCGCTGCGCGAGCAAGGCCCGACGCTGGTCGATCTGGATGATTGCCCGGTGCTGGCTGAGCGCGCTCACCAGGAGCCGCGCATCTGGCGCGGCCTGTTGTTGTACAGCGAGGCCTCGACCGCACAGTTGCTGGCTCATCTGCGACGCATGCTGACAGTTTCGGTCGGGCTGCATCATCGGGCCCTGCTGAGTTACTACAGCCCGTACACCGCCAGCTACTTTTTCGATGCCTGCGATGCCCGTGAGCTGAGTCGCTGGCTGGGGCCGGTACGTCAACTGAGCTGGTTCGGCGGCACCTGGGCGGACCGGGCAATCGGCTTCGAGGGCTGGCAGCAGCTGAGCAACCCAGGGCTTGTGACCGGCCCCCTGGCGATCCAGGAATGTCTTAGCCAGGGACAGCTGGACAAGCTGCAAACCTGTCTGCTGGAGCAGCATGCCTGGCAATGGAGTGAAACCACCGGGACCGATTACGAGCGTCTGTGGTCCCATCTTCAGGAAGGCCTGGCGCTGGGTTTCAGCGAGCGTGCGGTGCTCGACGAGTGGTTGTGGCTACGCTTGCAGTATCCGGCGTACACACCAGCCAGCACGCTGCCGGGGCTGACCCCGCGAGAGCATCTCGAATGCCTGCGCTACCTGTGGAAGAACAACAAACCCTGAGGTGTGGCGGCGATGGCGAACAGAATCCGGCTATTTTGCAAACTGGCCATCGGCGCGCTGCTGCTGGCTGCAGCCACGGGCTGTTCACCGCTCAAGGCACTGAATGCACTGACGCCTGAAGGCAGCTTCGACAAAACCGAGGGCATTGCCTATGGCAGTGATCCGCGGCAGAAGCTCGATGTGTATGTACCGCGGCATTCCATGGAAAACGCACCGGTCGTGGTGTTTTTCTACGGTGGCAGCTGGAACAGCGGATCGCGCAGCGATTACAGTTTTGTCGGCGAGGCCCTGGCATCCCGGGGAATCGTGGCGGTGTTGGCGGACTATCGGCTTTATCCGCAGGTACGCTACCCGGCGTTTCTTGAGGATGGTGCCAGGGCAGTAGCCTGGACCCGGGCGCATATCCAGCAGTTCTCCGCAAATCCGCAGCGGTTGTACCTGATGGGGCATAGCTCCGGCGCGTACAACGTCGCGATGCTGGCGCTGGACCCGCAGTTCCTGGGGGCCGCAGGCATGTCGCCACACGATATCAGTGGCTGGATCGGCCTGGCCGGGCCCTATGATTTTCTGCCCATCAAGAACCCTGACGTGCGCCCGGTGTTTTTCTGGCCGGATTCGCCGCCCCAGTCGCAGCCGATCAACCATGTCAGTCGTGGAGCGCCACCTGCCTTGCTGATGGCGTCCAACGATGACGAACTGGTCGACCCGAGTCGCAACACCGGCGGCCTGGCGCGCAAGCTGCGCGAAGCGGGGGTACCGGTGCGCGACCTGTATTTTTCCCGCACCGGTCATGCCACCCTGGTGGCAACGTTGTCCCGGCCGCTGCGTGGCCTGGCGCCGGTGCTGGATGAGGTCACAGGCTTCATCAGGGCCACGCCGGCTCAGTGAGCCTTGGCAGCAAACCAGCCGTCGTTCTTTTGCAGAAGCCAGGCAAATGCGCCCAGGGTCAGGCTGCGTAGCAACATGAACAGCAGAAACGTCAGCCACAGGCCATGGTTGCCCAACCCTTGCAGCGCCCAGGCGAAGGGCAGCAGCAGGGCCACCGTTAACAGCATGCCGTTGCGCATTTCCCGGGCCCGCGTAGCACCGATGAACAGACCATCGAGCAGGTAACTCCAGACGGCGATCAAGGGCAGCGCTGCCAGATAGGGCAGGTAGATGAACGCGGTGTCACGCACGCTTTGTATATCGGTCTGCATCTCGATAAACAGATGCCCGCCAAATAGAAACAGCGCGGCAAAGCCCAGGCTCGCCAGCAGTGACCAACCTGAGGCCACCACTAACGAGCGGCGCAATGCCTGCCGATCCCGGGCGCCAATCGCATGACCGCACAACGCCTCCACGGCGTGGGCCAGGCCATCCAGTGCATGAGCAGTCAGCAGCAGGCCATTAAGGAGCAGCGCATTGGCGGCCACGGTGGCGTCGCCCAGCCGTGCACCTTGCACGGTGATCAGGAAAAAAATCGACTGCAGCGCCAGGCTGCGAATGAAAATGTCGCGATTGACCGCCAGCAGTGCTCGCCAGCTCTGCCAGATTGCCAGCGCGGCCCAGGCGATGTGTCCGGGGTAGGCGCGCAGAGCCTTGCGGGTCATCAGCAAGCCGATGATCGCACCGGTCCATTCGGCGATGACCGAGGCCCGGGCGGCCCCGACCACACCCCAGTCCAGGCCAAGAACGAACCACAGGTTCAAGGCGATGTTGACCAGGTTGGTACTCAGCAGTATCGCCAATGGTGCCCGGGCGTTCTGCGTGCCGAGGAACCAGCCGACCAGTGCATAACTGGCCAGCGCCGCCGGCAGGCCGAATAATCGGGTATGGAAGAATTCGCGGGTCAACTGCTCCAGCTCAGCCGAAGGCTGCATGAAGTGCAGCGCGACTCCGCTCAAGGGCACGCCTGCCGCGCCCAGGACAATCGCCAGCCCTAGGGCCAGCAACAAGCCTTGCAACAGGATCTGGCGCAATGCCGCGCCATCGCCTCGGCCGGCCGCCTGCGCCGCGAAACCGGTGGTGCCCATGCGCAGGAAACCCATGCCCCAGGCCAGGAAGGTGTACAGGCTGGCCCCGACGGCGACGGCGCCCAGTTGATGGGCATGGGGCAGGTGGCCGACAACGGTGCTGTCGACCAGCGCCACCAGCGGCACGGAAATATTGGAAAGAATCATGGGCGCGGCAAGCGCCCAGACCCGGCGATGGGTCGGGCGATCGCGCCAGTCGTTACTCAGGTTGGACATGCAGGCTCCTTGGGGGAGCCATTGTGTGTCAGTGGATTATCCAGCTCAACAACCATAAGCCCAGCAGCAACCAGATGATGCCCATTATGATCGACGCATTCATGAATGCCCGGATGGCCGACCACAGCAGCATCAGGCCAAGAACCAGCGCGATGATGCTGATGATCGAAGTGTCCATCCCCAGCGCCCGGGACAGCCCTTCGACAAAATTGGCCCCGGCATGGCTCAATAGATTGAACAGGCCGCTGAGGCCGTCGACGATAAAACGAATAACTGAACCGAGTGCCTGGCCGAGCCATTCGAAAAAGCTTTCTACCTGCATGTGTAGTTCGTCCTGAGAGAATGATGAGGCCCGTGAGTGCAGCTTCTACAGGGCATCGACTGTGGATTATGGGGCAAAGTTCGACACTACATCGATATGCTTGCAGTCCTGGGCCAACCCCGTGAAGCTATACGTCTTCAGGAGAGCCCGATGAACCTTGTTGAACTGACCGAACGCCTGCACGCCATCCGCGACCGCAATGACTGGCGACAATTTCACAGCCCAAAAAACCTGGCCATGGCTGCCAGCGTGGAAATGTCCGAGCTGGTGGAGATTTTCCAGTGGCTGACCGAAGACCAGTCGCGCCAGTTGCCGGCCGACAAACTCGCCCATGCCGGTCAGGAAGTCGGTGACATCGTGCTTTATCTACTGTTGTTGTGCAGCGAGTTGGGGTTGGACATGAATGAAGTGGTGCGCAGCAAGCTGGCGGACAGCGAACGGCGGTTCAACTGATGAGTGACCGTCATTTCGATCAGTTGGCGACGCGCTTTGCCGAAAAAATCTATGGTGGGGCCAAGGGCGCCATCCGTCTGGCCGTGCTACAGGCTGATCTGGCCGAAACCCTGCCGGACCGGCCGTTGCGCGTTCTGGACATCGGCGCCGGGCTGGGCCACATGTCGTTATGGCTGGCCCAGCGAGGTCACGACGTCACGCTCGCCGAACCTGCCGAACCGATGCTCGAAGGCGCTCGCCAGCGCTTCGCCGAGGCCGGGCAGCAGGCGACCTTTATTCAGGCGCCCTGGCAGGATCTGCTGGGCCAGCTTACCGGGCCCTACGACCTGGTGCTGTGTCATGCGGTGCTGGAATGGTTAGCCGAACCCCACGCGATACTGCCGGTCTTGCATCAATTGACCCGGCAGGACGGCTGGTTGTCCCTGGCCTTCTACAACCGCGATGCGCTGATTTACCGCAACCTGCTCAAGGGCCACTTCCGCAAGATGCGCAAGAACGACATGGCAGGTGAAAAGCAGAGCCTCACGCCACAGCAGCCCCTGGACCCGCGTGAACTTGCGGCGCAACTTGAAGGCCTGTGGCAGGTCGAAACTCAGAGTGGGGTACGGGTGTTTCACGACTACATGCCAGTGGAGTTCCAGGCCCGCGCAGAACTGGTGGACTTGCTTGAAATGGAACTCGCGCACCGCCGTCACCCAAGCTTTGCCGGGCTTGGGCGCTATTTGCACTGGATCTGTCGGCCGATCTGATCGGAGCATGAAATGAAAAGTCGTTCGGGTTTACTGATGCTCTGCCTGGGGTTGGCGGCCTGCCAGGGTAGCAACCCCTATGTCGCGGCCTCCAGGCCATTGCCGCCTGCGCCGCCCCAAGCCGCGACCACCTTCGACCGTAGCGCCTATCCGGCACCGCCGCGCGACTACGGCCGGTATCGCAGTTGGGCCTGGCTGAACGGGCAATTGCCGCCGGGGACCGCTTGGGCGGATTCGGCGCAGGTGGCCGAAGCCGTCAGCAACGCGCTTGACCAGCGTGGCTTGCGGCCGTTGCACGACAACCGCCCGGCCGACCTGTTCGTAAGCGCCGACCTGCGCCTGGAGACCCGCTTGCGTCAGGTCCGGGATGACTCCTATGGCGGCGCCGGTTATTACGGCGGTGGTGGCGGTTATAACCGCTGCTGTGGAAGCGGCTATGGCATGTACAACACGGTGCCGATCGTGCGCACTTATCAGGAACAGGTCGTGGTAGTAAGGGTCGACCTGTTCGATGCGCAAAGTGGCCAGCCGGTGTGGAGCGCCAGCGCCGAAACCAGCAACCAGGGCAAGCAGAGCGCCAGGGCCGATGCAATCAGGGAGGCTGTGGAAAAAGCCATGTCGGCGTATCCTCCCAGTTAGCTGCGGTAGATAAGACGCATTACGCAGGTTCATGCCTTCACCCGGAGAATCATCATGTTCCGCCGTCTAGCTTTACTGGTCGTGGTCGCGCTGTTGGGCGCCTGTGCCTCGGACCAGGTCAACCATGACTTTGACGCCAGTCGTGATTTCTCCGCCTACCGCAGCTGGAGCTGGAAAGAGCCGGCCCTGCAATATCGGCCCGATGACCCGCGAATCAAGAGCGATCTTACCGAGCAGCGCATTCGCCAGTCTGTGACCGACCAGCTCGACCAGCGCGGCCTGCGCCCGGTCGCCGCCGGCACCAAGGGTGACTTGAGCGTACAGACCTACCTGATTGTCGAGCAGCGCCAGCAGCAGGTCACAACCAACTACGGCGGTGGCTGGGGTGGCCCGTGGAATGGTTATTGGGGCGGGCCGATGTACAACGAAACCCGTAACGTCACCTACAAGGTCGCGACGGTGCAGATCGACCTGCTCGATGGCAAGGACGGCAAGCTGGTATGGCGCGGCAGCGACGAGCAAATGATCGCCCGCTCGCCAAACCCGGCTGATCGCAGCAATGCGATACGCGAGACCGTGGCACGGATCCTGGCGAACTATCCGCCTAGATAGTCCTGTCACACAATCCTCCGGAGGGATCGGGCTTGCTCGCAAAGGCGCCGTGTCATTCAACAATGATGAGGCTGACACATCGCTTTCGCGAGCAAGCCCACTCCCACAGTTATCTCTGCAAGGTGCTGAATGGCTTGTTGCCAGCAGTCACGCCAACCCTTGTCTACACTCTCTCGTACCCATGGAGGTAACGCCTCGGCAGTACGCCGGCAAAGGAGTGCAGGATGTCCCCCCGCTTGCAGTTTCACAGCCCGGCCCGGCAACGTGGTGCGATCGGTCTGATGGCAGCACTGACCCTCGGCCTGGCAATGCTGTTCATGTTGCTGGTGCTCGATAGCGGCAGGCTTTACCTGGAGCAGCGCAAGCTGCAGCGAGTCGCCGATGTGGCGGCCCTTGAGGCCGTGACCCGCGACGGCGATTGCCTGGCCAATCTCACTGCTGCCAAATACTCCACTGAAAGTGCCCGCCGCAATGGCCTGACCGTCGCCGACGGCATCACCCTGACCACCACATGCGGAGTCTTGCTGACCGGTGCCGACAAACTGCGCAGCTTTACGCCGGATGCCAGCAAAAAAGAAGCCATCCGCGTGATTGCCACCCGAGTGGTGCCTACCAGCATCGCCGCCGGCGTCGGAGCACTGTTCAGCCCCGGCCCGGTCAGCCTCAACACCCAGCTCACGGCGACAGCGGTCAGTGCTCCGGCCGTGCTGCCGCCCCTGGCCATGTTGACCATTGGCAGCACTGCGCTTGTGGTCGACTCCAGCAAGTCCGCGGCCTTGAATCTGTTGTTGGGGAAAATGCTCGGCGGCAGCCTTGATCTGAGCGTGGTGGGCTGGCAAGGCCTGGTCGATACCCACATCAATCTGCTTAGTTACCTGAATCAACTGGCCCTGGACGTCAATGTCAGTGCCGGCAACTACACCGAGTTGCTCAACAAAAAAATCAGGCTGACCCAGTTGCTGGATACCGCGATCACCGTGCTCCAGGCCGGCGGAACGACCGCTAACGTCGCGGTTAACGGGCTGACCGATCTCAAGGTTGCAGCAGGCAGTACCGAGCTTACGTTAGGGCAACTGCTGCAGTTGCAGACCGGCGCGCCGTCATCTGCCCTGAATACCAACCTGCAGGTGTTTCAGCTGGTGGAAGCCTTTGTGCAATTGGCCAACAGCAAGAACGGGATCGTAGTCGATCTGCCGCTGAATATTCCTGGATTGGTCAACGGCTCGGTGCAGGTCAAGGTGATCGAGCCGCCGCAGCTGTCGGCGGTGGGTAATCCGGCACTGGCCAAAGCCAACCCGATGGGGCCCGACCGTATTTTCGTGCGCACAGCGCAGGTGCGGACTGTGCTGTCGCTTAAACTTCCGTTGTTGTCGGGGGTTACAGGGCTGCTCGATGCGATCACCAGTTTGCCTGTGGTCAACGGTGTGACCAGCGCCTTGAATGACCTGCTACACCTGAACCTTGGCGGAGCAGTCAGTTCGCTGCTGTGTACCTTAACCGGTACTTGCCAGGTGACTGACCTGAGGATTCTGCCGACATCGACCATCGACATCGCGCTTGAAGTGGCAGCAGCCGACAGTCACGTCACCGACTACAACTGTGCCAGCGAAGCGACCAAATCCCTGACCACTCAAACCAACACGTCGCTGGCGAAAGTCAAAGTCGGCATGATCGACAAGGTCAACGCCTTTTCATCCTCGGCCGATGTCACCGTGCAGCCACTCGCGCTGATTGATGTCGGGATGTACAAGTGCGTGCTTTTTGTGTGTGACAAGGCTAACCGCAAAGCTTTTTACGGCGGGGGCTTGGGGGTGAAAGTCGATGCCCCGATAGCGAGTACCCAGAGCAGCCACGTCTACAACATGCCACCAGAAATCAAACAACCGCCACTGTTCTTCAGCCTGGGAACACAGGGAGTCGTCGACAGCCTTAGAGCGACCCTCAATGGCGTGCAGATAGAGGCTTACAAACCTACCGGGTCCAGTCTTTTGGGCGGCTTGCTCACGACGGCCGCCGGGGCGCTCAAAAGCGTCAACGATACACTCGGCGCTGCTATCAACGGCCTGCTAAGCAAAGTTCTCGACCCCATCCTCGACAACCTGCTCTCTGCCCTCGGCATCACCCTGAACAAGGTCGAAGTCGGTGCCAACCTCAGTTGCAAACCTCCCGGGCGAGCCGGGCTGGTGATTTAAACTTGGGGTAATACCGGCAACTCAATGCAGAATCGCGCACCGTACTGAGAGTTAGTCACACTGAGGCGCCCGCCCATGTTCTGGACAATGCCGTAACTCACGGATAACCCCAGGCCAGTGCCGACGCCCACCGGCTTGGTGGTGAAGAAGGGCTCGAAGATCCGCTCCAGCAGCCGCGGATCAATGCCGCCACCATTGTCCTCGACCCACAGACGCACGTGTTGCGCATCCCGTTCGGCATCCAGCGCGATCCAGGGCTGGAACTGGCGATCAGCCTCGCGTCTGGCCAACAGGGCATCCCGGGCATTGACCATCAGGTTGATCAGCACCTGTTCCAGCTGATCGACATGACCGCGGACCTGTACGTCAAAACCGGTCTCGCCAACTCGCAGTTCAAGCCCTTTGCCGCGCATGCCTTCGGCCAGCAGCGCCAAGGTGCCTTCGATGGCTTGTAACGGATTGAATGGCTGCTGCTCGATCTCGGACCGGCGACCGAATACGCGCATGTGGTCCACCACCCGCGCTGCGCGCTGGACCTGAGTGTCGATGCGCTTGAGCTTCTCGGTCAGGTAATCGACCTGCACATCACCGTTGCCCAGGCGCTTGAGGACATTGACGATGGCCATGCGCATCACATTCAGCGGCTGGTTGATTTCATGGGCAAGGCCCGTGGCCATTTCGCCCAGGGTGGCCATTTTTGCGCTCTGGGTGAGTTGCTGCTGGGAGCGCCGCACCTCCGTGTTGTCGCGGGCTACAGCCTGGATTTCCAGCAATCGCCCCTGATCATCGAACACCCCACGATCCGACCAGATCCACCACGCATGCTCACGTCCGGGCAGTTGCAGATTGATTTCCGCAGTACTCACCGCAAACTCAGGGCTCAGTTGGCTCAGACGCGAAACAAACGCCTCGCGCTGTTCTGGCGACATCCAGCTGCCGAGGTTCACGCCGGGTAACGCTTGCGGCTCGCATTCCAGGTAGGCCGCCAGTGGACGGTTGCCGAAGGTCAGCGTCAGGTCGGGCAGGTAACGGCAGATCATCGCCGGTGAGTCTTCCACGAGGATGCGATAGCGTTCCTCGCTTTGCCGGACCTGCTCGGCAGCCTGGGTGGCTTCGGTGACATCCAGCCACAGGCCCACGGCCTCCACCGGCAGGCCGAGATCGTCGCGCAGCAGGCGGGCTTCATCGAGCAGCCAGTGGTAATCGCCCCGACTGTCGCGCATTCGATAACGCGCCTGTACCGAACCCTGGCGCAGCAATTGTCGGGTGCGTTCGAAGTATTGGTTGCGGTCATCCGGGTGTACTCGCTCGACCAGCATCGCGGGGTTGCACTCGGCGAGGGAGAACCCCAGTAACGGCAACAGGCTGTCACTGAAAAACGTCGGCTGCAGCGCGCCTTCGACGTAGCGCTGAACATAGATCACTGCGGGTGAACTGGCGATCAGGTTGTCCAGCCGGGCATGTGCCATTGCCGCGCTCTGCTGCTGGTTCTTGATGTCACTGATGTCGAGCATGAAGCCGATGATTCGCCGGTGTATACCCGCGCCGACGGCCTGGCCTTGCAGGCGGTACCAGGTGGGGGATTGCGCGGTATCGGCACGCAGCACGCGCGTGCACAGCAGCAGGGGGGCACTGTTGTTTCGCAGATCAAGCAGGCGAGCATTGAGTTCTTCGCGATCGGCGGGGTGTACCTGTTCGAGCCAATCGCGCACCGGTAAACGCCCATGGTCCAGGCCCAGGTCGCTGGCCAGCGAGGGGGCCAACTGCAGCTCGTGGCGATCACTGAAAAGCTCCCACCAGCCAGTGCCGAGCAAGGTTTGAAGGGCTTCCAGGCGCTCCAAATGCAGATGGTGGCGCTGCTCGCGCAAACGCTCCAGCAAGGGGGCCGCCAGTGCGGCCATCAGCTGCAACCAGTCGCGATGGTTCAAGTCAGGCGCACGCTGTTGCACTGAGTAAAAGCCGCACAGCAACCAAGCCGCCACTCCTTGGGCGTCGTGGTAAGGCACGACAAAGCCTTCAGCATTGCCGAAATAATCATTCAAGCGGGGATGCTCGCCGCGGATCAATTGCTGGGGGGTGCAGCCGCTCAAGGTGTCGAGGCCAGTGCCCAGGCGTTGACCGTTGTGCCATAACTGCGGCGCGTCGGCCGCGCTGAAGTGCTGATGCACCTGCCAGCCTTGTTCCTGATCATCGAGCAGCGCCACGGCAATACAGGGGATTTGCAAACGTTGGGTGAGGATTCGCAGCTGTTCTGCCATCACCTCCGGCAGGCGCGGCAGGCTGCACAGGCGCAGTTGCTCGCTGATCTGGCTGGAGAGCAGCTGACACTGCTCGCGGTTGCGCGCCTGACGGCGTTCGAGCAACAGATCGCCGATGTCCAGCAACTGTAATAACCAGCCTTCGGCCTGGGGTTGTACCCAACCGCGCAGGTGCAGGGGCTGGTCGCCGAGGCCGTGAAAATCCAGGTCCAGGCTATGTCCGAGCCAATCCGCAGGCGTACCTTCAATGGACAGGCAGCTGTGGGGCATCAGGTAGTCGCGCAGTAGCACCGGCTGGGCATGCAAGGCCTGGCGAGTGAGTGCGTGTCTGAGCGGTCCCGCCAGGTCAATCACTCGACCCGCAGCATCCAGCTGAATGTGCAAACCCACGCCGGGCGCGCTCAATGCTTGCGCAGCGATGAGGGTTTTTGGCGGTTGGCGTTGGAGCAGGCGCCTGAGCAGCGTGTCGCCGGCACTCAAAACTGCAGGCTCGATTGTGCGCTGAGGGTGGTCGGCAAGTTGGGTATCGGACCGATTCCGGGCAGTACCAGGGAAGGCAGCACACTGTTCAATTTGCTGCTGGGATAGTCGATGCTCACCGTCAGGACTCCGGCGGCATACTCCGCCTTCGCATCGGTGGCGACACTGAATTTCAAGGCCGGTGGAATCCATGACAGGCGTTGAGTCAGGACATTGGTTGCCAGTGTCTCGACAGTCTGTTTGTAGTTGGCGGTCGTCGGGTCCACGGCCACGCTGCGACGTACCGCTTCGGCGGTCGACTCGTTGAAAGATTGCATCAGCAGCAATGGCAGGCTGTAACTGAGAAGGCCGTACAGCACCGCGAAAAAAATCACGAATACCAAGGCGAATTCAATCGCCACGGCACCTTTTTGTTTACGGGGAAGGGCGGTTTTCATGTGTGCGTCTACCCTGACAATCACAACGTAATATCAGCATAGAATCATTCAGCCAAAACGGACGGCTTTTACCTCATGCAGAGTATTTCCCTGATCATCTGGCTGATGGTGTGCGCGGCGCAGGACGCTCGAGAACGACACATTGCCAATATCCTGACCTTGGGCGCAGGCGCGTTGGCGCTGGCTTGGTTGCTGTGGACCGGGAATACCTGGCTGGGCGCCGAGGCCGTTCAGGGCGGCCTGGCCTTTCTGCTGGCGCTGGCCTTCACGCTGCCGGGATATTGGATGGGGCGAATGGGCGCTGGCGATGTGAAATTAGTGACAGCTTTGGCGCTTGCGACGGACGGTATGCACGTTCTTGGCACGATCATCGGCGCTGGAATCGCAAGCGTTTTGTGGTTGTTGTTTTCGCCAAAAATCTGGCTGTATATGAGTCAATCACTTAGAGAACGGTTGCGCTACATGCCACCACAAATGTCAAAAAAACAACCATTTGCGCCGTTTGTACTGGCAGGCGCTGTACTGACTATGGCCTGTCTCCGCTAATCGTCTGTTGTGTGTACAGAGTCGAAAAGTACGTCTACTTTCAAGTCAGTCGTAGTTCTACAGCCCGTGGCTGTCGGTACAGGAATAGCCAGGTTTTGATTTTGGCATGGAGTAGCACGTGAACAAGCTCACCTCGGCAGTAAAAGTCCTTGTGGTTGATGATCAGCCATTGATCGTCGAAGAACTTAGCGAGTTTCTCGGGAGCAGTGGTTACCAGTGTGTCCCCTGTGAGTCCAGTCAGGAAGCGATCGAACGTTTTTCCAATGACGTTGAAGTGGGGCTGGTCCTTTGTGACTTGCACATGCCCGGCATGGATGGCATTGAACTAGTTCAGGAGTTGCAACGCCGGTCCGGCAAACATCGGGTGTTCGAGGCCATCATGCTGACTGGCCGCGCGGATAAGCAGGACGTGATCAAGGCGCTACGCGCGGGCTTTGCCGACTATTACCAGAAACCCATCGACCTGGATGAACTGCTGGACGGTTTGCGACGCCAGGAAGTGGCGTTGCAAGAGCGGCAAAAGAGTCTGCAACTGGGGCATTTGAATCAGAAGCTGCAGTTTCTTTCCGAGTCCATCGATGATCTGTATCAAGACCTGGACAAGGTGCGGCGCAGTCCGTTACCTCGGGGTGCGGCTGGCGACATCGACGATGCGTTCGTCTACACGGATCGGCTGGAGATACCGTCGATTTTCAATCAGCTTTCGCCTCGGCAACTGGATGTGGCGCGGCTAGTGGGCAAGGGGCAAACCAACTACCAGATCGCCTGTGAGTTGGGGATTACCGAGAACACGGTGAAGCTGTATGTCTCTCAGGTATTGCGCTTGACTCACATGCACAATCGCACTCAATTGGCACTGGCGTTGTCGCCCAATATCTCTGGTATGCGCCAGAGAATCACGGCGCACTGAACGGCAAAAATCCACTGTAGGAGTTGCCGAAGGTTGCGATCTGTTGCCCTTTTAAAGGTCAAAAGATCGCAGCCTGCGGCAGCTTCGGGGATGTACATACGGTTTTCGAAGGGCCTTCAATTCCCCTCCAGCGATCCTCCCGCATCCTGTTCATAAAACTCCGGTATCGGGTACTCAAAACTTTTCAAAAACCGCGCCATGGCCCGTTCCCGCTCGGCCGCCGTGGCTGTCTGTGGAATGCTGGACGCCGCCTGATTGCGACTTTGCAGCACCAGCCAGCCTTCGGTTTCCTGCTGTTGTGGTGAAGAAGGGCCGGCGTCGATGGCCCAGGCTGGCAGACTCAACAGGGGCAGGCAGCACAGGATGGTCAGCTTCATGGTGTTCACCTCTACTTCAGCGCATCAATGACGACCGCAACCTGGCCGCTGGTGGACGGACGTGGCGTGGCAGGGGCCTTGAGTGATTCGGCACGAGCCTTGGCCTCGCCGAATTGCTCCGGGCTCAGGCCTGCGCGGCTGACGAGTTCGCCGGCCTGTTGCCAGTTGTCCTGAAAGATCAACAACGCCACCAGATTCACCGCAGGCAGTTGATCGCTCTGCTTGAGCTCGATCGCGGTCAAAAACTCGAATCGTGCGTCGTCCAGGCGCAGCTGATTCATGTAGACCACGCCCAGGTCATTGCGAATTTTTTCGTCAGTCGGCGCGAGTCGGGCGGCCCGCTGCAGATGCGCCTGGGCCTGGCCGTTTTCACCCCGGCCTGCTGCCAGTTGACCAAGACCGTGTTCGGCTTCGGCGGCACGGCAACTGCCGAGCAGGCTGCGGTACAAGGGTTCGGCATCGCTGCGCCCCAGCAAGCGATAGACCCGGGCCTTGCGCAGGCGCACATCCGCCAGGCTGTCCGGCAGGCTCTGCAGGTTGGCGAGGCTGGCGTGCAGCTTGCCGTCCTTGGCCATGTCATCGGCCAGATTCAGCGCCAGCTCCTGATCGGCACTGGGTTTGGCGCAGTTGGCAGTGGTCAGTACGGACCAGGGGGGCTGGCCGTTGGTGGCGCATCCGCTGAGCATCAGCAGGCTCAGGGCGGCGATCAATGCTTTCATAGGAGACCTCTCGAAGGGTGCAAATCAGGACGAGAACGCCCGGGCAATTGCGGTAAAACCCGGTCCGGCCAGGACGATCAATAGCGCTGGAAACAGAAACAGCATCATCACCACCGACATCTTCGCCGACATTTTCGAGATATATTCCTGCAGGTTGGTCAGGCGAGGGTCGTCGAGCAGCTGCTTGAGCGCCAGCAGCGACTTCATCGCTCCGCCGCCTTGCTGGATCAGTTGCTGCAGGATCACGCAGGTATCGGTGAACTCGTCGATCGCCAGCGCATTGGCCGCCTTGTTCAATTCCTGTCCCAGCTCCAGGCCCGAGTCGACCCGGGCCAGAATCAGGCTCAGCTCCTGGGTGGTCTGCGGCAACAGGCGCCGGGCTTCGACGCTCAATACGCGCAGGGCCTGCTCAACGGCCATCCCCGATTCGAATAGAATTCGCAGCAAAGGAATGAGCGTGGAAATTTCCACGGCAATTTGTTTTTGCCGCCGCTTGGCGGCGTATGCCAGCAGGCGCTTGGGCAACAGGTAACCGATGGCCAAGGCAAAGAATGGCGCGATCCAGTGGTTGCTTTCCTGGGGATAAACCAGCGGTTGCAGCACGATAACCAGGGCCATTACCAAGAACGGTGTGCCGATTTGCAGCGCGGCAAATACCGAGCGCTGGCGGGCGCGGCGCCATCCCACGCGGTTGAGCAGTATTTGGGTTTCGTTGTCGAGACTGACGCTGCGTTGCCCCACCTTGCTGTCACCAACGGCGCGCAGCCAGTTGCCCAGGCGATTGTCCTGCAGCATCTGGCCTTGCAGGCGCTGGGTGACCTGGCGTGCGCGCCGGTGACGCTCGAACAGGCTGGCGAACATCAACAACACGGCTCCCAGCAGCAACAACGAACTGATAATCAACGCGACGGCCATCTCAAACGCTCCGCAACATGCGCCACAGCGCCAGGCAACCGGTGACTTGCAGGCACACGGCGATGATCAGCATCTGCCGTCCCCCTGCGTCGTTCCACATACCCAGCATGTAACCGGGATTGCTCATCATGAAATAGCTCACCAGGATCAGCGGCAACGACCCCAGGACCCAGGCGGTCATGCGGGTTTCACCGGTGAGTGCACGCAATTGGCGAGCACCCTGCTCGCGCTCGCGAATCAGTTTGATCAGGTTCTCCAGCAGTTCGCTGGCGTTGCCGCCATAACGGTGATTGACCTTCAGGCCCAGGGCGAACATGCGCAACTCGTCCTGCTCATACAGCTCGGCAAAGTCATTCACCGCTTCTGGAAGGCTCACGCCTAACTGCACATTGCGTTGAACCCTGCCCATGGCAGTTTTCAACGGATCCTCGCTGGCGTCGACCGCGCCCATCACCGCGTCCGCCAAGGTGCGACCGGACTTCAGACTGCGTACCGTGTGGTCCAGCAACTGGGGTAACTGCTCGACGATCCGGCGGATCAGCCGGCGATAGCGCCACGACACATACACCCGCAGCGCCAACGGCGGCACCACCAGCAACAGCAGGAAGCCGGCCCAGCTCGCGACGGTAAAACCCATCAGCATCGACACCACCCACAGCGTCAGCCATCTACCCAGGCGGTCGGTGGGGCGCCCCAGGCCTGCACGCAGAAATGCCCGCTCCAGGCCCGTCCACCGAGTCTTTTCCGGCACCCGTTCCGGTTGCCCCTGGCCCAGGCGTTCCAGTACCCGTTCGCTGCCGGATTTACGCACGCCCTGATAGAACAGGCGCACAGAAAAGGCCAGCAGCAACAGGCACATCAGGCACAGCAACAGAGGACCGATCATGTGCGCCTCGCGGTCAGTGATGGGCGCTGACCGACTCGCGGCGCAGCTTGTCGCCAGCGGGGTTGACCGCCTCGCGCAGAAAGCCGAAACCGGTACGTCGATCAAGCCGGAACAGGGTGTTGGTGACGTACACGTCGTCGCGGATCCCCACTACTTCCACGACTTCGCTGACGCAGCGGCGTCCGTCCGGCATGCGGGTCAACTGGATCACTACGTCCAGTGCTGCGCAGATCATTTGCCGCAGGGTGCGCTCTGCGATGGTGCGGCCCGTCAGGCCTACCAGGGTCTCCAGGCGCAGCAACGCATCCTGCGCGTTGTTGGCATGCACAGTACTCATTGAACCGTCGTGACCGGTGTTCATGGCGGTGAGGACATCGACCACTTCGACGCCACGGATTTCGCCGAGGATGATCCGGTCCGGGCGCATCCGCAGGGCGTTGCGGATCAGGTCACTGGCTTTCACTTCGCCGTGGCCTTCGGCATTCGGCGGGCGGGTTTCCAGGCGCACCACGTGTGGGTGGCCGAGTTGCAATTCGGCGACGTCTTCGATAGTCACCAGGCGTTCATGAGGATTGATCAGTTGGCTGAGGATATTCAGCAGGGTGGTCTTGCCCGTGCCGGTGCCGCCGCTGATCAGGATATTGCAGCGCCTGCCGACTGCCTCCTGGATGAAGTCGAAGATCGCTTGGTCGATGGTTTGCATCGCCATCAAGTCCGAGCTCTTGAGCATGTCCTTGCGAAATTTACGGATTGACAGGCAAGGGCCGTCGAGGGCGATTGGCGGGATGATGGCGTTGACCCGGCTGCCATCGGGCAGGCGCGCATCGACCATCGGCGAGGACTCGTCGAGCCGCCGGCCCAGAGGTGCGAGGATACGCTGCATCACGCGTTCGACATGGTGTGCATCGATGAAGCGCAAGTCGCTTTGATGCAGCACGCCGTCGCGTTCGATAAACACCCGGTGTGGGCCATTGACCAGAATCTCGGTCACCGCCGGGTCGCGCAGCAGCACTTCGAGGGGACCGAAGCCGGTCAGCTCGTCGACGATCTCTTCGGCCAGGCGCTCCATTTCATAACGAGAGATCGCCAGGTGCAGGCGGGCGATGTACTCGGCGATCTTGTCGATTACAAACTGCGACAGCACTTGCCGGGTGCCCTCCAGCAGGTTTTTCCCGGACTCTTCGATGGCGTCGATGATGTAACGGTGCAGCACCAGTTTCAGGCCTTCATGGTCGGTGTTGCCCACTGCATTCCGGGTTGGCGCGCCGAAAAGTTTTTCACTGTTCATTGCGTCCCCCTCAGTCGGTCGAACCATCCCGTCTTGGCTTTGACGATGCCTTCGGAGCGTTTTGCCAGGCGTTCGCCGAGGGTACGCAGACCCTGGGTCAAGGTTTCCCGAGGGGCCAGTTCAAATAGCGATACGCCCTGATTCTTGGCGTTAAGACGCACCTGAGGGCTGTTGGCGAGCGTCGCAATGACCTCCATGCCGAAACTTTTACCCAGGGTCTCGGCGTCGGGTGCGACGTCGCGCAGGTAGCGGTCCACCAGGAGCTTGGAGTGATCGAGCTTCAAGCCTTTTTCGCGCCAGAAATTGAGGACCGCCAAGTTGCGCCGGCAGTCGAGCACGTTCTGATCGGTGTACCACAGCAACTTGTCGCAGTGGCTGACAAAGGTCCGCAGCGCCTCGCTGTCCTGCTGCCCCGTGAGGTTCACCACGATGTGCTGGAAGTGTTGGCGCAGCGCGCTGAGCAGCATGTACAGCTCTGCGGCACTGGTGTGCTCCAGCGGCTCATCGGTACTGGCATAGGCCAGGATTCGCAAGCCGGCTTCGCAGCGACTGAAAGCGCTGTCGATCAACGTGGCGTCCAGGCGTCGCAAGTGCCGCAGGGCATCGCCAAAGTGAAACGAGCTCTCCAGGCCCAGTAACGCCAGGCTGTCACCGCGGGGCAATCCGAGATCCAGCAACAAGGTTTGTTGCCCGCTCTTCTGCACCACTTGCGCGAGATGGGTGCAAAGCAATGCGCCATCGGCGTTGCCCTGCACGCTATACAGCACGGTCAGGCCACCCAGTTGAGTGTTGGGGGTTACGGGTGGCAGGCGCTTGCTCAAGCGCCGAACCAGGCCTGCGACTTCACTGGAGCGCGAGCCATACGCGACGAAATCCCGGGCACCTGCGCGCATGGCGTTGAGCACCAGTTGATTGTCCATGCCGTCGCCCAGCGCGACGATCGCGAGCATTGGCTTGGCTTCCAGGGCGCCTTCGATCAGCGCGCTCTGGGCCACCACGTGGTCTCGATCCAGGTCAATGAATACCAGGCTGGCGAACGTCACTTCCACCAACGCCAGCAATTCGTCGAGGCTGCCGCCACCGGCGCTGACCACCTGGCCCAAGGGTGCGAGGGCACCCTGCAGCCACTCCAGGTCGGTGTCGTTGCGCGTAATCGCGAGAAAGGTCTGACTCAGGCTCTGGCTCATTGCGATAGTCCGCTGCGTTTATCGAAGTTGCCGTTTTCGAGGAAGTACATACGGTAGAAATTCGGATCGTAGTTACGCAATTTTTCCCCGGGCAGCGAAGGCAATTGCGCGTTCGCCGCCAGTGGCTGGACCAGGTGCGGGGTGACGATCATCAGCAGTTCGCGTTCTTCGCGATTGATGTTCTGGTCGCGGAAAAACGCACCCAGGATCGGGATGTCGCCAAGTCCCGGAAACTTGTTCACCTGGGAGCTGTTACGGGTGCTGATCAGGCCGCTGATGACAAAGCTTTCGCCATCGGCCAGGGAGATGCTGGTGTCGGTGCGGCGTACCGTCAGCGCCGGGACGACGGTGCCGGCGATGTTGACGCCGTTGCTGTAGTCCAGTTCGCTGACTTCCGGCGCGACTTTCAGGGCGATGCGATTGCTGCCGATGATGGTCGGGGTCAGCGTCAGGCGGATGCCGAATTCCTTGTACTCGATCGAGACGTTGTCGCTGCCGGAGCTGGGCACCGGGATGGGAATTTCGCCACCGGCCAGGAAGCTCGCACTCTGCCCGCTCAGCGCCACCAGGCTAGGGCGCGCCAGGGTGTAGGCGAAACCGCTGCCTTCAAGGGCATTGATCATCACCATGGTCTTGCCGCCAATCCAGGAAATATTGAACTGATCGTTATTCACCGGTAGCCGCGGCTGTACCACGCCGTCAATGGTCGGCAAGGTGCGGGGTGCGCCGAACAGGAAGTTGCCGCGTGTACCAAAAATCGAGGTCGAGGCTTCCTTGAGTTTGGTTCGGCTGACTTCGACGAAGCGGATGTCGGTTTGCACTTGGGAAGGCAGCAGCGCTTCCTCGGAAGGCAAGGCGACGGCGGTGAGCGCCGCGGTGGCCTTGCCCTGGACGAACACCATGGTCTGGCGCGGTATGGTCGAGCAGGCGGTCCAGACCATCAGGCTGGTCGCGCCGGGTGCCATGCCAGTAAGCAGGAAACCGCTGGCGCCGGTGGTGCGCACGTCGGCGATCTTCGGGTCGCCGACGGCCAGGCGGGTGATCGCAACCGGCGACTGCAGCTCCTGCTGCAAGCCTTCGCCGACTTCCAGCACGCTGGGCAACGGGCTCAATGCCGTGCAATGGCTGGAAGCGGCGAGGCTGGTGTCGGCAGCTGCCAACACCAGGCAAGCGAACAGCGGGCAAAATATCGGCATGGAACGACTGGGCATAAAACTGCATCCTTGCTCGATCAGGGAGTTTGTTGGGTTACTTGGTTACCACGGATGACTTCCACGGCCGGCCTTGCAGCGGCAGTGCGCGCAGGGCTGCTGATGGGTGTTTTCGGCGCGCCGCCCAGGGCCAGTTGGGTGAACTGGAACAGGCCGCTGTTGGCAGCATCGAGATTGCCGGGCGTGTCGCTTTCTCCGGCCCAGTAGCGCGCCAGGCGCTGCTCTTCGGCGCTGCGTACCGCCAGGCGCAAAGTGCCCACCTGGGTCGCCAGCATCAGTCGGCTGAGCAACGGTTCCGGTACGGCCAGCAGCACGGTGCGGGCAGCGATGCGGCGCTGATCCTGCTTGATCTTTTCTTCGGCGTTGAGGGGCGGGGTGGCGGGCTTTCCGTCGTTGGTCAGGCCGAGCTGGTCGCCGACCCCGAGCACGCGCATGGCCGGGATGACGATCTGTGCCGACTGTTGCCGGTTGCTCTCGTCCTGGCGCAAGTACAGCAGCACATCGACATAGTCACCCGGTGCCAGTTGCCCTGCGGCCCCGATCACTTCATCGACCGCGACGGCGAGTGCGCGCTCGTCACTGCGGATCATGCGCGCCAGGGCGCCACCGGTTTCGAAACTGTCTTCGCTCAACCAGGTGCCAGCGGTGAGTGTGCGCCATGGCATGCGCCCGACTGCCTGGTCGATGCTGCCCAGGCTACCTGCCGGTGCACTGCGCAGTTTTTCCACGACGAGGTCGGCTACGGTCAATGGTGTAAATGGCGCCACATCGTGCACCAGTACGACCACCGAATGGCGGGTCTGGTCTTCGGCGGTGGCGACGGTTTTTTCGATGGCGACCACTGCGCTCGGAGCCTCGGAAGGTGCGGCGGCGGGCGCACGACTGAGCATCAGTCCCCAGTATCCGGCGACGACTGCTCCGACTAGCAACAACCCGGCAAGGCCCATGGTGACGCGACTGTTCATGACGGCTCTCCCTTTCCTGCCGCAAGACTTGGCCCATATCCAGACGGGGTAAATTCGTGCTCAGGCAGCTATGAACATTCAACGATTTCGCTATTTGACGGTAGCGCAGGTGAGGCAAAACGCCATTAACCAGAATGAAAATATCTGGCAAAAATTTGAGAAGTGGCCGTAATGGCGGGTGTTCTTTTGGGTGCTTCAGAAAGTGCTAATACTTTGTAATTAATACGTTCTTACAGTTGCTGGGGGTGGGTTTGTTGACAATGCTCTGATTGCACGGAGCAATCATGTCACCGCCCGTGATACCGGTGCCCAGGGGCCCAAGGAGTTGTCAGATGTTTCTTAAACTGTATGTGAAAGTTCGCGTGTTTTTTGAAAGTACTGAAGGGGCTTCGGCGATTGAGTATGCGATTGTGGCGGCGATGGTGGCGGTTGTTGTTGTGGTGTTTATTGCCCCCATTGGAGATCAGGTCAAGGAGATTTTCAACAAAATTACCGTAGGAATCGGAGGCACTGCTGTGTCGTAAAGCAGTTAAGATAATCAGCTGTATTCCTGATTGTCGGCTAATGTGGTTAAACCTAGGATTGCCGTAGCGGAAACGCCACATGACAATATCTTCACCCCCACGCCAGCAGTTGCTCTTGGTCGACGACGAAGAAGACGCGCTGCTTGAACTTGCCGAACTGCTGGAGGGCGAGGGCTTTTGTTGCTTCACGGCAACGTCGGTCAAACTCGCCCTGCATCACCTTACCCGCCATCCTGATATCGCCTTGGTGATCACCGATCTGCGCATGCCGGAGGAAAGCGGCATGTCGCTGATCAAGCGGTTGCGCGAGCACACCTCACGTCAGCATCTACCGGTGATCGTCACGTCCGGGCATGCGGACATGGAGGACGTCAGCGACATGCTGCGCCTGCAGGTGCTCGACCTGTTTCGCAAACCCATCTACCACGTGCGACTGCTGGAGACGTTGAACAACCTGTTCCCGCAGCCCCTGGCCCAAGTGACTTCCGGCTGAACAAACCCGCTCCTACCGATGCATGCCGCCAGCGTGCCCGGTCCCGCAGGAGCAGCCTTCGGCAGCTCCTACGTGGGGATCGCTCTGCGTCTACAGCTGTGTCGATTTGATCCAGTACGCGCTTAGCCGTGATCTCCGCCAGCATTTCGGATTCGGCGGGGGGAGGGAGTGTTTGATCCATTGTGAAACTCCAAGTGATATTAGGCGCTGCCATCAATCGCCGCGACGCAATCGTAGGTGGCAGCTGTGCGCAGGTTCGCGGACCGAGCCACTTGGAAACCCACTGTAGGAGCGAGCTTGCTCGCGATGGTCGTGAACGATAATGCTGGCAACCTGATATGCCCGCGGCGTTCTCGGGTTCATCGCGAGCGAGCTCCTACAGTGGGTTCGTATAGGCCACCGTCCTTCTGGCGATCGTTCAACGTCGCCATCGCGAGCAAATCGGTCCTCAACTCAAAGCTGGTAACTGAAACTGATGCTGTACCGCGGCTTGCGGTTGAAGGTATCCAGTGCTTCCTCGGACATTGGCTTGGCGGCTTCCAGGGCGATGTTGTAGTACTTGGCATCGCCGAACCTCAACCCGATGGCGCCCGAGGACAGATTGTTCCCCTGCACCGGCAGCTTGTTGAACCAGGTCTTCGAGCGATCCAGCACCACATACGGCTGGAGGGTTTTTACCCAGCTCCAGTCACGGTTGAAGCTGTAGTTGACCTCGTACGCCACGCCCCAGCCCTTGTCGCCGGACGCTTGATCGTCGGGGTAGCCGCGACCGAAATTCTGCCCGCCGAATACCGCTCGTTCGCTGTCGGGCAGGGTGTCTTCACTCCAGTACAGCGCGGCCGAAAGCACCCCCTGCCAGTTGTCGAAAAACCGGTCGCTCTGCACGCCGGATAAACGCAGGCGGAAGAAGTCCAGGTCGAGGTCGGTGTTGTTGGTATCGGCCCCCATGCCATCGATGCCTTGATAGACCCCGCCACTGAGGATCCGCAACTGCTTGGCATCGGCCTTGCGCCAGTCGCTTTCGAAAGCGAGGGCGCGCACATCGCTGTTGATGTCGACGCTCACAGGAAAGCCGACCACCTTGTAGCGGGTCTTGTCATTGACCGCGTACACCCTTGAGCTGACGCTGAGCTGTTCGTTAGGTGAGGCGATCAATGGATGGCTCAGGCCAATGGAGTAACGGTCATTCTCTCGGTGCGGCTTGAGCTCCAGGCCATTGTCGGTCAGCACGTTGGTGCCCGGATCGGCGCGGTAGCGTGAGGCGGAAAGCGCCAACTGCGTGCCCTCGGCGTCCAGAAACTGGTTGTAGTCCAGGCGGTAGTACTGCTCGTGATCTTCCCCCGGTGGAAACAGGCCGCTGAGGCTCAGTTGCTCGGCCATGGACGTTTGGGAATTGCTGCTGAGACCGAGCAAGGCCTGGGTGCCGTTGCGGTTGCTTTCGGTGGCGCTCAGGGTGCTGGTAAAGGGTTTGCGACTGGCCTGGGCGACCAGGTAGGCCGCACCGTCGGTGGTGCCCGGTGGCGGCACCTGCGCCTGCAAGGTCACGCCAGGAATTCGACTCATGAGGGTGGTGTAGCGCTCGAAGGTCTTGCGCGTCAGCGGGCGTTCGGCCTGCAGCTTGGCTACCAGTTTGTCGAGCAGGCCCTTGACCCGTCCGACGTCGCCCTGCAACTGGTAATCCTTGATATAGCCTTCCACCAACACCACCCGCGCCACGCCATTATCGAACGTCTGTTGCGGCAGGAATGCATAGGACAGCAGGTAACCGTCCTGCTGATAGCGGCGGGTGATGCTGCGGGTTGCTTCAATCAGGTCAGCGAGGCTGGTTTCCCTGCCGATCAGGGGCTGGTACAGCGTGGCCAGTTCGCTGAGGGGGTAGACGGTTCCGCCTTCGATCTGCACGGTTTTCAGCTTGATTCGAGTGTTCATCATCAGGGGCTGGGCCTGGGTGGCGCCGGGTTCCGGCACCGAGAGCGGCGCAGTGCTGGGGCGGTAGGCATCGGCGGGCAAGTTCGGTGCTGGCAGGTTGCGGGTGGTTTCGTTGCTGTTGAGAAAGCTGGGAAGGTTGTCGGCAAGGGCACAGGTACTGACGGTCAGAGCTAGCAAGGATGCCAAGAGGCGCATAGGACACTCCATGTTCAATTTACAACTTCGCCTGGATCATCATGTTCCAAAGAAAAAGCGGAAGACTCTTTCGAATCTTCCGCCTTCAACCAAGCGTAGGCGCTGTAGAAAAAGCCGTCGAATCGGTCTGGTGCAAAAAACTAACGGTTCTTGCCGCTCAACTTGCCGGTAAGGCCTCCCAGTAAGCCACCGAGACCACCTGTAGCGCCGCCATCGCCAGGGGCGCCGTTCACCAGACCGCCGACGGCACCGACGGTACTGCCTACCGTGGTGACGGTGTTGCCGACCGCCGCCACGACCGGGTTCGGCGTGCTGGTGGCGATCGCTGAGCCAAGGTTGCTGACCGCGCCACCCACCTGATGGGTCAGGCCGTTGACGGATGCCCCAAGGCCTGTCGCTGCGCCGACGTTCTGGGTCAGGCCGGTGACGGCGGTAGTGACCGGATTCAGGCCAGTGCCCACTGTGCTGCCGAGGTTGGCCAGGGGCGCGGTGGCTGCCGTATTGGCGACGCCGGAGCCGCCCAGTACAGTGTTAACCGACGCAACCAGATTGCCCGCTGCCCCGGCGGTTACACCGCCTGCACTGACCACGCCACTGGTGCTGCCGGCGTTAAGCCCACTGCCGACATTGACCACCGCGCCACCGACGGTCTGCAGCAAACCTGTGCCGCCCAAGGCGCCACCCAGGACGCCGCCCGCGCCGGAATCGGTGCCATTGGAAACCAGCCCGCCGACTTTGCCCACCGCCGTGCCGGTGTTGCTCAAGGCGCCGCCGACGGTGTTGGTCAGGGCATTGCCGTTACCCGCCAGGGTGACTTTGTCGCCCACACCATTCACGGTGCTGCCCACTTTGTTCACGATGCCTTTGAGCGGACCACCGAGCCCGGTCGCGTCGCCGATCTTGTCAGTCGTGGTCTCGACCATGGCGATTACCGGCACGAGTTTGCTGCCGACCTCCTTGGTCACTGTCCCCAGGGGACCGGTAGTGGTAGCTGTACTCAGGGTATCGCCAAGCATGGTGACTTTTTCGCCAACGCCGTCCAGCACGGGGGCGACTTTGGTGACGACGCCGCCCACCACAGGAATGCTGCTGGTGGCGGTGGCGAGTTTGCCGCTGACGTCGGAGACGCCATTGCCGACATCCTGCACCACGCCGCCTACCGATGCCGCTGTGACACCCAGTCCATTGGGATCGCTGTCCAGTTTGCCGATGCCATTGGCGACGCCGTCACCCAGGGTGCTGACGACATTACCGGTAGTGTTGACTGCACTTTGCACCACACCGCCGACCACGGGCACGGTGCCCAGGCTGTCGCCGACCTGGCCGACTCCATCGCCTATGCCGCTGACGGTTTTGCCAACGTCCTGGACCAGGGTGGTGGTCACCAGCGGAGTAACGCCGGGGTTGGTCGGATTGGTTGGGTCGGTCGGGTCTGTGGGGTTGGTCGGGTTGCTCGGGTCTGTGGTGCCGCCGCCAGTTCCACCGGTGCCCGCGGTGTTGTCACCACCCGATCCGCCAGTGCCTGCGGTGCCGTCAGCTGTACCGCCGGTTCCGCCTGAGTCTCCGGAGCCGCCTGTTCCCGCGCCTGCGGTGCTGTCGGGGGATGAACTGCCGGAGCTGCTGTGATGACCACCGCCACCACTGCTACAGCCGGTCAGGCCGAGGGACAGGGCGAGTGCCATGGCGATTGCTGATTTGCACCACACGTGGGTTTTCATGAGAGGTATTCCTTGCACCTGTTACAACGTTCGTGGTCTTCGATGGCTTGCCGGTTTCTGTTGCCGGCAATGCCTTCGTCCGTTGTAGACATGACAGTCGCAAGGGGGCGCCAATACCATTCTCCAGTTGGTATTAACGCCTTGTATAGGGTTTTGTTTTGGCTGATATATGCTTTTAAATCAATGTATTAAGAAGTGTTTTAAGGGTTCATAAACCTTAGTGATATATACAATTTCAGATCAGTTTGCAGCAGCAAAGCTTGCTCTCGATGACAATTTTCCAGACGCCTCAAGTAATCGGCGACCAATGCCCCATCATATGCTCCAGGTCCCCGGCCCCCTGCAGTTGAAAGTCCCCACTCGATCCCGCCGCACTCGCCATCAACGTCACCTCACTGGGCAGTCGCACCGGCTTCATGAATTGCACGGCAATGTTTACATTGGCCGTGGGCAAATGATCGGCGAGCGCCGCCAGGGTCCTGGCCTTGTTCCACAACCCGTGGGCAATGGCGGTGGGGAAGCCGAACAGCTTAGCGCTGACGGCACTCAGGTGGATCGGGTTGTAATCACCAGAGACTTTGGCGTACTGCCGGCCGATGTCCGCAGGGGCTTTCCACTGCGCCACCTGAGTCATCGGCAACATCGGCGCCAGCACTTGCTCCGCCGGTTCGCCCTCCAGCTTGACGCCGCGACAGAGCATCCGGCTCTCGGCTTCCCAGAGCGGCCCGAGTTGATCATCCAGGGTCGTCACCAGGTCGAACGTCGCACCCTTTGCGTGGGGCTGCAGGTTCTGCACTTGCACGCTGACCCGCACCCGGCCCACGCCGCCCATCGGGCGCAGGACGCGGATGCGATTGCTCAAATGGATCAGTCCGAGCAACGGGAAAGGAAACTCCTTGGCCGTCAGCAGTTGCATCTGCAAGGCAAACGCGAGGACGTGGGGATAGGTGGGTGGCAGCAAGGCGTTGTCGGCGAAACCGCAGACTTTGCGGTAGGCCGCCAGGCGCTTTGGATCGACATCGATCCCGCTACGCAATCCGGAATCCGGGAGGGTAGTGCCAGTGATCTTGCGTCGAGTGGCGGCCCGAACGTACAGGTCCGTCACGCTCGGTTCGCGATCGAGTGTGTGCCAATCGGTCGTCATGTCTAAGCCCCCAAAACGCTTTGTCCGCAGACTCGCAAGGCCTGTCCAGTGAATGCGCCAGTGCCGGGCTGGGCAAGCCAGGCGACCGCCTCGGCAACGTCTTGCGGCAAACCACCCTGGCCCAGCGAACTCATGCGTCGGCCGGCTTCGCGCAGGGCGAAGGGGATGTGTGCGGTCATTTGGGTTTCGATGAACCCGGGTGCCACGGCATTGATGCTGATGCCGCGCTCCTTGAGCAGCGGCGCCCAGGCTTCTGCCAGGCCGATCAGCCCGGCCTTGCTGGCGGCGTAATTGGTCTGCCCGCGGTTGCCGGCGATGCCGCTGATGGAGGCCAGCAGGATCACCCGGGCATTGTCGCGCAGGGTGCCCTGGTCCAGCAGGGCCTTGGTCAGCACTTGCGGTGCATTGAGGTTGACCGCCAGCACGGCATCCCAGAACTCCGGCGTCATGTTGGCCAGGGTTTTATCCCGGGTGATGCCCGCGTTGTGCACCACGATGTCGATGCCATCGGGCAGGTGGTCGATCAGTTGTGCGGCGGCGTCCTCGGCGCAAATGTCGAGGGTGACGCTGCGCCCGCCGAGGCGTGCGGCGAGGGCTTCGAGGTCGGACTTGGCCTGAGGCACGTCCAGCAGCACCACCTCAGCGCCGTCACGGGCCAGGGTTTC
>NZ_JAKNRW010000033.1 GCF_023072615.1 Pseudomonas violetae
GCTGCTGTGGGATGTCGGCGCGGGCAGCGGCTCGATCGGGATCGAGTGGATGCGCGCGCACCCCAGTTGCCGCGCATTGGCGGTCGAGGCCGATGCAGGGCGCCAACTGTTGATCGAACATAATCGCGATGCCCTGGGCGTACCCGGCCTGCAGCTGATTCGCGGCAGCGCGCCGCAGGCACTGAATGGACTGGAACGCCCAGACGCCATTTTCATCGGCGGCGGCGTCACCCGCGAAGGCGTGCTGGATACCTGCTGGGCTGCTCTCAAACCCGGAGGCCGACTGGTGACCAACGCAGTCACGCTGCAGAGTGAAATGACCTTGATGACCTGGCGCGAGCAGCACGGCGGCGAGCTCACGCGTATTCATATCGCCCAGGCCCAACCACTGGGGGACTTTGACACCTGGCGCCAGGCGCTGCCGATTACCCTGCTGGACGTGGTCAAACCCTTCTATGCGTGATGAAACTGCCGAGCAACCCGCCCCCCTGCGCAGCGGCCTGACCACCGGCAGTTGCGCCACCGCCACCAGCCTCGCGGCCGCCCGGCTGTTGCTCGGTGGTCTGGGCGCGGACGCTGTGGATATTGTGCTGCCCAAGGGCAAGCAGGTGCAGATGCGCCTGGAGTTCTGCCGGTTGACCGAAGACGGCGCGGAGGCCGGTACCATCAAGGATGCCGGGGACGATCCGGACGTCACCCACGGCGCCCTGCTCTATTCCCGGGTGCGCCTGGACGCAGCCCCGGGCATTCGTTTCAGGGCCGGCCATGGCGTCGGCACTGTCACCCGGCCAGGGCTGGTATTGGGCGTGGGCGAACCGGCCATCAACCCGGTGCCGCGCAAGATGATCAGCGATCACCTGACCCGGCTGGCCGCCGAATGGGGCTACGGCGGTGGATTTGAGGTCACGGTCAACGTCGAGGACGGCGAGGCATTAGCGTTGAAAACCATGAACCCGCGGCTGGGGATTCTCGGCGGGCTGTCGATTCTCGGCACCAGCGGCATCGTCCGGCCGTTCTCCTGCGCTGCATACATTGCCTCTATTCATCAGGGCATCGACGTCGCCAAGACCAACGGCTACCTGCACATTGCAGCCTGCACCGGCAACGCCAGCGAAGACACCATGCGCCGGGTCTACGATCTGCCGGAAATTGCCCTGATCGAAATGGGCGACTTCGTCGGTGCAGTACTCAAGCACCTACGCCGGGTGCCTGTGGATAAACTCAGCCTGTGCGGTGGATTCGGCAAGATCAGCAAGCTGGCGGCCGGGCACATGGACCTGCACAGCCGGCACTCAAGCATTGACCTGGCGCAATTGGCTGACTGGGCCGCCGTCATCGGCGCCGACGAGGCGCTGCAACAGGTGATCCGCCAGGCCAATACCAGCCAGCAAGCCCTGGCCATGGCCAGCGCAGCCGGGATCGCCCTCGGCAATCTTGTCTGCCAGTACGCACTGGATTTTGCCCGCAGCGTGGTGCCGGCCCAGGTGCAGGTCGAGGTGTTTGCCATTGACCGCCAAGGCGTGGTGGTCGGCCATGCGGGAGCCTTCCAATGAAACGCATCCTGTTGCTCGGCGGCATCACGGAAGCATTGGCCATTGCTCGAACACTGGGCCCGCAACATGTCTACAGCCTGGCTGGCGTCGGCCGCGTGCCGACGGATCTGTCCTGCCAGGTGCGCGTCGGTGGATACGGCGGTGCGCAAGGCCTGGCGCAGTTCATCGGCGATCAAGCCATCGACCTGCTGCTGGACGCAACCCACCCCTACGCCGCCCAAATCAGCCAGAACGCCGCCACTGCTGCGCGCTTGAGCGGCATACCCTGCTGGGCCCTCAGGCGCCCGGCCTGGCAGGCCCAGGCCGGTGATGACTGGCGAGAGGTCAACGACTGGGCAGACCTGACCAGCGCCTTGCAACCGTTCAAACGCCCGCTGTTCACCCTCGGCCGCGAACCTTTGCAGCACCTGCACGAAATCCCGCCCGAACAGTTCTGGACCTTACGCGCACTGGACGTGTACCCGGGTAACGACCGCTGCGAAGTGATCGCCGCTCGGGGGCCCTTCCTGATTGACAACGAACGTCAACTGTTCGAGCGCCGGCAGATCGACGTGCTGATCAGCAAGAACAGCGGCAGCACCGCCACCGAGCCGAAGCTGGAGGTAGCGCGGGAGCGCGGGGTGCCGGTGCTGGTGTTGAAAAGACCGGTGTTGCCGGTGGTGGATCGCGAGTTTGATTCGGTAGCGCAGGTGTTGGCGGCACTGTCGCTGTAGGCCGTGTCCTCAATTACTTCTTCTTTCGCGATTTTGCTGGCAACACTTTCGGAAAGAACCGGCTATCCATCTTACTGCGCCAAAATTTATAATTCGGAGCATCTGCCACTGACTAGCAAGGCATTGAGCAGCACTGGCAATCCGCAATTCACGACTATCATGAAGGTCATGAAAGCCTTGGGCCTGCGTTTGCATGCCACTGCGCTCTGACTGCTGCGACACCACACCGCAGGCGGGCTTTTTACTTATCGGCCCTGATCAGGCTAAATAGCCGCGCCTGATCGCCCACACACCGGATTCCCCCATGTCCCGACATCGGCTCGCAATTGCCTGGATCGCCTGCTTCGCAGTGCTGTTCAACATGCTCGCCATGCCAATGTCCGGTGCACTGGCGCAGTCGGCGAAATCCCCGGCCGAACAGTTGTTGTGGGGTAGTTTCTGCTCCTCCGGCGGGACGAAGATGGTGGCGATCACCCTGGCCGACGTCGACCAGGAAGCCCCCCAAGGCGACCAGCATTCCAACATGCAGCATTGTTGGTGCTGCTCCGGGTCCGCACCCTTGGTGGCGTTGCCCGGGCATGAGCCGCAGCTGTATTTCGCGCATTATCAGACCAATCGGAGCCTGCCAGTCGGCTCTGTTGAACTGCCTACGCCTCGCCAGCAATGGCCAGCCTTGAACCCCCGCGCCTCCCCTCTGGTGTGATTCTTTCTCGCAATTGACCTGCGTCTTGAATCGTTCCGGAGAACTGCCATGTTGAACAAACTCATCGTCCTGGCCGCGTTGCTGTTGCCTGCCTGCTTTGCCCATGCCCACGATTACAAGGCCGGGCAACTCGACATTGCCCACCCCTGGTCCATGGAACTGCCACCCAACGCACCGACCGTGGCGGCGTATTTCGTGATCACCAACAAAGGCAATACTGCCGACCGCCTGGTCAGCGTCGACTCGCCGATTGCCGGCACTGCCCAGTTGCACGAGCACATCAAGCAGGGCGACCTGATGAGGATGCAGCAGGTGCCCAGCGTGGCAATCCCGGCCGGAGGAACAATCACCTTCGCCCCCATGGCCTATCACGTCATGCTGCTGGACCTGAAAGACCGTTCTCTGTTGAGTGATGGCCAGCAGTTTCCGCTGACCCTGCACTTCGAGAAATCCGCTGAAGTAACGGTACAGGTCACGGTGCAGAAGCAGGCGCCGGAGGGTGCGCCAATGCACGCCCACGCCCAGTAACCGACCGAGCCCCGCACGCCCATGCGCCCGCTTAGCGCCAGGTCCCCCGCTACCCGCCGTCAGCCATTGCGCCTGACTCGCGGCAGCTGGGTCAGCCTGTTCGCCATGTTGATGATCTTTATCGGCCCGCTGATTTCCCAGTCGATGCCGATGGATCAGCGCGCCTCGATGTCCATGAACATGTCCAGGAACATGAGCATGGACATGTCGACGATGCAGCATGGCGCGCAGGTCGACGACGAGCATTGCCCGCCGAAAACCGATCATCATGCGCTCTGGGAACGATGCGGCTATTGCAGCCTGTTGTTCAATTGCCCGGCACTGACGGGTGGCCACTCCTTCGCTGTATTCGACGTCCCCAGGACAAGCACCTTCGCTACACCCGCCACACGCCTGGGCCATGCCCGGCCAACCTTCTTCCCCGGCGCCCGCACCCGCGCCCCGCCTGCCGTCGCGTAAACACCCGCCCAATCCCACACGGCTACAGGACAGCAAAGCAACCTGTGGGAGCGGGCTTGCTCGCGAAAGCGTTGTGCCAGATGACATTGATGTGGCTGACATTCCCTCTTCGCGAGCAAGCCCGCTCCCACAGTTGATGCGATGCGTCGGCTGCCGGCCGTGTCGTTTACGACTGTTCGACGGAAATTTTCATGTCCAGGTTTTCTGCAGACACACGCCTGAGCGCCGCTCAGGTTTCTTTCGCCCTGAACCCGACCCGCGCCTGGTTCAGACACGCCACCGCGATCTTTTGCGGCGCCCTGCTCGCGCCCCTGGCGCTAGCCGATGAACATGCCGGGCACAATGAAGAGCTGAGCCCCACGGTCATCACTGCCATTGCCCCCAGTTCACCGCTGACCATCGTCACCAACCCCAAGGACCCGCGCCAACCGGTGCCGGCCAGTGATGGCGGTGACTACCTCAAGACCATCCCCGGCTTCGCCCTGGTGCGCAACGGTGGCACCAACGGCGACCCGGTACTGCGTGGCATGTTCGGTTCACGCCTGAACATCCTCACCAATGGCGGCATGATGCTCGGCGCCTGCCCTGGACGGATGGACGCCCCCACCTCCTACATCTCGCCAGAAACCTACGACAAGCTCACAGTCATCAAGGGCCCGCAAACCGTGCTCTGGGGGCCCGGTGCATCGGCCGGGACCATCCTCTTCGACCGCGAGCCGGAAAACTTCGGCGAGCTCGGCACCCGGGTGAATGCCAGCCTGTTGGCCGGTTCCAACGGCCGTTTCGACAAAGTGGTGGATGCGGCTGCAGGCGGGCCCTTGGGCTATGTACGAGTGATCGGCAACACGGCTCACTCCGACGACTACCGGGACGGCAACAATGACACCGTGCCCTCGCGCTACGACAAGTGGAATGGCGACGTCGCCGTGGGCTGGACGCCGGACGCCGATACTCTGCTGGAGCTGACCGCCGGCAAGGGTGACGGTGAAGCACGTTACGCCGGACGCGGCATGGACGGCTCCCAGTTCAAACGCGAAAGCCTGGGCCTGCGCTTCGAGAAGTCGAACATCGGCGAAGTGTTGGACAAGATCGAGGCACAGATCTATTACAACTATGCCGACCACGTGATGGACAACTACACCCTGCGCACACCCTCCGGCACCGGGATGATGGCAGGCCCCATGGCCTCAAATGTTGACCGCCGAACCCTCGGCGCGCGCATCAAAGGCACCTGGCGCTGGGCCGACGTGCAATTGATCAGCGGCCTCGATGCGCAGACCAATGAACACCGCCAGCGCAGCGGCATGGGCGTCGATACCTACAAGGACGTACCGTTCACCAAGGACGCCGACTTCCATAACTACGGCGTGTTCAGCGAGTTGACCTGGTTCGCTACGGACAGTGACCGGCTCGTCAGCGGCGCCCGCCTGGACCGCGCCTCGGCCAAGGATTTTCGCCAGACCACCGGTTCCGGGATGATGACCCGGCCCAATCCAACCGCCGACGACACCCGTGCCGACACCCTGCCCAGCGGTTTCGTCCGCTACGAGCATGACTTGGCCGACAGCCCGACCACCCTCTATGCCGGCCTGGGTCACACCCAGCGTTTCCCGGATTACTGGGAGCTGTTTTCGCCAAACTCGGGACCGGCAGGATCGGTCAACGCCTTCGATTCGATCAAGCCGGAGAAAACTACCCAGCTCGATTTCGGCCTGCAGTACAGGACCGCTGAACTGGAAGCCTGGGCCTCGGGTTACGTCGGCCAGATGCGCGACTACATCCTGTTCAATTACACCCCGGGAATGATGGGCATGACCTCACAGGCCCAGAATATCGACGCGCGAATCATGGGCGGCGAACTCGGTACCGCCTACAAGCTGACGGATAACTGGAAGGCCGACGCGACCCTGGCGTACGCCTGGGGCAAGAACAGCAGCGACGGTAACGCACTGCCGCAAATGCCACCGCTCGATGCACGGTTCGGCCTGACCTACAGCGAAGACAACTGGAGCGCCGGGGCACTGTGGAGGGTGGTTGCCGCGCAGGACCGCATCGACCGTAACAAGGGCAACGTGGTTGGCAAGGACTTCGACAAGACCGCCGGTTTCGGGGTGTTCTCGCTCAATGGCGCCTACCGGATCAACAAGCACTGGAAGGTCAGTTCTGGTGTGGACAACCTGTTTGGCAAGGCCTACGCCGAGCACTTGAACCTGGCCGGCAACGCAGGCTTTGGCTACCCGGCCAATGACCCGCAAGCCATCAAGGAACCGGGGCGCACGCTCTGGACCAAGATTGATATGAGTTTCTAACAAGAAAAGTCAAAAGATCGCAGGCTACGCCAGCTTCTACATGGCATCCGTACACCCTGTAGGAGCTGTCGAGTGAAACGAGGCTGCGATCTTTTACAGACAAACGATTCGCCAAGCGGAGCACAAACCATGAAACAGCCCAAAGTGAATTTCTACAACCTGGCCTGGCGCTGGCATTTCTACGCCGGTCTGTTCGTCGCGCCATTCATGGTCATGCTGGCGCTGACAGGGGTCATCTACCTGTTCAAGCCACAGCTTGACCCTTTGATGTATGGCAGCTGGCTGAATGTCCCGACCGGCCATCACAGCCTGCCAGCCGACGAGCTGCTCAAGCGGGTGAAAAACGCCTATCCACAAGGCCTGGTCACGCAATACCTGCCGCCCGTCAATGCTGAACGCAGTGCCCAGTTTGTGGTGACCCAAGCCGACCTGGAGCTGAACATTTTCATCGATCCCTATCACGGCGACATCCTCGGCGAGCAAGACGCCAAGATGAATCTGCAAGCCGTGGCGCGGGCGATTCATGGTGAGCTGATGATCGGCACCCTGGGTGATCGCCTGGTGGAACTGGCCGCAGGTTGGGGGATTGTGCTGGTGGTGTCCGGCGTCTTCCTCTGGTGGCCACGGGGCCAGGCAGCCGGCATCCTGTGGCCGCGCATGAGCAGTCGCGGTCGAGTGCTGTGGCGCGACCTGCACGCCGTCACCGGTTTTTGGGGCGCGACCTTTCTGCTGGTGATGTTGCTCAGCGGCATGACCTGGACCGGGTTCTGGGGTAAACAATATGCGGGCGTGTGGAACGTCTTCCCGGGCGCGATGTGGAATGACATGCCAAAGTCCGACGTCGAAGCGCGCAGCCTCAACACCGCGACTCGCCAGACGGTGCCATGGGCCATGGAAAACACGCCGATGCCGATGTCAGGCGATCACGCCGAGCACATGAACCATGGCGATAAAGCCGCCGGTCCCGCAGCACCGATTATCAGCCTGCAAGATGTGCAAAACATCGCCGAACAGCGCAAGGTCGAACCCGGCTACAGCATCACCCTGCCCACCACCGACACGGGCGTATTCACTGTCGCCGTGTTCGCCGACGACCCGCGCAACGACGCCACCCTGCATGTCGATCAATACACCGGCAAGGTGCTCGCCGATGTGCGCTGGGAACACTATGGCAATGTGGCCCGGGCCACGGAAGTCGGCGTGATGTTGCACGAAGGCAAAATGTTCGGGGTGATCAATCAGATCATCGTGCTGCTGATCTGCCTGATGATTCTGCTGAGCGCGGTCAGCGGCGTGGTGATCTGGTGGAAGCGTCGCCCGCAAGGCAAGTTCGGTGTGCCACCGCTACGCCACGACCTGCCGAAGTGGAAAACCGCGATGGTCATCATGTTCGCTTTGGCGGTGGCCTTTCCGTTGGTGGGTGCATCGCTGGTAGTTGTCTGGGTAGTGGACCGTGTGCTGTTTTCGCGATTCAACCGGCAGACTGGGTCGGCTTCTATTTCCTGAATCATGCTCCCCCTGTAGGAGCTCGCTGGCGATAAACGTCATGACACCGCGGTCAGATAGAAAACCAGCGTTATCGTTGACGTCCATCGCGAGCGAGCTCGCTCCTACGGTTCCTGCCCTGTTGTGGCGCAACCCGGCGCACCAACGCCCCGACCTCGACCCTTCCTGGTGCGCCGACCCGTCGCGCAACCTGTCTAAACCGACACTTTCCTGCCTTATGCCGATCAGGCACAGCCCTTGCTAAAGACCCTTCAGTAGCCCGCATCTGCCAACCAAGAAAAATGTCTAACGTTCATGGAGATTGCACAATGAAGCGTCGCAGCTTGATCAAGGCTTTCACACTCACGGCAAGCATCGCCGCAATGGGCATGACCTGGACTATCCAGGCCGCCGAGACCATCAAGGTCGGGATTCTGCACTCGCTGTCCGGCACCATGGCAATCTCCGAAACTTCGCTCAAAGACATGGCGCTGATGACCATTGACGAGATCAACGCCAAGGGCGGCGTGAACGGCAAGATGCTCGAACCGGTAGTGGTCGACCCTGCGTCGAACTGGCCGCTGTTCGCGGAGAAGGGCCGCCAGTTGCTGACCCAGGACAAGGTCGCCGTGGTCTTCGGTTGCTGGACTTCGGTGTCGCGTAAATCGGTGTTGCCGGTATTCGAAGAGCTCAACGGCCTGCTGTTCTACCCGGTGCAATACGAAGGTGAAGAGATGTCGCCGAACGTGTTCTACACCGGCGCCGCACCGAACCAGCAGGCGATTCCTGCAGTGGAGTACCTGATGAGCGAAGAAGGTGGCAGCGCCAAGCGATACTTCCTGCTTGGCACCGACTACGTTTACCCGCGCACCACCAACAAGATCCTGCGCTCGTTCCTGCACTCCAAAGGCGTGGCGGACAAGGACATCGAAGAGGTCTACACCCCGTTCGGCCACAGCGACTACCAAACCATCGTCGCCAACATCAAGAAGTTCTCGGCGGGCGGCAAGACGGCGGTCATCTCCACCGTCAACGGCGACTCCAACGTGCCGTTCTACAAAGAGCTGGCCAACCAGGGCCTGAAGGCTACCGATGTTCCGGTCGTAGCGTTTTCGGTCGGCGAAGAAGAACTGCGCGGCATCGACACCAAACCGCTGGTGGGCAACCTCGCGGCATGGAACTACTTCGAGTCGGTGGAGAACCCGGCAAACAAGAAATTCGTCGCTGACTGGAAAGCCTACGCGAAGAAACACAACCTGCCGGGCGCCGACAAAGCGGTGACCAACGACCCGATGGAAGCGACCTACGTGGGCATCCACATGTGGGCCCAGGCTGTTGAGAAAGCCAAGTCCACCGACGTCGACAAAGTCCGCGAAGCCCTGGCCGGCCAGACCTTTGCCGCACCGTCGGGCTACACCCTGACCATGGACAAGACCAATCACCACCTGCATAAACCGGTGATGATCGGCGAGATCCAGGCGGATGGTCAGTTCAACGTGGTATGGCAGACCGAAGGCCCGATTCGCGCCCAGCCGTGGAGCCCGTTCATTTCCGGCAACGACAAGAAGCCGGATTACGCGGTGAAGAGCAACTAGGTAGCAGGAACAAGCCCCTAACCCTGTGGGAGCTGAGTTTGCTCGCGATGGCGGTACATCAGGAACACCGCCATCGCGAGCAAACTCAGCTCCCACAGGGCCCATCGTCGCCCCTCAGGACGTAGCTATGTCCCTATATCGTTTGCTGCTTGCCATCACTTTCCTGTTGCTGCCGATGGCCACTTTCGCCGGCGATGCCGAAGACTTCGTCGCCGCCAATCCGATTCAGCAAGCCAGGCTCCTGGAAGCCTGGGCCGCGCAGCCCGACCCGGCCCGTATCGAGCTGATCAACGCCTTGCAACAAGGCCGGTTGACGGTCGACGGCCAGCCGAAAACCCTGCGCCTGAACAACCGCCTACGGGGTCTTATCGACACCGCACTAGCCAGCCATCAACTACTCGCCGCCGATGCCAAATTGCGTCTGTCCGCTGCACAACAATTGCAGAAGAGCGCGAAACCGGCGCAACTGAAATTCCTCGATCAGCAACTGGCCGCTGAATCAGACGAAAGCGTCCACGCGGCCCTGAGCCTGGCCCTGGCCAATCTGCAGTTGGTCGACACAGACCCTGCCGTGCGCCTCGCTGCGGTACGCCTGCTCGGTGAAACCGGCGACCCACTGGCCCGCACTCGCCTTGAAAGCCTGCTGGAACCGGGGGTCGAGGCCGACGCCGGGGTGCGCACCGCCGCCGAAACCAGCCTGGCTCAAGTGAAACGTAAACTGCTGATCGGTGAGATCCTCGGCCAAGCTTTCAGCGGCATGTCCCTGGGCTCGATTCTGCTGCTCGCCGCCCTCGGTCTGGCGATTACCTTCGGCCTGCTGGGCGTGATCAACATGGCCCACGGCGAGATGCTGATGCTCGGCGCGTACTCGACCTATGTGGTGCAGTTGATGTTCCAGCGCTACGCCCCGCAAGCCATCGAGTTCTACCCGCTGATTGCCCTGCCGGTGGCGTTTTTCGTCACCGCTGCAATCGGCATGGCACTTGAACGAACAGTGATTCGTCACCTTTACGGGCGCCCGCTGGAAACCCTGCTCGCTACCTGGGGCATCAGCCTGATGCTGATCCAGTTGGTGCGACTGGTGTTTGGCGCGCAGAACGTCGAGGTGGCCAACCCCGCCTGGTTGTCCGGCGGAATTCAGGTGCTGCCAAACCTCGTGCTGCCCTACAACCGAATCGTCATCATCGCGTTTGCGCTATTCGTGGTGGTGCTGACCTGGCTGCTGCTGAACAGGACGCGCCTGGGGCTGAACGTGCGCGCCGTCACGCAAAATCGCAACATGGCCGCCTGCTGCGGCGTGCCGACGGGGCGCGTCGACATGCTCGCGTTCGGGCTCGGTTCCGGTATCGCCGGGCTCGGAGGCGTGGCGCTGAGCCAGATCGGCAACGTCGGTCCTGACCTGGGCCAGAGCTACATCATCGACTCGTTCCTGGTGGTGGTGCTCGGCGGAGTGGGTCAACTGGCCGGGAGCGTGTTCGCCGCATTTGGCCTGGGCATCGCCAACAAGATTCTCGAACCGCAAATCGGTGCCGTACTTGGCAAGATCCTGATCCTCGCGTTGATCATTCTGTTCATCCAGAAACGTCCGCAAGGCCTCTTTGCACTGAAAGGACGGGTGATCGACTGATGAACCAGCCTCTAATGCTCACAGCTACACAAAAGGCCGGTCCCAAGGTCACGATCGCCGTCGGTGCGGTGATTCTCGTGCTTCTGCTGGCGTTGCCGTTGCTCTCACTGTTGTCACCAGACAGCGCGTTTCACGTCTCTGCTTACACCCTGACCCTGGTGGGCAAGATTCTTTGCTACGCCATCGTCGCCCTGGCACTGGATCTGGTTTGGGGTTACGCCGGCCTGCTGTCCCTCGGCCACGGTCTGTTCTTCGCCCTCGGCGGCTATGCGATGGGCATGTACCTGATGCGCCAGGCTTCGGGCGATGACTTGCCGGCATTTATGACGTTCCTGTCGTGGACTGAGTTGCCGTGGTACTGGACCGGCACTAGCAGCTTTCTCTGGGCCATGTGTCTGGTGGTGCTGGCGCCTGGATTACTCGCACTGGTGTTCGGTTTCTTCGCCTTCCGCTCGCGAATCAAGGGCGTGTATTTCTCGATCATGACCCAAGCGCTGACATTCGCCGGGATGCTGCTGTTCTTTCGCAATGAAACCGGGTTCGGTGGCAATAACGGCTTCACTAACTTCCGCACCATTCTGGGCTTTGGCATCACCGAACCCGGTACCCGTGCAGTGCTGTTTATGGCCACGGTGCTGTTACTGGTCGCAAGCCTGTTCATCGGCTGGCGCTTGGCGCAGAGCAAATTTGGCCGGGTGCTGACCGCGCTGCGCGATGCGGAAAACCGCCTGATGTTTTGCGGTTACGACCCCCGGGGATTCAAGTTGTTTGTCTGGGTCTTGAGTGCAGTGTTGTGCGGCCTGGCCGGTGCGCTATATGTGCCGCAAGTCGGCATCATCAACCCGAGTGAAATGTCACCGACCAACTCCATCGAAGCCGCAGTCTGGGTCGCACTCGGCGGCCGGGGCACGCTGATCGGCCCGCTACTGGGTGCCGGTGTGGTGAATGGCATGAAGAGCTGGTTCACCGTGGCGTTCCCGGAGTACTGGCTGTTCTTTCTCGGTGCACTGTTCATCGTCGTGACCCTGTACCTGCCCAAGGGTGTGATCGGCTTGCTGAAGAAAAGGGGCGAACAATGAGAATTACACCGACGGCGCAATTCATGCTCGAACCCGCCTTCTTCCCACCGGAACCCAACAAGGACGCCGGCAGCAGCCGGGACGCCATCGGCCTCGGCCAGCGTGTGGCGCCCGGCCTCGATACTCGCCACGGCACCATCCTGACCCTGGAGGACATCAGCGTCAGCTTCGATGGCTTCCGGGCGCTGAACGACCTGAACCTGTATATCGGCGTCGGCGAGTTGCGCTGCATCATCGGCCCCAACGGCGCGGGCAAGACCACTTTGATGGACGTGATCACGGGCAAGACCCGCCCCAGCCATGGCAAGGCGTGGTTCGGTGAAACCCTCGACCTGACGCAGATGAGCGAGGTCCAGATCGCCCAGGCGGGCATCGGTCGCAAGTTTCAGAAACCGACGGTGTTCGAGGCCTTGAGCGTCTTTGAGAACCTAGAGCTGGCGCAGAGAACCGACAAGTCAGTGTGGGCCAGTCTGCGGGCTCGCCTGAGTGGCGAGCAGAAGGATCGGATCAGCGAAGTGCTGGACACCATTCGCCTGACCAGCTCGGTCAATCGTCCGGCGGGGCTGCTGTCCCACGGGCAGAAGCAGTTCCTGGAGATCGGCATGTTGCTGATGCAGGACCCGCAACTGCTGCTGCTCGACGAGCCGGTGGCGGGCATGACCGATGCAGAGACCGAATTCACCGCCGAGCTGTTCAAGCGCCTGGCCGGCAAACATTCACTGATGGTGGTTGAACATGACATGGGCTTTGTCGGTTCGATTGCCGACCATGTCACGGTGTTGCACCAGGGCAGCGTGCTGGCCGAAGGGTCGCTTGCGCAGGTGCAGGAAAATGAGCGGGTGATTGAGGTTTATCTCGGACGCTGATCGCACTTCGTAGGAGCGAGCTTGCTCGCGATGGAGATCAACGATTACGCCGGCTGCCTGAATGAACGCGTCGATCTCGGGTTCATCGCGAGCAAGCTCGCTCCTACAAGGGTTTTGAGGAGAATTTGAACATGCTGCAAGTCGACAAGCTGCATCAGTACTACGGTGGTAGCCACATCCTGCGCGGCCTGACGTTCGACGTGAAAGTCGGCGAAGTCACCTGCCTGCTCGGGCGCAACGGGGTGGGCAAGACCACCTTGCTCAAATGCCTGATGGGCCTGCTGCCGGCCAAGGAAGGCGTAGTCAACTGGGAAGGCAAGCCGATTACCACGTTCAAGCCGCACCAGCGAGTGCACGCCGGGATCGCCTACGTTCCCCAGGGCCGCGAAATTTTCGGCCGACTGACCGTGGAAGAAAACCTGCTGATGGGTCTGTCGCGCTTTCCTGGCAGCGAAGCGAAGGAGGTCCCGGCCTTCATTTACGAACTGTTCCCGGTATTGCTGCAAATGAAGCAGCGCCGCGGTGGCGACTTGTCCGGAGGTCAGCAGCAGCAACTCGCCATCGGACGCGCATTAGCCAGTCGCCCACGCTTGCTGATTCTCGACGAGCCCACCGAAGGTATCCAGCCGTCAGTGATCAAGGAAATCGGCGCTGTCATCAAGAAACTTGCCGCTCGCGGGGACATGGCGATTTTGCTGGTGGAGCAGTTCTACGATTTTGCTGCCGAACTCGCGGATCAATACCTGGTGATGTCCCGCGGCGAGATCGTGCAGCAGGGGCGCGGCGAAAACATGGAAGCCGAGGGTGTACGCGGCCTGGTAACCATCTAATCTGCAGCGTCCTGACGAAAATTTGAGAATATGAATTTACCTGTCTCCCCTGCCCTGTTTACCCCGAGCTGGCACGCCGAACTGGAACTGGGCTATGCCAGATTCGGCGACAGCACGCGCCCGGTCCAGCGCCGCCATCAAGGCCCGCTGCGGGTGCAAAAACACCTGTATGCCGAAGGCCCCGAGGTCTGCCAGCACATCATCGTGCACCCGCCCGGTGGCATTGCCGGCGGGGACAGACTGGACATCAGCGCCAGCGTGGGTCGCGATGCCTGGGCGCAAATCACCAGCCCCGGTGCGGCCAAGTGGTATCGCGCCGCAGGGCCAGCCTATCAGCAACTCGACTTGAAAGTGGGCGCAGGGGCGACACTGGAATGGTTGCCCCAGGAGACCATCATTTTCAGCGCCGCGCAGGCAGAGCTCAGCACCTCCATCGACCTTGAGGGCGATGCGCGGCTGTTCTACTGGGATGTCGTGGCATTGGGACGGCCGGCCAGTGGCGAGCGCTTTGACCTGGGGCATTTCCAGGCGCAACTCGACATCCGTCGCGACGGCCAGTTGCTCTGGCACGAGCGCCAGCGCATCCTCGGGAATGACGGCTTGCTCGACTCACCGATCGGGTTGGACGGACAACCGGTGTTTGCGACGCTGCTGGTGACGGGTGAGATCGATAATGAGTTGCTGGAGAAATGCCGCTCGCTGGCTAACGACGTCCGCGGGAATTTAACCCAGTTACCGGGGCTTTTAGTCGCCCGATGCCTGGCGAGCGAGGCCCTGTTGGCCCGCGGCTGGATGATTGATTTATGGCGATTGCTCAGGCCGGCGTTGTTAGGCCGCCAAGCCCTGCCACCGAGAATATGGAGCACCTGAACACATAACTCGCAGGAGCCGGCTTGCCTGCGATGGCGGCCGGCCAGGCGCCTGATGGGGTGAATGTGCCGACGCCATCGCTGGCAAGCCAGCGCCTACAAGGTGACGTGTTAACAGATCCGAATTTTTACTGCCCAAGATGGATTCAACAATGGACCTGACCCCACGCGAAAAAGACAAGCTGCTGATCTTCACCGCCGGCCTCGTAGCAGAGCGACGTTTGGCGCGCGGCGTGAAACTCAATTACCCGGAAGCCATGGCCTACATCTCCGCAGCGCTGCTCGAAGGCGCGCGTGACGGCCAGACCGTGGCGCAGCTCATGCATTTCGGCACCACCCTGCTCAGTCGCGAACAAGTGATGGAAGGTATCCCGGAAATGATCCCGGAAATCCAGGTGGAGGCAACTTTTCCCGACGGCACCAAACTGGTCACCGTCCACCAACCCATCGCCTGAGGACGAGTCATGCCTTACCACATCCGCGATGCCGTCCACGCCGACCTGTCAGCGATCCGCGACATCTACAACGATGCCGTACTGAACACCACGGCCATCTGGAACGAGCAGGCGGTCGACCTGGGTAACCGCCAGGCCTGGTTCAGCGCCCGGCAATCACAAGGTTATCCCATTCTGGTCATCGTCGACGGCGATAACACTGTACTGGGCTACGCTTCATTCGGTGACTGGCGGCCATTCGACGGTTTTCGCCACACGGTGGAACACTCGGTGTATGTCCGCAGCAATCAGCGTGGCAACGGCCTCGGTCCACAACTGATGACCGTGCTGATCGAACGCGCCAAAGGCTGTGACAAGCACATCATGGTTGCCGCCATCGAGAGCGGTAACGTCGCCTCCATTCGTCTGCATGAGCGCGCCGGTTTTATCATCACCGGCCAGATGCCCCAAGTGGGTACCAAATTCGGCCGCTGGCTGGATCTGACCTTCATGCAACTGACGCTCAATCCTGGCGTGCAACCGCCGACCGCCAGCAAGGAGTAACGCCCCGATGAACGCCGCCCAACTGCGCCGCGTCAATGTTGAAAGCTTTGCGCACTATCGCCAGGGTCTGATCGACCTGCTGCTCGATGCAGTGGGTTATGGCGCCAGTGTCGGATTCATGGCGGACCTGGATACCGTGCAGGCCCGCGCCTATTTCGACGAAGTCCAGGAGAACCTGAACAAGGGCGATCTGCTGCTTTGGGTGGTGGTCAAGGATGAACAGGTGCAAGCCAGCGTACAGCTGACCCTGTGCCAGAAAGCCAATGGCCTGAACCGCGCAGAAGTGCAAAAACTGCTGGTACGCGAGCACGCGCGGCGCCGTGGCCTGGGGCAGCAATTGATGACAGCGTTGGAAACCGCCGCGCTCCAGCACAAGCGCGGCATGCTGTACCTCGATACCGAGGCAGGCTCCCCTGCCGAAGACTTCTACACGGCCTTGGGCTACACCCGTGCCGGGCAAATCCCCGACTACGCCTGCGACCCGAGCGGCCAGTACAAGCCGACCGCTCTCTACTACAAGATTCTTCAAGGAGCTCATTGATGATTCCCGGTGAATACCAGATACAGCCCGGCGACATCGAACTCAACGCAGGCCGCCGCACGATTAGCCTGAAGGTGGCCAACAGCGGCGACCGGCCGATCCAGGTTGGCTCGCACTACCACTTTTTTGAAACCAACGACGCTCTCACCTTCGACCGTGCGGCGAGTCGCGGCATGCGCCTGAACATTCCTGCCGGCACTGCCGTGCGCTTCGAGCCGGGCCAGAGTCGGGAAGTCGAGCTGGTGGACCTGGCCGGAAACCGTCGGGTGTTCGGGTTTGCCGGGCGAGTCATGGGTGACCTCGACTAAAACCGGCCCCCGGTGGCGAGGGAGCTCGCTCCCGCTCGGCTGCGTAGCAGTCGTAAATTCTGCCACTGCGGTGTTTCAGATAAATTGCTTCAGCTTTTCTTGCGAGCGCTTCGCACTCGAGCGGGAGCAAGCTCCCTCGCCACAATGGAATGCGGATTGCCGCAACTTAATTTCAAGGCATGCCCATGAAAATCTCAAGACAAGCCTACGCCGACATGTTCGGCCCCACCGTCGGTGACAAGGTGCGCCTTGCCGACACCGAGCTGTGGATTGAAGTCGAAAAAGACTTCACCACCTACGGCGAAGAAGTAAAGTTCGGCGGCGGTAAAGTCATTCGCGACGGGCAAGGCCAGAGCCAGCTATTGGCCGCTCAAGTCGCGGATACCGTGATCACCAATGCGCTGATCATCGACCATTGGGGCATCGCCAAAGCCGATGTCGGCCTCAAGGATGGACGCATCGCCGGCATCGGCAAAGCGGGCAACCCGGACGTGCAACCAGGCGTGACCATCGCCATCGGCGCCAGTACCGAAATTATCGCCGGCGAAGGCATGATCCTCACCGCTGGCGGCATCGACACGCACATCCACTTCATCTGCCCGCAACAGATCGAAGAGGCATTGATGAGTGGCGTCACCACCATGATTGGCGGTGGCACTGGCCCGGCCACAGGAACCAATGCCACCACCTGCACCTCCGGGCCGTGGCACCTGGCGCGGATGCTTCAGGCCGCAGACGCCTTCCCGATGAACATCGGTCTCACTGGCAAGGGTAACGCGAGCCTGCCGGAACCGCTGATTGAACAGGTCAAGGCTGGGGCCATCGGCCTCAAGTTGCACGAAGACTGGGGCACCACGCCGGCGAGCATCGACAACTGCCTCAACGTCGCCGACCAATTCGATGTGCAAGTGGCGATCCATACCGACACGCTCAATGAATCGGGCTTCGTCGAAACTACACTCGCCGCGTTCAAGGGTCGCACCATCCACACTTATCACACCGAAGGTGCGGGTGGCGGCCATGCGCCGGACATCATTAAGGCCTGCGGTTTTGCCAACGTGTTGCCGAGTTCGACCAACCCGACCCGGCCGTTCACCCGCAACACCATCGACGAACACCTGGATATGCTGATGGTCTGCCACCACTTGGACCCGAGCATCGCCGAAGACGTGGCCTTTGCCGAAAGCCGCATCCGCCGCGAAACCATTGCCGCCGAAGACATCCTCCACGACCTCGGGGCGTTCTCGATGATCAGCTCCGACAGCCAGGCCATGGGTCGCGTCGGTGAAGTGATCACCCGGACCTGGCAGACCGCCGACAAGATGAAAAAGCAGCGCGGTCCACTGCCCGGGGATGGTCCCGGCAACGATAACTTCCGCGCCAAACGCTACATCGCCAAGTACACCATCAACCCGGCGATCACCCATGGCGTCAGCCATGAAGTGGGCTCGGTCGAGGTGGGCAAGTGGGCAGACCTGGTGCTCTGGCGGCCGGCCTTTTTCGGGGTCAAGCCGACGCTGATCCTGAAAGGGGGCGCGATTGCAGCAAGCCTCATGGGCGACGCCAACGCATCGATCCCGACGCCGCAACCAGTGCACTACCGACCGATGTTCGCCAGCTACGGCGGTTCGCTGCACGCCACCAGCCTGACCTTTATCAGTCAGGCAGCGCAGGACGCGGGGTTGCCTGAAGCTTTGGGTTTGAAGAAGAAAATCGCCGTGGTCAAAGGTTGCCGTGGCGTGCAGAAAACCGACCTGATCCACAATGATTATCTGCCGACCATCGATGTCGATCCTCAGACCTATCAAGTCAAGGCCGACGGTGTGTTGCTGTGGTGTGAACCGGCAGATGTGCTGCCGATGGCGCAGCGGTACTTTCTGTTCTGACCCGTTGAAAACCCCGAATGCCCTCGACGGCATTCGGGGTTCGATTCATCCACCACAGTTTGTCAGGCAGTGCTGTCGACGTCTTCCAGATTGAGTATTTCCTGCGGAGTCAGTAGATCAATGAGCTTTCGCTCCGCCAGCCTTTTTTCTGCGGCCAGCGCCGCAAACTTGTCGTTGTATTGTGCACTGGTCAATGCTCCCTTGGTTATATCCAGCTGCTCCATGCGTTCGTAGATTGGCTCGTCAGCCAGATCGAATCTGGAGCGATACTTTTCTTTCAGGTACTCGCCCCAGAAGTCACGGCGAGCGATCGACTCAATCTCTGACTTCGAATCCCGCAGACTGTTTACATGCTGCTCGGCTGCCCGCAGTTTTGATCGTGGCACGTATTGGTGGCCGGTATATTCAGCCAGCGTTGGCTGCCCGGGCAAGTCGAGCCTGTCCCGCAGGTTCACCCGATAAGACAGCCGCACTTCGATTTGATCCATCAGCAACAGCTGGTTGCCCTTTTCACGTACCGATGTGTTGGACCGGAGAACCACCTGAATGCGCTCTTTTATGTCATTCAACGCAAAGGCTTCAACCTCGTCCAGACGGAAGAGACCTTTGGCCAACTCGAGCAATTTAACACCTGCACCCTCGGCCCCGACCTGCGCCAAGGCCTTATGAATCTGTACCTTGATCTCCAGCTCACTGAACACCAATGCGGCGCGGTCACTGCAAGTCTCTGGCTCGCCCGCCGCCTTGAACAACTCGCGACGCAGTACTGCATTTTCTTCAGCCGCATCCAGTACTGCCCAAACCCGCGCCTTGAGATCCGGGTAGGCCTTTTTGTACTCGGCGGTTTCTCTCAGTTTTTCCAGCAATCTGAAAAACTCTTCACTCTTACTGACCGTTCTGCCAGCCTCCGCTCCTGGTGCTTCTCGTTCCAGAGCTTCAGCGTCCAGCAGTGCCCACTGGGCTTTTCTGGAGGCCTGCTCGGTTGCCGGGAGGTCTTTCAACCAATGTTCAACCCGCTGCGCCGAGGGCGCTAAAGTGCCACCTAGCGCGCCACGCTCAGTGGGAACATCCGGGGGAACAGGCATCAATCCGGCTTGATCGTCATCCAGGTAGATACGCGTCAGAATGTCCGCATACTGCTGCATGCCTTGATCTGAAAGGGGGTTGCCGTTGAGCTCGGTGACCTCCAACACCTTGTTGATGTTAGCCGCGTGTTCCGCGGATGGGTTCACGGCCCATTCAGGAAACGAGGCAAGCTGATTATCCCGCAAATCGACCATGGCCAATTCCGGCTGATCACGGAGCCCGACAGGCCATTCGGTCAGGCCGGTGGCCTGCAATCGCAGGTCGACCAATTTCGTCATCTGACTGAAGTCAGGGAGACGCCCGAGCGGATTATGGCTCAGTTGCACATATTCGAGATGATCCCACCTGGCCAAGGCGCCGGCGGTTTGTTCCGTCAGCGTAATGTTGTTGTTGGAAACATCCAGATAAATCAGTGAAGGTTTCTCAGTGACCGATGTCGGGAATTCATTCAACCCGTTGTACTGCATTTCCAACTGCTCAATAGACGGAAATGAATCAAGGAAAGCAGTGGGTGCCTCTGTAAGCCCCAAGTTGCTCAGGTCCAGAAAGCGCACGTGAGAAAAGTAACCGGTTAGCGCAGGAAGCTCCCCGACTGTGCGACCTTGCAGGTTGAGTTCATATCCCATTGCATGACCGCCCTCCTCGTATCGCATTGTCCCGTTGCGCTTCTGCCAGCACCGCTCGAGCAAACTCGCGACGACTTGCTTCTCATACTGCTCGACAGCGACTTCGCGTCCATCCGGCAGAACGCGCGTCGAATGTGTTGACGACCATTCCCGCAACTGGTTGCGCAAGCCTCTAAGTTCCGCCTCAAAATTGAGCAGATAGGTCTCACGCTGGTCGCCCACCTGCTCCAGAAACTTGTCGATTTGTGCATCGGTATAATCGGGAAAAAGCTTCAATACCCTACGTTTGTCCGCTGCCAGCAGCGGGCTCTCGCCGGCCCCACGGCCACTCAACGGATAACCCAGGCGGCCATTGGTCCAGCGCCAGGGTGCCTTGAAACCGGGTTTGATCGGCTGCATCTTTAACACCGAACGCAGCTCCTCCCGAGAGAGCAGATGCTGTTCGATCAACGTTTTCAGTTCTAGCCCCTGTCCCACGTCAGGTAGGCCTAACGCAGTGCGATGGGCGTCGGGCAAGCCATGTTGAAGGGCGCGGAAGAAATCGTCAGCTTCGTGCAATTCAAGATCATTATGGTCACGAGCTTCATACCGGCCATCAGTGTTGCGCACGAGCACCTTGCGTCTTTCAGCCCCTTCGACGCCGGCACTGGCCCGTAGCTTGCCATTGAACGAACCGTCTCGGACTTCAATACGCCATTCACTTGGCCAACCGGGTAGCTTCTTCAGCGTATTAAGCGCGAGCCTCTCTGTATCCGGGTTGATCAGCGCGTCCAGATAGAGCCCTTCGTAGGCACGCGCCAAGCGCGTTTCGCGCTGGGCCAAACGCAAGGCCTCCGCCAGCCCTAGCGGTATGGGCTTGGTTTGCAGCCTGTCGGCGAAGTCCCACTTGGCCATTTGTTGCCGTTCAGCGCTACTGGCATCGGCCAGGAGGTCTTCGATTACGGTCATGGGCACACCGGGGAAACGCGCTGTAATTAAATTAGCCCGAGGGTTGCGAGTATTGACCTTGACCTTGTACAGATCATTGAGCATCTGAGCTTTGCGGCTTTCGGCAACCTTGGCGATGTTTGCACGCAGTTTCGCGACTCGTTCGTTCAGAAAACCCCGCAGGGTTCCAGGCGTTTGCTCCAGTATCGTATTGGTTTCGTTTTCATCCAGGGCTTCAAGGAGCGTTGGCAATAATTCCCCATTGCGCAGCTGCGTATCCTGTATTTGCACGGTACGTATCTCACCCTGCGCGCTCCCGCTGACGTATCGCCAGACCGTCTGGGCCTGAGGGTCGATCACCCGGATCGAGACGGTACCCGGCCACTTGCCATAACGCGTCATGACATACAGTTGATTAATCGAATGATCCTTGGCAGATGCGCTGTCACTCTGCATGTCCGCGATAAATGCCTCGATCTCCTTGTACGCGTCAAATCGACTGATCGTATCGGCCAACATCACTGGCATCGGCTCGCTGTCGACATGCATCCGGCGCAAGACGTCTTCAGGCGTGTCGCTCACACGGCGAATCTGTTCCAGCTCGCTATCGCTGAACTCACTGACCAGATGCCCCAGGCGTTTCATCAACTCAGGCCCCTGCCAGGTCCGAGGCTGCTCCAGCTCATGACGCCAGGCACCGGAGCCGTTGGTGTGCAACTCAGGGGCATACGCATCCGGCCGGGCCGGATGCTGGACCCGGTATTTACCCGTAGCCGCCTCCTGCTGCACTGAGTAGTGATTGCCCTCCAGCGGCAGAATATCCTGGCCATCGTAGCGATGCAGGCCCCGCTGATTGGGCCGAGAGCCTTCCGGCAACTTGATGTCCAACTGATAGGGTTTGAGGTCTGGCTTCCACAAACGCGTCTTGCCACTGGGAAGGGTGACGGCTTTGAGCCCCTCGATAAACGGTGAAACCGCGTAGTGGAAAAGGGGTGCCAACTCCGCCATGGTGGCCAGGTTCTCCACGACATCGGTGATATGCGCCCAACCCGCCTCCTTGTCACCCTGACTTAACTCGCGAACGCCCTCGATCGTCTCGGACAACAGTTGGTTGGCGGTGATCAACATCATCGCGGCACCTGCCGGTGGCACAAAAAACGCAGCAATGCCTACGATAAACATGCCGACATTCAGGTAATTGGCCAGTCGGCGTTCACGGGTGAGGTCATCCTCGGCAGCCGTGGACACGGCCAGCACCTGGGCGTTCTCGAGCGTATGCCGGCGGTTCTGCAGGAACATTTCAAGCCAGATACCGGACATGCCCAGCCACTGGCTATTGATCGAAATCTGCACATGCAAATCAATATTTTCCAGTGGATCGCGCCGCCAGTGCCGGTCGACGATGGGACCGACCAGGCGTGAAGCCGGCTCAAGAAACTTGAGATGATTGCGCACTTGCTGCATCCAGTAAGCATTGGATGGCGAATCCAGAACTTTCTGGGTGAAACGCAGAAAGAAGCGGCCCCGATCCTTCTCCGAAATAAAACGGCTGAAAAACCGCTGATACTCGGTGAGTACATCCCGGCCACTGTCGATCCTGCTGCCCTGCGGTCGGTACATCAGCTGATGGGTGAGTTCCTCTTCAAACTCGGCAAACGACGCATACTTTTTAATCGGGTGCTGGGGATCGTCCGGGATGTAGGCAATAACATAGCCGCCGTCGTATCTATTTTCGTGAGTCGCAAAGAACAGCGCACATTCGGCGATTTCATACCCCATCAAACGCAGCGGGCTATAGCTGATTCGCCGCCGGATATCATCATCCGTGATGATTTCCTTGTCATTGACCAATTCAACTAACAACTTGTAATGTTTGAGCTCGACATCAGCTTTCAGCAAGGCCGCATAGGCGGCGACCTTTATGGCTGCTTTTTTACTATTGATGAACGGTTGACGGATTTCCTGGAGCCTGGCGCCCTCCACGAAAAAAAAGTCTTTTACATGTTTTTCATACTGCCCACCGATATCCAGCTTTCGACAAATCGTCACGAACTGCTGGATTTTCAGGGTGGGCCGAATAACATCGAAGTGCCCCAGGGAGTCGGGCTCGGTAATGAAGCTGGACTCCCTGTCAAAATAGCCCTCCTCGGCCTCGAAGCCTTCGAAGTTATGCAACGCCGCCTGCAACAAGGAGAAGGTTCTACTGCGAACTCCGTCCGTATTGACACCCACCGGAATGCCAAAAAACTTGTACTCCAGCGGGTAATAAAGTCGCAGCCAGGTTTTCTCCACGTCCAGTTCAACACCCGCTTCGGCCAACGCCGCGATTAGCAGGGGTTTGGCGTACGTGGTGATGTCCTGCACATCTTTGAGGACCTTGTCCCACTGGCTCTGGGCATGACAGTCGGCCTCTACCAGGTTCTTTAATTCGGCCTGTTCCTCGGTCGAGCATTTTTCATACCATTGGGGTAAATCCGGCCTGGTGTCTTTTAGCGCCTTGCGCCGAGCGGGTGGAGCACCCACCAGACACGCAGGAATGCTGTTTTTTATAAAGTCGAAGTGAATACCCTTGTCGTTTTTTTCGGGCACATCAGGTGTAACATCTACTTTCATGTGTTCAGACATTTTGCACGATCCATATGCAGTTCATATGAATATCAATCTAATCTTCTGCCGGGCAACAAAACACAGTAAAAATCTGCTCAATTGCGCAATGAATGCTTATTTATTTATTAAATTAACTGCAGTAAATAACAATCATGCACCACCTTTTTTTGCAGCGAGACGAGAACCTTGAACCATTGAGGCGTTGAAGAACGACAACGGCGCCCGAATGCGCCACAATTCAATGAATTTCCTGCCCAACAAGGTTATCGGCCATGCGCCTACCCGAATTCATCAGGCAACACGTAGACCGTATCGTCGATGAATGGGAGCAGTTCGCCAGCACCATCACCCCCGCAGCTGAGCACATGGACGGCGTCGCGTTGCGCGACCACGCCCGTGTCATCCTGCTCGCCGCAGCGCGGGACATGAGCACCGCCCAAAGTGCCAGCGAACAAATGGCCAAGTCCAAAGGTGAGGGGCCCGAGAAAACCCCGAGCCTGTATGAGGCCGGCGCCAGCCACGGTGAGCTGCGGCATACGGTGGGTTTTGACCTGGTGCAGATGACCAGCGAGTTCCGTCACCTGCGCGCCTGCGTGATCCGTCTTTGGGTCGAGAGCCTGGACTCACCAGACCTGGCCTACTTCCAGGACATGATCCGCTTTAACGAAGCCATCGACGAAGCCCTCGCGGAGTCCACGGCCGCCTATGCCGAACAGGTCAATCGCTCCCGGGACATCTTCCTGGCAATACTTGGCCACGATCTGCGGGCGCCCTTGCAAGCGGTGAGCATGTCCACTGAGTTGTTACTGCGCAAAGCCAAGCTTGAGGGCGATGCCCTGGCCTGTGCCAACAACATCAAGCGTGGCGCCCGGCACATGGCCGTGATGGTCAGCGATTTGCTGGAACTGGTGCGCAGCCGCCTGGGCAAGAGCCTGCCGATCGAATCTGCGCCGATGGACCTGGCCGATGCCGCACAAGCTGCCATTGGCGAGGCCTGCGCTGGCAATCCGGAGTGCGACCCGAAACTGGTCATACTGGGCAACACCCGGGGTGAGTGGGATGCTGGACGGGTTGCTCAGTTGTTGCAGAATCTAATCGGCAACGCCTTGCAACACGGTTTGAACAAGCGCGATGTGACCATTACCCTGACCGGCGAACCCGATGTCGTACGCCTGACGGTGCACAACTTCGGCAAACCCATCCCGGATGACGCCATCGGCACCCTCTTCGACCCACTGGTGCGCAGCGCCGACGAAGAGCTGGGCCAACCGTCCACCAGCCTGGGCCTGGGGCTTTTTATTGTCAAGGAAGTGGTGGACGCCCACGCAGGAACGATCGAAGTCAGCTCCAGCGAAATCGACGGCACACTGTTCACTGTAGTGTTGCCCCGGATCATTAGAGGGCTCGCCAAAACGTCGTCCTGACTATCAGTTCTGCTAGTTCCCGATACGGAGAAAAATCTTCACACTGAAAAAATGAACCCTTCGTCACAGACGGCCACCCATGCCCAGCTCAGTAGATAATCATCCTGCTTCAGATCTGGTGCGCACCCTGCTGCTGGCAACAGACAGCAAGAGCTCAATCGTGGCCGAACTTGCAGGCGGCCGAACCAACTCCATCGCTTACTGCGCCTATGGACACCAGACCGCGCTGCAGAAACCAGCCACGCAATTGGGTTTCAACGGTGAACTGCGTGAAAAGCGCATCGAATGGTATTTACTGGGCAAGGGTTATCGCGCTTACAATCCGCTCTTGATGCGCTTTCACAGCCCGGATGGTTGGAGTCCGTTTGAGGCGGGGGGATTGAATGCGTATATGTATTGTAACGGGGAGCCCGTGATGGGATCTGACCCCACGGGGCATTTTAATCCTATGAAATGGCCGCGGAATATTAAAAGAGCCTTTAAGGCGCGCAATTATCGAAGAGTAGAAGCATCTCCTCCTAATCCTTTAAATGCCACGTTCCAACAGGTATCAGATAGGGTAAACGGTACGGTGCCAGCCAATACTAACTCTGCCCCTGTCTCCCCTCGGGTGCGAAAAAATAGAGACAGAGGGCTACCGGACGGTTATGGGGATCACTCCTCGCCTCCACCGCCAAGGCGCGACTTGAAAAAACCTGCTCAGCCCGGTTTTTTTCAAGGCCTCGCGAGCAACGCCTACGGCGTCGATGGACGAAGCTCAACGCCTGCCCCAGCGCAGACCTTTTCATCACCAGGGTCATCCGGAAGCCGTCCGACAATTCAAGCTCAAAGTTCAACGGCTGTAGTTCCTACGACCTACAGAGCGCAGCAGGAAGACGGAACTATTCTCGACCTCCGTGTCCGATGGCATGAAGATGGCACCAAAACTCAAAGTACTCTTGATCTAGTGGACTTGAATGAAACACAGCGCAGGTTACTTGAAGTTCGACGTGGTAAATAGATGGAGTTCACCGGTGCTCTCCTAATTGGTTATGGTGAAGGCGCCCATGGGGCGCCAACGGTAGCGTGCTACCAACTACTCCACTACCAACCGCCCCAACCGCTGCCTCAACATCCGATTCTCCGCCCGCAACTGCTGGACTTCCTCCAGCAACTCCAACGCCAGCGCAACACCCTCCCACTCCAGCTCCAGATCGCGCCGCAGCTTGGCGGCGCGTTTGGCCAGGGCCAGTTCGTAGTCGTTGAATCGCCAATCCTTGGGTGCCGAGCCCTGAGGTTCGAGGATGCCGTGCTCGACGATTTCGATCACGTAGAGGTCCGACAAGTCGGTCGCTTCGCAGAATTCGGCCAGGTCCAGATGAACGATCAGGGGGTTGCTCATGATGGGCTACTCCGTCTGTTGAATCAGAAGTTCTCTCTTGGGTTGAACGCAGCTTTCTCTGCCAGTTCCTGCCACAACGCCTTGACCTCATCGCTGGAGGCTTTGGGCATGACGGCCTTGAGCTGGATGAACAGGTAGCCACGCTCGCCGGCCTTGTTCAACAGGCCATGGCCTTTGGCGCGCATACGCTGACCGTTCTGGCTGCCTGCCGGAACCTTCAGGTTGATCTTGCCGGTCAGGGTCGGCACCGCGACTTCGGTTCCCAACGCCAACTCCCAAGGTGCCAGGGGCAGCGTGATGATCAGGTTTTCGCCCTCGACGTCGTACTTCGGGTGCGGGGCAAAACGGATGATCAGGTACAGGTCACCATTGGCGCCGCCACCCACACCCGGTGCACCCTGGCCCTTTAGCCGGATGCGCTCGCCGTCGGTCACGCCAGCGGGGATCTTCACGTTCAGGCTCTTGCTGGTGTTGCTGACGTGCTGGCCGGCAGCGTTGTACTGCGGCACCTGGAAGCTGACCTTCTTCGATTCGTTCGAGAGGGTTTCTTCCAGAAAAACCGGTAATTCCATTTCCACGTCTTGCCCTCGACGCCCGGCGCTACGACCCGGCTGTGCACCACCAAAACCTGGACCACGATTGCCGAAGATCGAACTGAAGAAGTCCGAAAAATCGCCCGTGTCCTGACCACCACCAAAGCCACCGCCGCCACGACCCTGCCAACCTGGCGGGCCCTGAAACGGCTGGCCATGCTGGCCGTATTTGCGCAAGTCGTCGTATTCGGCGCGTTTGTCGGCGCTTTTCAGCGCTTCATAAGCTTCCGAGGCGTCCTTGAATTTGGCCTCGGCGTCCTTTTCCTTACTGACATCAGGGTGGTATTTGCGCGCCAGCTTGCGATAGGCCGCCTTGATGGCCTTGTCGTCCGCTGTCGGCTCCACACCGAGAATCTTGTAATAGTCTTTGAAGTCCATCTAAGGATCACCATCCGTTATCAAAATCGTTCTGCCACCCACAGCATGCGCCGCCAGGCTCGATGCAGACAAGTTTGGGGCAAAGGATAGTCTTTCAAGGCGCTATTCGCTTCGATTTAGCGGATAGTCGGCCTTCGAATCTGTGCCGCAGTGGCATACACTGCGCGGCCGTTTTTTAACCGGAACTCGAAAGACATGAAAAACGCATCTCCAGCTCGTGCCTGTGGTATCGACTTCGGCACGTCCAACTCCACCGTCGGCTGGATACGGCCTGGCATGGAAACGCTGATCGCGCTGGAGGACGACAAGATCACCCTGCCGTCGGTGGTCTTCTTCAATATGGAAGAACGCCGCCCGGTGTACGGCCGCCTGGCGCTGCACGAGTACCTGGAAGGCTACGAAGGCCGGCTGATGCGCTCGCTCAAGAGCCTGCTGGGCTCCAAGCTGATCAAGCACGACACCAGCGTTCTCGGCACCGCGATGCCGTTCAAGGACCTGCTCGGGCTGTTTATCGGTCAGCTGAAACAGCGTGCCGAAACAGCCGCTGGCAGGGAATTTGAAGAAGTGGTGCTGGGCCGCCCGGTGTTTTTCGTCGATGACGATGAAATGGCCGACCAGGAAGCTGAAAACACCTTGGTGGACGTGGCCCGGGCCATCGGCTTCAAGGATGTGTCGTTCCAGTACGAGCCGATTGCCGCCGCGTTCGACTATGAGTCGACCATCGAGAAAGAAGAGTTGGTGCTGATCGTCGACATCGGCGGTGGTACCTCGGATTTTTCGCTGGTACGCCTCTCGCCCGACCGTCGGCACAACGACAACCGTCACGATGACATTCTCGCGACCGGCGGCGTGCACATTGGCGGGACCGATTTCGACAAGCAGCTCAGCTTGCAGGGCCTAATGCCACTGTTCGGTTATGGCAGCCGGATGAAGAGCGGCGCATACATGCCCACCAGCCACCACATGAACCTGGCTACCTGGCACACCATCAACTCGGTGTACTCGCAAAAATCGACCCTGGCCCTAGGCAGCATGCGCTACGACATCGAGGACACCGGCGGCATTGATCGGCTGTTCAAGCTGATCGACCAACGCGCCGGGCACTGGCTGGCCATGGAAGTGGAAGAAACCAAGATCCAGCTGACCCATGCCGATCACCGCCATGTGCCCCTGGACCGCATTGAGCCGGGTCTCAGCGTGGAACTGACCCGCGCGCTGTTCGAATCAGCCATCGAGGCACTGCTCGAACGCGTGCGCAACAGCGTGACCCAGATGCTCAACGACGCCAACGTGCAGGTTGACCAGGTGGACACGGTGTTCTTCACCGGTGGTTCGAGCGGTATTCCAGCGCTGCGCAATAGCGTATCGGACATGCTGCCCAATGCCCGGCACGTGGAAGGCAACATCTTTGGCAGCATTGGTAGCGGGCTGGCGATTGAGGCTAGCAAGCGTTACGGCACGATGGACTGACCGTAGCCCTGTGGCGAGGGAGCCTGCTCCCGCTGGGCCGCGAAGCGGCCCCGTCTTATCCCTGAAAAAGCAGAGGACTGCTACACAGTCCAGCGGGAGCAAGCTCCCTCGCCACGGAATCGATCAACATTTGATCAAACCATCCCCAGCTGCTTCAATTCACTTTTCAGGTAAGCATAATAAATCGGCCCCGCCACCACCCCCGGCAGGCCGAATGCGGCCTCGAACACCAGCATTGCCAAGAGCAACTCCCACGACTTGGCGCTGATCTGCCCGCCGACGATGCGGGCGTTCAGGAAGTACTCGAGCTTGTGGATAACAATCAGATACCCCAACGCAGCCACTGCCACCCAGATGGACAGCGACAAACCGACGATGGTGATCAGGGTGTTAGACATCAGGTTGCCAATCACCGGCAACAAGCCCAGCAGGAAGGTCAGAACGATCAGGGTCTTGGTCAACGGCAGATGGATGCCGAACATCGGCAGCACCACTGCCAGGAAGATCCCGGTAAAGAAGGTATTGAGCAGCGAAATCTTGATCTGCGCGAAGACGATATTGCGGAATGCCTGCACCAGCAGGTGAAGGCGATCAAATAGCGCGGCTGCCAGCGGCTTGCGTTTGGTCAGGTCCGGAATCCGTTGCAGGGCGATGATTGCCCCCAACACCATACCGATCAGCAACGTCACGAACATGTGCGCCGCATCTTTGCCGACCAGTTGCAAATCGCTCAGGTGCTTGCTCATCCACTCGCCGATGGCTACCCGGAATTCGGCGGCACTGGCAGGCAGATAGGCATCGATGAACGGCGGCAATTGCCCGCGGGCTCGATCGACCACGACCATGAACTTGTCGAGAGAGGCGCCGGGGTTTTCCGCCTCGTGCAACAGGAAGCTGATCGCCCCAGCAAAAATCAATGCCAGCACACTGACCACCAGCGTGCCCAGCAACGCCACCGCCAGCCAGCGCGCGCGCCGACCTTCGATCAAGCGCTGCAACTGTGGGGTCAGCATGTTGACCAGTTCGAACACCAACAACCCGGCTAGCAGGCTTGGCAGCAGCCGCAGGGGAAGCACCAACAACAAACCACCAAAGATGATGATCCAACTGATGACCAGCAAGACTTGGCGTTGAGAAAACGTCGGCATACAGCCTCAAAACGAACGGCGTAAAAGGATTGGCAGTCTGCCAGCGTTCCGGACTCAGCACTAGGTAATGTGTAGGTCGACTTTTGTCGGGGCTGCGTGGGACCTGCGGTCCCAACCGCAGGCTAGTCGAATCGTCGCACCGCCGGATCTTGTGGAAGCAAGGCTTGCCCGCGACAGGGCCATCACCCACAGCGGATTATTTTTTCTTCAGACACTCGCTCATGAACGCTTTGCGCGCATCACCTTTGAGCGCCTGGGTGGCCGCAGTGGCGTTGCAGGTTTTCATTTTTGCCTGCTGTGGGGTCAACGCCTTGCCGTCATCGTTGGCTGCCGGCGCCGCCTTCAGGCAGGTGCTCATGAAAGCCTTGCGCTCATCCCCTTTCAAGCTCTTGGCCGTAGCGTCGGCGTTACAGGTGGTCATTTTGTTTTGTTGGGCCGTGGCCGCGAAACCCTGGGAGCAGAGCAGCAAGCCAATCATCAACAAGGGGGCACGCAACATCTTCATAGAGTTTTCTCCTGGTCGCCGCACGGAGGAACGCGGCCTTGTGCTGAAGTGTAGACAACACCTGTTACACCTTCCTGCTTTCACGATGTAGCGTCGGTTTACCGCCATACGCTCGCTGACGTGGATCTGCGCTGCGCAGGCGGGGATAATCGCCCCTCATTAATGTTTTGGTTGTTCCTGATGCAATACGCTTACCCCCTGCTCGCAATCTTTATCTGGGCGGGCAACACCGTGATCAACAAGCTCGCCGTAGGGGCGATATTTCCGGCCGAGATCGGCTTTTACCGCTGGCTGTTGGCCGGTGTTCTGTTCACTCCATTCATGCTTAAACCGGTCATCGCTCACTGGCCGTTGATTCGTCCAAATCTGGGGCGAATTTTTGTGCTCGGCGTGCTGGGCATGGCGGTTTATCAGAGCCTGGCGTACTTTGCCGCCACCCTGACGTCGGCGACCAACATGGGCATCATCCTGTCGTTGATGCCGTTGATGTCGCTGGCCATGGCGATCGTCAGCCTCGGCCAGCGCCTGACGGCGGGAGCACTGGCCGGTGCCGTGCTGTCGTTTGCCGGCGTGCTGGTGGTGGTGTCTTCCGGCAGTCTCGGGGTATTGCTGGAGCACGGGGTGAACCTGGGTGATGCGATGATGCTGGTTGCCACCCTGGCTTACGCCATCTACAGCACGCTGCTGAAGAAGTGGCAACTGCGCTTGCCACCGCTGGTGTTGCTGTATTTGCAGGTGCTGGTCGCGATAGTGGTGCTGTTTCCGCTGTTCGTTGCCTCGCCGAAAATCGGCCCGACCCTGCAAAATATCCCGCTGGTGCTGTACGCCTGCCTTCTGGCTTCAATGCTGGCGCCACTGGCGTGGATGCAAGCCGTGGTACGCCTGGGACCGAGCCGGACCACGTTGTTTTTCAACTTGCTGCCGCTGATCACCGCGCTAATTGCCGCCGTGGTGTTGCATGAGCAATTGGCGCTTTATCACCTGGTGGGCGGGGTGTTGACCCTGGGTGGGGTAATACTGTCTGAGCGCTGGACATTGGTGCTTGGCTGCAGCAAAGGTATTGCCTGATCCAACGCCATCGCGGGCAAGCCTTGCCACACAATGACAGCACTCCCACAGACTGTGGCGTGCTAGACCCCGGCAGCCTGCAACCGCGCCGCATGTTCGACGAACAGGCGGATCGGTTCAGCGCCCTTCCCCACCAGCCCCAGCGACTGATTGACGATGTCGAAGTGATCCAGCGGATATGCGTCGCCAATCACCATGCCCAGGTGCGAGCTGTAGCGTCCGACCATTCCGTCGCAATGCCCGGCTTCCCGCACGAAAGTTCTGGCGAACAACCGGCAACTGCGGTTCGTCCCGTCAAACAGATTGCGCCCGCGATCGGTCTTGCCCGGTTGCAAGGTGCCCGACCACGAGTAGTACCGCACCCCATTCACCCGTTCCGGCCCCTGTCCACCCCAGGTCAGCGGCAAGCCCTGGGGATAGCGTTGATTGAACAGCGCCACGCCCGCCGTCGTCAGTGACTGGTGGGACGCCGGGATATCCACCGGCAACTTCGGCCCGCGATAACCGGTTTCGAGCAGGCTCATCACTGCGCCGACCAAGCGCAGCAACACGCTGAGCACTCGGCCTTTGGCGCTGTGCGCCGGATAGTGCTTTTCCAGATAGTCCGCCAGTTCAGAACCATGATTGGGCCCCGCCACCGAAGTCACGGACGCCACCCGGTCAGGACGCATGGCAGCGGCATAGCGTGCGGTCAGTGAGCCTTGGCTGTGGCCGATCAGGTTGACCTTCTCGGCCCCGGTTTCCCGCAGGATCTCGTCGATCCGCGCCAGCAGTTGCTCGCCGCGAACTTCGCTGGAGTTGAGGGGCGAAACCTGTACCGCGAACACGGTTGCACCACCCCGGCGCAACGCCGAAATGATTCCGTACCAGTAAGGATAGAGCAGCAACCGGACAAAACCGAGCATTCCCGGGACCAGCACCAATGGGTAGCGCGGGGCTGTACCTTGCAGCATTGACGGACTTCCTTGTGAAGGACGGGTAGGGCAAGCGCAATGCAAGACATCAGCCAAGCATCACCAATACAGATGACAAATCGAAGACCCGTCCAGCTCATTCACCCTACTTCAACCCCGCGACGCCTGCCACGATCAACCCGACAGAGACCACCAGGCCACCTAGAACTCCTGGCCAGCGTCAGCAGGGGCTGCTCGGCCTCGGCGACCGAGACCTGGAAGGTGCGCTCGGACGCAAATGTCTGGCCTGCTGCCACGCTAACGCGCATCTGACGGACAGCCGAAAATCGCATAAAACTTTTCAGCGCGCTCATTACTCACACCTTAAGTAGCGATCACGCCCCCCAGAGCCGTGACGCCAACCGGATTAGCCTCCAGGAGAACGAGATGAGCGACATGCATTTGTCTGATGTAACCACCCTGCGCGCCCGCGCCCGGCAGAACGTCGAAAATGGAGCAGTGACCGAAAGCTACAGCGCCGACCTCGACGAAGTACTGCGCCTGCTTAACGAGTCGCTGGCCACTGAACTGGTCTGCGTGCTGCGCTACAAGCGTCACTACTTCATGGCCAACGGTTTGAAAGCGCACGTGGCGGCCGAGGAGTTTCTCGAACATGCCAAACAGGAAGGCCAGCACGCCGACCGGCTGGCCGAGCGGATTGTGCAATTGGGGGGCGAACCGGAATTTAATCCTGACTTGCTGTCGAAAAACTCCCATGCGCAGTATGTGGCCGGTAACTCTTTGAAAGAGATGGTCTATGAAGACCTGGTAGCCGAGCGGATTGCAATAGATAGTTATCGGGAAATCATTCAATACCTTGGGGAGAAAGACCCAACTACCCGGCGTATTTTCGAAGACATCCTAGCTCAGGAAGAAGAGCATGCGGATGACATGGCGGACATATTGAAAGATTTGTAACTCATGCTAAGGCCTTGTCGTGAAAAAGATGACAAGGCCTCCTGACTGACTCAATGAAAATTTGCAGTCACAGAATAAAGATTGATTAATTTCCGCATGAATTTATTCTCGAGCGCACAACCCTTCGGTTGTTTAATCAAAACTCGAAAAGGAATTCCCCCATGCTATTAGAAGAAAGATTAGAGTTCATTGACTCGCTGCCAGAACTTCCCATTGTTCCGCAACCACGATCATTCGCGGAAGCCAATTTGACGACCCCACCGATTCACGACCCCAGCAAGCCCACCGCTACCATATTACCTGGCACCATAGATGCTTACTTGCCTGGCGTCCCGCAATCAGTTATTGACGATGTCGACCTGTGCAAACTGGTGATGCAAAATTCCGCAAACAAAATGTTTCCGGAAGACGATCGCATATTTGAATGGTACCTACACTATGTGAATGGTCTATCCAATCTAGGCTGGGCGTTCCAAAGTAGGGACATCCAAGAAAGGACCATTAAGCGAATCGGTCTTACGATGGACGCAGTAGCTTTGGAGATAGCACAAAGCCTGATCGGAAAAGATGCCGCGCTGGCGCTTTCACTTATAGGCGGGAAAGCACTTGACATGTTGAAAGACGACCCTAAAAACATTAAAATTTTCAACAGCGGAAGCGACCTCGGCAAAAAGGCCAAATTTGACATCGCCCCAATTTGGCTCGATAGCGCAGGTGCGCCTAACATGATCCTTAATTGTATATCCCTGGACGCGCGAGAAAGCAAACAGGGCATTCTTTTCTGGAGATCTACGAAGCAGTCCACCGTTGTGAAGACCGGTGCTGTGCGCACTTATTTGAGCCTTAATAATTTTTCGCCTATCCGAAAAGAACTTCAAAATAAGTACAACGTCGCAGCTAAACAATACATCAGCCAACTGCCTGACTTAAGCTTTGATTAATATGTAAGCCCACCTACCCCCTGGAGTCGTTGCTGAATCAGCTTCGATTCCAGCCATGAAAAATCCATGCAACTTTACGGAGTCTCTATGGATACTATTTTATCCAAAATATATGCGCTGGGCGGAAACATTACAATCCTGCTAGGTCGACGCCCCGATCAAATGGAAAAAGACGTCCTCAACTCGACGTTGTACAGCACATTGCTGTCTCAGAAACTGAAACATGACGACGAATCAAGATGGTTAAATCATGTCAATCTTTTAGGTAATCTGAGCTGGACTTTCACCGAGCGAAGCACCTCGCGACAGCAATTTATTAAAACCACGTTGCCGCACCTTATCGACACGCTTGATGAAAACTTCCTATCCGGCCCAGAGCAACAAGCGGTCAGGGAGGCTTTCCATCAGTTGCAGCAATTACCCGCTGATGCTCCTGGATTGGCTGCCGCCATCAATAGGCTGAACCAAAACACACGCCGAGTCAGTACTGGATCACGGACCACCGAAGCGACGACAATTGAGTTATCTATACTTCGCCAAGACAACCTGATGCTAACGCTGCAAATCATTTTTGAGAGCATTGCAAACATCGACCCTGATATTTTTTGCTCAACGCTCATCAGCGCAACTAACGAAAAGAATAACAACTTTCGCTATCTGACCTGCTATTTCTCCGGCAACAAATATGATGAAAGCAGACAAGAAATCATCAAGAAGCTGGGTAGCAAATTGAAGACAGAACTAGTTCATATCCAAGATTCTGCCAGCGAAAATTGAAACACTCGAAAATAGCCCTCAAATAACCGTTCTCGAAAAGTTTTCGAGAGCGGTTATCGCTTCTCAGGGCCTGCTCAGCCCTTAACAGTCTTAGGCGCCTTCCCCGCCTTCATCTGCTCCAGCAACGGCGCACACTGATTCGGCTCCCCTCCGCTAGGCGCAATCAGCGCCAGCAAGCCTGCAGCCGGAGCGGCTATCACCCCCAGGGCAACCATCCCGGCACCACGCAGCAACAACGGCACTGCCTTCACCCCTGCATCCGGCTTGATGAACTTGCCCCGCACATACAAGGGGGAGCGCAAGGAGATCAAACGCCAGCCCTTGGATTCCGGGGTGATCGTCAGGTCCAGTTGCTCGGTTGCCATGTTCGCCGTGCCATCGACATAGATGATTGCGTTCTCGGTATCAAATACAAACAGGCGCGTGGTCGCCAGCCCGGTCTTGATGTCGAAGTCGGCTGCGGCGCAGTTGATCTTCACTTCCTTGTCGCCAAAGATCTTGCCTACTACATAGTTACCGACATTCAGCCCGGCCAGTTCCATCAGCTCGCGACTGATCGCGCCGTCGTTGATCAGCATCTTCAGATTGCCGTTGGAGGTCGCGAGCAGCTTGGCGATCGAATTGCCCCGCCCGGTGATGTCAGCATCACCATTAAGCTCGCCGAAACTGGTTTTCATCGGTTCGAAGGTCGGGAACAGCTGCTTGAGCTTGAAGCCGCGCGCGCTCAGCCTGGCCTGGCCCTCCAGCGGCTCGGTACGACCATTCAGGCGAATCTGCGCGTCCAGCTTGCCACCCGCCACACCGAAACGTAGGGGCTCCAGGCTGAGCACCCCATTGGTCAGAACCAGATGGGTATACAGGTCGTTGAATGGCAGTTGTTCGCTGTGGACGATGCGCTTACCGGTGAATTCGACATCGGCGTCCATGTCGCGCCAGCGTTCGGTCTTGAACTCCTCGACCGGCAGCACCTTGTCGGTCGGCTGCTTGCTTTCGCCGCCGCGTGCTTTCTGTTTGGCGTTGGAATCCGCACCGATCAGCGGCGCGAGGTCGGCAAACAGCAACTGGTTGGAGAGCAGTGCGCCACTGAGCTTGGGCCGGGGTTCACCGGCGACATAGGCCAGGCTGCCGTGAATATCACTTTGGCCAATCTTGCCGTTGAACTCTTCATAACGGAACACCGCGCCGCCCGGCTCGTGCAGCTTGGCGACCAGATGACCATCGGTGGCATAAGGCGGGGTGTCCGGCAGCGTGACTCCCGTCAGTGGATACAGGTTACCAAGGCTGGCGCCCGCCAGCTTCAGGCGCAAATCCAGCGCACCAAGGTTCAGCGGATCGGTGAGGGTGCCGGCGAGTTCCACCCGGGTGTCGGCGATACTGACTTTGGCCTGCACAGGAAACGGCCGGTTGGCATCCTGCAACGCCAGCAAGCCGCCGATCTTGCCTTCGCCGTCGAGCTTCTGCTGGTGGTATTGACCTTTGACCTTGATGCCGAACGCGTAATCCTGAGGCGCGGCGCCCTTATCCTGCGCCGTCTTCGCTGCCTTGTCGCCAACGATATCGCTGAACGGGATCGGCTTGCCCAGTGGGTCGATCAGTACATCGAGTCGAGTTTTCAGGCTCTGGTCGTCGAGGGTGACGTGGCCCTTGTCGAAACCGATTGCCCCAATGTCCACCACCCAACTGGACGGTTCGGCGTCTGGATCCTTGGGATCAAACTTGAACGTCCAGTTCGCCCGACCATCGGCCAGGCGTTGCAGCTCGGCGTTGGGTTCGGTCAGGTCAATTCGCGGGATGACCACACGCTGCGCCAGCAGTGGAAGGGGCGAAATGCGCAACTCGACGCGCTTGAGCGTGACCATCTGTGGCTGTTTCGACCACTCGGGGTTGCCCAGGCTCAGGTCCTCGGCCACCACATGCGGCCATGGTACCCAGGCGCGCCAGCCCCCCTCCTCAGGTTCGCGCTGCCAGACCACCGCCAGGTTGCCGTTAATGGCGAACGGCCGGTGTAGCTCCTCGGAGACCTTGGCATTGAGTGGGGACTTGATCCGGTTCCAATCGAAGAACGCGATGATCAGAACCAGTACCGCCAGCAGGACTGACAAGCTGGCGAGGGTCCAGGCAACTACTTTTCGAGTGCGCGTCATTGCACAGGGCTCCTTGATACGACTGAGCGCCCCGACCGCGACGCACGTTTGGAAAATGCAGGCCAGAACCGGACTGTCATGAGATCTACGACTGAAAAATGGCCCGCAGGTTTAACCGAAAAGGCAATTAATCCTCAAATAATCGGCCCGGAACAGACTGCCCCCTCGATAAGGCGTTACCGACACCGCACTTTTAGGTGGCACATGTGAGTCGAAAATACCCACCTCGGTGCAAAAACACCTGCCGGAAACGCCCGGTTTAGAGCCATTCCGCAGAACAATCAATTCCGTTGATTATTACCATTGCGTTTATGAACTTTTATATCGACTTATCGAGAGTAGCATTGACCTCGTACCCACTTTATCGCCCTCCCAAGGAGCAACCCATCATGAAACGCCAATTACTGCTTAGCCTTACCCTTTCCATGCTGGCCAGCACCGCTTTCGCGCTGCCAGCTGCTGACCAGGCGACTCCGCAAGTCAAAGACAGCCGCTCGGTGTTCAGCCAAACCATCGCTGCCGACGGTTCCGACCGTACTCCACAGGGCCAGACCCTGGCTGAAGGCGGTAACGATCGCCTGAAAGAGAAAGGTCTGATCACTCAAGACGGCTCGGATCGTACCCCACAAGGTCAAATCCTGGCGGCTGACGGCTCCGATCGCACCCCACAAGGTCAAACCCTGGCCGCTGACGGCTCCGATCGCACCCCACAAGGTCAAACCCTGGCCGCTGACGGCTCCGATCGCACCCCACAAGGTCAAACCCTGGCCGCTGACGGTTCCGATCGCACCCCACAAGGTCAAACCCTGGCCGCTGACGGCTCCGATCGCACCCCACAAGGTCAAACCCTGGCCGCTGACGGTTCCGACCGTACCCCACAAGGCCAGACTCTTGCCGAAGGTGGTGGTGACCGTGTAATCGAACGCAACAGTGCCCTGAGCTAAGCCCATGGCGGTCCTGAAAAAAAGCCCAGTCCGCGGATTGGGCTTTTGACTTTTTGAACGCAGCAAATCCCCGCATCATCCCTCGATAGTCGTTCGACGCAGGCAAAGCCGATTTGCTAGAGTGCGTCGCTGTCCTTGTCCAGAAATAACCCCTGCCGATGCTGCCCCGCGCCGAACAGAAACAACAGACCCGTAATGCCCTGATGGACGCAGCCCGCCACCTGATGGAATGCGGCCGCGGATTCGGCAGCCTGAGCCTGCGCGAAGTGGCGAAGACCGCCGGCATTGTGCCAACCGGCTTCTATCGGCATTTTGCCGATATGGATGAACTGGGCCTGGTACTCGTCAGCGAAGTCGGGCAGACCTTCCGCGAAACCATTCGCCTGGTGCGCCACAATGAGTTTGTCATGGGCGGCATTATCGATGCGTCGGTACGGATATTTCTCGACGTAGTGTCAGCCAATCGCTCGCAATTCCTGTTTCTCGCTCGCGAGCAGTACGGCGGTTCGCTGCCAGTGCGCCTGGCCATTGCGCGCTTGCGTGAAGACATCAGCTCCGACCTGGCGTCGGATTTGTCGCTGATGCCGAAACTGCAGCATCTGGACCTCGCCGGCCTCAACGTCATGGCCGACCTGATCGTCAAAAGCGTGTTTGCCACTTTGCCGGACATCATCGATCCGCCGGCCCACGCTCTGCCCGATCACCTGACGCCGCAGGCAAAGATCACCCAGCAACTACGTTTCATCTTTATCGGGCTCAAGCACTGGCAAGGGCTTGGCAGCACCGAGTAAGGCGGCCCTGCAATACGCTACAAAATGGTGCAACACTAAAATGCAGTGCACCAATACCAATCAAAACAGTCGAGCCTCTAGGAATTTTCCTACACCTCCAACAGCTATTTCCTACACAACGCCGATCTGGCAAGCCCCTTGCTCTAGCATGACTATCGTTCATTGCTGGAAGCTTTTCGATGCTGGTGATTCATCGCAGAATCGACACTCAACCCCTCTGGGCCGCCGAATTGCATCTGAACTTCGAGGCCCGGAGTAAAAGCCGCCTGCGCTGTTTTAGTGCCGCAGGAGAAGATGTCGGGCTGTTCCTGGAACGCGGCCAGCCGCCGCTGCATGACGGCGAATACCTGCAAGCCGAGGACGGGCGCATCGTTCGAGTGTGCGCCCGCCCCGAACAGCTGCTGCATGTCACGTGCGCCAACGCCTTCGAATTGACCCGCGCGGCCTATCACCTGGGCAATCGGCACGTGGCCCTGCAAATAGGCGACGGCTGGTTGCGCCTGCTTGACGACTACGTGCTCAAAGCCATGCTCGAACAGCTCGAAGCCACGGTCGAGGCCATCGAAGCACCCTTCCAGCCGGAGCACGGGGCCTACGGTGGAGGCCACCACCACTCGCGACATGGCGACGAGGATTTCAACTACCCACCGAAACTGCACCAGTTCGGCGTGCGTTTATGAACCCGGCCTGGGCGCTGCTGCGCCTGGCCAGTCCGCAGTTGCCGATTGGCGGCTACAGCTATTCACAAGGCCTGGAAATGGCGGTTGATAATGGTCGGGTCAATGATCCGGACAGCGCCCGAGAATGGATCAGCGACCAATTGCTGCTCAACCTCGCGCGTTTCGAAGCGCCGCTGTTATTGGCCCACTGCGAGGCGGCAGCAACAGAGAACTGGGGCGAACTGCTGCAACGCTGCGAAGAACACCGCGCCAGCCGGGAAACCCGCGAGCTGCATCAGGAAAGTCGGCAGATGGGATATTCCCTGCAACAGTTGCTCAATGGCCTGCCTGAGCTTGATCCCCCTGCACGCGCTTTTCTTGCGCAGCGCCCGGAACCCCATCTGGCCCTTGGCTGGGCCCTGGCGGCACGCGCCTGGCAAATCACCCCGCAGGACGCCTTGGCCGCCTGGCTCTGGAGCTGGCTGGAAAACCAATTGGCGGTGCTGATGAAAACCCTGCCCCTTGGCCAGCAGGCCGCCCAGCGCCTCACCAGCCAATTGCTGCCGCTGCTGCAGCGGGCCCAGCAAAACGCTACACGCATTACCCCTGAACACTACGGCAGCGCCGCTTTCGGGCTGTCCCTGGCGTGCATGGCCCACGAGCGCCAGTACAGCCGTCTATTCCGTTCCTAGGAGACTCACATGAATGCACAACCCCTGCGCGTCGGTATCGGCGGCCCGGTCGGCTCCGGCAAAACGGCCCTGACCCTGGCGCTGTGCCTGGCCTTGCGCGATCGCTACAACCTCGCGGTTGTGACCAACGATATCTACACCCGCGAAGACGCCGACTTCCTGGTGCGTAACGAAGCACTGGCACCGGAGCGCATCATCGGCGTGGAGACCGGCGGCTGCCCACACACTGCAATCCGCGAGGACGCATCGATCAACCTCGAAGCCGTGGAGCAGTTGAACCGGCGCTTCCCTGGGCTGGATCTGATCCTGGTGGAATCCGGTGGCGACAACCTTTCGGCGACGTTCAGCCCAGAGCTTTCCGACCTGACTATCTATGTGATCGACGTATCAGCTGGCGACAAGCTGCCACGCAAGGGCGGTCCTGGCATCTGCAAATCCGACTTGCTGGTGATCAACAAAATCGATCTCGCGCCACTGGTGGGGGCGTCGTTGACGTTGATGGACAGCGATACCACACAAATGCGCAACGGCAAGCCGTTCGTCTTCAGCAACCAGAAAACCGGCCAGGGCCTGGAAGAGATCATCGCGTTCATCGAGCGCCAGGGCCTGCTGACTGCGTCCTGATCACCTCAAATTTTCAACAAGGAAGCTCTTCATGACACTTAAACGCATTCTCGGCGCCATCGCGCTGCTGCTGACACCGGCTGTCGCCTTTGCCCATCCGGGACATGGCGACAATGGATGGATCGCTGGCATCAGTCACCCGATTGGTGGTCTCGATCACTTGCTGGCGATGATTGCGGTGGGTTTGTGGGCCGCGCAGCAAAAAGGTGCCGCGCGCTGGGCGCTGCCTTGCACCTTTGTCGGCACCCTGTTGCTTGGCGGGGTGCTGGGGTTTGAAGGAATGAATGTGCCAGCGCTGGAAAGCGGGATCGCGGCGTCGGTGCTGGCCTTGGGTCTGGCAGTGGCCTTGGCGGTACGTCCGCCTTTGAGCCTGGCGGTCGGGGCAACGGCATTGTTTGCACTGCTCCATGGTGTGGCGCATGGTCTGGAATTGCCCGACATGTCCAGCCCATGGACCTACGCGGCCGGTTTTGTCCTGGCGACGGCGGCATTGCATGCAGCGGGTTATGCGGTGGTTCGCGCCCTGCCCCGGGCAGCGGCGCCGCTGGTCAGGCTGGCAGGTGCGGCTTCGGCGGCGACCGGGGTCTGGTTGTTGGCGGGCTGAGTTCAGTATTGCCTGGCCGGGCCTCATCGCGAGCAAGCCCGGCTCCCACAGGGATTTGTGACACCCATAATCGGGTTCCAGGCCGGATCCTGTGGGCGCCGGGCTTGCCCGCGATGGCGGCCCGGCAGACACCGCATCCCTCAGGCCTGCTAACATGTCGCGCAATCGCCCCTGCCGTGACGACGCCAGCCAATGCAGCCTGTATCCCGTTCCGCCTCCCAGCCAGAATTGACCACCCTGTTCGCCTCGGTGCAACAGCATTTCCAGGAAGTGATCGTGCCAATGTGGCAAGGCCCAGGCTGGAACGCCGAACTGGCACTGCCCTACGAGGCCCTGGATGGCGCACACGCGCCGCTGCCGCCCCAACGTTACCGGGCCATGGCATGTGCACGGCAGTTGTATCTCTTCTCGAGCCTGATGGGCCATGTACAGGGCGCCGAAGAGCGCAGCGCGCAGCTGTTCAACTCCCTGCAGCGGCACTTCCACGACGCCGAACATGGCGGCTGGTTCTATAGCATCGACCCGCAAGGCGCGCCTCTGGACCAGCGCAAGGACCTCTATACCCACGCCTTCATCCTGTTCGCCTGCGCGCACTACTGGGAAAAGGTCCGTCAAACGTCAGTGGAATCAGTGCTCAACTCTGTATTGGAGGTGATCACCCAGCGCTTCGCCACAGGCGACGGCCTGTACGAAGCCAGCCTCGGCCGCGACTGGTCATCGCTGGACAGCGGGGCCTTGCAGAACCCGCTGATGCATCTCGCCGAAGCGTTCCTCGCCACCCTGTCGTTTCGCGCGGCCCCTCGCGTCCAGGATCAGCTCGTCAAGTTATGCACAGCCATGCAGCAGCACTTCATCGATCCGCAGCACGGCATGCTGATGGAGAAACCGCTGGGTGCTGTGGATAACTGGTATGAACCAGGGCATCAGTTCGAGTGGTATTTCCTGCTGGAGTCGTCGCCACTGCTACGCGGATCTGAACTGCACGCCTCCATAGAACAGGCATTTGCCTTCACCGAGCAATCGGGGGTTGAGCAATCTTCCCGTGCAGTGAAAGCCATGCTCGACCTGGATGGCCAGGACAGGGACGCCACCCAGCGCATCTGGGCCCAGGCGGAATACCTGCGCGCGTTGACCTTGCGACCGAACGCCGAGGCCTCGGTGCAGCGGCAACTCCTGGCGTTGCAGCAGAACTTTCTGCATGCCGCAGGATGGCATGAGTGTCGTGATGAACAGGGCGAGGTGAGCCGCAAGGACATGCCTTCGACCACGCCCTACCATCTGGCGACCTGTTATCACGGGTTGGCAGAATACTTGCGCTGACCCTGCAGCCGCCATCGCGAGCAAGCTTTGCTCCCACAGCCGGCAACCTTCACTGCTAGCAAGCTCTGCTCCCATACCCAAAATACTGTGGGAGCAAAGCTTGCTCGCGATGGCCATTACCCGGTCTTAAGCCTTGCCACCCTCGCGATGAATCGCAAACCCTGCCCAGGTCTGGCTCACCGGCATCAACTCCAGGGTATTGATGTTGATATGCGCCGGCGCATTCAGCACCCAGAAAATGGTTTCAGCAATGTCCTGCGGTTGAATCGCCTCGGCTCCGGCATAGGTCGCGTCGTAGCGCGCCTGATCACCTGAGAATCGCACCAGCGAGAATTCGCTTTCGCACATTCCCGGCTCGATGTTGCTCACGCGCACCCCGGTGCCCTGCAGGTCGCATCGCAGGTTCAGGGAGAACTGTTTAACGAAGGCCTTGGTCGCGCCATACACGTGGCTGCCCGGATAAGGGTAGCTACCGGCAACGGAACCGACGTTGATGATCCCGGCGCCTCGACCATGGGCAATCAGGCGCGGCAGCAGCAGCCGAGTGCTGTACATCAGGCCCTTGATATTGGTGTCGACCATGGTGTCCCAGTCATCAAGATCACACTTGGGCGCAGGATCGACGCCCAGGGCCAGGCCGGCGTTGTTGATCAGGCCGCGCAGCTTGGCGAACGCCGGGGGCAGATTGGCGATTGCCTCCTCCATGGCTTTGCGGTCTCGCACATCCAGTACCAGGCCATGCACTTCAGTTTGCTTGGACAGCTCGGCGCACAGGGCATTGAGGCGCTCTTCACGACGACCTGTCAGCACCAGCTTCCAGCCAGCCTCGGCAAAACGACGGGCACAGGCTTCGCCAAAACCGGACGTAGCGCCGGTAATAAACAGGGTGTTGGACATCGTGTTCTCCTTGCTTCAGCTGATGAGCAGCCATTGGAATAAAAAATCAGCAGGCAGCATGCCCCGCTTGGCTCACAGCGGCAACTGCCACAAATTGTGCAAAAAACGATCAACCTTTGCAAAGGCATACGGGCTGTGGGCCGCAGCCATGTACGCGCAGGTTATCCACAGGTGGGCCCACAGTTTCCGGGGGCAAGTAAAAAAGCTGCAAGCCGCTGTGTACAAGGCTTTGCGGGCAGGCTTGAAAGTTTTTTGCTTGACCCTTGCCAGCTGGCGTTGTAGCTCATGGCATTTTGCACGATTGCACCCTGCAATACACGATGGCTCCAAGCCAGTAACTACGGCCTTCAGCCGAGTCTTTCCAGAGTTTAACCACAGACTTATCCACAGGCTGTCAAGGTGAGCTAACAGCCTATTTAATGCCCAATAAAGTGGTTGACAAAGCCGCCCGGCCAACCGTAGAAAATGCCTGATCAAAAAACAACCACACTCCCGGAGGCCTTGAATACAGGGGCTTTCAGCCAGCTACTCCCACGTTATTCACAGCCAGTTCCACAGCAAACGGGGACAAGTCAAAACCGTGACAAAACAACTATTTGCAGCGGCTTTATGTCGCGGTTTCAGAGCTCGCTAATATTGTTTTCCACAATTTCGAAAAAGCGCGAGACCTTGCACCTGTGGGAGCGAGCCTGCTCGCGATAGCGGTCGTGCTCAGGGACATTTTTTGACTGACATTGCCCCTATCGCGAGCAAGCTCGCTCCCACAGGGTCGAGGGTGCGGTGGAGATGTAAAAAAGCCCCGGCGATCGCTCGTCGGGGCTGTCGATATCATGGCTGGGAATCAATGTCCGCCCAGATAAGCGTTACGCACCTCCTCATTCACCAGCAGTTCCTTACCAGTGCCCGTGAGGCGGATCTCGCCGTTGACCATCACATACGCCCGATCCGACAGTTTCAATGCATGATTGGCGTTCTGCTCGACCAGGAAAATCGTCATGCCAGTACTTGCCAGCTCTCGCAAGGTCGAGAAGATCTGCTTCACCACGATCGGCGCCAGCCCCAGGCTCGGTTCATCGAGCAGCAGGAGTTTTGGCCGGCTCATCAGCGCACGGGCAATGGCCAACATCTGCTGTTCACCACCAGACATGGTCATGGCCCGCTGGGTGCGACGCTCCTTGAGCCGTGGAAACAGCTCGAACATGCGCTGCATGTCTTCGGTGGCGTACTTGTCACCGATGGGGATAGTCCCCATCAGCAGGTTTTCCTCGACCGTCATGTCGGGGAACACCCGCCGACCTTCCGGCGACTGCGCAATGCCATGGGACGCAATGTAATGGGACGACTTATGGGTGATGTCGACTCCCTGATAGATGATCTGCCCGTCAGCCGCACGGGGCTGGCCGAAGATTGACATCAGTAGCGTCGATTTTCCGGCGCCGTTGGAGCCGATAAGGCTGACGGTTTCACCTTCGTTAATATGCAGCGAGACTTTTTTCAGGGCCTGGATCGGCCCGTAGAACACGTCCAGCTCCTTCAATTCGAGGATCGGTTGACTCATACCAACTCCTCTTCATCAGCGCCCAGGTAGGCCGCAATCACTTTCGGATCGTTGCGGATCGCATCCGGCCCGCCTTCGGCGATGACGATGCCGTGGTCCAGCACCACAATGTGGTCGGAAATGCTCATAACCATGCCCATGTCGTGTTCGATCAGCACCACGGTCAGATCATGCTCGTCGCGCAGCAGCCGGATCATCGCGCTCAGCGCTTCGGTTTCCTGAGGGTTGAGGCCGGCGGCCGGTTCGTCAAGGCAGATGATCTGCGGCCGCGTGCACATGGCCCGGGCAATTTCCAGACGGCGTTGCTGACCATAGGACAACTCGCCGGCCAGTCGGTTGGCGCAGTCCACCAGGTCCACAACCTCCAACCAATAGAAAGCATGATCCAGGGCATCACTTTCAGCCTTGCGATAACCCTTGGTATTAAGGATGCCTGCCAGCATGTTGCGGTTCACCCACATGTGCTGGGCCACCAGTAGATTTTCCAGCACCGACATTTCCTTGAACAGGCGAATGTTCTGGAAAGTGCGCGCCAGGCCAGCACGGTTTACCAAGTGGGTGCCGCCGAACATCTTGTAGTACATACGGCTGAAGAAAGATTTCGGCGAAACGAAATCGGTGGGCTTGAAGGACTCCCCAAGCAACTGGATGACGTTGGTGTGCTCGCCACGCACGTTGAGCTCGATTTTACCGCCAGACGCTTTGTAGAAGCCGGTAAGGCAGTTGAACACCGTAGTCTTGCCCGCGCCGTTGGGGCCGATCAGGGCGAAGATCGAGTTGCGGTGCACTTTTAGGCTGACATCGCTCAACGCCTTGATGCCGCCAAAGTGCATCATCAGTTTTTCGACCGAGAGGACGACTTCACTCATGGCGCTACTCCTTTGCGGGGGGTCACACCGGTACGGCTGATCCGGATCAGGCCGCGCGGTCGCCAGATCATCATCAACACCATCAGGATGCCGAACAGCAGCACCCGGTACTCTGCGAAACCACGCAGCAACTCCGGCGCGACAGTCAGCACGAAGGCTGCAATCACCACGCCGATGGTCGACCCCATGCCACCCAGGACCACAATGGCGAGAATCAGCGCCGATTCGAAGAAGGTGAACGAGGTCGGGTTGACGAAGCCTTGATAGGTGGCAAAGAACACCCCGGCCAGACCTGCGGTAGACGCGCCAATGGTGAACGCCGAAAGCTTGACCAGTACGTGATTCAAGCCCATGGAGCGACAGGCGATTTCATCTTCGCGCAAGGCTTCCCAGGCACGGCCGACTGGCATTTTGACCAGACGATGCTTGACGTACAACACGGCCAAAACCACCAAAAACAACACCGCATAGATGAAGTAGTACTTCACGTCCGGGTTGTAGGCAATCCCGAAGAACTCGTGGAAAGGCACCCCACCATCTTTTGCGCGCTTGCCGAATTCCAGGCCGAAAAACGTCGGCAGAGGTGCCGCCATGCCGTTCGGTCCGCCGGTCAACGACAGCCAGTTGTTGAGGACCAACCGGATGATTTCACCAAAACCCAGGGTCACGATCGCCAGGTAATCGCCATGCAGACGCAGTACCGGGAAGCCGAGGATGCAACCGGCCAGTCCCGCCATGATCGCCGCGAGCGGCAGCACCGTCCAGAAACCCAGGCCGAGGTATTGGTAACCGAGTGCCAGGCCGTAGGCGCCAATGGCGTAGAACGCCACGTAGCCCAAGTCGAGCAGGCCGGCCAGGCCGACCACAATATTCAATCCAAGGCCGAGCAGCACGTAGATCAGGCCAAGGATGACCACACCCAGCAGATAAGAGTTGGAGAAGAAAGGGAAGACCACGGCGATGACAATCAACAGCGGGATAATCCAACGCAACCGTGACTTGTAATCCGGTGGCAGCACATGCACGCCGGAACTGGTACTTTCAAAACCCTCGAGGATTTTCAGGCCTTTTGGGGTCTGCAGGAACAGGCTCAGGGCAAAGCGCCCCGCCATGACGATCCCGATGATCCATGCCACGCGTGTCGTTTCCAGATTGAAGTCGTACCCGTCGAGGACCACGCCGACAATCGGACCGAACACAATCAGGGCAACAAGACCGGCAAGAATCGCGTCAACCAGGCTTCTTTTGAGATCAATGGTTTTTTTAGTGGTTGAGGACATCGCTTACACCTTCGACACAAGAGGACGGCCGAGCAGGCCTTGGGGCCGAAAGACCAGAACGAGAACGAGCAGCGAGAAGCTGAAGACGTCTTTGTAGTCCGAGTTGACCAGGCCCGAGAACAGCGACTCGGAGATCCCGAGAATGATCCCGCCGAGCATCGCTCCTGGTAACGAGCCAATGCCGCCGAGTACCGCTGCGGTGAACGCCTTGATGCCGATGATGAAGCCGGCGTAGAAATCGAAGGTGCCGTAATTCATGGTGATCAGCACGCCGGCGAGAGCCGCCATGGCCGCACCGATGATGAACACGTAGGAAATCACCCGATCGGTGTTGATCCCAAGGATCGACGCCATTTTGCGATCTTGCTGGGTCGCACGGCACATCCGGCCAAGCTTGGTGTACTTGATGATGTAGGTCAGTAACGCCATGCCCGCAAATGCTGCCACCAGAATGAAGACCTTGGTGTAGGTCAGTTGCACGAAACCTGTACCGATGTCGACGCGCCAGGCTCCGGTCAGCAGAGTAGGAACCCCTTGCTGCTTCGCGCCTTGAGCGATCTGTGCATAGTTTTGCAGGATCAGCGAAATACCGATGGCGCTGATCAGCGGTGCCAGCCGGGTGGAGTTTCGCAGGGGTTTATAGGCGACGCGCTCGATGACCCAGCCATACACCGCCGTGACGATGATGGTGAAGATCAGCGTGCCGAGCATCAGCAGCGGGAAGGATTCAATACCGAAGTATGCCAGCAGAGCCAGACTGATCGCCGCGAGGTAAGCGGAAATCATGTAAACCTCGCCGTGGGCGAAGTTGATCATGCCAATGATGCCATAGACCATTGTGTAGCCGATGGCGATCAGGCCATAGACCGACCCGAGGGTCAGGCCATTGACCAGTTGCTGCAGGAAAATACCATCCATAACGCAATCTCACGCAGTGAGAACCTGCACACCGGCGGTGCGCGGCTCTTCTAAGGAAAATACAGATATACGTCGGAGCAATGTCAGTCAGGATCAGGCAGAACAAACACAGCCCCCCCTGTAGGAGCGAGCTTGCTCGCGATGGCGGTTTAACATTCAACGACTGTGTTGCCTGTCAGTCCGTCATCGCGAGCAAGCTCGCTCCTACAGGGGAGCTGTGGATTCAGCCGATCGAGTCAGCCCTTACTTCTGTTTTTCCAGCTGGTGGTATTTGCCATCCTTGTCCCACTGGTAAACCACGTAGTCGGAGACTTTCAGGTCGCCCTTGCTGTCCCAGGTCTTCTCACCCATGACAGTCTTGACCGGGTTCTTCTTCAGCCATTCAGCGGCTTTTTCACCACTGTTGGACTTGGCGCCGTTGAAGGCTGCCGCCAGGGCCTGAACCGAAGCGTAGGCGTACAGGGTGTAGCCTTCAGGCTCGGTGCCGGCCTTGCGGAAGGCATCCACGACTGCCTTGCTGTCTGGCAGCAGACGCGGGTCAGCACCGAAAGTCATCAGTACGCCATCAACGAATTGCGGACCGCCAGCGGTGGTCACCAACTCGTCAGTAACGATGCCGTCATCGGACATGAACTTGACATCTTTCAGGCCTTGCTCACGCAGTTGACGTACCAGAGGGCCGGCTTCAGGGTGGAGACCACCGAAGTAAACGACATCGGCGCCAGCGCCGCGGATTTTGGTTACGATGGTGCTGAAGTCTTTTTCGCCACGGGTCAGGCCTTCATACAGCACAGGCGTCACGCCGCGCTTGACCAACTGAGCCTTGGTGGCGTCAGCCAGGCCTTGGCCGTAGGTGTCCTTGTCGTGCAGCACGACAACCTTCTTGCCCTTGAGCACGTCGACGATGTAATCGCCAGCGACGATGCCCTGCTGGTCGTCACGCCCGCACATACGGAACATGGCGCTCAGGCCGCGCTCGGTCACTTGTGGATTGGTGGAACCCGGGGTGATTGCGATGATGCCCGCTTCGTCGTAGATCTCGGAGGCTGGGATAGTCGAGGAAGAGCAGAAGTGACCAACCACGCCGGCCACTTTCTGGTTGGTCAGGTCCTTGGCGACCGTCACAGCCTGTTTCGGTTCGCAGGCGTCATCGCCCTTCACCAGTACGATTTTTTCCCCGTTGACGCCGCCCGCTGCGTTGACCGCATCGGCTGCAGCCTGTGCACCCTTCATGTACTGCTCACCAAATGCAGCGTTAGCGCCAGTCATCGGACCCGCCACACCGATTTTCACATCAGCCTGTGCAAACGTAGAAACACCCAACGCAGCTGCCACTGCGAGGGCCAGAAAGCCTTTCTTGTAAAACGTCTGGGACATGAGGTGGTGCTCCAAGGTTTTTTTTAGTTAGCACTGCGACTTCACTGAATGCTCAGAGCAAGGGCCGTGCCATCGGTTTTTTATTCTTGAAAAAGTCGCTGAGTTATTGTTATTCCGACTGTTTTGATCCCGTTTTCATTGGGCGTGCAACCGTCTAAACCGCGATAGGTAGAACCATATATTCCTGAAGGCGCAACCCGCACGCGCCATCATTGCAACCGCCACACCAAACGAAGTGCAACCCGCCTGTAACATCGTGCGTCACCGAAGTGCACACCGCTGGTGCGAGACTGCTACAACCCGCACCATTACAGGCTAGTCGCTGCTCGAAAAAGCGTCGCTTTTCAGTAACATCTTTCAACAATCAAATGACGATGCGCAGGCACTGGCCTGCGTGATACAGCGAGAAGCCTGCCTCATACAGACAACTGCGCAACCCCACACCCGCCAAGGGTTGCATGGGTGCGAAAGGAATCGGCAGAGCCAGAGGATTTCCGCTACATAGATAATCTGCAAACGCTTTGCCGACCACTGTTCCGGTCGTAACGCCACGCCCGTTGTAACCGGTGACTGCCACTATTCCGGGCGCCGGTTCGAACAGGCGCATCAGATGATCAGGGGTGAAGGCGATACAGCCGGTCCAGGTGCACTCCCACTCCACCGGTTTGAGGTAGGGAAAATAGTGCTGCTGAACCCGATCGGCCCATGCCTTGAGAAACCACACCGGCTTTTGATTGCCGTTGCCGAGACTGCCGAGCAACAGGCGCCCGTCTTTGTCCCGACGAATGCTGCTGAGTACCTGGCGAGTATCCCAGGACCCCTGGCCACCGGGCAGGATTTGTTGCGCGGCTTCTTCAGTCAGTGGGACTGACGCCACCTGGTAGTAATAACCGGGGAAAAAATTACGCCGCAGTTCGGTCCAGTCGCCCTCGGTGTAGGCGTTGGAGGCGATAACCACCTGCTCGGCCAACACCGAACCCTGCGCAGTTTGCACCGACCACTTCTGGCCCTGACGTTCCAGCCGAGTGACCGCAGAGTGATCGAACAGCTGACCGCCCAGGCCAAGGGCCGCCTTGGCCAGGCCGCTGGTGTAGGCCATCGGGTTGAGGGTGCCCGCACGCCGGTCCAGCAGCGCCGCAGCAATTTTTTTGGTGCCCGTGGCTTGCTCGCAGGCCTGGCCGGTCAACAGCTCGACCGGCGCGCCACGACGCTTCCATTGTTCTTCACGACTGCGCAGATCCGCTTCGCCACGGGCGTTATGCGCCATGTGCAGCGTGCCTTCGCGGCGCAATTGGCAATCGATGTGGTACTTGTCAACCAGGCTGAATACCAGGGACGGTGCGGCACCGAGCATGCGATTGAGCTGACTGCCAACCGCCTCGCCAAAACCGGCTTCGATCTCGTCAGGAGGGATCCACATGCCGGCGTTGACCAGGCCAACGTTACGCCCGGAACCGCCATGCCCGGCCCGGTGCGCTTCCAGCACACAGACCGTCTTGCCCTGTTCCAGCAAATGCACCGCCGCCGACAGGCCGGTGAAGCCCGCGCCGATGACACAGACATCGACCTTGACCTCGCCTTTGAGCGATGCATTATCGGGCCGTTGCGGCGTCAGTTTTTCCCACAGACATTCTTCGCGTAGCGGCATTGCCAGACTCCAACAGAAACCTAACCAACACACCAATATTCAATTGTGGGAGCGAGCAGGCTCGCTCCCACAAGGGATCAAAGCATGACCAAGGTTCAGTCGAAGGTAATGCCCTGAGCCAAAGGCAACTCCAGCGAATAGTTCACAGTATTGGTCTGGCGGCGCATGTAACCGCGCCACGCATCTGAACCCGACTCGCGTCCGCCACCGGTCTCTTTCTCACCACCAAACGCGCCACCGATTTCCGCGCCGCTCGGGCCGATGTTGACGTTGGCGATACCACAATCGCTGCCCACCGCCGACATGAACTGCTCGGCTTCGCGCACGTCAGTGGTGAAGATGCACGAAGACAGGCCCTGGGGCACGGCATTATTCAGGCGCAAGGCCTCATCGAAATCCTTGTAGCCGACCACGTAGAGAATCGGTGCGAAGGTTTCGCTGCACACCACATCGCTTTGCTCCGGCATCTCAACAATCGCAGGCTGAACGTAGTAGGCGTTCGGGTATTGGTCTTCCAGCTGGCGCTTGCCGCCGAACACCCGACCACCTTCGCTCAAGGCCTGCTCAAGCGCGTCCTGCATGTTTTCGAAGCTGTGCTTGTCGATCAGCGGACCAATGAGGTTGCCTTCTAGCGGATTGCCGATACGCACTTTTGAGTAAGCAGCTTTCAGGCGGGTCACGATCTCTTCTTTCACCGACTCATGGGCAATAAGACGACGCAGCGTGGTGCAACGCTGCCCGGCGGTGCCAACAGCACTGAAGAGGATCGCGCGCACAGCCATGTCCAGGTCGGCACTAGGGCCGAGGATCATCGCATTGTTGCCGCCCAGTTCAAGAATGCTGCGGGCAAAGCGAGCAGCGATTTTCGGCGCCACTTCACGGCCCATACGGGTGCTGCCGGTAGCGCTGACCAAAGCCACGCGCGGGTCATCCACCAAAGCTTCACCGGCATCGCGGCCACCAATGATGACCTGACTCAAATGCGGCGGTGCGTCGCTGAAGTTTTTCAGCACCCGATCAAACAGTGCCTGGCATGCCAGGGCGGTCAACGGGGTTTTCTCCGACGGCTTCCAGATCACCGGGTTACCGCATACCAGCGCCAGGGTGGTATTCCAGGCCCAGACGGCAACCGGGAAGTTGAAGGCGCTGATCACACCGACCACGCCCAGCGGGTGCCAGGTTTCACGCATGTGGTGGCCTGGGCGCTCGGAAGCGATGGTGAGGCCGTACAGCTGGCGGGACAAACCGACGGCGAAGTCGCAGATATCAATCATTTCCTGGACTTCACCCAGGCCTTCCTGGGTGATCTTGCCCGCTTCCCACGACACCAGCTCGCCGAGGTCGGCCTTGTATTCGCGAAGGATATCCCCCAGTTGACGCACCAGTTCGCCACGGCGCGGCGCCGGCACCTTGCGCCACAATTCGAACGCATGATCTGCACGACTGATGTGCTGCTCGACTTCGGCAGCCCCTTCCCAGGTGACGGCAGCGATCTGGCTGCCATCGATCGGTGAATGCACCGGCACTTTGCCGTTCTGGTACAGGGCCGGGTTTACACCTAGACGATCAAGCAATGCGGCAACCATGGGTCACTCCTCAAGCAAAAGACAGAACGCGTGCAGCCGCACGATCACGGCTGATAAGGCCTGTAGTTTTAGCTTTCCGGAGGTTACTCAACAAACGACCTTTAAGAGAGATATCATTCCGTTTATTCATGCTGTGCATTGCTGGCAATAAAGAGACAAGAAGAAAGGATCGCCCATGCTGAACAAACGCTACCTGCCGTCGATCACCGCCTTGCAGTGTTTCGAGGCCGTCACCCGGCATTTGAGCTTCACCCGGGCCGCCGAAGAGCTGAATCTGACCCAAAGCGCCGTCAGCAAACAGGTGGCGCAGCTTGAAGAATTGCTGCAGCACCTGCTGTTTCGCCGGGTGCGCCGCCGCCTGCAGATGACGCCGGCAGGCGATCTGTACCTGGTGGAAGTACGAAAAATCCTCACCCAGGTCGAGATGTCGACCCATTACCTGCGTTCCTACGGTGGAGAAACCGAAGTCCTGCGGGTCTCGACGCCGCCGACCTTTGGCGCGCGCTGGTTGGTGCCGCGCCTGAAAGGCTGGCGCCTGCGGCACCCCTCGATCCATCTGGACCTGTGCAGCGAACAGGAAGCCGATGATTTGCTGCAAGGCCGCAGCGACCTGGCGTTCTACTTTGGCCAAGGGTCACGCCCAGGCACCGAATGCCTGAAGCTGTTCAGCGAGGAGCTGGTTCCGGTCTGTGCCCCGGGCAGCCTTCCGGCCACGCCTTTCACCGACCCAACCCAGCTCGCCGACCTGGTCCTGCTGCAAAACGCTTCCCGCCCCCAGGCCTGGCACGACTGGTTCGACAGCCAGGGCTTCCACACCGAACACAGCTACCACGGGCCGCGCTTCGAAACGTTCTACATGTGCATCCGCGCCGCCCAGGTCGGTTGTGGCGTGGCGTTGCTGCCCAGATTTCTGGTGGAAGAGGAATTGGCTGACGGCAAACTGGTCATACCCTGGCAACATGCGATGCCCAGCTCTGACGCGTATTACCTGGCCTACCCCGAACATTCGGCGGATGTGCCGAAGGTGCGCGATTTTGTGAAGTGGATGCTGGAGCAGGTAGATAATTCAGCGGAACGCTTAACTATTGCGCGAAGCGTATTGATCACGATCGGCTGACTCGCAGAGAGGACAGCCGAACCTGACGTCGCTATTGGATTGAGCCGACTAATCTATGTAGCGTTCGAACTGAACTCGCCAGTTATCCTGAATCGAGTATTTCATCACTGATAGTAAAACTACCCCTGCCTTAATCTCTGTGCATACTCGGCTGCTGATCTTACAGCGCTTGGAAGTATTCGATCGCCTGACGGATAAGCCTTAAAAACTTCATCCATCTGATTTACGACGTTGTTTATATTCGACCTGAATAATTGATAACCTTCGACTATTCTTTGCTGCTGCGCCTCAAGCGGAACCCAACTCTTGGGATCTGGAATGTTAACTTTCAAGGGGTCATCGGAGTACATACCAACTGCCTTAATATTATGAGCATCAAGCTTATTTACAGCACGCGAAGTTTTCCCCACCTTTAAAAAGTCATCATAATGCACCCTGTCTGCAGCTAGTCTTTTCAGTGTCATCTCCGGCACATTGTTTTTTGGACCCAGAGTCGTCAACGGATCCAGTTTGGGGAGCGGCCCGGCACCACTATTTAGAGGTAGTGCACTTGAAACCTGCCTAATCCGCGGCCTGGGATTATTTTTTAATAGCCTGGAGATAAATTGCGAGAGACTTAATGCGGCATGCCCTGAAGGATCAATATTATTCACCGGATCTCCGAGGCAATACTGATATGCATTCCGCCCCCCTGTTCCGAGTGGACTCCAGCTGTCTGGGGTTGTAAAACGCATCAGTACCGGATTGAACACTCGGTATCCATTGCCCAACATATAACACCCAGTCACTGGATCCCTGCTCTCGCCATTAAACTGCAGCCCACCAAGCTCACTGTCACTCGGTTCACGATACCCATAAGGTGTATAGGTACATGATCTAGCGGGCGTCATTCCGCACAAGGTCAACACGGACCGTTGACGATCAGTGAACAGCAGATGGGTTTTAAAGGCGCCGGTCAGATGTTCCTTTTGTGCTAACAGGTAATCTTGATGCTGCATGACTGAATACTGAACCGCGTCCTGAATGACCGAGGTTAAACGATTTTTCAGGTAGAAACAGTTTCGCGGGGCTTTGTCGCTCCATGCTGTACTTGCTACCAAACGATCTAACGCATCGTAAGAGTACCTACATAAAATGGTTCGATTTTTCATGGTAATTGTCCTTAGGGAAGGTCTGAAGTAAGCAGCCGTTTTTAACGGCCTCGCTGTCTGAGGTTCAAAAAACACCGACTTAATCGAAAATCAGACCTTTCCTCCTGTCAGTTCACTATTTTTGCGGAAGAGCACTTTTTCAGGGCTCATTGTCCACATCTCAGGCGCACCTCGCCTGCATTCAATAGTCGTTTTCGTATCATCCAAAGGTTCGATAAGGCAAACAGTGTGGTCTGCTGCGCGGTGTTTTTCACCAAGCCTCGGAAGCGGACTTTCGTATAACCAAACTGGCGCTTGATCACCCGGAAGGGATGCTCAACCTTGGCCCGGACTTGAGCTTTCGCGTATTCGATTTTGCGGCGCATGCGACCGATCAGGCTCTTTTTTGCATGCTTCTTATAGCTGCTGGGTCGCGCTGCGATCGACCAGATCATCTGGCGATTTTGATGCTCCGCACGCTTCTCCATGCCGGTGTAACCGGCATCGCCAGAGACGTAAGTTTCCTCGCCATGCAGCAACTGATCGACCTGAGTCACGTCCGCCACATTCGCTGCCGTACCCACTACGCTATGCACCAGACCGGATTCAGCATCG
>NZ_JAKNRW010000034.1 GCF_023072615.1 Pseudomonas violetae
AAAACTGGCGCAGAATCGTGGTTTCGTAGAGGGACTCTTCCATCGCCGGGTCGCTGTAGCCGAACCAGTTTTGCATCAGATGAACCCGCAGCATGGCCATCAACGGATACGCCGGACGACCGCCTTCACCCTTCGGATAACGCGGCTCGATCAACGCAATCAGGCCTTTCCAGGGCACGACCTGATCCATCTCAATCAGGAAACGCTCACGGCGGGTCTGCTTACGTTTGCCGGCATACTCGGCATCAGCGAAAGACATTTGCTTCATCGGGGCTCAACCGTTCAGTTCGTGGGACTGGCGTACTTCACCAGACTTGGAAGTCTTTTTCAGAGTTTCCTTAGGACTCAACCTTTGAGAGCTTAGGAAGCTTAAACGAGCAACCGACACTTGCCTACTAACAGAACTGATAGGTAGGCAACTGCCCAAGCAACAGTAATCCGGGCGTTGACGTGGCTTTGCAGGCGAGCACTTGCCCAGCACACAAGAAAGAAAAATGTCGCCCGCCCCAGCTGGCTGGCTGGCATTATGTCCCTCTTAAACCAATCGTTGGCATGCACCTGATTCGTGCTGAAGACCTTGAAACTTGACTTGCTCAGTCGCACTTTGCGACCTGTTCAGCATGGAGCGATACCAATGAGCGACAGCGTATTTGCCGATCGCATCGTGCAGAACCTGCTCGACACCGACTTCTACAAACTGACGATGATGCAGGCGGTGCTGCACAACTACCCGAATGTGGAAGTGGAATGGGAGTTTCGTTGCCGCAACAGCGAGGATCTGCGTCCGTACCTGGCCGAAATTCGGTTCCAGATCGAGCGCCTCGCCGAGCTGAGCCTGACCGCCGATCAGCTGGGTTTCATGGAGCGCATCAGCTTCATGAAGCCAGATTTCCTGCGATTCCTCGGCTTGTTTCGTTTCAACCTGCGCTACGTGCACACCGGTATCGAGAACGGTGAGCTGTTCATCCGTCTGCGCGGGCCATGGCTGCATGTGATTCTGTTCGAAGTGCCCCTGCTGTCCATCGTCAGCGAAGTGCGCAACCGCTATCGCTACCGGGAAGTCGTTCTGGAGCAGGCGCGCGAGCAGCTGTATCGCAAGTTCGACTGGCTGACGGCCAATGCTGGCACCGATGAGTTGTCCGAGCTGCAGGTAGCCGATTTCGGCACTCGACGCCGGTTTTCCTACCGGGTGCAGGAAGAAGTGGTGAACGTGCTCAAGCACGACTTCCCTGGGCGCTTTGTCGGCACCAGCAACGTCCACCTGTCCCGGGAGCTGGACATGAAGCCCTTGGGCACCATGGCCCACGAATGGATCATGGCCCACCAGCAACTGGGGCCGCGCCTGATTGACAGTCAGATTGCCGCCCTGGATTGCTGGGTCCGCGAGTATCGCGGCCTGCTCGGCATTGCACTGACCGACTGCATCACCACCGACGCCTTCCTCAATGATTTCGACCTTTATTTCGCCAAACTCTTTGATGGCCTGCGCCATGACTCCGGGGATCCGATCATCTGGGCGGAAAAAGCCATCGCCCACTATCACAAGCTGGGCATCGACCCGATGAGCAAGACCCTGGTGTTCTCTGACAGCCTGACGCTGCCCAAGTCCCTGGAAATATTCCGGGCGCTGCGCGGACGGATCAATGTCAGCTTTGGCATCGGGACCAACCTGACCTGTGATATTCCAGGGGTTGAACCGATGAGCATCGTGCTTAAAATGGCCGCCTGTAACGGTCAGCCCGTGGCGAAGATTTCCGATGAGCCCGGCAAGACCCACTGCAAAGACCCAAACTTCGTCGCCTATTTGCGACACGTTTTCAAAGTTCCTGCCGCCCCATCCAGCACATCAAGCAAGGAGTGAATTCATGCAAGCCGTACAGCGTGAGATTGCTGAGCAGCTCAAGGTTCAACCGCCATTCGCCAACGATGCCGCCCTTGAGGCCGAAGTCGTGCGACGGATCACGTTCATTCAGGATTGCCTGGTCAACTCCGGGCTCAAGTCCCTGGTATTGGGGATCAGCGGCGGTGTCGATTCCCTCGCTGCAGGCCTGCTGGCCCAGCGTGCCATGCGCGAACTGCGCGCCCGCAGCGGTGACGACAGCTACAAGTTCATTGCCGTGCGCCTGCCCTACGAAACCCAGTTCGACGAACACGACGCCCAGGCTTCGGTGGATTTCATCGACCCGGATGAGCGCCACACCGTTAACATTGGCCCGGCAGTGAAGGCGCTGGCCAGCGAAGTCGCAGCCTTCGAAGGCAAACATGCGGTGTCGGTCGACTTTGTGCTGGGCAACACCAAGGCGCGCATGCGCATGGTCGCCCAGTACACCATCGCCGGCGCGGCCCATGGCCTGGTGATCGGCACCGACCACGCGGCAGAAGCGGTGATGGGGTTCTTCACCAAGTTCGGTGACGGTGCTTGCGACCTGGCCCCGTTGAGCGGTCTGGTGAAAAACCAGGTCCGGGCCATTGCCCGTAGTTTCGGCGCACCGGAATCGCTGGTGGAAAAAGTCCCGACTGCGGACCTGGAAGACCTGTCGCCGGGTAAACCGGACGAAGCGTCCCATGGCGTGACCTACACCGAGATCGACGCGTTCCTGCACGGTGAGCCGGTGCGTGAGGAAGCGTTCAAGATTATTTGCGACACTTACAAAAAGACCCATCACAAGCGAGTGATGCCGTTTGCGCCATAAGTAAGGCGGCGCCTGGACCGACGTCATCGCTAGCTAGCCTGCTAGCGATGACCGATGATTTGGTCAAACGTCAGGCACAAAAAAAGCGTCCCTCGCAGGACGCTTTTTTTATGAGCCCGATTCGCTTATTTCAGCGTAACCGTGCCTTTCATCATCGAGATATGGCCCGGGAACGAGCAGAAGAAGCCGTACTTTTCGGCAGCATCAAGCTTCGACACATCGAAAGTCACCGAGTCGGTTTCCTTGGCACCGATGATGTTGGTGTGAGCGATAATGCGCGCATCACCTTCTTTCAGGTAGTTCTTGTCGATACCGGCAGCCAGGCCGTCGGTGGCGATCGGCTGCATGTCAGCCTCTTTGCTCAGCACCCAGTTATGGCCCATGACGTTCTTCGGCAAGCTGCCGGAGTGGGTCAGCTCGACGGTAAAAGTTTTGCAGCTCTTGTCGATTTCAATGGCCTTAGTGTTGAAGGACATCTGGTCGGTGGAGTCGATGGTGGTCTTGCACTCGGCAGCCATCAGTTGGCTGCTGGCCAGTGTCAGCAGGGATACCGCAACTAGTTTGGCAAACATGGTGAATCTCCAAGGCAGGGTTAACAAAAGTGCGAACGGACAGAAGACTGCCTGAAAACCGCGCAAGTTCCTATGACCTGAATCAAATATTGTATACAACTTTCGGGCTATGACACCGATCGAAATAATCTACCAGCCAGAAGTCTGGCCCGGCCCTATCATCGGCTCATCGTCATTTACCTGGAGCCTGCGTCATGACCCTCAATAGCCTGTTGTGCAGCCTGCTTGCCGCTTATGCCTGTGGTGCCAGCGGCAGTTACGAAACACCTGCCCGCGACCTTTAACCCTTGGATCGCTAACGCCGAGGCTTTACCCTGTGGTCATCGTGACCGTGGAGCAAAGCATGTCATTAACATCCGTTTGTGTTTTCTGCGGTGCCAGCACTGGCACCCACCCGGCGTATCGTGAAGCGGCTGCCGCCCTTGGGCGCGCCTTGGCCGAACGCAAGCTGACCCTGGTCTACGGCGGTGGTGCGGTCGGTTTGATGGGCATCGTCGCGGATGCCGCCCTGGCAGCCGGCGGGGAAGTCATTGGCATCATTCCGCAAAGTCTCAAGGACAAGGAAATCGGCCACAGTGGCCTGACCCGCCTGGAAGTGGTTGATGGCATGCATGCGCGCAAGGCGCGGATGGCCGAACTGAGCGATGCGTTTATCGCATTGCCCGGCGGCCTCGGCACCCTGGAAGAACTGTTCGAAGTCTGGACCTGGGGTCAGCTCGGATATCACGCAAAACCACTCGGCCTGCTCGAAGTGAACGGTTTCTACAGCAAATTGACCGATTTTCTTGATCATATCGTCGGCGAAGGCTTCGTTCGCGAAGCGCACCGTGACATGCTGCAAACGAGCGAATCGCCGCAAACCCTGCTCGACGCACTGGATGCCTGGCAACCGGTGGTCACGCCAAAATGGGCCGAGCAAAAACCCAGCTAACGGCTCGGCACCGATACAGGGCAGAATATGCGCCGCTCAACCTCACCTTCGACCCCAGAGGATCGCCCATGGCTAAACCTAATTATTCCTTCGCCAAACGTCAGAGAGACTTGGCCAAGGAGCAGAAGAAAGAGGAAAAGCTTCAGCGCAAGAAAGCTACAGCTGAAGAAGAAGCAGCAGCACTGAACCCGGATGCCGAAGGTGAAGTGGCCACAGACGAAACCGCAGCACCGAAAGATCAGGCGCCTGACGCCTGAGACCCTCAGGGCCGGATGATCTGATCAGGCCCACCGGATCTGTGTCCAGGGTTGGCAGCAGCGCTGCTGACCCTCCTACAAGGGTCTTTGTCAATCCAGCGGCATCACGGTGACACGGACTTCCGGGTCGTGATTACCGCCCCCCAGAATCACCCCACGCAACGGCGACACATCCGAGAAATCACGGCCCCAGGCCAGGGTGATGTGCTCCAGTGCCGGCTGCACATTGTTGGTCGGATCAAAATCGACCCAACCCAGTACCGGGCAAAACACCGACACCCAGGCATGCGAGGCGTCGGCGCCGATCAGTCGTGGCTGGCCGGGTGGTGGCTGAGTCAGCAGGTATCCGCTGGTATAGCGCGCCGCCAAACCTCGGGAGCGTACGCACGCGAGCATCAGATGGGCGAAGTCCTGGCAAACGCCGCGCCGCCGCTCCAGCACTTCCACCAACGGTGTGGCCACTTGGGTCGCTTCGGCATCAAAAGTGAACTCGCTGAAAATCTTCTCCATCAACGCCTGGACACCCAGCAACAACGCACGCCCGGGCGGAAAGCAGCTTTCGGAAAACTCGACGAAATTGCGCTTCAAATGCACGTATGGCGATTCGAATCGATAGCGACAAGCCTCCAGCAACTCGGGTGAGAGCGGCTGACTGCTATAGGTCAGTGTATTGCGAGTGTCTTCCCAGGCCGGGGATTGATTGAAATCCAGGGTTGGCCGGGCCAGTACTTCGACAGTAAGTTCGGCGTTCACCAGCAACTCATCGTGGGGCCGTTCGAATGCCAGGCGGGTCAGCGGATTGCCGAACACGTCCAGTTCGTCGCGGCGGGTCGTGGGCTCAGGACTGATCAACAACCCCAGCGCCGTGCAGCGCTGCCAGGTGCAGGCTCGCGGCCACAAATGCGCCAATTGCTGCGCCAGAGACACCGGACTGTCGTAGTGATAATGAGTGTCGTGGAAAATCTGGTAACGGGCATTCATCAGACGGACACCGTGCGCTGGCTGACATCATCGACATGGGCAAAATGGCGCAAGGCCAGGCGATCCGAAACCTGGCCGCTGGCATCGGCGATCTCTTGCAGCAAATCGGCCAAGCCTTCGATGGCCGCGTGGACGCTGGCTTCACCGAACAGCGAATTTTCCAGGCAGCCCAGATCGAAATGCATCAAACGCTCCACCAACTGAGTCAGGCAAGCTTCTCGCGGAGCACCGAAATCGTCGTTCAAGCGCTTCAATGTGCGAGTCACCAGTTTCAACTGGAACAACACCGCATGAGGGTTCTGCTCATCCAGCAGCAATAGATCAAGCACCGGGATCAATTGCGCCACCGCCAGGTACCGCGAGCGGTAGGTAATGCTGCTATTGCCCAGTTCCAGCAACCATTCCAGCCCGGCCTGATCGAAAGCCCCGGAACCGCGCAGAAATGCAGCGAGGCTGCCACTGAGAAACTGCAAGCGCTCGATCCGCCGGCCGATCATCAAAAACCGCCAGCCTTCGTCCCGAGTCATGTCGTCCAAGGCAAAACCGGAGAGCGCCGCCAAGGACATTACCAGACGGTTGAGGAAATCCAGCAACTCCCCAAAATCCGGCTCTTCGGTTTCCAGTTCCATGGCTTCGCGCTGCAACTCCACCAGCGCCTGCCAGTTTTCCCGGGAGAGTTTGCCGCGCACTTGCGAGGCCGCCCACTGCAGACGTTGCAGGTTGGAACGCAGGCTGAACGGCCAGTCATCGCCAAGCAATGCAGCCAGCAAGCGTTCCGATAGTTCGCCTTCATCGGGTAATAGATTCAGGCGCTCACCGAGATCGACCGCCGCCTCCAGCGCTTGCGGATCATCACCGTCGACATAGCGTGCCAGCATGACCCGCAGCAGCCGCGCACTGTCGTCACAGCGTTCGCAGTAACGGCCGAACCAGAACAGGTTCTCGACCACTCGCGATGGCAGATACGGATCCCGTCGCACCAGATCGTGGACACCAATCGTGCGCTGGGTTTTCCATTGCTCACCGCTCGGTGGACGATCCCCCAACACCCAAGTGTCTTTGCTCGCGCCACCGCGTTGCATCGACACCACTTCAGCATCGGCCTGCGCCGCCACACGGGTCAAACCGCCAGGCAACACCCGATAGCCGTCGCGACTCGCCACGGCATATACGCGCATGCCAATGGCTCGCGGTTGCAATTGACCATCCTCGGCCTGCCAGATAGGCGCCTGGGACAGTTGCGCCAGTTCTTGCGCGACATAAGCATAAGGCCTGGCCTGCATGCGCTCGGCCAGCGCCCGACGCTGTTTTTCACTCAAATCACGACCAAACACCGGCGCAAAGCTCTGGGACGGAAACGCCGGTTTGATCAGCAATTCCGGCAATTTCTCCAGTGCTTGCGCGAGCACCGGCGCCTCACCACACCACCAGGTGGCGATGGACGGCAGGATCAGCTCTTCACCGAACAGGAATTGGTTGATCCTCGGAAGGAAGCCCAGCAGTCCCGGCGATTCCAGTACACCGCTGCCGAGGGCGTTGGCCACCAACACTCGTCCCTGACGCACGGCATCCAGCAAACCCGGCACACCGAGGGCCGAGTCGGTACGCAGCTCCAGCGGATCGCAGAAGTCATCGTCGAGGCGACGCATAATCGCGTGCACCCGGCGCAGACCGCTCAGGGTTTTCAGGTAGACGGTGGCGTCGCGAACCGTCAGGTCGCCGCCCTCCACCAGGGGATAACCGAGCTGACGCGCGAGGTACAAATGTTCAAAATAGCTTTCGTTGAACCGACCTGGCGTCAACAGCACCACCAGCGGCGCTTCATCGTCGCTCGGTGCCTGGCGGTCCAGGGTTTCCTGCAAGGTGCGAAAAAAACCGGCCAGGTGCTGCACCTTCAAGTCGCGGTACAACTCGGGGAAAGCCCGGGACACGATGGTGCGGTTCTCCAGCGCATAGCCGGCACCCGACGGAGCCTGGGTCCGGTCCGCTGTCACCCACCAGCGACCGTCGGGCGTGCGCGCCAGATCTACGGCATACAGATGCAGAAAAGCCCCGTCAGGTGGAGCAATGCCCTGACACGGCCAGAGAAAGTTGTTGTGTCCAAATACCAGTTCGGCAGGTAACAGACCTTCGGCGATCAAACGCTGCGGACCATACAAATCCGCCAGCACCGCGTTGAGCAGCCGAGCCCGCTGAGCAATCCCGGTGGACAATTGCTGCCACTCATCGGCGGCAATTACATGGGGTAACAAGTCCAGTTCCCAGGGACGATCAGCGCCCTTGGGGTCGGCGTAGACGTTGTAAGTCACGCCGTTTTCCTGGATTTGCCGAGTCAGCAACGCCTGGCGCTGCACCAGTTGCGTCGGGGTGCTGCGTTGCAATTGGTCGAACAGACGACGCCAGTGCGGGCGAACGGCGCCGCTGTCGTCGAGCAGTTCGTGATAAGTACCCGCCGTCAGCGGGTAGCGGTCAAGCAGATCAGGCATGGAAAGCTCGGCAGACAGCAAAGAACGGTCAGACTAACGCAGGCTCATGACGCTCGGATATACGAAAAATCCGAGCGTCGCGTAAGGCTTAGAAACGTCGCAAATCGAGCGTCATCGGCAGCTCGTCGTTAATCGTCACGTTGGGTATAGGAAGTTTCCCTGGCGTGTGTCCGATTCGGAAGAATCGAGCCATCCGCCGGCTCTCCGCCTCGTTGGCATTCACCGGCAGGCTGTCGTAGTTGCGCCCGCCCGGGTGGGCGACGTGGTACTGACAACCACCCAACGAGCGCTCCATCCAGGTGTCGAGCACATCGAACACCAGCGGCGCGTGAACGGGGATGGTCGGTTGCAGGCAGTTGGACGGTTGCCAGGCACGGAATCGAACACCCGCGACGAACTCGCCGACCCGGCCGGTGGGTTGCAGTGGCACCGGGATGCCGTTGCAGGTCAACAGATAACGCTGCGGCGTCATGCCGGTAAGCTTGACCTGCAAGCGCTCCAGGGACGAATCCACATAACGCACGGTACCGCCGACCGCGCCCTCCTCGCCCAGGACATGCCAAGGCTCCAGCGCTTGGCGCACTTCGAGTTCGATACCACTGACGGCGTAATCACCGACCTTGGGAAAACGGAACTCCAGATGCGCGGCAAACCACTCGGCCCGAACCGGATAACCGGCAGCGTTGAGATCGACAATGACATCGGCGAAATCCTGCTCGATGAAATGGGGCAACAGGAAGCGATCGTGCAGCTCGGTGCCCCAGCGCGCCAGTTTTGGTGGCGCATAAGGCTCGCGCCAGAACCGCGCCACGAGTGCTCGCAGCAACAACTGCTGAGCCAGGCTCATGCGCGCATGGGGCGGCATTTCAAAGGCGCGCAATTCCAGCAAACCCAGACGCCCGGTAGCGCCGTCCGGCGAGTAGAGCTTGTCGATGCAGAACTCGGCGCGGTGGGTGTTGCCGGTGACATCAATCAACAGGTTGCGCAGCAATCGATCCACCAGCCACGGCGCGCACTCTTCCCCCGGCTTCGGCATCTGGGAAAAGGCGATTTCCAACTCGTACAACGCGTCGTTACGCGCTTCGTCCACCCGTGGTGCCTGGGATGTCGGGCCGATGAACAATCCGGAAAACAGGTAGGACAAGGACGGGTGGTTATGCCAGTAACTGATCAGACTGCGCAGCAGATCCGGACGCCGTAGGAATGGTGAGTCAGCCGGAGTCGCGCCACCCAGGACGAAATGGTTACCGCCGCCAGTGCCGGTATGCCGCCCGTCGATCATGAATTTTTCAGTGGTCAGTCGGGTCTGGCGTGCTTCTTCATAGAGAAATTCCGTGCGCTCCACCAATTCATCCCACGTTGCGGATGGTTGCACGTTGACCTCGATCACGCCCGGGTCCGGGGTGATGCGGAAGTTGCTCAGGCGCGGATCGCTTGGCGGTTCATAGCCTTCCAGCAACACCGGGCAATGCAGTTCCTGGGCCGTGGCCTCGATGGCGGTGACCAGCTCCAGGTAATCCTCAACCCGCTCCAGCGGCGGCATAAACAGGTACAACCGGCCTTCACGCGCTTCGGCGCAGAACGCGGTGCGAGTCAGCCAGTCGGCGGATTCGTCGACTTTCGGTTCGCGTTCAATCACCTCGGCCGGCGTGCCGGGACTGTTCAACGCCATGGTGTCGGGCAGTATCGGGAAATCCTGGTTCGGATCATTGGGATGAATGAACGGATACTCTGCGGCCTTCACCCAAGGCTGCGACCCCAGCGGTAAGCGATAACCCAGCGGCGAATCCCCGGGCACCAATCGGCAGTGCTCCTCGCGCAAGTACCAACGACCGCTTTGCCATTGGTCGCCCTTGGCGGTGCGCGCCAGTGGCAGGACCTGGCCAATGACTTTGTCCAGCCCCTGACTGAAGACTTTGCGCAGTCGCGCCCGCTCCAACGGCTCCTCCAGACGAGAATCTTCAGCGCTGACATTCTGCGGCAACGCGCCTTCACGCCAGAGGTAATAGAAATTGTCTTCGTAGGCTGGAAACACGAAACGTGTCGCAATTTTCAAGCGTTCGGCGACACTTGCCAGAAAACGCCCGGCAAGCTCACCATCGGCACCGTAGTCTTCCTGCTCATCGGCAATCAGTGCGCTGTTGTGCCAGATCGGCACACCGTCCCGGCGCCAGTAGCAGTTCAGCGACCAGCGTGGGAGCTGCTCGCCGGGGTACCACTTGCCTTGACCAAAGTGCACCAGACCGTTGGGCGCGTAGTGTTTGCGCATGCGCTGGAACAGCTCGGCGGACAGCCGACGTTTGTCCGGCCCCAGTGCGGCGGTGTTCCACTCGGCACCGTCCGGGTCATCGATGGACACGAACGTCGGTTCGCCGCCCATGGTCAGGCGCACGTCGCCTTCCAGCAGGTCGGCATCGATCTGCCGGCCCAACGCCTGGATCGCCAGCCACTGGTCTTCGGTGTAGGGCTTTGTAACCCGCGGCGCTTCCCAAATCCGCTCCACGGACATTTCATGGGCAAATTCGCACTCGCATGGTTCCACCAAGCCACTGATCGGTGCCGCAGAGCCCGGATCCGGACTACAGGCCAACGGAATATGTCCTTCACCGGCAAACAGCCCTGACGTCGCGTCCAGGCCGATCCAGCCCGCACCGGGCAAGTAGACCTCGCACCAGGCGTGCAGGTCGGTGAAGTCCACCTCCGTGCCCGAAGGGCCGTCGAGGCTTTTCACATCGGCTGTCAATTGAATCAGGTAGCCAGAGACAAACCGTGCCGCCAGCCCAAGGTTGCGCAGCAATTGCACCAGCAACCACGCCGAATCGCGGCAGGAGCCGGAGGCATGTTCGAGGGTGTGCTCGGGGGTTTGAACGCCGGGCTCCATGCGGATCAGATAGCCGATGTCTTCGCTCAGGCGCTGGTTGAGCGCCACCAGGAAATCCACGCTGGGCAGCGGCGTGCGGTCGATGCCATCCAGGTACGCCTTGAACTTCGGCGTCAGCGGCAAGGTTTCCAGGTACGGCGCCAGTTCTTTACGCTCGTCGGCAGCGTAGTTGAATGGAATTTTCTCGGCATAGGGCTCGAGGAAAAAATCGAAGGGATTGAATACGGCCATTTCCGCCAGCAGATCGACTTCGATTCGCAGCTCTTCGGTTTTTTCCGGGAACACCAACCGCGCCAGGTAATTGCCCTGGGGATCCTGCTGCCAGTTGATGAAGTGCTGCTCGGGCGAGACTTTCAGCGCATAGGACAAAATCCGTGTGCGACTGTGGGCCGCCGGGCGCAGGCGAACGATCTGCGGACCGAGCTCCACGGCGCGGTCGTAGCGGTAATGCGTGACGTGATGCAATGCGACATGTATCGACACGGCGTGCCTCCTGCGAGCCCTAAGCGTATTCGAAAGCGCGCAAGACTTATGCCATCCAGCAGCGCCGGCGCTTTCACAGATTTGCTTAGGGCAGTACAGCACCAAAATCGGGCGATGCGGGAAATTGGTTTGCATCGTTTGCACGGATATGTGGCACCACCCGACTTCTGTGGCGAGGGAGCTTGCTCCCGATGGGGCGCGAAGCGGCCCTATGTCGGTGTCAGATATGGCCAGGAGTCAGCATCAGCGACGGCTTCGCCGCCGAGCGGGAGCAAGCTCCCTCGCCACAAATGAAACTCGCCACCCCTGCTATGCAAAACGCCAACCCGAAGGTTGGCGTTCTGTTAACTGCTTTGAGCGTTTAGCGCGGCACAACCGGCTTACGCGTAGGCTTGGGCCCTTTGCCTTTGGCCGCGTCCTTGCGGTCCTTGGCGGCCTGTTGATTGCGGGCAAACGCCGCCGCCTTGGCCTGTTCACGTTTGTCCCACGGGTTGGCGCCATCGCTGGCACGCGGTGGCAGACCGGTGTGTTGAGTCAGGATCTTGGTGGTCTTCTCGCCTGCCACTTTATGGCTGCCAGCCGGTGTCGAGTTCTTGCGACGGGCGCTCTGGTAGCTGTCGGTTGCCGGTTGATGCAATGGGATCAACTGGTTCTTGCCCGGGCCGATCAGGTCGACGCGGCCCATGCGGGTCAGCGCTTCACGCAGCATCGGCCAGCCTTTCGGGTCGTGGTAACGCAAGAACGCCTTGTGCAGGCGACGCTGCTCTTCGCTCTTGACGATGGTCACAGCGTCACTTTTGTAAGTGACCTTACGCAGCGGGTTCTTGCCCGAGTGATACATCGCGGTGGCGGTAGCCATCGGCGACGGGTAGAACGCCTGCACCTGGTCGGCCCGGAAGCCGTTGCCTTTGAGCCACAAGGCCAGGTTCATCATGTCTTCGTCGGTGGTGCCCGGGTGGGCGGCGATGAAGTACGGAATCAGGTACTGCTCTTTCCCGGCTTCCTTGGAGTACTTCTCGAACATGCGCTTGAACTTGTCATAGCTGCCAATGCCCGGCTTCATCATCTGGTTGAGCGGACCTTCCTCGGTGTGTTCCGGGGCGATCTTCAGGTAACCACCGACGTGGTGAGTCACCAACTCTTTGACGTATTCCGGCGACTCGACCGCGAGGTCGTAGCGCAGGCCGGAAGCGATCAGAATCTTTTTCACACCCGGCAGCGCGCGGGCGCTGCGATACAGCTGGATCAGCGACGAGTGATCGGTGTTCAGGTTCGGGCAAATGCCCGGGAACACGCACGACGGCTTGCGGCACGCAGATTCGATTTCCGGGGTTTTGCAGGCGATGCGGTACATGTTCGCGGTCGGGCCGCCGAGGTCGGAAATGACACCGGTGAAACCTGGCACTTTGTCGCGGATTTCTTCGATTTCGCGAATGATCGACTCTTCGGAACGGTTCTGAATGATCCGGCCTTCATGCTCGGTGATCGAGCAGAAGGTGCAGCCACCAAAGCAGCCGCGCATGATGTTCACCGAGAAGCGGATCATGTCGTAGGCAGGGATTTTTTCCTTGCCATACACCGGGTGCGGAATGCGCGCATAGGGCATGCCGAACACGTAGTCCATTTCTTCGGTAGTCATCGGAATCGGCGGCGGGTTGAACCAGACGTCGACTTCGCCATGCTTTTGTACCAGGGCACGGGCGTTACCCGGGTTGGTTTCCAGGTGCAGCACGCGGTTGGCGTGCGCGTACAGAACCGCGTCGCCACGAACTTTTTCAACCGATGGCAGACGAATCACGGTTTTATCGCGAGTCATACGCGGGCTGGCGAGGATCTGTACGACCTTGGCTTCGCTCGGGTCCTCGATCGGTCCCTTTTCCTGTTCAATCGCACAGGCCTGGGTGTCTTGGGTGTTCACGTACGGGTTGATGATCTTGTCGATTTTGCCCGGACGGTCGATGCGCGTGGAGTCGACTTCGTACCAGTCTTTCGGCGTGTCGCGACGGATGAACGCGGTGCCGCGCACGTCGGTGATGTCTTCGATCTTGTGACCGTAGGACAGGCGCTGGGCGACTTCGACGATCGCACGCTCGGCGTTGCCGTACAGCAGGATGTCGGCGCAGGCGTCGATCAGGATCGAGTTGCGTACCCGGTCCTGCCAGTAATCGTAGTGGGCGATGCGGCGCAAGGAAGCTTCGATGCCACCGAGCACGATCGGCACGTTCTTGTAGGCTTCCTTGCAGCGCTGGCTATAGACCAGGCTCGCGCGGTCCGGACGCTTGCCAGCCAGGCCACCAGGGGTGTAGGCGTCATCAGAACGAATTTTCTTGTCGGCGGTGTAGCGGTTGATCATCGAGTCCATATTGCCGGCCGCGACGCCGAAGAACAGGTTCGGCTCACCGAGCTTCATGAAGTCGTCTTTGGACTGCCAGTTTGGCTGGGCAATGATCCCGACGCGGAAGCCCTGGGACTCCAGCAGCCGGCCGATGATTGCCATGCCGAACGACGGATGGTCAACGTAGGCATCACCGGTGACGATGATGATGTCGCATGAATCCCAGCCAAGCTGATCCATCTCCTCCCTGCTCATCGGCAGGAATGGCGCTGGACCGAAACATTCGGCCCAGTACTTGGGATAGTCAAATAAAGGCTTGGCTGTTTGCATGACGATGACCGGTGTTGAGATGAAAAATCGCGGGCGCGGAATATAGCACAAAAATTAACCAATTCCGACGACTATGGTCGGAAATTGCGGCGCCTGTTTCGCGCAAAGATCCAGAGGCCAGGCGCAACCCTTGTGGCGAGGGAGCTTGCTCCCGCTGGGCAGCGAAGCGGCCCCAAAACCTTCGACCGAATTTTTCCAGACGGACCGCATTCCTCAGCTTTGCGACTGCTGCGCAGCTGAGCGGGAGCAAGCTCCCTCGCCACAGGCAAGCGTCCTGCCTGGGCGTTATTCGTCGTCGAAGTTGTAGCTGCCCGGCGCGAGGTTTTCGAAGCGGGTGTATTTACCGATGAACGCCAGTCGCGACGTGCCGATCGGGCCGTTTCGCTGCTTGCCGATGATGATCTCGGCGATGCCTTTATGCTCGGTCTCCGGGTGATACACCTCGTCCCGATACACAAACATGATCACGTCAGCATCCTGCTCGATCGCTCCGGATTCCCGGAGGTCGGAGTTGATCGGGCGTTTGTTCGGACGTTGCTCCAGGGAGCGGTTGAGCTGCGACAGCGCCACCACCGGGCAGTTGAATTCCTTGGCCAAGGCTTTCAAGGAACGGGAGATTTCGGAAATCTCGTTGGTCCGGTTGTCGCCCCCGGAACCCGGAATCTGCATCAATTGCAGGTAGTCGATCATGATCAAGGCGACATCGCCGTGCTCACGCACCAGGCGCCGGGTCCGTGCGCGCATCTCCGAGGGGCTGATACCCGCCGTATCGTCAATGAACAGCTTGCGATCGTTGAGCAGGTTGACCGCCGAAGTCAGGCGTGGCCAATCGTCATCGTCCAGGCGACCGGCCCGGACCTTGGTCTGGTCGATGCGACCCAGGGACGACAACATACGCATGATCAGCGATTCACCTGGCATCTCCAGCGAGTACACCAGCACGCATTTGTCACTGCGCAGCACGGCGTTTTCCACCAGGTTCATCGCAAAGGTGGTTTTACCCATGGACGGACGGCCGGCGACGATGATCAGGTCTGACGGTTGCAGGCCGCTGGTCATCCCGTCGAGGTCGGTATAACCGGTGGACAGGCCGGTAATGGCGTTGTCGGTGTTGAACAAGGTGTCGATGCGGTCGATGGCCTTGGTCAGCAGGTCATTCACGCTCACCGGGCCGCCGGTTTTTGGCCGGGCCTCGGCGATCTGAAAGATCTGCCGTTCGGCTTCGTCGAGAATCTCTTCTGCCGTGCGGCCTTCCGGGTTGAAGGCACTGTCGGCAATTTCAGAAGCAATGCCGATCAGCTGACGCAAGGTCGCCCGAGCCCGGACGATCTGGGCATAAGCCTTGATGTTAGCGACGGACGGCGTGTTTTTTGCCAATTCACCGAGGTAGCCAAGGCCGCCAACTTGCGAAGTCTGACCCTCCTTGTCCAATTGCTCGGCCAGGGTCACGACGTCGATTGGCGAGTTCATGTCCGCCAGTTTGGCGATCGCACGGAAGATCAGACGGTGGTCATGTCGATAGAAATCACCGTCCGACACTTGATCGAGCACGCGTTCCCAAGCGTTGTTGTCCAGCATCAAACCACCGAGCACAGCCTGTTCGGCCTCGATGGAATGCGGTGGCACCTTCAGGGAAGCGGTTTGCAGATCGTATTGCTCAGGAGCGGAGATATCGTTCATGGCCACTTGGTTATATTAGAAAAGCAGGGTGTGAAAAACAGGAACCGCAGAAAGACAAAGGGCACGACCTGTAAACAGGATCGTGCCCGATGTTACCGGCAAGCACCCGAGGGTGCCAGCCGACAAGTGCTGCTTAAGCTGCTACCACGACAACGCGTACGGTGGCTTCAACTTCGGCGTGCAGGTGCACGGCTACGTCGAATTCGCCTACGTTGCGGATGGTGCCGTTCGGCAGACGAACTTCGCTTTTTGCAACTTCAACGCCAGAGGCGGTCAGTGCATCAGCGATGTCGTGGGTGCCGATCGAACCGAACAGCTTGCCTTCGTCACCAGCGGTGGCAGTGATAGTCACTTCCAGCTCAGCCAGTTGGGCGGCACGGCTTTCAGCCGAAGTTTTACGGTCTGCTGCGGCTTTTTCCAGCTCAGCACGACGCTCTTCGAACGCAGCCAGGTTGGCTGGGGTCGCAGCGGTAGCTTTGCCGTAAGGCAGCAGGTAGTTACGACCGTAACCAGCCTTAACGTTCACTTTGTCACCCAGGTTGCCCAGGTTGGTGACTTTTTCCAGAAGGATCAGTTGCATGTGAAAATCCTCTTAACTTTTAACCTTCACCGTTCGCGTTATCGGCGTCTTTCGGCGCCAGACGACCGCGAAAATCAATCAGGCTGTCGACGATGGCCAAGACCACCAGCAACGGATAGATCAGCTGCATGAACAGCAACAGCGTGACGTACAACCCCACCAGCCAGAACCTGGCCAATCGCTTCTGCGCCACCAGCCCATGAATCAGGGACAGTCCGGCGAACACCAGCGGTACGCTGCACAACGGCGTCAACATGGCCATCTGTGGACCGATGTTCGGCCCCAGAAGCATGCACGCCAGCAGCAACATCGCTGGTAGAAGCGGGAATCGGATGGCGCGAAATTCGCGACCAAAACCACCCGGGTTGTACAACAACGCCTGCCAGTAGCGCCCGACAATCAGGCTCAGCACACTGACGATTTGCAACAAGGCCGCAATCAGGCCAGTCAGGACCGGTGCAATCAGGGACGCAAAATGCGCTTGCTCGTCTACCGACAACTTCTGGTAGACATCGCCGAGTAGCGACGGCATGACCTTTATCAAGGCCTGCGCCAGCATCTCTATCTGGGGACCAAAAACCATCCCCAGCACCACCGAAAACACCACTCCCATCGCTATGCTGACCAGCAGCACGCGGCTCCAGGACTCGCTTGCGCGCAAAACCAACGCAAGGCTCCAAGACCCCAGCAGCACCAGAAGTGAGCGTGGGTCATCGGCATAAAGCCACCAGACCAAGGCCGGCAGCAGTCCCAGAGCAAGAACGCTCGTCGCGTCCTTCAATCCGCGCCGCAGGAGCACGAAGCATCCTGCGGCAGCACCCAACCAATACAACAACGGCAATGCCGCGCATCCAGCCACTACGAGAGTGGCCTGCATACGGCCGCGCATGATGAACTCAGCTATGGCACGCATGCATTCAATCCTTTGCTACGAGTCGACTGCCCGGTCTCAGCGGCCGTGGCTGTCGGTGTAGGCCAGCAGGGCCAGGAAGCGGGCGCGCTTGATAGCGGTGGCCAGCTGACGCTGATAACGAGCTTTGGTACCGGTGATACGGCTTGGAACAATTTTGCCGGTCTCGGATACATAGGCTTTCAGAGTGTTGAGATCTTTGTAATCGATCTCTTTCACGTCTTCAGCGGTGAAGCGGCAGAATTTACGACGACGGAAGAAACGTGCCATGTAATAGGCTCCTCAAAAGGTCCGTGGATTACTCGTCAGCGTTATCGCTGTTGTCGCTGTCATCACTATCAGCGCTTTCAGCGCCTTCGTGCTCAGGACGGTCGCGACGCTCACGGCGCTCACTGCGGTTTTCTTCAGCCTTGAGCATCTCGGATTGGCCGGTAACGGCTTCTTCGCGACGGATGACCAGGTTACGGATCACTGCATCGTTGTAGCGGAAGTTGTCTTCCAGCTCGGCCAGGGCCTTGCCAGTGCATTCAACGTTCAGCATCACGTAGTGAGCCTTGTGAACATTGTTGATTGCGTAGGCCAGTTGACGACGGCCCCAATCTTCCAGACGGTGGATTTTGCCGCCGTCTTCTTCGATCAGCTTGGTGTAACGCTCTACCATGCCGCCGACTTGCTCGCTTTGATCCGGGTGGACCAAAAAGATGATTTCGTAATGACGCATGAATGCTCCTTACGGGTTGTAGCCTGCCGCTCAAAAGCGGTCAGACAAGGAGTGAATGACACTTATGGACTTGCTTGCGATAGACACATGCGTGCCTGCCGTCACAGCAAGGGGCGCAATTGTAGAGAAGGGGCGGAAGAGGTGCAAGGTAATTGGTGATTATTTGAACAGTTCGTTCACCCACTATTTTTTGCCCCACCACAAACCACTGCGGGAGCGAGCTTGCTCACGATGAGGGCATGACATTCAACACTGATGCTGAATGTTACTCCGCAATCGCGAGCAAGCTCGCTCCCACAGGGATTACAACTGATTCAGGACTTTTTGCCGGTTCCGGCAGCTTTTACGCTGCGCTGACGCTGGGCTTCGAACAGACAGACGCCCGTCGCCACTGATACGTTAAGGCTGCTGACGCTGCCGGCCATCGGCAGATGCACCAGGTAGTCGCACAGGTCGCGGGTCAAGCGACGCATGCCGCTGCCTTCTGCCCCCATGATCAGGATGGTCGGGCCGGTCATGTCGTGCTGATACAGACTTTGTTCAGCCTCGCCAGCCGTGCCGACAACCCACAAACCGCGCTGCTTGAGCTTTTCAAGCGTGCGCGCGAGGTTGGTCACGGCAACCAACGGAATGACTTCCGCCGCACCACAGGCGACCTTACGCACCGTCGGGGTCAACGTGGCTGACTTGTCCTTCGGCACAATCACCGCCAGCGCGCCGGCCGCATCGGCAGAACGCAGGCAGGCGCCAAGGTTGTGCGGGTCGGTCACGCCGTCGAGCACCAGCAGCAGCGGTGCGCCGTCGGTGCGATCGAGAAGCTCGTCGAGCATCGCCTCACCCCAGACCTGGCTCGGACTCACGTCCGCCACCACGCCCTGGTGCACGCCTTCAACCCAGGCATCAAGCTCGCGACGCTCGGCATTGCCGACCGCCACGCGATTCTCGGCAGCGAGTTCGATCAGGGTTTGCACCCGAGGGTCGCTGCGACCTTCCGCCAACCAGATCTGCTTGACGCGTTTCGGGTGATGGCGAAGCAACGCTTCTACGGCATGCAAGCCGTAGATTTTTTCCAACTGACTCATGACTTGGCCTTAGGTTTACGCGCCCCGCCGCTTTTAGCTGGGGCCGAGCCCGCTTTGGGCGGGCCTTTACGGTGTTTGCTCGGCTTGCTGCCGGGAGCCTTGTCAGGCGCCGACCGCCCGGTCTTTCCCCCAGACGCCGCTTTACCGCCGCTTTTCGCTTCAGACAGCAATGCCTGCTTCAATTCACGGCTTTTGCGCAGCTCGGCGTTTTTCGCCGCCGCATCGCTCGGACGATAGGCTTCGACAGCCTTCTCCTTCGCAGGGCGACGACCGGCTTTGGCTGTAGCCGGCTCGGCAGCTGTTTTAGCTGCGGACTTGCTGGCAGGCTCGGTTTTTTCAGTCCCGCGCTTCTTGCGGCCGATTGGCGCGCTGATGGTTTTTTCAGCCATCTCGAAGTCGATCTTGCGCTCGTCGAGGTCAACGCGCATCACGCGCACTTCAACGGTGTCGCCAAGGCGGAAGCTGCGACCGGTACGCTCACCGGCGAGGCGGTGGTGCACAGGATCGAAGTGGTAGTAATCGCCCGGCAGCGCGGTGACGTGCACCAGGCCTTCGACGTAGATATCGGTCAGCTCGACGAACAGGCCGAAACCGGTCACGGCGGTGATCACACCCGGGAACGATTCACCCACGCGATCCTTCATGAACTCGCACTTGAGCCAGTTCACCACATCGCGGGTCGCTTCGTCGGCACGGCGCTCGCTCATCGAGCACTGCTCGCCAAGCTGCTCGAGGGCCGCTTCGTCGTACGGATAGATGCGCGCTTTCGGAATGGTCATCGCACCGGCACGGCGAACGTGCGGGGTGTCCTGTTTCGAATGGATGACGCTGCGGATCGCCCGGTGCGTGAGCAAGTCCGGGTAACGGCGGATCGGCGAGGTGAAGTGGGTATAGGCTTCGTAATTCAGGCCGAAGTGGCCCTGGTTATCAGCGCTATAAACCGCTTGGCTCAACGAACGCAGCATGACGGTCTGGATCAGGTGGAAATCCGGACGATCCTTGATGCTCGCCAGCAATGCCTGGTAATCCTTCGGCGACGGGCCGTCCTTGCCTTTGTGCAGGGACAGGCCGAGCTCGCCAAGGAAGGCGCGCAGTTTTTCCAAACGCTCCGGTGGCGGACCGTTGTGCACGCGATACAGAGCAGGAATTTCGTGCTTCTTCAGGAATTCCGCGGTGGCCACGTTGGCCGCCAGCATGCATTCCTCGATCAGCTTGTGCGCATCGTTACGAACGGTCGGACGAATTTCGGCAATCTTGCGCTCGGTGCCGAAGATGATCCGGGTTTCCTGGGTTTCGAAATCGATCGCACCACGCACGTGACGCGCGCCCAGCAGCACTTTGTACAGCGCGTAAAGCTGCTTGAGGTGCGGCAGGACATCGTTGTACTCGCCGCGAAGCTGACGCGCCTCGGTGAGTTTCGGCGTCTCCAGCATCGCGCTGACCTTGTTGTAGGTCAGGCGGGCGTGGGAATGGATCACGGCCTCGTAGAAGCAGTAGTCGGTCATCTCACCGGATTTGGAGATGGTCATCTCGCAAACCATGGCCAGGCGATCGACGTGCGGGTTCAGCGAACACAGGCCGTTGGACAACTGCTCCGGCAGCATCGGAATCACGCGCTCAGGGAAGTACACCGAGTTGCCACGCACCTGGGATTCGTTATCCAGGGCCGAGCCGATTTTCACGTAGCTGGAGACGTCGGCAATCGCCACGTACAACTTCCAGCCGCCGGAGAACAGGCGCAGCTTGCCCGGCTTGGCTTCACAGTAAACGGCATCATCGAAGTCGCGCGCGTCTTCACCGTCAATGGTGACGAACGGCAGATGGCGCAGATCGATGCGCTTCTCTTTGTCTTTCTCTTCGACTTCAGGCTTGAGCTTGGCGGCTTCTTTCAACACCGCCTCAGGCCAGACGTGCGGGATATCGTACGCGCGCAGGGCGACGTCGATTTCCATGCCCGGCGCCATGTAGTTGCCCACGACCTCGACCACGTCGCCTTGCGGCTGGAAGCGCGGGGTCGGCCAGTGAGTGATCTTCACCTCAACGAACTGACCGATCTTGGCGTTGGCGTTACGACCCGGCGTGACCAGCACTTCCTGCTGGATCTTCGGGTTGTCCGCGACGACGAAGCCGATACCGCCCTCTTCGAAGTAACGACCGACGATGGTCTCGTGGGCACGGGACACCACTTCGACGATCATGCCTTCACGGCGACCGCGACGGTCCAGGCCGGAAACACGGGCCAGGGCACGATCACCGTCGAACACCAGGCGCATTTGCGCCGGGCTCATGAACAGGTCGTCACTGCCATCGTCCGGCACCAGGAAGCCGAAGCCGTCCCGGTGACCGCTGATGCGTCCGAGGATCAAGTCGAGCTTGTCCACCGGCGCATAAGTGCCACGACGGGTGTAGATGAGTTGAGCGTCGCGCTCCATGGCGCGCAGGCGGCGTCGCAGGGCTTCGATCTGGTCTTCTGTGGTCAGACCAAACTCTTCGACCAGTTGCTCGCGGTTAGCTGGCGAACCCCGATCAGCAAGATGCTGAAGGATCAGTTCGCGGCTAGGAATAGGGTTTTCATATTTTTCCGCTTCACGAGCGGCCTCGGGATCGAGGGACTGCCAATCGGCCATTAGAGAGTTTTCACCTTGTCTATATGCGGGTTAGTTTGGCATAGGCGTAATGAAACGGGAAATTTCAGGCTGCGACAGCCCACCTAAAGCCCTTTATCGACACCTCAACGCTGATTTAAATGCCGCTGGTAACATTTTCCAGGTTTTTTTGATACCAGGGGTTTACAGTTAAAAAGACGCTCCGTATAGTGCGCGCCATCGACGACGCAGACGTTGTCGATACTGCCCAGATGGTGAAATTGGTAGACACGCCAGCTTCAGGTGCTGGTGACCGCAAGGTCGTGGAAGTTCGAGTCTTCTTCTGGGCACCAATTTCGAGCTTGAGATTAGTTCAATTTCAAGGCTCGCACAAAAACCCGCGAAAGCGGGTTTTTTGCATTATAAGCCTTTGATTTATTAAATTTAAATCAGGGGTTTACAGATCAAAAAGCTCTCCGTATAGTGCGCCACATCAACAGCGGCAACGCTGAAGATTATGCCCAGATGGTGAAATTGGTAGACACGCCAGCTTCAGGTGCTGGTGACCGCAAGGTCGTGGAAGTTCGAGTCTTCTTCTGGGCACCAATTCAAATTCAAGGTTTCGGCCTTGGATTTCACAAAAACCCGCGAAAGCGGGTTTTTGCGTTTCTGGCTTCCACAAATCTGTATTCGGCATCAATTTCCCCTCTAGAAGCTGCCAGAGGCTGCGATCTTTTGATCTTGATTGTTGACGGAGCTGAAGTCGCTGAAGATCAAAAGATCACAGCCTTCGGCAGCTCCTTATATCTCGACTATCGCTCCATCCCGCCCTTTTCCTGCACAGGCATTCCCACCCGCAAAGCGCACATGAGAAACAATATCGTTTATCATTGTTTCAAGTTTTTGCAATGCGACAGTGAGGAACCCTGCGAATGATGCTTCAAAATACCCTGCGCCGCGGCCTGACCATCACCCTGCTCGGCCTGGCAATCGCCACTCCCCTCACCCAGGCTGCTGATCCGGTCTCCCTGACGCTCTATAACGGTCAACACAAGGAAGTCGGTGACGCCGTCGCCAAAGCCTTCGAAGCCAAGACCGGCATTCACGTCAACGTGCGCAAAGGCAGCAGCAACCAACTCGCCAGCCAGGTCGTCGAAGAGGGTGAGCGCTCCCCTGCCGACGTGATCTACACCGAAGAATCGCCTCCACTGAACAAACTCGGCGAACAAGGCGTGCTAGCACCGACCGATGCGGCTACGCTGGCCCTGCTGCCCAAGGACTATGTCGGCGCAGACGGCACCTGGATCGGCATCACCGCCCGGGTTCGCGTAGTCGCCTACAACCCCAAGCTGATCGACGAAAAAGACCTGCCGAAGTCGGTCATGGAGTTTTCCGACCCGAAATGGCAAGGCAAAGTCGGCTTCGTGCCCACCAGCGGCGCGTTCCAGGAACAAGCGGTCGCCATCATCAAGTTGCACGGCATGGACGCAGCCGAAGAATGGCTGACCGGTCTGCGCGCGTTCGGCAAGACTTACAGCAACAACATGGTCGCCCTCAAAGCTGTCGAAAACGGCGAAGTCGCAACCGTGCTGGTGAACAACTACTACTGGTTTGCGTTACAACGCGAAAAAGGCCAGCTCGACTCAAAACTGTATTACTTCAAGGGCGGCGACGTCGGCGGGCTGATCACCGTGTCCAGCGCTGCCGTGCTCAAATCCAGCAAGCACCCCAAGGAAGCCCAGCAATTGCTCGCCTACATGGCCAGCGAAGAAGGCCAGCGCGTGATCACCCAGACCACCGCCGAGTACCCGCTGCACAAAGGCATGCAATCGGACCGCGGCCTCAAGCCGTTCAGCGAACTTGAAGCGCCTAACGTGACCCCCGCCGACCTCGGCAATGCCGAAGAAGCACTGGACCTGGAACGTGACGTTGGCTTGAACTGATGAGCGCATCGTTATCCGCCCCCGCCACGCGCGGGGGTTATGTGCCAAGGCGTAAGCGGCCATCTATCTGGTTGTTGCTGCCCGTGTTGCTGCTGGTTGTCCTCAGCCTTTTACCGTTAGTGTACGTCGGCCTCAAAACCTGGCAGGCCGGCTGGGCCGAGGCGTTGCATTTGCTGTGGCGGCCGTATGTGTTTGGCCTGTTGCGCAACACCCTGGCGCTGATGCTCGGCGTGACGGTCGCCTGCGGGGTGATCGGCCTGTCGCTGGCGTGGCTGCTGGAACGCAGCAACTTGCCCGGACGGCGCCTGTGGGGGGTTATCCTGTGCCTGCCATTCGCGGTGCCAGCGTTTGTCAGCAGTTTCACCTGGGTGTCGTTGAGCGCAAGCTTCGAAGGCTTGGGCGGGGCGATCCTGGTGATGACCCTGTCCAAATACCCGCTGATCTTCCTGCCCGTCGCAGCCACCTTGCGCAACCTGGACCCCTCCCTGGAAGAGTCCGCCCGGACCCTTGGCCAGAATCGCTGGGGGGTTTTTTTCCGGGTCACGCTGCCGCTGCTGTGGCCTTCATTGCTTGCAGGCTCCTTGTTGATTGCCCTACACATGCTGGTGGAGTTCGGGGCGCTGTCGATCATCGGCCTGCAGACCTTCACGACGGCGATCTACCAGCAGTTTGAGCTTGAATTCAGCAACGCCAACGCGGCGATGCTCTCGGCGGTGCTGTTGGCGTTGTGTCTGATGCTGCTATGGCTGGAATTGAAAGTACGCGGCAAGGGTCGACACGTGCGCACCGGCCAGGGTGCGGCGCGTCAAGCCGGACAGGTTCGCCTGGGGCCATGGGCTGTCGCGGGACAAGCCTACTGCCTGACACTGGCAATCATCGGCAGCGGCATTCCACTGGGAATGCTGGCGTACTGGCTGGCGGTAGGTTCGTCGGCGGCGTTCCCCGTAGCGACGATCAGCGAGGCACTGCTGTCGTCACTTGCGCTGTCGCTGGGCGGCGCTGCGCTGTGCCTGGTGCTGGCAGTGCCGGTGGGATTGCTGGTGGTGCGCCACAAAGGGCAACTGGCGATCTGGGCCGAGCGGTTGCCGTACCTGCTGCATGCGTTGCCAGGCCTGGTAATCGCACTGACGCTGGTGTATTTCGCCCTGCACTATGTGCCCGTGCTATATCAGACTTCGGCATTGCTGCTGATCGCTTACGCACTGCTGTTTCTACCACTTGCCCAGGCGCCGATTCGTACGGCACTGAACAAGGCTGCGCCACAGCTGGAAGAGGCGGCCCGCACCTTGGGCGCGTCGTCCTTCAGCGCGTTTTGCCGGGTGACGCTACCGATCATTTTCCCGGCGCTGGGGGCGGCGTTTGCGCTGGTGTTCCTGGATGCGATGAAGGAGCTGACGGCGACGTTGCTGCTGAGCCCGACCGGGCTTAATACCCTGGCGACCGAAGTGTGGGCGCATACCGCGAATGTGGAGTTTGCGGCGGCGGCGCCTTATGCGGCATTGTTGATTCTGGTGTCGGGGTTGCCGGTGTATTTGTTAACTACCCGGATGTATCTGAGCCGCTAAGACCGCCATCGCGGGCAAGCACGCTCCCACAATGATCTTCGGTGAACACACAATCTGTGCTCAACAGAAATCACTGTGGGAGCAGGCTTGCCCGCGATAGCGTCAGACTTGCCAATACAAAATCTAAGCCCTGAACTGCCCCAGGCTCGCCTTCAACTGCGCCGCCAGCCCATCCAGCACCTTACCGCTAGCAGTGGTCTCCACCACCGCCTGGGCGGCCTTCTCGGCCTGGGCATGAATGGTTTCAACCCGCCCCCGCACCGCCTGCGCGCCTTGTGCCTGATGCGCCGCCGCCTGCGTTGCCAGGCCAATGGCCGCATGCACCTGCTCGACCGACGCCTGCACCGACTGCTGCAACCGCGCACTGTCGCGCAATACCAGCAAGCCTTCATTGGCCTGGCGCCCGGCCTGGCCAATGGCAGCCACGGCCTCGCGTGCGCCTTGCTGCAGGGCGACGATATGCGCCTGAATGTCACCGGTTGAGCTCTGGGTCTTGCTGGCCAACGCCCGCACTTCATCTGCCACCACCGCAAAGCCGCGACCGGTTTCCCCGGCACGGGCCGCCTCGATGGCCGCATTGAGCGCCAGCAGGTTGGTTTGCTCGGCGATTCCGTGGATCACCGTCAAAACCACCTCAATCTGCTCGCTCTGCTGCGCCAGGCGCTCGATAACCTTAGACCCAGTATCGACCTGCCCGGCCAGCGCTTCTATCAGACTGCCGACTTTGGCCGAGGTCCGGGTGTTCTCATCGGTGGCCGAGCGAATGTCCACCACCTGCTGCAAGGCCGCCTGCATCGCATGACTTTCCGACTGCGCCTCATCGGCCATTTGCGAAAGCGCCCGCAGGCTCTCGGCCACTTCATCGCGCTGCATTCCTGCTGCGGCATCAGCCCCGGCATTGCGCAAGGTCATTGCGCCGATTTCCACCCCGGTGCGCTGCGCCACATCCCCAGCTTCGCGCACGATGGGTTGCAACTTGTCGACGAAGCGGTTGACTGCCGAGGCCATGTCGCCGATCTCGTCCTTGCTGTTGATTTGCACGCGCTTGGTCAGGTCACCCTCGCCCGCTGCGAGATCGTCCATGGCGGCAATCAGCAACTTCAGGCGATTGACCACGCGACGACCAAGCACCACCGCCAGTAACAGCAGCACCCCAAAGCCGACCACAGCCAGGCCCATGCCGATGCGCCAGCGCAAAGTACCTGCCGCTTCCTGCACCGTGGCGGCGGTGTTGGCCTTCATGTCCGACGCAGTCGATTGTGCCGACTGCAGGCGCGCACGCATTGCTGTCGCGCTGTCAGCGGCGGCGCCCTTGAGGCTGTCGTCGACCAGTTGATCACTGCTGGCAATCAACGCCGAGAAACGCCTGTCGAGCGCCGCCAGGTCAGTTTCGACCGAAGCGGTCGAGACGCCCATCAGCACTTTGCCAATTTCCACCCCGTTCGGACTGATGGAGGCTTCGAGGTAGTAGACCGAAGGATCGTTCTTCGCCGCGTCCAGCACCTTGTCCAGCGCCCGCTCGCCTTGGCCTTTTGCCAGCAGCGCCTTGTTGATCGGGTTCTCGCGGTTCAGATAACGCGTGAGGTGCTGCCCGGTGGCGTCGTCATACACCACGAACAACACATTGGGATTGCGCTGGGCCCGACGGGCAAATTCGGAGAGCGTGGGGACGTCGCTGTCCCACACAGCACGAGGTGCCACCGAGGCCAGCAGCTGAGCCATGTCGTTGGCGGAATCCTTGAGACCCTTCTCCAGGGTCGCGCGCAGTTGCGCCTGCTCATCTTCCAGTTTCGAGGACAAGCCCGCCGTGAGGCGCTGGCGCGTGCTGGTAGAAAGGCTGTCGAGACTCGACGTGACTTCCCGCCCGGCTTGCTCAAGCTCGCCGGACAACTTCTGACTGTCGGCGCCCAGGCGCACAGCCAAATCAGCTTCCAGTGCAGTCACCGTGCTCCTTGTCAGGGCGACGGCCACCAGCACTTGCACCAATAGGGCGATACCGAGGGTAACGAACACGGGCCGCAACAAACGGCTTTGTAACAATGAGAGAACGGCCGACACTAGGAATCCCTCTGCTTGACGCCATTAAATTGATGGCACCCCACAAAAGATGCACTTAATGAAGATCACAGCAAAGGTCATGCCGCCCGGCAGGCAGAAACGAAAAAGGCCCCAATCGAGGGGCCTTTGTCTTTTACATCAACAGCTTATTAAGCGAACGGGTGACGCAGAACGATGGTTTCGTTGCGATCCGGGCCCGTCGAAATAATGTCGATCGGCGCGCCGATCAGCTCTTCAACACGCTTGATGTAGGCACGGGCGTTAGCTGGCAGCTCTTCCAGGGTCTTGGCACCCACGGTCGATTCGGTCCAGCCCGGCACTTCTTCATACACAGGCACCAGGCCCACGTAGCTGTCAGCGTCAGTCGGAGCAACGTCCTTGCCTTCTGCATCCTGGTAGCCGACGCAGATATTGATGGTTTGCAGGCCGTCGAGCACGTCCAGCTTGGTCAGGCAGATGCCCGAGATGCTGTTCACATCGATAGCACGACGCAGGATAACGGCGTCGAACCAGCCACAACGACGGGCACGGCCGGTAGTCGCGCCGAACTCGTGGCCTTGTTTGGCCAGGTGCGCACCGACTTCGTCGAACAGCTCAGTCGGGAAAGGACCCGAACCGACACGCGTGGTGTAGGCCTTGGTGATGCCCAGGATGTAGTCCAGGAACATGGGACCCACACCCGAACCGGTCGCAACGCCACCAGCGGTGGTGTTGGAGCTGGTCACGTACGGGTAGGTACCGTGGTCGATGTCGAGCAGCGAGCCTTGGGCGCCTTCGAACATGATGTCTTTGCCAGCGCGACGCAGGTCGTGCAGCTCGGCGGTCACATCCAGCATCAGCGGCTTGAGCAGCTCAGCGTATTCCTTGCACTCGGCCAGGGTCTTGTCGAATTCGATGGCGGGCTCTTTGTAGTAACCCACCAGCATGAAGTTGTGGTAATCCACCAGTTCACGCAGCTTGTCTTCAAAGCGCGGCATGTTGAGCAGGTCGCCCACACGCAGGCCACGACGTGCGACCTTGTCTTCGTACGCCGGGCCGATGCCGCGACCGGTAGTACCGATCTTCAGCTCGCCACGGGCCTTTTCACGGGCCTGGTCCAGCGCAACGTGGAAGGACAGGATCAGCGGGCAGGACGGGCTGATACGCAGGCGCTCACGCACTGGTACACCCTTCTCTTCCAGCTTGGTGATCTCACGCAGCAGGGCGTCCGGTGCAACCACCACGCCGTTGCCGATCAGGCACTGCACGCCTTCGCGCAGCACGCCCGACGGGATCAGGTGCAAGACGGTTTTCTCGCCGTCGATCACCAGGGTGTGGCCTGCGTTGTGGCCACCTTGGTAGCGCACTACGGCGGCAGCATGTTCGGTCAGCAGATCAACGATCTTGCCTTTGCCCTCATCACCCCATTGGGTGCCCAGGACTACGACATTCTTACCCATAACACTTGTCCTCTTCGCGCAAACTTGGTGCCGGCCACGGGCCGACAGGAAAACTCAAGAAGCCAGTGGCGATACTTGCCACAGCCCGTTCTGCTGAATCAATTGCCGGTCGCAGTCCGCTTCACGGGCGGCGGCCAAAGGTTGCCCAGGCAGCGCCTGAACGACACGCTGACCCTCGCTGCGCAACTGGCAAACCTGCTGCCAGAGTGCCGCATCCGTACTGTCAGGCATCCAGATACCGCCAGACGGTAGCTCGATCTCAGCACGCCCCAGGGTCACCAGGGTTTTCAAATCGGTGGAGAAGCCGGTAGCCGGACGGGCGCGACCGAAGTCGGCGCCGATGTCGTCGTAACGACCGCCTTGGGCGATGGACTGGCCAACGCCCGGAACGAACACCGCGAACACCACACCGGTGTGGTAGTGGTAACCGCGCAATTCGCCCAGGTCGAAATACAGCGGTAATTGCGGGAAGCGAACGGACAGCCGCTCGGCAATTGCCAGCAAGTCGTCCAGCGCCGCCAGTACTGGCGCCGGCGCATTGGCCAAGCGCTCACGGGCAGCTTCCAGCACTTCACGACCGCCGCACAGGTCGACCAACGCCCGCAGCATGCCCGACAAATCGGCAGGCAAGCCCTCGGTCAAGGTAATGACCTCGTCGATGGCCTTGCGTTGCAGCGCATCGAACAACTGCTGCTCGACTTCACCGGACAAACCGGCGGCGCGCGCCAGGCCACGGTAGATGCCGACATGCCCGAGATCCATGTGCACGTCCGGCACATCGGCCAGTTGCAGCATGGCCAGCATCAGGCTGATGACTTCCACGTCGCTGCTCGGGCTGCCGTCGCCGTACAGCTCGGCGCCCAGTTGAATCGGGCTGCGCGAGGACGACAAGGCGCGCGGCTGTGCATGCAGGACGCTGCCGGCATAGCAAAGGCGGCTCGGGCCTGCGCGCCGCAGGGTGTGCGCGTCAATGCGCGCCACCTGCGGCGTGATGTCGGCACGGAAGCCCATCTGGCGGCCCGACTGCGGGTCGATGACCTTGAAAGTACGCAAGTCGAGGTCCTGGCCCGCGCCGGTCAGCAGGGACTCCAGGTACTCGATATGGGGAGTCACGACAAACTCGTAACCCCAGCTCTGGAACAGATCCAACACCTGGCGGCGCGCTACTTCAATGCGCGCTGCCTCCGGTGGCAGTACTTCTTCGATGCCATCTGGCAGCAGCCAGCGGTCTACCGTTGCCATTACGCCATTCCCCTATGATCCGGCCGGCCAGCCGTTGGGCGAGCCTTGAGTGAAGCAGAAAATGACAGGCCCCTACGCAAACCAGCGCGCATGAGCAGCAGGGCGAAAAGCCTGCAATCGGCTTCGCCTGCCATTTCCCTCGAAAAATCTGTCGAGTCGTTCAACTCGGGTGCCTGCATAAAAAACAATCAAACGTGCAGACGCAAAAAAGCCGGGAATTTCCCGGCTGCCGCATCATACACACGTTTTCCTAAAGGATCACCCCGCCCGAGGCTTTAGCCGCCAGGCGGGGGATGATTCAGGTCACGCCGTATCAAGGTTTGGCTTTTTCCAGGTAACGGAAGAAGTCGCTGCTTGGGTCGAGGACCATGACGTCGGATTTGCTCGCGAAGCTTTCACGGTAGGCTCGCAGACTACGATAGAAACCGTAGAACTCCTGGTCCTGACCGTAGGCCTTGGAGTAGATCGCCGCCGCCTGGGCGTCGCCGTCACCGCGAACCTCTTCAGATTCACGATAGGCTTCAGCCAGCAGCACTCGACGCTGACGATCGGCGTCGGCACGGATGCCTTCGGCCAGCTCGTTACCCTTGGCGCGGTGCTCGCGAGCTTCACGCTCACGCTCCGAACTCATGCGCTCGAATACGCTGCGGTTGACTTCCTTCGGCAGGTCGATGGCCTTGACCCGAACATCGACGACTTCGATGCCCAACTCTTTCTCGGCCATCTTGTTCAGCGAAGCGGTGATGTCAGACATCAACGCATCACGCTCGCCCGAGACAACCTCGTGCAACGTGCGCTTACCGAACTGGTCACGCAGACCAGATTCCAGACGACGGGAAAGACGTTCGTTAGCGATCTGCTTGAGGCCGGATGTTGCCGTGTAGAAGCGCTCAGCATCTTTCACGCGCCACTTGGCGTAGGCATCGACCATGACGGCTTTCTTTTCCAGCGTCAGGAAGCGTTGCGTGGGTGCATCAAGTGTCAGCAGGCGGGCGTCGAATTTGCGCACCTGGTTAACGTAAGGCACCTTCACATGCAGGCCCGGCTGAACGTCAGCCTGGACCACGCGACCGAACTGCAGCATCACCGCACGCTCGGTCTGAGCCACGATGTAGAAGCAGTTCCAGGCAGCGATCCCCACGACGACCACGACAATAAGGGCGATCAGCGATTTATTGCTCATCAGCGACTCTCCCTGGTACGTGTCTGCTGTTGCTGCAGATCAGCTGCTGCACGCGCATTCGCTTCATTACTCGTGGCTGCTGCGCCAGTCATCGGAGCGTTGGCGCTACGACCACTGTCAATCATCTTGTCCAGCGGCAAGTACAGCAGATTGCTCTGGCCATTCTTGTTACCGGTCACGAGGACCTTGCTGGTATTGCTGAAGACTTCCTGCATGGTGTCCAGGTACAGACGCTCGCGGGTAACTTCAGGTGCCTTGCGATACTCGCTGACCAGTTTGGTAAAGCGATCGGCCTCACCCTTGGCGCGCGAGACGGTTTCGTCACGGTAGCCATTGGCATCTTCAAGGATGCGCTGGGCCTGACCACGGGCTTCCGGCACGACGCCGTTGGCATATGTTTCAGCCTGGTTGCGCGAACGCTGCTCGTCTTCACGGGCACGGATCACATCATCGAAGGCTTCCTGTACTTCACGCGGTGCCGCTGCGCTCTGCACGTTGACCTGGGTGATGGTAATACCGGTGCGATAGGTATCCATGAAGCGTTGCAGGCGCTCCTTGATTTCGCTGGCCATCAACTCACGACCTTCGGTTAGTACCTGGTCCATGGCGGTGGAGCCCACTACATGGCGCAAGGCGCTTTCAGTCGCGTGCTGCAGGCTGATTTCCGGCTGATCGACGCTCAGCACAAAGTCCTGCAGGTTGCTGATCCTGTACTGCACGGTCAGTGGCACTTCGACGATGTTCTCGTCTTCAGTCAGCATTTGACCCTGCTTGGTGTAGGCTCGCTCACGCGTGACGTTTTCCAGGTACTTGCGATCGATCGGCGGGAAGTAGATGTTCAGGCCCGGACCAACTGTTTCATAGTACTTGCCGAAGCGCAGCACCACGGCTTGCTCCTGCTCGTCGACGACATAGACCGCGCTGTACAGCCACACAGCCGCCAGCACGACGAGCACGATGCCAAGAATGCCGCCGAAGCCGCCACTCTTGCCCGAACCGCCGCCATCATCACCACGTTTCTTACCACCACCGAACAACCCGTTCAGGCTTTCCTGCAGCTTTCGGAAGGCCTCGTCGAGATCCGGTGGTCCCTTGCGGTCGCCGTTATTGCGGCGCTTGCCACCCCAAGGATCCTGATTATTCGAGTTGCCACCCGGCTCATTCCAAGCCATAGCGCTCTCCATCTGATAAAGCAAAGACGCACCCACGGCGCGCCGACCAATGCTACAGAATGCCTGCGACTGCGGCACAACCGCTTTCTAAGGCTTTTATTGCAAAGTGTGTTGCTCGATAAACTCTGTCGGTACAACGCCTTCACGGCTGACCAGCCGATTAAGCTCCGAGAGCGGCAATCGAACGGCCAGCAAGCTGACCCCTTCTTCGTCATATTCTTCTTTCTGCACCGCACCGAGCTCGAAAAACTGCGCTCGCAGTCGAGCGAATCGTTGCGGTAAGCGCAAGGTACCCACAAACAACTCACTGCCCAGCAACTCGGCGATGGCTTGCTCAAGCAATTCCAGGCCACTGCCATCACGCGCCGACAGCCAGACCCGTTGAGGCTTGCCGTTTTCGTCACGCTGGATTTGTGGCTCAACGCCCTCAAGCAGATCGAGTTTGTTATAGACCTCGAGGATCGGCAAGTCCTGGGCACCAATCTCGCCCAGCACCACCATAACCTGTTCGATCTGCAACATGCGATCCGGTTCGGCCGCATCGATCACGTGCAACAGCAGGTCGGAGTTGCTCGACTCTTCGAGGGTAGACCGAAATGCCTCGACCAGCTTGTGCGGCAAGTGGCGAATGAAACCCACAGTGTCGGCCAGGACAATCGGCCCCAGGTCGTCTAATTCCAGACGGCGCAAGGTCGGATCCAGGGTGGCGAACAACTGGTCAGCCGCGTACACATCGGATTTCGTCACGTTATTGAAGAGCGTGGATTTGCCGGCGTTGGTGTACCCCACCAGGGACACGGTAGGGATATCCGCACGCGTACGGCCACGTCGCGACTGTTCGCGCTGGCTGCGCACTTTTTCCAACCGGCCTTTGATCTGCCGCAAGCGAACTCGCAGCAAACGGCGGTCGGTTTCCAGCTGGGTTTCACCTGGGCCACGCATGCCAATACCGCCACCTTGACGCTCAAGGTGGGTCCAGCCACGAACCAGCCGGGTGCTCATGTGGTCAAGCTGGGCCAGTTCTACCTGGAGCTTGCCTTCATGGGTACGAGCGCGCTGGGCGAAGATATCGAGAATCAGACCGGTGCGATCGATCACGCGGCACTCGAAAACACGTTCGAGGTTACGCTCCTGACTCGGCGTGAGGATGTGATTGAAGATCACCAGGTCTGCCTTTTCGGCATGGACCAGGTCGCGGAGTTCCTCGACCTTGCCGCTGCCAATCAGAAATTTGGCGGTTGGCCGATGACGCGGCACGTTAAAAAACGCAACGGTCTCGGCGCCGGCCGAATTAGCCAATTCCTGAAACTCCTGCGGATCTTCTCGCGCCTCAGGGTCCTGTCCATCCAAGTGAACGAGGATCACTCGCTCACCACCACCGTGGCGCTCAAAGAACAAAGGAGACTCCTATCAGGCGTTACCTGGCTCAGCGTCACCCGCTTCGGATTCGGTTGCACTAGGCAGACGAATTGGACGAACCGGCACCACTGTCGAGATAGCGTGTTTGTAAACCATCTGGCTCACGGTGTTCTTCAGCAGGATGACGAACTGGTCGAAAGACTCGATCGTGCCTTGCAGTTTGATCCCGTTGACCAGGTAGATGGAAACCCCCACTTTCTCTTTACGTAAAGTATTAAGGTAAGGGTCTTGTAGCGAATGCCCTTTTGACATGTGCCGCACTCCTTTAAGGATTCAAAATAAAAAATAGGTAAACAGATGGCTTGTGGCCGTCACACCCCCAAGGATAGACGGCAATTGCAAGGACTCAGCTCAATATGGAGATGGTCCCCAGGTATTTCAAGGCGCGCGGCAGATTGTCGCAATCCAGGCTGTCCAGCCAGTGTAAATCAGCCCAACTGCGCAACCAGGTGAACTGGCGCTTCGCCAACTGGCGCGTGGCGATGACGCCACGCTCCTGCATCTCGGCTTGCGTCAGCTTGCCATCCAGGTAGTCCCAGACTTGTCGGTAGCCAACTGCACGTATAGACGGCAACCCGGCATGCAGGTCACTTCTCTTACGCAGGGCTACGACCTCGTCAATGAATCCCTGTTCCAACATTAATGTGAATCTTTGTTTAATTCGCTCATGCAGTACTTGGCGATTCGCCGGAGCAATGGCCAAGTTCGCGACAGTATAGGGTAATTGTTGCTGGCCCGAAGCGGCTGCTTCAGTACTTTGCGCAGATTGTTGCAAGCGTAGTGCAGTCATGCTGTGACCGCTCACCCGGTAAACTTCCAATGCTCGACTAAGGCGCTGGGGGTCGTTCGGATGAATACGCGCTGCAGACTCCGGGTCGATGATCGCCAACTGGTCGTGCAGGGCTTGCCAACCCAGTCGCGCAGCCTCTTCCTCGATCTGTGCGCGAACGTCGGCATCAGCCGCTGGCATATCGGCCAGGCCTTCCACCAAAGCCTTGTAATAGAGCATCGTGCCGCCCACCAGCAGCGGGATTTTTCCGCGAGCGGTGATCTCAGCCATGGCCTCCAGAGCGTCACGGCGGAAATCTGCAGCTGAATAGCTCTGGGCCGGATCAAGAATATCGATCAGACGATGCGGGTATTCTGCCAGTAATTCCCTGGAAGGCTTCGCAGTGCCGATGTCCATGCCGCGGTAGACCAACGCCGAATCAACGCTGATCAGTTCGCACGGCAGGACTTTGCTGAGTTCGATGGCCAGGTCGGTCTTGCCGGCGGCGGTCGGCCCCATGAGGAAAATCGCAGGAGGGAGCTGGCTCATCAACGACCGCGCAAGAACAGTTTGTCCAGATCGTCCAGGCCCAACTGGGTCCAGGTCGGTCGGCCATGGTTGCATTGACCGCTGCGCTCGGTGTTTTCCATGTCACGCAGCAGACCGTTCATTTCCGGCAGCGCCAGGCGCCGATTGGCACGGATGGCGCCGTGGCAGGCCATGGTCCCGAGCAATTCATTCAAATGAGCCTGGATGCGGTCACTGGTGCCGTACTCCATCAGGTCCGCCAAGACATCGCTGACCAACCGATTGGCCTCGGCCTGCTTAAGCAAGGCCGGTATTTGCCGGATAGCCAGGGTTTCCGGGCCAAGGCGCTGCAATTCAAAGCCCAGGCGCTGGAACCAGGCGATGTTTTCTTCAGCACAGTCGCCTTCGCGCTCACTTACCGCCAAAGATTCTGGAACCAGCAGCGGCTGCCCACTCAGGCCTTCGCTGGCCATGGCGACTTTCAGGCGTTCGTACATGATCCGCTCGTGCGCGGCGTGCATGTCCACCAGCACCAGGCCCTGGGCGTTTTCGGACAGAATGTAGATGCCTTTAAGCTGCGCCAACGCATAACCCAGCGGCGGGATGTCGTCCTGCCCGGCCGGAAGCGCAACGGCATTGGCTTCTGGCAGCGGCGCAAAAAATTCACGATACGCTGCCTGGGCTTCAGCCGCAGGCACGCCGGACTGAGGGCGCGGCGTGTATTGGTATTGATAACCGGCTCCAGCGCCGGAGCCTGCGGTATTGAACGTCGGTTGCGCCTGAGGCTGCTCCAGCAGCGCATTGGCTGCCAGGCGCATTTCGCCTTGCGGACCGAATTCACCGGCGTCGATACCGCTCGGTCGAACGATGGCGGTTGCCACCGGCGCTGCCAGATGGTCATCCGGGCGCACGTCGCCCAGGGCGCGGTGCAGCGTGCCATAGAGGAAGTCGTGAACCATGCGCCCGTCGCGAAAACGCACTTCGTGCTTTGTCGGGTGCACGTTGACGTCAACGCCGGCAGGGTCGACCTCGAAAAACAGCACGAAGGTCGGGTGCCGGCCATTGAATAGTACGTCGCGATAAGCCTGACGCACGGCGTGAGCGACCAGTTTGTCGCGCACTGCACGGCCGTTCACGAAGAAATACTGCAGGTCGGCCTGGCTGCGATTGAAGGTCGGCAAACCCACCCAACCCCACAGATGCAAGCCGTTGCGCTCGATTTCGATCGGCAGGGCCTGCTCGAGGAAGCCTGCGCCACAAATGGCCGCCACGCGCCGCGCGCGAGCGGCGTCATCATGCGCCTCGTGCAGGCTGAGGATGGTCTTGCCGTTGTGGCGCAGGTGGAATGCCACGTCGAAGCGCGCCAGCGCCAGGCGCTTGATCACTTCCTGCAGATGATCGAATTCGGTTTTTTCGGTCTTGAGAAACTTGCGTCGCGCCGGGGTGTTGAAAAATAGGTCGCGAACTTCTACCGAGGTCCCCACCGGATGCGCCGCAGGCTGCACCCGGGGCGCCATGTCCCGACCTTCGGTCTCGACCTGCCAGGCCTGCTCGGCCTCGCGGGTGCGTGAGGTCAGGGTCAGGCGCGCCACGGAACTGATCGACGCCAGGGCCTCGCCACGGAACCCGAGGCTCATGACCTGCTCGAGGTCTTCCAGATTACGAATCTTGCTGGTGGCGTGGCGGGCCAGGGCGAGCGGCAAGTCATCCGCCGATATCCCGCGGCCATCATCACGCACCCGCAGCAGCTTGATACCGCCCAACTCGACATCAACGTCAATGCGCCTGGCCCCGGAGTCCAGGCTGTTCTCCAGCAATTCCTTGATCACCGAAGCTGGGCGCTCAACTACCTCGCCAGCGGCAATCTGGTTCGCCAGACGCGGGCTGAGCAGCTCGATACGAGCATCGTTGCCGACCACCTGACTCATTCCTTGGCCGCCAGTTCGGTGCCAGGAATCGTCAGGTGTTGCCCGGCCTTGAGATCGTCACTTTTCAAATTGTTCGTGCTGCGCAAGGTGGCCGGGGACACCTGGTAACGCACGGCAATCATCGCCAGAGTCTCGCCTGGGTTGACCCGGTGATCACGTGGCCCCTGGACGATCCCGCCGGAATCACGCAGCCAGGCGATGTAGGAGCCCGGCGGTGGATTCTGCTGGAAGAACTGGCGCACGCCGCTGCTGATGGAGCGGGCCAACGCCTGCTGATGGCTGGCCGCAGCGAGTTTCGAGGCTTCCTTGGCATTGGAGATGAACCCGGTTTCCACCAGGATCGAAGGGATATCAGGGGATTTGAGCACCATGAACCCGGCCTGCTCCACCCGTTGCTTGTGCAGCGGAGTGACGCGACCAATGTTGCTCAGGACTTTCTGGCCCACGTTCAGGCTGGAGGTCAGGGACGCGGTCATCGACAGATCGAGCAGTACACCGGCGAGCATGCGGTCCTTGTCGTCGAGGCTGACGTTGCCGGCTCCCCCGATCAGGTCGGAACGGTTTTCACTATCGGCCAGCCAACGGGCCGTCTCGGAAGTAGCGCCACGATCAGACAGGGCAAATACAGAAGCGCCGAATGCAGCCGCCGATGGGGCCGCGTCGGCATGAATCGAGACAAACAGGTCGGCACCCTTCTTGCGGGCAATTTCGGTTCGGCCGCGCAGCGGGATGAAATAGTCGCCGGTGCGGGTCAGTTCGGCGCGGAAGCCCTTCATGCCATTGACCTGACGCTGCAACTCCCGGGCAATGGCCAACACGACGTCTTTTTCACGTTGGCCACGGGAGCCCGAGGCGCCAGGGTCTTCGCCACCGTGACCGGCATCGATGACCACGATGATGTCGCGTTTGCCAGCTGGGGCCGGCGGCAACTTGACCGGCGGATCGATTGGCGTGACCGGCACCGGGGCCACCTTGGCGACGTTGGTCGGCACGGGAATAGGCGCGGCATCGGCGGCGTCATCGTACAGGTCGACCACCAGGCGATTGCCATATTGGGCGTTCGGCGCCAAGGTAAAGCTCTTCGGGGTGACGGCTTTCTTCAGGTCGATGACCACCCGCAGGTCGGTCGGCGTACGCTGGGCCGAACGCATGGCGGTGATTGGCGTGTTCGCCGAGTTGACATTCAACGGCGCACCAAGCGATGCGCCATTGATATCAATGACCAGTCGATCCGGCGCTGTCAGCGTGAAGACACTGTGCTGCACAGGCCCTGACAGGTCAAAAACCAGCCGTGTGTTATCCGGCGCTCGCCACAAGCGAACGCTGTTGACCTTCGAATCGGCCACAGCGTTGACGGTTACCGCCAAAAGCAACAATCCTACGGCAGCTACCATCGCGCGAAAGCGCATACCTGACCCCATCATTTAATTGGATTCCAATGCCAAAGCGGCACACCAGGACTCGCCACGCGAGCCCCGGGACAAAATTTTCAGCGAACGCCCGCTGGGTTGCGGGCTAATGGTAATGGTCAGGTCGGGCTTTGGCAAAAAGCCTGCACCCTTTTCGGGCCATTCAATAAGACACAAAGCGTCATCTTCGAAATAGTCCCGAATGCCGAGGTACTCCAACTCTTCCGGATCGACCAGCCTGTAGAGGTCAAAATGGAAAGCCCGGACCTCGCCAATCTCGTAAGGCTCTACCAAAGTGAATGTCGGACTTTTTACCGCGCCGACATGCCCCAGTCCCCGAATGATGCCCCGTGACAGCGTGGTCTTGCCCGCCCCCAGATCGCCTTCGAGAAAAATCAGACCATGTCCTCCAGTGGTTCGTGCAATGCGCTCGCCAAATGCGGTCATTGCCTCTTCATCAGCCAGGTACAGGGTTACTTCAGACACGGTGCTTGCTCCTCCAACAACTGACGAATGGCCGGGATCAGATCACTGGCCGCCAGCCCACGGCCCGATTTACCTTCCTGCGCGCCAGCATTGGCATGCAGCCACACCCCCAGGCAGGCTGCGTCATACGCGCCCATGCCTTGGGCCAGCAACGCACCGACCAATCCTGCCAGCACATCGCCCAAGCCGGCGGTGGCCATCGCCGGATGGCCCTGATGACACAACGCCAGACGCCCGTCGGGGCTGGCGATCAAGCTGCCAGCGCCTTTAAGAACGACGACCGCTGTATATTTTTTGCTCAACGCATGGGCTGCAGCAGGGCGGTCCGCCTGAACCTCGTCCGTGGACATGCCCAGCAAACGCGCGGCCTCCCCCGGATGCGGAGTAATAATGCAGCCCTTAGGCAAACTGACATGCGCTTCGGCCAGCAGGTTCAGCGCATCGGCGTCCCAGACTTGCGGCAGCGCTGCATTGGCGGCGGCCGATAACAGGCTCCGCCCCCAGGCTTCCCGTCCCAAGCCGGGACCGACGACCAGCACCGAAACCTTTTCCAGCAGCCCCATCAACTGATTCGCCGAGGAAGTCCCCAGTACCATGGCTTCGGGAATTCTGGCCAGGGCGGCGGGCACATGTTCGGTACGGGTCGCCACGGAGACCATGCCCGCGCCACTGCGCAGCGCGCTTTGCGCACTCAGGAGAATAGCGCCGCCGAAGCCCCGATCACCGCCGATAAGCAACACGTGGCCAAATTTACCTTTATGTGACGCAGGCGCCCTGGGTGCCAGGCGGGGCAAATTCCCAGCGCCCAGGCAGCGAGCAGTGACCGTCGCCCGCTCCAGCAACTGCGGGTCCGCCTGCAGATCGTTGAATATCAACGCGCCCACTTGATCCGCCGCGTCGCCGGTGAACAACCCCAGTTTCAAGCCAATGAATGTGACCGTCAGGTCAGCACGCACGGCACTGCCGAGGACGCGACCGGTATCGGCACACAGGCCTGAAGGAATATCCACCGCGGCCACTGGCAGGTCGCTGGCATTAATGGCGGCGATAGCACTGGCATAGGGCTCACGCACTTCGCCCCTCAGCCCGGTGCCCAGCAAGGCGTCCAGAACAATGCCGCGCAAGCACGAATGCGCCCCCCAGGCTTCGATGACTATCTTTTCGGCAGCGGCTTCTGCATAAGCCCGCGCCGCATCACCCTGCAGGCGCTGGGGATCAGCAACGGCCAATATCCGCACCGACCACCCTGCGCGACGGGCCAGCGCGGCGACCAGATAGCCGTCACCGGCATTGTTACCCTGCCCGGCCAGCACGCTCAGTTCGTTCGCTGCCGGCCATTGGCGCACCAGCGCGCGCCAGGTCGCCCGCGCCGCGCGCTGCATCAATTCGAAGCCTGGCGTGCCTGCTGCAATCAGGTCCGCATCAAGCCCTCGGACTTGCGCGGCGCTGTACAGCGCGTCGGGTAAATTATCTTTAGTGTGCGGCATGCGTCTTCGGGCTCCGATGTCTGGCAGAATTATACGCACCTCAGCTCCGGTTTCTCTCGCCTCATGCCTGCTATTACTACAGACCTCCCCGCCCTGGCCCAATCCATCAAGGACTGGGGCCGCGAGCTGGGCTTTCAGCAAGTCGGCATCAGCGGCCTCGACCTGGCCGAGCATGGGCAGCACCTGGAGCGCTGGCTGGCAGCGGGCTACCACGGCGAAATGGAATACATGGGCGCCCACGGCAGCAAACGCTCACACCCGGAACAACTGGTACCCGGCACCCTTCGAGTGGTTTCCCTGCGCATGGACTACTTGCCGGGAGACACCGAAATGGCCAAGCGCCTGGCGCAACCTGAAAAAGCTTACGTCTCGCGTTATGCGCTGGGCCGCGATTACCACAAATTGATCCGTAAACGTGTGCAACAACTGGCAGAAAAAATTCAGGCGGTCATTGGCCCCTTCGGCTATCGCGCTTTCGTCGACAGCGCTCCGGTGCTGGAGAAAGCGATCGCCGAAAAGGCCGGCCTGGGCTGGATTGGCAAGAACACCCTGGTGTTGAACCGCAAAGCCGGCAGCTACTTCTTTCTCAGCGAGCTGTTCGTCGACCTGCCGCTGCCGGAAGACCCGCCCCACGCCACCGAGCATTGCGGCCGCTGCACTGCTTGCCTGGACATCTGCCCTACCAATGCCTTCGTGGGTCCCTATGTGCTGGATGCCCGCCGCTGCATTTCCTACCTGACCATCGAACTCAAAAGCGCGATTCCCGAAGAACTCCGGCCGCTGATCGGCAATCGGGTGTTCGGCTGCGACGACTGCCAGATGGTCTGTCCATGGAACCGTTTTGCCCGTCCATCGGGCGAAAGCGATTTCAAGCCGCGGCACAATCTGGACAACGCTGAACTGGCCGAGCTGTTCATGTGGGATGAAGAAAAATTTCTCGGCAGCACTGAAGGCTCGCCGCTACGCCGGGCGGGTTATGAGCGTTGGCTGCGCAATCTGGCGGTGGGGCTGGGGAATGCACCGTCGAGTATTCCGGTACTGGAGGCGTTGAAGGCTCGGCGCGAGTATCCGTCGGAGCTGGTGCGCGAACATGTCGAATGGGCCCTCAAGCAACACGGCCTACTGTAGGAACGAGCTCGCTCGCGATGGTCGTCAACGATAACGCTGGGAATCTGACACCCAGCGGCGCCCTCAGGTTTTTCGCGAGCGAGCTCGCTCCTACAGGGGCGTTTCAGTTAACGATAACCGGTGCCCCGCAGACAGGGGCCGCATCAGGCTTCGTCGTTATAGACGAACTTCGGCATTTCCCAGTGGAATCGAATCGCCAGCAAGCGCAGCAGGAACCCGCCAAACAATGTCACCAGGATGGCCTGCTCGCCGGGCATTTGCAGATAAATGCACAGCATGTAGCACCAGGCCGCAGCGAACGAGACGCTGGCGTACAGCTCGCGGCGGAAGATCAGCGGTATATCGTTGCAGAAGATGTCCCGCAGGATGCCACCGAATACGCCGGTGATCACTCCACTGACCGAAGCCACCAGCATGCCATGGCCCATTTCCAGGGCGGTCATGCAGCCGATCAGGGTGAACGCCACCAGCCCCACCGCGTCCAGTACCAGAAACAATGAGCGCAAGTGCCGCATCCAGCGAGCCGCGAAGATGGTGAACATGGCTGCGAACGAGGTCAGCACCAGGTATTCCGGGTGTTTGACCCAGGTCAGCGGGTAATGCCCCAGCAGCACATCGCGCACCGATCCGCCACCCAGGGCCGTGACGCAGGCGATCAGCACCACGCCAAACCAATCCATGCCACGACGCCCGGCAGACAGGGCGCCAGTCATGGCTTCGGCGGTGATGGCAATCAGGTAGAGCATCAGCAACATGGCGGCGGTCCTTGCAGAAAGGCGCGCAGTCTACTCACTTCGCCGAGGCACCAAAAGAGGGCAAGTGCGGCGCAATCCCCTATAGGAGCTGCCACAGGCTGCGATCTCTTGATCTTAAAAAAACAAAGTCAAAAGATCGCAGCCTGCGGCAGCTCCTACACAGGGGACGTAGTCCGCAATCAGAACTTGATGAAGTGCTTGCGATAATGCTGCAGCTCGGCGATGGATTCGCGGATGTCATCCAGGGCCAGATGGGTGCTGCCCTTCTGGAAGCTGTCACGCACCTCGGGCGCCCAGCGCGCGGCCAGTTCCTTGAGCGTCGACACGTCGAGGTTGCGGTAGTGGAAATAGCTTTCCAGGGATTTCATGTGCGTATAGAGGAAGCGACGGTCCTGACAGATGCTGTTCCCACAGATCGGCGACTTGCCTTTGGGCACCCATTTCTCCAGAAATGCGATGGTCTCGGCCTCGGCCTCAGCCATGCTGATACGGCTGTCGCGAACCCGTTGAGTCAGGCCGGAGCCGCCATGTTGACGAGTATTCCACTCGTCCATGCCGGCGAGAATCTCATCGCTGTGGTGGATGGCGATCACCGGACCTTCGGCCAAGGTGTTCAAATCACTGTCGGTGACAATGGTCGCCATCTCGATGATGACGTCGGTATCAGGGTTCAGACCAGTCATTTCCAGGTCGATCCAGATCAAATTCTGCGGGTTTTGCATGTGTCGGCTCCTAGGCAATGCAGCGCAGTTTAGCTTAGAGACGTGACCGGGCGTGCTAAACTCGCGGCCGTTTTACCTAATCGCTGCATTCTTGATACGGAACACCCATGGCCAAACGCCAACTCAATCGTCGTCAAAACTGGCGCATCGAAAAGATTCAGGGCGAGCGCGCTGCCCGCGCCGCCAAACGCGAGTCGTCGGCTGTCGAGGCGCTCGAAGGTGGCGACCTGGGCCCGGAACAGACCGGCCTGGTGATCGCGCACTTCGGTGTGCAGGTCGAAGTCGAGGCGCTCGATGGCGATTTGGCCGGCCAGGTCTTCCGCTGCCACTTGCGAGCCAACCTGCCTGCGCTGGTAACCGGCGACCGGGTGGTCTGGCGTGCCGGCAACCAGGGCATCGGCGTGATCGTCGCGCAGCTGCCGCGCAACACTGAGCTCTGTCGCCCCGACAGCCGTGGCCAGCTCAAGCCGGTGGCGGCCAACGTCGACATGATCGTGATTGTCTTCGCCCCGCTGCCCGAGCCCCACGCCAACCTGATCGATCGTTACCTGGTCGCCGCCGAGCATGCGGGCATCCGTCCGCTGCTGCTGCTCAACAAATTCGACCTTATCGACGAGCAGAACGCCCCGGCGCTGAATGCCCTGCTGGCGGTCTACCGCACCCTGGGTTATCCGGTGCTGGAAGTCTCGGCGCACCACGGCAATGGCATGGAGCAGCTCCAGCAACAACTGGACGGGCGCATCAGCGTGTTCGTCGGCCAGTCTGGCGTTGGCAAGTCCTCGCTGGTCAACAGCTTGCTACCGGAAGTCGACACCCGTGTCGGCCCGCTGTCCGAGCTCTCCGGCCAGGGCACCCACACCACCACCACCGCGCGCCTGTTCCACTTCCCCGGTGGCGGTGAGCTGATCGACTCCCCGGGCATCCGTGAGTTCGGCCTGGGCCACGTCAGCCGTGCCGATGTCGAAGCGGGCTTCATCGAGTTCAACGACCTGATCGGCACCTGCCGCTTCCGCGACTGCAAACACGACCGCGAACCGGGTTGTGCCCTGCTCAAGGCCCTGGAAGATGGCCGCGTGCAGCAGCAACGGATGAACAGCTACCGCTCGATCATCGCCAGCCTGCCGGAAAGCACCTACTAAGCCGCTTTACCCGGAAACAAAAAAACCGCGCTTATCCCGCGGTTTTTTTTGGTTAAGTTTCGCCGTTCCCGATCATTTTCGTGACGTCACGAAAATGATCGGCTCGACGGTTCTGCTCCGCGACGCGACAGGAGGATATGCCGTCTTTGTGGTTCTCGAGCGCCACACTATTTATCCAGCGGGCCGCTCTTAGTCGTCGCCTGATGGTTCACATCGTTCTTTTTAAATGGATATAAGTGCTGACTCAGGATTCCCGACGGGAGTTCTTTGCCGAATATGCCGTAACGAGTTGGCCACTCCTTGGGCGGGAGTTTGAAGGTGCCAAATAGCATGTCTACAATCGGCAGATGAATGGCGTAATTCTTATACATGTAATCTTTGTGTCGAGCGTGATGCCAATGGTGATAACGAGGGAGAACGACTAAATAATTTAGCCAGCCACCGTTGATGCGTATATTTGCGTGAGCCAATACGGCTTGAATGCCTACCAGGATCACATAAGCATTCAACGCATGAGGTGAAAAGCCCAAGAGTATCAGAGGCACCAGCACTGCAGTGCGGGTGAGCAGAATCTCGACAAAGTGAATTCGTGATCCGGCGAGCCAATCCATGTGGGTGCTTGAATGGTGGACCGCGTGAAAGCGCCAAAGCCAAGGCACCACATGGTAAAAGCGGTGTAGCCAATATTGACCGAGATCTGCCACGAATACTGCCAATAGGAACTGTATGGCAACAGGCAGTGTTTGTATGCTGCTTTGAAGATCCGTCGATGCCGCCCAGCCGATCAAAAAGCTTGAGGAAGCGGTGATAAAAATAAGGATGAACTGCACGAGCATATGGCTGACAAAAAAGTAAGACAGGTCCGTCCGCCAATGAGGACGAAGGATATTTTGCTGCGGATCTTTTGAATACAGCTTCTCCAGAGGAATAAAAATCAGGGCGGAAATCAACAAAGCCAGGATGAACCAGTCCAAACCCAGGGAGTAAGGTGTTTCACCAATCGGATTGATGTGTACGTTAGTGCCGCCTAATGATACAGCGAGACCTGACGCTAATACTCCGAAACCCCAAGTCGCTTGCGCTTGTTGAGCAGAATATTAAGGGTACCGAGAGCGAATGACAGCACTAAACCCAACAGCAGCGTTGTGCGGGCAAATTTTTCGTTATAGACATTGCGCAGATGGGCTGTGGTCAACCACTCAGGAAACAGAAAGCAAAATACTGCCATGAGACTAAGAAGTCCGAGCGCCGCACATATGTAACCACTCACCCGCCCCTCTCCCAGCTTGAACGGCGCATGACCATGTCGCCGGATGTAATCTTTGATTTTTTCCATTGTGTACCTTTGATGGATTGAGAAACTGGTTGAGCGCGGCCGTCGGCGCTTAGAGGGCTCAACTGTATGCATTTAGTTGCGCGTAACAAGACTGGCAGGATTAAAAGGATATTTCTTACACGAAGGAGAAATTCTTCCTTCAAAAGTCAGGCATTTCTGTAGGTCTTCTGCACGCCTCTTGTAGGACATTTCTCTTTATCCGCACAGACCTTGTTACCGCGCAGCTGTTGCCTACATTCAAGCCCTCTGCACTCTGAGGGATACTTCATGCAAACCTACCACCTGTTCATCAGCCACTCGTGGAACTACGCCGACAAACACGATCGCCTGGTGGAAATGCTCTCCGCGCACCCGACTTTCACCTTCAAGAATTTCTCGGTGCCACCGCACAACCCGATCATCGGCGCCCTGAACGACCAGCAGCTGGAAGCGGCCATCGAAAACAAAATCCGGCCCTGCTCGGCCGTGCTGATCATGGCTGGCATGTATTCCACTTATAGCAAGTGGATCAACAAGGAGATCGCCATCGCCAAGCGCATGGGCAAGGTCATCATTGCGATCAAGCCGTTCGGCGCCGAGCGCATTTCCACAGTGGTCCGCCAGGCGGCGCATGCGGAGTGCGCGTGGAACACGCTCAGTATCATCAGTGCCATCCGCACTCACACGGCGGACTGAATCATGCGCAAAGGCCTGTTTATCGGCATCAACAATTACCACTATGTGTCCTCGTTGAACGGCTGCAACAACGATGCAATGGCCATGGCATCGGTGCTCAAGACCAATGCCAATGGCGATCCGAACTTCAAGAACGTCGTCCTGACCTCTGCCGAGGACTGTCTGAGCCGCGAGAAGATCGAAAATCAGATTCGCGAATTGTTTTCAGGCGATTGCAATGTAGCCCTGCTGTACTTCGCTGGCCACGGTGCCTACGACCAGGATGCCGATGAAGGCATGCTACTGCCCCAGGACTACAAGACCGGCAAGGACGGGATCCGCATCAGCGATATCCTCAACTGGGCATCCAAAGCCACCAAGATCAAGAACAAGGTGCTGATCCTCGACTGCTGTCAGGCAGGCTCCGCCGGGGAAGTGCGCGCCTTGCGCAGCGAAACCAGCATGGTTGGCGAGGGCATGACCATTCTCACTGCCTGCAAGAAAGAAGAGCCGGCCATGGAGGGCGCCAATCATGGCGTGTTCACTGGCTTGCTGCTCCAGGCCTTGCACGGCGGCGCGGCCAACATCCTGGGGAAAATCACCCCCGGCAGCCTGTATTCTTTCGTCGACAATGCGCTCGACGCCTGGGAGCAGCGCCCGGTGTTCAAGACCAATGTTTCGCAGTTCATTTCACTGCGCGAAGTCTCGCCGCTGATCCCCAAGGAAATCCTGCGCAAGCTGCCCGACTGGTTCGCCGAGGCCGAGTCCGTCTTTGCCCTGGACCCGAGCTACGAACCTACCGAATCCAATTTTAATCCGGCCCATGGCGAAGTCTTCGCCCAACTGCAGAAGTGCAATCGCCACAGCCTGGTCGAGCCGGTTGACGCCGAACACATGTACTACGCCGCCCTCCACTCCAGCGGCTGCCGCCTGACAGCGCTCGGTGCCTATTACCGCGAACTCGCCCTCAAGGGACACTTCTGATGCCCGTATTTATCAGCTACCGCCACGTGGATCGCGTCCATGCGATGACCATCAACACCCGCTTGATCCAGGCAGGCATCAAAACCTATCTGGATGTGCTCGACCCCGAATCCCAGACCACCGAGGACATCACCGAGGTCATTACGCGCAATATCAGCGAATCCACGCACCTCATGGCGATTGTTTCCGAGAGAACGGCACAATCCTGGTGGGTGCCGTTCGAAATCGGCGAAGCGACGATCAGCAATCGGCGTATCTGCTCTTTCAAGACTGGGCCCACGGAGTTGCCGCTGTACCTGGACAAGTGGCCGAAACTGACCAGCGCCAAAGACGTCGACTTTTTCATCGAGGCTTACAAAACCGAAGTGATGCTCAAACGCTCCGCTTCGCTGGAGTCGATTACGGGCAACGCCTCCATCAGCAACTACAGAAAAATTAACGCCGACCGCTTCCACGCTGATCTCAAAAGCAGGATCCGCCGCGGGACCTGAGCCCTGCGTTACAAAAAGGCCGCGATAATCGCGGCTTTTTGGTCTTCAGGGAAATGCTTTTTCCAGCTCTCAGCCCAGCGCCTCCAGGGCGTCACAGGTCAACGCTGAAGTAGGAGCAGGTTCCATCCTCAGCTCTTAACATCAATGTGAGCGTGTATACCGGCAAGAAAATTGTCAGGCAAAAGCACGTTACTCAAAGAGAACCGTTGGTTTCTTTCTTTCAGGTTTATCACAAGCGACCTGAAAAACGGATTTCGCCGAACTCGAATTGACTGGATATCTTCGTATCGAATGAGGTCTTGACGTTCATAGCCAGCAGCCTCATCACAAAAACCAAGTCCTTCCGGGACGATTGAAATGCTAACTTTGTGGTCGCGTTTTGCGAAATTGCAGATAACGAAAAACATTACGCTGATTAAAATTGACAAACCAAATGGCCAACCGGCTAGATAGCTTACTAACGGAAGAATTGGAAAAAATATAAGCATAAACATCGCCGTAGTCACGGCGTAACTTGCAACAGCCCAAGACATAAGCCCAAATCCAACTTTTGCATTCCATACAGCTTTCATTACTACTCCTTGCGCCCCATTAGGTTAAAGCGATTTTAGTTTAGAAAATATTGTGCGGCCCTAGTACACGCACCAGCCATCGGTACTCAAACACTGGCTTTGCGCATGCATTCGAGATCAACAAGCCTTGTCGTGGGACCGCTGGCTTTCAGGCGTTCAGTCACGACTTTTGGCCACAGGTTGCGGGAGCGGCGTTTGGCGAGGCTGTAGGTGAGCTCCTGGATCCGATCCTGCGGGTACAGCATGGGTTCGAATATCAGTTTTGCGACATCGCTAGCGCCTAGGTAATTCTTGCCACCCGCTTCCTTTTTCGCCTGTTTTAACTGCGCCAGAGTGTGCTTGAAGCTGTCGCTCATTTTGGGGCGTACCGCCAGTTGGCTCTTTACGAATGAATCCGACTCACTGTGACTACCGTGCTCGTCGAAATAAGGACCATTGTTCATATAAGAACGGATGTACTCCCAAAAGCCTTTTTGCATCGCCAGTGATTTGCCAAAGGGCGGACCGAGGCTGACCATCAGCGCCGTTTCCGGCTCTTCAAATTTCCACATACGAATTTCCAGTGAAGCGTTTTGCATGCCACCGATTTGGGTGCCAACTAGCTGGAACTCACTGGCTACAGCTGAAATACCATCCCACGGGGCATGGTAAAGATCGCCATCATGATCGAAGTACACTTCGCGAGTGCGGCGGTTAAACAGAATAGGCAGAGGTAAAGGACGAAGGGTTTCCCATAGAAAAGGAACAAGAAAAAAAGCTGCCGACATGATCAGACCCGTAGAAACGCTTTCCCACTTCTCATTAATCATTAACAAAAAAGCCATGCCTAGCCCACCCAATCCAATCCACCCGCCGAGACCTGTAAATTGCCCCCGATCCGAGTCCCCACCTGCTTGCAACGCCAAGTAATGTTCGGTGTGTTCATCGGTAATGAACAACTCCATCGGCTGTTCACCGGTGGATTTGTTCGCTTCAAGAATTGCCGCGGATGCAACACTGAAGTGCGATTGCTCTGGCGTATTCATATCCAAGCTCGCTCCATGATGTTGACCGCCGGCAGCGTCAGTCCTTCTTGTGGGGAATAGATTAATTCGCCTTCGATACGCTGCAGGTCCCGCACACCATTCTCATGGTAAACACGACGGTAAGGGGTGATGCCGCCTCGTAGAGGAATACGAGTGCCGCTATGTGGCGCAAAGTCTTTGCCCGTCCACTCGACTTTTTCTGTCTGCTCAGGATGGTAGCCGAGTGTATCGCCCCAGACCTCCTGCCCTTTGAAGTGAATCATGGCATCTGTCAACGGCATATTTTCTCCGGGAAGATTCAGCATCAGATAGGTGGAGGTGACTTGGCCTTGGTAAGGGTGCATTTCCGCCAGCCGGCGGGCATCAAAACTGATGGGGAACAAGATGGGGTATAGGTTATCCATGGACATGGCATAGCTGTTGGACCAAGTCTCGTCCGGACGGATACCAAAGTGGCTTTTTTTCACCCACTTTTCCAGCCGGGAGTCGGCCGTGTAGAGGCGGGCAATGACCCCGCCGACAATCACGACCGTCAGCCCCAGCAGCTTTACTCCAAGGTGCGGCACTGCATTTAGCCCCTGGGCAATCGTCGCTGCATCTCCAGCTAATACTGCAGCCCGAGCGATTCGCAATGCGCGAAAAGCCTCGACCTGGATTTTGATACTGGCCAGCGAAGCAGCCACTACTGCCAAGTTGGCAGACATAGTGTCGAAGTCACCCGCTTGGTACGCCTCGAAGGCGTCTATCCCATAAAGTACGACGTCGAAGGCAAGGAAAGCACTTTGCGCCAGTGCTGCATTGGCTGCTCGGCCTAACGCTCTGGCTAAAAGCAGACCTGAAGAAATGGACGCGCTTCCGCTCCGGCGAACAGCCGAAACCCAATCAATCTCAGCTACTCGCTGAACTACGGCCGCACCTGCTGCCCCAACACCAATCAACGCCCCAAAACCACCAATCCATTTTTTAGTCGTTTTGCTTTCTACCAATTGATCCATAGCCCAAACAAAATTCACCCCCGCCACCAACGTCACAATCGACTTGATCGGCGCCTTGCTCAGCGCACTTTTCAGATCAAATACACTGCTCAATTCAACACTCGCCGCCAGATTCACCGGCAACGGTGGCAGCTGTGTGCTGGCCGGCACCAAATGCATAAACGGGATACCGTCAGCCACTCCGCTGGCCAGCGGTGTAACACTCAAATGCGCGGGCACTGACTGCCGAGTCCCCATCAAATCGCTGTACCACTCACCCAGCTGACGCGATGTGACGCCCGAGGTCTGGATGCGCTGGTCGCTGCGGGCCAGCGCTGCCGCCATGTACAAACGCCCCGCCGCTCCAGCGCCCTTTTCACCCTGATGCAATTGCAACCCGGCCACCGGGGAAATGGACAGAAATAGGGCCTCAATGCTTGAGGCCGGCTTGTGTTGCTTCAGTTTGTCGGCGGTTTTGTTCAACGCATCGGCATAACCAAAGGCTCTGGCGAGTTTGCTGGCGCCCAGCCTGGTTATCTCGGGCCACATCACTGAAGTCCACAAGGTATTTTATTTCGCCAACACTCAACCGTGACGGCAAGCCAAGCAATACCCAAAGCAACCATGGCTTACCGGCCTTATCGCCCTCCAGACTGAGGGTAATGGCCTCGGCCCCGACACTGGTGCTGGCCGGCCCCAGGCAGGCTTCGGCGAAATGCAATTCCAGCGCCTGACGCGTCATCGACTGAGTGATATCGAAATGGCCGCAAGCGGTGTCCATGCTCGACGGGCCAGGCACTTGCAGGGTGTTGAACCACGCTACCCAGAGCTGGGCCAGATGCCGCGTGTCAGCGGTATAACGCTCATTCTGCATCTCTTGATCTTTCCACGCCCGCTGGAGTTCGTCATAGCGGGTAATGGACGGAAGTTGTGCACTGAGTTGGCGGTCGCCTTCGCTCAGTGACTTGATGACGCTGGCCATCGCCCACTCTTCAGCGTGATGTTCCTGGTAACTGTCGAACGCTTCTTTACGCACACGCATCAGCGCGGCAAGGTCAAGCAGCACGCCCCATGGGTCATCAATGACCGCGAAGGTTTGTTGCTCGCAGGCCTTCATCTGACGCTGCAATTTCAACCAGTCGGGTGCGTGCTCCGTCTCGGGTTCCGTGCTCCAGCCATAGTTCGTTGCCTCGGTGTATTCGCCAATCTGCCTGGCGACGGTGTCGACCTTGCCGCTGAACGGCGCAACACCCGGAACAAAACTGCGCATGATGCGCTGACGCACGGCGGGGTCTTTTCTGGCGGACTGGTATTGCGCCTCACTCCAGCGAACGGGCGACCAGACCAATCCGGCCGGGGCGCCAGCTCTTAACACCAGATGGGGTTTACCCCGAGTGTCGATTACCCTGCCCGCACGCGGGGTTTGGGTGAGCTGAGCTTTTTCGACCTGATACTCCACCAGCTTGGGTGGGCTGCTCTCCCAGACGTAAAGCCAACCGTCGCGCAACAAACGCGAGGTGTAATTGAGCGCATGCTCGGTCAAGTCAGGATGACGAGGCCCCAACTCGGTAAACGAGCCGCTCAACGTCGGCAAGTCGTGGGCCTCTGTATCGACAGCCGCGGTTGGGCCGAGGGCGTATCGCAGGGGCAAAACGGCGGCGAACAGCGGGCAGGTTCCAACGCGGATTTTATTCTGGATACTCATGGTTTCTTCTCCGGGTTGGCTGGAAGGCTCAGTGCATGCAGAAGCGGCTCAGGCAGGGTGATTTGCGCGGCCAGACCTTTATTGGCCGGTGCTGAGTCGAATTCCGGCGCTTCGTTTTCCCAAGCGCGCACTGGCGCGTTGCCATGCCGTAGCCAGACGCTTTCCACACCAAACCAAAAGCCTGCTGGCCATTGCGCTTCGGCCAACCAGGCACGTCGCAGAACCGAGCCATCCGCCAGGCGCAACCACAGCTCTCGCTCGCATTCATCAAATATGCGCAACCGACGTTGCAGGATCGGTAGCCATTGTTGGGCACTCAGTGGAGACGCCAGCCAAACACCGTGTTGCAAGTCAGAGCCCCCCCACCATGCGGCGTAGGCTGTGCTACCCAGTGAGGCATTGAGTAGAAATGGCCCCGCAGCGCCAATCGGCTCGTAGGCGGTCCCCTTGAAAAGCGATTGAGGGGCGTCTGCGCTGTAGTGCTGGTGAAGCCAATCGATAGCGTCCTCATACTGAGCACCGTCAAGCAGAAGCAGGCCTTTGTTCGGGGTGATAGGGATCATGCTTCAGCCCCCTCTGTTAACTGATGTTCCTGGCCGGCATCGCATATCGGACAAATGCCGGAATCGGCCTCACGAAAAACGATGTTCTGTTTGAGCAGGGCTTCCATGGGAAGGGTGTCGATAACCACTGCCTCGGCTGCTTGGGTAACTACTGACAGTGCCGCCTACCCGGGCAGGCCCGCTAGCGGTGAGCCGCCCTCCACGATGGCCACGCTGCTGAAAACCCCACCTGCGTTGATCACGATGTGGTGACCACCCGCCTTGAGCGTCAAGCTCATCCCCCCACCGATCACCACGTTGGGGGCGGTGACGTGGGCCTGCGAACCGGCCTGAATCACCAACGTGCCGCCTGCCGTCGTGCTGCTGTTACCAGCAATGGACATCAGCTCGTTGCCGCCGACCACGGTGTTGCGCACGCCTTGGGTGGTG
>NZ_JAKNRW010000035.1 GCF_023072615.1 Pseudomonas violetae
GCCAGCGCCCGGCCCTGCAGGCGCGGTGTGACCAGGCCCCGGGCGTAACCGGCCATGATGCCCCAGGACAGGCCTGCCGCCATGCCCGCCAGGAAGCGTGACACCAGGGTCAGCCCGTAGTGACTGGAAAAGGTCGTGACCGTGTTGAACAGCAGAAATCCGCACACCGTCATCATCAGCACTCGCCGACGCCGCCAGCCGCGAGTCGCCACAGTCAGCGGAATGGCCGCCACGATGGAGCCCAGGGCATAGAGCGTCACCAACTGTCCGGCCCACACCTCGCTGACCTGCAGCCCGGCGCCGATCTGCGTCAACAACCCGGCCGGCAGGGTTTCGGTGAGCACGGCGATAAAACCGGTCATGGCAAACGCCAGCAAGGCAGCGTAAGGCAACTTATCGCTGGTAGTGCAGTGTTCGGCGTGCGCACGTTCAACGGTGGCCTGGTGAGTCATGACGGTTGCAGCTCCCTTTCAAGCGACATGAATTGTATACAACTTTACACTGTAACTGACTCGGATCACTGCACCGGTAAAAAATTCAGAAACAGCAGGCTCTGCGCGTAATTGAGGCCGATCCGCCGATAGCGCTCGTCGAGCATTTGGGTCAGCAGGTCCAGCCGCGCGACGATCTTGCCGAACTCCACGGCGAAACTCAGGTTGCTACCCTCCTCCGATATCTCGTTGGAGAACAGCAAGGGGCCGCCTTGCGGGTTCTGCCGTTGACTGAGGATCCAGGTGGCTTTCTCGATGTTGCGCGCGGCGTTGTTGACGAAGGTCGGGTTGATCGCATCCGTCATGTAGAACTCCAGCCGGTCACCGTGCGCAGTCACCAGCATGCTGCCGATGGCGTAGATGAACGCACCGACACGGTCGCCGAGAAATTGCGGACTCATGGCATAACTCAGCGCCGCCAAATCCTTCTTGCCCCCTAAGGTGGGCAGCGGTTGCTGCTGCTCAATCGCCATGCGCACCTGTTTTTCGGCACTTCGAGCGTCGAGAAAACCGGATTTTTTCAACTCATCGGGGTTACGCAGGTACAGCTTATTCATTAGCAGGTAGAGGCTATCGAGGTTGTCACGCATGGTCAGGGAGGCCATGCGGTCGACGCTGGTCTGGAGAAATTCCTGGGGTTTGCCTTCGCGAAACTGGCTGATGACGTCCCGTCCCTGTTGCTGGCTGCAACCGGCGACGAGCAGCAGTGCCAGGCCGGTCAGCAGCCGGCGGTGGCAATGGATTTGCGCGGAAATGAGGGATAACAATTGAGCCATTGATTTTGCGACTTGGACATTGGCCGGCGGTGGGGATCGTCGCAGGCTGGCCATGGATAGAGCCGCGAATGCTGAAAAAGTGCAGTGCCGACGGTCCGTAAAACTTTGCGAAGGATGCGCAAGCCAGCACCCCCTGCCGTCTGCGGTACTCTGCAGCCTTCAGGTAATGAACCCCATGCTGTTCATGTTGCCGAACGTAAACAACCGGATTTTGCAGGAGGTTTGAATGCGCACTTTACAATTGGCCGGCGTTGAGGTGCCGGTCATCGGTCAGGGCACCTGGCGGATGGGCGAAGATTCATCGCAATACGCGAGCGAAGTTGCGGCCTTGCGCTTGGGCATCGAGTTGGGCATGACCTTGATCGATAGCGCCGAGATGTATGCCGAAGGCGCAGCCGAGGAGGTGGTGGGCGAGGCGATCGCAGGTCAGCGCGACAAGGTTTTCCTGGTCAGCAAAGTGTACCCGCATAACGCCAGTCGCCAGGGCATTCCTCTGGCCTGTGAACGCAGCCTGAAGCGCCTGGGCACAGATTACATCGATCTTTATTTGCTGCATTGGCGTGGCCAGCATCCGCTGGAGGAAACCGTCAATGCCTTTGAGCGCCTGCGTGAGGACGGCAAGATCGGCCGCTGGGGCGTGTCCAATTTTGATATGGACGATCTGCACGAACTGGCTGCCCCGGCCTGCGCCACCAATCAGGTGCTGTACAACCTGGAAGAGCGCGGTATCGAATTCGACCTGCTGCCGTGGTGCCAGCAACACCGACTGCCCGTCATGGCCTACTGTCCGATTGGCCAGGGCGGGCATATGCTGGCCCAGGTAACGCTCAAACAAGTGGCAGACCGTCACGCCGTGACGCCAGCGCAGGTTGCACTGGCATGGATTCTGCGACAGGACGGGGTGATCGCCATCCCCAAGGCGGTCCGGCCCGAACACGTCAAACTCAACGCTCAAGCTCAGGACATTCGGCTTGAGCCCGGGGACCTGGAGGCGCTGGACCAAGCGTTTCGTGCGCCACAACGCAAACAGCGATTGGCCATGGTCTAGGCCATCGGTTTCATCAGAGGGCTTCTACATGAGAAGCACCGATCCGCTGGACTCCTTTAACCTGGACCGCTTTAGCCAGGCCCAGGACCCGGTGTTCGACCACGTCCTCGGGGAATTGGGTGCCGGGTGCAAGCGCCGGCACTGGATGTGGTTTATATTCCCGCAGATCGCCGGGCTGGGCGGCAGCGAAATGTCGCGCCGCTTCGCCATTCAGTCTGCCGCAGAGGCTGCGGCCTATCTGGCTCATGCCCTACTGGGTACACGCCTGCGTACTTGCACTCAATTGGTGCTGAATATCAGACACAGGTCTATCGCTGATATTTTCGGTCACCCCGACGACCTGAAATTCCACTCCTCCATCACCCTTTTCGCGCAGGTCAGCCCCGCCGACAGTCTGTTCCATCAGGCACTGGAGCGGTATTACCATGGCATCCCGGACGAGTGGACCCTGTCGTTACTGGACTCAAAACAGCCCCAGTTGCCCCCCAATCAGGGTTGAAAAATCGTCATCGACAAACGGCAGGATGGCATCCGCGATCGGTTGCAACTGGCGGGTGACGTAATGGTCATAGTCGATGGGCGCGCTGCGCACCTCCAACGGTTCAGGACCGGCGACTGTTATCAGATAACTGATCCAACCGCCGTTCTGATATTGCCGTGGCCGGCCCTGCTGGTCGTTGTACTGATCGGCGATGCGCGCGGCCCGCACGTGGGGCGGTACATTGCGCTCATAGTCGTCGAGGGTGCGGCGCAGGCGCTTGCGATAAACCAGGCGTTCGTCAAACTCGCCGGCCAGGGTCTTGCGCACATAGTCGCGCACATAATCCTGATAGGGCTTGCGGTGGAAAATCAGCGAGTAGAGTTCCTGCTGGAACTGGCGGGCCAGCAAAGACCAGTCGGTACGCACCGCTTCAAGGCCCTTGTAGACCATCTCATCGGTACCATCGGCACGGCGGACCAATCCTGCATAACGTTTTTTGCTGCCCTCCTCCGCCCCGCGAATAGTTGGCATCAGGAAACGCGTGTAGTGGGTTTCATACTGCAGTTCCAGCACGCTTTGCAGCCCGTACTGCTGCTGCACGTGTTCACGCCACCACAGGTTCACGTGTTCGACCAGGGCATGGCCGATCAGCGCGGCTTCTTCCTGGCCATGGGCTCGACGCAGCCAGACGAAGGTCGAATCGGTATCGCCGTAAATGACTGTATGCCCCTGCGCCTCGATCAACTGGCGAGTACGCAGCATGATTTCGTGCCCCCGCAAGGTGATCGACGACGCCAGGCGCGTGTCGAAGAATCGGCAGCCGCTGGATCCGAGCACGCCGTAGAAGGCATTCATGATGATTTTCAGGGCCTGGGACAGCGGCGCGTTTTGCTCACGCTTGGCGGTTTCCCGGCCTTCGGCGACCCGCGAGACAATCGCTGGCAGGCAATGCCGGGTCCGGGAAAACCGCGCGCCACGAAAACCGGGTACCGAGTCTTGATCGTCCGGGTACTTGAGGCCTTCGATCAGGCCGACCGGGTCGATCAGGAACGTGCGGATGATCGAGGGATAAAGGCTTTTGTAGTCGAGCACCAAAACCGACTCATAGAGCCCCGGCTGTGAGTCCATGACAAAACCGCCAGGACTCGCCTGCGGTGGCCGCCCGCCCAGGTTCGGCGCAACGAAGCCCTGGCGGTGCATCAGCGGCATGTAGAGATGGGTGAAGGCCGCTACCGAGCCGCCACTGCGGTCCGCCGGCAAACCGGTGACGCTGGCGCGCTCGAGCAGGAAGGTCAGCAGTTGGGTCTTGGCGAAGATCCGCGTGACCAGTTCGCAGTCCTTGAGGTTGTACTTGGCCAGGGCCGGCTTGTCCTCGGCGAACATACGATTGATTTCGTCCATGCGCTGGTAGGGCGTGCTGATGGCCTTGCCTTCCCCAAGCAGGGTCTGGGCGACGTTTTCCAGGCTGAACGAGGGGAAACTCCAGGTGGCCGAACGCAAGGATTCGATGCCGTCGATGATCAATCGGCCAGCCGCTGCAGCGAAAAAGTGGTGGCGACTGCCATGTTCGCGCCACTGCATCTCTTCGCCGCCACGCCCCAGCTTGAGCGGTACCGCCAGGCGCCGGGCGTGTTCGTGCAACACCCGCAGGTCGAACTGCACGACGTTCCAGCCGATGATCGCGTCAGGGTCAAAGCGGGCGAACCACTCGTTCAGTTTCTTCAGCAACAGGGTGCGTGACTCGCAGTATTCAAGCTGGAAGTCCACCTCGCTGTCGTCGCCATTCGGTGGGCCGAGCATGTAAACCTGACGCTCGCCGCACCCCTCCAGCGCAATCGAGTACAGCTCGCCCTGGGCGGTGGTTTCGATGTCCAGAGACACCAGCCTGAGTGTGGGCCGGTAAGCGGGATCGGGTTTCATCTGCGCGTCGAGCACCAGACCATCGGCGTTCGCCATGCCACCGAACACCACCGGCGCGGTGATAAAGCGTTCCATCATGTAGCGTTCCGGCGGCCGCACATCGGCTTCGAACATCTCGACGCCGGCCTTGCGCAGCGTGGTTTCCAGGCGCATCAGTTGGCCGTGCTGCTGACAGTACAGGCCTAGCACCGGGCGATGCTCGAAGTCCAGCAGCGCCAGGGGCCGCAGCTCGACGTTTTTTTCGCCCTGGAGCAGCTGTTCCGCCTGTTCACGCTGTTCTGCGGGAATAAACGCAACCGACGGTTGATGGGGCAGGCGAATGCGCCGGGGGCCATCATCGGTCGCCAGCCAGAACTCGACTTCCGTTCCGGCCGGGGTGTCACGCCAATGCCGGGTCAGGACAAACCCCTGCTGTAGATCCACCAATGCAACCTCGATAACTGATTCAGGTGGGGATTCTACGCGTATCCTCCTAACAGCTGCCGAACCTGGGAGGCTGCGTGCGGTTCGAACCGGGAAATTCACAAAAAAACCGGCAAATGACGTTTTTTGCATGTTATCCGCCGCTTTGCGCCTTGCCCTCGCGGCCCGGGTCTATGATTCTTCTAGAACAACGACAACACCAGAGTACCCACCATGAAAACCGTCGCCCAACTGCTCAAGTTGAAAGATCAGAAGAATCAGGAAGTGCACCAGATCAAACCCGACCACATGGTGCTGGAAGCATTAATGAAGATGGCCGAGAAGAACGTCGGCGCCCTGCTCGTGGTGGAAAATGATCAAGTGCTGGGAATCATCAGCGAACGGGATTACGCGCGCAAACTGGTGCTGCATGGTCGATCTTCGGTGGGTACTCCGGTGCGCGACATCATGGTGTCGCAGGTGATCACCGTGGACACCCACCAAACCGTAGACACTTGCCTGGGCATCATGTCCGATAAGCGGCTGCGCCACTTGCCCGTAGTCGAGAATGGCAAGCTGATCGGCCTGCTGTCGATCGGCGACCTGGTCAAGGAAGCGATTGCCGAGCAGGCCGAGCTGATTCGGCAGCTGGAGCAGTATATTCGCGGCGAATGAACGGCAAGATCAAAAGATCGTTCGATCTTTTGATTCTCAGCCCGGCCAATGCCGGGCAAACACCGGTGCCAGGGTCGGATGCCGGTCGATTCGCTCCAGCCACGCATAGAATCCCGGCCGGGTGCTACGCAGGTGTTCGCGGCTTCCCGCCCAGCGGCTCACTACGGCGGCCAGCACATCCAGCGCGCCCGGCGCCTCGGCGCCCAGGTACAGCTCGCCGGAAAATTGGTCGGCGAACACCTCCCAACTCCAGTGCAAACGCGTTCGGGCGCCGGCCATGAGGTTCTGCCGGGACGTCTCATCCGCCTCGGCCAGCCAGCGCTCGGGGTAGTCGATAATGCCGATCGCCGCATAACAATTGCTGACGATGAACGCCAGGCCGCGAATGGCCTGGTCGCGCTCGGCGACATCGTCCGGCAGCAGATTCGACTGGGGAAACGTCAGCCCCAGGTGGATGAGGATCGCTGCGCTTTCGGTCAGGATGCCGCCGTCGGGCAATTGCAGGGTTGGAATCTGCTTCAGTGGGTTGAGTTTCTCCAGAGCCTTGGCCGACTCCGGGGAGGCCTCTACATCGATAAAGCGATAGGGAATCTCGCAGAGCTCCAATGCCGCCTCAATCGCCGCAGCGCCGGAGTTCTTGTGTCCGTAGAGCTGGTACATACACACCTCCTTTGCAGTTCTCTCTTTGTAGCAGCTGACTCAGCCCCTGCGGAAAAATTTCTTTTTTCGCACCTGCATCCAAATCGCCACGTGGCGGGTAGTACCTGTAGCAGCCCTGATGCTGCAAAGCGGATTACCCATTTTCGGAGTGCTATCAATGAACGCCAAACAGCTGATGTGTCTTGCCGGTTTACTTGCCACCACTACCGCCACCTTCGCCCAGACGGGTCTGCCCGACAGCATCAAGGTACCTGACGGGCACAAGGTGGCCATGGAAACCACCGCGGCCGGCGAGATCACCTATGAGTGCCGCGACAAGGCCAACGCCGCCGGCATGACGGAATGGGTGTTCGTGGGGCCTAAAGCGGTGCTGAGCGATCGCAGCGGCAAACAGGTCGGCACCTATTTTGGACCGCCGGCAACCTGGCAGGCGAAGGACGGCTCGAAAGTCACCGGCACCCAACTGGCCGTCGCGCCATCGACACCGGGTAGCCTGCCCTATCAGTTGGTCAAGGCCAACCCGGCCGAAGGCAAGGGCGCGATGAGCGGCGTGAGCTACATCCAGCGCGTGGCCCTCAAGGGCGGCGTGGCGCCCGGTACCGAATGCACCTCCGCCAACAAGGGCAAGCAGGAAGTGGTGAAGTACCAGGCGGACTATATTTTCTGGGCTGCGAGCTGATTCCAATCCATCAGGTGCAGGCCCTGGTCATTAAAAGGTGACCCGGGCCGGGCACTTGCAGGAGCTGGCTTGCTGCAGGCTCCTACAGACTCCCGGTTTGTTTGCTAGATTGCATCCCAGGTCCCATCAATGGCTGAGCACAGTGTCCTTGCCCGAACCCCTTTTTGATTACGAAGCACACCTGGCCGCCTGCGGGCGTGGCGAGCAGCAGGCATTGCGCGATTTATACCTGCAGGAAAGCCCGCGCCTGCTGGGCGTGGCCAAACGCCTGGTGCGCGACACGGCGCTGGCCGAAGATATCGTCCACGATGCATTCCTGAAAATCTGGAACGGTGCCGCGCGATTCGATCCCGAGCGAGGTTCGGCGCGGGGCTGGATGTACAGCGTGACGCGGCACCTGGCGCTGAATTTCCTGCGTGACCATCGTCGCGAAAGCCACGACGAGATCGATGTGCCGGACGTTACCCAAGCGCTCGATGACCAGGCCGATTCAGGGCGCATCCATCATTGTCTGGAGCAACTGGAGCCGGCACGGCGCATTTGCATCGTGCATGCGTACGTCGACGGTTATTCCCACGCCGAGATATCACACAAGCTCGGCGCCCCGCTGGGCACGGTCAAAGCCTGGATCAAGCGCAGCCTGACGGCGTTGCGGGAGTGCATGGGATGATCAACAGACCTTCGAACGAAACCCCACAAGAGCGCGACGAACTGGCCAGCGAATATGTATTGGGCACGCTCCCGGCCGACCTGCGAGAGCAGGTCCGCCTGCGCCTGCAGGACGACGCCGAATTGCGCAAGGCGGTCGACAGCTGGGAACGTCGCCTGCTCGGTTTGACCGACCTCGTCGAGCCTGCGCTTCCTTCTACCCAATTGTGGCCGCGGATCGAACGCAGCGTGCAGGCCCTGCAGCCCAAACCCCGAGTGCCTGCAGCGCGCGCACCCTCCTGGTGGAACCTGCTGCCCTTATGGCGCGGGCTGGCCGGGGCGGGGCTGGCGGCCAGTCTGCTGTTCGGCACCCTGCTGTTGACGCAGACCACGGCCAAGCCGACCTACCTGGTGGTATTGGTCGGCCCTCAGGACAAGGCGCCGGGCTGGGTCATCCAGGCGAGCAACCCAAGGGAGCTGCAACTGATCCCGCTGGGGGTGGTGGAAGTTCCAGCCGACAAGGCGCTGGAATTCTGGACCAAAGCCGACGGTTGGCAAGGGCCTGTATCACTGGGCCTGGTCAAGCCGGGGCAAACGCTCTCGGTGCCTCTGGATAAACTGCCGTCACTGGTGCCTGATCAACTGTTCGAGCTGACCCTGGAGAACCCCAATGGCTCGCCGATCGGCAAGCCGACGGGGCCGATCCAGTTCATCGGCCGAGCGGTTAAAGTCATTTGATGGAGGTGCCCGTGGGCTTGTTCAGCGCGCCCGGGCCATGCAGCGCTGATAGCGCTCATCGACCCGCTTGGCGAACCACGCGGTGGTGAGTTTGCGAGTAATTTTCGGGCTTTGCAGTACGATCCCCGGCAGCACCGCACGGGGCAATGAGCGGCCTTCAGCCTGCTCTGCCAGCTCAAAGACCCGTTGGTAGAGTGCTGTGTCCTCGAACTCCAGGCTCTTGCCCTTGTCCAGTTGATCGCGGATGGTCGGATTGCGCATGGTCAGTTGCTTGCCAAGGCTGCGCACCGCCAGCTCAGTGGTGCCGGGCATGATTGCGTCGTAGCGCACCAGATCACCGTCCAGCGCCAGCGGGATGCCCGAAGCGCGGCTCACCGCGTTCTGAAACGCGGCATTGCGACTGGCGTACCAGCCGGCGTTGAAATCGGCAAAGCGGTACAGGGGTTGCGGGTAGTTCACCGGGTAACCCAGCAGGTGCGCGATGCCGAAATACATGCCGCCGCGACGACTGAAGACTTCGTGGCGAATCGTACTCTCGACCGGATACGGGTATTGCCGCGCATGCTGTTCGGCGAAGTCGATGCTGACTTGCATCGGCCCACCGGTATGCACCGGGTTGAACCCGCCGAATAGCGTCTGCCCCATCGGCACCATGCCGATGAAATCATCGAAGATCGCACTGAGTTCCTTTTCACTGCGCGCAGCATTGAGCCGAGTGCTGTAACTCTTGCCGTTGGGCGAGGTGACCTGCAGCGCGCCACTGACCAGCAGGCTGGGGATGTGCACCTTGGCGGCTCGGCGGTCGACCTCCTCGCGGGCGATCTTGCCTAGCCCCGGTACCGGCGGGTCGACTTGAAACGTCGACTCCTGCTCGGTGACTGCGAGCACCGAGCACAGGTTTTGCGTACTCGGATAAATCCCCTGCGCGGCGAACGCGGCATAGATGTCCGTAGCCCAGCCCTGGCGATCGACCGTTTTGGCCGGCAACAGGCGCATCAATTCAGCCTTGACCTCTGCGGGCTTGCGCGCAGGCGGTTCAGGCGCCCGTTGCGTGGCGCAACCGCCCAGTAACAGCAGCGCAGCGACGCTCATGATCAGTCGATTGGCTTGCATGGTGCTCCATCTAATCCTTTGGGACGGTTAACCATACGATCAAAGGCATGGCGCAGGCTATGACTCTTGCCACCGTCAACTGTTCCCCCGGCTGCTCTGTGAGCTGCGTAGGAGCTGTCGAGTGAAACGAGGCTGCGATCTTTTGCTCTTGTCTTGTGTACATATCCATGTGCGTGGTCACGGCTTCCATTGATTCCGCTTTTACTAGGCTGGGCCATACTTAAGCAACACGGCGAGGAGGCCAGGTTGATGAATCGAAGCGATGTGCTGATTGTCGGCGCCGGCCCCACAGGACTGGTCCTGGCGCTGTGGTTGAGCAAACTGGGGATAGGGGTGCGTATCATCGACAAGACCTCGGCACCCGGCACGACTTCCCGGGCGCTGGCGGTGCAGGCTCGCACCCTTGAACTGTATCGCCAGCTCGACATCGCCGACGCCGTGGTACAGAACGGTCATCGCGTTGCCGCGGCGAATTTCTGGGTCAAGGGCGAGCCTGTTGCCCGCTTGCCCCTGACCACGGTAGGCGAGGGCCTGACGCCCTACACTTTCCTGGAAATATTTCCCCAGGACCAGCACGAGCGACTATTGATCAGTCGTCTCGAAGCCTTCGGCGTTCAAGTCGAGCGCGGGACCGAGCTGGAAAGCTTCGAGGAAACCGGCGACGGCATCAGCGCACAACTGCGCCTGCCAGATGGCCAGCAGGAAACCTGCCAGGCCTGTTACCTGGCCGGGTGCGATGGCGCCAGGTCGAACGTGCGCAAGGCCCTGGATACCGATTTTCCCGGAGGCACCTACCAGCAGATTTTCTACGTGGCCGATGTGCACGCCAGCGGCGAGGCCCTCAATGGCGAACTGCACGTGGACCTGGATGAAGCCGACTTCCTTGCGGTCTTCCCCATGGCCGAGCAAGGTCGCGCGCGACTGATTGGCACGGTGCGAGATGAGCGCGCCGAGCAACCGGAAAACCTGCGGTTCGAGGACATCAGCAGTCGCGCGATCCAGAGCATGAAGGTGCAGATCGAGCAGGTGAACTGGTTCTCGACCTATCACGTGCATCATCGGGTGGCTGATCACTTTCGCACCGGGCGCGCGTTCCTGTTGGGAGACGCAGCCCACGTCCACAGTCCGGTCGGTGGCCAGGGGATGAACACCGGGATCGGTGACGCGATCAACCTGGCGTGGAAACTCGCAGCGGTGTTGAGCGGCGGTGCCGAGGCGCGGTTGCTCGACAGTTATGAACCGGAACGCATCGCTTTTGCCCGCAAACTGGTCGCCACCACCGACCGGGTATTTAGTTTCGTCACAGCCCAAGGCCCTATGGCCGACCTGCTGCGCACCCGCCTGGCGCCGTTGCTCATTCCGAAATTGGCCTCGTTCGAAACATCCCGCGAGTTTATGTTTCGCACAGTGTCGCAGATCACTCTGAATTATCGCGCGATGGCTTTAAGTACAGGCGTGGCTGGGCACGTTCATGGCGGGGATCGACTGCCCTGGGCGCACGATGGCGAGGGTGACAATTATGAATCGCTCAAGCAACCGATCTGGCAGGTGCATGTGTATGGCGACACCAGCGACGAAATGATCGCCTGGTGTGTGGAGCATCACATGCCGTTGCAGGTATTTGCCTGGCGACCCGCGTTCGAGGCCGCAGGTCTGGGACGTAACGGGTTCTACCTGTTGCGACCGGACACCTACGTGGCGATCGCCGAGAACAGTTCGGACCCGAAGGTGATCGAACGCTATTTTCGCGATCACGGGATTCGTATGTTTTTCGCTAACCCCTGACACCCCCCACAACAAGCCCGCTCCCACAGGATGGTTTGTTGTGGGTTAAATCCCGGCCAGTGCCAGGTCCATCGCAAAGTAGGTAAAAATCAGATCTGCACCGGCGCGCTTGATCGCACCGAGGCTTTCGCGGACCACCCGGTCTTCGTCAATCGCCCCGGCCTGGGCGCCGAATTTGATCATCGCGTACTCGCCACTGACCTGATACGCCGCCAGCGGCAGGCGAGAGGCCTCGCGGATGTCGCGGATGATGTCCAGGTACGCGCCGGCCGGCTTGACCATCAGCGCGTCGGCGCCTTCCTGTTCATCCAGCAATGATTCGCGCACTGCTTCACGGCGGTTCATCGGGTTCATCTGGTAGCTCTTGCGATCACCCTTGAGCGCACTGCCACCGGCTTCACGGAACGGGCCGTAAAGCGCCGAAGCGAACTTGGTCGAATAGGCCATGATCGGCGTCTGGGTGAAACCAGCTGCGTCCAGGGCTCGACGAATCGCCTGGACCTGCCCGTCCATCGCCGCCGACGGAGCGATCACATCAGCGCCGGCCTGGGCAGCTGCAACGGCCTGCCTGCCGAGATTGACCAGGGTCTGATCGTTGTCGACTTCATGGTTGTGCATGACCCCGCAGTGGCCATGGTTGGTGTACTCGCAGAAGCAGGTGTCGGACATCACGATCATGTCCGGTACAGCATCCTTGGCGATGCGCGACATCCGCGACACCAGGCCATTCTCGTTCCAGGTATCGCTGCCGTTGCTGTCCAGGTGGTGGGACACACCAAAGGTCATTACCGACCGGATGCCGGCACGGGCATAACGCTCGATCTCGCCGGCGAGTTTCGATTCAGGAATGCGCATCACGCCGGGCATGCTTTTGATCGGCACGAACTCGTCAATTTCTTCCTCGACGAAGATCGGCAGCACCAGGTCATCGAGGCTGAACTCCGTTTCCTGGAACAGGCTGCGCAGGCTCGCATTGCGGCGCAGACGGCGTGGACGTGCTTCGGGGAACTGACTGGACATGGGGATTCCTGGGACAAGACGAAAATCGTAGGGGCGAAAGCTTATGCGTTGTGCGGCGTACCGCACAAACGCTTGTTGACCAAGAGTGCGTTACCGGTCCGGCAATAATCACCAGCCGTCCCGGCTGAGCACCGCTCGCGCTACAGGTTCAAAGTGCCGCTGATGCAGGTCACCACAGGGCCGCCGACCCAGATTTCGTCGCCTACCTGGTCGACCTGGATTCGCCCGGCGCGACCCATCGTCACACCCTGGCTGACCACGTAGGACGGCGGTGCCAGCCCCTCCTTGAGCAGCCACTGCGCCAGCCCGGCATTCAGGCTGCCGGTGGCCGGGTCTTCCGGCATGCCATCGCCACTGATAAACGCCCGCACCTCGAACTGCGCGGCATCGCCGTCCCGCGCCGGCTGCCAGGGCGCAACGACCCCGACCGCAAGGCCGAGCATTTGCGCATGGTCCGGCTGCAAGTCCAGCACCTGCTGGCGATCTTCGAGCATCACCGCCAGCCAGCCGGCGCCATTATCGACCCACTGACTGCGCACTATCACGCCGCGCTCCAGTCCCAGTCCCAGGCGAACCCGCTCTACAATCTCGGCATCCACCGGCCCGGTCCTGATCAGCGGTGGTGCCAGGAACGCCAGCTCGGCGCCCTGGCGGCGGATGCGCACCAGCCCGACTCCACACTCCTGAATCACCTCCTCGCCCATGGGCACGCCGCCAGCTTCCAGCCAGGCATGACAGGTCCCGAGCGTAGGATGACCGGCGAACGGCAACTCCTTGAGTGTGGTGAAAATTCGCACCCGGTAGTCGGCCCGCGGGTCACGGGGCCGCAAGATGAAAGTGGTCTCACTGAGGTTGGTCCAGGCGGCAAAGGCCGCCATCCGCTCGTCGCTCAGCTCATCTGCGGCGAACACCACCGCCAACGGATTGCCCTTGAGCGGGCTGCGGCTGAAAACATCTACCTGTTTGAAATCGAATGAATGCATGGCCTTTCCCTGGTCTTGTTGAGTGGGTTACTTCGGTATTTCCAAGCCGCGCATGACCGCAGGCCGCGCCAGGAAGCGCTCGAGCACTCGGGTGACGTTCTTGAAGTCGTTGATGCCCACCAAGTCGCCCGCGTCATAGAAGCCGATCAGGTTGCGCACCCAAGGAAACGTGGCGATGTCGGCGATGGTGTAGCGCTCACCCATGATCCAGTCCTGCCCTTGCAGGCGGGTATCGAGCACCTTCAGCAGACGCTTGCTTTCGTCGACATAACGACCCAGCGGGCGTTTGTCCTCGTATTCTTTGCCGGCGAATTTATTGAAGAAACCGACCTGACCGAACATCGGCCCGATGCCGCCCATCTGAAACATCAGCCACTGAATCGTCTCGTAACGGGCCACCGACTCCTGGGCCAGTAACTGCCCGCTCTTGTCGGCGAGGTAGATCAGAATCGCCCCGGACTCGAACAGCGCCAACGGCTGATCGCCCGGACCGTGAGGATCGAGGATCGCCGGAATCTTGTTGTTGGCGCTCAGCGAAATGAACGCTGGGGACAGTTGGTCATTGGTTTCGAAGCTGACGCGATGGGGCTCATAGGGCAGCCCGATCTCTTCGAGCATGATCGACGCCTTGACCCCATTGGGGGTTGGCAGTGAATACAGCTGGATCCACTCGGGGTACTGGGCCGGCCATTTTTGTGTGATGGGGAACGCGGACAAATCAGTCATGGGAGCATCCACAAGGAAAATGTACGCCGATCATAATCCGTAGGAGCTGCCGAACGCTGCGATCTTTTGCTGTTTTTTGACGGGATCGACAAGCGCAAAAAATCGCAGCCTTCGGCAGCTTCTGCGACGAGTTGTAACATCCTGTTGGTAACTTTTCCTACATCCGAGAAAGCATCCCGGTAGAGTGCGGCGCACCTGTCGGGATCGAACCAAATGGGCTCAAGGCACTCAGAGCTTTGCCCTTTCGGAAACGGACCGGCTCAACGACATGGAAAACACCCGACGCTGGATGCTCGCGGTGTAAAGGTTTGTCAGCCTTAACCGAATGCGCTGAAGAACCCCTAATTCGATGATGAAACTCTTGAAATTTGCCAATCGCTTCAAGCATCGCGCCTATCTTTTCCTGCCAGCGCTGCTTGCCACCAGTGCGGTGTTTCTGTCGCTGGAGTCCAGCGAAAGCCGCGCCCAGCCGGCTGACGGTACCCAGACCCTGGTGTTCCTGCGCCATGCGGAAAAACCCGAGGGCGGCCTGGGCCAGCTCAACTGCCAAGGCTTGAATCGCGCCATTGACCTGGCGACTCTGCTCCCGGAAAAATTCGGCAAGGCCGACTACGTGTTTGCGGCGAACCCGACGCGCAATGTAGAGGAAGGCGAGCTGGATAACTCCTATAGCTACATTCGTCCCCTGATGACCATCAGCCCTAGCGCGATCAAGCTCGGTCTGCCGGTGAACATCAACTTCTCGGCCAACGACACCAGCGACCTGGCCGACGAACTGCTCGACGACAAGTACCATAACTCGGTGATCTACACCGCCTGGTCCCATGGTTACCTGCCCGAGCTGATCAATAAGGTGGCAGGCGACGCTGTGGGCAAGAAGCAGAAGATTACCGAAGACTGGGAATCCAGCGATTTCGACTCGTTGTATGTGCTGACCCTGACCTGGCACAACGGCAAGGCCAGCCTGAAAAGCCACACCTACAAGCAAGGCCTGGATAACGGTCGCCAGACCTGCCCAACGTAAGTATCTGCACCAGGGAGGAGCTGGGCTATCATGAGCCCTCTCCTTCTTCCCCCAGGAACTCTCCATGTCGCTCTTATCCACTGCTGCCCCCTCACGAGGCTGGTCGTTCTGGTGGAAACCTGCACTCTTCGTCCTGGTTGCCTGTATCGGCCTGTATTACGTCAAATGGTCGCCCTACTACGCCAAGGCCTTTCTCGCGGCTGACAATCACAGCATCGGCGCCTCGATACTCAACGACGCCCCGACCGCCCCCCTGGCCGCCGCGCTGACCTACGCCAAGGTGTATTTCCTGGCGATCTGGAAAGCCGCAGTACTGGCGGTGATTCTCGGTTCACTGCTTCAGGTATTGATCCCCCGGGACTGGCTGCTGCGCCTGTTTGGCCGCGCCGGTTTTGCCTCGACCGTACGCGGTGGCCTGTTCGCCCTGCCTGGCATGATGTGTTCATGCTGCGCGGCACCGGTGGCGGCCAGCATGCGTCGCTCCAATGTGTCGGTTGGCGCCGCGCTGGCGTTCTGGATCGGCAATCCGGTGCTGAACCCGGCCACGCTGGTGTTCATGGGCTTTGTGCTGGGCTGGGGCTTTACGGCGCTGCGCCTGGTCGCGGGCATCGTGCTGGTATTTGGCGTGTCCTGGGTCGCGCAGCGCATGTCCGGCCCTCAGGCACTGCCTGAAGCGGCTGTCGAAGCCGTGAGTGAAGCCAGCACGGTGGATGTGCAACCGTTCCTGGTGCGCTGGGGCCGCACGCTCTGGCAACTGTTCTGGAGCACTATCCCGATTTACATTCTGGCGGTGCTGGTGCTCGGTGCAGTACGGGTCTGGGTGTTTCCGCACATTGATGGCGCCATGGCCAACAGCCTGATGTGGCTGTTGCCACTGGCGATCATCGGCACCTTGTTCGTGATTCCCACGGCGGCGGAAATCCCGATCGTGCAAACCATGATGACCCTGGGCATGGGCACCGCCCCGGCCGTTGCCCTGCTGATGACCCTGCCGAGTATCAGCCTGCCGTCGCTGCTGATGCTGCGCAAGGATTTCGATGGGCGAGTGCTGGTCAGCGTGGCGCTGATGACCATGGGGATTGGCGTGGTCAGCGGGTTGATTGGGGCGGCTGTGCTGTAGATTTTGTGGCGCCCGTGAGGGCGCCATTGCGGCAACATCACCCCCGCTGAACAGCCCGCTCTCGCAAATAGTCGAGCACCGCATCCCGCTCCCCGGCAAACTCGATCCGCGCGCCTTTTTTCTCCCGCTGGAACGCATACATCGGATCGTAGTACTCGCTCAACAACCCTTCGATCCAGGCACGATGCAGATCCACCGAGCCGCTGCGCGCCTGTTCTTCCAGGGCGTCCTCCATTAACAGCAGCATGCGCCGGTGCCGCTCGCCACCCAGGCGTTTTTGCACATTGTTGAGGCTCTCCAGCAACCGCTCGGAGAACAGCGCAAACCCGACATCGCCATGCACAGTGATGAATTCGGCGCACAGGTCCACCACGTAGTCCCGCAGGATCCGCTCGACGCGCCCTTGCAGGCTGTCTTCCAGCCAGACCATCGGATACTGCTGCATGCCCTGGAACAACGGGAGCGGCAAGGCGCAGCTGCCGACGGTGCGGCTCTCGTCTTCCAATACGAACCGCTCGATGCCAACAGCCCGCTTTTTCAGGATGTCCACCGCCAGGCGGTTTTCAAAATCGATGTTGGAGGGCTGTTCCGTGGCGCGTTTGCCGAAACTGGAGCCACGGTGATTGGCATGGCCTTCCAGGTCCAGGCCGTTGCTCAACTGCGTGAGCAGCTCGGTTTTGCCGGTACCGGTCATGCCGCCCAGCAAAACGAAATCACACTGCGTCACCGCCTGGTCGACCGTATCCAGCAAAAACGAGCGCATGGCCTTGTAGCCGCCACCGACTCGTGGATAGTCGATGCCCGCCTCGTCCTTGAGCCACTGCTGGACAAGCTGCGAGCGCAAGCCACCACGCAAGCAATACAGGTAACCTTCAGGATGGGCCCGGGTAAAATCAGCCCACGCCTGGATGCGTTCGGCCTTGATCGCACCCGACACCAGTTGGTGCCCGAGTGTAATCGCTGCCTCCTGCCCGTGCTGCTTGTAGCAGGTGCCGATGCGTTGCCGCTCGTGATCATTCATCAGAGGCAGGTTGACCGCCCCGGGAAACGCCCCCTTGGCGAATTCGACCGGTGCGCGGGCGTCCAGCATGGGTCGGTCGTTGAGAAAAATAGCGCGGTAGTCGGTGCAGTCGATCGACATCAGAACACCTCGACCGCGTGGGTCTGTCGCTCGACCAGTTCACCGATGGGCTCAAGCGTCAGTCCCAGTTCGGCGGCTACGCTCAGAAACTGCGGGCTGCCTGCGGGAGTGACCGCGATCAGCAGGCCGCCACTGGTCTGCGGGTCGCAAAGTACACGCTTGTGCAGTTCCTGCAGACGTCCCAGTTTGCTGGCATAGCTGTCGAAATTGCGCAGGGTACCCCCAGGTACGCAACCCTGTTCGAGGTAATACTCGACACCGGCCAGGCGCGGCACGCGATCGTATTCGATACGCGCGGTCAGGTGGCTGCCATCGGCCATTTCCACCAGGTGCCCAAGCAGGCCGAATCCGGTGACGTCGGTCATCGCGGTCACGCCTTCAAGCTTGCCGAAACGGCTGCCGGGCTTGTTCAGGGTGCACATCCAGTCCCTGGCCAGCCCGATGTCGGCGTGGCGCAACTTGCCCTGTTTCTCGGCGGTGGTCAGGATGCCTATCCCCAGGGGTTTGGTGAGATACAACAGGCACCCGGCAGTCGCGGTGTCGTTGCGCTTCATGTGGCGCTTTTCCACCAGTCCGGTCACGGCCAGGCCGAAAATTGGTTCGGGCGCGTCGATGGAGTGCCCGCCGGCCAAAGGAATGCCCGCTTCATCGCAGATCGAGCGGCCGCCACGAATCACTTCCCGGGCGATTTCCGGGGCCAGCACGTTGACCGGCCAGCCGAGGATCGCGATTGCCATCAGCGGATCGCCGCCCATGGCGTAGATATCGCTGATGGCATTGGTGGCGGCGATACGACCGAAGTCGAACGGGTCATCGACAATCGGCATGAAAAAGTCGGTAGTCGAGACCACACCGCGCTCTTCGTCGATGGCATAGACCGCAGCGTCATCACGCGAGGCGTTGCCGACCCAGAGATTTGGATCCAGGTTCTGCGCCCCGCTGCCCGCCAGGATCACTTCCAGTACCTGAGGGGAAATCTTGCAGCCGCATCCTGCGCCGTGGCTGTATTGGGTCAGACGAATCGGATTGCTCATGGGTGGCACCTTGTGTAGTCAGGTCGACAATCCTACAGCAATCACCCGGTACGATCTTTGGGCGATCGTGCAAAAACAACCGCCCTGGCGGGCAGCCAAAGTGCCGGCAGCCCGCGCGCCACTGTGCCTCGACCTGCTATCACCGTCGAATCTGGTATGGGTTGTGCAAACGTTTGCGAGCTGCTGATAGCAGCGTGTTCGACCCATAACAACGACAGCCTGGAACACCGGGCACCCGATGGATTTCGAAAGGGATTTTCAATGAATGCGACACTCCGCCGCGTAACCGGCACGCGCAATTTATCTGTTTCCTTACTGCTCGCCGGCGTTACAGGACTACTCAGCGACAACCTTGCCGCGCAACCCGTCACCACCGAAGAATCCGCCCAGGGCGCATCCCTCAGCCCAGAAGCCAGCCCGCCGAAACAAGGCGCCTACCTGTCGGACTGGTTCAATCAGGACCTGACGCTGATCGGCAGTAAGGACATCAGCTTCGGACCGCAACCGGCCGACGACATCTACCTGGAATACGAATATTTCGGGCGCAAGGGGCCCTTCGAGCTATACGGCTACATCGATATCCCGAAGATCTTCAACATCGGCAACAGCCATGACAAGGGGGTCTGGGACCGCGGCTCGCCGGTGTTCATGGAGCACGAGCCGCGGATTTCCATCGACTATCTGGCGGGCCGCAGCCTGGCCATTGGCCCGTTCAAGGAATGGTACGTGGCGTTCGACTGGATTTATGACCATGGCAGCAATAGCGCCAACCGCGCCAATACGCTGTACAGCGGGCTGGGCACCGACATCGACACTCATTCGCGGGTTAATTTGTCGGCGAATTTCTACGGGCGTTACCAGTGGGAGAACTATGGCGCCAGTAATGAGTATTCGTGGGACGGTTACCGTGCACAACTCAAGTACATTGTGCCGATCAGCAATTTCAGCAATGGCGCGTCGCTGACCTATATCGGCTTCACCAATTTCGATTTCGGCTCGGATTTGCACAAAGACAACCCGGCGCGCACGGCTAATGCGACGGTGGCGACCAATGTGTTGCTCTACTCGTTCACTCATCTGCGTTTTACGTTGGTGGGACGCTACTTCCACAACGGTGGGAATTGGGAGGATGGCAGCGTGTTGAATTTTGGCGATGGAAATTTCAGGGCGCGGTCTGATGGGTGGGGGTATTACGCGGGGGTTGGGTATCAGTTTTAGGTTGGGAGCCCATCCAAACTCGCCGCCGTCTGACAATCCGACTGAATTTTCCGGCCCGCCAACGATCCTTCTAATACCACAGGGAGAATCACGGGCTTTATGAACAACGCAAAATTATTCGTCATTGAATACACCCTTCATGGCGCCCCCAAGTCTTTCATTATCCGTCTGGACAAGATGGACAACGCAGAGGCCTGGCATTGGGCAAGCTGTGACGCGGGCGTGGGTCGGATCCCGCGCTTTGGCAGGGAGAAGGTGCAGAAAACCAGTAAGCCGATGGCCGAGAAGTTCGGCGTCGAGAATGTGACATGGCGCCCGGCCGGCTGACGCGTATGAAGAACGTTTATTCAAAATGACAGTGGAGCCTGAAAGGCTCCACTTTGTTTGCGTGGCCGCTCAACTGTCAGCGCACTTGCAGCCTTTGGATGAGCACGTTTCGCCATGCTCATGGTGCTTGGCGCAGGCTTCGCAGCAGTAATGCTTGCCGTGTCGAGCGATCGGGTGCTCACCCAACTCGCACTGGCATTTGGGGCAGTCGCAGGTATCGGTCTTGGTCACGGTCATGGTCTGACTCCATCGGTATAGTCGTCCGGATGCGGCGGATGCGCACCCGTGATTACATTGTAGGAGCTACAGAGGTTCGCGTTACGCCTGCCGGGTATTACTGCGATACATGAACACCAGCGCCAATGCCAGGCACACCATCGCCAGGATCCGGCTGCCGGATAACTCGATTGCCGGATTGCCCAGCCAGCCGAAATTGTCGATCAGCATACCCATGCCCAACTGCCCGACGATCACCGCCACGGTGGCGACAGCCGCCCCTACTCGTGGCACCGCGCCGACCATCACCATCATGTAGACCACGCCGAACAGTGCGCCGCTGAGCTGCCATTTCGGCACGTCCAGCAGACTCACCGCATGGGCCGGTTCGAAGAACAGGATCAGCAACCCCGTGACCACAGCGCCAACCACAAAGGTCAACAGGCTGCTGCGTAACACGCCCACCGTTTCGCCCAGGCGTCCATTGATCGCCGCCTGCACACTCAACACTGCACCGGCCGCCACGACCACTGCCAACAAGATAAACAGACTCATCATCAACCCCTGGCAATCAGAACAAGTGCGGCAACTATCAGCAGCAAAGCCAACCAACGTTCACCATTGACCTTTTTACGCGCCGCGCCGAACCAGCCGAAATGGTCGATCAGCACGCTTTTGCCGACCTGCCCGGAGAGGATCGCGATCATCGTCATGGCGATGCCGATATGAGGAGTGGCCAGCGTCAGCACGATCACGTACACCGGCCCCAGGAAACCGCCGATCAACTGCCAGCGCGGCAAGGTGTTGAACGCCGGCCCCTGTTGCGGGCCGCTCAATAACAACAGCAGGAATAGGATGGCCGAGCCGACACCAAAGATGCTCAAGGTCGCCCACAGATGCCCGACTTGAACCCCGAGGGGTCCAAGCAACCCGGCCTCCACGGAAAGCCCCATGCCGGCGAAGATCACCAGCGGCAACAGCAGCAGCCGCAGCCCCGGTTTAGTGGCGGGCGTGGCAATGACGTCTGCCTGTTCGATTGAAGAGTGCATAGAGATAACCCGTGATCAGTTAACACACCCATGTGGCAGCGAGCCTGCTTGCGAAAGCGATGTATCGCCAGAAGGCTCCCTCTCACAGAGTGAAGGAGGCGTGCATTATCGGCTGGCTTCCCTTTGCGATAAATGGGAGCATCCAGACAACACTTTTGCGCATTACGCACAGCAGGATCCATCATGCAGGGTCTCAACGAATTCGGGTTCAAGGCGCTCAGGCTTTTTGTCGCGGTGCTCGACCATGGCAGCTTCTCTGAAGTCGCCCGCCGTGAAGGCCTGGCGCCCTCTTCCATCTCACGGCAGATCCAGCTGATGGAACAGGCCCTGAGCCAACAACTGCTCTACCGCCACACCCGCGCTGTCACCCCCACCGAAGCCGGGCGCATGCTGGGGCATCACGCGCGGTTGGTGCTGGTGCAGCTCGAAGAAGCCGAACAAGCCCTGCAGGAGCAGCAAAGCGAGCCGAGTGGGCTGGTGCGGATCAACGCCCCGGTGGTCTTCGGGCAACGGCATCTGACGCCCTGGCTGGGCCAGTTGTGCGAGCGCTACCCGAAGCTGCAACTGGATATCCAGCAGACCGACAGCTACGTCGACCCGCTGCAGGAAGGTGCCGACCTGCTATTCCGCATCGGCCCCCTGCACGATTCGAGCATGCAGGCGCGGATTCTGGCGCCCCATCGTTTCCAGGTGGCGGCCAGCCCGGCGTATCTGCAGCATCGCGGCACGCCACGTCATCCCGACGATCTCGTCGTCCATCAATGCCTGGTCTACAAAGGCGTGGCGGGTCAACAGCGCTGGTTTTTCCGTAAAGGGCAGCAGGACTGGATGCCTTACTCGGTCAAGGGGCCAATCACCGGCAACCATGCCGACACCCTCACTCAAGCGGCGGAACAAGGCCTGGGACTGGTGATGTTTCCGTCATGGCTGATTGGCGAAGCCGTGCGTAACGGCACGCTGGTGCCGGTGCTGGAGGAGTATCAGGTATCCAATAGCCTCGAGCCACAGCAGATCGCCGTCCTCTGGCCCGGAAGCCGCCGGTTGTCGGTGAAGGTCAGGACGGTGATAGATTTTTTCGTCGAGTGCTTCGGCACAGTGCCCTACTGGGACCGACCTTAGCAGCCGGGCTGTCGACACCCCGTGACGAGTTAGCTTGGAACACCAACCCTGTGGCGAGGGAGCTTGCTCCCGCTCGAGTGCGCAGCGCTCGCCAGATGTCGGGGCCGCTGCGCACCCAGCGCGAGCAAGCTCGCTCGCCACAGGAGCTCATTGGTCACTGGACTGTGCTTGACCACAGGACTGGGCTTGGCCACCGGACTGGGCTGACTACAAGAATATGCAGGAGACAAAAAAACCCAAACACAATCGAGCCTCTCCTGCCGAACACTAACCCCGTGGCGAGGGAGCTTGCTCCCGCTCGAGTGCGCAGCGCTCGCCAGTGGGTGGGGCCGCTGCGCAGCCCAGCGCGAGCAAGCTCGCTCGCCACAGGAGCTCATTGGTCACAGGACTGTGCTTGACCACAGGACTATGCCTGGCCACAGGACTGTGCTGACTACAAGAATATGCAGGAGTCAAAAAACCCAAACACAATCGAGCCTCTCCTGCCGAACACTAACCCCGTGGCGAGGGAGCTTGCTCCCGCTCGAGTGCGCAGCGCTCGCCAGATGTCGGGGCCGCTGCGCAGCCCAGCGCGAGCAAGCTCGCTCGCCACAGGAGCCCATTGGTCACAGGACTGGGCTTGACCACAGGACTGTGCTTACTACAAGAATATACAGGAGACAAAAACACCAAACACAATCGAGCCTCTCCTGCCGAACACTAACCCCGTGGCGAGGGAGCTTGCTCCCGCTCGAGTGCGCAGCGCTCGCCAGTGGGTGGGGCCGCTGCGCAGCCCAGCGCGAGCATGCTCGCTCGCCACAGGAGCTCATTGGTCACCGGACTGGGCTTGGTCACAGGACTATGCCTGGCCACAGGACTGGGCTTGGCCACAGGACTGTGCTTGACCACCGGACTGTGCTACGCCAGACGTCAGATACGAAACTGCCCAACCAGCCTACCCAACCGCTGCCCCAGGTCCGCCAGGCTGCGAGTGGTTTGCGCGCCGAGCTGGGTTTCGTCAGCGACGCTGTCCACGGCTGCCGCAATCTGATGCACGCTGCGGTTGATCTCTTCGGCCACGGCGGTTTGCTCTTCGGCGGCGCTAGCGATCTGCGCGTTCATCGAGTTGATCGTGCCGATAAGCTGCGCCATCGCGTCCAGCGAAGCGCCCGCTTCGTTGGCCTGGACGCTGGTGCCGTCGCCGGCCTCGCTGGAACGGCGCATGGCCTCCACTGCTGACTGCGTGCCCGCCTGCAAACGGTCGATCATGCTCTGGATTTCCTGGGTGCTGATTTGCGTGCGGCTGGCCAGCGCCCGCACTTCGTCCGCCACCACTGCAAAGCCTCGACCCGCCTCACCGGCGCGAGCCGCTTCGATGGCGGCGTTGAGGGCCAGCAAGTTGGTCTGGTCAGCGATCGAACGAATCACCCCCAGCACGCTGACAATCGACGACACATCCTTCTGCAAGCTGTCCAGAGACACGCCGCTGCTGCGAATATCGTCCACCAGCGCATGAATTTTTACGATGCTACCGGCCACAACCCGCTTGGCTGCCTGGCCTTCTTCATCCGTCTGCTGGGCCGCCACCGCAGCGTTCTGCGCGCTTTTAGCGACTTCCTGGGCCGCCGCCGACATTTCATTGATCGCCGTGGCAACCTGGTCGGTTTCGTGACGCTGGCGCTCCATCGCCAGGTCCGAGCGTTGGGCCTGATCGGACACCTGAGTGACCAGGCCGGTCAGCTGCGAAGTCATTTCAGTGATCTGCTGCACCAGCCCATGGATCTTGTCGACAAAACGATTGAACGAGCCTGCCAGCTCGCCGAGTTCATCCTGGCTGGTAATGGCCAGGCGGCGGGTCAGGTCACCCTCGCCGGCGGCGATGTCGTCGAGGTTGGCTTTCATCAGGTGCAGTGGACGCAAGATGGTATTGGACAAAAACACGCCCGCTGCGGCGATCACCAACAACACCACTGCAGCGATACCGAGAATGCTCCACACCACCCCTTTCATACGCTCATCCACCTTGGCCTCGACCAGCGCCACCTGCGCCTCGATACCGTCGAGATTCACCGACGTACCGACCGCCATATCCCACTTCGCCAGGTAGTCGGTGTAGCCAAGCTTGGGCACGAGCACCTGGGTGTTGCCCGGTAACGGCGAGCTGTATTGCAGATAATGGGTGCCTTCCTTCGCGACTTTCACCAAGTCGCGGTTGACGTACACGCCGTTCGGGTCGCGGTTGTCCTTGAAGCTCTGACCGACGCCATCCGGGCTGTTGGCCTTGAAGAGGCGCACGGTATTGGAGTCATAACCGAAGAAGTAGCCATCCTTGCCGTAGCTTATGCTCGACAGCAATTTGATCGCCTGCGCCCGCGCGCCGTCGTCGCCAGGGGTGGCGGCATCGTAGAGCGGTTTGATCGTGGTCATGGCCACGGCCACGTAGCTTTGCAGCGTGGCCTTGGCGTCGGTGAGCAGGCGTTGCCGGGTTTCCTCGACTTCCTTGCGCGCCTGTTCCTGGAGGATCAACAGCGTAGTGAGGCTGATGACCAGCGCAAAGAGCAGCACCGGGAAGACCGCGAGTGACAGGACTTTAGCCTTCAGGCTCATGCGCATGACGTTTACTCTTTTGATTTTATGGGCGTGCCTGAAAGCTTTAACGGCACGCCGAACCAAAAGTTGAATGGCACAAGTAAGAAGGCAGTGTTTACAACACCATCGCCGCTACCCAGCCAAATACCAGCAGCGGCAGGTTGTAGTGCAGGAAAGTCGGCACCACCGTGTCCCAGATATGGTGATGCTGGCCATCGATGTTCAGGCCGGAGGTCGGGCCGAGGGTCGAATCCGAGGCTGGCGAGCCTGCATCCCCCAGTGCACCTGCGGTGCCGACGATGCTGACGATCGCCAGAGGGCTGAAGCCCAACTGCACGCACAGCGGCACGAAAATCACCGCCAGGATCGGCACCGTGGAAAACGACGAGCCAATGCCCATGGTGACCAGCAAACCAACCAGCAACATCAACAATGCACCGATGGCCTTGCTGTGGCCGATCCACGAAGCTGAGGCTTCCACCAGCGACTGCACGTCGCCAGTGGCCTTGATCACTTCACCAAACCCGGAGGCGGCGATCATGATGAAGCCGATCATCGCCATCATCTTCATGCCTTCCGTGAATAAATCGTCGGTGTCGCGCCACTTCACAATCCCCGACACCGAAAAAATCAGAAAGCCTGCCAGGGCGCCGATGATCATCGAGTCGAGCAGCAACTGGATCACGAACGCGGCGGCGATCGCCAGGCCCGCAACTATCAGGCTCAGTGGGTTGTACTGCACCGCCACCTGCTCGACCTGCTCGATCTTGCCCAGGTCGTAGACGCGCTTCTTGCGGTAGCTGAAAAACGCGACCGCCAGGCCAAACACCATGCCCAGCGCCGGGATGCCCATGGCGTGGGTAACGTTAATGCCGCTGATATCAACGCCGCTGCGGGCGACGTTGGCCAGCAGGATCTCGTTGAGGAAAATGTTGCCAAAGCCCACCGGCAGGAACATGTAAGGCGTGATCAAGCCGAAGGTCATGACGCAGGCAATCAGCCGCCGATCCAGCTGCAACTTGGTCAGTACGTATAAAAGCGGCGGCACCAGCAACGGAATGAAGGCGATATGTATCGGCAAGATGTTTTGTGAGGCGATGGCCACGACCCACAGCAGGCCGATCAGCAGCCATTTGACTTGGCCGCCACCGCTGGCGTGCTGGCGATCAACCACTCCCAGCGCTTTGTCCGCCAGCGCATGGGCCATCCCCGACTTGGCAATCGCCACCGCGAACGCCCCCAGCAAGGCATAGGACAGCGCCACGGTAGCCCCGCCGCCAAGACCGCTATTGAAGGCTTTAAGCGTGGCGTCGATGCCCAGGCCGCCGGTCAGGCCACCAACCAGCGCGCCCACGATCAGCGCGATCACTACGTGCACGCGGGACAGGCTGAGTATCAGCATGACGCCGACCGCAGCAATTACTGCATTAATCATCGTTACCTCAAGGCAAGCGGAATGAGCTCAGCCGGCAGTCTGCGAAGAGCCGCCAGCGGATTGAAGAATCGGTTTTATTAGAGGGCGCGCACTGTGCCGGACCGCTGCCACCTTGTCAAAGCCAACACACCGCCTAGGGGTGTGAGTCAATATTCAGTGAACGCCATCAAGAATCCCGAATGACGGCCGCTACACTTCCAAGCCGCAGATATTTATCGAAGAAGGACGTCTCCATGTCACTCAGACAACTTTCCATTCAATGGAAAATCACCCTGCTGACCGGGCTTTGCCTGGCGGGTATTGTGACCCTGCTGGTGGGTCTTTCGCTGTATCGCATGGAGCACAGTTCCGCGCTGGTGAAGGCCTCGAGCATGGAGATGCTCAATGAAGCCGCCCAGGCACGGATCGAGTCCCAGGGTGAAAACCAGGCGCTGGTCATTCGCCAGCAGTTCATGGACGCCTACCAATACGGCCACGGCTTCTCGCGCCAGGTGCTATTCCTGCGCGACCAGGCGGAAAAACGTTTCCTCGACGCCTTCGACCTGCGCGAAGACTTGACCCGCCAAGTGAGGTCGGCGCTGCAGGCCAACCCGGAACTGCTCGGCCTGTCGCTGGTGTTCGAAGCCAATGCCCTGGACGGCAAGGACGAACTGTTCGCCGGACAGGCGGAACTGGGCAGCAACGACAAGGGCCGCTTCGCCCTGTATTGGTCGCAACCGACTCCGGGCAAGTTAACGTCCATGGCGCTGCCGGAAAGCGACATGGCCGACACCAGCGCCGGTCCCAGCGGCGAACCTGCCAACGCCTGGTTCACCTGCCCGCGCACCTCGCTCAAGCCGTGCGTGATCGAACCGTACTTCTACAAAATCGACGGCCAGGACGTGCTGATGACCAGCATCGTCTTTCCGCTGATGGTCAACGGCAAGGTCATCGCATCGCTGTCGGTGGACATCAACCTGAACAGTCTGCAATCGATCAGCCAGGTCGCGAGCAAAAAGCTCTACGACGGCCAGACCCACGTCAGCATCATCAGTCCGGTCGGCCTGTTGGCCGGCTACAGCTCGGACTCCAGCAAACTCAGCCAACGTTTGGACAGTGTCGATAAGACGAGCGGCGCCGAGCTTATTCGGTTGCTGGCGGCCAGCAATAAGATTGCCAGCCTGCACAATGACCAACAGCTAAAAGTGCTCGCGCCGTTTGAGCCGATCCCCGGTGGAAAATACTGGGGCGTGCTGCTGCAAGTACCCGAAAAAGTCCTGGTCGGCCCCGCCGAGGCACTGGAAAAACAACTCGACGAGAGCAACACCACCGGTACCCTGGTCGAACTGGGCCTGGGCGTGCTGGCTGCGTTGATCGGCCTGCTGCTGGTGTGGCTGATGGCGCGCAGCGTGACCAAACCGATCCTCGGCGTGGCGCGTATGCTCGAAGACATCGCCAGCGGCGAAGGCGACCTGACCCGTCGCCTGGCCTACGACAAACAGGATGAACTGGGCCAGTTGGCCGGCTGGTTCAACCGCTTCCTCGACAAGCTGCAGCCAATCATTGCTGAAGTGAAACGCTCGGTGCAGGATGCACGCAGCACGGCTGACCAATCCTCCGCGATCGCCACCCAGACCAGCGCCGGTATGGAGCAGCAATACCGCCAGGTGGACCAGGTCGCCACCGCGTCCCACGAAATGAGCGCTACCGCCCAGGACGTCGCCCGCAGCGCAGCGCAAGCGGCCCAGGCCGCGCGAGACGCCGACCATGCGACTCGCCGTGGCCTGACCGTGATCGACCAGACCACCACCAGCATTGACAACCTTGCCGCCGACATGAGCGCGGCGATGGTGCAGGTCGAAGGCCTGGCGGCCAACAGCGAGAAAATCGGCTCGGTACTGGAAGTCATTCGCGCCATCGCCGAACAAACCAACCTGCTGGCCTTGAACGCCGCCATCGAAGCGGCTCGGGCCGGTGAAGCCGGTCGCGGTTTTGCCGTGGTGGCCGATGAGGTGCGCAACCTGGCGCGACGTACCCAGGAGTCTGTCGAGGAAACCCGTCTGGTGATCGAACAGCTGCAAAGCGGCACACAGGTGGTAGTGGGCTCGATGAGCAACAGCCATCGCCAGGCTCAGGGCAGCGTCGAGCAAGTTGGCCAGGCCGTGACCGCCTTGCGCCAGATCGGCGACGCGGTGACCGTGATCAGCGACATGAACCTGCAGATCGCCAGTGCCGCGGAAGAACAGAGCGCAGTGGCTGAAGAGATCAACAACAACGTGGCGACGATTCGCGACGTCACGGAGTCGTTGTCGGGGCAGGCGAATGAGTCAGCGCGGGTGAGCCAGTCGCTCAACAGCCTGGCGAACCAGCAGCAGAGCTTGATGGATCAGTTTCGGGTCTGAACCATGGCATAACGCACTGATGTGGAGGATCCAATGTGGGAGCGTGCCTGCTCGCGATTGCAGAGTGTCAGGCGACATACATGTCGACTGATACACCGCTATCGCGAGCAAGCACGCTCTCACAGGGGGACGGGTGACAGCTTCAGGTCTCAGCGCCTGGGCAGTTCGATCACCACCTGCAGCCCGCCCCACTCGCTCTCTTCCAACCGCAACACCCCGCCCCAGGTGTCGACGATATCGCGCACAATCCCCAGCCCCAGGCCATGCCCATCTGCCTGCTCATCCAGCCGGGTGCCGCGGCTGAAGACTTGGGTCCGTTGATCTTCAGGGATACCCGGCCCGTCATCCTCGACGCTCAACTCAAACCCCGGCGTCGTCTCGACCACGCTCAAGCGCACCTCGGCATCCGCCCATTTGCAGGCGTTATCCAGCAGGTTGCCGAGCAGTTCCAGCAAGTCTTCACGATCCCAGGGTAGGCGCAAACCCTGGGGCGCGCGGTAGCTCAGGTGCAGGTGTTCACCGTGGATCATGTTCAGCGTAGCCAGCAACCCCGGCAACTCGGCAGCGCAATCGAACAATGCGCCCGGCAGCGCGTCGCCGGACAACCGTGCGCGATTGAGCTCTCGATTGAGCCGTTGCCGGACGTGTTCCAGCTGCTCCTTGAGGATCCTTCGCAGTTCGGGGTGAGCATCGAGTTTCTCGCTCGACGCCAGGCTCAACAGCACCGCCAGCGGGGTTTTCAGGGCGTGGCCAAGATTGCCCAGGGCGTTGCGCGAGCGTTTGAGGCTGTCCTCAGTGTGCGCCAGCAAATGGTTGATCTGCGCCACCAGCGGCTCCAGCTCCACCGGAACCTGATCGTCCAGTTGCGAGCGTTGCCCCTGTTGCAACTGGGCGATCTGCTCGCGGGCCTTTTCCAGGGGCCGCAAGGCCCTGCGCACGGTGACCCGTTGCAGCACCAGGATCAGCAGCAGCCCCGCCAATCCCAACCCGAGACCGACCTGCTGCATGCGCAGGAAGCTGTCACGCACCGGGGTGTAGTCCTGCGCCACGCTGATGGAAATCGACTGTCCAAGTCGACGATAGTCCGAACGCAACACCAGCAACCGTTGGCCTTCAGGCCCCAGTTGCAGGTTGCTTTGCAGGCCCGGCTCGGTGAGTTGTGGAAACTCCTGGTCCCACAGGGACCGCGAGCGCCAATGCTTGTCGGCGAAATCGATGCGAAAGTAGTGCCCGGAAAACGGCCGCTGATAGGCCGGCGACAGGTGCCGCTCCTCCAGTTGCAAACCCTGGGGCCCGCGCACCAGCGCCACCAGCAGGCTCTCGCTGTCGTTGCGCAGGCCCGCCTCGAGGTAACGGTGCAGGCCCAATTCGAACAGCCACAGACTGGCCTGCGCCAACACCAGGCCGACAATCACCATCACGCTGATCAGGCCCAGGCTCAAGCGGCGCTGGATCGATCTCACTTGGCTTGTCCGCCGAACAGGTAACCCTGGCCGCGACGGGTTTCGATCACGCTGCGGCCCAGCTTGCGTCGCAGGTGATTGACGTGAACTTCCAGCACGTTGGAATCACGCTCGGTTTCGCCGTCGTAAAGGTGCTCCGCGAGGTGGCTCTTGGACAGGATCTGTTCGGAGTGCAGCATGAAATAGCGCAGCAGGCGAAACTCCGCAGCGGTGAGCTGGATGTCGGCGCCGTCGCGCGTCACGCATTGGCGCCCTTCATCCAGATGCAGGCCCGCCGCCTTGAGCGTTGGTTGGTTGGCGTGGCCGTGGGAGCGGCGCAGCAGCGCCTGCACGCGCAGATGCAGTTCTTCGGGGTGAAACGGTTTGGTCAGGTAGTCGTCGGCCCCGGCCTTGAGGCCTTCGATGCGTTCGGACCAGGAACCGCGCGCCGTCAGGATCAGCACGGGTGTCGACAGGCCACCGGCGCGCCATTGCGCCAGCACCTCAAGCCCAGGCAGCCCGGGCAGGCCGAGGTCGAGGATGATCAGGTCATACGGCTCGCTGCTGCCCTGATACACCGCATCGCGGCCGTCGGCCAGCCAGTCCACGGCATAACCCTGGCGGCTCAGCCCGGCCATTAATTCGTCAGCCAGGGGCACGTGGTCTTCCACGAGAAGCAAACGCATCGGTCAATCTTCCTTGTCTTTCAATAGCTCGCCAGTGCTGGCATTGAGGTCCAGTTCGCGCACCACGCCTTCGGCGGTCAACAGTTCGACTTCATAAATGTAGACGTCGTGTTTCTCTTCCAGCTCGGCTTCCAGCAGCTTGGCTCCCGGGTAGCGATCCAAGGCCTTTTGCAACAGTTGCTCCAGCGGCATGATCACCCCCTGCTGGCGCAGGCGCAGGGCTTCATCCTGGTCCAGGTCGCGGGCCATGACCACCGAGCAGAAAACCAGCAGCGCCAACCCCAATCGGTGGCTGGCGCGTGTGCCGGACAAAAAATGCACCTTCATTACGTATCCTGATGATCCTTGAGCACCTGCCCGCTGACAGCGTCCAATTCCAGGTCCCACTCCAGACCCTGTGGGTCGCGCATCTCAACCTGGTAGATGTACTTGCCGTACTCTTCTTCCAGCTCCGTTTCGGTGATGGTGGAGCCCGGGTGTTTGGACACGGCGGTAGCGTTGAGCTTCTCGAAAGACACAATGGTACCAGCGTCGCGCAACCGCAGGGCTTCATCAGGGCCCAGGTCACGGGCGTGGGCGATGCTGGCAGTCATGGCGATGAGGGAAGCAGTGAACACAGCAGTCAGGGTTTTCATCGGTGTCTCCGGATTATTCGTGTGTTGCGTACGGAAGGCACCTTAGCGATTCGAACTTAATTGAAACTGAATTGCCATCATGCAGCTCCTACGGGGTTTGACGCTGAAATCTCCTATAATCACTCCCGCTTGCCAGACATCGAGACCGGTATGACCGCCATCCACATCAAGTTCCCCGCCCTGACCCTCAAAGCCGGCCCCCGGGCCTTCGCGCGCATCCGCGAACACGGGCTCAGTGCCACCGATGTCGGCACGCTGCCCGGCGCCGCCGGTGGCCCCAAGGCGCTGGGGATTCAGGGGCTGGACCTGGCGTTGTTCGGTGAGTGGCTGCCGGCCGCGCCACGGGAGCGCTCGCTAATCGGTGCCTCGGTGGGCTCCTGGCGTTTCGCCAGCGCTTGCCTGCCGGACGCCGCCGAGGGCATCCGGCGTCTCGGCCGCTTGTATACCGAGCAGGACTTCAACAAGGGCGTGACCATGGCACAGATCAGCCAGAGCTCGCGGCGCATGCTTGAGGATTTGCTCGACGGCCGCGACTCGACGATTCTCGATAACGCGCATTATCGTCTGAACATCATGGTGGTCAAAAGCCACGGCCGACTCGCACAAGACCATCGCGGCCACTTGGGCCTGGGGTTGTCGGCGGTAATCGCTGACAACCTGCGCAGCCGTTCGCGGCTGTCGCGGCATTTCGAACGGCTGATCATCCACGATCCACGCCTTGCCCCGCCCGTGCACCCGCTCACCGACTTCCCCTCGCGCTTCGTCGCATTGAACGCCGGCAACCTGCGCCAGGCGCTGCTCGCGTCCGGCTCGATCCCCATGGTCATGGAGGGCGTACAGGACCTGCCGGGCGCTGGCGCGGGGACCTTTCGCGACGGCGGCCTGCTCGACTACCACCTCGACCTGCCCTACAGCGGCAATGACATCGTGCTGTACCCGCACTTCACCGACCGGATTATTCCCGGCTGGTTCGACAAGTCCCTGCCCTGGCGCCGGGCCTGCACTGCGCGGCTGCAGGACGTGCTATTGCTTGCGCCGTCGAAGCAATACCTGGCGCGCCTGCCATTCGGCAAGCTGCCGGACCGCAATGACTTCAAACGCTTCATGGGCGATGCGCCAAGCCGGCAGAAGTACTGGCGCGCGGCGATGGAAGAAAGCCGCCGCCTGGGCGACGAGTTCCTCGAACTGGCCGCCAACGGTCGCCTCGGCGAGCGCTTGCTGACCCTTTAGTCAGGACAAGCTGTTAAACTCGCCACCTGCCCCTATCGCTGCGGCGATCGCCACCTGACAGAGCTCAAGACACTGTGGAAATCTTCAAAGAATTTACCTTCGAATCCGCCCACCGCCTGCCCCACGTCCCGGACGGCCACAAGTGCGGTCGCCTGCACGGCCACTCGTTCAAAGTAGCGATTCACCTCAGTGGCGATCTTGATCCGCACACCGGCTGGATTCGCGATTTCTCCGAGATCAAGGCGATTTTCAAGCCGCTGTACGAGCGACTGGATCACAACTACCTCAATGACATTCCTGGGCTGGAGAATCCGACCAGTGAAGTGCTGGCCAAGTGGATCTGGGGGGAGTTGAAGCCATTGCTGCCGGAGCTTAGTGCGATCCGCATCCATGAAACCTGCACCAGCGGTTGCATCTATCACGGCGAATAACCCCGACCAACACATCCCTACTGTAGGAGCGAGCTTGCTCGCGAAAAACCTGAGAGCGCCGCTGGGTACCAGGCTTCCAGCGTTATCGTTGAAGACCATCGCGAGCAAGCTCGCTCCTACAGATTGACGACATGCGTTTCGTCAGTGAAACACCCGAACAGCCCCCTGGGCTGTTTTTTATGCCTATGCTCTTTACCTCTCCCCCACCAAGACGACATGGGCATGACTGACTGGCCGCTGCCCCAAACCTTTCGCTTCAATGGACACTCCATCCGCTTCGCCGTACGCGGCGACGGCCCGCCGCTGGTGTTCGTTCACGGCACGCCCTTCTCATCCCTCGTCTGGCACCGCATCGCGCCGCATTTCATTGCCACCCACCGGGTGCATTACTTCGACCTACTGGGCTATGGGCAGTCGGACAAGATCGACGGCGATGTGTCGCTCGGCATTCAGAACGAGCTGCTGGCCCGATTGCTGGAACATTGGGGGCTGGACCGCCCCGATGTAGTGGCCCACGACTTCGGCGGCGCCACGGCCTTGCGTGCGCACCTGCTCAACGGCAAGGATTACCGCAGCCTGACCCTGATCGACCCGGTGGCGCTGACGCCCTGGGGATCACCGTTCGTGCAGCATGTGCGCCAACATGAGGCGGCGTTCAGTGGTCTGCCCGATTACATCCAGCGCGCCATCGTGCCGGCTTATATTCGTGGGGCGATCAAGCGTGACATCCCCGATGAAGAACTTGCCGCCTATGTGCAGCCCTGGATGGGTGATCCGGGGCAGGCGGCGTTCTATCGACAGATCGCGCAGATGGACGAGCGTTACACCCGCGAGGTCGAGAACCTGTACCCGAAGGTTCGGTGTCCCGTGCAGATCCTGTGGGGTGAGGACGATCAGTGGATCCCCATCGAACGTGGGCGAGCGCTACACCAGATGATTCCAGGGGCGCAATTTCATCCGATCGCCAATGCCGGGCATCTGATGCAGGAGGATGCCCCGGAGGCAATCGTCGCGGCACTTTTACGTTTCCTGCCATTACTCCCCTGAGCCCCGACCAACAACATTGGCACGACCACTGCAACCCTCCTCGCGTCCTCCCTCCAGCAAGGAACGCCCCATGACGCAAAATGCCCCCGGCAACGACTACCCCCTCAGCGAAGTCCCTATGCATGCGCGCAAAGGCCTGGCTTCCACCGTCATGGTGTTACTGGGATTCACCTTTTTCACTGCCACCATGTTCGCCGGCGGCAAGCTTGGCGTGGCGTTCAGTTTCGGCGAGATGATGGCGGTGATCCTCATCGGTAATCTGCTGCTGGGGCTGTACGCAGCAGCCCTGGGTTACATCGCCTTCAAGAGCGGTCTCAATTCGGTGCTGATGGGCCGCTTCTGCTTTGGAGAAGTGGGCAGCAAGCTCAGCGACCTGATCCTTGGATTCACCCAGATCGGCTGGTACGCCTGGGGTACCGCGACCGCCGCTGTGGTGCTGGGCAAATACTTCGGCCTGGGCGATGGCACAGTACTGGGCTTGATGGCGCTGTTCGGCCTGGCCTTCTGCGCCACCGCTTATGTGGGTTATCGCGGCCTGGAAGTTCTCTCCTACATTGCCGTGCCCGCGATGATGTTGCTGCTGACACTGTCTATGTGGGTCGCCACGGTGACAGTCGGCGGCATCGACGGCCTGCTCGCCGTGGTGCCCACGGGAACACTGGACTGGTCGACCGCCATCACGCTGGTGTTCGGCACCTTCGTCAGCGGCGCCACCCAGGCGACCAACTGGACGCGCTTCTCACGCTCGGCGCGGGTGGCGGTGCTGGCGAGCCTGATCGGTTTTTTCATCGGCAACGGCCTGATGGTGTTGATCGGCGCCTACGGGGCAATCGTCTACCAGCAACCGGACGTGGTCGAAGTGCTGTTACTGCAGGGATTTGCCATGGCCGCGATGGCGATGCTGCTGCTCAACATCTGGAGCACCCAGGACAACACCATCTACAACTTCGCCGTCGCCGGCTGCAACCTGCTGCGCACTGGTCGACGCAAGACCGTGACCCTGGTAGGCGCGCTGATCGGCACGGCGCTGGCGTTGTTGGGCATGTACGACATGCTGGTGCCCTATCTCATCCTGCTTGGCACGGTGATTCCGCCGATAGGCGGAGTGATCATGGCGGACTTTTTCTTCCGCTACCGCGGTCAATATCCACGTCTGGCCGAGGTGCATCTGCCGGCGTTCAACTGGGCTGGGCTGGGCGCCTACGCGGTCGGCACCGTGGCCGCTTTCAGTTCGCCGTGGATTGCTCCGCTGGTAGGGATTGCCGCTGCCGCGCTAACGTATGTGCTATTGACCAGCGTATTTGGCGCCCGAGTCGCCAGCGCACCACTACAAGATATCTAGAAGGATTCGCCTGATGCACATCATCAACGCCCGCCTGCGCAACCAAGAAGGCCTGCATGAGTTGCACCTGGAAAACGGCCTGATCAGCAGCATCGCCCGGCAGACCGAAGCCCACACCCTGGGGCCTGACGACCTGGACGCTGGCGGCAACCTGGTGATTCCACCCTTTGTCGAACCGCACATTCACCTCGACGCCACCCTCACCGCTGGCGAACCGCGCTGGAATATGAGCGGCACGCTGTTTGAAGGCATCGAGTGCTGGAGCGAACGCAAGGTCACCATCACCGAAGAAGATACCAAGACCCGCACCCGTAAAACCCTGCAAGCCCTCGCCGCCCATGGCATCCAGCATGTGCGCACCCATGTCGACGTCACCGACCCGCAACTGACTGCGCTAAAAGCGATGCTCGAAGTGCGCGAGGAGAGCCGGCATCTGGTCGACATGCAGATCGTTGCGTTTCCCCAGGAAGGCATCGAGTCCTATCGAAATGGTCGCGAGCTGATGGAAGAAGCGATTCGAATGGGCGCCGACGTGGTGGGCGGCATTCCGCATTTCGAATACACCCGGGATCAGGGCGTAAGCTCGGTGAAGTATCTGATGGACCTGGCCGAGCGCACCGGTTGCCTGGTGGATGTGCACTGCGACGAAACCGACGACCCGCATTCGCGCTTCCTTGAAGTGCTGGCCGAAGAAGCGCGCAGCCGCGACATGGGTTCGCGTGTCACGGCCAGCCACACCACCGCCATGGGTTCCTACGACAATGCTTACTGCGCCAAGCTGTTTCGTCTGCTGGGCCATTCGGGAATCAGTTTTGTCTCCTGCCCGACCGAAAGCATTCACCTGCAAGGCCGCTTCGACAATTTTCCGAAACGCCGCGGGGTGACAAGAGTCAACGAACTGCTCGAAGCGGGCATGAACGTGTGCTTCGGCCAGGACTCGATCGTCGACCCCTGGTATCCACTGGGTAACGGCAACATCCTGCGCGTGCTTGAAGCAGGGCTGCACATCTGCCATATGCTCGGTTACCGCAACCTGCAAAGCGCCCTCGACCTGGTGACCGACAACAGCGCCAAAGCGATGGCCCTGGGGGACCGTTACGGCCTCGAACCCGGGAGGCCGGCGAATTTGCTGATCCTGTCGGCGGACAGCGATTATGAGGTGATACGCAGCCAGGGCTTGCCGCTGTATTCGGTGCGCAATGGCAAGGTGTTGATGAGGCGGACGATGCCGCAGGTTGAGTTCTTTGATCAGCGTTGATTGATCGGTTGACCGCACCGGCCACTTCGCGAGCAAGCCCGCTCCCACACTGGATTTCGTGTACGCCATAGATCAACTGTGGGAGCGGGCTTGCTCGCGAAGTGGCCAGTTCATTCACTGCAGCAACCTCTGAGCGCCCCCAGAAAACCTCACCCAACATCTCGCGAGTCCCCCACCGCCTGTGCCACGATGCACCCCTGCCGACCGAACCTCACAGGACAGTCACTGTCCCTTGGGACGCGACGTTTTAACCAAGGATTGCAATGAGTAACCTCAACACCCCCACCACCTTCGTCCCCGGACGCCTGGAACAGATGTCCACGCGGGTCGCTTTTTTCATCGCCGGTTTTGGCATCGCCGCCTGGGCGCCCCTGGTGCCTTACGCCAAGGCGCGGGCCGGGCTGGATGAGGGAACGCTGGGGCTGCTGCTGTTGTGCCTGGGAGTGGGCTCAATCCTGGCGATGCCGATGGCCGGAATCCTAGCCACGCGCTTCGGCTGTCGGCGAGTGGCGGTCGGCGGCACGCTACTGATTTGTGCGGCGCTGCCATTGCTGGCGACGGTGTCTTCGATACCGGCGCTGATCGCCGCCCTGTTCCTGTTTGGCGCAGGTCTGGGTACGGTTGATTCGACGGTCAACCTGCAAGCAGTGATCGTCGAGCGTGCGAGCGGCAAAACCATGATGTCCGGGTTCCACGGATTGTTCAGCCTCGGCGGGATCGTCGGCGCGGCGGGTGTCAGCGCCCTCCTGGGCTTGGGCCTTACGCCGCTGACGGCGATGCTGGTAGTGGTGGTGATGCTGCTGGCCGCGCTGTGCAAGGCGGCGCCCAACATGCTGCCTTATGGCAGCGAAAGCTCAGGCCCGGCGTTCGCCATTCCCCATGGCATCGTGCTGTTCATTGGCGGGATGTGCTTCATCGTGTTCCTCGCCGAGGGCGCAGCGCTGGACTGGAGCGCGGTGTTTCTGGCGCAGGAGCGTGGCATCGACACGGCGTATGCCGGGCTGGGTTATGCGGCGTTTGCTTTGACCATGACCATGGGCCGCCTCACCGGCGACCGGATTGTGCGGTGTCTCGGCGCCACGCGGGTGATCGTGTTCGGTGGGCTGACGGCGGCAGCGGGGCTGTTCCTGGCGACCTTTGCGCCCAATTGGGAGTTTTCCCTAGTGGGGTATGCGCTGCTGGGCGCGGGTTGTTCGAACATTGTGCCGGTGCTGTACACCGCCGTCGGCAAACAGACCGTGATGCCGGAAAGTGTTGCGGTGCCGGCCATCACCACCTTGGGTTACGCAGGGATCCTTGCGGGGCCTGCGGTGATCGGGTTCATTGCCCATGGCAGCAGTTTGAGTTTTGCCTTTGGGTTGATGGCGGTGCTGCTGGTGGCGGTGGCTATCGGCGGAAAGGTGTTGCGGGTGTAGGAGCTGTGTAGGAGCTGTGTAGGATCTGTCGAGTGGAACGAGGCTGCGATCTTTTGATCTTGCTTTGTTGTACATATCCATTGCTGCGGGAGAGTGTCAGATTTTTTGTGTTCGGGCCGGTAACCAAGCGCTTTCTGCCCCACCACTCGGCACCTCGCCCAGGCTCGGTGTACCCGAACGCAGGCATCAAACCGGCGCGCTGGCGATGGATGTCAACGATAACCCGCATTCCCTGAATGAACGCGACCTGATCTTAAAATCCAACACTGCCCTGCACAAAAAACGTCCGCGGCGCCCCTACATACATCCCCGCATTATTATCGCTGGATCGGGTGAAGTACTGCTTGTCGAACACGTTCTTCACCCCCGCGCCCAGCTTCAGGTTCGACAGCGTCGCGCCAAAATCATACCCGCCGCGCACGTTCCAGGTGACATACCCGGGAATGTCGCCGTACTGGCCATCCGCGGTGCCTTCGGTGATGTAGTTGCCGGTGAAACTGCCATCGGCGTTCACTGCAATACCTGGTGAACGCTGTTTCGACTGGGCGAAAGCATCCACGTTCCAGGTCCAGCGGTCGACGTCGTAACGCAGCCCGGCAGTTGCCACCTGACGGGAATAGAGCGGCAAGTCGCGCCCCTTAAAGCCTGGAATCGCCCCTTCATACACTGCCCGGGTGTAGGTGAAGCTGGCGTTGGCGGTCAGGCCGTCGAGTCGTGGGTCCAGCGCCGCAAGGTCGTAGTGCACCGAGGCTTCAATGCCCTGGTGAGTGGTCGCACCGAGGTTGGTCCAGCCCGCGTCGTTACTGGTGTACTGCAACTCTTTATCGAAGTCGATATAGAACAGCGTTACCTCCCCGCCCCACACGTCATCGTTGTAGCGAGTCCCGACCTCATAGGTCTTGGCCTTTTCCGGGTTCAGGCCGTTGGCCGTCTCGTCACCGATGCCGCCCTGGCCGAGCTGGAAATATTGCAGGCTGCCAAAGGAGGTTTCGTAGTTGGCGAACAGCTTCCAGGCGTCGGAGAGGTGGTACATGACACTCAGCGCCGGCAGCGGTTCGTTGCTTTCAATGCTGCGTTTTTTTTCCGGCACCGGCCTGCCAGCCGTGTCGAATACCGGGCGATCGTGCCAGTCGGTGCTGATGTGCTCAAAGCGGATGCCCGGCGTTACGGTCCACTTGCCGACGTCGATCTTGTTGTCGACGTAGACCGAGTTGGCCTCGGTGCCCCCCGTGCGATCCTGGTACACGTGCCCGTCGGCACCCGGACTCACCACCGGCTCGTTGCTGTCGTTTAGCCCCAACCGGCTGGCCGATTCGTGCATACCTTCCTTGAGGTAGCGATAACCGACGCTGACTTCCTGGGTGGTCTGGCCAAGGTCGAACACATGGGACACCCGCGGCTCGATGCCGAAGGTGTAATAGGTGCGCGGGAATGAACCGAGGGTTTTCTGATCGCGCGCGGCGATCCTGCTGCCACGGAAGCTGTCGTAATAGTAAGTCAGCACTTCGGCCTGGGTGCGGTCGTCAATCTGCCGGGCCCACTTGAACGATACTTCCTTGCGGCGTCCGCTGAAGCGGTCGTTATTACGGTTGGACTGAAAAGGATTGGCGTCGTACTGCACCTGGTTCAGCCCGCCGGGCATATCGGCGCTGGCGTCGTAGTAATGCAGATTTAGGCTGAAATCATCCGTATCGGTAGGCGCCCAGTGGGTCTTGAGCATCACGTCATCGATGTCGTTACCGTTGTTGCGCTCACGGTAACCATTGCCGTTCACGCCCGAATACAAAAGCGCCACGCCAATGCCGTTGTCCGCCGTACCGCCGACGAACGCCGTATCGATGTGCTTCCAGCCACCGTGTCGAGAGGTTTCCAAGGTGGTGCCAATCTCGGCGGACGCTTGTTCAGGGATCGCCCGGGTGACGAAGTTGATCACCCCGCCCACGTTCTGCGGCCCCTAACGCACCGAGCCTGCGCCGCGCACCACGTCGATGCTGTCGAGGTTGCCGGAGGAGATCGGTGCCATCGACAGTTGCGGCTGGCCATAGGGCGCGAAGGCCGCCGGTACGCCGTCGATCAACACGGTGGACCGTGGCGACAGGCGCGACGTCAGGCCGCGCACACCGACGTTCAAGGAAATATCGCTGCCACCGGTGCCGTTGGCGTCCTGCACCTGCACGCCCGGTACACGTTTCAACACGTCGCCGACCGTCATTGCACCTTGCTCCACCATGGCCTCGCGACGAATCACCGTGCGTGCGCCGGCGTGGTTCTGCACCACGGCGGCATCGGCATCGCCGAGCCAGTTGCCGACAACCTTGATATCAGTCACGTCGAGTTCCAGCGGGCCGTCCTGGGCGGACGTCGGCGCGGAGGTCAGGGTGACCGAGCCTTCATCGATCTGATAATCCAGGCCGCTGCCTTGCAGCAACTGACGCAAGGCCTGCTCGGGGGACAGGTTGCCGTCTACGGCGGGAGCCTGTTTGCCGGCGACCAGCTCCGGGCTGAAGAAAACCTGCAGTGAAGTCTGCAGCCCCAACTGACTCAAGGCTTGCCCCAGCGGCTGCGCCTCAATGTGAATGGCGTTTGCAGCAAATGCCTGGGGCAGCGCACAGTTGATGGACAAGGCCAGAGCCAGCGGTAGCCAGGATGGTTTTTTGTGATGGGCGATGGTTTTTTTCACGTCGAAACTTATCCTGTGAATCGCAAGAGTATGCGTTTGTTAATGCAAACCAGTTGCAGTTGGACAAGAAGACGAAGAACTCGAAAAAAACCTGAACCTATTTTGAAATTATTTCCTGGCTGCCGTCATTGAGGGTGCGCACGGCCACCGGGAGAATGCTCGGCAAAGCCTTCAACAGGGCATCGGTGTTGTCGGACTTGAACACACTGGTCAGGCGCAGATTGCCCACTTTGTCGTTGGCGACCCGCAGTGGTTTTTCCCGGTAACGGGAGACCTCGCCCACTACTTCGCTGAGGCTCGCATTGTTGAACACCAGCTTGCCGCTGCGCCAGGCGGTCAGCTGCGCAGCATTCACCGGATACGCCGCGACGACCTTGCCCTTGCCATCGACACGGGTGCCCATGCCGGCGCTGAGGGTGATGGATGGGGTGTCGGCAGCGTCCCGTCCCTGGACCTTGACCGTGCCCTGTTCTACCACCACGCGGGTTTCTGCGGAGTCGCGGCGCACATCAAAACGGGTGCCAGTGACGGTGATCTTTCCGCTGCCCGACGCGACCACGAAGGGACGTTCAGAATCGTGCTCGACGCTGAACATCGCCTCACCTTCGGTCAGCTCGATGTCGCGGCGGTGCATTGCAAAATGCACTTGAATGCGGCTGCGACTGTTGAGGTCGATCATCGAACCGTCCGGCAAAGCCACTTGCCGACGCTCGCCCAGCGCCGTGGAGAATTCGGCAGTATAGGTTGCCGCCTGATTCATGGCGCTGAACCAACCCAACCCAAGTGCCACGGCCAGCACACTGGCGGCCACGGCATAGCGCAGGATCGGCCGACGCGTGCTGCGCGCTGGCGGCACGTCACACAAGGCCTGCAAACGCGCCGCCGGCAGCAGGCCCGCCGCCGACCAGATCCCCTCCAGCACCTGAAACTCATAGTGATGCTGTGGGTGTTCAGCCAACCAGGCTGCAAACCGCTGACGCTCCAGGACACTCACCATCGGCTCCTGCAAACGTACAAACCAGCGCGCCGCCTCATCGCGAACCGCCGCTTGTCCGCACGCGCAGTCACGAGTATCCGTCATGGGAAGTCCTGTTTGGCGCAGAATGGAAAGACGCGGTCGATCATGATTGCAACCCATCCAGACGATCGCGCAGATGCCGCAGCGTGCGGATCATATACTTTTCCACCATATTCTTGGACAGTCCCAGGCGCTCGGCAATTTCAGCCTGGGTCAGGCCTTCGATCTTCTGCCACACGAAAGCCTTGCGGCAATTGACCGGCAACTCGGCAAGCGCGAGCTCGATGGAGTCGGCCAACTGAATCGCCTGTATGAAATGCTCCGGGTCGCCACACGACAACGCACTGTGATCCGCCTGCGACTCCATGGCGCTCCGTCGATCCTCGCGACGATACCCGTCCACCGCAATATTGCGCGCCGTCTGGTGCAGGTACGCACGAGGCTGCTCCACCACCGTCGAATCCGACTCAAGCACTCGCACGAAGGTGTCGTGGGCCAGATCCTCGGCCTGTTGACGATTTCTCAGGCGACGGGTCCAGGTGCCAACCAACTCTTCGTAATGCTCGAAAAAGCCGGGTCTACGGGGCAGCTTGGGGGTCATTGTGGCGTGCTGTGGAGGCGGGGCGTGAATAGTAATGCTTCCTATTAAGGCGAAGCAATGGATTCCAGACCACGGCCGTACAGCGACTTGCATCAGCATATGACTCAACAGTTGATTTAGGCACAAAGCCAAAGGATTCTGGCAGAAAAACCAAAGAAGCCGTTCGCTGGCTGTAGCAAAGTGCAGCAATGCCAGTCACCTGCTGTCCCCAAGGAATTCGTCCATGCTCACCTCGATTACGTCACCGAAAAAAACACCCCTGGCCCGACTCGCGCTGGCGGTCGCGTTCAGCACATTGTGCCTGTCCGGCGGGGTCCCCCAGGCCAGCGCCCACGGCGGGCGTGCCGAGATGGTGCCGTTGCAATCGGGTCTCGAGGCGTTTGGGGCCACGGTGAAATGGGACGACTACGCCAACCTGTTCGTGATTGCCCGCGATGGTGTGTACCTCAAGGTCAAGCCGGACAGCAAAGTGGCGATGCTCAATGGCAAGCGCATCGAATTGACGGTGCCGGTAGTGTTCAAGGGCAGCACGGCCTACATGTCCAAGGACTTCATCAACCAGGTATTCCAGTCAGGCCTGGACAAAACGTTCGTGGTCGAGACCAGGCCCAACCCGCTCAACCCCCTGAGCGCCGATGAAATCAGCCGGGCGGTGGAGATCGTCAAGCAGTCAGGGCACTACAAGCCGGGCTTTCGTTTCACAGAGGTGTCCATCCACGAGCCGCCGAAGGATCAGGCCTGGAACTTTGCCCTCACCGGCCAGGCCGTCGCGCAGCCGCGACAGGCAAATATCGTGGTGCTCGATGGCAAGCATGTGATCGAAGGCTTGATTGATCTCGACCGTCGCGCCCTCCAGTCCTGGCAACCGGTGGAAGGCGCCCACGGCATGGTGTTGCTGGATGACTTTGCCACCGTGCAGGCGGCCATCGAGGCCAGCCCCGAGTACGCCCTGGCCCTGGCCAAGCGCGGCATCGATGATGTGAAAAAGGTCGTGGCGACACCGTTGACCGTGGGCTACTTCGACGGCAAGGACGGGCTGGCGCAGGACAAGCGCCTGCTGAAGATCGTCAGCTACCTCAATACCGGCGACGGTAACTACTGGAGCCATCCCATCGAGGGCCTGGTGGCGGTGGTCGACCTGGAACAGAAGAAGCTGATCAAGATCGAGGACGGCGGCGTGATCCCGGTGCCGATGAAGCCCACCCCTTACGACGGAAGGGGACGCACGGGGGTAGCCGTCAAGCCGCTGGAAATCACCGAGCCCGAGGGCAAGAACTACACCATCACCGGCAACAGCATCCACTGGCAGAACTGGGACTTTCACGTGCGCCTCGACTCACGGGTCGGCCCGATCCTGTCGACGGTGACCTACGACGACAAGGGCAAAAAGCGCAAAGTCATGTACGAAGGCTCCCTGGGCGGCATGATCGTGCCCTACGGCGATCCCGATGGCGGCTGGTACTTCAAGGCTTACCTGGACTCCGGCGAGTACGGCATGGGTACCCTGACCTCGCCGATTGCCCGGGGCAAGGACGCGCCGGCGAACGCCGTGCTGCTGGACGCCACCCTCGCCGACTACACGGGCAAGCCCACTACCGTGCCTCGTGCCATGGCGATCTTCGAGCGCTACGCGGGCCCGGAATACAAACACCAGGAGATGGGTCAGCCCAACCTCAGCACCGAGCGCCGCGAACTGGTGGTGCGCTGGATCAGTACCGTTGGTAACTACGACTACATTTTCGACTGGGTCTTCCAGCAGAACGGCACGCTCGGCATCGATGCCGGCGCCACCGGAATCGAGGCGGTCAAGGGGGTAAAATCGAGCACCATGCACGATGCCACAGCCAAGGAAGATACCCGCTACGGGACGCTGCTGGATCACAACATCGTCGGCACTACCCACCAGCACATCTACAACTTCCGCCTGGACCTGGACGTGGATGGCGAGAACAATTCGCTGGTGGAGGTGAATCCGCGGGTGGCGTCAAACGAGCGAGGTGGCCCGCGCACCAGCACCATGCAAACCGAACAGCAAGTGGTCGGCACCGAACAGCAGGCGGCACAGAAATTCGACCCTTCGACCGTGCGGCTGCTGAGCAACTTCAGCAAGGAAAACAAGGTGGGCAATCCGGTGTCCTATCAACTGATTCCCTACGCCGGCGGCACACATCCGGTGGCCAAGGGAGCCAATTTCGCCAAGGACGAATGGCTGTATCACCGCCAGAGCTTCATGGACAAACAGCTCTGGGTGACGCGTTACAACCCGGATGAAAAATACCCCGAGGGCAAGTACCCGAACCGTTCGGACAAGGACTCGGGGCTGGGGCAATTCACCCAGGACAACCAGGCCATCGATAACACCGACAACGTGGTCTGGCTGACCACCGGCACGACCCACATCGCCCGCGCGGAAGAGTGGCCGATCATGCCCACGGAGTGGGTGCATGTGTTGCTCAAGCCGTGGAATTTCTTTGATGAAACGCCGACGTTGAATCTCAACGCGAGGTAGAAACGCAGATTGATACCTGGCGCAAAACCTGTGGGAGCCAGCCTGCTGGCTCCCATAGGATCGCGCTGGTGGCCAGGATCCTAAAAACATCCGCTCAGGCGTGTTGCTTGCGGTATTCACCGGGGGAAATGCCGAAGCGTGATTTGAACGCCGTCGAGAAATAACTCGAATCGGAAAACCCCCAGGAATACCCCAGCACCGACAATTTCTGCTCGGATCGCGACTGGCGCAAGGATTCAGCACACAAATCCAGACGCCGGTTCTTTATGTACCGCGCCACCACCAGGCCGTTCCTGGCGAACATCCGGTACAGCCCACGAGTCGATATACCGACTTCCCGCGCCAGCCATTCGGGGCACAGCTCCTCGGAGCGGATGTGTTGGTCGATAAAGCTCAGGGTCCGGCGAAAGGCGCGCTCGTGGACATCTGCGCACTCTTCGCTGTGGCTGATCGCTGGGCGCAGCAGGCTGACAATCGCCTCCAGGGTCGCTTCACTTTCCTGGCGAGTCAGGCATTTTTGCCGGGTAGCATCAAGGATCAGGCGCCGGGATAACATGGCAATCGGCGAGTTGGCGGCGATCCGGTGACCGCAGCGCACCTGATTGAAGCGCAAGGTCTGCTCGACCAACTGCGCCGGCAGGATCAGCGACAACTGCCGGGAGTTCTCGCTGTAGGTGAAGTCACTGGGACGCGAAGCGTCGATCAGGGTGATGTCACCTGCCGACAGCAGCACCTTGTTGTCGGCCTGGGCCATACCGGCAGTGCCGTCGAGCTGGAACACTGCAAAATATTTGCCGCCCTCGCCCGCCGCGACTTCCAGCGGAGTGCGATACAACCGCGCCTGGCACACCTCGACAAAGCTGGCCTTAAGAGCGCCGTCCTGGTGCTCCTGGATCTGGCCGACAAAGTCGCTGCCCAGGGGCTGCGCATTAAAGGCGCCGCAGATCTGATTGATCTGATGGATCCATTGGTCGAACCCGTCACGGCGCTGTGCAATCGAAGAAATCATGTGGGACCTCACGCAGGCTTGTTTTTATTATCCACGCCAATCCACGGATCCTCCCTGACCGTCACGCTCCTGGCTCTGGTGAGCTATTTCAGCCCACCGAAGCGTCGATAGAAACTTTCACCGACGTCGGGCAACGGTCCATCGGCAGTTTCCAGCGCACTGTTCAGCCACTCCTCGGCCTTGGCGTAAATCAAACGATAAATGTTGCGGCACAGCTGGCGTGCAGCGCGGCCTTCCCAGTCACCGGGGAGCAATTCGTCCGGCAGCTGAGGGTCGCGCAACAGCAGTTTGCGGTACTCGTGAATAAGCAGGACCCGTGCCAGGAAACAGTCCGCCGGCTGCAGGTTTTCCTGCTCGCGAAGCGCCTGCCAGAGGGGCCGGAACAGCTGGATGAACTCGCTGTAGTGGGTCGCCAGTTCTTCGATGTTCCAGCTCTCGCGTACCTGCAGGCGCAGGGCTTTGGAGGCCAGCACATCCTGGGCTGTCGTCTCGAAAACGATGGTTTCTTCCTGGGCGCCAAGGTCGAGCAAGGTGGCGTTCAGATCGCTGCGGTCGCTGCGCGGGCAGGCCAGCACCGCCGGCGAGATCGCACCATAACCTTGCCACTCGAGCTCTTCGCGCACCTGTTTGCGCTTGTCCTGGGTCAGTTGGGTGAGCATCACCAGGCTCCATGAACCATCCCACGCAGGCACGGTTGAGCTGTAGACCCGCTTGAAGGCCTTGTCGAAACGCCGGCGACCGGTGCCGGTCAGGCTGTAATAACTGCGCCGCCCGACCTTTTCGGCGGTCAACCAGCCTTCCTTGGTCAGGCGGAAGATCGAGGTACGGATCAGCCGCTCGTTGATACCCATGGGCTCAAGCAATTGAATCAGGCTTCCCAGCCAGACCGTTCCGCCATGAGGCTCGATAGCGTCACCGTACAACGTGATGATCAGGGAGCTGGCGCGAATCGGCGTCTGCTCCTGGAAGCGGGTAATCAGATGGTTCAGGGGAATCAGGGACGACATGGGCGTACCGGCTTGAAAAAAGAAAAGGAATATACCGAAAGCCAGCCTGTGAACCCAATGTCCTTGTGGGAGCGGGCTTGCTCGCGAAAGCGGTCATCAGGCTTCACATCGGTGACCGTCAGATCGCTTTCGCGAACAAGCCCGCCCCCATAGGGTGTTCACAGAGTGCTGCTCTTGGGTCGCAGGCCGCTGTCGCTGATTCTCGGGCGCCCGGGTTCCGGTTGCGCGAGCGGTTCGCAAACCTGCATCTGCTTCAGGCATCGCTTGGCCAGTTGCTGATATTCGCGTGTGCCCGCCTGCTTCCATGCCACTTCCTCATCGCTAAGAGCGCGTTTGACGCTGGCCGGCGCGCCCATTACCAGGGACTGCTCCGCACACTCGAATCCGGCTTTGACAAAAGCCGCCGCCGAGACAAAGGAACGCGGGCCGATTCGCGCGTTGTCCATCACCACCGCGTTCATTCCCACCAATGCATCCGCGCCGATCCGGCAACCGTGCAACACCGCGCCGTGGCCAATATGACCATTACGCTCGACCACCGTGTCGCTGTGCGGAAAACCGTGCATCACGCAGGTGTCCTGCAAATTGGCGCCCTCCTCCAGCACGATCCGACCGAAGTCGCCCCGCAGGCTGGCCAAGGGTCCGACGTAGCAGTGAGGACCGACGATCACATCGCCGATCAACACAGCCGAAGGGTGCACATAAGCAGTGGGATCAACCACCGGGGTCAGGCCGTCGAGGCTATAGCAGGTCATGGGACGTTCCTTGAAGCACGTGACAAGGCATGATCGCAAAGCGATGCCGTTATGAACGTATTTTGTATCACATCGATTTTATCAACACAAAGGCAAAAAAGCGTATCACTTGCCACGCCTCGACAAATCGGCGTTAACAAGGGCCGCAAAATCGTTATATACGCCAATTAATAGGATGTATAAGCGCTATAAAAGCGTGTCCAGCCGACTGAACGACAAACCCCAAGAACCCATAATAAGACACGTTATATACATTTTGTAGTTGCATTTACGTATCACGTTGTAGGTATACTCCGGCAAAACCGGCCTACCGCGCCGATCCAATAATGAGCCGGCATCACCGCCGAGCGTGCACCGTGAGGGCATCCGCCATGCCTCTAACCCTTGCTGTCGAGTTCATCGAGCCGGGCGTCCGTCTGATTACCCTGCAGCGCCCGCAAGCGCTGAACGCCCTGACCACCGAGTTGCTGGGCGAACTGGCCGACGAACTGCTTGCCGCCCAGACCGATGCCACCACCCGGGTGGTGGTCCTGACCGGCAGCCGCAAAGCCTTCGCCGCTGGCGCCGACATCAAGGAAATGGCCGAGCGCAACCTGGTCGGCATCCTTGAGGACCCGCGCCAGACTTCATGGCAGACCATCACTGGCTTCAACAAACCACTGATCGCCGCCGTCAACGGCTTTGCCCTCGGCGGCGGCTGCGAACTGGCGATGCACGCCGACATCATCATTGCCGGTGAGGACGCGCGGTTCGGTCAGCCGGAAATCAATCTGGGGATCATGCCCGGCGCCGGCGGCACCCAACGCCTGCTGCGGGCCGTGGGCAAATCCATGGCAATGCAGATGGTCCTGACCGGCGAGGCGATCGATGCCCGCCAGGCGCAACGGGCCGGCCTGGTGAGTGAAGTTACCCAACCGGAATTCACCGTCGAACGTGCCCTGCACATTGCCCGCAACATCGCCACCAAGGCCCCGCTGGCGGTACGCCTGGCCAAGGAAGCGCTGCTCAAGGCCATGGACACGGACCTGGCCAGCGGCCTGCGTTTCGAACGCCACGCATTCACCGTGCTGGCCGGCACCCGCGACCGCGATGAAGGTATCCAGGCGTTCCAGCAAAAGCGCACGCCGACGTTTACCGGGCAGTAAGCCGATCAGCAAACCTCCTTTCAAAAAAGCGAACGACCTCTCAGAGAGCGCCATGACCATGAACTTCGAACACATCCTGTTTTCCATCGAGGCTGGTGTTGCCATGCTCAGCCTCAATCGGCCCGAGCAGCTCAACAGCTTCAATGCACAGATGCATGGCGAAGTGAAGGAAGCGCTGAAGCAGGTTCGCCAGAGTCCGGACGTGCGAGTACTGCTGCTGACCGGTGAAGGCCGCGGCTTCTGCGCCGGGCAGGATCTGAGCGACCGCAACGTCGCGCCAGGCAGCGCGGTGCCGGACCTGGGCGAGTCGATCGAGAAGTTCTACAACCCGCTGATCCGCCAACTGCGTGACCTGCCGCTACCAGTGATCTGCGCAGTCAATGGCGTGGCGGCTGGCGCCGGCGCAAACATTCCGCTGGCCTGCGACTTGGTGATTGCCGCACGTTCGGCGAGCTTCATCCAGGCCTTCTGCAAGATTGGTCTGATCCCCGATTCCGGTGGCACCTGGACCCTGCCGCGCCTGGTCGGAATGGCTCGCGCCAAAGCGCTGGCCCTGCTGGGCAATCGCCTGAGCGCCGAGCAGGCCGAGCAATGGGGGCTGATCTACCGCGTGGTGGACGATGCCCAATTGCGCAACGAGGCCCTGACTCTCGCCCGCCATCTGGCCACGCAGCCAACCTACGGCCTGGCGCTGATCAAACGCAGCCTGAACGCAAGCCCGAGCAACACCTTCGACGAGCAGCTGGAACTGGAAAAGGACCTGCAGCGCCTGGCCGGGCGTAGCGAGGATTACCGTGAAGGCGTCGGCGCATTCATGGAAAAACGCACCCCAAATTTCAAGGGGCGCTGAGTCATGACGGCACTGAACATAAACGCGCAGATCGCCGTGATCGGCGCCGGGGCCATGGGCGCCGGGATTGCCCAGGTTGCGGCACAGGCCGGCCACCCAGTGCTATTGCTGGACAATCGCCCGGGCGCTGCGGCGCAAGCTATCGAAGGTATTGACCGGCAGTTGGGCAAACGGGTGGAGAAAGGCAAGCTGTCGGACCAGGCGCGGCTGGCAACTGTCGCTCGCCTGCAGGCTGTGGACAACATCGCGGCGTTGGCCGATTGCGCGCTGATCATCGAAGCCATCGTCGAGAGTCTCGAGGTCAAGCGCGCGCTCTTCCGTCAGCTGGAAAGCCTCTGCGGTGAGCACTGCATGCTGGTCAGCAACACCTCGTCGCTGTCGATCACTAGCATTGCCGCGCAACTCGACCACCCGCAACGCCTGCTGGGCTTGCACTTCTTTAACCCTGCACCGGTGATGGCGTTGGTGGAAATCGTCTCCGGCCTGGCCAGCGATCCGTCGCTGGCCGAGTGCCTGTACGACACCGCAAAGGCCTGGGGCAAAAAACCGGTACACACCCGCTCGACGCCAGGCTTTATCGTCAACCGTGTCGCCCGCTCTTTCTACGCCGAGAACCTGCGTCTGCTGCAGGAAGGTGCCGCCGACTGCCCGACCCTTGATGCACTGATGCGCGACGCTGGCGGCTTTGCCATGGGCGCGTTCGAGCTGACCGACCTGATCGGCCATGACGTCAACTATGCCGTGACCTGTTCGGTGTTCGACGCCTATTACGGCGATACGCGGTTCCTGCCGTCATTGATCCAGAAGGAGCTGGTGGATGCGGGGCGCCTGGGACGCAAGAGCGGCCAGGGGTTCTACCACTACGCCGATGGCATCACCCGTGCGCAGCCGACTGAAGTCACCAGCCGCGCCGTCGTAGACACCTGCGTCGTGGAAGGCGATCTGGGCGTGGCCAACGCACTGCTTGCGCGTCTGCGTGAACACGGTGTTGAAGTGATCCAGCGCGACGGCCATGGCGTAGTGCGGGTCGGCGACGCGGTGCTTGCCTTGAGCGACGGCCGCATGGCCTGCCAGCGTGCCAGGGAAGATGGCTTGGACAACCTGATCCTGTTCGATTTGGCGTTTGACTATGGCCAGGCCAGCCGCATCGCCGTCAGCTGCTGTGCCAACATCGACCCAACCGCCCTGCAACAAGGCGTGGCCCTGCTGCAACGAGCCGGGCTCAGCGTCAGCCAACTCAGCGACAGCCCGGCCCTGGCGGTAATGCGCACCGTCGCGACGCTCGCCAATGAAGCGGCCGATGCCGTGCTGCACGGTGTGGCTTCGGCCGCCGACGTCGACCTGGCCATGCGCGCCGGGGTCAATTACCCCCAAGGTCCGCTGGCATGGGCCGACGCCATTGGCCTGGGGCACATCCTCACTGTTCTGGACAATCTGCAAGCCGGGTACGGCGAAGAACGCTATCGCCCCTCGTTGCTGCTGCGGCGCCGGGTCGCCGAAGGGAGAGCCTTGCATGACTAACCATGAAGCGATGCACCTGGCCAGTACCTGCGCGCAAACCATGCTCCAGCGTGACGCCGCCAGCCAGGCTATGGGCATGCGTCTGCTTTCTGCTGCGCCAGGCTGCGCACGGGTCGGCATGAGCGTGCGCGCCGACATGATCCAGGGTCACGGCACCTGCCACGGCGGCTACCTGTTCGCCCTCGCCGACTCGGCATTTGCCTTTGCCTGCAACAGCTACAACGACGCCACGGTGGCCATCGGTTGCAGCATCGACTACATCGCCCCGGCACACCAGGGCGATACGCTCACCGCTGATTGCATCGAGCAAAGCCGATCCGGGCGCACCGGCAATTACGACGTACGCATTGAAAACCAACAGGGCCAGCTGATCGCGCTGTTCCATGGCAAGTCCTACAAAGTGCGCGGCACGGTGCTCGCGCAGGAGAACCCGAATGAATGATGCCTTGATCATCGATGCGGTACGCACCCCCATCGGCCGCTACGCCGGCGCCCTCAGCAGTGTGCGTGCCGACGACCTCGGCGCGATACCGCTGCGTGAACTGCTGCGTCGTCACCCGCAAGTCGACTGGGCAGCGGTGGACGACGTGATCTACGGCTGCGCCAACCAGGCCGGCGAAGACAACCGTAATGTCGCACGCATGTCGGCACTGCTGGCCGGGCTGCCGGTGAGCGTTCCGGGCACCACCCTCAACCGCCTGTGCGGTTCCGGGCTGGATGCGATCGGCACGGCGGCCAGGGCGATTCGTTGTGGTGAGGCCGGGCTGATGCTGGTGGGTGGCGTCGAATCGATGTCCCGTGCACCACTGGTAATGGGCAAGGCCGAGCAGCCGTTCTCCCGCGATGCACACCTCTACGACACCACCATCGGCTGGCGCTTCGTCAATCCGCTGATGAAAAAAACCTTCGGCATCGACTCCATGCCGGAGACTGCCGAAAACGTCGCGGAACAGTTCAACATCTCCCGCGCCGACCAGGACGCCTTCGCCCTGCGCAGTCAGCAACGGGCGGGGGCGGCCCAGGCCAGCGGGCGCCTGGCGCGGGAAATC
>NZ_JAKNRW010000036.1 GCF_023072615.1 Pseudomonas violetae
GCCTGCAAATCAGCCTTCAATGGACGAGGTCCATGGTGGAATTCGGGAGCGTCACATATGAATCAGGCCCTACCGAAGAAGTTGTGGGATAGCCTCGGATTGGTCTCGATACTGGATACGATAAACCTGCTTAGCCGCATAACTTGAACCGCCGTATACGGAGCCGTACGTACGGTGGTGTGAGAGGACGGCGGATGTAAATCCGCCTCCTACTCGATCAACTCAGCGATCAATTTCCGCCGTAGATCTGGTCAAAAATCCCACCATCAATGAAGTGAGTCTTCTGCACAGTGCGCCAGTCACCGAAGGTTTTCTCTACCGAGAGGAAATCCACTTTCGGAAAGCGGTCGGTGTACCTGGCCAGTACTGCCGGGTCACGCGGGCGCAGGTAGTTCGCGGCAGCGATTTCCTGGCCTTCCGGGGACCACAGGTATTTCAGGTATTGCTCGGCGGCGGCGCGGGTGCCTTTTTTCTCGACGACCTTGTCGACTACGGTCACCGGTGGCTCGGCTTCGGCGGAGACGCTTGGGTAGATGACTTCAAACTGGTCGCGGCCGAACTCGCGGGCAACCATTTCCGCTTCGTTTTCGAAGGTGACCAGCACGTCGCCGATCTGATTGGTCATGAAGGTGGTGGTGGCTGCGCGGCCGCCAGTGTCGAGTACCGGTGCCTGCTTGAATAGCTTGCCGACGAAGTCCTTGGCCTTGTTTTCGTCACCGCCGTTTTTCAGCACATAACCCCAGGCCGAAAGGTAGGTGTAGCGACCGTTACCGGACGTTTTCGGGTTTGGCACTATGACTTGCACGCCGTCCTTGAGCAGGTCGGGCCAGTCTTTCAGGGCTTTCGGGTTGCCCTTGCGTACGATGAACACGGTGGCCGAAGTGAACGGCGCGCTGTTGTTCGGCAGGCGGGTGACCCAGTTGTCGGGGATCAGTTTGCCGTTGTCTGCAAGGGCATTAATGTCGGTCGCCATGTTCATGGTAATGACGTCAGCGGGCAGGCCATCGATCACCGAGCGCGCCTGTTTGCTGGAGCCGCCGAAAGACATCTGCACGGTGATATTTTCGTTGTGCTCGGCTTGCCAGTGTTTCTGGAAGGCAGTGTTGTAGTCCTTGTAGAAATCGCGCATCACGTCGTAGGAAACGTTGAGCAGGGTCGGTGCGGCCTGAGCCATGCCAGTCAGTGCCAGGCCAGCGGCGAGAAGTGAGGCGCCAAAAAATTTTTTCACTGCGCATTCCTTGTTCTGGATTTTGTGTTCTAAGTTTTTTTCAAAGTGAGGCCATTTGCCAGCGACTATAACGGCAGCCGCATAGTCCTTTAAAGATTAAAAAGCTCTGTGCTTATTCCAATTTATTGAACAACGCATTGCCGCAGCGAGAGCAAAATGCGGCGCCGTGTTCGTGATTTTTCTTGAGGCACACCGGGCAGTCGTGTTGCAGTTGCTCACCGCGCATGGCGTTGGCCAGTTCGGCGGTGAAAATCCCGGTGGGTACGGCGATGATCGAGTAACCGGTAATCATCACCAGCGACGAAACTACCTGGCCCAGCGGCGTCTTTGGCACGATATCGCCAAAGCCCACGGTGGTCAGGGTGACAATTGCCCAATAGATGCCCTTGGGGATGCTGGTGAAGCCATGTTCCGGGCCTTCGATCACGTACATGAGCGTGCCGAACACCGTCACCAGGGTGCAGACGCTGACGAGGAACACCACGATTTTCTGCTTGCTGCCGCGCAGCGCCGACATCAGGTAATTGGCTTGCTTGAGGTACGGGCTGAGCTTGAGCACGCGGAAGATCCGCAGCATGCGGATAATGCGGATGATCAGCAGGTACTGCGCGTCCGCGTAGTACAGCGCGAGGATGCCGGGCACGATCGCCAGCAAATCCACCAGCCCGTAAAAGCTGAACGCATAGCGCAACGGTTTGGGAGAACAGTACAGCCGCAAGCAGTACTCGATGGCGAAAATAACCGTGAAGCCCCACTCGATGTACGCCAGCACGTTGGCGTAGTGCTGATGAACGCGCCCGATACTGTCGAGCATGACAACCACGATGCTGGCAAGGATGATCACTAGCAAAATGCCATCGAAGCGCAGCCCGGCCTTGGTGTCGCTCTGGAAAATCATGACGTAAAGCTCTTCACGCCAGTTTTTGCTGCTGTCCATGGATACCGCCTGAACCAATGATCAGCGAAGCCTAGGTTGATTCTCCTCCAGAGCGCAAGGCGTATGGGTGACAGTGGCCTTGCCGAGCATTTGCACAAGTGTGCGGATCAGCCAGCAGGAGAGAATGAACGGCGCCGTCAGCGTCGGCAGGCCGATGGCGGCGAACACCGGGGTCAGCACCAGCGCGAGTGCAATACCGATCAGCGGCAGCCAGGGCTTGTGCTGCCGCGAGTGGCAGGCGAGGGCGGCGAGTACGGCGTTGTAGCCACCGAGGCCGATCAACGCGCTATAGAAATCGTGATGCAACAGGCTCCAGCCCATGCCCGCGAAAGACGCCAGCATCGCCCAGCAGAATGCCCGGCGATCGGCGATCAGCAGACCCGCGGCGATCATCGCCCCGGCCAGCGGATGACCGAGGAACATCACCTGACCGAGGCCTTTGAGGGGGGCGGCGAGCATGTTCTGCAGATTGATTTCAATCAGGTGCGCAGTGGTGGAGGGTGTGGCGAAGCAAAGCAGCAACCAGCCCAGGCCCACGAAGGGCGCGGTATAGGCGGGCAGGTATTGGCTGAGCTGCACGCGCTTGAGCCACTGTTGCGTGAGCATCGCACTCAGCCCGCCGGCCGCAATGATCAGCGGTGGCAGTAACGCGGACCAGGGGAAATACAGGCTCAGCAACAAGCCGAGTAGCACGCCGTTGTAGCTGAACAATCCGGCCTGGCGGTCGGCCTTGGGGTAGCCGCGGCGTTGCGCGGTGAGCAATCCGGCGACCCCGCCCAGCAGTGCGCCGCCTAGCAGGACAGGCACGGTAAACAGTATTGCCAGCAGGCACAGCAAGCCAAACAGCGGGTGACGCTGGAGGAAAATCTGACTGAAGCCGTTGAGCAGGGCCGTCGCCCAATCGGGGCAATGGGTGTTGAAGTGGTTGGCAGGCATGAGGGAGTCTGGGGGCCGAGGGAAATCAAAAGGTCTTGCACAAAACCTGTGGCGAGGGAGCTTGCTCCCGCTGGGCTGCGAAGCAGTCGTCGCTTTTGCATGACGGTCCAAAAGGCAGACCGCATTGGCCTATTTGGGGCTGCTGCGCAGCCCAGCGGGAGCAAGCTCCCTCGCCACAGGGTGGTTCGCTAGATCAACGTCTCGATACGCAACGAGTTAGTCGACCCCGGCTGCCCAAACGGCACACCCGCCGTGATCAGCAAGGTATCGCCACGCTGAGCCATGCCCTGAGCCTGTGCGATCTCCAGTGCAGTCGAGCACACCTCGTCTACCTGCCGCAGCCGGTCGTTGACGACCGAGTGCACCCCCCATGCCACGGTTAAGCGGCGGGCGGCCTGCAGATTCGGCGTCAGGTTGAGGATGGGCACCGTCGGCCGCTCCCGCGCCGCGCGCAGGCTGGACGCCCCCGATTCGCTGTAGTTGACCAGCACCGCCACCGGCAGCACGTTGCTGATGCGGCGAATCGCACAGCTGATTGCATCGGACACCGTGGCCTCGGCTTTTGGCCGGCTTACATCCAGTTGCGTCTGGTAGTCCGGGCCGTTCTCCACCTGGCGGATGATCTTGCTCATCATCTGCACGGCTTCCAGGGGGTATTCGCCGGATGCGGTTTCCGCCGAGAGCATCACCGCGTCAGCCCCTTCAGCCACGGCGTTGGCGACATCGGTCACCTCCGCGCGGGTTGGCGCAGGGGAAAAGCGCATAGATTCGAGCATCTGGGTGGCCACCACCACCGGTTTACCGAGCTGGCGGCAGGTGCTGATGATGTTCTTCTGGATCTGCGGGACGTTTTCGGCTGGCACTTCCACGCCCAAATCACCGCGAGCCACCATGATCGCGTCGCTCAGTTCGGCGATTTCGCGCAACTGGGTGACCGCCGAGGGTTTCTCGATCTTGGCCATCAGGAACGCCTTGTCGCCAATCAGTGACCGGGCCTCGCGGATGTCTTCCGGGCGTTGTACAAACGACAGCGCCACCCAGTCCACACCGAGCTCCAGGCCGAAACTCAGGTCGCGGCGATCCTTGGCTGTCAGCGGGCTCAATTCCAGCACCGCTTGCGGCACGTTTACGCCTTTGCGGTCCGACAACTCGCCGCCATTGAGCACCGTGGTGTCGATGGCGTCGGCGTATTTGGTCACCACCCGCAGGCGCAGCTTACCGTCGTCGAGCAGCAGGTCCATGCCCGGCTCCAGCGCGGCGATAATTTCCGGGTGGGGCAGGTTGACTCGACGCTCATCGCCCGGTGTCGCATCCAGGTCCAGACGCAAGGCCTGGCCTCGCACCAGTTGCACCTTGCCTTCGGCGAACTTGCCGACCCGCAGCTTTGGGCCCTGCAGGTCCATCAGGATGCCCAGCGGATAGTTCAGCTGGCGCTCGACTTCACGAATCCACTGATAGCGCTGCGCGTGATCGGCGTGATCGCCATGGCTGAAGTTCAGGCGAAAAATATTGACCCCGGCCTCGACCAGCTCACGAATGTCGTCAATGCCGTCGGTGGCGGGGCCGAGGGTGGCCAGGATTTTAACCTTCTTGTCAGGCGTCATTTTTAGGGCTCTCGAGAATCAGGATGGCGCGGAAATCGTTGACGTTGGTGCGGGTCGGCTCGGTGACGATCAAGGCGTCCAGCGCCTCGAAATAACCGTAGCCATTGTTGTTGTCGAGTTCATCGCTGGCGCTCAGGCCCAGGGCTGCTGCGCGGGCGTAGCTGTCCGGTGTCATGATCGCGCCGGCATTGTCCTCGGAACCATCGATGCCATCCGTGTCGCCGGCCAGGGCGTAGACACCGGGCAGACCTTGGAGGCTGTCGGTCAGGCTGAGGAGGAATTCGGCGTTGCGGCCACCTCGGCCATTGCCACGCACGGTCACGGTGGTTTCGCCACCGGAAAGGATCACGCACGGGGCCGGCAAGGGCTGACCATGAAGTACCACTTGCCGCGCAATGCCGGCGTGAACCTTGGCCACTTCCCGGGATTCGCCTTCCAGATCACCGAGGATCAACGGGCTGAACCCGGCTTGTCGGGCTTTCACAGCGGCCGCTTCCAGCGACTGTTGTGGCCGGGCAATCAGCTGGAAATGGCTGCGAGCCAGGCTCGGGTCGCCAGGTTTAACGGTTTCCGATTCCGGGCTTTGCAGCCACTCGCGTACGGACGCCGGGACTTCGATGGCATACCGCTTGAGAGTGGCCAGGGCTTCGGCGCTGGTGCTTGGATCGGCCACGGTCGGGCCGGAAGCGATGACCGTGGCGAGGTCGCCTGGCACATCGGAAATAGCGTAGGTATAAACGGTGGCAGGCCAGCAGGCCTTGCCGAGACGGCCTCCCTTGATCGCCGAGAGGTGCTTGCGCACACAGTTCATCTCGCCGATGGTGGCGCCGGATTTGAGCAGGGCTTTGTTGATTGACTGCTTGTCAGCCAGGGTAATGCCGGCGGCTGGCAGGGCGAGCAGCGCCGAGCCTCCACCCGAGAGCAGAAAAATCACGCGGTCGTCTTCGGTCAGGTTGCTGACCAGTTCCAGCACGCGCTTGGCCACAGCCAGGCCGGCCGCGTCGGGCACCGGGTGCGCGGCTTCGACCACTTCGATTTTTGCGCAGGGGGCGCCATGGCCGTAACGGGTGACCACCAGGCCGCAGACTTCGCCTTGCCAGCAGCGTTCGACCACTTGAGCCATGGCAGCAGCGGCTTTGCCAGCGCCGATTACGATCACCCGACCCGTGCGATCAAGTGGCAGGTAAGCTTCGAGAACTTGTTGCGGATGGGCCGCGTCGATGGCGGTGGCGAACAAGTCGCGAAGAAATTGTTGCGGATCGACCGACATGGCGGGCTCCCGGAATTCTTGTTATTGGAGGTGGAGCAACTCTGCTCCTTGTGGGAACCAGCCTGCTGGCGGTTCAGGCGCTGAGGTCTAACAGACACACCGCGTTGGTTTCATCGCTAGCAGGCTAACTCCCACAGGGTTTGTGCAGGGTTTACTTATCGCGAATCGAGAAATTGGCCATATGCTCCAGGCCCTTGATCAGTGCCGAGTGGTCCCAGTTGCTGCCACCGATCGCCGCGCAGGTACTGAACACTTGCTGGGTGTTGGCGGTGTTCGGCAGATTGATGCCCAACTCGCGGGCACCGGCCAGGGCCAGGTTCAGGTCCTTCTGGTGCAGGCTGATACGGAAGCCCGGATCGAAGGTGCCTTTGATCATGCGCTCGCCGTGCACTTCGAGGATCTTCGAGGAAGCAAAACCGCCCATCAGCGCTTCACGCACCTTGGCCGGGTCTGCACCGTTTTTCGAGGCAAACAGCAGCGCTTCTGCCACGGCCTGGATGTTCAGCGCCACGATGATCTGGTTGGCCACTTTTGCGGTTTGCCCGTCGCCATTGCCGCCTACCAGGGTGATGTTCTTGCCCATAGCCTGGAATAGCGGCAGTACGCGTTCGAAGGCATCGGTATCGCCGCCGACCATGATGCTCAGGGTCGCGGCCTTTGCGCCGACTTCACCGCCGGATACTGGTGCGTCGAGATACTGGGCGCCTTTTTCATTGATTTTTGCAGCAAAGGCCTTGGTCGCGGTTGGCGAGATGGAACTCATGTCGATGACGATCTTGCCTTTGCCGACACCGGCGGCGATACCGTCGGCGCGGAACAGCACGTCGTCGACTTGTGGAGTATCCGGCACCATGATGATGATGACTTCTGCTTCCTGGGCGACCTCTTTCGGGTTCGCCAGGGCGATCGCGCCTGCAGCAATCAGGTCGGCAGGCGCCGCATCGTGGTGCGCCGACAGGAACAGGCTGTGACCGGCTTTCTGCAGGTTCGCTGCCATTGGGTGGCCCATGATGCCGGTGCCGATAAATCCGATTTTAGCCATGAGAAAATCCTCTTGTTTTTATTGCTGCTACGACAAATTGGATTGCCCTTGTAGGAGCGAGCTTGCTCGCGAACAACTTCGGAACACTGCGGGCATCCAGGCTTCCCGCGTCTTCGTTGACGTCCATCGCGAGCAAGCTCGCTCCTACAGTAGATTGCGTCAGATTGCGTTGTGGGTCTTGAGCCAGCCCAGGCCGGCTTCAGTGGTGGTCAACGGCTTGTACTCGCAGCCCACCCACCCCTGGTAACCGATGCGGTCCAGGTGTTCGAACAGGAAGCGGTAGTTGATCTCACCGGTACCTGGTTCGTTACGCCCCGGGTTGTCGGCCAACTGCACATGGTTGATCTCGCCCAGGTGCGATTGCAGGGTGCGGGCCAGGTCGCCTTCCATGATTTGCATGTGGTAGATGTCGTATTGCAGGAACAGGTTGGCGCTGCCCACCTGTTCGCGAATCGACAGGGCCTGCGCCGTGTTGTTCAGGTAGAAACCCGGAATGTCGCGGGTGTTGATCGCTTCCATGACCAGCTTGATCCCCGCCGCCTGCAGCTTGTCGGCTGCGTACTTGAGGTTGGCGACGAAGGTTTTTTCCACGGTGGCGTCATCCACGCCTTGTGGACGAATGCCCGCCAGGCAGTTGACTTGGGTATTGCCCAGCACTTGCGCGTACGCAATCGCGAGGTCGACACCAGCGCGGAACTCTTCAACCCGATCCGGCAGGCACGCGATGCCGCGCTCGCCTTTGGCCCAGTCACCGGCCGGCAGGTTGAACAGCACCTGTGTCAGGCCGTTGGCGTCGAGGGTGGCCTTGATCTCGGCCGAGCTGAAATCGTAAGGAAACAGGTATTCGACACCACTGAAACCGGCCTTGGCGGCCGCTTCGAAACGGGCAAGAAAATCCTGTTCGGTGAACAGCATGGACAGGTTGGCTGCGAAACGCGGCATGGTGGTCTCCCGTATAAGTAGGTGGTGAGTGTCCCCGGGTTCCTGTGGGAGCGGGCTTGTGTGCGAGGGAGCAAGCTCCCTTGCCACACAAGCCCGCTCCCACCGCGGGAACAGTCGTCAGTTCATCTTAATCAAGCAACGAAATCGCCGTCGGTGCGTCGTTGCCGACCAGCGCCAGGTCTTCGAATTCGTTGACGGCGTTGATCTCGGTACCCATGGAAATGTTGGTCACACGCTCCAGGATAATCTCCACGATCACCGGCACCTTGAACTCTTCGATCAGTTCCTGGGCCTTGCGCAGGGCAGGCTGGATCTGAGCCGGTTCGAACACGCGCAGTGCCTTGCAACCCAGGCCCTCGGCGACTGCGACGTGATCGACACCGTAACCGTTGAGTTCCGGAGCGTTCAGGTTATCGAAGGACAGTTGCACGCAGTAGTCCATATCGAAACCGCGCTGGGCCTGACGGATCAGTCCCAGGTACGAGTTGTTGACCACAACGTGGATGTACGGCAGCTTGAACTGCGCGCCCACGGCCAGTTCTTCGATCATGAACTGGAAGTCATAGTCTCCCGACAGCGCCACGACCTTGCGGGTTGGATCGGCCTTGACCACGCCCAGTGCCGCCGGAATGGTCCAGCCCAATGGTCCGGCCTGGCCACAGTTGATCCAGTGACGCGGCTTGTAGACGTGCAGGAACTGCGCGCCGGCAATCTGCGACAGACCGATAGTGCTGACGTAGCAGGTGTCCTTGCCGAACACCTGGTTCATTTCTTCATACACGCGCTGCGGCTTGACCGGCACATTGTCGAAGTGGGTCTTGCGGTGCAGGCTCGCCTTGCGCTGCTGGCAATCTTGCAGCCAGGCGCTGCGGTTTTTCAGCTTGCCGGCGGCTTGCCATTCGCGAGCGACTTCGATGAACACGGTCAACGCGGCGGCCGCATCGGAGACGATGCCCAAGTCCGGGGTAAACACGCGGCCGATCTGGGTCGGCTCGATGTCGACGTGAATGAATTTGCGGCCTTCGGTGTAGACGTCGATCGAACCGGTGTGACGGTTGGCCCAACGGTTACCCACGCCCAGCACCAGGTCGGACTTGAGCATCGTGGCGTTGCCGTAGCGGTGCGAGGTCTGCAGACCGACCATGCCCACCATCAATGGGTGATCGTCCGGAATCGTGCCCCAGCCCATCAGGGTCGGGATAACGGGAATTCCGGTCAGCTCGGCGAACTCCACCAGCAGCTCGGCGGCATCGGCGTTGATGATGCCACCACCGGCGACCAGCAATGGACGCTCAGCCTGGTCGAGCATGGCCAAGGCCTTCTCGATCTGCACGCGGTTAGCGGTCGGCTTGGCCAGTGGCAAAGGTTCGTAGGCGTCAATGTCGAATTCGATTTCAGCCATCTGCACGTCGAACGGCAGGTCGATCAACACCGGGCCTGGACGGCCTGAGCGCATCTCGTAAAAGGCTTTCTGGAAGGCGTATGGCACCTGGCCTGGCTCCATGACAGTGGTCGCCCACTTGGTCACCGGTTTGACGATGGCTGTGATGTCAACCGCCTGGAAGTCTTCCTTGTGCATACGGGCGCGGGGGGCCTGGCCGGTGATGCACAGGATGGGAATCGAATCGGCCGAGGCGCTGTACAGCCCGGTGACCATGTCAGTCCCGGCCGGTCCCGAAGTGCCGATGCACACGCCGATGTTGCCAGCCTTGGTGCGGGTGTAGCCCTCAGCCATGTGCGAGGCGCCTTCAACGTGGCGAGCGAGGACGTGATCGATGCCACCGACCTTCTGCAAGGCGGAGTACAGCGGGTTGATCGCGGCGCCCGGGATGCCAAAAGCGGTATCAACCCCTTCACGGCGCATCACCAGAACGGCGGCTTCGATTGCTCTCATTTTGCTCATGGTTTTGTGCCTCTTACGTTTTGTAATTGTATACAAGTGGCTTTGCGCAGAGTGTATTCACGGCGGACGGCGCAGGTCAATCCATTTTCTCAAGCGACTGTTTCATTCGTCGGAAGCCCTGCTTACTGTGGCTTTTCGTCGCATGTGGCGCTTTTCGATAATTATTGTATACAAAAAAATAACTCATTGTGTTCTATTTGTTGCATCGGCCTGCGGCACTTGCGCGCAGGCCACTGGCTTTCCCTATAACAAAATGAGGACGGCACCATGAGCGCTTTAACCTTGAAAGTTGCAGTTAACCTGGTCAGTCAGGCCATTTCGGCAGGGCGTGCAATCTCTGCGGCTCCACTGACCATTGCAGTACTGGATGCCGGCGGGCACTTGATCACTTTGCAACGCGAAGACGGCGCCAGCCTGCTGCGCCCGCAGGTGGCCATCGGCAAGGCCTGGGGCGCCATCGCCTTGGGCAAGGGTTCGCGCCTGCTGGCGCTGGACGCACAACAACGCCCGGCATTCATCGCGGCCTTGAACAGCCTGGGGCAGGGCAGCGTAGTGCCGGCACCGGGTGGTGTGTTGATTCGGGATCAGGACGGGAATGTACTGGGAGCGGTGGGGATCAGCGGCGATCTTTCGGATGTTGATGAGCAGTGTGCAATCAGTGCGATCGAGGCGTCGGGGTTGCGGGCGGATGCGGGAGTAGTGGCTTGATCTATGGGTGATTGATACCGCTATCGCCAGCAGGCTGGCTCCCACAGGGGTTTATCTGGAGTGTCAGAGATCAACTGTGGGAGCCAGCCTGCTGGCGATGACGGACATTCAGACACATCCAGCTAACTGTCTGCCCCGCCCTTGGGGAATATCAGGACTAGCCTAGTTCCTGAATCAATCATGCAAAGGGCAAAGGAATGCCTGATTTACCCGCTTCAAAGCGCCTGCGAATCGGCCGCTATGCTGAATCCAGCCGCATTTACCTGCTGACTATCAATACTCGCGACCGAGAGCCCATATTCAAGGACTTCTCCTTGGGTAGAGGGGTGGTCAATCAATTTCGCTGCGCTCAGGATCAAGGCTTCGCCCACTCACTGGCATGGGTTGTCATGCCCGATCACTTTCATTGGTTGATTGAGTTGCGGCAGGGGTCGTTGGGTGGACTGGTGCAAAGGACTAAATCCTTGAGCACCAAGGCAGTGAAGCAGTCTACCGGTCGAACCACCAGTCTCTGGCAGAGAGGGTTTCACGACCGGGCGCTGCGGCGGGAAGAGGATTTAGTGAAAATGGCTCGATATGTTGTAGCCAACCCGCTGCGGGCTGGACTGGTAGAGAAGCTTGGCGACTATCCGTTGTGGGATGCTATCTGGGTTTGACCCGAATCGGAGTCGTCCCCATCGCCAGCAGGCTGGCTCCCACAGGGTGTTATCTGATTGTCAGAGTCAACTGTGTGAGCCAGCCTGCTGGCGATGACATGAGTCCGGGCTCCCACAGGGTGTTATCTGATTGTCAGAGTCAACTGTGTGAGCCAGCCTGCTGGCGATGACATGAGTCCGGGCTCCCACAGGGTGTTATCTGATTGTCAGAGTTCAACTGTGGGAGCCAGCCTGCTGGCGATGACATCAGTCCGGCTCGCACCCCTTCAACACCAGCCGGATAATCGTCTGTGCCGCCGCTTCATAATCCTCTTCATCCAGCTTGGTCTTGCCGGTAATGGCGGTGATTTGCCAGTCGAAGTCGGCGTAGGTCTGGGTCGCGGCCCAGATGCTGAACATCAGGTGGTTGGGGTCGATGGGGGCGATCTGGCCGCGGTCGATCCAGGTCTGGATGCAGTCGATGTTGTGCCTGGCCTGGCTGTTGAGTTGTTCGACCAGGTCGGCGCTCAGGTGCGGGGCGCCGTGCATGATTTCGCTGGCGAAGACCTTGGAGGCGAATGGCAGGTCGCGGGAGATGCGGATTTTCGAGCGGATATAGCCGCTCAGCACTTCACTGGGCACACCGTCGGCATTGAAGGGCGTCGAGGCCTGCAGGATCGGCTCGATGATGCTTTCCAGGACCTCGCGGTAGAGGTTTTCCTTGGATTTGAAGTAGTAGTAGACGTTGGGCTTGGGCAATCCCGCCTTGGCTGCGATGTCACTGGTTTTGGTCGCAGCGAAGCCCTTGTCGGCAAATTCTTCACTGGCGGCACGCAGGATCAGTTCTTTGTTGCGCTCGCGGATAGTGCTCATAAACCAGGTGGTTCCTTGCCTGTACTGGCGGTGGCGCATGGTAGCACCGGCTTTGCGCACCGCTCAAGAATGCCCCGCAGCGCCTCTGGCAGGCTATGCTAGCTGCATTCATTTTTTGCTGGAAATTTCATCCATGGCAGGAAGCAGTTTGCTATTGCTGATCGACGACATCGCCGCGGTACTCGATGATGTGGCGTTGATGACCAAAATGGCCGCCAAAAAGACTGCGGGAGTGCTCGGCGACGACCTGGCACTCAATGCCCAGCAAGTCTCTGGAGTCCGTGCCGAGCGGGAAATACCAGTGGTGTGGGCCGTGGCCAAGGGCTCGTTCCTGAACAAGCTAATCCTGGTGCCGTCGGCGCTGGCCATCAGTGCATTCATTCCCTGGCTGGTCACGCCATTGTTGATGGTCGGTGGTGCTTACCTGTGCTTTGAAGGATTCGAGAAACTTGCGCATAAATTCTTCCACAACAAGGCTGAAGACCAGGCCGAACATGCCCATTTGGTCAAAGCAGTAGCCGACCCGGCAACCGATCTGGTGGCTTTCGAGAAGGACAGGATCAAGGGCGCCATCCGTACCGACTTCATCCTGTCGGCGGAAATTATCGCCATCACCCTGGGTACTGTGGCAGGTGCTTCGTTGACCCAGCAGGTCATCGTACTGTCGGGGATCGCCATCGTGATGACCGTGGGCGTTTACGGTCTGGTAGCGGGCATCGTCAAGCTCGATGATCTCGGCCTGTGGCTGACTCAGAAGCCCGGCCAGATGGCCAAGAGCATCGGCAACGGGATCCTGCGTGCCGCGCCCTACATGATGAAAAGCCTTTCGGTGATTGGTACGGCGGCGATGTTCCTGGTGGGTGGCGGGATCCTGACCCATGGTGTGCCGGTGATTCATCACTGGATCGAACAGGTCAGCTCGAGCGCCGGTGGGGTCGGGTTTATCGTGCCGATGTTGCTCAATGCCGTGGCCGGTATTGTCGCGGGCGCAGTGGTGCTGGCGGGGGTTATGGTGGTGGGCAAAATCTGGAAAGCGCTGAAGAGCTGAAGCAGTACGCATTTCAAAGTTAACACCTGACCCTGTGGGAGCGGGTTTGCCCGCGATGGCGGCGCGACATTCAACGTAGAGGTTGAATGTTGTGGCCCCATCGCGGGCAAGCCCGCTCCCACAACTGGTTTTGATGTTGCCGGAATTACTCGGCGATCTGCAGCTTGCGCGACTCGGTGTACACGTAGCGCACTTTCTCGTACTCGAAGGGCGAGTTCAGCTGGCCGTAACGGAAGCTGGTCTGGTAGCGCCGATCAACGGCGCGCAGCATCAAGACTTCCGGATGGTCAGAGCTGACTTGCGAAACGTTGAGGAAGTTGATCGCCGACTCGGCGGTAAAGTCCACGGCCAGGCCGCCGGTGTCGCGGATGTTGGACGGGCCGAGGATTGGCAGCACGAAGTAGGCACCGCCCGGTACGCCATAGAAACCCAGGGTCTGACCGAAGTCTTCACTCTGGCGCGGCAGGCCCATGGCGGTGGCCGGGTCCCACAGGCCGGCGATACCGATCGTGGTGTTCAGCAGCAGGCGTGCGGTGGTCTCCATCGAGCGCTTGCCCTTGAACTGCAGCAGGCTGTTCATCAGGTTCGGTACATCGCCGAGGTTGTTGAAGAAGTTGCTGACGCCAGTGCGCAGGAAGCTCGGAGTGATGTAGCGATAGCCATCGACCACCGGCAGGAACACCCATTGGTCGAAGCGGTAGTTGAAGTGATAGACCCGGCGGTTCCACTCTTCCAGCGGGTCATAGACGTTCAGCGCGTTGAGCGTCGAGCGCTCGAACTCGCGCTGATCCAGGCCCGGGTTGAACTTGAGTTTGCTCAGCGGCTCCTTGAAGCCATCGCTATCGACGACGATGGGCGCATTGGCTTTGCTGTTGTCGGCATGGGCGACGCCTGCACAGAGTAACGCTGCGATAAGCAGGAGAGATTTAGCCACGGAAGAACTCCAGCATGGCGTCGCTGTTGACGCGGTAATTGAGGTTGCCGCAATGGCCGCCCAGTGGATAAACGGTCAGGCGGTCACCAAATGTCTTGCGCAGGAAGCCCAGGTCGCCGGGACCCAGGATTACGTCGTCGGCGTTATGCATGACAGAAATTTTCGGGCTGTCGCGCAGATAATCTTCGAGCGCGTACAAGCTGACTTGGTCGATCAGTTGCAGCAGGCTGCCGCCGTCGGTGCGGGCACGCCACATCGGGATGACCTGTTCGGTGATGTAGCAGTCGAAGTCGCACTGCAGCGCACGCTTGAGGAACGGCGTGAGGCTGGTGCCTTCGGTGATCGGGTACTTGGGCGGAGTGATCAGGCCGCGGCGGTTGATCAGGTCCGAGGTAAAGGCGATGTCGGCCGCCGAGAAACGGAACGAGGTGCCGATCAGCATGGCCATCTGTTCGTTGCTCAAGTGCTGCTTGGACTGTTGGAAGTCGTAAAGCAGCGCATCGTTGAGGTCCATGTAGCCTTTCTGCTGGAAGTAGCGGGTCAGCTTGTTCAGCACCAGCTCATAAAAGGTGGTGGAGTTGTTGATGCCTTTAACCTCGGTCTGGACGAGTTTGTCCAGGTTGGTGATGGAGGTGTAGAGGTTGACCGGCGGGTTGAGCAGTAGCACTTTCTTGAAATTGAAACTGCGGCGGGTCTCGTCCAAGTGTGCGACAAACGCTGCATCCAGGGCGCCCAGGCTGTAACCGGTCAGGTAGTACTCGGTCACCGGCACTTTCGGGTTCTGCGCCCGCACCGCCTGCATGACCCGGTACATGTCTTCGGCATCTTCCTTGGTGATACCCGGGGTGGCAAAGCGCGAGGCGGCACTGATGAAGTCGAAGCTGGTCGGCGAGGACAGCTGTACCACGTGGTAGCCGGCTTTGTAGTAGAGCTTTTTCAGGTATTCGTTGAGGCTGCTGTCATACCGCGCACCGGTACCGGCGATCAGGAAGATCATCGGGGCCGGCTTGTCCTGGGTCGCGATGCGATAGGTGAGTTTTTTCACCGCCCAGAAGTTGTCCGGCAGTTCGAATGCACGCTCCGGCCGCAGGGTGACGCTGCGGTCTTCCTGATTGATGTCGTCGTCCAGTGGCAACTCCGGGCGCAAGTCCGGTGGCGTCGTGGCAATGGTGGCCTCGAACGGGTTGGTCAAGGGGTAGCCATAACTGGCGGCGTCGATGTCGACCGCCAGTGCGGACGCACTCAAAATAAGGCCGCCAAACAGGGCGGCGAAGCGCAAGGAACGGAGCATGACTAGATCCCTTAGAGGAAGGTGCCGGATGAAGTTCGCAGGCTATGACCACAGCTTTGCCGCCAAAGTGCCACGCATTGGCGCGAAACAGGCGTAATTTTGAGTAATAGTAGCTGGACGATACACTTTGCCGCCATTTCATGACTACTTATCTGTCACGTGCGTTTGCTTAAATCGTCTGGGGGATTAAGCTGGCGGCCGTTTGCGCCTATTGGAGTGCCCCATGTCCCGCCGTCTTCCTGTGATCCTGCTGCTTGTTCTGCTGCCATTGTGGCTGGCCGTCAGTTACGGCGCGCGTTATGGCTTCATGGAAGACGCGCAATGGGTGGGCATCTGCGTGGATGAGGCAAGTCGTTGGGAATGCCAGGCGCGTTCGAGCCTGGGTTTGCTGATTCACTACAAGGTGCTGGGTTGGTCGGCGATCGTCGTGGCGGTGCTGGGATTTGTCGTGCCTGGCCGCGCTGGGTGGTGGTTGGCGGTATTGGCACTGGCGCTGGGGTTTCCGGCGCTGGCGTTGTACAACACCACTTTGGCGGTGTTTGCGGTGGTGATTGCAGCTTTGCGGCTGGTGCGGGCGACCCGCTGACTAGCCGTTCTGATAGTAGACAGTCATCCCGATAACTCCGAAGCTAACCGCATTGCCTTGGGGATTTGATGCGGAGTGGTGTGATGACAGGTCAGAGAGAAACATTGCTTTGCCTCTACAGCTACGACCCATTGGATCGGGTGGTGGGTTGTGCCCCGCTGAACCAGGAATCCCTGCAGCGCTATTACCGAAAAAATCGGCTGGCCACTGAAATTCAGGGGCCGGCGCGGTACTCGGTGTTTGAACACGAAGAACAACTATTGGCACAGCAGCATCAGTCGGGGAGTGTGGACTGCGCTTTGTTGGCAACAGATCTGCAGCGTTCGGTTTTGCACTCCATTGCCGTTGGCAATCATCAAAACCCCGTTTATTCGCCCTACGGTCATCGCTCTCCCGAAAGTGGCTTGCTGAGCCTGCTGGGTTTCAATGGCGAGCGCAGGGACCCGTTGACCGGGCATTACTTGCTGGGTCAGGGTTACCGCGCGTTCAATCCGGTGTTGATGCGATTTAACAGTTCCGACCGCTTGAGTCCGTTTGGTAGGGGTGGGGTGAATGGGTATGCGTATTGTCTGGGGGATCCCGTAAATATGGTGGACCCGAGGGGAGAGTTCGGAATGTTCGCTCGTGGGATCGATCAATTAGTCACTATCGGGCAGACCGTCCGCAAACAACTCAGTGCAGTGAAGAAAGCCGTGGTGACCAAGTTTTCCAAAGCGCCAACTCTGGGTGAGTCTGGCCGAGAGAGTTTGTTGAACCTAACCCCAAAATCTCACCGAATGAAAGTTACAGAGGCAATGGTAAGAGTCGACGAATTGAACCTGTATCAAGCGGGTGCAGAGTACAGGCAGGCGGCGAAAAAGCTCGGTGGACAAGAGGTGAGAGCAGCAAAACAACAAAGATTTGCTGAGCGTAATCAATTTCCTGACGATATTAAGTACAAAGATTTAGAGAAGTACCAGTCCGATTTCCAGCAAGCTGACCAGAAATTGATGACTGTGGCTATGGAGCATGTTTTAAAGTACCCCGGGGAATTGATGGCTACAGACAAGCTAATACACATGATCAGGGGGAAGTGATCGAGTCAGGTGTTTATGGAGAATCGATCACTCTTACAGGTAAAAATTTGTCTGTGATCAGCTTTTACGAACCCTCAAACACCGCCACAACGCCACCACCATCAACCCGCTCACCAGCGCCCAGCCCCAGGCCTGCTGGTTTTGCAACCCTTCCACAAACAACTGCGGCGCAATGCCTGCGCCGATAATGAAAGTCAGCAAAGCGATTTCCCGGCGCGGCACGCTCACCGGGCGGCACAGGTAGATGAGCGCCGGCAGGATAAACGTCATGCTTGGGAAGCTGCGATAACGCGCATCGAATACCAGTTCCAGCATCATTACTGCAGCAGCGAAGCCTGCCCCGGCAACCAGCCATCCGGCCCGACGCTCCAGCACCTTGAATGCCCGTTCACGCCAGCCGGTGCGAGCGCTCAGGGTCAGTGCGGCATGGGCCAGCACCAACAGATTTAACGCCGTCAGTAGCGCGACCCATAGCCATTCGCTGGCAAAACGGGTGGTGACGTGCGCCAGGTCGCCCCAGGCGCCAATCGAACAAGCGGCCAGTGCGCCCAACAGTGGCAGTACCAGCGCCGAGCGAGTGCTGCGCACGCGACCGCCAAGGAACAGCGTGCCGAGGAAAATCAAGCTGCCGACCACCAGCCATTGCGTCCAGTACGGCACGTTCGATACGGGGCCTGCCAGCACGCCCTTGTCCTCACGGTCTGCATCGAACAGCCCCCAGTAGCCGCCCACTGCGCCTTCACTGGCGCGCTTCCAAGGCTGGTCGAAAGCTTCGATCAGGTTGTAGTGCCAGCCCTGCTGTTCGGCCATGGCGACAAAACCGCGGATGAACTTGGCTTCATTGACCCGGCTGGGCAGGGCGGTCTCGCGCTGGCGGCCTTCGCTCGGCCAGCCAGTTTCGCCAATCATCACGTCCTTGGGGGCAAACTTGTTGCCGAACACCTGGCGCACTTCGGCCACATGCTGCAGTGCGGCATCGATGTTCGAGGGATCATCTTCCCAGTACGGCAGCAAATGGATGGTCAGGAAATCCACCGCCGGGGCGATTTCCGGGTGCTTGAGCCAGAATTCCCAGACGTCAGCGTAGGTCACGGGTTGCTTGACCTGGCTCTTGACCTTGTTGATCAGCACGGCCAGTTGAGGGCCGGTGATTTCCTTGCGCAACAGCACTTCGTTGCCGACGATCACCGAAGTCACCACGTCGGCATTGGCATTGGCCGAGGCGATCAGCAGGTCGACTTCCTTGGCTGTGTCCACCGGGTTGCTGTTGACCCAGGCGCCAATCATCAACTTCAGGCCGTGCTTGCGCGCCAGGTCGGGCAGGGCTTCGAGGCCGGTCATCGAGTAGGTGCGGATGCATTCAAAGCGCGTGGCGAGCAATGCAAGGTCGGCGTCCATGCGTTCGGGGCGCAATTTGAAGGGCACGTCGAACGGCGACTGGTCCTTGTCGAACGGAGTGTAGGAAGCGCACTGCAGCTTGTGCGTGGCGCTGGCGACGTCCGGCAGAATCACCGGTTTGCCCAAGCCGTACCAGAAACCACCCAGCGCAAAAAGCCCCAGCAGGCAGGCGAACACATAAGCAAAAAAAGGAAAGCGCGAGGTCGCGGACATGGTCGGGCCGTCTGGGAGCAAAGCTGGGCATGTTACCTGCATTTGCCGCGAGCTTGGTGGCTCGCGTGGTTTTGACATGCAATGTTCGGGCGGATTGGCCGGTTGAAGGTGAGTGACCAACATTAATGGCGTTCTGATGTCGTTTCTCGATGGCTTGAGGTCGCTGGCAGAGCAGGTCGCCCACGGCGTCAGGTTGATTATCGAGGCGTCAGTGCTCTCATGGAAAAATCGAGCTGATGATCGAGCGAGCTTGCGGTGAAGCGTGATGGGGGCGCGGAGCACCAAAACAATACGTTGACGCGACTCGGCATCCGTCGAGCGCAGCACTTTTCGGGGAAGTAACGATGAAGATGCGACGACTTTTAGGCGCGGGTGCCGCTCTGGTACTGGCAATTGGCTCCACGATGGCCAATGCCGAGAGCAAGACCCTGAGCATCGGTTATGTCGACGGTTGGTCCGACAGCGTCGCGACCACTCATGTGGCAGCCGAAGTAATTAAGCAGAAACTCGGTTATGACGTGAAGTTGCAAGCGGTTGCGACCGGGATCATGTGGCAGGGCGTTGCCACCGGCAAGCTCGATGCCATGCTCTCCGCCTGGCTGCCGGTGACCCACGGCGACTACTGGACCAAGAACAAGGACGAGGTTGTCGACTACGGTCCGAACTTCAAGGACGCCAAGATTGGCTTGATCGTGCCGGAGTACGTCAAGGCCAAGTCGATTGAAGACCTGAAAACCGACGACAGCTTCAAGGGTCGTATCGTTGGCATCGATGCCGGTTCAGGCGTGATGCTCAAGACCGACCAGGCAATCAAGGATTACGACCTGAGCAATTACACCCTTAAGGCCAGTTCCGGCGCCGGCATGATTGCCGAGCTGACCCGTGCCGAGAAAAAGAAAGAATCCATCGCCGTCACCGGCTGGGTGCCGCACTGGATGTTCGCCAAGTGGAAACTGCGCTTCCTCGACGACCCGAAAGGCGTTTACGGTGCGGCTGAAACCGTGAACAGCATCGGCAGCAAAGAGCTGGCGACCAAGGCTCCGGAAGTGGTCAAGTTCCTGAAGAATTTCCAGTGGGCGTCGAAAGACGAAATCGGTGAAGTGATGCTGGCCATCCAGGATGGCGCCAAGCCGGAAGCGGCGGCAAAGGATTGGGTTGCCAAGCACCCGGAGCGCGTTGCTGACTGGACTAAATAACAAATACGCACTGTGAACCCTGTGGGAGCGGGCTTGCCCGCGAAAGCGATCCGTCAGTTGGCTGATTAGTTGACTGACCCGACGCTTTCGCAGGCAGGCCAGCTCCCACAGTTTTTTGTGTGCTCGACATTGGCGCATGTGTCATGTCGTTCTAATACTAAGGTCGTCTGGAACCTGGCCCGCAGCCGCATAGAGTGGATAACGTTCAAACAATAATCTGTGCTGCGAGGATAAAAACAATGAACGACAGCATTTACCTCTCGATTCAAAACAGCCCGCGCTTCAAGGAGCTGGTTAGCAAGAGAGAAAAGTTCGCCTGGATTCTTTCAGCGATCATGCTTGGGCTTTACTCCGGATTCATTCTTCTGATCGCCTACGGGCCGCATATATTGGGCGCGAAAATCAGTCCTGAGTCATCCATCACTTGGGGTATTCCGATCGGTGTTGGGCTGATCCTCTCTGCCTTCATCCTGACCGCCATCTATGTTCGACGCGCCAATGGCGAGTTCGACGACCTGAACAATGCGATTCTCAAGGAGGCTCAGCAATGATCCGGCGTCTACTGGCTCTATTGAGCATCGCAGCCTTCGCTCCTGGCGTTTGGGCCGCAGAAGCCCTTACGGGTGAAGTTCAGAAGCAACCGCTCAACGTTGCCGCGATTCTGATGTTCGTGGTCTTCGTTGGTGCGACCCTGTGCATCACCTACTGGGCCTCGAAGAAAAACAACTCGGCGGCTGACTACTATGCGGCCGGCGGCAAGATTACCGGTTTCCAGAACGGTCTGGCGATTGCCGGTGACTACATGTCCGCGGCGTCCTTCCTGGGTATTTCCGCCCTGGTGTTCACCTCCGGCTACGACGGCCTGATCTATTCGATCGGCTTCCTGGTGGGCTGGCCGATCATTCTGTTCCTGATCGCCGAGCGCCTGCGTAACCTGGGCAAGTACACCTTTGCCGACGTGGCGTCCTATCGCCTCGGGCAGACCCAGATTCGCTCCCTGTCCGCCTGCGGTTCGCTGGTGGTGGTGGCGTTCTACCTGATCGCGCAAATGGTCGGTGCCGGCAAGCTGATCCAGCTGCTGTTCGGTCTGGACTACCACGTTGCGGTGATCCTGGTGGGTATCCTGATGTGCATGTACGTGCTGTTCGGCGGCATGCTGGCGACCACTTGGGTGCAGATCATCAAGGCGGTACTGTTGCTGTCCGGTGCCACGTTCATGGCACTGATGGTGATGAAGCACGTCAACTTCGACTTCAACGCGCTGTTCTCCGAGGCGATCAAGGTCCACCCTAAAGGTGAAGCAATCATGAGCCCCGGCGGTCTGGTGAAGGATCCGGTCTCCGCATTCTCCCTGGGACTTGCGCTGATGTTCGGTACTGCTGGCCTGCCGCACATCCTGATGCGCTTCTTCACCGTGAGTGACGCGAAAGAAGCTCGCAAGAGCGTGTTGTACGCAACCGGCTTCATTGGCTACTTCTACATCCTGACCTTTATCATCGGCTTCGGCGCGATCCTGCTGGTCAGCACCAACCCGGCCTTCAAGGATGCTGCTGGCGCGCTGCTGGGCGGTAACAACATGGCGGCGGTGCACTTGGCCAACGCAGTGGGCGGCAGTATCTTCCTGGGCTTCATCTCGGCGGTGGCTTTCGCAACCATCCTGGCTGTTGTGGCGGGCCTGACCCTGGCCGGTGCTTCGGCGGTATCGCACGACCTGTACGCCAGCGTGATCAAGAAAGGCAAGGCGAACGAGAAGGACGAGATCCGCGTGTCGAAAATCACCACTATCGCCCTGGCGGTGCTGGCGATTGGCCTGGGTATCCTGTTCGAAAGCCAGAACATCGCGTTCATGGTGGGCCTGGCATTCTCCATCGCTGCGAGCTGTAACTTCCCGGTACTACTGCTCTCCATGTACTGGAAGAAGCTGACTACGCGGGGTGCGATGATCGGCGGCTGGCTGGGCCTGATCAGTGCAGTGGGCTTGATGGTGCTTGGGCCGACCATCTGGGTGCAGATACTGCATCACGAGAAGGCGATCTTCCCGTATGAGTATCCGGCGCTGTTCTCCATGGCGATCGCTTTTGTCGGGATCTGGTTCTTCTCTATCACGGACAAGTCCGCGGCAGGGGTCAATGAGCGAGCGTTGTTCTTCCCGCAATTTGTTCGATCGCAAACTGGGTTGGGGGCGAGTGGCGCTGTTTCGCACTGAGTGTTCAACAAGTCATGATTAAGCTGCGCTAACACACAAATGCCCTGGTCGATAGACTGGGGCATTTTTTGATTGCCGAATACCCCGTAGCGCGCTTTACGCGCCAGGGGTGGTTCCAAACAAACACATTTCGCCCCAAGTCTGTATAGTCTTTGGCTGTCCGTATCAGGGCTATCGGTTTCTGATGCAGGACTCATCTTCCGGTTATTACCGGCTTTTGCTGCAAGCACTGGGTTCAACGTGCTGGCGCACGCTTTACCTTTAGACCTGGAGCGCTCTTTGCGCACCGTCTCTTGCCAGCCTTCACATTGACAACCTCTCGGGCCTCTGTCCGATGCTGCCTGTCTGTCAGGACTCCGGGTTGTTACGCGCCTGCCGATTTCGGACTCTCGTCCCATCTGCGGTGACTTTGGCGCATAAAAAAGGAGAAAGGAATGTTCCAACTTTCCACCCCCACCGTTTTGCTGCTTCTGTTCTGTTTCTATGGCCTGACCTTTTTGGTGTCCTTACGCGTGGGTCGCAAGAACGAAAACGTCGACGGTTACATGGTTTCCAATAACTCAATTGGCTTTGGCATGGCGGCTGCCAGCATGACCGCCACCTGGATCTGGGCCGCCTCATTCTATGCGTCAGCCAGTTCAGGCTATAAGTTTGGTCTCTCCGGTGCGCTGCATTACGGCTTCTGGGGAGCGTTGATGATTTTATTTATCTACCCCTTTGGCCGGCGCTTTCGAGCATTGGCGCCCAAGGCTCACACGCTTGCAGAGATCATGCACGCCCGCCACGGGCGTTCCAGTCAGATGATTCTGGCGGGCTCGAACATAGTGGGGAGCATGATCAGTTTGATGGTCAATTTTACGGCTGCCGGCGCGTTGGTGGCCGTGCTCTCTCCGCTGAGTTTTATTCAGGGGGTATTGATCGCCGGTTGCGGAATTCTCGGTTACACCATCTGGTCAGGCTTTCGCTCTTCAGTAATGACCGATTTTGGCCAGCTAATCGCAATGATCTTTGCTGCTGTGGTGATCATTCCGATTATCTTCTTTCAGTTGGGCGGCCCTGAACTCTTCGCTCAAGGCATGCCAAACATAACTGCGGAGCAAGCCAGCTTCTATTCAAAAACGGCCATTTTGGAACAGGGCGCTCCCTATTTCGTTGCGGTCCTGGCCTACGCTATCGGTAATCAAACGATTGCCCAGCGGCTGTTTGCGGTGCGTGAAGACTTGATGAAGTCGACGTTTATTACGGCCACCATTGGTTATGCTTCGATTGTGATTGGCTTGGGCATGCTGGGTTTTCTGGCATTGCTGGCCGGTGTACAACCGGTGGACGGCGACTTAAACAACCTGATCCCTCAAATGGCCTCGACTTATCTGCCGCCGTTTGCAGTTGGGCTATTTTTTATCATGGTGATTGGTTCGCTGTCGTCGACCGCCGATTCGGACTTGTCGGCCCTGTCCGCGCTGGTAATGACCGATGTTTATGGAAAAAACCTGGCCAATGGCAAGCCTGACCCCAAAACCATGCTGTTTGTCGGACGCTTGACCATGGTCGTTGCGACCATGCTCGCCGTGGTGTTCGCCAGCCTCAAGCTGGATATCCTGACCATGCTCATTTTTGTGGGCGCGTTATGGGGCGCCATCGTGTTCCCGGTCATTGCCAGCCTGTATTGGGGGCGGATTACCAATGCTGGCTTCACCAGTGCAGCTATTGCGGGCTTCTTGATGTTTTTGGCTGCGCGCTTTGAGGTCCTGGAATTACAAGGGGTGGTCGCACTGTTCTTCGAGTTATTTGCCTCTATCGGAGGCGGCGTAGTGATTGGGTTGATGGCCTTTGGTTTCTTTGGGCGCAAAGTAGGGTTCACCTTGGGCGGGCTTGCGTTTTTGGTTCTGGCCCCGTTTGCGTTCGGCTTTTTGCGCGATTACCCGGTACTGCTTAGCTCGCTGACCGCCTACGGCGTCAGTACGGTGGTCTGCGTATTTGTGAGTTTGTTGTCCAACGAAGATTTTGATTTTGAATGCATCAACGAGCGGGTCGTGGCCTTCCACTACAACACCGATTCCGTCACTGAAGACAAAGGAGTTCCTTCATGTCCAACTTCGCATTGACCCTTTACGTGTTGATCTGGCCGGCCATCGCGGCGCTGGTGATGATTACCTTATGCGTCAGCTTGTACCGCGACATTCGAAAGGCCAAGCGTAACGGCGCCGACCTGGTGTAGGCTTTTTTGGCGCTTTAAGCGCGCGTTAGGCGGGCCTGCTATCTATCGCAGGCCCGCGTCTCGTTAAGGAAGTTCACCGTTTGAAGGCTTTGCGTCGCGCACAAATCAAAACGGCCTCTATATAAATAGAGGCCGTTTTCGGTACAGCTCAAGACATTATCGCAAGACAGGTCTTATTTACGGTCTTCCAGCTTGGTGATGTCACGCGACTCGTAGCCGGTGTACAACTGGCGAGGACGGCCAATCTTGTACGGGCTGGAGAGCATTTCTTTCCAGTGGGAGATCCAGCCGACGGTCCGCGCCAGAGCGAAGATCACGGTGAACATGCTGGTTGGAATGCCGATCGCCTTGAGGATGATCCCCGAGTAGAAGTCGACGTTCGGGTACAGCGAGCGTTCAATGAAGTAAGGGTCGGTCAGGGCGATCTCTTCCAGGCGCATGGCCAGTTCGAGTTGCGGATCGTTGTTGATGCCCAGCTCTTTCAATACTTCGTCGCAGGTCTGTTTCATCACTGTGGCACGTGGGTCGCGGTTCTTGTAAACCCGGTGACCGAAGCCCATCAGTTTGAACGGATCATTTTTGTCTTTGGCCTTGGCAATGAACTTGTCGATGTTCGACACATCGCCAATTTCATCCAGCATGGTCAGGACAGCCTCGTTCGCGCCGCCGTGGGCAGGGCCCCACAGTGCAGCGATGCCGGCGGCGATACAGGCGAACGGGTTGGCACCCGATGAGCCAGCCAGGCGTACGGTGGAGGTCGATGCGTTCTGCTCGTGGTCGGCATGGAGGATGAAGATCCGGTCCATGGCCTTGGCGAGTACCGGGCTGATCGGTTTGATCTCGCACGGGGTGTTGAACATCATGTGCAGGAAGTTTTCCGCGTACGTCAGGTCGTTGCGCGGGTACATCATGGGTTGCCCCATGGAGTACTTGTAAACCATCGCTGCCAGGGTTGGCATCTTGGCAACCAGGCGGATCGCGGAAATTTCGCGATGCTGCGGGTTATTGATGTCCAGGGAGTCGTGGTAGAAGGCCGAGAGGGCGCCGACTACACCGCACATGACGGCCATCGGGTGGGCGTCGCGACGGAAACCGTTGAAGAAGGTTTTCAGCTGCTCGTGAACCATGGTGTGGTTCTTCACGGTGCTGACGAACTGGGCTTTCTGTTCTGCGGTCGGCAGTTCGCCGTTGAGCAGCAGATAACAGGTTTCCAGGTAGTCCGATTTTTCAGCCAGCTGTTCGATCGGGTAACCGCGGTGCAACAGAATGCCGTTGTCACCGTCGATATAGGTGATCTTCGACTCGCACGAAGCGGTCGACATGAAACCTGGGTCAAAGGTGAAACGGCCCGTGGCCGTCAGGCCCCGAACGTCGATAACATCGGGACCAACGGTGCCGGTTAAAATGGGCAGCTCGACGGGGGCTGCGCCCTCGATGATCAACTGCGCTTTTTTGTCAGCCATGTGGCCTCCTATTTATGCTTGAAATCATCAGACAGACCCCCCACGCAGGGCCCGCACCACTATAGTGAGATAAATTCGAATGTCAATTTGCCTAAAGTCTTGCTCCAGAAGGCTTTAGCCGGACTTTTTCCTCGAAATTGCCCGCCGTTTACGCCTTTTACCCAACTTGTGCAATGCGCTATTAGGGGAAGGTGTACGCGTTGTCATTAGTAGCCTAACTGTCTATACTCGGCCACCGACCGCCAGGGGCTTTTGGGCCTGCTTTATTGGGGGTCGCATCCCTGGGTGGTGGTTACCTGACCAGTGCACTCCCCAACAACTTTGCCCTGATTGTTAGGGGCTCTTCAGTGTGAAAAAAAGCCGTGAAAAGCCAACGACCTGTAAACCTAGACCTAAGGACCATCAAACTCCCCATCACCGGCGTTACGTCGTTTCTTCACCGTGTTTCCGGCATCATCCTCTTCCTGGGCCTTGGCTTCATGCTTTATGCATTGGGCAAATCCCTGGGTTCCGAGGAAGGTTTTGCCGAGGTGAAGGCAACCTTGACCAGCCCGCTGGCCAAGTTCGTAGCATGGGGCCTCCTGTCCGCTCTGCTTTATCACCTGGTAGCCGGTGTGCGCCATTTGATCATGGATATGGGCATCGGTGAGACGCTGGAAGGCGGCCGCCTGGGCTCGAAAATTATCATCGCCATTTCCGTGGTGTTGATCGTTCTGGCAGGAGTTTGGATATGGTAACCAGCGTTACGAACCTTTCGCGTTCGGGCCTCTATGACTGGATGGCGCAGCGTGTGTCTGCGGTCGTTCTCGCGGCTTATTTCATTTTCCTGATCGGGTACCTCGCAGCGAACCCGGGCATTGGCTACGACCAGTGGCATGGCCTGTTCGCCCACAACGGGATGCGTATCTTCAGTCTGCTGGCCCTCGTTGCCCTGGGCGCTCACGCCTGGGTCGGTATGTGGACCATCGCGACCGACTACCTGACGCCGATGGCGTTGGGCAAGTCCGCGACTGCAGTACGTTTCCTTTTCCAGGCAGTATGCGGCGTTGCGATGTTCGCTTACTTCGTCTGGGGTGTGCAGATTCTCTGGGGTATCTGATCCATGGCTAACATTCCAACGATTTCATTCGACGCCATCATTATTGGTGGTGGCGGTGCCGGCATGCGCGCCGCGCTGCAGCTGGCTCAGGGCGGTCACAAGACTGCCGTGATCACCAAGGTGTTCCCGACCCGTTCGCACACCGTTTCGGCCCAGGGTGGCATCACTTGCGCCATTGCCTCTGCTGATCCAAACGATGACTGGCGCTGGCACATGTACGATACCGTCAAGGGTTCCGACTATATCGGAGACCAGGACGCTATCGAATACATGTGTCAGGAAGGCCCGGCAGCGGTGTTCGAGCTGGACCACATGGGTCTGCCGTTCTCCCGTACCGAGCAAGGCCGAATCTACCAGCGTCCGTTCGGCGGTCAGTCGAAGGATTACGGTAAAGGCGGGCAGGCTGCCCGTACCTGCGCCGCTTCCGACCGTACCGGTCACGCGCTGCTGCACACGCTTTATCAGGGCAACCTGAAAGCTGGCACCACGTTCCTGAACGAGTACTACGCGGTTGACCTGGTGAAAAACGCTCAAGGCGAATTCGTCGGCGTGATCGCTATCTGCATCGAAACCGGTGAAACCAGCTACATCCGCGCCAAGGCTACCGTCCTGGCGACCGGTGGTGCCGGTCGTATCTACGCTTCGACCACCAATGCCCTGATCAACACCGGTGACGGCGTCGGCATGGCCCTGCGTGCTGGCGTTCCGGTACAAGACATCGAAATGTGGCAGTTCCACCCAACCGGCATCGCCGGCGCCGGTGTGCTGGTTACCGAAGGTTGCCGTGGTGAAGGTGGATACCTCATCAACAAGCACGGCGAGCGTTTCATGGAGCGTTATGCTCCGAACGCGAAAGACCTTGCTGGTCGTGACGTGGTTGCCCGTTCGATGGTTAAAGAAATCATCGCCGGTAACGGTTGCGGTCCAAATGGCGACCACGTGATGCTCAAACTCGACCACTTGGGCGAGGAAGTGCTGCACAGCCGTCTGCCAGGTATCTGCGAACTGTCGAAGACTTTCGCACACGTTGACCCGGTTGTTGCTCCGGTTCCGGTTGTTCCGACTTGCCACTATATGATGGGCGGTGTTCCGACCAACATTCATGGCCAGGCGATCACCCAGAACGCCGAAGGCGTGGACGAGATCATTCACGGCCTGTTCGCTGTAGGCGAGGTGGCTTGCGTATCGGTTCACGGCGCCAACCGTCTGGGCGGCAACTCGTTGCTCGACCTGGTGGTATTCGGTCGTGCTGCTGGCCTGCATCTGGAGAAAGCGCTGACTGACGGCATCGAATACGATGACGCCACCGACGCCGATATCGAAGCGGCCCTGTCGCGTCTGTCCGCCCTGAACGAGCGTACCGACGGCGAAGACGTGGCAACCCTGCGTCGCGAGCTGCAAAGCTGCATGCAGAACTACTTCGGTGTATTCCGTACTGGCGAATACATGCAGAAGGGTATTGCCCAGCTGGCTGACCTGCGCGCGCGCATCGCCAACGTCAAGATCAACGACAAGTCGCAGGCGTTCAACACCGCGCGCATCGAAGCGTTGGAGTTGCAGAACCTGCTGGAAGTGGCCGAAGCCACTGCCATCGCTGCTGAAGTGCGTAAAGAGTCGCGCGGTGCTCACGCCCGTGAAGACTTCGAAGATCGCGACGACGAAAACTGGCTGTGCCACACCCTGTACTTCCCGGGTGACAAGCGCGTAACCAAGCGTGCCGTGAACTTCTCGCCGAAAACTGTTCCGACTTTTGAACCCAAGATTCGGACTTATTAAGGGTGGCTGCCATGTTGAAAGTCAGCGTTTATCGTTACAACCCTGATCAGGACGCCGCGCCGTTCATGCAGGAATTCCAGGTCGATACCGGTGGTAAAGACCTGATGGTGCTGGACGTGCTGGCCCTGATCAAAGAGCAGGACGAGGGTTTCTCCTATCGTCGCTCTTGCCGTGAAGGTGTTTGCGGTTCCGACGGCATGAACATCAACGGCAAAAACGGTCTGGCGTGCGTCACGCCGTTGTCCGCCGTAGTAAAAGGTAACAAGTTGGTTGTTCGTCCGCTGCCAGGTTTGCCGGTTATCCGTGACTTGGTCGTCGATATGAGCATCTTCTACAAGCAATACGAGAAGGTGAAGCCTTACCTGCAGAACGACACGCCGGCTCCGGCCATCGAGCGCCTGCAGTCCCCTGAAGAACGTGAAAAGCTCGACGGTCTGTACGAGTGCATCCTGTGCGCCTGCTGCTCGACCTCTTGCCCGTCCTTCTGGTGGAACCCGGACAAGTTCCTGGGTCCAGCTGCCCTGCTGCAAGCGTACCGCTTCCTGGCAGACAGCCGTGACACCAAGACGTCCGAGCGTCTGGCTTCGCTGGATGACCCGTTCAGCGTATTCCGCTGCCGCGGGATCATGAACTGCGTCAACGTATGCCCGAAAGGCCTGAACCCGACTAAGGCCATCGGTCACATCCGTAACATGCTGCTGCAAAGCGGCGTTTGATTCAGCTGTAGTACCGCTGTACCCGTAGATGCTACGGCGCAGGCTTCAACCGGCGCCGTAGTTTTAACCTGGGCAGCAGCTCAAAAAGCTGCAGCTCTTATTTTGAAGAAATGAGACAAGCAGGGGCATCCGGGCTGGTACCCGGACTATCAGCGTGATCCTAGGTGGCTTGTTTTAGTCGCTGCATTCGGACTTCTGCAAGCGTGCTCGGTGTCGACGCCGGTGGTGTTCCCCTAACCGAGGGTGACCAAGCATGCAAGAAAGCGTGATGCAGCGCATGTGGAACAGCGCCTACCTATCCGGTAGTAACGCTGCCTATGTGGAAGAGCTCTATGAGCTCTACCTGCACGACCCTAACGCTGTGCCAGAAGAGTGGCGCACCTACTTCCAGAAGTTGCCTGCTGATGGCAACACTGCTACCGATGTTTCGCACTCCACGATTCGCGATCATTTCGTCTTGCTGGCAAAGAACCAGCGCCGCGCCCAACCGGTTTCCGCCGGCAGCGTGAGCAGTGAGCACGAGAAGAAGCAAGTTGAAGTGCTGCGATTGATCCAGGCCTACCGTATGCGTGGCCACCAGGCAGCCCAGCTTGACCCGCTGGGGCTGTGGCAGCGTCCTGCACCTGCAGACCTGTCGATCAATCATTACGGCTTGACCAATGCCGATCTTGATACGACCTTCCGTGCCGGCGACCTGTTCATCGGCAAAGAGGAGGCGAGCCTACGCGAAATTCACGAGGCGTTGCAGCAGACATATTGCCGCACCATCGGCGCTGAATTCACGCACATCACCGATTCCGAGCAGCGCCAGTGGTTCCAGCAGCGTCTGGAAAGCGTACGCGGCCGTCCGACCTATTCCGCCGACATCAAGAGCCACCTGCTCGAGCGCGTCACCGCCGGCGAAGGCCTGGAAAAATACCTGGGTACCAAATACCCGGGTACCAAGCGTTTTGGCCTGGAAGGCGGCGAGAGCCTGATTCCGATGCTCGACGAACTGATCCAGCGTTCCGGTTCCTACGGCACCAAGGAAATCGTGATCGGCATGGCCCACCGTGGTCGCCTGAACGTGCTGGTCAACACCTTCGGTAAGAACCCGCGCGAGCTGTTCGACGAGTTCGAAGGCAAGAAGAAGGTCGAACTGGGCTCCGGTGACGTTAAATATCACCAGGGCTTCTCGTCCAACGTCATGACCACCGGCGGTGAAGTTCACCTGGCCATGGCATTCAACCCGTCCCACCTGGAAATCGTATCTCCAGTGGTCGAGGGTTCGGTGCGCGCCCGCCAGGATCGTCGTAACGACCCTACCGGCGAGAAGGTTCTGCCGATCTCCATCCACGGTGACGCGGCGTTCGCCGGTCAGGGCGTGGTGATGGAAACCTTCCAGATGTCGCAGACCCGCGGTTTCAAGACCGGCGGTACCGTGCACATCGTGATCAACAACCAGGTTGGTTTCACCATCAGCAACCCGCTGGACTCGCGCTCCACCGAGTACGCCACCGACGTTGCGAAAATGATCCAGGCGCCGATCCTCCATGTGAATGGCGATGATCCGGAAGCCGTGTTGTTCGTGACCCAGCTGGCGATCGACTACCGCATGCAGTTCAAGCGTGACGTAGTGATCGACCTGGTCTGCTACCGTCGTCGCGGCCACAACGAGGCCGACGAGCCTAGCGGCACCCAGCCGATCATGTATCAGCAGATCACCAAGCAGCGCACCACCCGTGAGCTGTACGCTGATCGCCTGACCCAGGGCGGTGTGCTCGACGCAGAGCGTGTTCAGGCGAAAGTCGATGAATACCGCAATGCGCTGGACAACGGCCTGCATGTTGTTAAAAGCCTGGTCAAAGAGCCGAACAAAGAATTGTTCGTGGACTGGCGTCCGTATCTGGGCCACGCCTGGACCGCGCGTCACGACACTCGCTTCGACCTCAAGACCTTGCAGGAACTGTCCGCCAAGCTGCTGGAAATTCCGGAAGGTTTCGTGGTTCAGCGCCAGGTTTCGAAGATCTACGAAGACCGTCAGAAAATGCAAGCCGGCGGCCTGCCGATCAACTGGGGTTACGCCGAAACCATGGCGTACGCTACCCTGGCGTTCGAAGGTCACCCGATTCGCATGACGGGCCAGGACATCGGTCGCGGTACGTTCTCGCACCGTCACGCTGTGCTGCACAACCAGAAAGACGCGGGTACCTACGTCCCGCTGCAGAACCTGTACAAGGGCCAGCCTCGTTTCGACCTGTACGATTCGTTCCTGTCCGAAGAAGCCGTGTTGGCGTTTGAATACGGTTACTCGACCACCACGCCTGAGGCGCTGGTGATCTGGGAAGCCCAGTTCGGCGACTTCGCCAACGGTGCCCAAGTGGTTATCGACCAGTTCATCACCAGTGGCGAGCACAAGTGGGGCCGTCTCTGCGGTCTGACCATGTTGCTGCCGCACGGTTATGAAGGTCAGGGTCCGGAGCACTCCTCGGCTCGTCTGGAGCGTTACCTGCAGCTGTGCGCCGAGCACAACATCCAGGTAGCGGTACCGACCACGCCGGCACAGATCTACCACTTGTTGCGTCGTCAGGTGATCCGTCCTCTGCGTAAGCCGTTGATCGTGCTGACTCCAAAGTCGTTGCTGCGGCACAAACTGGCCATCTCGACCCTGGAAGATCTGGCCGAAGGTTCGTTCCAGACCGTTATCCCGGAAATCGATGCACTGGACCCGTCCAAGGTCGAGCGCGTTGTTCTGTGTAGCGGCAAGGTCTACTACGACCTGCTGGAAAAACGCCGTGCCGAAGGTCGTGACGACATCGCCGTCGTGCGCATCGAGCAGCTGTACCCATTCCCTGAGGACGACTTGAACGAAGTCCTGGCTCCGTACACCAACCTCAAACATATCGTTTGGTGTCAGGAAGAGCCGATGAACCAGGGTGCCTGGTACTGCAGCCAGCATCACATGCGCCGCATCGTTGGTAATCACAACAAGGCACTCGTACTCGAGTACGCCGGTCGTGATGCTTCCGCTGCACCTGCTTGTGGTTATGCATCGATGCACGCCGAGCAGCAGGAAAAACTGCTGCAAGACGCCTTTACTGTTTAACGCCTTCGCGCACCTGAAACCGAATTTAAGGACCCACAGATAATGGCTATCGAAATCAAAGCCCCCACTTTCCCGGAATCGGTTGCCGATGGCACCGTTGCCACCTGGCACAAACAACCGGGCGACGCTGTAAAGCGTGATGACCTGATCGTCGACATCGAAACCGACAAGGTTGTGCTGGAAGTGTTGGCGACTGCCGACGGCGTACTGGGCGCAATCGTCAAGAACGAAGGCGAAACCGTTCTGTCCGACGAAGTCCTGGGCTCGATCGAAGCGGGCGGCGCTGCTGCCGCTCCAGCGGCTGCCGCTGCTGCTCCGGCCGCTGCACAAGCTGCTGCTCCTGCTGCCGAAGGTGAAGACGATCCGGTTGCTGCACCGGCCGCTCGCAAGCTGGCTGAAGAGAACGGCATCAACATCGCTTCCGTTACCGGCACCGGTAAAGGCGGGCGTGTGACCAAGGAAGACGTGGTGGCTGCTGTTGCCGCCAAGAAATCCGCTCCGGCTGCCGCGCCTGCCAAGGCCGCTGCTCCAGCTGCCGCTGCTCCAGTATTCGCCGCTGGTGACCGCATCGAGAAGCGTGTACCGATGACCCGCGTTCGCGCTACCGTGGCCAAACGCCTGGTTGAAGCGCAATCGAACATGGCGATGCTGACCACTTTCAACGAAGTCGACATGACTGAAGTCATGGCCCTGCGTTCGAAGTACAAGGATCTGTTCGAGAAGAGCCACAATGGTGTACGCCTGGGCTTCATGTCGTTCTTCGTCAAGGCTGCCACTGAAGCGCTGAAGCGCTTCCCGGCCGTCAACGCGTCGATCGATGGTGCCGACATCGTTTACCACGGCTACGCCGACGTTGGTGTCGCTGTTTCCAGCGACCGCGGCCTGGTTGTTCCGGTTCTGCGTAACGCCGAACTGATGAGCTTGGCTGAAATCGAAGGCGGCATCGCCACCTTCGGCAAGAAGGCGCGTGACGGCAAACTGTCCATGGACGAAATGACCGGCGGCACCTTCACCATCACCAACGGTGGTACCTTCGGTTCGATGATGTCGACCCCGATCGTCAACCCGCCGCAAGCGGCCATCCTGGGCATGCACAACATTCTGCAGCGTCCTATGGCGATCAACGGTCAGGTCGTTATCCGTCCGATGATGTACCTGGCTCTGTCCTACGATCACCGCCTGATCGATGGCAAAGAAGCTGTGACCTTCCTGGTTACCATCAAGAACCTGCTGGAAGACCCGGCTCGTTTGCTGCTGGATATCTGATAGAAGCAGCCACAGGTCTTAAGCCGCGCGCTGCAAAAAATTGCAGTCTGGCTTGAGGCTTGTGGCTTCAAGCTTGTTGCCAAAAGAGGATTTTTTGAATGTCGCAGAAATTTGACGTAGTAGTGATCGGTGCGGGCCCTGGCGGCTACGTGGCTGCCATCAAGGCAGCGCAGCTGGGCCTTTCGACTGCCTGCATCGAGAAATACACCGACAAGGAAGGCAAGCTGGCTCTGGGCGGTACTTGCCTGAACGTCGGCTGCATTCCGTCCAAGGCGCTGCTGGACAGCTCCTGGAAATACAAGGAAGCCAAAGAAGGCTTCGCGATCCACGGTATCAATCACGCTGGCGTGACCATGGATGTGGCCGCAATGGTTGGCCGTAAAGCCAACATCGTCAAAGGCCTGACCTCTGGCGTTGCCACCCTGTTCAAGGCCAACGGCGTTACTTCCCTGCAAGGCCACGGCAAACTGCTGGCCGGCAAGAAAGTCGAGCTGACCAAGCCAGACGGCACCGTGGAAATCATCGAAGCCGAGAACGTGATCCTGGCATCCGGCTCGCGTCCTATCGACATTCCACCGGCTCCGGTTGACCAGAACGTGATCGTCGATTCGACTGGCGCGCTGGAATTCCAAGCCGTACCCAAGCGTCTGGGCGTCATCGGCGCTGGCGTGATCGGTCTGGAACTGGGTTCGGTATGGTCGCGCCTGGGCTCTGAAGTGGTTGTTCTGGAAGCGCTGGAGAAGTTCCTGCCAGCCGCTGACGAAGCCGTTTCCAAGGAAGCCTTCAAGACCCTGACCAAACAAGGTCTGGACATCAAGCTGGGCGCTCGCGTCACCGGTTCGAAAGTGAACGGCGACGAAGTCGTGGTGAACTACACCGATGCCAATGGCGAACAGAACATCACCTTCGACAAGCTGATCGTTGCCGTTGGTCGCCGTCCAGTGACCACCGAGCTGCTGGCAACTGACAGCGGTGTGAACATCGACGAACGTGGCTTCGTTTTCGTTGACGACCAGTGCGCTACCAGCGTGCCGGGCGTTTACGCAATCGGTGACGTGGTTCGCGGCATGATGCTGGCGCACAAGGCGTCCGAAGAAGGCATCATGGTGGTTGAGCGCATCAAGGGCCATAAAGCCCAAATCAACTATGACCTGATCCCGTCTGTTATTTATACTCACCCGGAAATCGCGTGGGTTGGTAAAACCGAGCAGACCTTGAAAGCCGAAGGCGTTGAAGTTAACGTCGGCACTTTCCCGTTTGCAGCGTCTGGCCGTGCCATGGCAGCCAACGATACCGGTGGTTTCGTCAAGGTCATCGCCGATGCCAAGACTGACCGCGTATTGGGCGTCCACGTAATTGGCCCGAGCGCTGCAGAACTGGTTCAACAAGGCGCGATCGGTATGGAATTCGGCACCAGCGCTGAAGACCTGGGCATGATGGTTTTCTCCCATCCGACCCTGTCCGAAGCCTTGCACGAAGCAGCTCTGGCAGTGAATGGCGGCGCCATCCACATTGCCAACCGCAAGAAGCGTTAAGACAAGACAATAAGAAACCACGGCGGAAGGCCCGTCGTGAGCCTTGCGTGCAAGACTCACCGCGGAATGTCCGCCGGACGCAGCCTTGCGTAGTCTCACCGGTTATCCGGAACACCTACGCAAGCAGCAGTCACAGGTGGTGCGGCACTGAACAAGTGCAGCACCGAATGCGCAGTACCTAACGAAGACGGTAATAAGCATGAATCTTCACGAGTATCAGGGTAAGCAGCTGTTCGCTGAGTACGGCCTGCCAGTATCCCAGGGTTTCGCCGTAGACACCCCGGAAGCAGCAGCAGAAGCGTGCGACAAAATCGGCGGGACCGAATGGGTTGTCAAAGCCCAGGTTCACGCAGGTGGTCGCGGTAAAGCGGGCGGCGTAAAGCTGGTTCGCAGCAAAGAAGACGCCAAAGCATTCGCCCAACAGTGGTTGGGCAAGCGTCTGGTGACCTACCAGACTGATGCCAACGGTCAGCCAGTCACCAAGATCCTGGTTGAATCGTGCACTGACATCGCCAAAGAGCTGTACCTGGGCGCTGTTGTTGACCGTTCGAGCCGCCGCATCGTGTTCATGGCTTCCACCGAAGGTGGCGTGGACATCGAGAAAATCGCTCACGATACTCCTGAGAAAATCCTCAAGGCCACTATCGATCCACTGGTTGGCGCTCAGCCATTCCAGGGTCGTGAGCTGGCTTTCCAGCTGGGTCTGGAAGGCAAGCAAGTCGCCCAGTTCGCCAAGATCTTCGTTGGTCTGGCCAAACTGTTCCAGGATCACGATCTGGCCCTGCTGGAAGTGAACCCGCTGGTGATCAAGGCTGACGGCGATCTGCATTGCCTCGACGCCAAGATCAACATCGACGCCAACGCCATGTACCGTCAGCCTAAGCTGAAGACTTTCCACGATCCGTCGCAAGACGATCCGCGCGAAGCGCACGCTGCCAAGTTCGAACTGAACTACGTAGCGCTGGAAGGCAACATCGGTTGCATGGTCAACGGTGCTGGCCTGGCCATGGGTACCATGGACATCGTCAACCTGCATGGCGGCAAACCAGCCAACTTCCTCGACGTGGGCGGTGGTGCTACCAAGGAACGCGTTACCGAAGCGTTCAAGATCATCCTGTCCGACACTAACGTCGCCGCAGTACTGGTCAACATCTTCGGCGGCATCGTTCGTTGCGACATGATTGCCGAAGGCATCATCGGTGCAGTGAAAGAAGTCGGCGTGAAAATCCCGGTTGTTGTTCGCCTTGAAGGCAACAACGCTGAACTGGGCGCTAAAGTACTGGCAGAAAGCGGTTTGAACATCATCGCTGCTACCAGCCTGACCGACGCTGCTCAACAAGTCGTTAAAGCTGCGGAGGGCAAATAATGAGCGTCCTGATCAATAAAGACACCAAAGTTATCTGCCAGGGTATTACCGGTTCGCAAGGTAGTTTCCACACCCAGCAAGCCATCGAGTACGGCACCAAGATGGTTGGCGGCGTGACTCCTGGTAAAGGCGGCACCGAGCACCTGGGTCTGCCAGTGTTCAACACCGTGAAAGACGCTGTAGCTGCCACTGGCGCCACCGCCAGCGTGATCTACGTTCCAGCTCCTTTCTGCAAGGACTCGATCCTGGAAGCAGCTTTCGGCGGCATCAAGCTGATCGTTTGCATTACTGAAGGCATTCCTACCCTGGACATGCTGGACGCTAAAGTTAAGTGCGACGAGCTGGGTGTTACCCTGATCGGCCCTAACTGCCCAGGCGTTATCACCCCGGGCGAGTGCAAGATCGGCATCATGCCAGGTCACATTCACTTGCCGGGCAAGGTCGGTATCGTTTCCCGTTCCGGCACCCTGACCTACGAAGCTGTGAAGCAAACTACTGACGCCGGTTTCGGTCAGTCGACTTGCGTCGGCATCGGTGGTGACCCGATCCCGGGTTCGAACTTCATCGACATCCTGAAGCTGTTCCAGGAAGACCCGAAGACCGAAGCGATCGTGATGATCGGTGAGATCGGCGGTTCGGCTGAAGAAGAAGCGGCAGCCTACATCAAGGCACACGTAACCAAGCCGGTTGTTTCCTACATCGCTGGTGTGACTGCCCCTGCGGGCAAGCGCATGGGCCATGCTGGCGCAATCATCTCTGGCGGCAAGGGCACTGCAGACGAAAAGTTTGCTGCCCTGGAAGACGCAGGCGTGAAAACCGTGCGTTCGCTGGCAGATATCGGCAAGGCTCTGTCCGAGCTGACCGGTTGGGCAGTCAAGTAAGCCTCGCGCTTAGCTTGTAGCTCTGCTGACAAAGGCCACCTTCGGGTGGCCTTTGTCGTTTGTGGAGTTTGTGTCGACCGTGCGGACGCTATCGCGGGCAAGCCCCACAGGCTTTAGGTCGAACCACAATTAAGTGTCCGGCACAAAAACTGTGGGAGCGGCCTTGCCCGCGATGGCGGACTTACAGTCGCCAACCATTTACATGCAAAAACGCGACATGGAAATGTCGTGTATCGGATAGTTCGCCCCCTAACAGTGCGCTTTTCGCGCGAATTCGTTAGTCTAGCCGCCATTTTGCGTCCGCCGCCCACAAGGTAGCCACGCGCTTAACCGGTCAGTCCCACACGGACCGACAGCATTTCCCTCACCCACAAGGGAAACCCCTCTCTAAATTCCGATTCAGTAGTGTGGTATTTCCTTAATGAAAGTGTTGAAAGGCCAGGACATCCTGGCACTTGGTTTTATGACGTTTGCCCTGTTTGTCGGGGCTGGCAACATCATCTTCCCGCCCATCGTCGGTTTGCAGTCCGGGCCACATGTCTGGATGGCGGCGTTGGGTTTCCTGATCACGGCAGTTGGCCTGCCGGTGATCACTGTGGTCGCGCTGGCCAAGGTCGGCGGTGCAATGGATGCATTGAGCAGCCCAATCGGCAAAGTTGCCGGTGGCCTGCTTGCCGCCGCGTGCTACCTCGCCGTTGGTCCGCTGTTCGCAACGCCGCGTACGGCCACCGTGTCCTTCGAAGTAGGATTGGCACCGTTGACCGGCGAAAGCCCGCTGGCGCTGTTCCTCTATAGCTCGGTGTACTTCCTGCTGGTGTTTTTCATCTCGTTGTATCCGGGACGCCTGCTGGACACCGTGGGACGATTCCTCGCGCCGCTGAAGATCATCGCCCTGGCGGCCCTCGGCATTGCCGCGTTCGCGCTGCCGGCTGGTGATATCGGCGTGGCCACCCCCGAGTACGTGGCGGCACCGTTCTCCCAGGGCTTTATCAATGGGTACCTGACCATGGATACCCTGGGCGCACTGGTGTTCGGCATCGTGATCGTCAATGCCATTCGTTCCCGCGGTGTCGAGTCGCCTGCCTTGATCACCCGCTACGCGATCATCGCCGGGCTTATTGCCGGTGTGGGCCTGGCGCTGGTGTATATCAGCCTGTTCCGTCTGGGCTCGGGCAGCCATGAAGTGGCGGCCGGTGCAACCAACGGCGCGGCTGTGTTGCATGCCTATGTCCAGCACACCTTCGGCTCGTTGGGCAGTGGTTTCCTGGCGGTGCTCATCTCGCTGGCCTGCCTGGTGACTGCGGTTGGCCTGACTTGCGCCTGTGCAGAATATTTCAGCCGGGTGCTGCCGCTGTCCTATAAGACGTTGGTGATCATCCTCGCGGCATTCTCGCTGCTGGTGTCCAACCTGGGCCTCACCAACCTGATCGCGTTCTCGATCCCGGTCCTGACCGCAATCTATCCGCCATGCATCGCCTTGGTAGCACTGAGCTTCTGCAAGGACTTCTGGTTGGAGCAGGGTCGTATTGTCGGTCCGGTGATGCTGGTGTCGTTCATCTTCGGCCTGATCGACGCTCTCAAGGGTGCGGGTCTGGCAGACTGGATGCCGACCCAACTGAGCCACCTGCCGTTGAGCGAGCAAGGCCTGGCGTGGCTGGTGCCGTCGGTGATGACCCTGGTGGTCGCCGTGGTGTGTGACCGCCTGCTGGGCAAGCGCGAAGAGGCGCTGGCTTAAACTGCTTTTCCAGCCCGTCACAAGCGGGCCTGGAGCCCACATGGAAATGCCCCGTATCAATCGATACGGGGCATTTTTTTATGGGGTGATGCGGTGCCTTTTCTTCTGCGCTAACGTCGAAACACTGCAAAACCCATTGTAAGAGCTAGCTTGCTCGCGAAGGTCGCGAACCATGGCACGTGTTTTCTGGATAAACGCGTTGCTCTCAGGTTCTTCGCGAGCAAGCCCGCTACTACAGGGGTATGGTGTTCCTGCCACTACATCACAAGGACCTGCATGTCGTTCATCCACGCCAACCTGATCCACCTTCTTGCCGCGCTCTGGTTCGTTATCTGCTGGGGCGGGTACACCCGTTATGCCACGTGGAAGGCCCGGGATACCGCGTGCCTGGCCAGTGTGCTGCACCTGTATCGAGAAGATTGGATGCGCCGCATGCTGCTGCGCGACAACCGTATCGCGGATGCGAGTGTGGTGGGCAACCTGGAACGCAACGCGTCGTTCTTCGCCTCAAGTACCCTGATTATCCTCGCCGGTATCCTGACCGTACTCGGCGCGTCGGAGCGGGCGGTGTCGCTGTTGGCCGATATTCCCATGGTTCAGCAGGCGTCGCAGGGCATGTCCGAGATCAAATTGCTGTGCCTGGCGATGGTCTTCGTCTACGCGTTCTTCACCTTCAGCTGGTGCATGCGCCAGTACAACTTCGCGGCCATCCTCATTGGCTCGGCACCGATGGTGGGAGAGCGCCACGTCTCCGAGCAGGAGCGCAAGGCCTTCGCCGCGCGAGCGGCGCGAGTTATCTCGATGGCCGCCAACCAGTTCAACTTCGGCCTGCGTTCTTATTACTTCGGCATGACCATGCTGGCCTGGTTTGTCAGCCCGTGGCTGTTCATGTTGATGAGCACCGGCGTGGTGCTGGTGCTCTATCGCCGCGAGTTCCATTCCGACGTTCTTGACGTGATGGTCTATACACCTACAGAGGCACCATTGCCTGACGCGAACAAGGAGACTGTTTGATGAGTATTCCGTTCTGGTGCGTGTTTATCAGTGCGCTATTGATATACGTGGCCCGTATGCCGGTGGCCAAGGCCATGAAAGAGCAGGGGGGCTACAATAATCACCTGCCACGTCAACAACAGGCGCAACTCACCGGGTTTGGCGCACGGGCATTGGCGGCGCATCAAAACAGCATCGAGGCCTTCATTTTGTTTGCCGTGGGTGTATTGATGGCCCATACCACGCAAACGGCGGGATGGCTGATCGACTCGCTGGCGATTATCTTCGTGATTGCCCGCCTAATCTACTTGTTGTGCTATTGGGCAGACCTGGCCTGGCAGCGCAGTCTGGTGTGGGTGGTTGGACTAGTGTGTTCGTTACTGTTGATGATTAGTCCGACTTTTAGAACAATTTTGCTCTGACTGCAGCCCAAAGAATAAATGACAGGCAAAAGAAAGCCCGCACTTGGCGGGTTTTCTTGACCACGCTAAAAACTGTCTTAGTTTTTAGGCGCTTCTTCTTTTGCAGCTGCTTCGTTCGATTCGGCCTGAGCTTTGGCCGCTTCGGCGTTTTCTTTGGCCGCGTCGTTCACTTTATCCTGTGCTTTGTTCATGTCTTGCTGAGCTTGCTCAGCATGTTGGTTAGCGTCTTGAGCTTTGTCCTCAGATTTTTTATCGCAGGCTGCGAGACCGAGGGAGGCGGTCAACATCAAGGCAATAGCTAAAGTCTTCTGCATGGGGTATTTCTCCTTATGGAAAGTATCTACTGGCCTTTCGAGCATGCCTGTCATCGTTAAGTTCCTCCTATCGCACAGATATATAAGAATATTCTTACAGGAACTTTTGGTGACATTGTCTGATGCGATTCTTTAACATTTGGAAGGATATTTGAGAAATGACTGAAAACCCCATTTTTGAGCGTGCAACGCGGTTTCTTTCGGCGTTGAGGCACTGTCAGGTGCTTGGGTTGAGTGTCCACAGCGCCAGCCAGGAGGGACTCACTGTCATCCTGCCCTACAGCGCCCAAATCATCGGCAATCCGCAGACGGGCGTGATCCACGGCGGTGCCCTGACCACGCTGATGGACACTGCCTGCGGCATGTCCACGCTCTGCGTGCTGCCCGAGTTCGAAGTCTGTCCCACGCTCGATCTGCGTATTGACTACATGCATGCGGCTGAACCGCACAAGGATGTCTACGGCTTCGCGCAATGCTACCGGGTCACCACCGACGTGATCTTTGCCCGCGGCTTCGCTTATCAGGACGATCCCGGGCAACCCATTGCTCATGTGGTGGGCACATTCATGCGCATGGGCAAGGCTATCAAGGGCACCAAAGGCTTCGGCGGTGCGGTTGCTGGAGGTGTAAAATGAATGATGCCTTCAAGACGCAACTGCAACTGGCTCATGAGCAGGGCGACTATGCCTCGCTGTTGCACCTTATTCCCTACGCCAAGCTGATCGGGGTCGAATGTTCGCGGGTGGGAGATGAGCTGCTGTTTCGCTTGCCGGCCAACAAAGACAACATTGGTAACCCTTTATTACCGGCTATCCACGGTGGGGTGATTGCCGGGTTCATGGAGTTGTGCGCAGCGCTGCACCTGCTGGTGTTTACCGGTTCGCCGGGCGTGCCGAAGATCATCGACTTTTCCCTGGATTACCTGCGGGCCGGGCAGTTTCGTGATACCTGGGCCAGATGCCAGGTATGCCGCCAGGGGCGTCGGGTCGCCAATGTGGCCATTACCGCCTGGCAAAGCACCGAAGCCGAACCCATTGCCACGGCGCGAGCGCATTTCAAAATCGATGAGCCCTTGAAATCCTGAACCATGCCCCCAACTTTGATGACAACCCGCCGCCGACCCTGAAGGTCGTGGCCACTGCCATCTGATTGGAGTTTGATGACCATGAGTGTGGAAACTCAAAAGGAAACCCTGGGCTTCCAGACCGAGGTGAAGCAATTGCTGCACCTCATGATCCATTCGCTGTATTCCAACAAGGAAATCTTCCTTCGCGAATTGATCTCGAACGCCTCTGACGCTGTCGATAAATTACGTTTCGAAGCCCTGGCCAAGCCAGAGCTGCTGGAAGGCGGCGCCGAACTGAAAATCCGCGTGAGCTTCGATAAAGACGCCAAAACCGTCACCCTCGAAGACAACGGCGTTGGCATGAATCGCGAAGACGCGATTACCCACCTGGGGACTATCGCCAAGTCCGGCACTGCCGACTTCATGAAGCACCTGTCGGGCGACCAGAAGAAAGACTCGCACCTGATCGGTCAGTTCGGCGTCGGTTTCTACTCTGCGTTCATCGTTGCCGACAAAGTCGATGTTTACAGCCGTCGTGCCGGCGATGCCGCCAGCGAAGGCGTGCACTGGTCGTCCAAGGGCGAAGGTGACTTCGAGGTCGCGACCATCGAGAAAGCCGAGCGTGGCACGCGCATCGTCCTGCACCTGAAATCCGGCGAAGACGAGTTCGCCGATGGCTGGCGTCTGCGTAACATCGTCAAGAAGTACTCAGATCACATTGCCTTGCCGATCGAGCTGCCAAAAGAAGTGACGGCCGCAGAAGGCGAAGAGCAGCCGGCCGTTGAGTGGGAAACCGTCAACCGCGCCAGCGCCCTGTGGACCCGCCCGCGCAACGACGTGAAGGACGAGGAATATCAGGAGTTCTACAAACACATCGGCCACGACTTCGAAAACCCGCTGAGCTGGAGTCATAACAAGGTCGAGGGCAAGCTTGAATACAGCTCGCTGCTCTACGTACCGGCCCGCGCCCCGTTCGACCTGTACCAGCGTGAAGCGCCTAAAGGCCTGAAGCTGTACGTGCAGCGCGTGTTCGTCATGGACCAGGCCGAATCGTTCTTGCCGCTGTACCTGCGCTTCATCAAAGGCGTGGTCGATTCCAATGACCTGTCGCTGAACGTGTCGCGGGAAATCCTGCAGAAAGACCCGATCATCGACTCGATGAAATCGGCGCTGACCAAGCGCGTTCTCGACATGCTGGAAAAATTGGCGAAGAACGAGCCTGAGCAATACAAGGGCTTCTGGAAAAACTTCGGTCAGGTCATGAAAGAAGGCCCGGCAGAAGATTTCGCCAACAAGGAAAAAATTGCTGGTCTGCTGCGTTTCGCCTCCACCCAGGGCGAAGAAGGCGAGCAAGTGGTGTCCCTGGCCGAATACCTGGCTCGCGCCAAGGAAGGTCAGGACAAGATCTATTACCTGACTGGCGAAACCTATGCCCAGGTCAAGAACAGCCCGCACCTGGAAGTCTTCCGCAAGAAAGGCATCGAAGTGCTGCTGCTGACTGACCGTATCGACGAGTGGCTGATGAGCTATCTCAGCGATTTCGATGGCAAGTCGTTTGTAGACGTGGCGCGCGGTGATCTGGACCTGGGCAACCTGGACTCGGAAGAGGACAAGAAAGCCGCTGAAGAAGTCGCCAAGTCCAAAGAAGGGCTGGTTGAGCGTCTGAAAGCTGCACTGGGCGATTCGGTTGCCGAAGTTCGGGTTTCCCACCGCCTGACCGATTCCCCGGCGATCCTGGCCATCGGCGAGCAGGACCTGGGCATGCAGATGCGCCAGATCCTCGAAGCCAGCGGGCAGAAGGTGCCGGATTCGAAGCCTATTTTCGAATTCAACCCGGCTCACCCGTTGATCGAGAAACTCGACAGCGAGCAGAGCGACGAGCGCTTCGGCGACCTGTCGCACATCCTGTTTGACCAGGCGGCCCTGGCGGCCGGCGACAGCTTGAAGGACCCGGCGGCGTATGTGCGTCGCCTCAACAAGCTGTTGGTTGAGTTGTCGGTTTAACCGAGCTGCAGTGAAAAACCCGCTTCGGCGGGTTTTTTTATCTCGAGATTTCCGCTTCACCCAGTAGGGCCGGCTCGCTGGCGATGCAATCTCCAGGACGCCATCGCGAGCCTGCTCGCGATGGCGGTATCATTGACATCGCATAGCTCAAGGTAACTCAATACGCTCGCTTTCCCCCGGCACTGTCGGCCAATCCCCAGCCGCCCAACGCCGTCGCGCCTCATCGATCGCCGCCGGATCACTCGCGACAAAATTCCAGTTGATCCGCCGCGGGCCGTCCAGCGGCGCACCACCAAACAGCATGGCATGACAGTCGCTCTCGGCGAACAACGTCATCGTTTCCCCGACCGGCAGCACTACCAGCGAATGCGCTTCAACCCGCTCGCCATCGAGTTGTACCTCGCCGTCGAGTACATACAACGCCCGCTCTGCATGCTCGGTGGGAATCAGCAAAGTGGTTGCGGTCTGCAGGTGAAGTTCGGCATACAACGTAGGAGAAAGCACCGGCACTGGCGATTCCAGGCAAAAGCCTGCCCCGGCAATCATCCGTATCTGCACTCCAAGATTGTCACTGACCGGCAAGCTGGCCGCTGGATGGTGGCTGTAATGCCCCGGCCCCTGTTCATGCGCCTTGGGAGAGGCGAGCCAGACCTGCAGGCCATGCATCGTGAAGCCGCTTTCCTTCAGGGAGGCCGGCGTACGCTCGACGTGGGCAATGGCGCTGCCCGCTGTCATCCAGCTGACGTCACCGGCCGCCACCACCTGATCGGAGCCAAGGCTGTCCTTGTGCTGCAGCTGACCTTGAAACAGGTAGGTGAGGGTGGAGAGGCCGATGTGCGGGTGCTGGCGGATATTCATGCCCGTTCCTGCGGCATAACGGGTTTCGAGCATGTGGTCGAAAAATACGAAGGGCCCGACGCTACGGCACTTGGCCGACGGCAACGGGCGAAGAATCGGCTGGCCTTCGACGTCTTCGGGGCGAGGGCGGATCACGAGTGGAGAGTTCATGGTGCATTCCAGGCTGAGCGGGTGACGCGAAGAGCATAACCCGCTTGCACAGCCCTTGCCGCTATTGGCTGAAAGCACCTTCGGACAGGTGGGTTTCGATGCTGACGTCGGTGGTGGTCATCAGCTTGTGGACAGGGCAGCGATCGGCCACACGATGCAGTTCTTCGCGCTGGGCGTCGGTGAGCACGCCCTTGAGCGTCAGCTTGACGTGCAGGGCGTACTTACCTTTCGGCTCTTCACTGTTGTCGCGCTTGACCTCAACCGTTACGCCGGTCAGCGGGATGTCTTTCTTTTTGGCGTACATCTTCAGGGTCAGAGCCTTGCAGGCCCCCAGTGCCGCGTCGAAGTAGTCGTGCGGCTCGGGCGCCGTACCTTCACCCCCTGAAGTGGTGGGCACGTCGGCAAAGAGCTCGTGGTCGTCGATTTGTACACTGTGGCGAAAACCTTCGGCGGATACGGTATTGACGGTAACTGTCATGGCAAACCTCGCTGGCGGTAGGAAAAATCCATCCTATGAAAACGGACCGTGAAGTTATAGAACATTGCGTTCGCTGAGCGTTCCACTTTCCTGTCCGCTGAACCTGATGCTCGCACGAGGGTCTACGCTGTTCCTGACTGTTGGAGATAGCCCCCTTGCATCCGTTCCGACTCAGCGTTGCCTGCTTGCTGGCGTTATCAAGCGCTGCTGCCAGTGCGCGCGAATATGCCTACAGCGATGCTCATCTGCATTATGTGGATTTCTTCCAGGAAACGGCGGGCATGCCCAAGTTGCTCAAGGCCATGGCTGACAATCGCATCGAGCATGTGATGATCTCCGGTATTCCGGTGGCGAAGAAATGGCATGAGGATGAGCCCAAGCGACCCCGTTACTACGCAGGGGATGACGCGGATGCCTATTGGTACAGTGCAACCGACGTCATAGTGGCGGCGGCAGTGAGCAAGCTGACGCCGGAACAGCGTCAGCGCTTTCATCCGTTTCTGGCCGGCTTCAATCCCAACGACAAAAACTCTGCGGCGCATATCCAGCGCATGCTCGATCTGTATCCCGGCTTGTGGCAGGGCATCGGCGAGGTCTTCACCCGGCACGACGACCTGACCGCTTTGACCTCCGGTGACACGCCCAGGGCCAACAACGAGGCCATGACGCGGATTTATCACCTGGCTGCGGAAAACGATCTGCCGGTGATGGTGCATTCCAACATCACCTCCAAGCGCGAGAAAAATCCGCTCTACCTCGCGGAAATCGAAGAGCCGTTGCGCAACCATCCGCACACCCGATTCATCTGGGCCCATGCCGGTACCAGTGCGGAAATTCACCGGCACCAGGTTCAGTTGGATTTCCTGTTGCCGACCCTGACCCGCATGCTGGAGGCCTATCCCAATTTATTCATCGACCTGTCCTGGAGCCTGCTGACCCCGTATCTGCTGGATGAGCAAGGCAAGCCGCGCCGAGAGTGGCTGGCACTGGTGGAGCGCTTTCCGGAGCGTTTCATGGTCGGTTCTGACGTGGTGGGGCGCTTCAATAAGCTCGGCAAGGAAATGCGCAGCTTCGATCCGTTTCTGGATGCGCTGCCCGAGGACGTTGCCAAAAAGGTCGCCCGCGACAATTTCCTCGCAATCCTGCCGCGCCCCTTGTAGGAGCGAGCCTGCTCGCGAAAAACCTGAGGGCGCCGCGGGGTGTCAGGTGCCCTGTGTCATCGTTAGCGACCATCGCGAGCGAGCTCGCTCCTACAATTGCATTGCAGGCGCTTGCTCGCGAAAAACCTGAGGGCGCCTCGGGGTGTCAGGTGCCCAACGTCATCGTTAACCACCATCGCGAGCGAGCTCGCGCCTACAATTGCATTGCCGGCGCTTGCTTGCGAAGAGCCCGAGGGCGGTATGGGTTGTCTGAAGTCGAAACGAAAAAAGCCCCGCGATTGCGGGGCTTTTTTTTCTACTGTGGCTCAGCTGCCTTTGACAGCCTTGCCGTTCACCGTACCGTCTAGGAGCATGATGTTGTACTCCTTGCCGTCGGTTTCAACCTGTTGCAGGCGGACCAGCAGGTAATCCCAATCCTTGGCAAACCACAGCACGGTAATGCGCTTGCTCTGAGTTGGGTCGCGCACGCGCTCGACCTTGATCGCGTCGATCTGGCCAGCCTTGGTGTCGACTTTTTCTGAGCCCAGCACGCGGAAGTCATAGGTATCGACTTCACCATCATCGACCACCTGATAGCTCATGCTTTTCTTGCCCGCAGCCACGTCATGCTGCAGTGCGAGTTGGTAAGTGGATTTGTCGACCATTCCGCGGTTCAGTGGGAGTTTGACCGGATCACCGCGATCGGTGCCGGTGACCATCTTGGTGGTCCAGTCGAAATCCAGGTCTGCCTTCTTGGCTTTACCCAGGCCGCCACGTTCGAAGTGGTAGGACTGCGGCAGCAGGGTGTCCTTGTCCAGTGTCAGGGTGCTTTCTTCGGACAGGCTGGCGATCATCATCGAAGCCTTGAAGCTGAGCTTCCAGACGCCATTGGCTTCCTTGGTCAGGCTGCGCGATGCCGTGCCGCTCATGGGTAACTGTTTCCAGTCGGCGGTGTAGCTGGCGGAGAAAGGTTGAAGTTCTGCAGCCTGTGCCAATGGCAAGGCGAGCAGAGCGCAAGCGAAGAGCAGGGCACGACGCATAATATCTCCTAGGTTCGAATCAAGTGGCCGCTGGCGGCGAGTAACTGCCCGTCCAGTAAAGTACCTTGCTCACCGAGTGATAAGCGACCTTCGGCAAACCAGCGTACGGCCATCGGGTAGATCAGGTGTTCCTGGGTGTGGACTCGCTGCGCCAGACTCTGCGGCGAATCATGCAACTCTACCGGTATTACTGCCTGTACGACCAGTGGTCCGCCATCGAGTTCCTCGGTGACGAAGTGTACGGAGCAGCCGTGTTCAGTGTCGCCGGCTTCCAGCGCGCGCTGATGTGTGTGTAACCCTTTGTATTTGGGTAGCAGCGAGGGATGGATATTGAGCAGGCGACCCGCATAGTGACGCACGAAATCAGCGCTGAGAATGCGCATGAATCCGGCCAGCACCACGAGTTTGGGGTTGAAGGCGTCGATCAGTTCGATCAGCGCGGCATCGAAGGCTTCGCGGCCATCGAAAGCCTTGTGATCCAGGGAGCGGGTGTCGATACCCGCTTCCCTGGCACGTTGCAGGCCGAAGGCGTCGGCGCGGTTGGAAATCACCGCAGCGATGCGGACCTGGCTGTCGCCGGTCCGCGTGCTGTCGATCAAGGCCTGCAAGTTACTGCCGGTGCCGGACAACAGCACCACCACATCACAGGTCTGGGACATTAATGAGCCTTGAGGTTCTTCAGTTCAACCTGAGCCGCGCCTTCGGCAGCGGTGGCGATCTGACCGATGACCCAAGGCTGCTCGCCGGCTTCACGCAGCACATTGAGCGCAGTCTCGACGTGCTCTTGAGCCACGCAGATGACCATGCCGACGCCGCAGTTCAGCACGCGGTGCATTTCGTTTTCGTCGACGTTGCCTTGCTCTTGCAGCCAGTCGAACACAGCAGGGCGAGTCCAGCTTGCAACGTCAACCACCGCTTGGGCGCCTTTTGGCAGAACGCGCGGGATGTTGTCCAGCAGGCCACCACCGGTGATGTGGGCCATGGCCTTGACGGCGCCGGTGTCCTTGATCAGCTTGAGCAGCGGCTTCACATAGATGCGGGTCGGGGCCATCAGCAGGTCTGTCAGCGGTTTGCCGTCGAGCTGGATGTTTTCGATATCGGCACCGGACACTTCGATGATTTTGCGGATCAGCGAGTAACCGTTGGAGTGCGGGCCGGAAGACGGCAGGGCGAGCAGGGCATCGCCGGCAGCGACTTTAGAACCGTCGATGATTTCGGATTTTTCAACGACGCCGACGCAGAAACCGGCCAGGTCGTAGTCTTCGCCTTCGTACATGCCCGGCATTTCAGCGGTTTCGCCGCCCACCAGGGAGCAGCCCGACAATTCGCAGCCAGCGCCGATGCCGGTCACAACCTGGGTCGCGGTCTCGACGTTAAGTTTGCCGGTGGCGTAGTAGTCGAGGAAGAACAGTGGCTCGGCGCCGCAGACCACCAGGTCGTTCACGCACATGGCCACCAGGTCGATGCCGATGCTGTCGTGTTTGTTCAGGTTCAGCGCCAGGCGTAGCTTGGTGCCGACGCCGTCGGTGCCGGAAACCAGAACAGGCTGCTTGTAGCCGGCCGGGATTTCGCAGAGGGCGCCGAAACCGCCCAGGCCGCCCATGACTTCCGGGCGCGCAGTGCGCTTGGCGACGCTCTTGATGCGTTCGACCAATGCTTCACCGGCGTCGATGTCTACACCGGCGTCCTTGTAGCTCAGGGAGGGTTGCTTGCTCATGATCCAGGCCTTTAGGGGGGATTTCTGGGTAACGACCGAGTCCAGCGGGAACGCCGAAACTGCGAAGGCGAGAGCCTTGTGCGCTATTCGGACACTGCCCGGCTGTTGCCGGTCTGCGAAGGCGCGCGATTTTATCAGGCTTGAAGGGCAGCGACCATCCTCACGCCGACGGCAGGGGCATATCGGCCGAAAAAAACCGTCATATCCCGTATTGGTCGTCTCGCTCATGCCTGTATAAGGTAGCGCTATTAACCGTCTATCGTTATGACAGTGCAAAACTTGCCCAGGCCGGGTGAGTGTTCTGTCGAAGGGTGTGGTCACAGCCATGTTCGTCCGGATCACGCGGCCTGTTCCAGCCGCTCCAATATTCAGGAATATTTCATGGTTTTTTTTCCGAAATGTTTGTTTGTGGGCTGTTTGTCGCTATTCAGCCTGGCAGGTCATGCCGAAACGGTTAAAAGTCTTTATCAAGTGCGTCAACCTGTGAGCGCCCAGTCATCGGAGATTCGCGACCAGGCGACCCAGGAAGCACTGGACACACTGGTGTTGCGCCTGACGGGCGATCCCAAGGCCGCGCAAAACCCCGGCTTGGCCGCCCTCCGCAAGGACCCGCAGCAGATCATCAGCCAGTACGGCTTCGAGGCGGGGCCGCCGCAGGTGTTGAAAGTCGATTTTGACCCTGCGACCACTGAGCAGGCGCTGCGTCGTGCCGGTTTGTCTCTGTGGGGTGCCAATCGGCCGTCGATCCTGGGGTGGTGGTTGAACGACGCCACCGAGGGTTCGAGCCTGGTCGGCGATGGCCAGGCCAGCGCGGCGCCGCTGCGTCGTGCG
>NZ_JAKNRW010000037.1 GCF_023072615.1 Pseudomonas violetae
GGCAGCGTTCCGGTGCCCGCGCCCGCCGGCTGATCGTGTTGCCAGGCCCAATCGGCAGCCGCGCGTTCCGCTTCGGTAAAGGTCAACGGGCCACCGGTTTCAACTTTCCAGCCCGCCTGCCCGTCGCGATTGAGCAGGCACAGTTGCACATCGCTCCAACCATTGAGGTGCTGCGCTGCCGCGCTGACCACCGCCTGGCGATCAGTGGCGGCGGTGAGTTTGCGTGACAGGTCGAGCAGTTCGCTGGTCTCTTCCTGGGTATCGCGCAGCGCCTGCAATTGTCGACGCTGACGCGCCGCGAGGTTGCCAGTGAGTGCCGCCATCAGCAGAAAAAACAGCAGGGTCAGCACGTCTTCTTCGCGTTGGATGCTGAAGGAAAAATTCGGTGGAATGAACAAAAAGTCGTAGGTCAGGAACGACAGCGCCGCGCAGGCCAGCGCCGGGCCGAGACTGCTGCGCACGGCCACCAGCAGCACGGCCGCGAGGAACACCAGTGAGATGTTGGGCAACGCCAACACACTGGCCACAGCCCAGGCCAGCGCACTGGCGAGCAGGGTCGCGACCAGCGCCAGCGCATAGTCGAACCACACCAGTGGCTGGGTCGAACGCGGACGTGGCGAACGGTGCGGGTGATCGCTGTCGAGGACGTTGATTTCCAGCCCACGCGCATTGCGCAACAGTCGTGAAGCCAGGCCACCACCGAACAGATACCGATACCAACGCTGCCGGGATTGCCCGACCAGTATCAGGCTGGCGCGACGTTCGCCAGCATGCTGGATCAAGGTCTTCGCCACCTCGCCGGCACGCAGTAACACCACTTCGCCGCCCAGGCGCTCGGCCAGTTGCTGGGCACTTTGCAGGCGCAAGCGTGCCTGCTCGTCGCGCACGTTACCGTTGTCCACATGCACCAGGCTCCAAGGCAAGTGGCGACGTTGGGCGACCCGACTGGCATGCCGTACCAGGCGCTCGGCCTGCTCATCGCCATCGACCCCAACCAGCAACCGACCGCGCACGGCCGGCGCATCCTGGCCGAGTTGGCGATAACCCTGGGCCAGGTCATTGTCGACTTGCGCGGCGGCAGTCTGCATCGCCAGCTCACGCAAGGCGGTAAGGTTGGTCTGGGTGAAAAACGCATCGATGGCCGCCCGCGCCTGCTCCGGCACATAGACTTTGCCGTCGCGCAGACGCTCGAGCAATTCCCTTGGTGGCAAGTCGATCAGCAGCAGTTCATACGCTTCCTGCAGCACCCAGTCCGGCAAGGTCTCACGGACCTGAACGCCGGTGATGCCGCGCACCTGGTCATTGAGACTTTCCAGGTGCTGGACGTTGACCGTAGTGAACACGTCGATGCCCGCGGCGAGCAGTTCCTGGATATCCTGCCAGCGCTTGGCGTGACGGCTGCCCGGGGCGTTGCTGTGAGCCAGTTCGTCGACCAGCACCAGCTTGGGCTTGGCCGCCAACAAGCCGTCGAGGTCCATTTCTTCGAGCATCACGCCACGGTATTCCGAGCGCACCAGGGGCTGCTGTGGCAAACCACCGAGCAGCGCCTCGGTTTCCGCGCGACCATGGGTTTCGACCACTCCGGCAAGCACTTTCACACCCTGGCGCAGCTGGCTGTGCGCGGCCTGAAGCATGGCGTAGGTCTTGCCAACACCCGGGGCTGCGCCGAGGAAAACCTTGAGCCGGCCACGGCCATCACGGGGTAGTTCTGCTAGCAGTGCGTCGGCTCGGCCGGTGTTGCTCATGCTTAAACTTTCCTGGTTTCAGATGTTGATTGTGTGTGTGTGTGAGGCCGCCTTCGCGAGCAGATCTACAGGTTATCCAGCGCAATGTTCAGCGCCAACACATTCACCACCGGCGGTCCCACCAGCGGTTGCTCGATATGCGCTTCCATCAATTGCTCAAGCGTCGACACCGGTAAATTGCGCGCTGTCGCAACTCGCGCCAGTTGATAGGCAATCGCCGCAGGAGGCAAGTGCGGATCGAGGCCGCTGCCGGAAGTAGTCAGTTGCGCCAGGGGCACTGGGCCTTGGCCTGGCACCAGCAGTTTGCTGGCATCCTCAAGTACCCGCGTGGCCAGCGCCGGGTTGCTTGGCGCAAGGTTGCTGGCGCCACTGGAAACCGTGGCAAAGGCACCGGCTGAAGGTCGTGGATGGAACCAGGCGTCACCGGTGAAATCCTGGGCGATCAGTGCAGAGCCACGCACCTTGCCACTGGCGTCCTGCACCAGGCTTCCGTTGGCCTGGCTGGGGAAAGCGACCTGGGCCACACCGGTGACAACCAGGGGATAGGCAACGCCGGTGATCAGGGTCATGAGAACGAGCAGGCTCAAGGCCGGGCGGATCATTGTGGACATTTCAGATTCCTCGAATTCGGGTAACAAATTCTGTGGTTCGTGAGCAAACTGCCCCTGTAGGAGCGAGCTTGCTCGCGAAAAACTTGAGTTCAACGCGCTCATCCAGACAGAACGCGTCATCGTTAACTTCCATCGCCAGCAGGCTGGCTCCCACACAAGCGGTCAAACCAGATGCAACGCCGTCAACAGCATGTCGATCGCCTTGATCCCCACGAACGGCACCACAATCCCGCCCAGCCCATAAATCAGCAGGTTGCGCCGCAGCAACGCCGCCGCACTCGCGGCCTGCACCCGCACACCGCGCAACGCCAGCGGTATCAGCACCACGATAATCAAGGCGTTGAACACGATGGCCGAGAGAATGGCGCTCTGCGGGCTGCTCAGTTGCATGACGTTGAGCACGCCCAACTGCGGGTAGATCGAGGCGAACAACGCCGGCAGGATTGCAAAATATTTGGCCACGTCGTTGGCGATGGAAAAGGTCGTGAGCGCACCGCGAGTCACCAGCAATTCCTTGCCGATCTGCACCACGTCCAGCAGCTTGGTCGGGTCGCTGTCGAGGTCGACCATGTTCGCCGCCTCGCGTGCCGCTTGAGTCCCGTCGTTCATCGCCATGCCGACGTCAGCCTGGGCCAGGGCCGGGGCGTCGTTGGCACCGTCGCCGCACATCGCCACCAATCGGCCGTCGTTCTGCTCATGCCGAATGCGCGCCAGTTTTTTCTCCGGAGTGGCTTCGGCCAGCACGTCATCGACACCCGCTTCGGCTGCAATCGCCGCCGCTGTGAGCGGGTTGTCGCCGGTCACCATCACCGTGCGAATGCCCAGCTTGCGCAGCTCGGCAAAACGCTCGCGGATGCCGGGCTTGACCACGTCCTTGAGGTGGATCGCACCGAGCAGTTTGCCGTCGGTGCACACCAGCAATGGCGTACCACCGCTTTGGGCGATTTTGTCGATTTCCCGGGACAGCGCGGGTGCCAGGTCGGCGCGTTTCAGACCAACAAAAGCCAGCACCGAATCCACCGCGCCCTTGCGATACACGCGGCCCTGATAGTCAACACCGGACAGGCGGGTTTCGGCACTGAACGGCACGCTCGTCAGGGTCCCGGAAGACGGCTCCGGCTGTGGATGCAAGCCGCGCAGGTATTCGACGATCGACTTGCCTTCCGCCGTGTCATCGGCCAGCGAAGCGAATAACGCACCTTCGGCCAATTCCTTGTCGCTCACACCCGGCGCCGCATACACCGCTGTGCAACGACGATTGCCGAACGTGATGGTGCCGGTCTTGTCCAGCAACAGCACGTGTACATCCCCCGCCGCTTCCACCGCGCGACCGGATTTGGCGATCACATTCAACCGCACCAGGCGGTCCATCCCGGCGATGCCAATGGCCGACAACAGCCCACCGATGGTGGTTGGAATCAGCGTAACCAGCAATGCCACGAGGAACACCAGCGGCAGGCTGCCGTTGGCGAAATGGGCGAAGGGTTGCAGGGTCACGACGACCAGCAGGAAGATCAGCGTAAGGCCAATCAGCAGGATATCGAGGGCGACTTCATTCGGGGTTTTCTGGCGTTTGGCGCCTTCGACCAGGGCGATCATGCGGTCAAGTGTCGACTCCCCGGGGTTGGCCGTGATCCGCACCAGCAGCCAGTCCGACACCAGCCGAGTGTTGCCGGTCACCGCCGAACGATCTCCACCCGACTCGCGAATCACCGGCGCCGACTCTCCGGTAATCGCCGCCTCGTTGACCGCCGCAATGCCTTCGATCACCTCGCCGTCACCGGGGATCATTTCCCCGGCTTCGACGCGCACCATGTCGTCCTTGCGCAAGCTGGCGGCTGGCACGATTTGAAAACTGCCATCAGCGGTTTGGCGCCGAGCACTCAGGCCCTCGCTACCTGCCTTCAAACTGTCGGCGCGCGCCTTGCCGCGGCCTTCGGCCAAGGCTTCGGCGAAGTTGGCGAACAGCACGGTGAACCACAGCCACAGGGCAATTTGCGCGGCGACAAAAGTCGGCACTGCCGCATCCGGAATGAAACACAGCACGGTGGTCAGGATGGCGGTCAGTTCAACCACCAGCATCACCGGCGCACGTTGCAACTGCCGCGGGTCAAGCTTGACGAAAGCTTGCACCAGCGCCGGGCGCCACAGGGCCGCGATCGCCGTTTTCGGTTGTTCCGGCGCCTTCATGGCAGCCGGTTTGGTTGCGGGCATATTCATCATCGGCTCCTTAGAAACCTAAGCTCAAGTGTTCGGCGATCGGGCCCAGCGCCAAAGTCGGCAGGAAGGTCAAACCACCCACCAGCAAAATGGTCACCGTCAACAAGGTCACGAACAGCGGGCCATGGGTCGGGAAGCTGTTCGGGCTGACCGGAGCAGCTTTCTTCAGCGCCAGGCTGCCAGCCAGGGCCAGCACCGGCAGAATGTAGCCAAAGCGACCGATCAACATGCCAAGACCGAGCATCAGGTTGTGAAATGGCGTGTTGGCACCGAAGCCGGCGAAGGCAGATCCGTTGTTGGCGCTGGCCGAGGTGTAGGCGTAAAGCAGCTGACTGAAACCATGAGCCCCAGGGTTGCTCACCGCCGCCACTGGCCCTGGCAGGCTGGCCGCAATGGCGCCAAGCACCAGCACGCCCACCGGCATCACCAGCAGGGTCACTACCAGTAACTGCACTTCCCTGGCCTGCAATTTCTTGCCAAGGTATTCCGGCGTGCGGCCGATCATCAGCCCCGCCAGAAACACTGCGATCAGCACGTTCAGTAGCATCCCGTAGAGCCCGGCCCCCACGCCGCCGAAGATCACCTCGCCCACCATCATGTTCACCAGCGCGACCATGCCGCTGAGTGGACTGAGGCTGTCGTGCATCGAGTTGACCGAACCGTTGGACGCCGCCGTAGTCGTCACCGACCACAGCACCGAAGCGGTAGTACCAAACCGCGCTTCCTTGCCTTCCAGCGGCGCGGTCTGTTCAACGGCCGCGTTATTGAGGCTCGGATTCGGCTGGTACTCAGCCCACAACGAAGTGGCGCCACCGATCAGGAACAGCGCCAGCATGCAGGCAATGATCGCGCGGCTCTGGCGCAGGTCCTTCACGTAATGGCCGAAAGTGAACACCAGGGCCGCAGGAATCAAAATGATCGAAGACACTTCGAACAGATTGCTCCACGCGGTTGGGTTCTCGAAGGGATGCGCCGAGTTGACCCCAAAGAAGCCGCCGCCGTTGGTCCCCAACTGCTTGATCGCAATCTGGCTGGCTGCCGGGCCCAAGGGAATCACCTGATCGACGCCCTGCATCGTCACCGCATTCACATAGTGCGCGAAGGTTTGCGGCACGCCCTGCCATACCAGAAACAGCGCCAGCAGCAGACACAGCGGCAGCAAGCCATAGAGGGTGGCACGGGTCATGTCGACCCAGAAATTGCCCAGGGTCCTGGTGGACTTGCGCCCGATACCACGACACAACGCCACCAGCACAGCCAGGCCGGTGGCGGCGCTGACAAAGTTCTGCACGGTGAGGCCAACCATCTGGCTCAGGTAGCTGAGCGTCGCTTCGCCGCTGTAAGACTGCCAGTTGGTGTTGGTGATGAAGCTGACGGTGGTGTTGAACGCCTGAGTCCATTCCAGGCCCGGCAACTGCTGCGGATTGAGCGGTAAATAGTTCTGGAACAGCAAAAGCGCGAACAACAGCAAAAAGCCCGCAAGGTTGAACGCCAGCAGCGCCAACGCGTACTTCTGCCAGCTCTGCTCGACCTGCGGATCAACCCCCGCCACCCGATAACAAGCGCGCTCCACCGGTCCCAGCACCGGAGTCAGCCAGGTGCGCTGCCCTTCCATGACCTTGTAAAAGAACCGCCCGAGAAACGGCGCCGGAATCAGCACCACGGCGAAGAACGCGAGGATCAGCCAATAGTCATAACTGTGCATACCCGCTCCTAGTTCCGGTCCGCGCGCAACAGCGCAACCAACAGATAAATGAACAGCCCCACTGCCAGCAGCAGTGACACTCCGTCCAAAACGCTCATGGGATTTCTCCGTGTTACGGCGTATTGCCGCGTGTGGAGTCATTGTCGGCAGGGAGGGTGTAAAGGAACGAGATCGAGGGGTGCGGTGGGGGATAAAGAAAGTGTAAAGAGTGGGGTTATGCGGGGTTTACAGCATTGCCGCTCGCGCACGACCGGTCATTTGGTCGAGAATGTCTGCAATCGAATTTCAATGCCGGAGAAAACCCCATGAACGTAGTGGCCACCGATTTGCCCGGTGTTCTCATTATCGAACCGAAGGTATTTGGTGATGAGCGCGGGTTTTTCTACGAAAGCTTCAACGCCAGGGCTTTCGAAGAAGCAACGGGCCTGGAAAGCCGGTTTGTCCAGGACAACCACTCACGCTCGCAAAAAGGTGTGCTGCGCGGCCTGCATTACCAATTGGAAAATACCCAGGGCAAACTGGTTCGGGTAACGGCGGGGGAGGTGCTCGACGTGGCGGTGGACATCCGCCGCAGCTCCCCGTACTTCGGAAAATGGGTTGCGGTTCGGTTGTCTGCCGAGAATCATCGTCAGCTATGGGTTCCGGAGGGTTTTGCCCATGGATTTCTGGTATTGAGCAATTTCGCCGAGTTTCTTTATAAAACCACCAACTACTACACCCCCTCCGCAGAGCACAGTATTCGTTGGGACGATCCGGACCTGGCCATCAACTGGCAATTGGATGGAGTTCCACAACTGTCCGCCAAGGATCAAGCGGCAATGTTCCTGAGGGATGCAGAGGTATTCTCGTGAATCCAAGGCTAACTAACATGCGTATCCTCATCACTGGCGGTGCAGGTTTCATAGGCTCGGCGCTGATTCGAGAGCTGATAACGCAAACTGGGCATGAAGTGCTCAATCTGGACAAGCTGACCTACGCCGGCAATCTCGAGTCCTTGACCAGCATTGCCAGCGACACACGTTATGAGTTTGTCCAGGTCGATATCGTTGACCAGGCGGCAGTGGGTGCAGTGCTTAAGCGATTCCAGCCGCAGGCAATCATGCACCTGGCCGCAGAGTCCCATGTCGACCGTTCCATCGATGGTCCATCGGACTTCATCCAGACCAACATCGTCGGCACCTACAGCTTGCTGGAAGCGGCCCGTGCCTACTGGCAGTCCCTCGCCGAGCCCGAAAAAAGTGCGTTCCGTTTTCATCACATCTCCACCGACGAAGTCTACGGCGACTTGCATGGTGTCGATGACCTGTTTACAGAAACGACTCCGTACGCTCCAAGCTCGCCATACTCAGCCAGCAAGGCGGCTTCCGACCATCTGGTCCGAGCATGGCAGCGCACTTACGGCCTGCCGGTGCTGTTAACTAATTGCTCGAACAACTACGGCCCCTACCACTTCCCGGAAAAATTGATTCCACTGGTCATCCTCAATGCACTGGCCGGTAAAGCGCTTCCCGTGTACGGCAACGGCCTGCAAGTTCGCGACTGGCTGTTCGTCGAGGACCACGCCCGGGCGCTACTCAAGGTAGTGACCGAAGGCACAGTCGGGGAGACTTACAACATCGGCGGGCACAACGAACAGAAAAACATCGACGTGGTACGCGACATCTGCGCACTGCTCGAAGAATTGGCACCGCAAAAACCCGAAGGCGTTGCGCAGTACGCGGATTTGATCACGTTCGTCCAGGATCGGCCGGGGCACGACCAGCGTTACGCAATCGATGCCGGCAAGATCGAGCGTGAGCTTGGCTGGGTGCCTGAAGAGACCTTCCAATCCGGCCTGCGCAAAACCGTCCAGTGGTACCTGGATAACCTAGAATGGTGCCGACGCGTCCAGGACGGCAGCTATCAAGGCGAACGCTTGGGCGCCATCAATAACCGGGAACTGTTCGCATGATGAAAGGTATCGTTCTGGCAGGCGGATCCGGCACTCGCCTGCATCCAATCACACTTGGGGTGTCCAAACAGTTATTGCCGGTTTACGACAAACCGATGATCTATTACCCGATCTCGGTGTTGATGCTGGCTGGCATCAAAGACATCCTACTGATCTCCACCCCGCAAGATCTACCGCAATATCGCAATCTGCTGGGCGATGGCAGTCAATTCGGGGTGCATTTCAGCTACGCTGAACAGCCGTCACCGGATGGCCTGGCCCAGGCCTTTCTGATTGGCGAAGAGTTCATCGGCGACGATTCGGTGTGCCTGATCCTCGGCGACAACATCTTCCATGGCCAGCACTTTGGCGAGCAGCTGCAGAGCGCGGCAAACCGTACCTCGGGTGCCACCGTCTTTGGTTACTGGGTCAAAGACCCCGAACGCTTCGGCGTGATCGATTTTGACAGCGCAGGCCTCGCGCTGTCGATTGAAGAAAAGCCGAAAAAACCGAAGTCCAGCTACGCCGTCACCGGCTTGTACTTTTATGACAACGATGTCATCGAGATCGCCAAGGCGGTAAAACCTTCACCGCGAGGTGAGCTGGAGATCACCGATGTGAACAATGCCTACCTCGCGCGCGGTGACCTGCAGGTCGAGCGTTTCGGGCGCGGTTTCGCCTGGCTGGACACCGGTACTCACGACAGCCTGCTCGAAGCGTCACAGTACGTGCAGACCATCGAACACCGACAAGGCTTGAAAGTGGCCTGCCTGGAAGAAATAGCCTACGAAAACAAGTGGATCGACCGCGAGCAATTACTGGACCGCGCCCACTATTTTGGCAAGACCGGCTATGGCCAGTACCTGGCCAAGCTGGCCGGTGAAGCTCAATGAAATTTGTGGGTATTCAATGAAAGTCCTCATCAGTGGCCGGCATGGTCAGGTTTCTCGGGCATTGCAGCAGCGCCTTGGCGCAGTCGGAGAGCTGATCGTCCTAGGACGCGACCAGATGGATCTGGCGCATCCCGATCAGATCCGGCAGCAAATTCAACGGTTGCGTCCCGACCTGATCATAAATGCCGCCGCCTACACTGCCGTCGATCTGGCACAAAGCGAGCCCGAAGCTGCTGTGGCCATCAATGGAGTCGCCCCGGGCGTTTTCGCCGAGGAAGCACTGGGGCTTGGCATCCCCTTGATTCATTACTCCACCGACTATGTGTTCGATGGTTCGAAGCCTGGGCCGTATACCGAAGAAGATGCGCCCAACCCGCTAAGCGTTTACGGTCAAAGCAAACTGGAGGGTGAACGAGCGATCACCCAAGCACAGGGTCAGCACCTAATCCTGCGCACCAGCTGGGTGTACTCGACCCACGGCCGCAACTTCCTGCTGACAATGCAACGACTGCTCCAGGAAAAATCGCAACTGCACATCGTTGCCGACCAGATCGGAGCACCCACTTGGGCGGGCACCATCGCCAATAGCACCCTCTCGCTGATCGAGCGCTGGCGGGATGGTGATGCGGGCGCCTGGGGTATTTATCACTTGGCTGCCCAAGGTGAAACATCGTGGTTTGGTTTCGCCCAAGCCATCGGCGATGCATTGCGCCAACGGGGAGCGCCTTGCGCGAACCTGCTGCCTATCCCTTCCGATGAGTATCCGACGCCGGCGGCCCGCCCGCTAAATTCGAGACTGGATTGCACGCGTCTGGAGCAGGAGTGGGGCGTGAGTCAGCCTGAGTGGACAGCGGCGCTGCGCGAGTGTTTGTCTGAACAAATTGTTTAGGACACGCTGAAAATCTGTGGCGAGGGAGCTTGCTCCCGCAGGGCTGCGCAGCAGACCCGGTTTAGGGCCGCTTCGCGCCCCAGCGGGAGCAAGCTCCCTCGCCACAGGGTTAGCGTCATGCTTGGATAAATTTGCTCGCGAAGACGGCATAACAGGTATAAATGCCCCCGACTGGCGCATGCACTCGCCCACATTCGGGGCCGAACATCTCCGATACGACAGCTTTCTGCGCTTTACGACCTGCAAATACATACTGGCACGCCCACTGCACACGCCCTCCCCCGAGCTTTCCAAACCGTTCAGGGAGCAAGCGCATGAACACACAACTCAAACCCACACTCGGTACTCTGCACCTGTGGGGCATTGCGGTCGGGCTGGTGATTTCCGGAGAGTACTTCGGCTGGAGTTACGGCTGGGGTGTGGCCGGGACGCTGGGCTTTCTGGTGACTTCCTTTATGGTCGCCACCATGTACACCTGCTTCATTTTCAGTTTCACCGAGCTGACCACCGCCATTCCCCACGCTGGCGGGCCTTTTGCCTACAGTCGGCGTGCCTTCGGCGAAAAAGGCGGATTGATCGCCGGGCTGGCGACGCTGATCGAATTCGTCTTCGCCCCACCGGCCATTGCTTTGGCGATTGGCGCCTACTTGAACGTGCAATTCCCGGCGCTCGATCCAAAACACGCGGCAGTGGGTGCTTACATCGTGTTCATGGGGCTGAACATCCTAGGGGTGAAACTGGCTGCGACTTTTGAGCTGATCGTCTGCGTGCTGGCGGTCGCCGAACTGCTGGTATTCATGGGGGTGGTTGCACCGGCTTTCAGCTTCAGCAACTTCGCTCTGAATGGATGGGCCGGCTCGGACATATTCGGTGCCCCCGCCATCGCCGGCATGTTTGCCGCCATTCCTTTCGCCATCTGGTTCTTCCTCGCCATCGAGGGCGCGGCCATGGCGGCGGAAGAAGCCAAAGACCCCAAGCGCACGATTCCCAAGGCCTACATCAGCGGTATCCTGACCCTGGTACTGCTAGCGATGGGCGTGATGTTCTTCGCCGGCGGCGTCGGCGACTGGCGCACCTTGTCCAACATCAACGACCCGCTGCCCCAAGCCATGAAAACCGTGGTCGGCGAAAGCTCCGGCTGGTTGCACATGCTGGTGTGGATTGGCCTGTTCGGCCTGGTGGCAAGTTTCCACGGCATCATTCTGGGGTATTCGCGCCAGTTCTTCGCCCTGGCTCGCGCCGGATATCTACCAAAATCCCTGGCGAAACTGTCGCGCTTCCAGACCCCACACCGCGCGATCATTGCAGGCGGAGTGATCGGTATCGCAGCGATCTATAGCGATGGCCTGATCAACCTCGGCGGGATGACGCTCACCGCAGCGATGATCACCATGGCCGTGTTCGGGGCAATCGTCATGTACATCATGAGCATGCTCAGCCTGTTCAAACTGCGTAGAACCGAGCCCAACCTGGAGCGCACATTCCGCGCGCCTTGTTATCCGCTGGTGCCTATGATTGCGCTGCTGCTCGCGCTGGTATGCCTGGTGGCGATGGCCTGGTTCAACACATTGATCGGGCTGATCTTCCTGGGCTTCATGGCGGTGGGATTCGTGTACTTCATGTTGACCGCACAACTGCGAGCCGATGCGCCGGTGGATGCGATGTTAACCGGTCTCTGAAGCCATAACAGGCCTACAATGGAACCACTGCGAAGAACAATCACTCAAAGTGGTATGCATGATCGGTCGGCGAACACCGCCCGCTGTCCTGCCCCTCAAGGAGAGCCCTATGCCCTGGTATGCCTGGTTAATTCTGGTTGTTGCAATCGGCTCGATCGTCGGAGGTCTTATGATGTTGCGTGACACCGCCAACAAGGTCGAGCTCACCGAAGAGCAACGTAAACGCGTCGCCGAACGCAATGCGGAAATGGACGCCAAAGAAGCGAAAGATCGCTGAATCCTAAGATGAAAAGATCGCAGCCTTCGGCAGCGCCTACCGGGGCTGCGATTTTTTAGTTTTACTGTTCCCAGTCTGCCTTGGCGATGTGCAGACCATGCATCCCATTGTACGCAGCACGCTCCGGCTGGCTCCAACCCTCAAGCAACTCATCCTCCAACCGATAAATCTCCACCCCAAGCGGACGACATACGCTTAATGGATCCTGCGCGTCTGGCCCCCACATAGCCAAAGACAAATCCCCACCCGGGCAGGTCGACAGCGCGCACAGCAGATCAATCTCCGCAAAAAACTCCAGGTAGTCGCCCTTCTGCGCCGGACAGGCCTTCATGAAATACATGTCGTCATGATTCAGGCCTGTGCACTGAAAAATGTTCAGCACGTCGTGCACGTCAAACTCGGTCAGCCCGTGGGGTAACACGGCCCGGGTAAGGTTCGAATGGCAATGGTGGTGAAAGTCTTCGCCAGTGAGCATCTTGTTCACATAGGGATCGCAGCGCGTGCCCAGCAGGTCGTGCAAGCGCCCACCGTGCTCATCGACGCCATAATCGGCCAGGCTGTCATCGGTGATGGTCACCAGCGGCCGTAAAAATGGCAAATTAGACCACAGACGATCATGAGTGCTGACATGAGCGCCTTGCAGCTGTCGGGTCCGGGCCGCCCACAGGCGTTCGCGCGGATCGTTGGCATTCCACACGTTGAAATCACCCACTTGTGGACCGACCGGTGTGGTCACTCGAAACACATGCCCAGCCGGCACATGCCACGCACGCCCGGTACGGATAGGTACCTCAAATTGCTCGATCAATGTGCGAGCGTCCTTGGCCTCACGAATTCGATTGTAAAAGGCTGTATCCACCTGCAAAGCCGCGCCCTTGCTGACCTGATAGGCCGCTGGGTAATCTTTGAACATGGTCGTCTCCTTGATCAGGCGGACCGCATAGACTCAGCGGTCCCGGATTACTGAAAAGTCTGCAGGCAAGTAACCACTATTCATGCCAAGTTACGCAGGGTTTGATCACACTTCGAAGCATCTGGGTGCTTTTTTAAAAGTAGAAGTACAGACACCATTTAAATTTCCTTGGTTAAGATGATGCATTGCCGTGGAGATTTAAGATGCGTTACCCGCAGGATCATAAAGCCCAAACCCATCAGCGCATCATCAAGGAAGCTGCCGCACGCTTCCGACGTGACGGCATCGGCGCAACCGGCCTGCAGCCCCTGATGAAAGCACTGGGCCTGACCCACGGCGGTTTCTACTCGCACTTTGCCTCCAAAGACGAACTGGTCGAGAAAGCCTTGCAAGCGGCAGGCGAAGAACTCGACGCGCATTGCGCCATGCTGTTCGCCGAAGATCGTCCCCTGGACGCCTTTATCGACAGCTACCTGTCCAAATGGCACCAGACGTCGCCCCAACAGGGCTGCCCGCTGCCGACCATGTCATCCGAACTGGGTTTGCGCGGACAGCCAAGCCCGACCACCGATGCCGTGCTCAACGCTCGGCTTGAACAAGTGCAGGGCACGCTGGAGGGTGAACATGCCGACGACCGCAGCATCGTCATCATGTCGACCTTGGTAGGAGCACTGCTGTTATCGCGTAGCGTCGAGAACCCTGGGCTGGCCCAGCGAATCCTTGATGTCACACGCGAACACTTGAAGCACTCCCAGGACTAGTCCTGCCAGCGCTTGAACAGCACGCTGGCATTGACTCCACCGAAGCCAAAACCGTTGGACAGCGCGTACTCGATAGCCATCGGCCGAGCCTTGCCATGAACAATGTCCACGCCTTCGGTCGCCGGGTCCGGGTTATCGAAATTGAGCGTGGCCGGCGCTACCTGATCACGAATCGCCAACAACGTGAAAATCGCCTCGATCCCGCCTGCGGCGCCCAGTAGATGCCCGGTGGCAGACTTGGTGGCCGTCACCGCGATCTTGCCCTCAGTGCCGAACAACGACTTGATAGCCGCCAGCTCACCAAGGTCGCCGACCGGCGTCGAAGTTGCGTGAGCATTCAGGTGTTGCACCTGATCCGGGGTGATACCCGCCTGAGCCAGTGCCAACGCCATCGCCCGGTGCGCCCCGCTGCCATCCTCCGGACCCGCAGTCAGGTGATAGGCATCCGCGCTGGTACCGTAGCCAACCAGTTCCGCCAGCGGCTTGGCCCCACGAGCCAAGGCATGCTCCAGAGATTCGATTACCAGAAGACCAGCGCCCTCGCCCATGACAAACCCGTCACGCCCACTGTCGAACGGCCGTGAAGCACGCTCAGGGGTTTCGTTAAAGCCACTGGATAAGGCCCGCGCCGCCGCAAAGCCGGCAAGACTGACGCGATCAATCGAGGCTTCCGCCCCGCCACACACCGCAATATCCGCCTCACCACAGCGAATCAGCCGCGCTGCATCACCAATCGCCTGCACCCCGGCCGCACACGCCGTCACCGGAGCTCCCAACGGGCCTTTAAAGTGGTGCCGGATCGACACATGGCCGGCGGCAAGATTGACCAGGAACGACGGAATGGTGAACGGCGACAAACGCCGAGGACCACGACTGTCAGTGGTGCGCACCGCATCGGCAATCGCCCCGAAACCGCCAACGCCGGAGCCAATGATAGTCGCCGTCCGCTCCTGGGCAGTGTCATCCAGCGCCTGCCAACCTGCCTGTTCCAGCGCCTGAAGTGCCGCTTCCATCGCAAACACGATAAAGCGGTCCATCTTCTTCTGTTCCTTCGGCGGCGTCGCCCGATCCGGATCAAACCCCGCCTCGGCATCATCAGCCAGCAACGGCACCACTCCACCGACCGAGGTAGGCAAATCGGCAACCACAGCGTCCGGCAAAGTGCGCAACCCAGACCTTCCCGCCAACAGCCGCGCCCATACCGCTTCGACACCCGTGCCCAAAGGCGACACCAGCCCCATTCCTGTAACAACCACTCGACGATCACTCATACCGCAAACACCTCAAGCCGCCTCACTTGTATCGCGTGGCAGCTTTGCTCTTGGACAAATTCGGCGCCATCACATGACGCGCCGCTACAAAGGCATCCCAATCGGCCGCATCGGGCAACGAAGGAATCGTAATCAGCTCACCCTGGTCCAGCCCTGACAGAGCAGCATCAACCATTTCCCCCGCCTCCATCACCATGTCCGCTGGAATCTGCGAGGCATCGATACCGGAACGCTCCCAGATTTCCGTGCGGGTTACGCCAGGCAATACGGCCTGGACCTTGACCCCCGTACCATCCAATTCGGCGTTCAGGGACTGGGTCAGACTTAACACATATGCCTTGCTCGCGCTGTATGTCGCGTTGAAGCGCTCGGGAAACAACGCGACGACCGAGGCAATGTTGATAATCGTGCCGCGGCCCGCCTTGGCGAAACCGGCGGCTGCCGCTGAAGCGAGGCGCGTGACGGTGGTGACGTTGAGCTGAATCAGGCGCTCCAGTTGGTCCAGGTCGGAATTGGCCAACAGGCCATCCGCCGCGACACCGGCATTGTTCAACAGGAGACTGATGCTGGAATCACTGCGCAGGCGTTGTTCGAGTTTCAGCACGTCGTTTTTTTGCGTCAGGTCTGCCGTGAAGACTTCGACCTGAATGCCGTGAGTTGCGCGCAGTTTGGTAGCAGCGGCTTCCAGACGTACCTGGTCGCGGGCTACCAGCAGCAGATCGAAACCACGCGCGGCCAGCCGCTCGGCGTAGATGGCACCGATGCCGGAAGAGGCGCCGGTGATGAGGGCTGTTCCTTGGGATTGGGGGGAGGTCATCGGTGTGCTCCTGTGGGGGATTCAATAGTGGAATAAGGCCGGGAATGCCCTTGGCTAGTAGCCGATGATTTTATTATAGGCATAATTTAAAGTTAATATGACAGCCGTAATCTTAAAAAATCGACGGACGGAGAGAACAATCACCGCCGCCAGAATGCAAAAAGGCCGGTCAATGACCGGCCTTACAAAGCTCACTGATAAGGTTAGTTCACCACTAACCTTTCGCGGTTTTTATCCAGAATCGCCTTACCGATGCCTTTGACTTCGAGCAGTTCGTCCACCACAGCGAATGGACCGTTCATATCACGATACGCAACAATCTCTTGAGCCTTCGCTTCCCCGACTCCTACCAGGTCACGCTGAAGAGTAGACGCGTCAGCCTTGTTGAGATCGACCTGGACTGCCTGTGGTTTGGGGGCAATTTCTTGAGCAGCGGTTTTTGCGCTGGTCTCGGCTTTCGGCGCAGGCGCGGCATAGGCGCTTATGGATAGACTGGTGAGGAGGGCAAAAACCAGGGAGGAGAGATAGCCAGTACGCATAGTTGAAGCTCCATATCATCGATTGGGAAAGCAGCTTTTCCGAAGCTGCCTTCCAAATTTAGGTGATGTATGGAGCCTGTCAAAAGTGTGTCTGTTGCTGGATGTGAAACAATCAGGGATCTGAATCCAACTCGATACAAGGCATAAATTGAACGTAGAAGCTACCCTCTGTTCGTCGGCATAGGCTCAACATTATCAGAAAGGTACGATGGAAATGTCTCGAGTAGACAGTATGGAAAGACGATATTGGACTTGTTAACAACTCCCCAAAGTGCAGTAAGTGCTTAGCAGCCAAAAGCAATGTATAATTCACACTTCAAACAAACAGAACAAGCAAAATTTAATTTTATAAATTTTAACAAAGTATATTTTCTATGTGAGACCTAGAATGAATAAAGGTGTAATTTTTATTACAGGAGGAGCTGGATTCATCGGCTCCCACTTGACGGACATTCTACTTAAGAGAGGATACAGCGTAAGAGTATTTGACAACTTATCTACTGGAAAGCGTAGCAACCTGCCACTTGAGAATCCACGCGTACATTTGATAGAGGGAAACATCGCTGATGCAGTAGCGGTGGCGCAAGCAATGAATGGGTGCAAAGCAGTAGTGCACTTAGCGGCCGTAGCTTCAGTTCAGGCTTCAGTCGACGATCCGATCAGTACTCATCAAAGTAATTTCGTTGGCACACTTAATGTGTGCGAAGCAATGCTACAATTAAAAATCAGTCGAATATTATTCGCCTCCAGTGCTGCAGTATATGGTGGGAACGGAGAAGAAAAAGCGATCGGTGAGGACACTCCAAAATCACCGCTGACCCCCTACGCGTCAGACAAACTGGCAAGTGAACATTACATTGATTTCTATAGGCGCCAACACGCTTTCGAATCAGCAATCTTTCGATTCTTCAATATTTTTGGTCCTCGCCAAGATCCAGCATCGCCATACTCAGGAGTTATTAGCATATTTGCTGATAGAGCCCGGAATAATTTACCCATAACAGTTTTTGGGGACGGAGAGCAGACAAGAGATTTTGTTTATGTTGACGACCTTGTCCAGATTTTAGTTCAAGCGTTAGAGGCTCCAACGGTCGATAGCTACCCGATTAATGTTGGGATGAATCATTCAACGACATTAAATCAATTGATAGCAGCCTTACGCGAAATAACCAAATGTTCGCCTGCCGTCATCTATGCTCCTGCTCGTGCTGGCGACATTAGGCACTCTTTGGCAGACAATAAAAAATTAGCTACACATTATGATATCAAAAATAAAACCTCTCTAAAATCCGGATTAGAAAAATTGCTTGCGCATTCAAGCGTGCACTAACAGCAAGCCAACCGTGCATTGCTGCCGCTCTACTATTAGACTACTATTAGTAGAACACGCAGCAATACATTATATTATTTGCCGACTATCCTACCAAGATATTTTATGCGCGCCATCATGAGAACCAGACTATAAGAAACTAGAATTATGATCAACGACAAGAAGGGTATCACCCAAGTCAAACCCTCAAACTCAAGACCAAAATACTGACCATAAAAACCAACCACTAGATCCAACACAATAACATGTATTAAATAGATACCAAAACTAGCAGCACTCAAAGAAATCACAAAATCATATAGCTTACCCGGAAGAAACTTAGAGTATTCAACGATTATATACTTAATGAATATAAACCACGCTGCAGAAGCAACAATCACGCTTGGTGACAAGACAGCTGTGAAATCAGCCACCAACACGCCTTCGTTTGCAAGAGTCAAATTAGAGGTAAGGTATCCAGTAATGGATGTGGATAAGACAATCACAACAGCGCAGATAGCTGCGTGCCAAACTGAGTACTCACGAGTTCCTAGCAGATACCCAAGAACAAAGTACCCTATATAACCAGTGGCATATGACATGTCTATTTGATTTTTTAGTCCAAAATATTTTTGCAGCAAAGGTAAAACACCTACTGCGAAAAACCATAGACAGCAATAAAACCAAAGCAACACTCGTTCTCCTCCTACCGTCCATTTTCGTAAAATAGGCAAAAACAAGTAGCAACCAATGATCGCGTACAAATACCACAAATGATAACTGACAGGAAACATCAACATTTGCGCGACACCACCGAAGTCAACAAATCGCTGCCCCCCGTAGTAAATTTTCCAGACAACGTAACTGACAGTCCAAAAGAGCAATGGAACTAAAATCCGATTCAAGCGCTTATAAAAAAACAAAGAAGCTGGCTCATTGAATCTTAGAAGCAAAAAGCCAGACGCCATAAAAAACAATGGAACGCAAGGACGTACAATCGCCTCATAAAAATTCACAACGCTCCAAGCCCACACAGGCATCTCATTGAATCGGTAGTGGTAAGGCGCAGTAATATGCAAGATAACAACCATAACGATCGCCATCGCTTTGACACAATGAATCCAAAAGTGATCGTCGCGCCTAAAATTTCTGTCCAGAATTTCCAAACCAACACCCTCCGATAAATCTCCACCAGATCAAGACTTTATAAAAAAAACGATCTTAAAACAACAGTATTTATGATTGAAACGGCCAAACGATAGCGGCGAAAGAATAAAATGTGCGCGCCATTACAAATAGTGAATGGCTCACAGGTCTTTTTTTCAGAAAATTCGCACTCTAGGATCTACATCGTTTATGATCCAAGCTTGGACTAACCTAAGAAAGTTAATTACAAAAAAAAAGAGTAGCCCGGCAATGCGCACAGAATACAACTTAGAAACCGCACTAATATCAGCCTCGATAGTTTTGATGTTTATAATTTTTTCAACACTATGGAAGAGAAAGATAGAAAGCGCTGAAGTCCCCCACCAATATAAATTTATAAACGGACTTCGAGGAATTGCTGCGGTATTTGTATTTGTTAATCATGCTCCATTCGTCCTCACGAATCTAGGTGTAACAAACAGCAGATTCTCATCGTGGGGACAGATATATCCAAACCTAGGCTCCTTCGGTGTTCAAATTTTCTTTTGCATCACAGGTTTTTTATTTTTCGACAAAATCATGAAGTCAAAATCAATAGATTGGAACGGTTTTTTCGTGGCTCGTTTGAAACGAGTAGCTCCGTTGTATTATGCCTCGTCAATAATTGTTGTACTTATAGCAACAATATACTCCGGCCAGACTATTCTAAACAGAGAAACAATCGCTACACTTGCAGGAATTATTTCATTTAACTTCATCGATAACCCAATGAAAATTGGTGATGTCTCACTGATACCGCTCAGCTCGGTAACATGGACACTTGTTCATGAGTGGAGATTTTATGCAGTACTACCAATGGTTGCGATATGTTATCGCTCAAAATATAGAAACCTGACGCTTCTAGTGACAGTAATTTTAGCAGCAATTGATCTTGGCACATCTGCAGTAGTGTGCTGGACATATTTTCTAACAGGAATGATTGCGGCAGCCATTCTCAAAGTTAAAATAGAACGTTGTTCGATAAAATGTATTGCCAATATAACAGCCGTGGCTAGCTTTATTCTTACCTGTGGTCTTCTCGAAATTCCCGGTTACGGATATGAAAGATATTTAATAACATCGCTGTTTTTCCTATGCGTCACAATTTCAAACCCAAGAGCGTTACACTTTAAGTTTCTAAATAGACTAAGCGATATTAGTTACAGCATATATCTGTTACACCTACCGATCTTGTTCGTAACATTCAAATCACTTGCTCTGCTTTCCGATCTATCCGGCATCGGAAAATACACTTTCTGGGCAGTTAATTTTATCGTAATTCCTGTTGTAGTTAGTGCGTCTGCTCTGACTTTTATTTATATTGAGAAAAGATTTATGCTGCATTCAAAATACACCAAACCACAAATAACAGTGGCTCAAAGATCCTGATCACTAATAGTTAATTTCATCAAAAAAAAAAGCCATGCTCATATGAGCATGGCTGCTTTGACGCTCAGACTATTTAGGGTAAAAGACGTCGCTGCTGATATATATAATCAACTATATCTCCATCAGGTGCATACCCACTGACGGTTTCCCTAAGAAGCTGCCGGACGCGGGAATAGTCATCTTCCTTGACTGCGACGAGAAGCTCTTCAAGCTTCGCTTTCAGCGATTCCCACGAAAGATAGTCTTCATTAGCACGCATTATCATTGGGTGCTGAGTAGCGACTACGTTATCGCCGATAAGCAACTCCTCATATAATTTTTCTCCTGGACGCAACCCCGTAAATTCTACAGAAATGTCACCATGAATATTCTTTTCAGATCTCACACTTAAGCCAGACAGATGGATCATTCTCTCTGCTAGCTCAATAATTTTTACTGGTTCGCCCATATCTAATACAAATACATCACCGCCCACGCCCATAGAGCCAGCTTGGATCACCAACTGTGCGGCCTCAGGGATAGTCATAAAATAACGCGTGATTTTAGGATGCGTAACCGTGAGCGGACCGCCAGATTTAATTTGTTTATGAAACAACGGTATTACAGACCCAGACGAACCTAGTACATTGCCAAATCGAACCATAGTGAACCTGGTTTTATTCGTCTTCGGCTCGTCCGTGATATCGCCGAACATAACTGGAGCACGTTCGCAACTCAATGCCTGAAGTGTGAGTTCAGCCAGGCGCTTTGTGCTGCCCATTACATTGGTCGGCCGCACAGCCTTATCAGTGGAAATCAGTACAAAATTGTCAACACCAGCTTGCACTGCCGCCTGCGCGGTGTACAAAGTGCCTATGACATTGTTTAGTACCCCCTCAGCAATATTATGCTCAACCATTGGAACGTGCTTATAAGCTGCAGTGTGGTAAACCGTAGCCACATGCCATGTTTTCATTACATCTAAAAGTTTTTCCTGATTTTGAACCGAACCCAAGATCGGCAATACGCGTAAAGGCAAGGACTCACGAACAACACGCTGCTCTAGTTCCGAAAGTATTGTGTAAAGATTGAATTCACTATGCTCGAAAAGCAGAAGCGTCGTAGGGTGTAGAGCTATAATTTGACGACATAGCTCAGATCCGATTGAGCCTCCTGCTCCCGTTACAAGAACTACTTGACCTTTAATGCAATGTTCGAGTAATTCGCTCTGTGCAGGTACAGGATCCCTGCCCAGTAAATCAGCGATATCAACCTCTTGAATATCATCAACTTTAACGCGGCCGCTAGCCAAATCCATGAAGCCTGGGATACTGCGTACATGCAGTGGGAATCCTTCGAGAAATCCTAGAATTTCTCGTCTTCTCGCGCGGTTAGATGAAGGAATCGCTAATAGTATTTCCTGCGCGCCAGTAGATTCGATCATCTGCTGAACATGTTTAGGTTTGTACACATGCAGACCTGATATGACCCTATCAGCGATAGAACTATCATCGTCTATAAAGGCCACCGGCCTCATGACACGACCCATTCTAAGTGCGGCCACGAGTTGATTTCCTGCAGCACCGGCTCCATAGATTGCAACCCTAGTGAGCCCATTATCACGGCTGGTAAATGGAACATGTTGTGCGGCAGAAAACCAATCCCCTAAAAAATATTGACGCATTGCCAGGCGTAATCCACCAACCATGATAAGGCTCAACCACCAGTAATTGAAAATTATCGACCGAGGAACTACATTTTCATGGTTGCTATACCAGTAAACAACTACACCAAGGATCAGAGAGGAAAGAGAAACTGCTTTGATAATTGCAATTAGTGCATCATTACCAAAATAGCGCATTACAGCGCGATACATACCGAACCGAATAAATAATGGAATAGCTACAGCCGGGGCACTGAAAAACAGCCATGCGTGCTGAACGAACGGGTTAGTCAGTTCGTCAAGCCCGAGCCTCACTACAAAAGCCATCCACAGGGCAAACCAAACTAATAGAGTATCGGCCAATACCTGGATAAGGCGCTTTTGACGGCGCGGCAAGCCTAGAAGGAACTCTCTCAATCTATCCATAAATCCTCCAATCAACCTACCCATCCTCTCAGAAATTTATTGCCGACACATCTAAGCAATAAAACAGAAGCCACGTTGCTTTGTAAAAACTAAGAATTCACTTCTACTCCGCCTGCATTGTATTTTGAAGCGATCAAAATTAAAGGCGAGTACGCAATTACTAGAGCCAACACACCGTCTAGATATTCAACAGCTACAAGGTAGGCCAATGGAAGAAGCCAAATAATATTTATTGCTGCAACCCCAAGCGTTACATATAGGTGTTTGCCTATGCGTCGAGAGGCGAACTGATACGCGTGACTTCTATGAGCCTCATACACTTTATCACCTCTAATCAGACGCCGGATTAAAGTAAACGTAGCATCAACAATGAACACGCCAAGTAAAATTACCCATACCCAGAAAAATTTTGGAGATAATGCCGCTGCCTGTAAGGAAAGCGTCGCGAGTATTACACCTAAGAAACCACTCCCGGCATCACCCATAAATATCTTTGCAGGTGGAAAATTCCAATATAGGAATCCAGATACTGCAAAAGCTAGAAAGAGTGGAGCCCATATTAGCTGCTCAACACCACCAAAAAAATAGAGCACAGCAGCGCTCAAGCAGACTGTAATAGCCTCAACGCTCGCCAAACCATCAATTCCATCCATAAAATTGTATAGGTTCAACATCCAGACGACATATAAAGCGCCAAAAAAATACGACAGTATGCCGAAGTTTAACTCAAAACCAAAAAAGACCAATGAAGGTAAACTTGCGACCCAGTATAGAGCCCAAATCGCCGCCATGAAATGCCCTAACAACCTCCAACGAGCAGCGATATGGCCATGGTCATCGAGAAACCCGATCAGAGCTACTGCGCCTCCAGATCCGACTAGGCCAACGGCCTGCCCCCAAGGGAGATAACCATAATAAGATAGTAGTGGGAGTAGCATCAAAAAACTCACCACAATAGCAACCCCACCTCCGCGGGGCGTAGGGATTGAGTGCGAACTCCGAAGATTTGGAATATCTATTAAACTATGATTGAGCGCGTACAAGCGAAGCATTCTTGTAAGAATCAGAGACACGATAAAAATAATCGGTATTAGAAACCATGCGCTCATAGAGTGGCGATTCCTTGGTAATGTTTAACTGTTTTATTAAGAGCGTCATCCACTGATACGGGTGGTGTCCAGCCCAATAAGGTTTTATTTTTCGTGATATCTACTTGAAGCGAACCACATAGCCTATCGGTCAATTTCGCCTTACCCACAATACTCGATGCGATTCTTATCAGCCTCTCAGGAATCGGCAATAGAATAGTATGACTGCCCAACGCCCGCGACAGTTTCTTAAGGAGTTGTGTGGTAGAGAGATCATCACCATCACTTACCAGGAATATTTGATTCGCTGCCGCAGGGTGCGTCAAACAAACATTGACAAAATCAACCAAGTTATCCAACGCAACTAAACTTCTTCTATTATCGATAGATCCAAATGGCAACGGTATATTTTTCTCCAATATACGCATCATTGTCAAAAAATTGGCCTTAACACCCGGCCCATAAACTAACACGGGTCTAATTATTACGACCTGCATATGAGAATCAGTCGCGATTTTTAGTAAGCCGATCTCGGCCTCATGCTTAGAAATACCATATTCATCTACAGGGGCTGCGAGGGACTCAGCGGTATAAGGACACCCAGATGAAGTTACTTCACCATTGACTTTGATAGAGCTAATAAATACAAATCGTTTAACACCCATTCCAGCAGCTTGTCTCGCGAGATTCAACGTACCTTCAACATTAGTTTTTCGGAACTCTGCCAAAGGGTTCGCAGCCCGCTCGTTCATCACATGAACACGCGCTGCTGAGTGAACAATAATATCCACCCCATTCAAAGCTTGGGCCCAGCACTGCTGAACGTCTAATTCGCGAAATAATACAGAATCAAAAATAGTAGAAGCCACCGCCATCGGATCACGGGTGGCAATCTTAATATTAAAAATATCTCGATGAGCCATCTCGCGCAAAATTGCGCCCCCAACAAACCCAGAGGCTCCTGTCAACAACACTGTTTCACGAGAGAATTCCATTAACTCACCAGAACTTGCAATAAGGAGCTGCTCACTGAAAATAGCTCATCAAACGATCATTTACTTGACGGGCATCAAAATTTTCTTGCGCAATTTTGAAGCTATTCAATCCCATCATCTCAATCTGATCTGGATGGTTAATAAAATATAGCATCTTTTCGGCAAGCGCTTCCGACGACCACGGGGGGACTATAAAGCCATTGACACCCTCCCTTACCGTCTCCCGGCAACCAGGTACATCTGTGGTAATAACCGGACGACCAATAGCCATAGCTTCCTGAGTACTTCGGGGAACGCCCTCTCGATAGGATGGAAGTACAAAAACACTGGAGTTAGAAAGCCAGCCAGCTACGTCGTCAACGTGACCACGGTGATCTACCAATCCCTCACTGACTAATTTGCTTACATCGCTCAAGCTCAGCCCTCCGGGATTTGTCTCATCCAGACCACCCAACATCAAAAATGTTGCGGAGTCTGACTTCGATCGGACTAATCGTGCGGCCTCGATGAATTCGTTTATCCCTTTCTCCGCAAGCAAGCGACCAACGAAGATAAAGCTTACAGGTCTGACTGGCGGTGCAGAATAAGGATAATTGCGCAAATTCAATCCGATACCGCCAAGCACGCTTACTTTGCGGGCTTTGAGTTTGTGCTTTTCAATCAGATCGATAGGATCGTCTTTGTTAAGAAAAATTATTCGCTCAAGAAATGGAAATGAGATTCTATACAGAAAAACCTGTACGCATTTCAAAATCCTTCCTTTCCACGATGCTCCATCAGGTTTCTCGGTAAAGACATAACCAAGCCCTTCAAGCATACCGATTCGTCTCTTAACACCCGCCATCGCAGCTGCTAATGTTCCAAAAATCACAGGCTTTGAGAAATAGCTGAAGACAAGGTCCGGAGAAATGTTTTTGATAAGTTTTGACAGTTTATAAGTGTTTAAAATGTCGCCAAATGGATTCAGGCCCGCCCGACTGAAAATGTAGTCAACAGGCTCAGCTCCAAGAGCTCTAACTTTTGCCCGCGTTTCAACGTCGAAGTCAAGCGCAAAGGTATACACTTGATCTCCTCTTGCCACCAACGCCTGAATCAAATCGGCCCTGAATCCAAGAACACAAGCCGCTGTGGTCCCTATCAACACTATCTTCATTTAAAGATCCATTCGTCGTAGCAAACGAGCTTGCTCCAATACGTCGCAGATCAAACATGCGGCGATCAGTCCACCCATGAGAACCCCTGCTGAGAACCGTAGTTGGCGCATTAAAAGAACACGATACCATGCCTTAGGCGCGGCTTGTTAATGCCCGTTCATCGAGTTGTCGCTGGCCCCGAATAGAGATCCACCCAAGTGGTGACAACATTATCGAGAGAATACCTTTCAATCACCCTCTCTCGGGCCTGACGGCCCAAAATTTGAGCAGCACGAGAGTCTAAATTAAGCGCTCGCCTCATTGCTGAAGCTAAGGCATTAGCGTTGCCGGGCAAAACTACGAGACCTTGATCACCGACCACGTCCTTAACGCCGCCGCTGTCTGTTACAACTACCACCCGTTCTGTGGCCATCGCTTCAGCGACGACCAGTCCGAAACCCTCCCAAGCGGATGACAGAACGTAGACATCGGCGCAACTGTAAAAATCTGATACGTTGTCCCGAACGCCTAAAAACCTAACTCGATTATGTATGGATAATTGGATAGATAAATTGACCAGGTCCTCCATCAAATAACCATCGCCCACAATCCAAAGTTTAAGCGTGTCGTCATCTCTGCATAGGATTTGGAAGGCATGCAGGAGGTTAGGATAGTCTTTAGCTTCTACAAGTCGACCTACTGCAAGAATAACCTTATCTCCGGGCTCAACGCCCTCTACACTTCGAATCAAAGAACGAGCAGATTCCTTAAACATAAATTTTTGAGTATCGATACCATTGGGTACTACTAACATTTCACCGCTCTTTACAGCCCCTTTGGCCTCAAATGCCTGAACGGCGCCACTACTGACATTAGTTGTTACATCCGCGAGAAAATTGGTCGCGCGATATGCTAGCATCCGCAACTTACCACCCTCGTTGTTGCTGTGGGCTGTACATATAAGTCGTGGGATAGAGATAATGACTCTTACCAACCGAGCCAAGAGATTAGCGTGGACCATATGGGAATGCATTACATCGGGTTTGAAAGATTTGATCACCGCACGTAAAGCAAAGAGGCATGAGATAAGGCTGTGCAGGGATTTTGCGCCTTCCAACCCGACAACCTCAAAAGGTTCATTGGAAGATAGCAGCCGACCGGAACCCGTAAGATACACAATTTTAACATTATGATCGAGAGCGACTAGCCGCTGAGCCAAGTCAAGCACCTGACGTTCCGCACCACCTACATCCAGACTAGTGATGAAAAATAATATCTTCATGAGAACCTTTTAAGCAATACATAGATGCAACACTGAACAGAACGTATAGAATATTTAATTTTATAAAAAAAACTTTTCTCCCTGGCAATTTGCGACCAGTAAAAAGTTAAAAATCCAATAGGATTTTTCCGCAAGTTGGACGAGAAATTATTTGAATAACCATCTTCCAAATAATCACATAGATAAATTACTGTATTTCCATGTATACATATACGCCCCTCATCTCCTATCTTGTTCCAAATATAGAGTTCTGGCACAAATTTCTCCTCGCCAAACACAGGAAATTTGTGCCGCAGGAGTAGTTCCGTCTTAAACACGTACGCGAGATCCCCCTTAAATAGATGGCCCGCTTCAGTGGGCGACATATATTCAGGACAGTTATCTTCGTCTACTCTGGCACCGACTACACGCATGTCGAAAAACGCTTTACGATAGCACCATCCAACAACGTCACTAGCGCCCTGACCACGAATCCCTGATATTACTGTTTCAACAGCAGAAGAAACCAAAGCATCATCACTATCAACTATTAAGATCCATGGCGTGAGTGCATTCTGGGCACCCGCATTTAACGCAACATGCTTACCACCATTTTCCTGCTGAATCACCCTGATTGGGAATGGTGATGCTTCAGAAATCTCATTTAGTAATTTTGGCGTATCGTCTACACTCCCATCATCAACGACTACCCATTCAAAGTCCAAAGAACTTTGAGTGCAAAGACTTCTATATAATCTCGGAATTGTTGATGCTCGATTGTATGTAGCAGTGACGACAGTAATCATTTCTTACACCCATTAAATGACTGGAATATCATTCTCGCCACAACGGTCATCAATGCGATGAACAAAAAAATCTCCGCAAGAACGAAGCCTAAAACCACTCCACCAACTCCGTACCAAATAGAAAGAGCAGCAGCCATCAGAATTGACAGAATTGAAAAAAACATAATAAGGCCACTTGTTATCCTATCTTTACCCATCGGTATTAACATACACAACCCGAGAGCCTGATTGGCCAGTCTAAAAGGTATAATCCAAACGAATATCTTAAGTATGCTACTTGCTACCAAATATTCTTGACCTAGAACACTTCTGATTAGAAAGTCTCCCACAAAAAATATCGCGCTCGAAGCGAATATGCCAGCAACAAACATCCCTAACACAATTAATAACGATAGGCGAATTGTATTTTGCTTGGATGAAAGATATTGTCTATTCAGATACGGAAAAAAGCCAATCAAAATAGGATTAACGAAACCTACGAAACCACGAATTATTTTCTCGGCTGGGACATACGATGCCACAGCAACGTGCCCGGAGGTGGCACCGACCAAGGAAGGGCCAGCGCTTAAGAGTATATTATTCGAGCTTTTATATATAAATACATGAAAACCAATTTTTAATTGCTGCAAGCCACCACTAAAACTAAAAAATAGTCGCCCTACCTTTTTCAAACACAACGCGTTCCCCAGGATTGTATTCACCAACCCCAAACTAGACATTATACAGAGCGCTAAAAATGCGTCATCCGCAGAATTTACGAACAAAAACAATAAAAACAGGCTTGCAAAACGCAATACAACTTCCATTATTACAACCAAGCTTATTTTTTCCAAACCTTGGAAGAACCAAAATGGACTAAACCCAAACGCCAAGAAATATAAGAATCCTAGAAAAATCAGTTTTACATCAAAAAAATATGACCCTTGAATAAGGCACACAACCGCACCAATCAGTAAAACCATTATTACGATCAAAAGTTTAGCAGAGAAGATTTCACCATATATTTTTGCCAGAGATTTTTTGTCACCACTCGCCAGTGCTATTTGTCTAGAACCGCTTAGAGAAAACCCGTACTCTACTACTAATGAAGACAGCAACGCCACAGACTGAATAAGAACTACCTTTCCATACTCTTGGACGCCCAACGCCCTTGCTAGCACGGGAATTTCAAGAATGGGTATCAGATAGGCGCACAACTGGGCAAAAAACAACAACCCCATATTTTTAATCAAATACCTCACAATTTAGTGCTCATTTCTTGGACCACCTCTGAGCTCTCGCCCATTTTCGATAATCTCGACAACCAAGACAGCATAATTGCCCAATACCCCCACTCAGACATCTCTGAACTCAACGGATGAAAGAGCAACAAGAAGCAAAAGCATGAAGCCCCTAAGTACGCTGCCAATTTGTAATAAGCAAGAGCAGCAGCAGCAGGCCCATTAAACCATTCTCGCAACGCAAAAAACAGCAGCGGGCTTAGTACAATAATAAGCAGCCCAATCTCACCCAGCGCACCAAGGTCGCCTAAGATTGCTAAATACACATTATGGATAACCATAGGCTGACCACCCACTATAGAAGTCGAGCTTTGGAATCCACATCCCAAGGGTAGACATGCCTCAGCATTCAAAATGCCATCGCTGAGCATTTTTGACCTAATTGGATCGCCTTCGAACAATCTGTTTACTACGAGGAGTGACTTCCCTTCCAGAAAACCATAAATAGCGTCTAGATTAAAAACTGCAAATAGACCGATCAATAAAATTAATATCGATACAATCGATAACAATCTTGCTGTATTTAACAAAAATACTATTGAAGCGAATGCTATTAAAATCACCGCAAACCACAGAAAACCTGTGCGGCTCGAATCAGCTAACAGCAAATATATCGACGATACCAATACAAAAGCCGTAATCATGATTCTAGATAGGGGACTGCTGAGCATCTTAGCAATCATAAATGCACAAAAAAAAGCACTTGTTTTCCACAGTACCCCAGGATACGCAAATAGGCTGCCTTGTCGCCCGTCTCCTAAAACTATATAGTAATCGCTCAACCAGTATTTGGATATTATGAACACCGTTAACCCGATACACGTCGCAGTAGCTGAAATCCGATAAAAGTCGTCGATATCTAAGAACTGCGAATTGGCATAAACCACTACGAAAACGGCATAAATCATGATAAATTTTGCCGCTTGATAAGCAGTGTACGCATCTGCATTAGCAAGCCCGGCTATCAACAACGCCAAGACTAGAATAGCAAAACCAAAACTTGCGCACAAAAAAACAATATCTATATGTATGCGCCTAGCATTGACAGCCAGGAGCCCGGATGCTAAAACCAAGCCCCATACCACCCAATATCCGAAGGGCGTTATAACGTTTCGCAAATCGCCAAGGACTACTAGCGCGCATGCTGATAGAACAATATAAAACGGCATCCTTTGCTTGGTAGTAATATTACTCACGCCCCGGCCACTCTAGATGTATTAATCATGATTAAAATTAATTTCCGCTTGTGATCGGCATACGCTCATATACGAAACAGTCGAATGATAACTTAATGGGCTCACTGCAGCATTATGCACCTTGGCATCGTGATTCCGCTTGCAGCAGATGCCCTTCTTACGGCAGGGCACCTACATCAGTTATCCATAGCGCACAATTAGCACCTGCTGACAGTATCAGCATGTATGCCTCAGTCAAAATACGCGTAATAGCTACCGCTGGAATCATCATATAGCCCGCTTGATCCTGGCGTCATTTGTGAGATACAAGATGACAGCAATCAATACCCCAGCCATCAATCCCAAGATCATGCCCAAAGTAATAATCAATGATTTTTTAGGTTTGATCGGCGCGTCAGGTCGGTTCACATCGCCGTCCTGTCGGTACACCCAAACATCGGAAGGACTGACATCGAGATTTTTGAAAAAATCATGCTTTGACTGCAGTTCACGAAGGTTCATCACAAATGGATCGTCCGATTGCCGCTGTTCCAAGTTCTGAATTTCAGCCTTCAGCGCCTTGGATCCACGCATATAAATAATCTGTCCGTCCATACTTCCAGCTAACTCGACAGAAGGATTACCAGTAATGATTGGTGGCTTCTCCAAACCAATTGCTTCTGCAACTCTCAGCGCCTCCTGCAACTTGGTAATGGAATCTTGACGAATTTGCGTTGCAGTTTCTCTAAGAGACTTTATCTGCTGGAGGAGATTACGAGCCCTAACCCGACTTTCTGTTGTAACGTTCTTAACTATCTCCTCTTTCGTCAACACTCCAGCTCGATCAGCGTATAGCTGAACCCAATTCGACGCCAGTTCAGGGTTAGTGGTCTGCACCGTAACTGCGGACTGATCGCCTGCGTCTCTCACGGGCAAAGTTACAGTTAAAGCCTTTGAGAATCGCGAATACAAAGCATCCCTGGAGCCCTTTCTAACTTCCTCTGTAAGACTTGGAAGATAAACAGTATTAAAGAATTCGCGGTGAAGCGATTCGGAGTCCAAAATTCGCAGAAAAACGGTATAGATATCCTTTATCGTCAAAGGTACTAAATCGTAATCGCGCGTGCGTCCGTAATTGAAGTTAGCAATATCATTTTGCGTTGGCGGGATGAGAAAAAGCTTTGCTTCATAAATTGGTTTAGCTGTAAATGCGTACGCGGCAGCCAGTAGTGTTGACACTAAAGCCACGCCAATTACAACCCATTTTCGCTTCCATACCGAACGGACCAGCGCCTGAATGTCAATTTCAGCACTGCTGTGTGATTGTGATGTACTGCTTTGCATGCCTCACTCGCCTTTTCAATTACGGCACAACACCGCAGTGAGGTGCACGTTCGTTCGACCACGATGTAATCTATAACATTATTACGTCAGGTATGACTTTCGTTCTACAGCGCTATTGTAACAGCGGTGGCGCTCTCTCGGTGAGCATCGGAATTTGCTGCCGATGATATTTTATCGGGACTAATGCTTCCTGCCTGAAAAACTTCGTACTAAGAGCATAGCAACTGGCCCTATGACCATGCCTAGCAGGAGGGAGGAAGCAACGTAGATCGACAGCGGAAGGGAAGGTGTTGACCACCCCAAAAAAATCAGACTAGACGGCTGTTGATTTTCCAAGATGAATACAATTGCCACCAAAGCTAAGATTATTCCAAATGTAGCTGTTCCTACACGTCGAAATAGACGCATCTCATACCTCCGATTCGCACTTAATTTTCCTCCTCATCCTCATTCACCCGATCCCGCAGTTCCTTCCCCGGCTTAAAATGCGGAACGAACTTGCCGTCCAGGCTAACCGACTGCCCGGTCTTGGGATTACGCCCTACCCGCGGTGCGCGGTAGTGCAATGAGAAGCTGCCGAAACCCCGGATCTCGATACGATCCCCGGTGGCCAGGCATTGGGACATTTGTTCAAGCATGGTCTTGATGGCCAGCTCCACATCCTTGGATGAGAGCAGCCCTTGATGGGTGACAATTCGTTCGATCAACTCCGACTTCGTCATATTTTTCCCTTCTTTTTCAAGCAGCTAGATCAGCGCTTCAGAGGTTTTAGCACGCTCGGAGCCATTTGAACAGTCCAAGATTTGACATATCTTTACCCGGCCTGCACAGCCCAATTTCAGGGCATCTGCATTGATGGCGTCCCTCGCAAATTACCTGCAGATCACCAACATGGTGCGGGTCAGGTAGCCTGCGGGATTAAAACCGAATGGGTATTCATCCTCGTCCTTGGCGTCATCCGACCTTACAATTACCTTGTAGCCTGCAGCCTTGCACTCCTTGTCGGCACGTTTACGGCATTTCTCCCAGCCCGAGCCCAGGCCGGAGCAATCGATCTCTATCCCACTGACACCGCGCACCGCATGGGTCTTGGCGCTGGTGGTGCAGCCTGCCAGTGCCAGTACTGCTATGGCGACCATGAGCTTGTTCATGCACTTCCTTATTAGTCAGGCACCCTACCGGAGGGTGCTTGCGCCCCATGCTCTAGATTAGCTGCAAATAAGCGATTGATCCTGTTAAAGAAAGGGACAGTTTGGTGGAGGTGTTGGTTCAGCGCACGGTGGACATGGCGACCATAAATATCTAAAGATCGTCCGAACGCGGTCCGAGCCTTCGGCCGCTCCTACGGGGGATCGGGGGTTTGCCAAATCGCAGGCACAAAAAAGGGCGACCGAAGTCGCCCTTTTTCATGGTCTGACAGAACTTAGTTCTGTTTTTCCATTTGTGCACGCAACAGGTCGCCCAGAGTGGTAGGACCAGCAGCGATGCTATCCGAAGGCTTGTCTTTCAAGCTTTGGATGGCTTCTTTCTCTTCAGCATCGTCTTTCGACTTGATGGAGAGCTGGATTACACGGCTCTTGCGGTCAACGCTGATGATCTTGGCTTCTACTTCCTGGCCTTCTTTCAGAACGTTGCGCGCGTCTTCAACGCGGTCACGGCTGATTTCGGAGGCTTTCAGAGTCGCTTCGATATCGTCGGCCAGAGTGATGATGGCGCCTTTAGCGTCAACTTCTTTCACGATGCCTTTAACGATTGCGCCTTTGTCGTTCTCTTGAACGTACTCGGAGAACGGATCGCTTTCCAGTTGCTTGATACCCAGGGAGATGCGCTCGCGCTCTGGGTCAACCGACAGGATAACGGTGTCCAGCTCGTCGCCCTTCTTGAAGCGGCGAACGGCTTCTTCGCCCACTTCGTTCCAGGAGATGTCGGACAGGTGAACCAGGCCGTCGATGCCGCCGTCCAGACCAATGAAGATACCGAAATCGGTGATCGACTTGATGGTGCCGGAGATTTTATCGCCCTTGTTGAACTGGCCAGAGAAATCTTCCCATGGGTTAGATTTGCACTGCTTGATGCCGAGGGAGATACGACGACGCTCTTCGTCGATGTCCAGAACCATAACTTCCACTTCGTCGCCGACTTGTACGACTTTCGAAGGGTGGATGTTCTTGTTGGTCCAGTCCATTTCGGAAACGTGTACCAGGCCTTCAACGCCTTCTTCCAGCTCAGCGAAGCAGCCGTAGTCGGTCAGGTTGGTTACACGAGCGGTAACGCGAGTGCTTTCTGGGTAACGGGCTTTGATAGCAACCCATGGATCTTCGCCCAGTTGCTTCAGGCCCAGGGAAACACGATTGCGTTCGCGATCGTATTTCAGAACCTTGACATCGATCTCGTCGCCAACGTTGACGATTTCGGAAGGATGCTTGATACGCTTCCAAGCCATGTCGGTAATGTGCAGCAGGCCATCGACGCCACCCAGATCGACGAATGCGCCGTAATCGGTGAGGTTCTTGACGATACCTTTGACTTGTTGGCCTTCCTGCAGGGATTCCAGCAGAGCTTCACGCTCGGCGGAGTTCTCGGCTTCGAGGACGCTGCGACGGGAAACGACAACGTTGTTGCGTTTCTGGTCGAGTTTGATGACCTTGAATTCCAGCTCTTTGCCTTCCAGGTGCGTGGTATCGCGCACTGGACGAACGTCAACCAGAGAACCTGGCAGGAACGCACGGATGCCGTTAACGTCGACAGTGAAGCCGCCTTTAACCTTACCGTTGATAACGCCCTTGACCACTTCTTCGGCTGCGAAGGCTGCTTCCAGAACAATCCAGCATTCAGCGCGCTTGGCTTTTTCACGGGACAGTTTGGTCTCGCCAAAGCCGTCTTCTACCGAGTCCAGAGCAACGTGAACTTCGTCACCGACATTGATAGTCAGATCGCCAGCGTCGTTGTAGAACTGCTCAAGCGGGATGAGTGCTTCAGACTTCAGGCCAGCGTGAACGGTTACCCAGCGAGCTTGGTAATCGATATCAACGATAACACCGGTGATGATGGAGCCTGCCTGAAGGTTCAGGGTTTTTAGGCTTTCTTCAAAGAGTTCCGCAAAGCTTTCGCTCATTTTAATTCCTGAGTATAAGGGCGAAGAATACGCCCATCTCCACATCCCAGACGACGTGGGTTACGTTCATTTAAAGAAACACCGCAGGACTATGACTGGTCCCCTGCTGCGCTTCTTGGTCACCCGGCGATATCGCGAATGGCGATCTCGCTCATGATGCGTTCCAGCACCTGATCGATGGATAATTCCGTGGAATCCAGCTGTATGGCGTCAGCCGCCGGCTTGAGCGGGGCTACCGCTCGCTGGGTGTCACGCTCGTCGCGGACACGTATCTCATCTAGCAGACTCGACAGACTAACACCATCGACTTTCCCCTTCAACTGCAAGTATCGACGGCGCGCACGCTCCTCGGCACTGGCGGTCAGGAAAATCTTCAAGGGCGCGTCCGGAAAAACCACTGTGCCCATGTCCCGGCCATCGGCCACCAGCCCCGGCGCCTCCTGAAACGCCCGCTGGCGCTGCAGCAAAGCGTCGCGCACGGCCGGCAAGGCAGCCACTTGGGAAGCCCAGGCGCCGACCTGTTCGTTGCGCAAGTCATCCGTCACATCATCGCCTTCGAGGATGATGCGTTGCGGATGCCCTTCGGTTGCCCCGACGAACTGCACGTCCAGATGAGCGGCCAGCAGCTTCAGCGACTCCTCATTGGTCAGGTCGACACCGTGGTTGCGCGCGGCAAATGCCAGCAGGCGGTACAGCGCACCGGAATCCAACAGGCACCAGCCGAGGCGCTTGGCCAGTATCCCGGCGATGGTGCCCTTGCCCGACCCGCTCGGGCCGTCGATGGTGATAACCGGTGGCTTGATGTTCACGACTGAGCCTCTTGAGCAACGCGGATGCCGACCTGCGCGCACAGCGCGAGGAAGTTGGGGAACGAGGTCGCGACGTTCGCGCAATCATGGATGCGGATCGGCGCGGTGGCGCGCAAGGACGCCACGCTGAAGGCCATGGCAATCCGGTGGTCGCCGTGCCCATGCACTTCGCCGCCGCCGATCAGGCCACCGTCGATGATGATACCGTCCGGAGTCGGTTCGCATTTGACGCCCAGCGCCAGCAGGCCATCAGCCATGACCTGGATACGGTCCGATTCCTTGACCCGCAGCTCTTCGGCACCACGCAGGATGGTACGACCTTCGGCGCAGGCCGCCGCGACGAACAACACCGGGAACTCGTCGATCGCCAGCGGAACCAGCTCTTCGGGAATCTCGATACCCTTGAGTCTAGCCGCACGGACGCGCAGGTCCGCCACGGGCTCGCCGCCCACTTCACGCTGGTTTTCCAGAGTAATGTCGGCGCCCATCAGGCGCAGGATGTCGATCACGCCGGTTCGCGTAGGGTTGATGCCGACGTGCTCAAGCACCAGCTCGGAGCCTTCAGCGATCGACGCCGCCACCAGGAAGAATGCGGAGGACGAGATATCGCCCGGCACTTCAATGTGGGTGGCGGTCAATTTGTGTCCGGACTCGACCGACGCGGTAGCGCCCTCGACGCTCACCGGGTAGCCGAAGCCGCGCAGCATACGCTCGGTATGGTCGCGAGTCGGTGCTGGCTCGGTGACGGTAGTCTTGCCTTCGGCATACAGGCCAGCGAGCAGCAGGCAGGATTTAACCTGAGCACTGGCCATCGGCATGGTGTAGGTCAGGCCTTTGAGCTTGTTGCCACCGCGAATGACCATTGGCGGACGCCCTTCGGCCGCCGTCTCGATCACAGCACCCATTTCGCGCAGCGGATTGGCCACGCGGTTCATTGGACGCTTGGATAGCGAGGCATCGCCGGTCAGGGTGCTGTCGAAGTCCTGCGCAGCCAGGAGGCCGGACAACAGGCGCATCGAAGTACCGGAGTTGCCCAGGTAGATCGGGCCCGGAGCAGGTTTGAGTCCATGCAGGCCCACGCCATGGATAGTCACGCGGCCGTGGTGCGGACCTTCGATCACTACGCCCATGTCGCGGAAGGCTTGCAAGGTCGCCAGGGCATCTTCGCCCTCGAGGAAACCTTCTACTTCGGTGACGCCTTCGGCGAGGGAGCCGAGCATGATCGAACGGTGGGAAATCGATTTGTCGCCTGGTACTCGAATCCGCCCAGTCAGGCGGCCACCAGGTTGTGCCAGGAAAATCAGGTCGTTGGAGTTCATAGCGTCCACATAAGCCCGGCGGGCCAGGATTTTACTGAAATGTTCGCGGGCAACCCGGGCGCGAGTGAATACGCCCAACAATTGGTGCCCATCCCCTGCATCGACCGCGTCGCGCAAGGCGTCGAGGTCGCTGCGAAATGTATCGAGTGTGCGCAGGACAGCTTCGCGGTTGGCGAGGAAGATGTCGTGCCACATGACCGGGTCGCTGCCCGCGATTCTCGTGAAATCGCGGAAACCGCCGGCAGCGTAACGGAAGATCTCAAGATTTTCATTGCGCTTGGCCAACGAATCGACCAAACCGAATGCCAACAGGTGCGGCAAATGGCTGGTAGCCGCCAGCACTTCATCGTGACGCTCGACCTGCATATGCTCGACATCGGCGCCCAGCTCGCGCCACAGTCGATCGACCACCGCCAAAGCTTCCGCATCCGTTTGCGCTAGCGGCGTCAGGATGACTTTATGGCGACGGAACAGCCCGGCATTGGAGGCTTCCACCCCGCTCTGTTCGGAACCAGCGATAGGATGCCCCGGCACGAAGCGCGACGGCATGCCGCCAAACGCCTCGGTCGCCGCACGTACCACGTTGCCCTTGGCGCTGCCGACATCGGTCAGGATCGTTTGGCCCAGGTCCATGCTGGCCAAACGGGCGAGCATTTTCTCCATGGCCAGGATCGGCACGGCGAGCTGGATCACGTCCGCACCCTGGCAGGCAACAGCCAGGTCTTCTTCGCAGCGATCCACCACGCCCAACTCAACCGCCAGCTTGCGCGACTGCGGGTCCAGATCGACCCCCACCACTTCGCGGCACAGGCCGCTTTCACGCAAACCCTTGGCAAACGAACCGCCGATCAAGCCCAGACCGACCACCACCAGGCGACCGATCATAGGTGCAGCAGGTTGCAGCGCAGTGACATCAACCACGGGCCAGAACCTTGGTCAGCGCCTCAAGGAAACGGCTGTTTTCAGCAGGCAGGCCAATGGTGATGCGCAGGTGATTCGGCATGCCGTAGTTGGCCACCGGCCGCACGATCACGCCTTCGCGCAGCAACCCCTCGAAGACCGGCGCCGCAACGCGACCCAGGTCAACGCAGATGAAGTTGCCCTTGGACGCAATCCAGCTCAGCCCCAGCTCTCGGAAACCCGCTTCAAGCTGCTGCATGCCGGCTTCGTTCAGGCGCCGGCTTTCGGCCAGGTAGTCGGTATCGCGCAACGCTGCACAGGCCGCCGCGAGGGCGAGGCTGTTGACGTTGAATGGCTGGCGCACCCGATTGAGCACATCGGCCACTACCGCGGTAGACAAGCCATAGCCGACTCGCAGCGCCGCCAGGCCGTAGGCCTTGGAGAACGTGCGCGACACCAGCAGGTTCGGATAGGCCGCCAGGTAGTCCAGGCCATCCGGCAAGTCGCTGCCTTCAGCGTATTCGATGTAGGCCTCGTCCAGCACGACCAGCACGTGCTCGGGAACATCCTGAAGGAACTCATCGAGGGCTTCGGCGCCGAACCAGGTGCCGGTCGGGTTATTCGGATTGGCGATGAAGATCACACGGGTATTGGCATCGATCGCCGCCAGCATGGCCGTCAGATCATGCCCCCATTCCTTCGCCGGGATCACCCGCGCCTCAGCGCCGACGGCCTGGGTCACGATCGGATAGACCGCAAACGCGTGCTCGCTGAATACGGCATTCAGGCCCGGCGCCAGGTAGGCACGCGCGACCAGCTCGAGGATGTCGTTGGAACCGTTGCCCAATGTCACCTGATCGAGTTCGACGCGGCACTGTTCGGCCAGCAGGGTCTTGAGGGCAAAACCATTGCCGTCCGGATAACGGGTCAGCTCGGCCAGTTCTTCGCGGATCGCGGCCAGGGCCTTGGGACTGGCGCCCAGCGGGTTTTCGTTGCTCGCCAGCTTGACGATGCTGGCCGGATCGATGTCCAGCTCGCGCGCCAGTTCGTCCACGGGCTTGCCCGGAACGTAAGGCGAAAGTTGTTGCACGCCCGGCTGTGCCAGAGCGAGGAAGTCACCACTCATTTGCTATCGCCCTTAGAGAACTGCTTTCGGGTAGGAGCCCAGCACTTTGAGCGCCACGGCTTCCTGACTGATTTTTTCCAGTACACCCTTGATCAACGGATCACGGTGATGGCCGACGAAGTCGATAAAGAACACGTAGGTCCATTTACCACTGCGCGAAGGACGCGTCTCGATTCGAGTCAGGTCGATGCCGTTATCATGGAAAGGCACCAGCAGCTCGTGGAGCGCGCCCGGTTTGTTGCTCATGGACACGATGATCGAGGTCTTGTCATCACCGGTCGGCGGCACTTCCTGACTGCCAATCATCAGGAATCGCGTGGAGTTGTCCGGGCGATCCTCGATTTTTTCCGCCAGGCGCGTCAGCCCGTACAGGCCTGCCGCCATGTCGCCAGCAATCGCCGCCGAGTTCCACTCACCCTTGACCCGCTTGGCCGCTTCAGCGTTGCTGGAAACCGCCACGCGCTCTACGTTCGGGTAGTGCGCATCCAGCCACTTGCGGCACTGGGCCAGGGACTGGGCATGGGAGTAGATACGGCTGATGCTATCGGTCTTGGTATTTTCACCGACCAGCAGATGGTGGTGGATGCGCAGCTCGACTTCGCCACAGATCACCATGTCGTGCTCAAGGAAGCTGTCGAGGGTGTGGTTGACCGCGCCTTCGGTGGAGTTTTCCACCGGCACCACGCCAAAATTCACCGCCCCCGCCGCTACTTCACGGAACACTTCGTCGATCGCCGCCATCGGCTTGCTAATCACCGCGTGGCCAAAGTGCTTCATGGCCGCCGCCTGGGTGAAGGTGCCTTCGGGGCCCAGGTACGCCACTTTCAGCGGCTGCTCCAGAGCCAGGCACGAGGACATGATTTCGCGGAACAACCGCGCCATCTCTTCGTTGCCCAGCGGCCCCTGATTACGCTCCATCACGCGTTTGAGCACCTGGGCTTCACGCTCAGGACGATAGAACACCGGCACTTCGCCTTCGGCCAGCGAGGCCATCTTTACTCGCGCAACTTCCTGGGCGCAGCGTGCACGCTCGCTGATCAGCTCCATGACCTTGGTGTCCAGGGCGTCAATGCGAACGCGCAGTGCCTTGAGTTCTTGCTCAGACATTAGCCGTGTTCCTTCTCGAACTCTGCCATGTACGAAATCAGTGCGTTGACCGCAACGATGTCGACGGCGTTATAGATGGAGGCGCGCATGCCGCCCACGGAGCGATGCCCCTTGAGGTTCAGCAGGCCACGTTCGTCGGCACCAGCCAGGAACGGTTTGTCGAGACGGTCGTCCGCCAGGCGGAACGGCACGTTCATCCACGAGCGGTCGGATTTGTTGATCGGATTGCTGTACAGGCCGCTGGCATCAATGAAGTCATACAGCGTGCGCTGCTTCACTTCGTTGAGCTTGCCAATGGCTTCGACGCCGCCCTGCTCTTTCAGCCATTCAAACACCAGGCCGGACAGGTACCAGGCCAGGGTCGGCGGGGTGTTGTACATCGAGCCGTTATCGGCCGCGACCTTGTAGTTGAGCATGGTCGGGCACAGGGAGCGGGCGCGACCTAACAGGTCTTCGCGAACGATGTTGACGACGACGCCGCTAGGGCCGATGTTTTTCTGGGCGCCGGCGTAGATCATGCCAAAACGCGACACATCGATTGGACGCGAGAGAATGTCCGAGGACATGTCGGCGACCAGCGGGACATCACCGGTTTCCGGGACCCACTGGAATTCCAGGCCGCCGATCGTTTCGTTCGGGGCGTAGTGGACGTAGTCGGCGTCTTTGGACAGCTGCCATTCGTTCTGGCCAGGAATGGCGAAATAGTCGTAAGGCTTGGCGGTGCCGGCAACGTTGACGTGGCCGTAGCGCGAAGCTTCTTCAATGGCTTTCTGGGACCAGATACCGGTGTCGATATAGTCGGCAGTGCCACTTTCCGGCAGCAGGTTCAGGGGAATCTGGGCGAACTGCTGGCTGGCGCCACCTTGCAGGAACAGCACTTTATAGTTGGAGGGGATATTGAGCAGATCACGCAGATCCTGCTCGGCCTTGGTGGCGATGGACACGAACTCATCGCTGCGATGGCTCATTTCCATGACCGACAGGCCCTTGCCATGCCAATCAAGGAGTTCGCCCTGAGCGCGCTTCAGAACAGCTTCAGGAAGCGCCGCAGGACCGGCACAGAAGTTATAGGCTCTCTTGCTCACATCCAATCTCGCTCTGATTTGGTGGTAGTCACGCAATAGTACGGTGTGATCGTCCCGCGAATGGCTGGCGCGATCAACTGTAGGAGCGAGCTCGCTCGCGATAGATTCGAAGACGCCGCGTTCAATCAGAAAACCCGCGTCATCGTTGACGTCCGTCGCGAGCAAGCTCGCTCCTACAGGGGCATCATTATTTCCGGGGAGACAAACAACAAGGGGGCGAATTTTCATCCGCCCCCTGTGTGCCCGCTTATTCCTGCGGTTCTTCGTCAGCTGCGGCGTCGAGTTGCTGGTCTTCGGCAACGTCGTCGATCACGATCTCACCGTCGAACACTGCACCTTCTTCACCTTCTTCCAGTTCCTCGCCCTCAACTTCCGACGGCTCCTGGACCCGCTCCAGGCCTACCAGCGTTTCGTCGCTGGCCAGCTTGATGAGGGTCACGCCCTGGGTGTTACGACCCAGACTGGAAACTTCGTCGACTCGGGTACGAACCAAGGTGCCCTGGTCGGAAATCAGCATGATTTCCTCGCCATCGAGCACCTGGACCGCGCCAACCAGGCGGCCGTTACGATCGTTGCTGACCATGGCGATCACGCCCTGACCGCCGCGCTTGTACTCAGGGAACTCGGTGATCGCCGTGCGCTTGCCGAAACCACGCGCCGAAGCGGTGAGGATCTGGCTGCCTTCTTCAGGGATCAGCATCGAAATCAGCTTCTGCCCTTCTGGCAGGCGCATGCCGCGCACGCCGCGGGCGGTACGACCCATGGCACGGACATCGGACTCCTTGAAGCGGGTGACCTTGCCGCCATCGGAGAACAGCATGACTTCACGCTCGCCATCGGTGATCGCGGCGCTGATCAATACGTCGCCTTCGTCCAGCTCCAGCGCGATCAGGCCGACGCTGCGTTGACGACTGAAGGATTCCAGCGGGGTCTTCTTCACGGTGCCTTTGGCAGTCGCCATGAAGATGAAGTGACCCTCTGTGTATTCCTCGACCGGCAACATGGTGGTGATGTATTCATCACTGTCCAGGGGCAGCAGGTTGACCAGCGGGCGACCACGGGCAGCGCGGGACGCTTCCGGGATTTCGTAGGTTTTCAGCCAGTACACCTTGCCTTTGCTGGAGAACAGCAGCAGCGTGGTGTGGCTGTTGGCTACCAGCAGGTGAGCGATGTAATCCTCATCCTTGACACCGGTCGCCGATTTGCCTTTACCGCCGCGGCGCTGGGCCTGGTACGCAGCCAATGGCTGGGTCTTGGCATAACCACTGTGGGAGATGGTCACGACGCGCTCTTCTTCCGGGATCATGTCACCCAGGGTCAGGTCGAGACGGGCATCGAGGATCTCGGTGCGGCGCACGTCGCCGTATTCGGCGCGGATCACTTCCAGCTCTTCGCGGATCACTTCCATCAGGCGCGTGGCGCTGTTGAGGATGCGGATCAGCTCGCCGATCTGGTTGAGAATCTCCTGGTATTCGGCCAGCAGCTTCTCGTGTTCCAGACCGGTCAGGCGGTGCAGGCGCAGTTCCAGGATGGCTTGCGCCTGCTCCGGGGACAGGAAGTACTTGCCATCGCGCAGGCCGTATTGCGGGTCCAGGGTTTCCGGACGGCAGGAATCGGCACCGGCGCGCTCAACCATCGCGACCACTGCGGAAGATTCCCAGGCCATGTTGATCAGCGCTTCCTTGGCTTCCGACGGAGTCGGCGAAGCCTTGATCAGGGCGATGACCGGGTCGATATTCGACAAGGCAACGGCCTGGCCTTCCAGGATGTGCCCACGCTCGCGCGCCTTGCGCAGTTCGAACACGGTACGGCGGGTAACGACTTCGCGACGGTGGCGAACGAAGGCTTCCAGCAGGTCCTTGAGGTTCAGGATCCGCGGACGGCCGTCGATCAGGGCGACGATGTTGATACCGAACACCGCTTGCAGCTGGGTCTGGGCGTAGAGGTTGTTGAGGATCACCTCAGGCACTTCGCCGCGACGCAGTTCGATCACGACGCGCATACCGTCCTTGTCGGACTCGTCACGCAGTTCGGTGATGCCTTCCAGCTTCTTCTCTTTGACCAGCTCGGCGATCTTCTCGATCAGGCGGGCCTTGTTCAGTTGGTACGGCAGTTCGGTGATGACGATCTGCTGGCGACCACCGACCTTGTCGATGTCTTCGATGGTCGAGCGAGCACGCATATAGATGCGCCCGCGACCGGTGCGGTAGGCTTCGATGATCCCGGCGCGACCGTTGATGATCGCGGCAGTCGGGAAGTCCGGACCAGGGATGTATTGCATCAGCTCATCGATGGTCAACTCGGGGTTGTCGATGAGAGCCAGGCAACCGTCGATCACTTCACCGAGGTTGTGCGGCGGGATGTTGGTCGCCATGCCCACGGCGATACCGCTGGAGCCGTTGACCAGCAGGTTGGGAATACGGGTTGGCATGACCGCCGGGATCATTTCGGTGCCGTCGTAGTTCGGCACCCAGTCCACGGTTTCTTTATGCAGGTCAGCCAGCAGTTCGTGCGCCAGCTTGGTCATGCGCACTTCGGTGTATCGCATGGCTGCGGCATTGTCGCCGTCCACCGAACCGAAGTTGCCCTGGCCGTCTACCAACAGGTAGCGCAGCGAGAATGGCTGCGCCATCCGAACGATGGTGTCGTACACCGCGGTATCACCGTGCGGGTGATACTTACCGATCACGTCACCGACAACACGGGCAGATTTCTTGTACGGCTTGTTGAAGTCGTTGCCCAGCTCGCTCATCGCGAACAGCACACGCCGGTGCACGGGCTTCAAGCCATCGCGCGCATCCGGCAGTGCCCGCCCGACAATTACGCTCATTGCGTAGTCGAGGTAGGACTGCTTCAGCTCGTCTTCGATATTGACCGGGAGGATTTCTTTGGCCAGTTCGCCCATGAGAAGCCTGATTCCTTTTTCTGGTGAAACCTCGTCACATCCATATGGGACGAACGAAGCTCGCCGCTGCAGGCTGAGTGCCATGCACCGACTTACGACAAATCAACGAGTTATGCCATGGATCTGCGCAGTAAAGGCAGCCGCATCGGGCCACCTTGGAAACCGCCGAATGTTATCACAAGAGCCGCCACGCACCTATCCCCCTGATGCGCATGGAGTGTAGTTAGTTGTCTGGTGGCGGGCTTGAAGGGGACGAGAGAGGCTCAGAGCTAATGAAAATGCAGAATCAGGCGCCGAATTACGAAGGTTTACTGACTTTCAGACCCTAGTCGCCAGCAGGCTGGCTCCCACATTGATCCGAATCGATCACAAACCCTGTGGGAGCCAGCCTGCTGGCGATGGCGTCCCGTGGAACGCCACTGTTAATCAATGCAGACGCTTGCGGCACATCAACTGCGCCATCTTCGCCGTGTCCGGCCGTTCGACAATGCCCTTCTCGGTCACGATCGCATCGATCAGGTCCGCCGGCGTCACATCAAACACCGGATTGAACGCATCGACATCCGCCCCGACCCGCTTGCCGCCGACTTCCAGCAACTCGCGCCCGTCACGCTCCTCGATCGGAATGTCATCGCCGCTCGCCAATTGCATGTCGATGGTCGAACTCGGCGCCACCACCATGAAGCGCACGCCGTGGTGCATGGCATTGACCGCCAGTTGATAGGTGCCAATTTTGTTCGCCACATCACCATTGGCCGTGATCCGGTCAGCGCCGACGATCACCCAGGTGATGCCCTTGGTTTTCATGATGTGCGCTGCCGCGGAGTCGGCGTTGACCGTCACCGGGATGCCTTCATTGGCCAATTCCCAAGCTGTCAGGCGCGAACCCTGCAGCCAGGGCCGGGTTTCGTCGGCATAGACGCGCTCGACCATGCCTTCGATGAACGCCCCGCGAATCACCCCCAGGGCCGTGCCGAACCCGCCGGTGGCCAGCGCACCGGTGTTGCAATGGGTGAGGATCGCCTGGGCGTTGCCCTGGTGCTTGCGGATCAGGTCTACGCCCAACTGCGCCATGGTCAGGTTGGCTTCGCGATCACTTTCATGAATAGCAATGGCTTCAGCTTCCAGCGCCGCCAGCGGATCAGCCTGGCTCTTCAGCCGATCCAGCCGGTCATGCATGCGCCCCAGGGCCCAGAACAGATTGACCGCGGTGGGACGAGAATCGGCCAGCAGGGCGAAATCCTCTTCCAGCGCTGCATACCAGTCGCCACCCTCGGCCACTCGGGCGCGGGCCGCCAGCACGATGCCATAGGCCGCACTGATGCCAATCGCCGGAGCGCCACGCACCACCATCGAGCGAATGGCCTCGGCGACACCTGCCGCGTCGTTATAGGCGATCCAGGTTTCCTCGAACGGTAGTACACGCTGGTCCAGCAGGTACAGGGCGCCATCGCGCCAATCGATGGCCTTCACTTTCTCTGCAGCCAATAGTCGATCGCGCATTACCCACCCCGCACTCAGAAACAAAGCCGCCGATTATAGCGATCCCCCCGCCAAGACGCTCGGGTATACTTCGCCATCCTTTACAAAAGCTCTGGAACCGATCCTCGATGCCGAACACTGCCGCTGCGCTCGACCTGTTGTTGCTGCCGACCTGGCTGGTACCCGTCGAACCCGCTGGGGTAGTCCTCAAGGAGCATGCCATTGGCATCCGCGACGGGCGCATCGTCTTCATCGGCCCGCGCGACGCGGCATTGAAGCTTGACGCCCGCGAAGTGCGTGAATTACCGGACATGCTGCTCAGCCCGGGCCTGATCAATGCCCACGGCCATGCGGCCATGACACTCTTTCGTGGCCTGGCCGATGACCTGCCCCTGATGACCTGGCTGGAAAACCACATCTGGCCGGCTGAGGCCAAGTGGGTCGACGAGGACTTTGTGCGTGACGGCACCGACCTGGCCATTGCCGAACAGATCAAAGGCGGTATCACCTGCTTCTCTGACATGTACTTCTTCCCGAAGGTTGCCAGCGAGCGGGTGCATAACAGCGGTATTCGCGCGCAAATCGCCATTCCGATCCTCGACTTCCCCATTCCCGGCGCCAGCACGGCGGACGAAGCCATTCGTCAGGGCGTGGAGCTGTTTGGTGATCTCAAGCACCATGAGCGCATCAGGATCACCTTCGGCCCCCATGCACCCTACACCGTGGGCGACGACAATCTGGAGAAAATCCGGGTGATCGCCGAAGAGCTGGACGCCTCGATCCACATGCATGTGCATGAAACCGCTTTTGAAGTGCAGCAGTCGGTAGAACAGCGCGGCGAACGCCCGCTGGCCCGGCTCGCGCGCCTGGGCCTGCTGGGGCCGCGTTTCCAGGCGGTGCACATGACCCAGATCAGCGAGGAAGACCTGCAGTTGCTGGTAGAAAGCAATACCAACGTTATTCACTGCCCGGAGTCGAACCTCAAGCTGGCCAGCGGATTCTGCCCGGTGGAGCGTTTATGGCAGGCGGGGGTCAATGTCGCGGTGGGCACCGATGGCGCCGCCAGCAACAACGACCTCGATCTGCTCGGTGAAACCCGCACCGCGGCGTTGCTGGCCAAGGCTGTCGCCGGCTCGGCCACAGCGCTGGATGCTCATCGCGCGCTGCGCATGGCCACGCTCAACGGCGCCCGGGCGCTGGGGATCGATGCCGAGGTGGGTTCGCTGGAGATCGGCAAGGCTGCGGACATCGTGGCTTTCGATCTTTCCGGCCTGGCGCAACAACCCGTGTATGACCCGGTCTCGCAACTTATATATGCCACCGGTCGCGACTGTGTGAAGCACCTGTGGGTCGCCGGCAAGCAATTGCTCGATGACCGCCGCTTGACCCGCCTTGACGAAGAACAGCTGTGTGCTACCGCCAAGGCCTGGGGCCAGCGCATCAGCGGCCATACCGAATCGTAAGTCCCCCGGAACAGATTCCGGGGCAACAGGATTTTTCAAGTTTTAGAGGACTGAACCATGAGCAACGTCGACTACGCCGAAATCGCCAAATTCGAAGCCCTGGCCCATCGCTGGTGGGACCGCGAGAGCGAGTTCAAACCGCTGCACGACATCAACCCGCTGCGGGTCAACTGGATTGACGAACGCGTGAATCTGGCCGGCAAGAAAGTCCTCGACGTCGGTTGCGGCGGCGGCATTCTCAGTGAGGCCATGGCCCAACGCGGCGCGACGGTCATGGGCATCGACATGGGCGAGGCCCCACTGGCAGTTGCTCAGTTGCATCAGCTGGAATCGGGCGTCACCGTCGAATACCGGCAGATCACCGCCGAAGCCCTGGCCGAAGAAATGCCCGAGCAGTTCGACGTAGTCACCTGCCTGGAAATGCTCGAGCACGTACCGGATCCGTCATCAGTGATCCGCGCCTGCTACCGCATGGTAAAGCCGGGCGGCCAGGTGTTCTTCTCGACCATCAACCGCAATCCGAAGGCCTACCTGTTCGCCATCGTCGGCGCCGAATACATCATGAAGCTGCTGCCACGCGGCACCCATGACTTCAAGAAATTCATTCGCCCATCCGAACTGGGCGCCTGGAGCCGCATGGCCGGCCTGACAGTCAAGGACATCATCGGCCTGACGTACAACCCGCTGACCAAGCACTACAAACTGGCTTGCGACGTGGACGTCAACTACATGATCCAGACGCTGCGCGAGGAGTAAGCCGATGCGAATCAGAGCGGTCCTTTTCGACATGGATGGCACGCTGCTCGACACCGCGCCGGACTTCATTGCCATTTGCCAGGCCATGCTTGCCCAGCGCGGCCTGCCGGCAATCAATGACAAGCACATCCGCGACGAGATCTCCGGCGGTGCCAAGGCAATGGTCGCAGCGACCTTTGCCATGGACCCGCAATCCCCCGGTTTTGAAGAACTGCGCCTGGAATTCCTGGAGCGCTACCTCAAGGGGTGCGCTGTGCACAGCAAGCTGTTCGACGGCATGGGCGAATTGCTGGCCGACATCGAGAAAGCCAACCTGATCTGGGGCGTGGTGACCAACAAACCGTTGCGCTTCGCCGAGCCGATCATGCAGCAACTGGGGCTGGCAGAGCGTTCGGCGTTGCTGATCTGCCCGGACCATGTGAAGAACAGCAAGCCCGACCCGGAGCCTTTGATCCTCGCCTGCAAGATGCTCGACCTCGATCCGGCCAGCGTACTGTTCGTGGGCGATGACCTGCGCGACATCGAGTCCGGCCGCGATGCCGGGACCCGGACCGCTGCGGTCACCTATGGCTACATTCACCCGGACGATAACCCGCGGCACTGGGGCGCGGATGTGGTGGTGGATCATCCGCTGGAGCTGCGCAAGGTGCTTGATAGCGCTTTGTGTAGCTGCTGATTTAAGTCAAAAGATCGCTAATGGTTTTTGTTCGAGGTTCTCATGTTTGATTATTCCGCCCGCCCCGACCTGCTCAAGGGCCGGGTCATCCTGATCACCGGCGCTGGCCGTGGTATCGGTGCTGCCGCTGCCAAAACCTACGCCGCGCATGGCGCCACCGTGTTGCTGCTGGGCAAGACAGAAGCCAACCTGACCCAGGTCTACGACGAGATCGAAGCCGCTGGCCACCCGCAACCGGCAGTCATCCCGTTCAATCTGGAAACCGCCCTGCCCCATCAATACGATGAACTGGCAGCGATGATCGAGACCGAATTTGGCCACCTTGATGGCCTGCTGCACAACGCCTCGATCATTGGTCCGCGCACGCCGATCGAACAGCTGTCGGGCGAAAACTTCATGCGCGTCATGCAAGTCAACGTCAATGCGATGTTCATGCTCACCAGCACCCTGCTGCCGCTGCTCAAGCTGTCCCAGGACGCATCGGTGGTATTCACCTCCAGCAGCGTCGGGCGCAAAGGCCGAGCGTACTGGGGCGCCTATGGTGTTTCCAAATTCGCCACTGAAGGCCTGATGCAAACGCTGGCCGACGAGGTCGATACTGTTGCCCCGGTTCGCTCCAACAGCATCAACCCGGGCGCGACCCGCACCAGCATGCGTGCCCAGGCCTATCCTGGAGAAAACCCGCTGAACAATCCGACCCCCGAGGAGATCATGCCCGTGTATCTCTACCTCATGGGCCCGGACAGTTCTGGCATCAACGGCCAGGCTTTTAACGCCCAGTAACACCGCACGTCCCTTATCGTGCCGCGCCGGCTTTACGCCGCGGCACGTATTGGGCGGCGCAACCAAGCCTGATTTAAGTCAAACATCCGTCGCCGACTCCTGCCAAAACGCCCTCCTAATCAACCAACCTTTTGATTTAAAAGTATTTTTATTCGAATGAACCGAATGGCATGAGTTTCGCTCTAAATTTGCTCAGACACGCGAGTGATAGCAGATAGGGGCAGGGCTCCAGTCGATAGGTTACTAATCGTCGACAAAGCGGACTAGACTTGGCGCAGATGTCCTACGGGACTGACGGACCAGTACGATGCGCAGCCCACAAGCCGCTCTCACCCAGCTTGTAAGACAGTCTTACTGCTCAGGGGCGCATGCAATATGAAATCACCTTCCCAGACCAACGCAATTGACTTCGACAGTGCCAAATTGCAACGCCTGGGCTTTGGTCAGCAGCCTCGGATCCTGGAAAGACCCGTCAGTCTTGCGCAAGTACGCCAGCAGTTGGTGTTGCAGTTGCAAACCAGCCTGGAGCCACAGCGCATACTCGGGCTCTTCTTCCGTGAAATTCAGCGACTCGTACCGCTCGACGCCTTGAGCTACCAGCACAAGGCCAGCGACCTGCGCCTGGAATTCGGCCAGCGTGGTCACCACTCCATCAGCTACAGCCTGAGCCATGAGGGCGAACATCTGGGAGAGCTGACGTTCCGCCGCAATCAGCGCTTCACTGAACAGGAACAAGGCAACCTCGAATCACTGCTGTCGGCGCTGCTGTTTCCGATGCGCAACGCCCTGCTCTACCGCGTGGCCACGCAGAGCGCCTTGCGCGATCCGCTGACGGACACCGGCAACCGTGTCGCCATGGACCAGACGCTGCAGCGGGAAATCGACATGTCGCGCCGGCATCTGCAGCCACTGTCGTTATTAATGCTGGACATCGATCACTTCAAGCGCATTAACGACACCCATGGCCACAGTGCGGGTGACGAAGTGCTCAAGGCGGTTGCCGCATCGATCAAGGGCCAGTTGCGCAATGTGGACATGGTTTTCCGCTACGGCGGCGAAGAGTTTCTGATTCTATTGTCCAACACCGGCCGTGAAGCGGCAGCCATGATCGGCGAGCGCCTGCGTTTTGCTACCCAGGCCCAGGAATACCAGGCGGACGGTAAATCCATCGAATTGACGGTGAGCCTTGGCTGCTCGACCTTGCTGCCTGGCGAATCCGCCGAAAGCCTGTTGCGCCGGGCCGACAGCGCGCTGTACGTGGCCAAGCGCGAAGGCCGTAACCGGCTGGCCATGGCCGGCTGAGTTTCCCAGCGGGCACGCTCGTCAGGCGGCCCGCGGGGACTGGTTCAGC
>NZ_JAKNRW010000038.1 GCF_023072615.1 Pseudomonas violetae
GCCCAGCGACAGCGCGCTGCCCAGCCCGTATGCCACCAGCAGCAGGCTGGTGCCGGCATTGGCGCCTTGCAGCATGGCGCCGGTGAGGATCACCCCGAGGATCGGCCCGGCACAGGGTGCCCACAGCAGGCCGGTGGCCACGCCGATCATGATCGAGCCCAATGGGCCGGACATTTTGCGGGTCTCTGGATCGAGGCGATTGCCCAGCAGCACGAAGGGACGCGCCAGCCAGCCGCCAATCCGCGCGGAAATCAGCGACAGGGCAAACAGCGCCATCACTGCCAATGCCACATGGCGGCCGGTGTTGTTGGCCTGTATGACCCATTCGCTGCTGACCACGGCCAGGCTGGCGACCAGGGCGAAGGTCAGGACCATGCCGCCGAGGGTCAGCAGGATCGAGGAGCGGCTGCGGTCGACTCCGGCGAACAAGAACGGCACGACCGGGAGGATGCACGGGCTGAGGACGGTGAGAATACCGCCCAGAAAAGCGATGAGTAACATGGGGATCACCTTGAAATGGGGACCTTTGTAGGAATGGAGTATGTGAGGGGCGATCAACAGACTCAGTTGTCTTCGTTGCAGCCGTCCGCGAATTTGCGGTAGTCCAGGACCTTGGTGTCGCCCTGCGAGTCGAGGTAGGTCAGCTGGGCGTTGATAATTCCGCAGGACGGCGTGGCGTCCTGTTTCATCGAGATGACTTTCTTGATGTCCAGGTGCTTGCCGTAGGTGTAGGTTTCAGGCTTGACCGTGGCTTCGGCGCGGGCCGACAGGGTGCAGATGTTCAGCGCGGCAAACAGGCAGGCGGCGTAGATGGCTTTAGTATTCATGGTGGCTCCTCAAGGCTTCAATGGTTCAGGTATTGAGCCGAGGCGGTTAGGGTTTGCCTCGATGGAGCTCATTAGAAGCCCGCCAGGTATCCCCTCTGTGTCGGAAACAGGCGCGGGGTAATCGCTACGTATCAGAACCGCCTCCCGATACACAGCGATACAAAAACCCGGAAATCACGGTTTTTGAGTCTGCGTGTGTCCATCCACAGGCCAGATACACTGCAATACAAAGGGCAGGAGTCGCGCGCGCTAAGGCTCGCTAAACTGCGCGACATCCCCCGTTTACAGAGGCCCGGCCCATGGAACACGTTGATCACATTCTCATCGTTGACGATGACCGCGAGATTCGTGAACCGGTCGGCCATTACCTGAAAAAGAACGGGCTTCGCACCACGGTGGTCGCCGACGGCCGACAAATGCACGCTTTCCTCGAATCCACGCCAGTGGACATCATGATGCCGGGGGACGATGTCCCGCTGCTGTGCCGCGCACTTCGCGCCGGCACACACCGGGCCAATCCAGTATTGATGCTCCCCGCCCGTAGCGAGGGCTACGTCTTCAACCTGGCGGCTGAAGTCGTCGAGGCATCCTCATGAATTTCTCGCTGCGCTGGCCCCGCACCCTCGCCTCGCGGCTGTCGCTTATTTTCCTCGTCGGGCTGATCCTGGCGCAGGCGCTGTCCTTCGGAGCGCAGTACTACGAACGTTATGAAAGCGCGAAAAACACCATGCTCGGCAATCTGGAAACCGATGTGTCGACTTCCATCGCCATCCTTGACCGCCTGCCTGCCGATGAACGGGCGAGCTGGCTGCAACAGCTGAACAGGCCCAACTATGGGTACATGCTGGACGAAGGATCTGCGGGAGTGACCATGAACGATTCGCCGATGGCGATGACCTCGATCAAGGAGGCCATTGGCAACGACTACCCGATGACCTACACCGATATTCCAGGGGCGCAAAAACATTTCCAGGTGCACCTGAAACTGGCGGATGGCAGTCCAGTGACCATCGACGTCCGGCCGGCAATGGCGCCCTTGTCCCCGTGGTTGCCGGTGGTGCTGCTGGGGCAACTGGTCCTGTTGATCCTGTGCACCTGGTTGGCTGTCAGGATCGCTATCCGTCCCCTCACTCGCCTCGCCCAAGCGGTAGAAACCCTCGACCCCAACGCGCACCCGGTGCATCTCGACGAGAAAGGCCCCACCGAGGTCGCCCATGCGGCCAAGGCGTTTAACGCGATGCAGGCGCGAATTGCGGCGTACCTGAAAGAACGCATGCAACTGCTCGCCGCGATTTCCCATGACCTGCAAACCCCGATCACCCGGATGAAACTGCGCGCCGAATTCATGGACGACTCCAGCGAGAAGGACAAACTGTGGAGCGACCTGGGCGAAATAGAGCACCTGGTCCGAGAGGGCGTGGCCTATGCACGCAGCGTGCACGGCGCCACCGAGGAAGTCTGCCGGACCCATCTCGATTCATTCCTCGACAGCCTGGTGTTCGACTATCAAGACATAGGCAAGGACGTGTCCCTGGAAGGCAAGAGTGACGCGGTGATCAACACCCGGCCCCATGCGCTACGCAGGGTACTGGTCAACCTGACCGACAACGCCCTCAAGTTCGCCGGCGCCGCGCAGCTGCAGGTGGAGTCACAGGCCGGTGGCAGCTTGTCGATCAAGGTGATGGATCGCGGCCCGGGCATCACCCAGGAAGAACTGGCCCATGTGCTGGAACCTTTCTTTCGAGTGGAAAACTCGCGTAACCGCAGCACCGGCGGGACCGGCCTGGGCCTGGCAATCGCCCAACAGCTGGCGCTGGCGCTGGGCGGGTCCTTGACCTTGAGCAATCGTGAAGGCGGTGGCCTGTGCGCACAACTCAAATTGCCCGCTGCTAAATAGCGCCGTCACCCCGCCCGCGAACGAACTCGTGGGCTTTGTGTGTCAGTTGATCCAGATGCCGGTCCCGTTGCTTTTCCGCATCGACCATCGCCCGCTTGCCGTGCTTTTGCAGCAGGTAAGTATGAATCTGGCGCACCTCCAGCGAGCTGTAGATGGGCGCTACGTCCAGCAATCCCATGAGCCCGTCGCTGCTGTGATCACGGGTGTTCATGAGCACCTGGGTGCCGCGCACGCCAACCACCTGGAAACCCATCGATTCGAACCACCGCACCTTGGCCACGGCGCACGTCAGTTCGGCGTGGGGATAACGCCCCACCATCTCCCGCAACATCCGCCGGGCGATCCCCTGCCGTCGATGCCCGGCCTGCACCGCCATGTACGCCACGCCACACGCATCGGGATCATCCTGTACCGGCAGGTACAACAGGAAACCAACGACCTGCTCGGGGTCATCCTCATCGGTGGCCACCAGCAATTCCACGGCAACCCCCTTGGTGCCGTTTAACGCCTCCAGATACAGATGCACTTCATAGCCGATCGCATATTGGTAAACGTTGTACAACAGGTTGCTCGGCGGGATCGCGATCATGCTGATGTCAGTGAGGTTGTCGACCACCAACTGCAGGATCTGGCTGGTCAGATGCTCTGGGCATGGGGTTTTGAAATGAGTGATCTGGGGCATGTGCGGCTCTGGGTCTGGCTGGCGCTCGAAGGTGCAATCATAACGCGGTGAGTGCGTATCAGGTGACCTGCGCAGGTCCTAGCCTCGAATTCATCAGCCCCACGCCTAACGAAGCCGCGCCCGTTTTTGTCGCCGCTGGCACAGCCCGTGTTGGGCTGCTGCAAGGATGAGGCAATGCAACAGGGTGGTTTGACGCAGCGCCACCAGGTACTTAATGCTCAGGCGCCACTACCCGAAACTTGATGTCAATGTCCTTGGAGACAACGGTATCAGCCCACTCCCCTTCGCCAATCTTGAAAAGATCGCGATCGAGAACAAACTCGCCATTGAACAAACCGATGCCACTCTCCGGTTTCAGTTCGACCTGGACCTGCACTTCTCGGGTCAAGCCCCTGATCGTAAGGTTACCGGCCACGGCATAACGGTTGTTACCCAGGTCCGTGACCCCGGTCGATTCGAACACACCCTGAGGAAATTCCGGGGTATTGAACCAGGCTGGTTTCTGCAGTTCGATGTTGGCGTCGCTGCTGCCCGCATCGATGCTGGCCATATCGATGACCAGCCGGGTGCGGGCTGCCGTCGGGTTGGCGGTGTCGAACTCGAAGCTGGCTTCGAACCTGCTGAACGTCCCGTAAACCTCGGAACCCATCTGGTTGAAGGTGAAGCTTATCTGGCTTGCAGTGGGGTTAACGCGGGTGTACTCGGTGGCTTGGGCCCACGGCACCGTACCCATGCTAAAAATGATCGCCAATGCGATGGAACACGGGAATCGGCGGGACATGTGATTCTCCGGTCGGGGCTTGGTGTACCGATTGAAAGGCCAAATGCGGTAGATGGACTAAAGCAAAGAAACGCGTGTTGTTCCACCCGCCATGTGAGGCTTACCTAAACCAACCTCTCGATCCTGCGGTGCAGCCAAACGAATCGGTAGTACGCCGTCTGCAACGCCAGCATTCCCAGGTACGCCACCGGAAACGCCATCCACACGCCTTGCAGACCAAACTGCTCATCCAGTAAGTAGGCCACGGGCAATTGCACCAGCAGCACGCAAACGATCGAGATCGCCATCGGCACCAGCACCGTGCCGCTGGCGCGCATGATACCGCCGATGATCGCCTGGAAGCCGAAGATCAACAGGCTCCAGAGCATGATATGCAGCAGGTGTTCAGCCATCGCCCGGGTCGAGTCATCCGTGAGGAACAGTCCCAGCAGCCAGTGCGACAACAGATAACCCAACAATACCAGGCCACCGGTCAGGCACACGTTGATCCAGAGCCCGGTGCGCAGGATCGGCCCCATGCGTTCCAGGCGCCCGGCCCCTATCGCCTGGGCGCCGAGAATCGAGGCAGTGATGGCGATCGACAGCGCCGGGAACTGCACGTAATTAACGATCTGCGTCACCGCGCCATACGCTGCCGTCGCCTGGGAACCGTGCTGGTTCACCAGCGCCAGGATCACCAGTTCCGACAGCGACAGCACCACCATCTGCAAACCCGTGGGCAAGCCGATGCGCAACACCTTGCCGAGGATCACCCGGTCCAGCCGCATCGCCGCGAACATCTCCCGGTCCGGTGCCAGCGGATGTCCCCTGGCGATCAATCGCCACGCCAGCCACCCCATTGCCGCCAGGTTACCCGCCAATCCGGCATACGCCGCGCTCTGAATCCCCATCGGTGGGAACCCCAGCCAGCCACGAATCAAGGCCGGCGTCAGCGCCAGGCCGATACAGGTCGACACCAGCAATGCCACCAGTGGCGACATCGTATCGCTGACCCCGCGCAGCAATTGGGTAAACAGCACGTACACCAGCAGCGACGGCATGATCCACATCATCACGTGGGCATAGGCCACGGCGTCGTCCAGTACATCGGCCGGTGTGCCCAGCCCCTGCAAGGCCGGCCGGGCGAATATGCTGCCAAGCACGGCCGCTGTCAGCCCGATCATCGCCCCCAGCAGCAACGTAGTACCCGCAATGGCCTTGACCATGTGCGCCTCGCGCGCGCCCCACGCCTGGCCGATCAGCACCCCGGCCCCTGCGCCGAGGCCGATCACCAGCGCAATAAAAAAGAACACGATCGGGAACATGCCAGAGACCGCAGCGAGGGCCTGGGTACCGAGCATCTGGCCGATGTAGATGCTGTTGATGGTGCCCGACATGGACTGCAGGAAATTGGACAGGACCATGGGCGCGAGGAACAGCAGGTAGGTTTTCCACAGAGGCTGGGTTGACATGAAAGGGAGGTCCGTCTCGACTGCGCAAGGTGAGCACTGAAGGATAGCCCCAGGATCGGGGGCAAGGGAAACAAAGGCTTCGCCCGGTGAGTTCAGGACGTCATCGACGCGTCGCCTACGGGTCCTTTGCGAATGCGGGGTCCATGCCGAAGGCGAGCATTTTGGGGTGGTGGGTAATGTATTCCCAGACGGGAGCACGACCGCTCAGCGGGCTGTGGCCATAAACCTTGTCCAGTGCCTTCAGCGTGCCCGTGATCAATTGGGTCTTGCAGTACTGCTGCACCAGGGGCGATCTGGCGTAATGCTCTTCTTGCAACTGCCCAATCATCCACAGCGTCGGGCGCCACCAGTCGTAGGCGAAATCGCAATGCTTGATGACCATGGCCGAAGACTCGCGCTGGGCGAGCAAGGCAAAGAAATTGAGCATGTTGTCCAGCATCAGCCTATCCGCGCGGTCGGCGTGTTCGATTTGCCCATCAGTCAGTTCTTTCTTGGCCTCGTCCAGTTGCCGCAGGATCGGGATCACTTTCACCGGGAATGCGGCCTGGTCAACCACGAACAAACGAGTCGCCAGGTAGTGCGCGTAGTCGCTGTCCTTGACCGCTGCCAGCAGTGCACGGAACGCGCCGTCCTTGACCTTCTGGAATTCCAGGCTGGTGAACGTCTGGAACAGTTCGAAGATCGAGCGCTCGATTTCCTCACGCCGGGCATTACGCGACTGTTCAGCCTGGAACAGCAGCGTGATCACCACGCCACCAAACGCCAGCGCCGTGAACAGCACATTGAGCCCGTTGTAGACCGAACCGAAGGGTTCGGCGAACACGCTATCGGGCATTTGCCGCGACAGAGGGAAGGCCAGGGCCCAGACCAGCACGATCGCCAGCATGATCGCCGAGCCCAGCACGGCGGTTTTCGATTTCATCAATGATCCACTCCTTTCGTTTTATTGACTGCTACTCAGTGGCGGCCAGGTCCCTGCTGCCATTCGGATCAAGCGGCATGGAAGCATACGTTCGCGCCATCGCTGGCGTCGATAGTCACCATCAACTCAATGAAGTTCTCATAAAAATCCTGGGGCGTAACATCGCATCCATACCAACCAATAACACCCCGGAGCACACCATCATGAAACGCCAAGTCCTTCTCAGCATCGCATTCTCTGTTTTTGCAGTTAACGCTTTTGCCGCCACTTCCACTCAGCCCGTCGTCGCTGAAGGTGGGTCGGATCGCCTGATTGAAAGTCGTGTGGCTGAAGGGGGTTCGGATCGTTTACTGGAACGTCGTGTGGCCGAAGGCGGCTCGGATCGTTTGCAGGAACGTCGTGTGGCCGAGGGCGGCTCGGATCGTTTGCAGGAACGTCGTGTGGCCGAAGGCGGCTCGGATCGTTTGCAGGAACGTCGTGTGGCCGAAGGCGGCTCGGATCGTTTGCAGGAACGTCGTGTGGCCGAGGGCGGCTCGGATCGTTTGCAGGAACGTCGTGTGGCCGAAGGCGGCTCGGATCGTTTGCAGGAACGTCGGGTTGCTGAAGGTGGTTCCGATCGCCTGATCGAGAGTCGCAACGCATGAGTGAAGTGTTAACGGCACCACCTGAAAAAACCCGGCCTCAACAGCCGGGTTTTTTCTGTCTGGTATTTGAGGTCATTGGGCGTTCTGGAACGTCTGCAGGTACGCCAGCACATCCGCGACTTTCTCGGGATCGCTTAGCCCCCAGAAGATCATCCGGGTTCCGGGGACTACTTTTTTCGGTGCCTCCAGATACGCAGTGAGCGTTTGCGTGGTCCAGGTGATGCCGGCTGATTTCATCGCAGCGGAATACTGGTAATCCGTGGTGCTGCCGGACATCCGGTCGAAAATCTGATTGAGTTGCGGGCCGAAAGACGCCCGGGCGGACTCGCCGACCTGATGGCAGCCGCCACAGATGCGGCCAAACAGTTTCTGCCCCGCCTGCGCATCACCGGCGGCATTGGCCGGTGCAGCGAACAGCGTCAACAGGGCAACCGTGAGTCCAGCGGTGGTGTTCATGTTCACTCCTGATCAACCAGGCACTGTTGCACCTGGCGTCACAGGATACGGGTTCTCAATCAGCTTTTCACCGCCACCCAGGTGAAACACAACGGCAACTGGGCGCTCTGCTGCTCATAGCGGTCATACAGTTCTTCGCGGTTGGAGTGCGGGTACTCCTTGAAATGGCTGATCGCCAATCCTGCTTCAAGGGCACCGGTGAAGATGTCGCCCAGGGTATGGACGAACCAGTAGGACGCCGCCGACGGCTGTTCGACCTTGCCTTCATAGACAATCGGCTGGGTTTGCACGAATGGCTCGCTGCGAAAGTACGAGCTGTCCAGGCGGTAAGGATCGCTCGCTTCGGGGTCGAACATCTCCAGGTACGGGTGAGTTTCGTAGATCACCAACGCGCCACCGGGTTTGAGGACGCTGGCCACATGACGGAAGAACTCGCCAATGTCCGGCATCCAGTTCAATACGCCAATGGTGATCAGCGCCACGTCGAACCGGTTGTGGAGTTCGGTGGGCAGGTGATGGATGTCTGCTTCGATGAACTGCGCGGGATGGGGTGAGCGCGCTGCCAGTTCCCGCGCCTGATCGAGGAACGCTGCGGACTGATCGATGCCCACCACGCTGCGGGCACCGAGGGCGAACAACGAGAGGCTTTCACGGCCGTTGTTGCAGCCCACTTGCACGAGGTCTTTTCCTGCAACGACGACTTGCTCCAGCAGCGTGCGTAAGGTGTCGTCGATGCAGCTAAAATCAGTCCGTTCTACAGCATTCAGCAACGCCGGCCATTGCGGGTCGTCCCGGTGATGGCGAGCGGAGTCGTTCCAGGCATCGCGGTTGCTGGCGATGGCTTTTTCTTTGGTCGGCATTTCCATTGCAGGCTCCAGAGATCCAGTCTTGATTGACCGGGCAGGAGTGTAGGTGAGCGTTATGGAGAATCCCATTGAGTGATTGTTGGATTCTTGTAAGGGAGCTGCTGCGGGCAGCTATAGTTAATGACCTTGGGGAAATGCCGAAAACCAGGTGATGCCATGAAGAACACCCAACGGATGCTGTTGCTGGCTGTGAGTCTGATCGCTGCCAACAACGTCCAGGCCGATGACAGTCCGATGCAGACGCAAACCTACAACAGTGAATTCAACTACTACGGCACGGACCAGCCCTTCGCCCACCCTTCACCTCCGTCCATTAGCACCGTGCCACCGGGGTCGTACATCTCGACCTCGCCGCGGGATTTCATCCCGATAGCCAGCCAGCACGAGTTTTCCGACTCACGCCTGCCGACCATCGCGGACGCCAGCGTGCGGGTATTCATCCGCTCCTACGACCCGGAGCGCGGGGTGTACGTCAACGAAGAAGTCCTCGATCCCACTTGCCTGCTTGCCTGCCTGAGTCGCCAGCGCCCGGCGTTGTAGCCGGGTTACCACTGGCGCTTGTCCGGACGCGCGAGACCGAGCTTTTCGATCCGGTAGCGCAGCATGTCGCGGCTAAGGCCCAGCAGGCGTGCAGACTTGGTGACGTTCCAGTCGGTCTTGTCAAGCATCTTGCGCACCATGTCGCGCTCGACCTCCGGCAGATTCATCGACTCGGCGCCGTTATAGACCGGGCGCGGCTCGTAGTGTTGCGCCTCCTGGACGATCGGTGGATCGTCCACCAGGCTCAGGCACACGTTCAACTGATGGGCCGCGATGGTGTCGCTCTGCGCCAGCAGCACAGTCTGTTCGAGCATGTTGCGCAGCTCTCGCACGTTGCCCGGCCAGCTGTAGCTCAGCAGCAGTTCTTCGGCCTGATCGCTGAAATGCAGATGTGGTTTGCCATAGCGCTTGCCGTGGTTCGCCAGGAAGTGCCGGGCCAGGAGCAGGATGTCTTCGCCGCGGGCGTACAGGCGTGGCACCTTGATCGAGATGATCCGCAGACGAAAAAACAGGTCGCGGCGGAACTTGCCTTGCTGGACCATTTGTTCGAGGTTGCAGTTGGTGGCGCTGATCACACGCAGGTCGACCTTGCGTTCTTTCACCGAACCCACCCGGCGGATGGTCCGGTCTTCCAGCAATTTGAGCAGCTTGGCTTGCAACAGCAGGTCCATCTCGCCCACTTCATCGAGGAACAGGGTGCCGCCATCGGCTGCTTCGACCAGCCCGACCCGACGGTCCTTGGCATCGGTAAAAGCGCCCTTCTCGTGACCGAACAGCTCCGACTCCACCAGATTCGATGGAATCGAGGCGCAGTTGAACTCAATGAACGGACCTTTGCTGCGCGGCCCGTCGAAATGCAGGGCCCGGGCCACCAGTTCCTTGCCAGTGCCGGTCTCGCCCTCCACCAGCACCGGCGGCAAGTCGGTGTTGGCCATCCGCCGCTCGGCATCGAGCAGTTGGGCAATAGTGCCCTTGAGGTATTGCATGGGCGCCGATTCGCCAATCAACGCCTGCACGCCGGACTTCTGTGCTTCACGTTCCTGATAAAACGAAAGCGTACGTTCCATTCGATCAGTTGCCAGAGCCTTGTCCAGCAGCAACTTAAGCTCCGGCAGGGCCACCGGTTTGGTGACGTAGTGGAATGCGCCCTCTTTCATCGCCACTACGGCATCTTCGACGTTACCGTAGCCGGTCATCATGATCACTTTCAAATCCGGTGCGCTGATGCGCAGCTTCTGGATCAGATCGTGACCGCTCATGCCCGGCAATGAGTTATCGGTCAGCACTACATCAGGCGCGGTCGTGCGCAATTGCTCCAGTGCATCTTCAGCCGAGTGGCAGACCGTGACCTCGAAGTCCTTGCGCTCCAGGTAGGTCTGAATATTCTCGGCGAGAAGTTCATCATCCTCGACCAGCAGTATGCTGTGCTCCATATTCCCCTCCCGTTGCCACCTTAAAGTTGAGACACACGCGGGTTCCTTCCAGCTCCCGACTGGTCAGTTCGACCGAGCCTTCGAAACGCTCCATTATTCTTTTGACCAAGGCCAAGCCCACGCCCAACCCGCCTTGCTTGGTAGTGAAAAACGGCTTGAAGACCATTTGCTGCTGCTGCGCGGTCATGCCTTTGCCGGTGTCGCTCAACGTCAGCCTCAACTGCCCCGCCTGGGACGAGTCGAGGTCGATCGTCAGTACGCCGCCCTTGGGCATGGCTTCCAGAGCATTGGCAAACAGGCTATTGAGAATTTGCGTCAGCAGCACCCGTTGGCTGACGACCGGTTCGACAGATCGCGGAGTGAAGCGCACCTCGACGTTCGACCGCTGGATCAATGGTTCAAAGGCGCTAAGCGTGTCTTCGACGGCGAGCAGCAGGTCCACGGTCTCAGAGTCTTCATTGGCCGGGCGCAAGGACACCAGCAACTCGCGGACCCAGCGCGACATGCGATCGACCTGGCTGATGATGTCGCCGATGTTTTTCTGTGCGCTCTGGCTGGCTATGTCTTGGGCCAGTTCGGCGCTGGAGCGAATGTTTGCCAGCGGGTTGCGTAAGCTATGCGCCACCGCGGACGACATCTCCCCCAAGGCCACGAAGGTCTCATTGGCGATCAACAGTTTCTGCTGGGTTTGCAGGAGCCTGGCTGCGCGCCGCACGATCCAGAACAAGCCCAGGTAGATGGCCGCGCCGCCCAGGGCAGTCGCCAGCCAGATGGACTTGAACCCACGCTGGATGCGCGCCACCAGGTCTGCTGGCTCCTTGTAGATTTCCACCATGGCAATGACCTTGCTCTTGTCGGCGTTGAACATCGGGATGTAGTTCTCGATGAACAGGTAAGCCGGCTCGCGCAAGAATCGCTGCTCGGGACGCTCATCATCGACCTTGTGATAGCTGGTGGACACCGCCTCCTTCATCATGAAGGAGGCGTCGAGCTCATCGTCGTCGGAAATGCGTTCACCGATCTGTTCGGGGTTGGTCGACCACACCACCGTGCGATCAAGCGCGTAGACGTGGGCCATCAGGATGTCCGGCAGGTGCTCCACGTGATCGAGAAACTCAATGCGGGCCGCTGCGCGCGCCCCTGGGCTGACATCCGGATAAGCGTTGTCATCCCGCGGGTCAAGCATCTCACCCATGGTTCTTTGCGGGTTGATCGAGGCATGGCGGATTTCAGCATCACCGATGGCCTGGACGAATTGCGCGGTCAGCATGGAGTCACGCTCGATGCTCTCCTCAACCACAAAACGCGTGGAGATATAGCCCAGACCCCAGGCCACGACAGCGATGATGACGAAGCTGCCCACGGAAAACCAGCGCAGCAGATTGAACTGGCCGGGCCAGCCCTCACGTATTGCGGCCAATGGTGGCGCAGATGCTTTAAATTGTTCTGATCTGTGCATGAGCCTATCCCGGTTTACAGGAGCGCGTTCCAAGTCAGTGTAGGTGGCAATCATCGCCACCGACGGCTCAGTGATAGTAAATTGCCGCTATTGTGTTTGCGCCGCCAGCGTCTGCTGGCGTTCGGTTTCTTCCCCGAGGAAATCGATGATCGCCTGCACCGAGTTTTCATCCAGTCGCAGGTTGGGCATCGGGATCTTTTCGAAGCGTTCGAACAGCGCTGTCGCAATCGGATCCTGCTCCGCCAGCATCCGATCCGGCTCACGAATCCAGCGACTCAACCAGGCCGGATCGCGCTGGCGGGTCACGCCGATCAGGTCCGGCCCGATGCTGCGCATACCAATGCCCTGGCCATCCTGCGGGCCGAGGCTGTGACACGAAGCACAACGGGTGCGAAAAAGCTCTTCGCCGGTACTCGGCGGGCGGATTTGCGGCGCGTCGGCATAGCTTTGCTCGATGCTAGGCTGCTTCCAGTTCTGCAGGGTGTTGGCCAGTTGGTCCGCGAGTATCCACGGGTTTTCAAAGGGCGAGGCTTTCATCCAGCGACCGGTTTCCTGATTGCCGACGATCAGGCTCAAGTTGTGGTCCTTGTTGCTGCCGTTGTCGACGCCTTCGATAAACAGACCCAGTTTGTGCCGAAGCTCGGTGACATCGTCGAATTCACCAGTGAGAAATTGCCAGCCCGGGCCGACCTTGAAGCGTTGCGCGTAAGCCTTGAGCACTGCGGGGGTATCGCTCAGCGGATCGATGCTGATCGAATAAAAAAAGATGTCCTTGCCGACTCGGTCCCCCAGCAGCGACTGCACTTGGCGCAGGCGTGCGGTTTCCAGCGGACAGGAATCGCTGCACGAGGTGAAAATGAAGTTGATCACCACCACCTTGCCCTTGATCAGGTCATCGAAAAAATGCACCTGCCGACCGTCCTGGTTGGTCAGCAGGGTGTTGGGGAAATAGTCGCCGCCCCAGGGGGTCACCGAGCCATTTGCCGCCGGCGCGGCCTCCTGCGCCACCAGCAACCGGCTAGCCAGCAGGCAGGTGACCAACAGCAACACCAGATGCATGCCCAGGGCGCGGGAGCGCTGCGTGTGCATTGGCTGGTCGGCGCCCGGGCGGTTCATTGTTTCACCGTCACTTGCGGGCCGAAGCCGTCGCCGGTGCGAAAGGTTGGCAGTGCGGCGGAGTTGACGTAGCGCACCCCGTCCCAGCTTGGCAGTGGCGTCGGCATCAACTGCAATTGCCCAGGCTTTTCAAGGTCCCAGCGCAGCAGCATGGAGTTGTCTTCGTGCTGGGTGTTGTGACAGTGCTCCATGTAGGTCCCGCCGAACTCACGGAAGTTGATTGCAAATTCCACGCTGTCCAGGCCATCGCTTTCCGAGCCGATGCGGTACACGTCCTTGCGGGCCCACTTTTCCCATTCCGGTGGCGCCTTGCCGCCGCGGCTGAGAATGATCCCTTCTTCGAAGTGCACGTGCACCGGGTGGCTCCAGCCCTTGCCGCCGGCCTTGATGTTCCATACTTCCAGGGTGCCGAAGCCGCCGACACCGGCGTCGGTGGGCCCCGTCGCCAACTGAATCGAGGTGTTCAGGCGCCGCGGGTCCATGTGGAAGCCGAAACCGCCATCGGTCTTGACCGTCCAGGGAGCGGCATCGGTGCCGTCCGAGCGACCGTAGGTAAAGGTGCGGTGACGGGCCTGGGCCAGCAGCAGCTTGTCGGCGGCGTTGTCGCGATGGATCTTCAGCGGGATCATCACCATGCCTTCAGCCTTGCCCGGTTTGGCCGGCTCGTAGGCTGCCGGGTCCATGGCCAGGTCCTGGCCGGTGTACGCCTTGACGTTGAACTGGAGGATTTTGCCCACGCCCGGGTCGCCCTTGTCCCATTGCGGCCCCTTGCTCGACTGCTTGATCACCGCCAGGTATCTCTCCGACAGCACATCGCTCAGGGAAACAGGCTCCTTGGGGCCCTTGCCGTCGTCGTGGGCCAGCAGGTTGACCACGAACAGCTTGTCCCCCGGCTTGATGCCGTTTTTCGCGAAGTTGACGATGATATCGAAGCGCTCGGCGATGCCTTGGGTCGGCAGGATCGCGTTGTGATTCTGTTTATCGCCGTCGGCATCCAGGTCCATGGTGCCGTCGAACGGCACGCTGTGCTCCATGATATTGCCGTCGTTGGCGATCATGTGGAATGGCACCCGACTATAGGACACGCCGGAGTTTTTCGGCCCAGGGAACTCGCCACTGTTGCCCTTGATTTCGCGCACGATGGCCAGCTTGAAGTAGCGTGACACCGAGCCGTTGAGAATGCGCAGGCGATAGCTGCGGGCGCGCACATCGAGGGCGGGCTTCCACTGCCAGTTGACCAGGATCTGGTCGCCGAGAAAGCCGTCGGTGTTGAACGGGTTGAACCACAACTGACCGGACTGATCCCAGGCCTTGTCAGCGATCACCAGGTTGACGTCGTAGTCGCGATTGCCCCAGGGCAAAGCGCTGCCGCTGGGGAAACGCAGGTTGACACCGTCGTTGACCGACTCATTGCCGCGGTCGAGGGCGCTGTAGTAGTTCATCATCGCCGCGTTGCCCTTGTAGACGTTCTGCGCGGTGAAATCGAGCATGTGGTCGTGGAACCAGTGGGTACTCATGGTTTCGCGCCAGTCGCCACGGATCTTGATCGTGCCGTGGTCGCAGGTCTTGCGGTTGGGCGTCAGATCGTTGGTCCACAGGGTCTCGCCCGGCGAGCAAGGGAACGCCGCGCGCGGATCGTGGGCGTCGGTGTTGATGCTGTCATAGCCGGCCAACTGGATCGGCCAGCGATAGTCGTAGTACTGGCCGGGGAAGAAAAATGCGTTGGCATAGCCGTCGCTTTCCGCCGGCGCGTGGCCGTTGTGCTCGTGGGTGCTGATGGTATGCAGGCCGAAGCCCATATTGGCCGCCGGGTCGATTGGCAGACCGTTGTAGTGCCGCATCAGTACGGGCTGACCGTAGCGCACCATCAATAGTTTGGGTGGCAGGGTACCGTCGAAGGTCCAGACCGAATTGTGGTTCTGTACCGGCATGTTCGGGTGGAAGCGCACCTCGACGCCCTTGGCAGTGCCGTCGGTAACCGGTACGCCGGCAACGTTGTGGTAGAGGCCTCCGGGGCCGAACTCGCCCAGCGCATAACCATGCATCTGCCGGCTGTCACGCAGCCCGCCATTGACCCGGGCGCCAGTCTGCACGGTCTTGTAGGCCAGCTGCGGGTAGAACTCGTTCCAGCGCTGATGGGACCAGCCCTTTCCAGGCGGACGTCCTTCGGCAGACGAGCCTATATGGCGGTTGAGGAAATACTCGATCTGCGCCTGCCAGGGGTTGCGATCCACCACGTTGGAGAACTGACTGGGGAAGGGTGTGAGCCCCGGTTGACGCAGGAAAGCGTCGAGCGCGGCGGCGGGTGGTGCACTGCGGGCCGCACTGGTCGGGTCCTGTTGCGGCGCCGGGCCGATGGCTACGGGTGGAAACGGCAAGGGCGCCGCCGGTGTGGTCGGGTCGAGCTTCTCCGGGCCGAACTCTTCGAACAGTACCAGTTGCTGGGCAAACGGCTGGGCTCCAAACAATGGGCTGGGCTTGCCATTGGTGGGGTAGTTGAAACTGGTCTGCACCGTCGGCGGCAGGATGTTTTCCTGACGCGGCGTGTCGCGGCTGCCTTTGATGCCATCGGGCAAATCGAAGGCGTCCTCGTTGGCTTCCGGCATGGTGAGGATCGCGTTCAGGGCACCCGCCTTGTCCTCGGGTTCGTCGTAATACGCCGAAGGGTCCGAGGCCTCGGGCTGTCGTTCGTCGTCGATCGGGCTGGCACGCAAGGTAGAGGCACCCAGCGTCATCAGGAGAATGCCCAGGGGCGTGAACCATTTGCAGGTTCGTTTGAAGGGGTGCGTCGATTTCCTGTCCATCACCAGCCGCCTCACCGTTAGAAGGGGTACTGATGGAACTGCAAGGAGCTCGCCAAATATGTAACAAGGTTATACAAAAATATGAATGTCACTCAATACAATGGCTTAACAACATCAATCTGCCATGAGTCACTGGAATGACTGGGGAATGACACCCGCTAACGGGGAAAGTTCATCCCCATTTTCAGGGGATCAGCTTGAACGACAGACGTACGCAGGTGCCCTCACCTTCTCGACTTTCCAGCTTCACCGAGCCGTCAAAGCGCTCCATGATCCGCTTCACCAATACCAGCCCGACGCCCAACCCGCCCTGCTTGGTGGTAAAAAACGGGCGGAAGGCCATGGTGCGCTGTTCGGCATTCATGCCCTTGCCGTTATCGCTGACCACCACGCTGACGCTGCGGGCATCGATCGGCTCCAGCCGTATGGTCAAGGTGCCCCCCCTGTCCATCGCTTCCAGGGCATTGGATACAAGGCTGTTGAGGATCTGGTTGAGTTGCATCTGCTGGCTGCGCACCATCGGCGTCTGGGTGGGCTCGAACACGATATTGATCGCGCCCTTGGCGATCTGCTGCTCGAAGGCCATCAGACTGTCGTGCAACGCTGCTACCAGGTTCACCGGTTCGGCTTCTTCGCTCAGCGGGCGTAAGGATTGCAGCAACTCACGCACCCACTTCGACATGCGGTCGACTTGGCCGATGATGTCGTTGATGTTCTTGTGTGCCGCGCCAGTGTCAAACTCCAGGGCCAGCTCAGCGCTGGACCGTATGGTCGCCAAGGGGTTGCGCAAACTGTGGGCCACGGCCGAGGACATCTCGCCCAGGGCGACAAACGTTTCGTTGGTGATCAGTTGCTTCTGCTGAATCGCCAACAGATTTGCCGCACGCCGCACGATCCAGTACAGCCCCAGGTAAATCAGTCCGCCACCCAGAGCCGTGGCCAGCCAGATCAGCACCAGGCCACGCAGCATGCGATCAATCAGGTCCTTGGGCTCCTTGTAGATCTCGACCATCGCCGTGACCTTGTCGCCGTCGGCATCGAACAACGGGATGTAGTTCTCGATAAAGATGTAATCCGGCGGAATGACGAACTTCTGCTCCATGCGACTTTTGTCCACGTCGTGATAACTGGCGGACACCGGGACTCTTGAAGTGAAGGCCTGGTCCAGGTCTTCGTCGGCGTGGATGGTGGTGCCCATCAGGGACGGATTGGTCGACCAAATCACTGTGCGGTCGGGTGCATAGATATTGGCCAAAATAACGTCCGGCAGGTGCGTAATATGGTCGAGGAATTCGCCGCGGGCGCTGGCACGGGCCAGGGGATCGACGTCGGGGAAATTGTGGTCCTGGCGCGGGTCGAGCAAATCGCCCATGGTCCGCACATTCGGGATGGACACGTGTCGTACTTCTGCCGATGCGATCGCCTGGATGAACTGCGAGGTCAACAAGGCATCACGCTGGACGCTTTCGGTAATCACGAAGCGTGTCGACACTGCCCCCAGGGCGATCGCCACCGTGCCGATCACCGCCATGCTGATCAGCGAAAACCAGCGCAACAGGTTGAACGGCTGAGTGCGCGAGCCCTGGCGGACGTCGCCCTGGTTGGACGCGAGTGTTTGATTCGACCTGGCCATGGATAGTGTTCCGCACGGATTCCCCTATAGGGTTATAGCCCACCCGCCGATCTTTGCCCGACGTTGGGGGTGGCAGCCCCCCATTCCCCGCCCCCCCCATCTACCCCCAACACTGGGGACAGGGGCCCGATGGTTTTTTCCACAAGACGCTTCACTTGCGCACCTGCACGCCCGTGCGCCGGGCCTGTGCGGGACATTTTTGCAGTTTGGTATGGAAGTTGCCGAAACCCCTCTCAACTGACCCATCCCCCAGGGACAGGTCTCCAATAGAGGGAATACTCATGCACCCTTTACTGTCCAAAACGGCGGCCGCCCTGGTCGTCAGTGCTCTGGCTCAAGGCGTCGCCCAGGCGGCGCTGTTTGCGGTCGATCCCGGCCCCTATCTGCCTGGCAACGGTGGCTTCGCCGCCTGGTATCAGGACACTCACGGTCGAACCCTCGACCTGTGCCTGTCCAAGGCGTTGAGTTCACGGGTTCCCGGCGCACCGGGCGCGCCCACCTACATGTGCAGCCTACTGCCCGCCCCCGGGGTGTTCGACGACGCGCAGCCAATCGTGTTCCCCACCAACTTCCCCGACGAAGCCTTCTGGTTTACGGCCGATGCGGCAATTGTCGACGCCGCACGCGGGGTTGACCTTTCGTTCGGCACGGCCATGGAAGCAGCCTTCGCCGCCGGAGACCCGGTGGAAGGCGACCAGATCAGCTTTGCCAGGGTGCGGATTCGCGTCGATGTGCCCACCGCCGGCACCTACGTGATCACCCACCCGTATGGCGTGGACGTGTTCAACATTGACACTCCCGGGCGGCGCGCGATCAACATGACCCGGGACATCGGCATCGGCTCACCGCAAACCTACGACGGCGCCCTCAAGGGTGATGTCGGACCCTTCCTGCGCAGCGTCAACGGTCCCTACACCGAGACCAACCCGCTGACCGGCAGTGCCGAACAGTTCGTCGGCGACCCCAACCTCACGGAGGCCGTGACCGGCAGCCCGTTCAACACCAACTACGTGCGCATCGAAGGCCCTAACGGCCTGGACCTGCGCACCACGCTGTTTGCCATCTCGGGCAAACTGTCGACCGTGGTTCGCCCAACGCCCATGATCACCCAGCGCAGCACCTACTCGCGCAAGGCCGGTGAAAGCGCGCCGGTGGCCCAGCAAGACGTGTTCGTGATGGCGCCACCACCACCGGCGAGCGTGGCCCTGACCAGCAGCACCCCGGTGCTGAATCTGAGCGAAGCCGACACCACCGGCAACTGGTACGCGCAATCGTCGGTCAACCCGACCTTGCCGACCACCTTGCAAGTGACCGCCGACAACCACCTGGCCATTCCCAGCAGTACGCCGACCACCCTGCCCATGGCACTGACCGATCTGGTGGTGATCCAGCGGGCCGAGTACAGCCTGAGTTCCGGGCAACTGACCCTCGTGGCCTCCACCAGCGATGAAACCTCGCCGCCGGTGCTCACGGCAACGTCGGGCAGTGGCGCTGCCATCGGCGCCCTCAGTGGCGAAGGCGCGGTGAAATCCCTGGCCACCGGTATCTCGCCGATTCCACCGTCCCGGGTTCGTGTGACGTCATCCAATGGCGGCAGCGACACCGAAGAAGTGGTCATCGTGCAATGAACGCTCACATGCCCAGATCCTCATCAGGAGGCATCATGAACAATTGGCCACGCCTGGCGCTCAACGCCCTGGGACTGACTCTATCGCTGTCCGGCAGCGCGTTCGCGCAACTCGCCGCCGTCGACCCGGGCCCCTATACCTTTGCCACGGGGAAATTCCCCATGTGGTATCAGGACAACAATCAACTCTCGATGGAACTGTGCCAGTCCCGGGCCGCCAGTTCGCGGGTGCCGGCCTCGGTACCGCCGGCCTACATGTGTACCCTGCTGCCGGAACCGGGCATCTACGACGATACCCAACCCATGGTGTTCCCGGACAACTGGCCGCCGGAAGCCTTCTGGTTTCTCGCCGAAACCACCATCCCCAATAACGGCGCAGGCTATGGAGTAGATGCCTACGTGGCCGGGATCGAAGCGGCATTCGCTTCGGGGAACCCCGCCGATGGCGACCAGCAAAGTTTTGCGCGGATTCGCATGCGGGTGAACATCCCCACTGCCGGTGTGTACACCATCACCCACCCGTACGGTGTGGAAACGGTCAACGTGACGGTGCCTGGCCGCCGCGCGATCAACATCACCCGCGACGTCGGCATCGGCGCCCCGGGCAATTTCACCGGTGCGGTGAACGGTGCCATCGGCCCATTCCTGCGCAGCATCAACGGTCCGTATACCGAGGTGAACCCGGACACCGGCGCAGTGGAAACATTCATCGGCGACCCGAACCTCACCGAGCAGGTCACCGGCAGCCCGAACGACACCAACTTCCTGCGGATCACCGGGCCGGCGGGCACCATCCAGACCAGCCTCTTTACCGTGGCCGGCAAGGTCCTGGACGCCCGTGCGCAAACCCCGGTCGAGGTTGACCGTGCAACCTACCGGCGCACCACCTCGGGTGGCAGCAGCAACGTGCGCGTCGAAGTGTTCGCCAAGGCCGACAACGGCTCGTCCCTGTGCTTCCGCGAAAGCATTGCGCTGGTTCCCGGACCGCCGCTGTCGCCCTGCCAGACCACGCTGCTTGGGGACAATACCGGACTGTTCTTCGGCCAGCGCCAGGCCATTGGTCCGGTGCCTCCGGTCATTGTGGTCACCGCCTCTAACCCGGCAGGCACCACCCGGCCGACGGCGGTATCGAGCAAGCTCATTGACGTGGTGAAAATCCAGACTGCGCGTTACGACTGGGCCAACCACAGCCTGCTGATCGAGGCCACCTCCACCGATGAAGTGGCCGTTCCGGACATGGTCGCGCAAGGCTACGGACGGCTGTCGAAGTCCGGCACCCTGCAGAAAATCACCATTGCCGACCTGACCCAGCCACCTGCCACCGTGACGGTCAAATCCGCTGCCGGCGGCAGTGACACCGAGCCCGTCGTGGTTGTCGGCAGCGCGCCGAACGTCGGCGAAAACCAGCCGCCGCTGGCCGTCGCCGACAGCGGCAGCACCAGCTTCGGCGTACCCATCACCCTCAACCTGCTGACCAACGACAGTGACCCCGACGGCGACGTACCGCTGAGCATCACGGCGTTGACCCAGCCGGCTGCGGGCCAGGGCACTGTGGCCTTGAGCGGCTCGACCGCGGTGATCTATACCCCGCCTGCGGTGGTCAACGCCCCGCTGACCACGACCTTCACCTACAAGGCGCAAGACATCAAAGGCCTGGCCTCGACCGCCCCGGCGACCGTGACCATCACCGTTGCGCCAAACCAGGCACCGGTAGCGGTGAACGACGCCGTCGCCACCCTGGGAGTGGCGATCCCGATCAACGTACTGGCCAACGATACCGATCCGGAAGGCAACCTGCCGTTGGCCGTCGCCGGCTTCACCCAACCGACGGCGGGGCGCGGCACTGTCAGCAGCAACGGCACGGTACTGACCTACACCCCACCGGCCACCGTGACCACGGCTTTCACCACGACCTTCACCTACACCGCCCAGGACAGCTTCGGTGCTGTGTCAGCGACCCCGGCGACGGTCACCGTGCAAGTCTCGCCACGGCCTGCTGCGGAGAACTTCGCGGTAACCACGGCCACGGTGTCAGCACGCTCCAACAACCGCTTCACCTGGGACTTTACCGGGACCAGCTCGGTGATCACCGGCAACACCATCACCATCCAGGTCAGCACCCCGACAGGCCTGGTGACCCTGGGTACCACCACGGTGCCGGTGACCGGTCGCTGGCGGTTGACGGTCAGCAACAGCACCACGGTGATCCCGTCGGCGAACCCGACAGCCACCATTACCTCGTCCCAGGGCACCGTGCGTACGGTGTCGGTAACGGCGAACTGAGCCCTCGCCCCATCAACTTCTCGAGTTGATGGGGCCAGCCTCTTCTCACAGGACAACGCCATGAAAACGTCGACCGCCGCCCTGCTCTGCCTGCTCCTGCTCTGCAGCAGCGCAGGTGTGCGCGCAGATGACCTGATGGACAACGACGACCTGGCAGCCGGCGCCGACCTCGGCGAGCTGCCACCGCCGATTGGCCAGCAGGCGCTGATCGACCAGAACGGCCAGGCCAACGTCGCACTGCTGCAACAGAACGGCCAATCGCTGCTCGGCAGCATTGTCCAGTCGGGCAGTAATCAGGAGGCGTTCATTCTTCAACAAGGCAACGACTTGATGGCATTGATCACCCAGCAAGGTTCGGGCAACAACGCCGGCATCACCCAGACCGGCAGCCACAACCGCGCGCAGATATCCCAGAACGGCAACAACAACGACGCAACCATCGACCAGGCGGGCGCGGGGCTCTCGAGCGCCGTCACCCAGTCGGGCAATGGCATGAGCGTTTCGGTCAAACAATATCGCTAAAGCACTGCACTACCCGGAGGTTTCATCATGTTCAAACTGACGCCCCTCACCGCCACCATCCTGGTCATTGTCAGTGCCCAGGCCATGGCTGACGACAGTGTCTCTACCCAGCGCCAATTCGGTGATGCCAACATCGCCAATGTGAAGCAGACCCAGGCCCCGTTCAGCACCGCAACCGAGCAGCAATTCGGCCAGGGCAACGACGCGATGGCGGTGCAGGACAATGCAAGCAGTAGCATCGACCAGAATCAGGTCGGTGATTACAACGCCGGCTATGCCGAGCAACTGTTCGAGGACGGTAGCACCATCGTGCAACAACAGGTGGGTGCGTTCAACAACACCCATGCCAGCCAGTCCATTGGTTTTACCGGCAACGAAGCGCTGCAACAGCAACAGGGTAACGGCAACTTTTCGTTCATTTACCAGGACAGCCAGCAAGGCGCCTCGGGTCAGACCTTTCAATTCGGTGACAACAACGTGGCTTACGTCGAACAAATGGAAGTAGGCGATGCGAATGTCGCCACCGTGGTGCAGTACGGCACCGCCAACTACGGCACCGCCGAACAGGTCGGCCACTCGGGCGGACAGATCGCGATCAACCAGAACGGCGGCGACAACTACGCCTACGGCGATCAGCGCAGCGGCGTTGGCGGCACAGTGACCATTAGCCAGTTCGGCGACATGAACGGCAGTGAAGTCTGGCAGTTCGGTCAAGCCGCCAGCCAGGTTATCGTCGATCAATACGGGCAAGCCAACGAAGCCATCGTCGACCAGAGTTTTGGGCAAAACAACTATGCCCAGATACTGCAAGTCGGCGACCTCAACGCCCTCTATGCCGACCAGTTCGAATCCATCGGCTCGACCCTGGCGCTGTACCAACAGGGCACCAACAACATCCACTTCACCTACCAGAGCGGCGACAGCCACGTGCTCAATGCCAACTCAGTGGGTAATGAGAACAAGGTCTACGCCAGCAACTGGAAAGGCCCACAATCCGGCGGCCAGTTCGGCACCAACCAGCGCGCCACCGTCAACCAGACTGGCAATGCCAACATCGCCAATTTCACCCAGACCGGCGCTGGCCACATCATGACCACCAACCAGAGCGGCACGGGCAACAAGACGACCGTCAGCCAGGCCGAGTCCTACAACGAGCTGTACTTCGACCAGAACGGCACCGACAACATCCTCATCGCCGACCAGCGCGGCACCACCAACCTGATCCAGGGCACGTCCAACGGCACGGGCAACAGCGCCGAGTTCGACCAGTCGGGCAGCGGCAACCAGGCGTTTACCACGCAGATGTATGGCAGTGACAACCAGATCACCGTCAAACAGGCCGACAGCATGAACGTGGCGTATGTGACCCAGGGCGGGATCGGGAACATTGCCAATGTTGATCAGAGCGGCGTGGCGCAGATGGCGACGGTGCAGCAGTTTGGGGGGGCTAACCAGGCGACTGTGTTGCAGCAGTGATTGATACGGGTGTAACAAAACCGCGGCCCAAAGGTCGCGGTTTTTTTATGCGGGAGCGTTTCTGTTGGAGCTGACGAGTGCAACGAGGCTGCGATCTTTTGGTTTTTTTTGTGGCATATGCCAGGGCAAAAGATCGCAGCCTCGTTTCACTTGGCAGCCCCACAGTTGGATTGTGCGCGGGCATGATTTGTGCGCGCCGCAAACCGCTGTGGAGCAAGGCATCGGCGCGATGAACGAATATTGAGTCTATCTGCCTGGACGAACAGTGTGGCGAGGGTCAGGCCGGGGAATCGAGGTTGTCCAATGCCCGATTTACCGCCAGATCAGCCAGCATGACGACCTGCTGGATGCCCAGCAACATGCTGCGCTGTGGACCATCCAGAAACACCGCGAAATCGCTCGCCATCACACTCGCCGATGCCAGGGATTCACAGGCGTGGGCCAGCAAGGTTTCGGTGTCGATGTCTGGGGCGATGAGGAACATTGTGTTGGGGGTGTGGGGGACGGAAGATTTGCGAATGGAGTGTAGTGGATCAAGCTCGCAGGAAGGGCCAGCGCTTGGGGTTTGCGCTATCGATTCGGGAGGATTGGGGGTGGGTTTGGGCATGGTGTGGCTCCTGTCTGAATGGGCGTCACCAGGACCTGTCGCTAAACAGGTCAAGGTGGCGGCTACAGGCAGGTTAGCGAACCGGTACAGGAACCCGGTAGACCCGAAGGTCTCCCACCTACAGCCGCCATAACGCACATCGCCGACATGAGAGTCGACGACATAGACCTGGGTGCTGAGTGTCCTGTACTCGAGTCGCTAAACCCGATCGCTGAATTGGCAGCGACCCGGAAACGATAGAGACCTGAGCCAAGGCGCACAAGCCGGCGGATTCTGGCGTAGTTGTAGGCAGTGACGCAAGCCGTTGTAGCCTCATCCCTGGTCCTACAGCTGCGTCTTACATTCTGAATTAATCATCGACAGCCGTCATCGCGAGCAGGCTCGTTCTCACAGGTGCACTGCAGATACCTGTGGGGCCAGGGAAGACAGGGGCTGCCTCGGTTATTCTTCCTCGCCGTCCGGCACTACCCGGTTCTGCGACAGGTAGCGCTCCATGGTTTCATTCTGGGGCGGTGTCGAGTTGTCGCCGGCGACCTGCCACATCTTGCGTTCAATGCCCTGGGATAGCAGATGCCCGACCGCCGATTCGATGGCCGACAACACACACAACTGCGCCGGCTCGTTGGTGGTGTAGCCCACTTCAGCCTCGAGCAGTTTCTTGAACTCGATGAACTTGAAGACCCCGGCGCTGCGGGCCACGGAGTAGATGGTCTTGCTGGTCATGACGTTGGCCAGGACCTGACCGCTGCGCACGTCCACCGCCCGCAGGTTGACGGTGACCTGGTCGACCCGGTATTCGCGGGAAATATCGATGCCCAGGTAGCGTGCCCCTTCCCCGCCGCTGCGCACGTTGGTGTCGTAGGCGATGATCCCGCCCTCAAGCATCATGTTCGCCGCCTGCAACGGCGGCAGTTCCGCCTGGATATTCATGGGTGTATTGGGTTTCTTTTGCGAAGCGCGAATGATTTTGCGTTCGGTCAGCAGGTTCTGCAGCCCTTCACGTTCCAGCACCACGAACCAGCCGCTGGCCTGCATGGCGTCCATCAGCATGCTCGCCGCACCCTGAGTCACACTGGTGGAAAAGGAGCTGGCCGGGGTAGGTTTGTACTGCCCGGTCTGGTCGCGAAAACCATAGACTACGGCCATCAAGCGGCCCTTGGGACGCGGCAGCTTCATCAAGTCGTAGTAGGTTGACGCCCTGGGGGTCAAGGTCGGGGTTTCGGTGTCCTGCTCCGCTGACATCGGCTCACGCAGGCTGCAACCCTGTAAGGCCGCCAACAGCATCCCTAGCAAAATTATTTTTTTCATGTCCGTTACTCCCCATCAGTCCTTGGCTCAAGGAGCCAGGCCGTTCACCAGGATTTCCGAAATTTCACCGGTCGCTCGGTCCGTCACTTGAATCGTCAGTGCGCCCGAGTCGTCGATGACGTTGACGATGAACGCATCGGTGGACAGGCTCCCCGTGTTACCGGTGGAGATGTTGTCCAGCAACTGCCCCAGCAGGCGCGATTGCAACTGGCTGCTGAATCGTTCGAGGGCCGAGGTGCCGGCGATCGAGGTGCGATCCTTCAGGTCGGGGTCGTCGTAGTCGTTCTGCGCCTGGGCATTGTTGAGCAGCCAGGTGCCGTTCAACGGATTGCCGCCGAACGAGGGGTTGACCGGTGTGTACACCAGCTCCGTGGCCTGGACCACACCACAACTGGTGATCCCAAGCAGCCACATGCCTGCCCATGCGAGGCCGCTGCGCGGCGAAAACAGTGTCGTCTTCATAATTCGTCCCTCTCAAGGTCCGTGGTGTCTTGCAACAAGGCTTCCAGCTTGCGCCGGACAATCTGTCCGCGAACCCAGTCGGCGGCGTCATAAGCCTCGTCCTTGAGCTCCACGGTGTTCGGCGGTAGAAAGCGCCGGTAAACCAGTCTCTGTTGGTATTCCACGGTCACCAGGCTGCCCCAGCGTGCCGAAGGTCGTTCGCGTACCACCAGGTTGAAATCCATCGGGCTGGTGGCTCGCAGGCGTTCACTGAACGAGTAGTAAAATTCGTGGCCGATGTGCGAGATCGTGTCATCGACGATGAACCCCATCATTTCGTCCTCTTCCCCGGCCGAGGCGAAAGGCAGTACCAGCACCAGGGCCATGGCGGCCAGCCATTGGCGGTTCATGGCCGTAACCCCTGGGGTGCGGTGGGCTGACCTTTCGCCGGGCCCGACGCGCCGTCAAGGAAGGCTTTCTCGGCAACGAACTGCCAGTCCTGGTAACTGGCCATGCCGGTGAAGTCCGACCACTGGCTGGGAAAGTCCACCTGTTTGAGCGGCTTGTCGGTGGACGGGCTGCTGAGGCCAGTGATGCGTCCGTCAAAGCCCCTTTGCAGGCTCCACTCACCGCCGCCGATCGGGTCTGGATAGAGCTGGCGAATATGGTGTTTGGGCGTTGGAAAGCGCTGATCCTCCAACAGGTCTTCGAGTTCTTTGGGGTACTGCGCCAGGCCAGGCGAACTGCGGTAATAGCTGCGCAGTGCCTGGGCATATTGGGTACCGACCCAGAGCAACTGCTTCTCGCGATCACGCCGCGAAGCGGTGGACCACAGCTCGCCGGCACTGGCCAGGCCCATGCCCATGACCATGATCAGGAACAGCACACCCAGGTAGGTGAACCCGCCCTCGACAGACGGCCTACCACTCGGAATAAAGGCTTCCATCACGCGCCCTCCCTGTGGCTCCACTCTTGATATCGGCCACCCCGCCCGCCACACCCTCAGGCGGCGCGACCATGACCCAGGCATCCTTGCGCTCGGTGATCGGGTCCATGGGCGGGTTGCGCAGGTAACGCAGCTCGACCATCTGCTCGATGGAGTCGGGATAGCGTCCGGTGTCCCCGTAGTAGTGATCCAGCGCTTCGCGCATTGCCGACAGGCTCTGGCGCAAGGTGGTCTCTTTCGACGTTTCCAGGCTGTTGAAATAACGTGGCAAGGCAATAGTCATCAGGGTTGCGATGATTGCCATGACGACCATCAATTCCAGCAGGGTAAAACCCTTTTGCCGACGCATGATCTCACCACTCCCTATAGGCGATGCCGTTGAGCCCCTTGCCGCGAGCCTGGGAGTAGACGTCAAAGACGTCCTCCCCTTCACGCGGGTTCTGGGCCGAACTGTCATAGGCGCGCAAACCCCAACCGCCCTCGTCGTCACGCTTGACCGACGCCAACGGGTCGTGAGGAATGCGCCGTAAAAAGTAGAACTTGGCCCCTTTGGCGCTGCGCACATCGCGCACGCCGTCCACCAGTACTTTCAAGTTCGGTGGGTAGCCACTGCTGTTCAGTGACTTCTCGATGTAGCCGGCATCGAACGCGCGCTTGTAGGCGTCGATGGCATCGCGTATCTGGTAAAGCGCGGTGCGCAGGTCCTGCTCTTTGCCCCGGCGCACCACCGTCTCGGTCAGCGGCGCGGCCATGCCGGCCAGCAGGCCGATCAGGGCCAGTGTCACCACGACTTCGATCAGGGTAAAACCGCGTTGCGAGGCGTTCATGATCAAGGCTTCTCGACGACGACACGGGTGGTGGAAGCCACCGGCGTGCCCATGGTTTCAGTGCGAATCGCGGTGTCCATCGAGCGGTCCGGGGCCTGGATGTGCATGCTGCTTTCCGTGCCGGTAGGGAACTCCATGTCCGACGGGCTCTGGTACGGCAGGTTGCGCACGATGCGTGGAGTGATCGACAGCACCAGTTCCGATTTGCTGACGTCGTCGCGGTTGCTGCCAAACAGGCGGCCGATGCCGGGAATATCGCCAAGGCCGGGGATCTTGTTGCCGCTGCTGCCATGGTCGTTGCGCATCAGCCCGGCGAGGATCTGGGTTTCACCGTCGTGCAGGCGCAAGGTGGTCTGGGCATTGCGGGTGTCGACCTGAACCGGAATGGTGCCTTGGCGGGTCGGCTCCAGTGGAGTCGCGTTGCTGACTTCCAGGGCGATCTTGATGGCCACTTCGTTGTTCAGGTGCACGATCGGCTGCACTTCGAGTTTCAGACCGACATCCAGGTAGGTCACGCTTTCAGTGATCACCGGGCCTTGGGTCGAGGGCACGGAGGTGGCGCTGATGATGGGTACGCGCTGACCGATGTGGATGCGTGCCTGCTCGCGGTTGCTTACCCGAATCACCGGGCTGGCCAGGGTGTTGATGTCCTTGTCCTGGGCATTGATCTTGGCCTGGGGCGAAGGCGAGATCGAGATCCGGCTGGAGTTCAGGCCCTTGAGCTGGTCGAGCACCGACACCGGCTGGCCGTCACTGGTGAGCACGCCAAAAGTATTGGGCCACTGCAGGCCCAGGTCGAGAATGCGCTGGCGGGCGACCTCCATGACTTCCACTTCAAGCACCACTTCCGGGTTGGACTGGTCCTGGGATTGCAGCAGTTTTTCGGCCATGCGAATCGCGTCTTCGCTGTCGCGCATGGTCAAGGTATTGAGGCGCTCGTCAACGAACACGTCGCGGGTCTTGAGCATGGTCTTGATCATGTTCAGCGCGGTGTTGGCGTCAATGCTGGTCAGGTAGAAAGTGCGCATCACCAGCTCTTGATAGTCCTTGAGCTTCTGCGGCGAGTCCGGGTAGATCAACAGCGTGTTTTCATTCACCACTTTCTGGTGCAACTGGTTCTGTTGCAGCAGCAGCGCCACGGCGTCTTCGATGCGCACGTCACGCACGAAGATAGTGGCTTTCATGTCCGGACGCAGGTCCTTGTCAAAGATAAAATTCAGCCCGGCGACCTGGGACAGCACTTCGAAGATGGTCTTGAGGTTGGCATCGCGAAACTCCAGGGTCACCGGCCGATCAAGGCGAGTGCGCAGCTGTGGGTACTGCACTACGTTGCGGCTCTGCACCAGGCGGATGCTGCTTAGCAGCTCCAGGGCGCCTTCGTTTTTCGGGTCCAGCTCGAGGATTTGCTTGACCTGGCGGTCGGCAGCGTAGATGTCGCCACGGCGCAGGTCACCTCGGGCCAGCTCGAGTTTTGCATCCTGGCTGCGCATGTGTTCGAGCTGGCTCAGGGATTCCTGCGCCCGCCGGTTGTTCGGTTCAATGGTCAGCACCCGGCCATACCCCATGCGCGCAGACGCGAAATCACGCTGGACGCGGTCCATGTCGGCTTGGGTCAACAGCGCCGTCACCGCCCGGGCGCGGCCGCTGTTCAAGGCCAGGCGCAGCTCGGTATCACGCGGATTTTCGCGCAGGCCTTCCTCTATTCGGGCCAGGCCGGCTTCGTACTGTCCCGACTCAATCAGGTCGGACGCCTCCTGCTTGGCTACCTGCGCGGAACTGCACGCGGCCAATCCTGCACACAGGCAGACAAGGCTCATCAGCAAACGGGATCGGTTCATTGCGTGCTCCCCACAGACAGCGTCTGAGACAAATGCAAAGGCAGGTAGACGAAGCTCAATTCCACATCGGAAATGCCCTCGATCCGCCACGTTTCGTCGATCACGTCCCCTTTGCGCACGACGTATATTTTTTCGCCGTTCTGCAAAAACACTTGCAGGTCGGTACGGTCATCCAGCCTGCCCACGAACTGGAAAGGCATGGGCGGTGCGCTAGGGGCTTGCACCACCGGGGTAAAGTTGACAGGTTGTTCGATGACGACGGCGAGGGTCGGCGCCGCTTTCCAGCTGCGGGCGGCGAACAGGTCGCCGGCCGGGCTCAGGTCCTTGATCTGCCGGGGTTTTCCGGCGGTGGGTGCGGCCGGCAAGGCGCCGCGAACCTTGCTTTTAGCCGGGTTGGCTACGACGGCGACTGTGTCGTCGCCCTCGTCTGCCGATTGAAAAAATTCGCTGCCCCAGGTGAGCGCGGCGGCAACCCCGAGAAACGCCAGCCAGCCCATTACGCGTTGGCTTTTCATCACGACCTCGACAGGTAAAGGGTCATGCGGATCCGCCCGGTCAGGTCGGTATCGGCGATTTTCTTGCGCTGGAATTCCACGTCCTCTACCACCACTGCCGGCAGTTGGCCGAGCAAGGCATGCAGGAAGCGCCGCAGTTGCGGATAGCTGCCGCGCACCGGCAGCAGGATCTGATAGCGCGCCAGGTGAGTCTTGGGATCGATACCCAGGGCGTATTCTCCGCGCGCCAGGGTGATGCGTTCCTGGGCGGCCAACGCGTAGATCTTGTCGATGGCGACCGTCGCCTGGGGTTGGGATGGCAACTTGTTGCGGAAGTCGTCGAGCTGGCGTTGCGGCACCACTGGCGCGGCGACACTGCCCTCCTCAACCTTGGCCAGGTATTCGCCGGCTTCACGGGTCTGCTGGGTGAGCTGTTGCAGGGACTGCCAATCCGGCAGCAAGCCTGCCAGGCCGTACACCAGCGCCAGCACCACCAGGGCGATTCCGGCCAGCCCGGGCACACCCAGGCCTTGCAGGTATTCGTGGACGATCAATCTAGGGATTTGCATCGCCGATCTCCCAGGTAGCCGACAGGTTGAACTGCACCGGATGCTCCGGCACGTTGGCGACGATTTCGTGGCTCAGCAACGACACATCGGACAGTTCGTCGCTGGCTTCGAGGCGCCGGTGAAAATCAAGCATCGCTTCCAGGTCCCGAGCTTCAGCGCTGATGCGCACCTGGCCCTTGCGCGCATCGGGGGTCAGGGTCAGCAGGGCAATGTTGTCCCGGGGCATGCTTTCGAGGGTGGCGAACAGGTGCTCCCAGGGGCGACGCAATTGCTGCGACACCTTGCGCATCTCGGCGAGGTTCTGCGCCTGTTCGCGAATTTGCGCCGGGCTCAGACTGACCTTGGCCCCGGTGTCGCCGGTGAGCACCCGCTGGGCCGTTTGCAGGTGACCTTGCTGCTGGCTGGATTGGTCGCTGAGGTGCTGGCTGGCCGCCACGCAAGTCAGCGCCAGCACCACGCCTGCGGCAAGCAGGCTCCAGCCCAAAGGACCGGAACGACGGCGTGGCTGGAAGTCGAGCATCAGGGCGCGCATCTCAGGCCACCGCCCGGGACATGACGTACAGGCTGTCGCGTACGGCTGTCCGGTCCTCTTCAAGGGTGCGAAGGTGAACGCCCGGCACTTCAGGGTGCGAGTCGATGCGTGCGGGCGCATGCAGGTAAACATTCAGCGGACGGTCGCTGGTGGAGGCTTGCAGTTGGCTTTCGCGACCGATCAGCGCCGCCAGTGCGGCATCGCTGTCACTGCTGCCCACCGACCGCACCGAGGCCCATCGCCCTTCCCGCGCTACCAGCAACACACTGCGCACCGGCTCGGCGACCACGAAGAGGAAGTCGCCGGCCTCGAAGCTCGAGTCGAAGTGATTGAAGGCAGCCATCAAGTAGGGCTGCACCGAACGCAGTTTCAGGCTCCGGGCGCTGGCCAGCGTGCGCAGACGCTCGAGCAGATCCTGTGGCAGCGCGGCGGCAATGCGGTCGTAACCCGCTGCCTCGGCCGACAGCACCAGGTTCCAGGGCTGCGTCGGTACGCCGTAAAGGTCTTCGAAGCACAGTTGAGCGAAGCCACGCAGTTCCTCGGGGCTGTTGATCTGATCGCTCCAGGGCACCAGGCAGAAGCGGCTGAAGTGTCCCGAGACGACCACACTCAACTGCGCACCGGCAGTGGCATGTTCGCCCAGCAGGCGGTCGAGGGTTTCCAGGGCCACAGCCCAAGCATGGAAGCCTTCGTCGATGAAACCGACGCTGCCCAGCCACAGGGTATCGCTGCCCTGGCGCCGGCCAAGGCCGACGCCGCTGGCACCGAGCACGGCGACAAAACGATCACGAGACAAAAGTGACACGATTGATCTCCTCGAGCGTGGTCCGCCCTTCCTGCACCAGTTCCAGGGCCGACTCGCGCAGCAGGCGCAAGCCACGTTTGCAGGCATGGGCCTTGATTTTCGAAATCGGCTGGCGCTCGACGATCATCTGCCGCAGCTCGTCGTCCAGGTGCAGCAACTCGGCAATCGCCGTACGCCCGCGATACCCGGTGCCGCGGCAATGGCCGCAGCCCTTGCCGTGGACGAAGTGGAAATCGGCCACCTGTTGCGGGTCGAGACCCGAGAGGTGCAACTCGTCGTCAGTGGGAAAATGCGGCGCGCTGCAACTGGTGCAGACCAGGCGGATCAGCCGCTGGGCCAATACCGCGTTGAGCGCAGAGACCAGGCTGTAGGGATCGATTTCCATCTGGGTGAAACGGCCAATCACGTCGAACACGTTGTTGGCGTGGATGGTGGTGAACACCAGGTGCCCGGTGAGTGCCGATTGCACGGCGATCTGCGCGGTGTCCGGGTCACGAATTTCACCGACCATGATCTTGTCCGGGTCGTGGCGCAGGATCGAGCGCAGGCCCCGGGCAAAGGTCAGGCCCTTCTTCTCGTTCACAGGAATCTGCAGTACACCTGGCAGTTGATATTCCACCGGGTCTTCGATGGTGATGATCTTGTCCACGCCGTGGTTGATCTCGGTGATCATCGCGTAGAGCGTGGTGGTCTTGCCGCTGCCGGTGGGACCGGTCACCAGCACCATGCCGTAGGGTTCGGACGCCAGGCGGCGCAGCTGGCGCAGGGTTTCGTCTTCAAAGCCCAGGGCCTGCAACTGCACGCCACTGACCTTGTCTGCCAGGTCCTGTTTGTCCAGTACCCGTAGCACCGCGTCCTCGCCAAAGATGCTGGGCATGATCGAAACCCGGAAGTCGATCTGGCGTCCGCTAATACCGATCTTGAAACGGCCATCCTGAGGCACGCGTTTTTCGCCGATGTCCAGTTCAGCCATGACCTTGACCCGGGAGAGCACCTGCTCGGCGAACTCGGTGCCCTGGATCTTGCTGATGTTGTTGAGCACGCCGTCGATGCGGTACTTGATCACCAGGCCGCTGCCGGTAGTGCCCAGGTGTATGTCGCTGGCGTGCATCTTCAACGCGTCGTAAAGGGTCGAGTTGACCAGCTTGACCACAACGCTGGCGTCCTCGCTGATGCTGGTCAGAGACAGGCTTTGCAGCTTGTCGATTTCAACCCCGGCGTCGGCCTGGGCATTGAGCGATTCGACCGCGTGAAAGCCTTCCTCGTGGCGGGCAAGGTAGGCCTTGAGGTCATCGGCATGCACCAGATACAAGGGCGCACCGTGCAGGCAATCGTCGATCCAGGCCAGACGTGCACTGTCGAAGGGGTCGGCGAACACGCCAATAACCGTCTCTTCATGACTCAGAAGGATAAATTCGCGTTTGAGGCATTGGGCCAAGGTGACCCGGTCGAATACTGGAGTGGCCTTGAACAGCGTGTCGGTGTCGAGCACCGGGTAATGCAGGGTGGTGCCCAGGCATTCGATGAAGGGCATGGGGGCCAGTTCACACAACACCCCCAGTGCTTCCAGCACCCGTTCGCCGGAAGTGGCTGCGCGGGATCGGGCCTGGGCCAGTTGTTCACTGGAAAAACGCGACGGTACGGGGTCCAACAGCGCCGGTTCTACGGCTAGGGATAGACGGTCCATGGCATGCTCTCCAACGCCGGGGGCTTTGAGCCCTGTCGACGCGGCGAGCAGTTACGGGGGTCCGGAACGACTTGTCGCGTCATTACTCCCCGGTGAGCAATTGTTCGTCGTCTGGTGCCATGGAGTTCGAGTTTCTTCGCCGATCCACCAGCACCCAGCTACCGTCGTACAACTGCAGCGGGAAACTTTCGGTCTTGCTCTGGCGCCGTTCGACGAATCCTGCAGCCGTGTTTGCTCTGCGCTCCATCCCCAGAAGGTCACGAACCGCCCGGGCCAGTTCCATCAGCGGGAACGGCTTGAACAGGATATGACTGACTCCAAGTTGCCGGGCCCGCTCACAGACTTCAGCGGTTGGGTGCCCTGTAATCAGTACGTAATGACAATTCCTGTTCTGGCGGACTTGTTCGAGAACGTCAAAACCTTCCATATCGGGCAAGCGGTAATCAAACACAATCACATCGGGGGCAAAATCAGCGGCTTCGCCGATGGCCTTGGCACCTTCGTGTGCTATCCGGACATCCAGGCCTTGCGCTTGCAGGTAATCCTGCAGGTTCTGAGCAAGGAGCTGTTCGTCTTCAACAACCAGTACTTTGTTTAACAAGGTGGACTCCTTGTAACCGCAGGCCCGAATCTCGAACCTGGCAGAGTGCCGCCTTAAACAGGCTAACGCACACTTCATGCCAGACTGAGTACCGATGTTTTCACCACTGCATGTAGTTGATATTCATGAAAAACTTTTTTCGCCCGAGCACACCGCCGCTGACTGCCCCCCAAAGCCGGGGCAAGCGCGAGGATTCGCCCAGAAGCTTTTCCCCACTATTGGGGAACAAACTTCAATCATCGTCAATCCGTTCAATTCGATTGCCCGACCGCAACTGCGCAAGCACTTCGCCTCGAATCGCAACCTGTTGCTGCCGGGCAAGGTACGCCCTGACCATTTCAAGCCCCTGTTCTTCTGAGACATCAGCCGCCTCGCTGCGGTTCTGTAAATAAATGAGGTGCCAGCCCACTGGGGTGCGCACCGGCTCGCTGAGCTCACCGGGGGCCATGGCAAAGGCTGCCGCTTCGAATTGAGGGAACATGCGGCCCCGTGGGAAATACCCCAAGTCCCCGCCGCTGCTGGCGGTAGCGTCTTCTGAAGCACTTTTGGCGATACTGGCAAAATTAGCACCGTTAACGATTTTCAACCGCATATCTGCTAAGCGTAGTCGCGCTGCTTCAATTGTCGCGGCATCTGCGCCTTCAGGCACTTTGACCAGGATATGCAGGGCCTGGACCTCCTCGGGCCGGCCCATTTCGCTGCGATGTTCCTCGTAAAAGGCGCGTACCTCTTTCTCGTCGGGCGCTGCCACCTTGGTCAGTTCGGCAAACACCTGCTGCGCAGCCATGTCTCGCCGGGTGTACTCGAGGAAGCTGGCTTCATCAAAACCGGCATCGTTCAGGCGCCGAGCGAACACCTCGGGGCCGCCGATGGCCTGGCGAGCCTGGTCGACCTGTCCCTGGACTTCTGCGTCGCTGATCACCACGCCGCGCTTGACGGCTTCCTGCCACAGCAGTTCCTTGTCGATCAAGGCATCCAGGGCCTTTTGCCGCAATTGCTTATAGGCTTTGGGGTTGCGAATGCTACCCAATGCTCGCCCCTGATCCTCGAGGAACTCGGCGAAATAGCGTTCCAGGCGAAACTCGGATATCTCCTCGCCATTGACCCGCGCCGCAATTGGGCCATTGCTGGCGTAACTTACCGGCACCCACAGGGCCAGCAGGAGCAACCAGGTATTGAGTTTCATGATCGGTCTCCGGTCAGGGCATCGCTGCAATCGGTCTATAGGGCGCTACCAGGTAAAAACGCTGGTCAGGCAGGTCCACGGTTACCACATGGGCACCGCTCAGGCCCAGGCGGCGGCCAGGGCCAAAGCTGATCAAAGGGGTCAGCCCGGTTTCGAAATCGTGCAGGCCTTCGAGGGCGTTGATCAGCTTCTCCCGGCTGGTATCGCGCCCGGAATGTTTCAGGCCCTCGCTGAGTAGCAGCATCGAACTGTAGGCGCCGACTTGCAGCACCGCATGCTGGCCACCCAGGCCCTGATTCGCGCGCACCTGAGTCAGGGCCAGGCGTCCGGCCACCGTCCAGTCGCTGGGTACAAACGGGTAAGCCAGGAACACTCTCCGAGAAAAATCACTGGGCACCTGCAGCAGGTCCCCCGCCACCTGGTTCGAGGTGGCGAATAGATAAGGCACCTGCCCGGCGACTTGCAAGCGTTCGGCCAGGCGACTGAAACCCTTACCGCTGCCCAGGTAAAACACCGAACGCGAGCCCAGGGGTAATTCTTCGTGTGCCGGGTCGTAGGCTTGCAAGCGCACTTTCTGCCAGGCGTGGTCCTGCAAATACTGGCTCAGGTTTTGCGCCGCCAGGCGCTGGCCGGGTTCGTCCGGGTAGATGACCAGCGTTGGCCCCTGCAGCACTTTAAGCTGCTCGGTGGCGTAGTCGGCCAGGGCGATCAGTTGCTCGCGCAAGCCCGGCAAGGGCTCGAAAATCTGCCGGCTCGCCTGAGCCGTTCCCAGCAGCGACAAGGGACCGATCAGCGGCACGCCGGCTCGTTCCAGACGAGTCGCCAGGTCCGCGTCCAGTGCCGGGACCAGCGGCGCGATCAGGGCAAACACCTGTTCCTTGTCGATCAAGCGGTCTAGCGCCTGCTCGGCACTGGCGCGGTCCGGCCCCGGGTCGGCAATGGTCAGGCGCAACTGCCGGCCGTGGATACCGCCCGCTTCATTGATACGCGCCACGCTGCCCTTGAGCACCGCCGCCACAGTGTTGCCCTCCTCGCTCAACGGCCCGGAACTGGGCAACAGCGTCCCCAGGTTTACGGTGGCTGGGTCCAGGCCGGGGTCGCGGTCTTCGGCCACCCGTTTGAGATAGGCGGTGAGGTTACGCTGATCGTTCATCGACAGGACGAATCTGGGCATCGCCGGGTCGAGTCGATTGTCGCCGGGGTCGCGACCTTCCTGAATCGCTTTTGCCAGGCTGCCGTCGTTATACGCAGGGTAATCGCGGCCGTTGACCTGTTGCTGACCATAGGTACTGCTGAGGCGCGACCAGCTCAAATCCGGCGGTCGTACCCCGCCTTCGGGTCGCCCCACGCCATCGGCGCCATGGCAGTTGGCGCACGGCAGGCTGGTGCCGGGCAACAGCATCCCCGCCGCACCGACCCGCGCCATGATTGGCTCGCCACTGGCCGAAAGCCCCTCGCGATATAACCGCTTACCGGCACTTTCGCTAGGGGTCAGCGGCAGCGCCTGGGCGCCGAGGTGCAGATTGCAGAGGAACAGTAGGCCGAGGACGAAGGACGTTTTCATGGCGCGCACTCAACGGCCGACCACGGGCATTGTCAGCAACTGCAAGCGCTGGGCAATGGCGGCAGCCGGGGCATCTGGGCGGATCTTGCTCCAGCGTTTGTTGGCCACGTCCCCGACGATCAGTTGCGTGGAGTGCTGCTCCGGGGTGGGCACGATCTGGCCAATGCGCCCCAGAACCAGGTCCATCTGGGCCTTGTCGCCCGTCAGAAAAAGCCAGTGGGGGTCTTCTACCCCTTGTTTCAAGGTGTAAGCCTTGAGTACCGCCGGGGTGTCCCGCAGCGGATCACTGGTAAGGGAGATAAAGGTAATGCCGTCGGCCTTGTCGCCCAGCACTTCGCGAACTTCCTTGAGCTTTTGGGTGATCAGCGGACAGGCATCATTGCAACTGGTGAAAATCACGTTAACCAGCACTACGCGGTTTTGCAAAGCATCGCTGTAGAAGCGCAGGGTCTGTCCATTCTGGTCCTGCAACGGCGTGTCGGTGAACCAGGTTTTTGCGTCGCGAGTGCCCCCGGCCGGTTGCGCAGCGGGGGCGATAGGTGCCGGTTCCTGGTGGCCTTCATGGGCGAGCGCCAGCGAACTGAAAATGCCCAGGCACAGGCTCAGGGCGATGCGGTCAAAAGTCCTCATGGGTGCGGCTCCATGGCTATGGCGGTGTGTTTGGCGTGAGCATTGCGTTGGCCACTGAGTTTTTCCACTTCGCGGGTGAGCACGGCCGGGTCGGTAAACCCGTAGTAGCGGGTCCAGTGACGGCTGTTGCCATCGCCCACCAGAATCAGCGGCGCATGGCTCTTGAAGTCACCATTGAAAGTACCCAGGCCCTTGAGGGTTTCGTTGATCGACTGGGTAGAACCGGTGAGCCAGCTCCAGCCGGGACCGTTTTGAAACGACCGGGCGTAATCATTCAGCCGCTTGGGGTCGTCGCGTTGCGGGTCAATGCTGATCGACACCAGCTGCACCTCGGCACCGACCCGCGCGCCAAGCTGCTTCTGCACCTTGCCCATGATCGAGGACACTACCGGGCAGACCGTGGTGCAACTGGTGTAGATGAAACTCATGACCACGATCTTGTTGCTCACCAGGTCTTGCTCCAGGCGCACCGCTTTGCCCGTCTGGTCCACCAGGGCGACGTCGGCGAACTTGACCTGGGCGCTTTCGGAGGTGGCACTTTTGGCGGGCATGTTATGGCCGGCGTGTTCATCCGCCGAATGGGCCACGGCCTGGCCGATACCGGCGGCAAGCAGGCACAGCGTCAGCAGTCCGCAGGGTACGAATCGATTCATGTCCTTATCCTCTTCAGTGTGCAGCGCCCGGGACTACCCGGACGCTGGCAAAGGTCTTGTCGTCGAAACTCGCGCCAAGTGACGCCGCACGCACGTGCAGATACCAGGCGCCGCTCTGGTCGAGGGTCACCGGTGCTTCGTATACGCCGTTGCCCACTTCCAGCGCCGCTACGGTTTGGGTCTTCGATGACGGCGCGCGGAAGTAGCGCACCTTCACGTCCTTGACCCCGCTGCGCTCGGCCTTCTGCTGGCCCTGGACGATGCGAAAGCGCACGACGTAGGGGTTGCCGAGTTGGGCGGTGGATTTATCGAGCATGAATTCCACTTTGGGTACGCCAGCGTGCTGGGCAATAGTGCTGTTGGGTTCCACCAGCGCGGTGAAGCAGTGAATGATGTTCGGCTGGTTGAGCAGAAACGCCACGTCGAAACGCCCGGCCACCGGCAGTTTGATGCGCGCGCTATAAAGCCCTGGCTCGACTTCGCGCAGGCTGCGATCGATAACCAGCGCCGCACGCGCCACCTGCCCGCGATTGGGGTAGCCGGACATCGGGGTGTTCATGCCTTCGGCGTAGAAGTAGGTGGTGTTGTCCACCGGGTTAACCACAAACACCGCGTTGTCATCGCGCGAAACTGCCAGGCTCGACGCCAGTGGCAGGTCGCCCGCCAGGCGAGGCGCCTGGGGGCCGGCTTCAAAGCCCTGGGTGATCGGCTTGCGACCTTCGCCCAGGGAAGACAGGTTGATCATCGTGACCTTGGCCGAGGCCAGGCCACGGATGTAGGCGTAAGCCCTGGTGAACACCACTTGGAATGGTTCGGCAGAAACGTCCAGGTCATGGATCAGTGAGTTGGTCGCGGCGTCGATGACCGAGGCCTGGTTTTCCAGGGTATTGAGCACGATAGCGAAGCGTCCGTCGGCGCTGAACCCCATCGGGCCAAGCCCCTGCTTGAGCTGGATCACGCGGCGCACGGCCAGGCTGGCGGTGTCGATAACCGTTACCGTGCCGTCCTTGCCGTCAGCGACATATACGGCCTGGGACAGCGGCGAGTAGGCCACGGACAGCGGGTGCGAGCCGGTCTTGAGCTGCTTGCTGAGGGTCAGGCTGGCGATGTCGATGATACTGACAGTGCCGTCATCGCGGTTGCTGACGAAGGCCTGGCGGCTGTCCTTGGTGAAGGCGATTTCGTGGTGCCCGGCACCAGTGGTCAGGTGTTTGAGCGGTTTTAGACTGCTTGCGTCGATCACCGTCACTCCCGACTCTTCGGCGCTCGCAGCGTTGTTGCCGACCCACAGCAGGCGTTCATCCGGCTGCAGCGCCACGCGCACCGGGTTGCTGCCGGCGGCGATCGAATCGATCAATTTGAATTGCTCGCTATCGATCACGGCGATTTCGCCGGCCGTAGGCATCGAGACGAATACCCGCTTATTGTCCCTCGGGGTGATCCAGTCCATTGGTGGTTGCTTGATGTCGACGCGCGCCATGGTGCTGGTGATACCCCCCACCGAGACCGAGGGATCGACCACCGTGACGCTGGCATCGCGGTTCATCACCAGCAGGAAGTAGCTGTTGAGGTCAAGCATGGGCCGTGCGCCGATGCTCGATTTGAGGAACACCCCGACCCGGGATTTGCAGCTTTGTTCGCGGCCCTGGGCCTTGTCAGCGGCCACGGTTTCAAGATCGAGCCAGGCCCCCGGCGCGACGCCTGCCAGGGGTTGGCCGGAAGCGCTGTCAGTGATCCGGAACCGCACGTCAGCAAATTCACCCTCGCGCAGTACACCGTCAGCAGCCAGGGGACGCACCTGCAATGCAACGGACACCCCATCGCGTTCAAGGACTTGCCTGCCGGCGTCAGTGGCGCTTACCGCTTCCGGTTTCTGGCGGGCGGGCTGAGCCGCCTTGGTGGGCGAGCTGGCGTTGGCAGTCCAGGTGTTTGGCAGCGCGACTTCGCTGAGCATGGTCGACGGCATCGTCTTCCATAGCCCCAGCCCGATCAGTGCCGCGCCAACAACCAGTGCACCGGTGGTGACTTTGATGTTCCTGTTCATTCCCTTCTCCCCTTACAGATCTGTGCCTGCCTATTCTTTCCAAATCCTGTGGCGAGGGAGCTTGCTCCCGCTTGAGTGCGCAGCACTCACAAAGACTGCATGGATTGCACAATCCTGGGGCCGCTTCGCAGCCCAGCGGGAGCAAGCTCCCTCGCCACAGTTTGCTGGCATGGACTCACACTCACGGTGCTGGCGCCGGTTCCGGTTCGTTGGTCACCCGCAGCAATCCCCAGAGTCCGGAGGTATTGCCGTAGGCGCCATAGTCGCGGTACAGGTAGTCACCCGGTATCGCGTTGCTGCCCCCGGCGCTCGGGTGCATGAAACTGAAGTGCGCGGCCGGCAGGATGCTTTCCCGGGCGCCGATATACATCGACATCGGGTTGTAGCCGAACCGCACCGAACCCACCCCTGGCGTACTCATCGGGTAGCCGCCGGTGTCACTCTTCTCCGACTGGAAGGGGTTGACCGACCAAACATGACCGTCCAGTTGGAAGGTCGAGCCACGGCTGCCACCGCTCGGCATCAGGATGTGCGTACGGAACGGTTGCCCCGGTTTCACATAGAGCACCGGCGTTTGTGGATCGCCGCCGATCAGCGCATTGCTGTAGGCCATGTGCGCGTTGGGCACGTCGCCGTAGCCAGCACCACCGGCGTGACCGAAAGGTGCGTCCGGTGCCAGCCCAAAGCGGAACCACAGCGGCTCTGCCTTGTAGTTGATGGCCATGCTCGAGTTGTCCTGCGGATCGTTTGGCACCCCGAACCCTTCGGCAGCAATACCTTCCACCGGCCGGCCGTTGGCCCAGCGCATATTCAAGGCTTTCTGCCAGACCATCGCAAAGTCGCGGTATACGGCCTGCCCTGGCGCCGTGACAGTGGCGTTGGTCTTGCGGGCGTCCTCGACCCAAGTCGCACCGAACGGCAGGATGGTCATTGCCCCGCCCAGGCCTTTCTGCCCTTGCTTGATCACGTCCGCCGGGGTGATGTTCAGGCCGCCGAACTCCACCGCCGTGGCGTTGATGTTGTCGACACTGCGCCCCAGTTGCGTGACCGGCTTGCCCTCACGCTCCAAGTGCCCGGCGTAGTACTGGTAGGTACGAGTCGGGTAGGCGCCGGTATTGCCGACCCGGGGTGGCACGGTCTGGACCGGGTTGGCGCCGACGTTGGTGCCGTCGGACTTGGTGATGTCGTAGGACAATAGCTGGGCATGCAGGCCCACATGACTGGACGGCCGGATCAGGTTGTTGGTGAAGATGGTCGAACCCTGGCCACTGTTGCGATCACGCTTGACCAGGCCTTGCATCACCGCAGTCTGGGTCAGGTCGGGCATGACCAGCGGCAGGCGGTTTTCCAGAGTGACGTTGATGCAATCCCCCGCCGCCGCACGTAATACCAGCGGCTCTACCGGTACGCCGGACTTGAGCTTGCCGGTGTTCGGGTCGAGGTCGGACTTACGCACGTACAGGATCGCAGTCGGATCATGCAGCGGTCCGCTTTGCCCGCCGATGGTGATGGTTTCGCCATCTTCAGGATCGGTCACCGTGACCTGCGGGATATTCACCGTCCGTGAGTTGAACACCAGGGTGCCGCCCGCCGGATTCAACGGCCCGCCGACGTGCTGGCCAAGACCGGCAGGATCGCCGATGGTCAGGTTCAAAGGGTTGCTCAGGATGTCGTTGGCCAGCGCCGCGACCACTTCATAGTTGCGTTGCACGGTCGGCCGGGTGCCGATGCCATTGGGGTTGGCGCTGATCCGTGGGCAGGAACCTTCGTACGCCACGGTGTTGCGCATGCCCGCCGGTTTCGGATTGTTCGGCAAGGCGAACAGGTCGCTGCGCTGGGCCGTATAGTTGCGCATCACGCCCCAGATACCGTTCCAGTAACCTTCAATGGAAGCGTCCATCGAGTACAGGTAGTCCCCCGTGGTCGCTGCCGAACTGGAGAGCAACGAAACCGGTGCGTTGAAGCCCATCTGCTCGGAGATGCCGACCATTTGCGAGGCACGCCAGCCAGAGTTGGAGCTGTTGCCGAAACCGGAACCACTCTGCAGCCATTTCACCCCGTGCAAGGTCACGTTGTGCTCCTCCTCGTGGCCACCGGCATGCAGGCGCAGCCTAACGTTGTCACCGGTGTAGGTACGCAACATCGGGGTGAACGGGTCGCCAGGTTCAGCGCCGCCACGGTTGATGTGCGGTGGGAACAGCGTGGTGCCGCCGGTCGGGCCGGTCGCCGAGGTGACCAGGTTAGGCGCCAGGTTCATCGCCGCGATGGCACGGTCAGTACGGCTTTGCATGGCGTACGCGAGGTCGCCCGCCAGGCCGTCCGCCTGCATGCCGCGCTTGCCGTCAGGGCCAAGTTTGTTCGGGTCATAGACTCGCAGCGCCAATGGCTCATTGCGATAGTTGACGACGAACATGCCAGGATCATCTACCGAGATGGCCTGCGGGCAAGGCCGGCTTGGGCAACCCGGTACCATGCCGCCCTGCACTTCGATGATGCCGTCGAGCAGGTTGCTGGCGCTGTTACGCACAGGCGGGTTGATGGCGTAGCGGAAGCTGTCTGCAGTGGCCGGGAACGCCGTCGGGTTGGGCACGCCATTGGGTCCGGCACCCACGTACACACCGGCTTCATAGGCGTGCTGGAAGTCGCTGTACTCGAGGAAAAACTCACGGAAGCTGTCGTTCTTGCCGTCGCCGTCCAGGTCACCGGTGGACACCACCGCTTGCCACGAAGTTGGCCCGCCGTCCTGGCGCGCGCCGCTGTACAGCTGCTCGCCGGTCTCGGCGTGGAACCAGGTGGAGCCGGCAGGTTCAGCCAGCACGGTAGCGTACAGGCCAATCTGTTGGTGAGTTGATGGGCCCAGGTGGTCGTGGGTGAAAATGGTCCCCAGGCCACGGTCGACGCCTTTGGTATTCACCACCGGATCGACGAACCAGCGTTGCATTGCCGTCCGTGCGCCGACCCAGTCCGCCCGACCGTATTGACCGAAGAACGGGTGATTCTTGGCTTTCGGGCAGGTCGGCGTGCCGTCACGTGGATCCGCGCCCTGGCACTGGTTGAACTCGCGAATAGCGTGGATACGCTCCTGCACGGCGCCAGGGGAAAGCACGCCATCTTCATAGTTCCAGCCGTTGGCCGAGCCGTCGGCCGCCGTCAGGTCCCATTTCGGCAAGTGGATATGCTGACCGATCACGTCGGTTGGGGTGCGCACCTGATAGTCGTCCATCTCATACGTGGCCGGCACCAGGTTGGTTTGCTGGTATTGCACGCAGTCGAAGGTGTTCATGCGCATCACCAGTGGCTCTGGTGGTCGCTGCTTGGTGATCACCGGCCAGGCGTCTTCCCACAGCGCCAGAATACGCGCTTGCGGGAAGTGGTAACCGACCTTGTTGTACACCGCGTCGAACTGGATGTTCGCGGCTTTGTAGACCCGTGGACGGTCGGCGGTGAAAGTCGACGAACCGGTGTAGGACATGCCGTCGATGCGTTCGCCGCTGGCAAACTCGCCAGTACCGGCGCTGCTGGTCAGGCGTTTTTGCCGGTCATCCATGCAAGGTTCGTAGTAAGGCGCGCCGGCAATGGGCAAGGCGCCATTGGTGCGGAAGGCCCGCGCCACGATCTGGTTGCCCGGCAGCAAGGCGTAGCTTGGGTGGTCTTTCTTGGCGTGGAAGGCCATCGCTGCCTGTTCCACCTCAGTACCCTCTTCCGGCATGTAGATGGGTTTGGCGCGGGTCACTTCCTTGGAGAAATCCAGCGAGGTGGTGATGGTGCGGGCTTCACCGCCGGAGGAAAAACCATCGAGCGAGTGCCGGCCCAGGCCGCCATCCCAGCCACCGGATTGCGCCGGGTCGAGGTTGGCCCACAGTGCGTTGCCGCTGGTTTTCAAAGCCTGGGCCTTGGCTGCATCCAGCATGTCCAGGGGTGGAGTCGGTGGGCGTTGGCCGACCGAAGTTTCCATGCCACCAATCCAGAATGGATAGCCAGGGTTTTTCAGGCTGCCATCGGCATTGCGGTTGGCTTCGCTGCGGTCCACCAGGGCCAGCGAACCGATGGCCTGGGCGCCACCGTTGCCACCGTGGTGTTCGCCATCGTCGTCTTCATCATCGTCATCGTCGTGACCGGCCACCAGGGTTTCACCGATTTTCGGTACGACCGCGACCTTGCCTGGCATCGGCGCCATCGCCTTACCAGGCAGCGGCACTATCGCCGGAATCGGGGTACCGGCGATGATCTCGCCATCGGGCAAGGCCCGGGCACCCGCTGCGGGTTTACCGCTTCGCAGGGCATAAGGTTCGCTGTGGTAACCGTCGTCGCCTTGCTGCGAGACTTCGAGTTTGGTGCCTTCTTCAAACACGTCGTGCACCCGCCACATGGCCCACATGCCCTGGGCGAAGTGCGGGTAGAAGTGGCAGTGATAGATAGCATCACCGGCCACGCGGTTGCGGTTGCCAGAACCACCGTTGGCGATTTCATAGGTGTAGCCGGCGCCCGGACCGATGCCTTGGGCATCCACATAGTCGGAGTTATCGTCGTTGGGGTTGAACAGCCACTGGTGCCCGTGCAGGTGGAAAATGTGCTGCTCGTGACCGTTGTGAGTATTGCGGAATTTCACGAAGTCGCCGATGTAACTGTGGTTGACGTTGGACGGCTCCGACGGATACAGCGCCATGGTGGCCTTGACCCCGATCTGGTCGGCGCGCGGGGTTTCACCGGGACGAATATTTTCCAGGCCGGCGTTGGCCGGCACATCCACCAACATCGCCACGTCGCCAACGGTGTGCGAGCTGAGGAAGAACTCTTCGTAGGCGCAGGACAGGCAATCGTGCATCGGCCCGACGCCCAGGCGATTGGCGACCACTTCGGCACCCATGCCGCCAGAGCCATAGTTGATCATGAACGCATCGCGGGTCGGTTCCAGCACGTGGGCCATCACCGGGTCTGCCCAATAAGCAGGGAATGCCTGGGTTGCAGCGGTTTCATCCTGGAATTGGGAGGCGAAATCGCGGAACGGTTCAAGCCGATTGGGCAGTGCCGGGTTGCGCTTGCCAATGGTTTCCAGCGGGTAGGTCGAAGGCGCGAAGCTGCCGTCGGCGTTGCTGCCCATGACGATCGCGTCACTCTCGCTGGAAATGATTTCGCTGCCGTCGACCATGTTGATGATCGGCGTGCCGGCCTTGCCTTCACGGATCCACGGCTGGCGCTGTGGGTATCGCGCCTGATAGTCGACGATCGGCTGACCCGTCGGGGTACGCCCGGTGCTGGCCAGGCGCATCTCTTCTTCAGTCACGGTGTTGCGATAGGTGCGGCCGCCCTTGGGCACTACCACTACTTCGCCGAACAGGCCGTTGGCGACGTTACCTGCAGCGCCTTCGCCTCCGAAGGTTGCGCCACGGCTGCTGGCGGCGAAGGCGCCTTCGCGTTCGGCATACAAGGTATAGGAGCGGCTCGCGCCGGGGGAGATCAGGGTGTTGGCGTTGCGTCCGGTGTAGGAGGAAATATCGTCAATGCTGTTGACCGCCTGCATGCCGTTGACCTGGAATCCGATATGGCGGTCAGTGACCTGTTCATCGACCTTGAAGTGATCGACTGCACCGATCTGCACTTCGCCTTCGATTTCGCCTTCTTCCCCGCTGTCATGGCTGCCGGGGTTGGCTTGATATGCCAGCAAGTTCTGCAGGTTAATGGTCAGACAATCCCCGGCCGCAACGCGCAGCACCAGGGGGCGCGGACGCTTGTCGGGTCGTAGCGAGACCTTGCCCGGCACCGCCGTACCACCCTGTGCCAGTGACCTGTTGTGGTCGTCGACCACATCGCGGCGCAGGGCGAACATCATGCCGTTGACGTTCTGTGCGCCTAGTCGGTTGAACATCAGCGGCTGGTCCAGCGCCACGACGTTTGCCACCAGATTGCGCTCGCAGCGCAGGGCGGCCTGGGCCATTTCCAGGCCGAACATCGGCACCAGAAACAGCAGCAGATTAAGCAGGTGATGAGCGTTGGGTTTGCCGGTCATGATCACGGGCCTCGATTTGTGTGCTCATTGGAAATACGTCTCGACAAAAATCACTTCAGCAATCGCCATGCCATAAACCTTTTTCCTTATTTTTCAAACGGTTACCTAAACGATTTGATAAGTCGGGGGAAATCCCCCACCCATTCCCCAGTTTGCGGGTTAACCGATGCCTGCCGGCTTCCCCCACAATTGGGGAATTCCCCGGTCACAGCGGCGAATCAGCGTCCAAGCCCTGCAGACGCCGGTATTGGCGCAGGACGCTGGGCACATAGCGCTGGGTTTCGGCGAACGGCGGGATCACTCCGCCACGGCTGATCACCGCCTGCGGCCCGGCGTTGTAGGCCGCCACGGCGAGGGCAATGTCGTTGTCAAACAGCGTCATCAGGCGCTTGAGGTATTTGGCCCCGCCCTGGATGTTGGCCTTCGGGTCATAAACATCCGTGACCCCCATTTCCCGCGCGGTGTCGGGCATCAACTGCATCAACCCCCCTGCGCCTTTGGGCGAGGTGGCGCCGGAGTTGTAGCTGGACTCGGCCTGGATCACCGCATGCAACAGCGCCGCCGGTAACTGGTTGGCCGTGGCCGCTGCCGACACCAGCTCGGCATAGGGCCGCGCGGCAATCATCTGCGGCTGCTGGTCGAGGCTGACCTGGGCCACCTCAGGCTCACGGATCACCCGTTCATAGTGGCGGCCGGGACGGTGGACATTGGACAGAACGTAGCTGCCCTTGGCGTCGACGGAAATGAACACATCGGCGTGCGCGACCCCGGCCAGCAACAACCCGCCCAGCAGTCCCGCAGTGAATGACTTGATCATTGGTGCCTCCCCTGACCTGCCCCGAAAAATGGGGGTAATGCCCCAATGACAAGTCGTGAACCAGCCGTACGCAAGCACCGTGCCGCAAGTGCCGAGGCCCGTGATACAGGGGTTGCAGAGCAATGCCGGGGCATGTGCATGACAATTGCATTAGCCTTTCCCGCGACCCTTCCGTCTATGTGTGAGGTCATCATGAATCAGCGTCAGTGTTGTACTGCGCGTAGCTGTACCCGGCGGGCTCAAAGCGGGTTCACCCTGCTCGAATTGCTGGTGGTGCTGGTGGTGCTCGGTCTGTTGGCCGGCATCGTCGCGCCAAAGTACTTTGCCCAACTCGGCCGCTCGGAAGTGAAAGTGGCCAAGGCGCAAATCGAAGGCCTGGGCAAGGCGCTGGACTTGTACCGCCTGGAGGTCGGCCATTACCCCTCGACCGAACAAGGCTTGCAGGCGCTGGTCACCGCGCCCAGCGATGAAACCCGCTGGACCGGCCCCTACCTGCAGAAAAAACTACCCCAGGATCCGTGGGGCCGTAATTACAACTACCGCTACCCCGGTGAAAACGGCGAGTACGACCTGCTGTCCATGGGCAAGGATGGCCAACCCGGTGGCGAAGGCGAAAACGCCGAAGTCACCAGTTGGCAATGACAGGAGCGGCGACCATGCGGTTTCATCTCAAGGCAGTGGGCAAGGCCGGCGTCGTGTCGGTGACCGTCGAAGCCCAGGGCGACAGCGAGGCGCGGCGCATGGTCGAGGACCAGGGCTTGCGTGTCGTCAGCCTGCAGGCCGACCGACGATGGCAAGCGTTGCGCCTGCAAAAGCGCGAGACTTTCAACCTGGTGTTGTTCAGCCAGGAGCTGACCACGTTGCTCAATGCCGGCCTGCCGTTGATCGATGCGCTGGAGAGCCTGGCGGAAAAAGAAAACGCACCCCAGGCCCGCAAAACCCTGAGTGAGCTGGTGCGTTTGCTGTACGAAGGCAAATCTTTCTCCCAGGCATTGGGCCAGTTGTCGGCGGTTTTCCCGCCTCTCTATGTAGCCTTGGTACAGTCCAGCGAGAAAACCGGCGCCGTGGGCGATGCCCTTGGTCGTTATGTCAGCTATCGCCAGCGCATGGATGAGGTTCGCCAGAAGATCGTCAGCGCTTCGATCTACCCGATGCTGTTGCTGGTGGTGGGCGGTGGCGTGGTGTTATTCCTGATGGGCTACGTGGTGCCGCGCTTCAGCCTGGTGTTCGAGGGGCTGGGGTCGAACCTGCCGTGGTTGTCCCAGGTCCTGATGAGCTGCGGGATGTTCCTGCATGCTCACCAGGGTGAATTCTTCGGCGCCCTGGTGGCCATTGTCGTTGCCCTCGCCTTTCTCCAGCGCCAGCCGGCCTTTCGCCGTGGCGTCGACCGGGTGATCGAAAGACTGCCGGCGGTGCATCAACGGATTTTCATGTACGAACTGGCGCGTTTCTACCGCTCCCTGGGCATCCTGCTGCAGGGCGGTATCCCGCTGGTCACGGCCATGGGCATGGTCCGCGGCCTGCTCACCGTGCCTTCGCGCGTGCGCCTGGACCAGGCATGCGAGCGGGTGCGCGAGGGGCAATCGCTGTCCGCCGCGCTGGAACTCAATCACCTGGTGACTCCCGTGTCCCTGCGCTTGCTGCGTGCAGGCGAACAGTCCGGCAACCTCGGGCAGATGATGGAACGCAGCGCCGACTTCTATGACGAAGAAATCAGCCGCTGGATCGAATGGTTCGTGCGGTTGTTCGAACCGCTGTTGATGACGTTTATTGGCCTGTTGATCGGGGTGATCGTGATCCTGATGTACATCCCTATCTTCGAACTGGCCTCGAGTATTCACTGATACACCCACAATAAGGCGGAGATCGATATGCACATGAAGAAGCTTTTGCTCGCAGTGGCTATTGGCGTAGTTCTGTCGGCATCTACGGTATGGGTTCCGGACAGTCTTTCCGGGATGTCGAGCGCTCAGGCGAAAGACGGTGGTGGTGGCGGCGGCGGAGGTAGTGGGGGTGGGGGTGGCGGTGGCGGTAG
>NZ_JAKNRW010000039.1 GCF_023072615.1 Pseudomonas violetae
GGGCATCCGCGAGTTTCTCGCCAGCCTTCACCGTGCCGGTGGCGCCGATGCGTTGCGCCAGCAGCCAGGCGTCGTAGTCGAACGCATGGGGATTGAGCAGCCCGACCGGCCGTTTCAGCTTGACCGCCAGGCGCCAGCGCTCTCCGCTGTTCACCGCAGGGCCGTCGTACCAGGCCAGGCGTATCCGCTGCGGCAGTTTCGTACGCCTGGAATGGCTGTCCGACAGTTCGAAGCGCACGACACCTTCGGCATTCTGCGGCAGCCCTGTGACCGTCCCTTCTACCCAACGGGTTTCACCGTCAAGCTGAATGGGTAGGCGATCATTCACCGCCCATTGCGCCTGGGCACAGGCCCAACTGAAGCCGAACAGGAGAAACGCCAGCGGATAGGTGCGAAACGGCAGCAACATCAAGCCCGCTATCGGCATCAGTATTAACAACCAGACCGGCGGTAATGCCGGTAAAAAACGCAGGGTCAGCAAACCCAGCGCCAGCGCTATCATCCCTGTGCGCATACGCCCGTCCTTGAGAGTCCACCCCCTAGGCATAGTCGGCTGATCGCACGGCCGTCGTTATTAATTGTCACAAAGTCTGAATAGCCGGTTCATCGAATCGAGACATACTTGCCGCCTTAACCGACCGAGAAGCCTTATGCCCCGGCGCTTATTCAAACGCTATATGCCAGACCCGACGAGCATCAGGGAACATAAGTCCTTACGCTTCCTTGGCACCCTGCTGCATGACCCGAACCTGTGGCACCTCAACCGCCACTCCGTCGCCCGGGCGATGGCCGTGGGGTTGTTCGCAGCGTTCCTGCCCATTCCCCTGCAGATGCTGGTGGCCGCCGCCCTGGCGATCATGGTGCGCGGCAATATTCCTATCGCCGTCAGCCTGGTCTGGCTGACCAATCCGATCACCATGCCAGTGGTGTTCTTCTGCACCTACCAGACCGGGGCCTGGTTGATGGACATTCCTGCCCGGCACCTGCCGCATGAACTGACCTGGGAATGGATCCGCGGCGAACTGTCCACGATGTGGCAGCCCTTTCTGCTGGGCTCGGTGCTCACTGGGCTGGTGCTGGGGGCCTTGGGCTATTGCCTGACGATGGTTTACTGGCGCTGGTGGGTTGCGCGGCAGTGGCGGCGACGCAAGAAAAACCGGATGTAGCAAGGTAAAACGGCCTCCACATGGGAGGCCGTTTGTTTATACGGTGTTTGGAATGACGCCGCGGTCGTCCTTAAGTCCGCATCCCGCGACCACTTACCAGCAAACGCGCGCAGCCGATATATAGCGCCACGGTCGCCACCAACATGAACGTGATCGCTACGCTGATTTTGATGTCGGAAACCCCCAGGATTCCGTATCGGAATGCGTTGACCATGTGCAGCACCGGGTTCGCCAGGGACACGGTCTGCCAGAACGGCGGCAGCAGGGAAATCGAATAGAACACGCCCCCCAGGTAAGTCAGCGGCGTCAGTACAAAGGTCGGGATGATCGAGATGTCATCAAAATTGCGCGCAAATACGGCGTTGATAAAGCCCAGCAGCGAGAAAATCGTCGCCGTCAGCACCACCACCAGGATGGTCACGCCCAAGTGATGCACCTGCAATTGGGTAAAGAACAACGACAACAGGGTCACGATCACCCCCACCATCAACCCGCGCAGCACGCCCCCGAGGGTGTAACCGATCAGAATGGTGTGCGGCGATACCGGCGACACCATTAGCTCCTCGATGGAACGCTGGAACTTGCTGCCGAAAAAACTCGACACCACGTTGCCGTAGGAATTGGTGATCACCGACATCATGATCAGGCCCGGCACGATGTATTCCATATAGGTGAAGCCACCCATATCACCGATCTGCCGACCGATCAGGTTACCGAAGATCACGAAGTACAGCACCATGGTGATGGCCGGCGGCAGCAACGTCTGCGGCCAGATTCGGGTGAAGCGCTTGACCTCGCGATAAACGATGGTGTTCAGGGCAACTAGGTTGGGTTGCAGCTCGGAACTCATACCGCCACCTTCGACAGATTTTTCTCCACCAGGGACACGAACAACTCCTCAAGGCGATTGGTTTTGTTGCGCAGGCTCAATACTTCGATGCGCTGTTGAGCAAGCTGGGTAAACAGCGCGGTAATACCCATAGCCTTGTCGACCTGGACTTCGAGGGTATGACCGTCGAGCAGTTTGGTCGGGTAACCGAGCAACTGCGGCGCAACGCTCAAAGTGTTCTTGAGATCGAGCAGGAAAGTCTCCACATGCAACTGCCCCAGCAACTGCTTCATGCTGGTGTTCTCGACGATGGTGCCGTGGTCGATGATGCCAATGTTGCGGCACAGCTGCTCAGCCTCTTCCAAATAATGGGTGGTGAGGATGATGGTGATGCCTTTCTGGTTCAACTCGGTAAGGAAGGTCCACATCGAGCGGCGCAGTTCGATATCCACTCCCGCCGTCGGTTCGTCGAGGATCAGCAGGCGCGGTTCGTGAACCAGCGCGCGGGCGATCATCAGCCGGCGCTTCATCCCGCCGGACAGGGAACGCGACGGCGTGTCGCGCTTGTCCCACAGGCCCAATTGGGTCAGGTACTGCTCGGCGCGTTCCTTGGCGATTTTCGGCGGGATGCCGTAGTAACCAGCCTGGGTCACGACGATGTCGAAGGTCTTTTCGAACTGGTTGAAGTTGAACTCCTGGGGCACGACGCCGATGGAGCGCTTGAGCGCCGCCGGGTTTTTGTCCAGGTCGTGACCGAAGATGTTCACCGTACCGCTGGTCTTGTTCACCAGGGTCGAGAGAATGCCGATGGTCGTGGACTTGCCGGCGCCGTTAGGGCCGAGCAAGGCGAAAAAATCACCTTCGGCGACATCCAGATCGATACCACTCAGGGCCTGGAAACCGTTGCCGTAGGTTTTGGTTAGCTGCCGGATGGACAGAGCGGAACTCATATCGGATTACGCACCAAGAAGGGAAAGTAAGGAATAGATAAGGGCGGACGGCGACGAACACAACCGCGGCGCATGAGTGCAATGGTGCTTGTCCCCGCCCCACAAGTACAGTCAAGCGTGTCGATAGTGAGTATTAAGTCAACGCGGTCATGACGGCCTTCTGATACGCCGGACGCTGCTTGAGCCGTGCATACCAGGCCTTCAGATGGGGCTGGTGGGCACGCTCGATGGGCATCTCGAACCAGGCATAAATAAAACTGCCAAGGGGAATGTCACCCATGCCGATCTCATCACCGGACAGGTAGGGATGGGTGGCCAACGCCTGGTCAACCATCGCCAGCAGCGCGTCGCACTCTTTGATCGCGGCGTGGATGGCCGGCCAGTCCTGTTTATCGGCCGAGGTGCGCAGCACGCCCCAGAACACGGTGCGGAACGGTCCGGCAAAACTCGAAGTGGCCCAGTCCATCCACTTGTCGGCGCTGGCGCGGGCTTGCGGATCCGCAGGGTACCAGGGGCTGTTGCTGGCATGACGGGCCAGGAGATAACGCACGATGGCGTTGGATTCCCACAGCACGAAGCCGTCGTCCTCCATCACCGGCACACGACCGTTGGGGTTCATCGCCCGGTACTCGGGGGTATCCACCACGCCAAAGGAGCCGCCTGCATCTATAGCCTCATAAGCGAGGCCCAGCTCCTCGGCTGCCCACAACGGTTTCCTGACATTCGACGAATTTTTCCGACCCCAGATCTTCAGCATGAGCGCCTCTTTATGGATGAATGCGCAGGCAGCATACGCCGGATCAGGCGCGGCTCAAATCGCTCTGAATGTCCCCCAGCAGCACCGGCAACCGTTCACCGAACAGATGCGGATAGCATTTTTCCAAGTGCTCGAAAAAGAACGCTTCAGGCACATCGGTGAACTGGCCGTGGTCGACCAGGTACTCCATCAACGGCTCGCCAGCGCGGTTGAACGGGTGGAATACGCTGTCGTTGATCCCGTCGAACTCCAGTGGCGCGACGTTAAACAACTCGCACAAGCCTTGATTGAATGCCGGCGTGGCCTTTACCCAGCGTCCGTTCAGGAACAGTTCGGTGTAACCGTGCATGGCGAACACGTCGCTCCTGAGCAGTTCAAGCAGCCGCGGGGTCGACAGGTGATTGCGCACATCGGCCAGGCCGATACGCGCCGGGATCCCACAATGTCGCGCGGCCCCAGCCAGCAATGTGGCTTTGGGCACGCAATAGCTTTCCCCAGCGGCCAGCGCGTAGCTGCCGCGCAAGGTCTGCGGATCGCGGCTGAAGGTATAGGGGTTGTAGCGCACGGCTTCGCGCACGGCGTAATACAGATTGATCGCCTGCTCGATCGGGTCGCGACGGGTACCACGATGTTTTTCAGCGAACTCCACTACGGACGGATGGTCACTATCGATGAAGCGGCCGGGACTCAAATACTCGTGCATGAGATCAATCTCCTGGGTAAGGCCCGAGTCTAGCGACAGGATAAGCACAGAGATAACGGCATTTCGGCCAAACATGGGCGCATTGTCGCGCGGGCAGCGAACGATTTGCGCAGCCCGTTGCCAACCGTGCCTGCACAACTTTTACAAGGTTTCTCACAATTCAACACCTTGCCCTGCTCACCCTGCTACGGATGCCGTCTAAGCTGTGAGGGTTGGTTTTGCCCTGGTTCACGGAGGATTAATTATGCTGTTGTTGTGGATACTGGTTCTGATCGTCGGCATTGCCTATCTGGCGCACCGCCGCACCGCCCCCCTACCGGCCCTGTGCATCGTTGCCGTGTTTGTGGTGGCAATGGGTGCCTTCAGCCACGCGCCCGGCTGGTTGTTGCTGCTGCTGTGGGTGCTGATAGCCGCCGTAGCGGCGCCGTTGCTACTGCCTGATCTGCGCCGCAAATTTTTCAGCGCGCCATTGTTCAGCTGGTTCCAGAAAACCCTGCCGCCGATGTCGCAAACCGAACGCGACGCCATCGACGCCGGCACGGTGTGGTGGGACGGTGAATTGTTCAGTGGTCGTCCGGACTGGGACAAATTGCTGGCCTATCCAAAAGTGCAGTTGAGCGAAGAGGAACAGGCCTTTATCGATGGCCCGACCGAAGAGCTATGCGCCATGGTCAGCGACTGGCAGATCGGCCAGGACATGGACTTGCCACCGCAAGCCTGGGCCCACATCAAGGACAACGGTTTCTTCGCCCTGATCATTCCCAAGGAATTCGGTGGCAAAGGCTTTTCCGCCTATGCCCACTCCCAGGTCGCGATGAAACTGGCGACTCGCAGTGGCGACCTTGCCTCCACAGTGATGGTCCCCAACTCCCTCGGGCCCGCTGAGCTGCTGCTGCATTACGGCACTGACGAACAACGCAATCATTACCTGCCACGCCTGGCGCGCGGTGACGATATTCCGTGCTTCGCCCTGACAGGCCCACTCGCCGGTTCGGATGCCGGCGCGATGCCCGACACCGGGATCATCTGCAAAGGCGAATGGGAAGGCCAGGAAACCCTGGGCCTGCGCCTGAACTGGGAAAAGCGCTACATCACCCTGGGTCCGGTCGCCACGCTCCTGGGCCTCGCGTTCAAGGCTTATGACCCGGACCATCTGCTGGGTGACCAGGAAGACCTGGGCATCAGCCTGGCGCTCATTCCAACTGACACCCCGGGCGTCGAGATCGGGCGGCGCCATCTGCCGCTGGGCGCCGCGTTCATGAACGGTCCCAACTCTGGCAAGGATGTGTTCATCCCCCTGGACTACCTGATCGGCGGCCAGGAGATGCTCGGCAAGGGCTGGATGATGCTGATGAACTGCCTGTCGGTTGGCCGTTCGATTTCCCTGCCGGCAGTCGGCACCGGCGCCGCCAAGTTCACCAGCCTCGTGACCGGCCAGTACGCCCAGGTGCGCGAACAGTTCAACGTGCCGCTCTCGGCATTCGAAGGTATCCAGGAAGCCATGGCGCGCATCGGCGGCAATGCCTGGATGATGGATGCCGCGCGAATGCTCACCGCCAATGCCGTTGACCTGGGCGAGAAGCCTTCGGTGCTGTCGGCGATCCTCAAGTACCACCTGACCGAACGTGGCCGCGAATGCATCAGCCACGCCATGGACGTGCACGGCGGCAAGGCCATCATCATGGGCCCGAACAATTACCTGGGACGCAGCTGGAACGGCGCGCCGATCTTCATCACCGTGGAAGGCGCCAACATCCTTTCGCGCAACCTGATGATCTTCGGACAAGGCGCCATTCGCTGCCATCCGTTCGTGCTCAAGGAAATGGCCTTGGCCGGCCGCGAGGACAAGGATCAGGCCCTGGTCGAATTCGATGCGCTGCTGCTCAAGCACATTGGGTTTGCCGTGAGCAACGCCGCCAGCACACTGGTGCTGAACCTCGGCTTTGGTCACTTCGAACGGGCGCCGGGCAATTCCCTGAGTCAAGGTTACTTCCGTGCGCTCAACCGCCAGGCGGCCGCGTTCGCCATGCTCGCGGACCTCAGCATGATGCTGCTGGGCGGCGAACTGAAACGTCGCGAACGCCTGTCGGCACGGCTGGGTGATGTACTGAGCAACATGTACCTGGCCTCCGCTGCACTCAAACGTTATCACGATCTCGATTCGCCCGACCACATGGCGCCGCTGTTTAACTGGGCAATGGAAGAAAGCCTCGGTCAGTCGGAAAAGGCCCTCGATGAATTGCTGACCAACTTCCCGAACAAAGTATTGGGCTGCCTGCTGCGGGTGATTGTGTTTCCGTTCGGTCGCCGTCACAAAGGCCCGTCGGACAAACTCGGTGCCGAGGTTGCCGCAGTAATCGGTCGCGCCAAAGGTGATCCAGCCCTGGAAGAGTTGCTCGGCGGTTGCTACCGTCCGCAGGCGGCAGATGACGCAGTCGGCGCGCTGCAGCACGCGTGCAATCTGTTGAACGCCGCGCAGCCTCTGCAGAAGAAGCTGCATGTGGCGCTCAAGAGTGGCCAGGTCAAGCCCGCCGCCGGAGAGCATGCGATTGATGCCGCACTTGAAGCCGGCGTATTGCAGCCAGCGGAAGCGATCACTTTGCGTGAAGCCGAGGCGGCGCGACGCAAGGTGATCGATGTCGATGACTTCGACAAGGATGAGCTGGCGCTGGCAGACGGAAAGGTCCGCTGATTCCGTTCGACCTGTAAAAACGGGCGCAGGAGCTTTATACTCCCGCGCCCGTTTTGCTCTTGAGGACTTATCTCGTGTCCAACATCGTTGCCGATCATCTCGTCCTGCTGGACCACTTGCGCAGCATCCTGGTAGCCGTGGGCGAGGCCGAGCAGGTTCCCGAAGAAAGCCATGCCTTGTTCCTGGAGCGCTTCGACGAACTGCGAGCATTGTTGCCGGTAGACCCGATCGAAAGCCAATACCTGGGCCAGGACATCCTCTGCCAGGTCATCACCCGCTACCCGCAAATCGCCCACCTGGTCCCGCGCGATCTGCTGTGGTATTTCGCCGGTGATTGCCTGCACTACATGCCTGACGATGAAATCGAGTTGTACCAGGCACTGGAAGAACGTCGCTTCGAAGCCGAACAGAACGACGAACCGTTCGACTGGAATCAGGAGAAGCAACTGCTGTCGATGTCCAACGACGACAGTAAGCACTGATCCACGATCAGCAATACAAAAGGCCCGCATGGTGAACATGCGGGCTTTTTTTGTGGCAGCCGATGGGGCCTCTCAGGGCAACCCTTCACTTTCGGGCGACTCATATGCCGCCAACTCAGCTCCCCGACCGGGCTTGCCCAAGGTCGGCTCTTTCTCCAGGCACTCCACCAGATAATCGATAAACACCCGCAACTTCGGCGGCATGTACCGGGTTGGTGAATGCAGCAGCCAGGCACCACCGTGGTAGGACGCCAGAAAAGTCCAGTCCGCCAACACCTGCACGATAAGCCCTTGCTCCAACGCGTGACGCGCGGTGAAATAAGGCAGGCTGCCAATTCCGATGTGTTGCAACACCGCGCCCAGGCGAACGCCGGTGTGGTTGGCAGCATATCGCCCACGTACACCGACCGTGACCGCCTTGGTGCCCTTTTTGAATTTCCAGCGCGCATCGCCAGGGGTTTCTCCCAGGTAGATGCAACTGTGGTTGAGCAAATCGTGAGGATGCGCCGGTATGCCGTGTTCGGCCAGGTACTGTGGAGTGGCACACAGCATATGATCGATCGTCAGTAGCTGCCGCCCCACCAGTCCGACAGGTGGCCGATCAGTGATCCGAATGGCCAGGTCGACATTGTCATCGATCAGATCCACCTGCCGATCCTCGAGCAGCAACTCAACGTCCACCTTGGGAAAGCGTCGCAAAAATTCCGGCATGTGCGGATGAATCACAAATCGCCCCACCGCCTTGGGCACGCTGACGCGTATCAACCCTTCAGTCTCATCGGTGAACAGGCCACTGATTTCCATGACCGACTTGGCCGCGCTGACCATCTCCTGGCAACGCTTGAACACCTCTTCGCCGCCGTCACTCAGGCGCAACTTGCGCGTGGTGCGTTGCAATAGGCGAGTGGCAAGCGCTTTTTCCAGGCGCGAAATGCTGCGACTGACCGCCGACGGCGAGGAGCCGAGTTGACGAGCCGCTTCAGAGAAGCTGCCGGTCTCGACAACCTTGACGAAAATCGCCATTTCACCCAGCAGCGGCAGTGGAAGATTTATGCTCACAGCGCAACAGTCCTTTGATGTTTGACCGGATTATCACGCTTTCCCCCCCTACCTATAATAAAAAACAGTATTTATTCGGATTCTGCACATGACGCTTCGCCTCTTTTTTCACAGTGATGAACTCAATGCCAACGTGGAAGTTCTGGACTGCATACCGCACGAGAGCGAGTTCGCCGTGGTGCTGCGGGCCACGCTATTTCATCCCCAAGGTGGTGGACAGCCTTTTGACACCGGCTGGATCGGCGAGGGCCAGGTGCTTCGCGTGGTACAGCATCAGGATCAAATCATCCATTTCGTCGACAGGCCGGTAATGCCAGGCATGACAAGGATTCGGGTCGACGAGCAACGTCGCCAGCTCAATACCCGCATGCATTCTGCAGGTCATTTGATCGGCCACTTCGTGCAGACCATGGACTGGATACCGATCAAGGCGCATCACTGGCCGGGCGAAGGCAGGGTGCAATTCAAACCTGCAGAGTCCGCGCAAGAGGTCGACGTACAGACGGTCCAGATCGGCCTCAAGCAGTGGATTGCCGACGACCTGCCACGCCTGACATCACTGCGCGAAGGCGCACGGGAAATCAGTTTTGGCGAACTACCAGCCTATGGTTGTGGCGGCACTCACGTATGCAGCCTGAAGGAGTTGGGCACGGTCACCATTGCCTCCACCTCAACGAAGAAAGGCTCACTATCGGTTCACTACAGCGTGGACTGAGTCGGCGGCCGCCTGAACTCTCGACATGCTCCACCCTTAACTTATGGAGTTAAAATGTCAGGGAATTACCTGGGCGAGTTTCTCGCATTGGCAACCATCCACTTCCTGGCGGTGGTTGCCCCCGGACCGGACTTCGCCGTCACCATCCGCCAGAGCGTGCGCTATGGCCGACTTGTTGGTATCTGCACAGCGTTGGGTATTGGCGCGGGGATTTCAGTTCATGTGCTGTACACCCTGTTAGGGGTGGGAGCGTTGATGCACACCACGCCGTGGCTGTTGACGGTGGCTAAGGTCGCAGGCGGCGCCTACATTTTGTACCTGGGCATCAGCCTGCTGCGCAGCAAAGCCAAAACCGTGCTTGAAGGTGAGCAGGAACGTGATACACCAGCGGTTGAGCAGTCCTTGGTGAAGGCGTTCACCACAGGCTTCCTGACGAACGCCACCAACCCCAAGGCCACACTGTTTTTCCTGGCGATCTTTACCACGATCATCAGCGCTACTACCCCGCTGAACATTCAAGCGCTTTACGGAATCTGGATGTGTTTCGTCAACGCGCTGTGGTTTGTCATCGTCGCGGTGTTTTTCTCCTCCAACAGGGTACGCCTGCTGTTCTTGCGTATGGGACATTGGTTCGAGCGGGCGATGGGCGTGATCCTGATTCTGTTCGCCGGACGTCTGATCCTTTCGATGTGAAAAACCACGCATGCAAAAGGTCCGCTCAGTCTGACTGGCGGGCTTTTTTACGTCTGGGGTAAAAATCCTGCACAAACAAAAACGCCGCTCAGTGAGCGGCGTTTTCGTTAAATATGGAGCGGGAAACGAGACTCGAACTCGCGACCCCGACCTTGGCAAGGTCGTGCTCTACCAACTGAGCTATTCCCGCAAATGGCGTCCCCTAGGGGACTCGAACCCCTGTTACCGCCGTGAAAGGGCGGTGTCCTAGGCCACTAGACGAAGGGGACACGCTGCCCGGAACACATGGTGTGTGTTTCGGTGCCCAGATCCGCATCCGAAGACTTGGCTCTGGTTTCACTCAGCGCCGCCCGAAAGCGACACTGTTTAAAATTGGAGCGGGAAACGAGACTCGAACTCGCGACCCCGACCTTGGCAAGGTCGTGCTCTACCAACTGAGCTATTCCCGCATTGGCGTCCCCTAGGGGACTCGAACCCCTGTTACCGCCGTGAAAGGGCGGTGTCCTAGGCCACTAGACGAAGGGGACACACGTACAACATTCACTCCCTACCGCGTTTCGCTGTGTGCTTTCCGCTGTAAGTGGCGCGCATTCTATGGATGGATTGAGAGGTCGTCAACCCCCAGATATAAATTTATTTAAATCAATGACTTCGACCTGGTTTCAAGCGCGTTTCGGGCTTTTCCGCCGCCCGGTGTCTGGCGCCTATATTCTGACGCCTGCCAAGACGCTATAGTCGATCCAGCCACAGATGATGGCCATGTGCGCCCAGGCCAAGGATTACTTATATAAGACGCATGGCGGCCGATACAGGCAGGACACTGTCCGATTCAACCCGTCGTGCAGCGCTATGCGCTCCAATGCCAAGCCACTACACTCGCTCGCGAATTTCCATAAAAAGAGGTCTTACCGGTGACTCCACTCATGATCACCCTGCTTGTCGTAGCCGGGATCGCGCTATTGATCGTCATTGGCTACATGAACAATGTGGTGGAAAACAACAAGCTGGAGAAGGCCCGCACCAAGGTTGAGCTCAACGACCGCCTGCGTCGTTGTGGCGAGATCACTGAGACATTCCCTGGACAGCTGATGACACCGGCGCTCAAGCTTCTGTTGACGCGCCTGGAACTGAACGTCTGCCAACGCCTGCTTAACCTGGAAAAATCCAATGCCGAGCTCAAGGCCCGGATCGCCGAGCTGGCAGCACTGATCGAGCAAGGGGAGTCGATTCCGGTCAATAACCCGCCGGCGCCGATCCAGACTGAAGCCAAAGCCAAGGACGTACGTTTCCTGCTGGAAGCCCTGCACGGTCAAATCACCCGCGCAGTACAGGACGGTTTCCTGCCCACCAATGAAGCCAAGCGCTGGATACGTGAGGTTCGCCATATCCTGGTGCTGCTGCACATCGAGTTCTTCAACAATCTTGGCCAGCACTCGCTGCAGCAAAATCAACCTGGCCAGGCGCGACTGGCTTTCGAGCGCGGCGTGCAATACCTGCGCAAACAGCAGGAACCACAGCTATACGCCGAACAGCTTCAGTACTTGGAGAAACTCCTGGCTCGCGCCAACGCCCAGGTGATGGACAAGACTGCGCCTGCCGATGATGAAGTGAACCAGTTGACCGAAGGCCTCAAGGACGTCGAAGCCGATGCTGACTGGAAGAAAAAAGTCATCTACGACTGATCGACCCGTGCAGGAGCGAGTTTGCTCGCGAAAAACGTCTGAGCGCTACGGGGTGTCTGATTCCCCGAGTCATCGTTCACGACCATCGCGAGCGAGCTCGTACAGATCCCACGAACATGCCACCGGTGTGTCCGGTTTTACAATTTGAAATGCCCCACCATCCCCTTCAGCTCGATTCCCAGTTGCGCCAGCTCGATGCTGGACGCAGCATTGCCCTGCATCGCCAGCGACGACTGATCAGCACTGGCACGAATGCTCGTCACGCTTCTATTGATTTCCTCGGCCACCGAGCTCTGCTCCTCGGCTGCTGCCGCAATTTGCTGGTTCATCTGCTGAATCAATGAGACTGCCGCCGCAATGCTGCCCAGGGCACTTTCGGTCTGCAGCGCATCGCTGACAGCCAGCTTGACCAGCTCCCCACTGTTCTGGATCTCTTGCACCGACGAGTGCGCCGCAGAACGCAAGGCGCTCACCAGACGTTCAATTTCCTCGGTCGATTGCTGGGTACGCTTGGCCAAGGCCCGAACTTCATCCGCCACCACGGCGAAGCCCCTGCCCTGCTCACCGGCGCGCGCGGCCTCAATCGCCGCATTCAGAGCCAGCAGGTTGGTCTGCTCTGCCACACTCTTAATGACATCGAGCACCGTGCCGATGTTCTGGATCTCGGCGCTCAGGCTTTCAATACTTGAACTGGCCGAGGTCGCGGAACCCGCCAGCAACTCGATCCGCGCCATGCTCTGGCGCACCACTTGCTGCCCGCTTTCGACCTTGCTATCAGCCGTCTGGGCCGCTTGAGCGGCCTCCTCGGCATTACGCGCGACGTCGTGTACGGTGGCGGTCATCTGGTTCATTGCGGTGGCTACCTGCTCGGTTTCCTCCTTCTGGCTACTGACCTCAAGATTGGTCTGCTCGGTACCTGCCGACAACGACTGCGCCGAACTGGCCAACTGTTCGATACCGGCCTGCAAGCCACTGACGATGTTGCTCAGCCCCGCCCCCATCTGCTGCATGGCATGCATCAGTTGACCGATTTCGTCGCGCCGGGTCACCTCGACCGTTGCACTCAGATCACCCGATGCAATTCGCTGGGCGACATGGATCACACTGCGCAGGGGCGCCACGATCAAGCGGGTGATCACCCACGCCGCAATCAAGCCGACCAGAAGTGCCAGCGCAGAGGAGCCGATGATCAACAGGGCGTTCTTTTTCAGCTCTGCCTGCATGGACTGATCTTCGGCTACATAAGCCTGATCCACTCGATCCACCACCTGGGCGGCACGCTGGTGCAACTGCCCATAGACGGTCTTTTCCTGAGCAAGGAGCCCGGTGTACTCCGCAAGCTTTTCGCTGAAACCGGCAATGTGGCCAGCTACTTCGTTGAGAACCGTCTTGTAACCGTCATCCATGACCGCGGACTTGAGCTGTTCAGCCTGGGCCAGCGCCTGGTCGGCCTGCTCAATCTTGCCCTGACCGGCGCTATCATCACCCTTGCGACTCAAATCCAGGCGCACTCGCGCCTCGTTCATCGCCTGCAGCATCAACCGCGAGACCTGACTGACCTGACCGGCCTGTTCGATGAATTGCGCGCCATCCTTGCCTTGGGACTCTTTCAGGGTGTAAGCCCCATCATCGGCGAGCCCGGCCTGCAGAACATCAAGGTTGTTGGCAACGCTTGAGACTGACCAATTGGCCATTTCCAACGCCAGCTCCTTGGTCTGGCTGAGCGAGACGAACTCGTCGAAGGCGGTTCGATAGGCCGCCAGGGACTGCTCCACGTCACTCATGACAGGGACATTTGCTGCAGAGGCCTGCTTAAGCCCGGTAGCCAAGGCGATCAGATCGTCGACCCCGGCATGCAAGGCCTCCACGGTTTTGGCGTCGCCACGCAAGGCATATTCCTGTTCGAGCAAGCGCACCTTGAGTAACCCGCTATTGAGCGACGACATCTGCTTGAGATCATGAAAGCGCTGGCTAATGGTCTGCAGCGACCACACTCCGATGGCAGCGATCAGTGCCGTCAATAGCAGTACCAAGGCAAACCCCACACCCATTTTTTTTGCCATACCGAGGTTGGCAAAACGTCCTTGCACGACCGAATTCATTGCACTGGGTCCCCCTGAATAAGTCTATTCACGCAGATTCGCAACGGGCCCCAGGCAACACAAGACTCTGGCGTCGGAATAATGGCAAAAAGCTACGCCTCCGTCGTTTTCAGAACGCTTGAGGTCGATCCGGCGAAGTCGCCTGGAAAAACCTGCGGGCCTGCTGATCACAAGCATAAGCGACATTGATGCGCAGCCAGTCGGTAGTCTCATCGGAGGGGCTGAATGCAGTCGAAGAAGACAACTGGATACCGCAGCGCTGGGCATGGGCGCGAATCTGCGCGCGATCCTGCTTGCGCGAGCGCGCCCAGACGAACAGGCCACCGGAGGGCTTGCCGAACACTTCCCAATCGGCGTCGTCAAGCATTTGCAATACCAGCCTTCGGGCGCCGTTGAGACGCTGGCGCTGGCGCTGCACCAATTTGCCATAGGCGCCGCTGGCCAACAGGCAGGCGAGTACCGACTCGGCGAACGGCGAGGCGCCCTTGCTGCTGATCATCTTCACGCTCACCAGTCGAGAAATGACTTCCGCCGGCGCGACGACGAAGCCGACCCTGAGCGAACTGCTGAGGGTTTTTGAGTAGCTGCCGACGTAGACAACATTGCGCTTGGCATCCAGGGCGGCCAATCGCACCCCGGGCCCAGTGTGCAAATCGGCGTAGACGTCGTCCTCGATAACCAGCACACCGTAGGCATTGGCCAGCTGAAATAGCCTTTTCGCCACCAGTCGCCCAAGACTGCTGCCAGTTGGATTCTGATGGAAGCTGTTGATGAACAGTGCACGGGGACGCTGCTTGAGCAAGACAGCCTCGAGTGCTGCAATGTCTGGCCCGTTCGGGTTTCGTGGTATCTCGATCATGGTGATGCGGTGCAGACGCAGGAGATCGAATAGCACACAGTAACCCGGACTTTCCACTACGACGCTGTCGCCCGGCATGAACAAGGTGCGCACAATCAGGTCAAGCGCCTGACTGGCACCAGACGTGGTCATCACCTCATGTTCCTGCGCCTGGATTTCCAGCCGGATCAGCCGCTTGATGATCTGCTGGCGCAAGGCCGGCAAGCCGAGCGGCGTGCTGTAGTTAAAAAGGCTCGCCATATCGGTACGGCTTACCTGACGAATCGCGAAGGCCAAATCATCGGTTTCGCGCCAGCTCTCTGGTAACCCGCCGCAACCCAGCCCCCAGGGATCCCGCTGGCCGAGTTGCTTCCCCTCGGCCCCCTCGTCCCAGGAAAAATCTTCGAGCTGATTGGCCTGGGGCGAAGCCACGAAAAAAGCGGTTCCGCGACGCGCGACCAGCAATCCTTTCACCACCAGCCGCTCGCACGCTTCGACCACACAGGCCTGACTGAGCAGATTGATACGCGCGATCTGCCGTACCGGAGGTAGCCGGGTACCGGGCGCTACGTTGCCACACCTGAGCCAGCGGACCAGCGAGTCGACGACTTGTTGTACGACGGGGACCAAAGCCTGTCGATCTATTCTCAATTCCATGAGCTGCTGCCTCCTGTTCGTTTTGCGAAAGGCAGTACAGCATGATGCTCCTGAATGGATGGGTAACGGCAGGTAGGAAAAAGGCTGGATCTCACTGTACGAAACAGCAAAAAAGATCGCAGCCTCGTTGCACTCGACAGCGCCTAAACAGGCCTACACAGCTCCGGCAAGGCGTGTGCGGGTTAGAAGGCAGTTACGCCCCCGTCCACCGCCAGCGAGTGCCCGGTGGTAAATGCGGCGCCGTCACTGCACAAGTACAACACCGCACTGGCGATCTCCTCCACTTTACCTATGCGACCGACCGGATGCATCGCATTGGCGAACTCGCCCTTCTTCGGATCCGCCTCATAAGCCCGGCGGAACATGGCAGTGTCGATCACCGCCGGGCACACCGCATTGACCCGTATTTTCTTTTTCGCATACTCGATCGCCGCCGATTTGGTCAGGCCGATCACCGCGTGCTTGGACGCCGCATAGATGCTCATCTTCGGCGCAGCCCCCAGGCCCGCCACCGAAGCTGTATTGACGATGGCGCCACCGCCCTGGGCCAGCAGCAGGGGTAACTGATACTTCATACACAGCCAAACGCCTTTGACATTGACCCCCATAATTGCGTCGAACTCATCTAGCGTACCGTCCGCCAGTTTGCCTTTCTCAATTTCGATGCCGGCGTTGTTAAAGGCATAGTCCAGGCGTCCGTAGGTATTCACCACCTCATCCATCAGATGTTTCACTTCACCTTCCTGCGTGACGTCGCAGCGCACGAAGGTAGCTTCGCCGCCCAATGTACGAATTAACGCCACTGTACCTTCGCCGCTTGCCGTATCCAGGTCGGCGACCACCACTTTCAAGCCTTCAGCGGCGAACGCCTGGGCAGTTGCACGGCCGATACCATTACCGGCGCCCGTCACTACTGCCACCTGACCAGAAAACGTCATGCTCATTGCCATGTCCTCGAAAAAAGCTGGGAAAGTCCGTGCACCCAGTCTAGTCACAGGTGCCGGCAGCACGTCAGCACTATCAAAAGGCCGGTTGGCCGCCCATGAGTGGCAGTGATGAAACAGCCGGGGCAACTATCACTGCTCTGGATCGAAGTGCATTCGCCGTATCAGCCTAACTTGCGGCCTGGGTCACGAAGGGCTATCAACAAGGCTTCATCCCTTTTGAGCGCCAGTCATGACTACCCAGACCAATCGCCAGTTCCTGCTCGCCAAACGTCCGGTGGGCCCGGCGACCCGCGAGACCTTCACCTATCAGGAAGTACCGGTCGGTGAGCCGGACGCAGGACAGATCCTGGTCAAAAACGAATACCTGTCCCTGGACCCCGCCATGCGTGGCTGGATGAATGAGGGCAAGTCCTACATTCCTCCGGTCGGTATCGGTGAAGTCATGCGCGCACTGGGCGTAGGAAAAGTCGTCGCCTCGAATAATCCGGGCTTTGCAGTCGGCGACTACGTCAACGGCGCACTTGGCGTGCAGGATTATTTCCTCGGCGAGCCGCGGGGTTTCTACAAGGTCGATCCGAAACTGGCCCCGCTGCCACGTTACTTGTCAGCGCTGGGCATGACCGGCATGACCGCCTACTTCGCCTTGCTCGACGTCGGCGCGCCAAAAGAAGGCGACACCGTGGTGCTGTCGGGTGCCGCCGGCGCTGTAGGCAGCATTGCCGGGCAGATAGCCAAGCTCAAGGGATGCCGTGTGATCGGTATCGCTGGCGGCGCTGACAAGTGCAAGTTCCTGGTCGAGGAACTAGGTTTCGACGGCGCGATCGACTACAAGAACGAAGACGTGTACGCCGGCCTGAAGCGCGAATGCCCGAAAGGAGTCGACGTGTATTTCGATAACGTCGGCGGCGATATTCTCGACGCAGTGCTGAGCCGCTTGAATATGAAGGCGCGAGTGGTGATTTGCGGCGCTATTAGCCAGTACAACAACAAGGAGGCAGTCAAGGGACCAGCCAATTACCTGTCGCTATTGGTCAACCGCGCACGCATGGAAGGCTTTGTGGTGATGGACTACGCGGCACAGTTCGCCGCCGCCGGACAGGAGATGGCGGGCTGGATGGCCAAGGGACAGCTCAAGAGCAAGGAAGATATCGTCGAAGGGCTGGAGACGTTCCCGGAGACGCTGATGAAGTTGTTCAGCGGGGAGAACTTTGGCAAGTTGGTACTGAAGGTCTAACGCGTTCGTGCATTGACCCGCTAAACCCTTTGGGAGCGGGCTTGCTCGCGAAGGAGGCGTGTCAGGCAATAATATTGCTGGATGACGCACCTCCTTCGCCAGCAAGCCCGCTCCCACAGTATTACGCCAGCTCCGCAACCACGGCAGCCAAAGCCTTGGCCGGATCCGCCGCCTGGCTGATCGGACGGCCGATCACCAGGTAATCGGAGCCGGCCTCCAGCGCCTGTCGCGGGGTCAGGATTCGGCGTTGATCGTCCTGGGCGCTGCCCGCTGGACGAATACCCGGCGTGACCAGTTGCAACGACGGGTGAGCCGATTTCAGGGCCTGAGCCTCCAGCGCCGAGCACACCAGACCATCCATCCCTGCTTTTTCAGCCAATGCGGCCAGGCGTAGTACCTGCTCCTGCGGTTCGATGTCCAGGCCGATACCTGCCAGATCCTCACGTTCCATGCTGGTCAGTACGGTAACGCCGATCAACAGCGGCTTGGGGCCAGTGCGTTGGTCAAGCACTTCGCGACACGCCGCCATCATGCGCAGCCCCCCCGAGCAATGCACGTTGACCATCCACACGCCCATTTCCGCAGCGGCTTTCACCGCCATCGCGGTGGTGTTGGGGATGTCATGGAACTTGAGGTCGAGGAATACTTCGAAACCCTTGTCTCGCAGGGTGCCGACAATTTCCGACGCGCAACTGGTAAACAGCTCCTTGCCCACTTTGACCCGGCACAGAGTCGGGTCCAGTTGATCGGCCAGCTTCAGTGCGGCGTCACGGGTGGGGAAATCCAGGGCGACGATGATAGGAGTCTGGCAGACGGACATGGGCGGGCTCTCAGGCAGGACGAAATCGGCGCGCATTGTAGCGGAACCAGCGGCGCTGCGGGGCCCGATGATCGGTAAATCGTCCCGACAGATCAGGCAATATTAGCCTATTCGCTCAATACCGGTCCTGCGTACGGCCTTGGGTCTTGCTCCAGTCAGTCAGCAGACTGTAGGCCACCGCCAACAAAGTCGGGCCTATGAACAAGCCAATGAAGCCAAACGCGATCAAGCCGCCAAATACACCCAGCAATACAATCACCAGGGGCAGGTTACCGCCCCGACTGATCAGATAGGGCTTGAGCACGTTGTCGACGCCGCTGATGATGAATGTGCCCCAGATCCCCAGGAATACCGCCATCCCGTAGTCACCTTTCCACGCAAGCCAGGCCGTCGCAGGAATCCACACCAGCGGCGGGCCCATGGGAATCAGGCTGAGCAGGAAGGTAACGATACCGAGTACCAGTGCCCCGGGAACGCCGGCAATCAGGAACCCGACCAACGCCAGCACCGCCTGCGCCGCTGCCGTGCCGATTACACCGTTTACTACACGTTGGACCGTACCGGCCACCAACTCGATGTAATAGCCGGCGCGGTCGCCGATCAATCGTTCGAGCAAGCCATGGACGAATGCTGCCAGGCGCGGTCCGTCGCGATAGAAAAAGAACACGAAGACAATGCTCAAGGTCAGATCGAGGATGCCACCGCCAATCTGTGCACTGCGGGCCAGCAACCAGTTACCAACCTGTCCGAGGTACGGCTTGACCGCGACCATCATCGCTGCGCCCTGCTGATCGATGCTGTCCCATATCCCTACCAGCCGCTCGCCAACCAACGGAATCGAACCCAGCCAGGTTGGCGCCTCGGGCAGGCCGTCGACCTGCACATCCTTGATGAAAGCCGTGGCATCGCGCACGTGATCGGCCAGGTTGAAACCCAGCCATACCAGTGGCACCGCCACCAGCAACATCCAGCCCAAGGTTAGCAAGCCGGCGGCCAGGGATTCACGACCATTGAGCCAGCGGGTCAGCAATCGCATCAATGGCCAACTGGCAAACGCCAACACCGCCCCCCAGAACAACGCCGACCAGAACGGCGCCATCACCCATAAGCTCGCGCAAAACAGCACCAGGAGCAGGATCTGCACCAACAGCCGATCATTGTTGATCATTTAGGTCTCGTCAGTCAGTAAAGAGTCGGCGAACGCGCATCTGGCGCTCGCCTGATGAAGCTTATCGCAATAGCTCGATGTGCAGGCCAGAGCCTTCGTTGCTACCGGTTTCCATCCGTGCCGCACGCACACCCTTCTTCATCAGTGCCTGATGCCAGGCCCCGGCATTCGGCCCGGAGACACTGACGCGCAGGCTGGTATCCAGGTTCAAGCCACGAGACAGCAGACGCAACCAGGTATCGTCGGGAGCGGCGATCAACTTCGGGAAGTCGAGTTCGCCATTGCTTTTAAGCTGTCGCAGCAACGTTGCGGAAGTCGGCAGCAATTCGCCCAGTGGGGCTGTGGCGTCAAACTGCTCGACATGCAGGTAGGCTTTACGATTGCCCCGGGTAATGCTGTAGAGCGCAACCAGGGTATTGTCCTGGGGCGCCGCCAAGCGCAATAGCAGATAAGCCTGCTGGTCATCAGCCCCGTATAATTTTGCGTTGCCAAATACCTCATTGGCCCACAGGCTGCTCTCCCCACAGTCACGCGCCTGGCACCAGAACAACAACTCGGCCCCCTGCTTCTGCAAAGCCTCACGGGCCGCCGTGAAAGCGTCCGTGGAAGAGTGTTCCGGCGGCAGTTCGTAGGTCACGGAAGTGGCCTGCCCCCGAGCCGTGACCTGTCCCTCGAAGCGCAATTTCCCGCTGATCTTACGGATCGACCCAAGAGGATAGATCCGCTCCATTTCCACGGCCGGACGGTAGTCGACGATTTGCGCGTCGCCCATCCGCGGCAGAATTGGCAGGTCCTGGCTACCTGACACATCGGCAGCAAAGGACTGTGCACTGAAACAGCACAGCGCGAAAAAACTGAGTGAGCGCATCGAAAGACTCATCGGATCGGCATGCCCTGGGCACACTTGACGACCTGTTGGTCATTCGGGGTCGCAGCGGGGTAAAGATCTTTCATGGTTGTCTCCCATTTCAAGCCGCCCAGCCTCGACAGTTGCTCGGCGCAAGTCAAGGAATGGTGAAGAACCGATTGAAACAGTCTGCGACAAGATCAGCGCCAGCCTCGTCGTTCAGGTGCAAATGATGGCCACCTGGCAGTTGTTCCCGACTGAAGGGTAGACGCTCCAGCAACTCCTCGTGTCGGGCGAGCATGCCTTCGGCAGCGACCACCAGTTTGGCCGGACAACCGACCCTCTGCACAAAGGCCATCGCCTGCTCCGTGGTCAGGCGCAGGGGTGATGGCAACGTCAGGCGGTTGTCGGTGCGCCATGTGTAACCGCCCGGCACCGGCATCAGCCCACGCTGAGCCAGCAACTCGGCGGCTTCGCGACTCACCGCTACCAGGCCTTTCATGCGCGCTTCGATGGCTTGGTCGAGCGTGGCATACACCGGCTTGCGTTTCTCCCGCAGATCCAGTTGCGCCTGCAATGCCATGCCCATCCGCTGCGCAGCATTTTCCGCCTTGTCAGTTGGAGGAATGATGCCATCGATCAGCGCCAGGTGTGTGACGCGCTCGGGCAGCGAACCCGCGATAATCAATGAAGCGATCGCCCCCATCGAATGGCCCAGCAGCGCAAATCGTTGCAAACCCAACTGCTCGGCGACTTGCAGCACGTCGTGGGCGTAGTCCCACATCGCGTAGCCGGCACCTGCGGGCCGATGCCCGGAGTGACCATGACCGGCCATGTCCAGGGCGATGATACGCAAACCATGGAGCTTGGGCGCCAACCGGGCAAAGCTGTTGGCGTTGTCCAGCCAGCCATGCAGGGCGATGACGGGCAGCCCGTCCTCAGGCCCGAACAGGTGCGCCGCCAGCTCGATGTGCGGCAGGTTCAGGCGAATTTCTTCAACGCCATGGCTCATGCGCAATCCTGCTGACGACGGCCTTCCCAACGGCTGAACAGGTCCTTCAGCAGCGTGGCGGTATCCTGCGGGCGTTCGAGCGGAAACATATGGCCGCCCGGCATGGTCAGGGACTCACCCAGCGGCAGGCGACCCACGGCACTGGCGTGATGGCGCATGACCACCCGGCTCTTGTGCCCTCGAACCACCGCCAGCGGCACTTTCAACTGCCGCGTCCGGCCCGGACTGGTGTGGGGTACGCCCCGGTAGATGCTGATTTCCGTGGCGGGATCGAAGCGCAATCGCAAGGTGTCGCCCACTCGGTGCAAACCGTGATGCAAGTAAGCATCCAGGCACTCCGGATCGAAGCTGCGAAACAGGCTTTTGCCGGAAAAGTAGCGGCGCGCGCTTTCCAGATCGGAGAATTCTTCGCGGCGGCCCAGGGTACGGCCGGCCGGCGTAAGGCGATCGATGAAGCCAAAGCGCTTGGCGGCGCGAATGACCCATTGATCGGCCCGAGTCAATACCGGCGAATCGAGCATGACCACCCCGCGATACAGCTCCGGGCAGCGCAACGCAGCGTGCAGGTGCAGCACCCCGCCAAAAGAATGGCCGACACCCCACACCGGTTCCGGTTGCTGTTGCAGGTGATGAATCAGCTCATCCACCAGATTGTACCAATTGTCGTCCGCCGGAAAGCGCGGATCGTGGGCGTGCTGCTCCAGATGCGTGACCTGGAACTCCGGCGCCAGAGCCGAAAACAATTTGCCATAGGTTCCGGAAGGGAAACCGTTGGCATGGGCGAAGAATATCTGTTGCGACATACCGGCAAATCCATAAGCGAGAACAGGCATTGATTGTCTGCAAGACCGTGCTCTGCGGCAATGACCGTAACTGACAGGAATGATGACAGTCCGGCCATACACCCATGCTGTAGCAGCCAGGCGCAGGCTGCTACAGCCAGCAAGTCAGCACTATTAGCGCGCGGGAGGGTTCTCCCCCAGAGGTACCACGGCCATGGTCAGGCGTGATACGCAACTGGCCTTGCCCTCGTCACTGCGCAGGCGGATATCCCAAACGTGGGTGGTACGGCCAATGTGAATCGGCTTGGCCACCGCCGTCACCCGGCCACTGCGCAGACCGCGCAGGTGATTGGCGTTGATCTCCAGTCCCACGCAGTAAAACTTGCTGGCGTCGATGCACAGGTAGCTGGCCATCGACCCCACGGTCTCGGCCAGCACCACCGAGGCCCCGCCGTGCAGCAGGCCATAGGGCTGGTGAGTGCGATGATCGATGACCATGCTCGCGGTCAGGGACTCGTCGTCGAACGCTTCGAAGCGAATATCCAGCACTTCACCAATGGTGTTTTTCTGGATGACGTTCAACTGCTCAATGTTCGGGGGGGTGCGCCACAGGCTCATCGCTGACATCCTTTGTTGGTTTTGTTTGTCACTCAATCCTGCCACAGCACGGTCTCGTTACGCTCACTCCATTCCTCGAACCGCTCACCGTAAGCCGCTTCGATCACGTTGCGCTTGATTTTCAGGGTTGGCGTGAGGAAGCCGTTCTCCACCGCCCAGTTGTCCTTGACCACCACCAGGCGGCGCAAGCGTTCATGTTTATCCAGGGCGCCATTGACCTCCTCCAGGAGTTTTTCCAGGCTCGCGTGCAGGCCCGCGCGCCCATTGCCCCCCGCGTCCTGCTGGCCGACTGCGGACAGCACGCACAAGCCCAGTGGCGCGCTCAAGCCATCGCCTACCACGCACACCTGCTCGATCCGCGAGTGCACCGCCAGGCGATTCTCGATGGGAGCCGGCGCCACGTATTTGCCTTTGCTGGTCTTGAAGATTTCCTTCAAGCGTCCAGTCAGGCGCAGGTTGCCCTCGGCGTCTTCTTCACCTTTGTCACCCGTGCGCAGGAAGCCGTCGGCGGTGAGGGTGTCGGCGGTTTTCTCGGGTTCCTTGAAGTAGCCGAGCATGGTCGCACCGCTGCGAACCAGCACTTCACCCGAAGGTTCGATACGCACCTCGACATCGGGGCAGGGTTTGCCGATCCAGCCGGTTTTTTGCTGGCCAGGCAGGCAGATGTGCGAGTAACCACAGCTTTCAGTCATGCCATAGACCTCCAGCACATCCAACCCGAGCTTGCGATACCACAACAGCAACGTCTGCGGCACCGGAGCTGCGCCGGATAACGCGACGCGCAATGCATCCAGGCCAAGCCCGACAAGCACCTTGTGCCCCACGCGCTTGCCGATGATCGGCAAACCGAGCAGCAAGTCCAGGCGCTTTGCCGGAAGCTTGCTGTACACGCCCATCTGGAATTTGGTCCAGATCCTTGGCACGCCGAACAAGGCGGTAGGTCGGGCGCGCTGCAGGTCGGTCAGGAAGGTGTCGAGACTCTCGGCAAAGAACACGGTTTGCCCGGTGTATATCGACGCCAGTTCGACGAACATCCGCTCCGCTACGTGACACAGCGGCAGGTATGACAGCAGGCGATCCGACTCGTTGAGGCCGAACAACTGCGTGCCGCGGGTGGTGGCGAAACCCAGGTTGGCGAAACTGTGCATCACGCCTTTTGGCATGCCCGTGGTGCCGGAGGTGTAGATGATGGTCGCCAGTTGGTCGGCGGCAGGCTTGGGATCGTCTCGGATGGGCGAACTGGCTTGCAGGTCAGCCCAATTGAAATCGAAAGTACCAGGAGGATGCAGCGGCAGGCTGATGGTCGGCAGGCCGGCGGGAAGGCCCCGGGACATGCCTGGCCAGTCATCGAGTTTGCCAATGAAAGCCAGCGCCGCTTCGGAATGCTCAAGCACCTGGCTGACGGATTCGGCAATGAGATTAGGGTAGAGCGGAACAGACACATGGCCCGCCATCCAGATCGCCAGATCGACAATGATCCAATGCGCGCAGTTTTTCGAGATCAGGGCGATGTGGCTGCCTTGGGGCAATTCCCGCGCTCGTAGCCAATGGGCTGCGCAGCGCGCCTGATGGCCGACGTCGGCCCAGGTCAGCGTTTCGACCAGGCCACCGCCCGTGGGTTGAACCAGATAGCGCTGGCGGGGATGGCGGGCTTCACGCTCGTAGAAGACATCCAGAGGCAATCGAAAAGCGCCAGACATGCGACTCGCTCCTGTTTTTTGGGTCTGGAGCAAGCGTAGTCAACCAAGCGGTTGCTTGGTTGACTTTTTGCAGGGTCACCTAAAAAGCGTCAAGGATGCTTGATGCTGTTCAGCGTCATAGCCCCCGCGAGCGGCCCATCGCCCTCCAGCTCGGCCAGGCCGGCTGTGCGCACCGCTTCCGGGGCCTGCACATGACCATGCTGCAAATACCCGAGCAGATTGCCCACCAGGGGGTTATGGCTGACCAGCAGCACGCATTCGACAGACACCAACTGCTCCGCCACTGCTTGCGGACGGCAGTCGGGCGTGAGCCATTCGACAGTGCGTATCTGCGGCAGGAAGCCCAGGGCTTCGCGTACCAATATCGCCGTCTCCTGCGCACGCTTGAAGGGACTGGCGTAGATCGCCGTCAACGGCTGGCCGACCAGCTCGGCCGCGCTGCGCAAAACTTCGACGCGGCCATTCGCCGTCAATTCCCGCTCGGAATCAGGACGCGTGCCGTGAGGTTCGGCTTCACCATGACGCAATACCCAAAGTTTCATAGTTTCGGTTCCTCATCTCGGGCGGGATGCGGGGCAGGCGGCACTGTGTGCGGCGCTTCACCTTCAGGTGTGCGCGGCGTCGGCCAGTCGGCGAACGGCCAGGGTTTCTGGTCACTGTGAAAGCTGCCAAAACGGCCGACCTGCGCCAGAAACTGGCTCAGGCTGTCGCCGAAGTTCATCAGGCTGGCGCTCGGTGCACCGTAGATCAAACGATAGATCAACTGAACCAGCACCACGGCGCCCAGGATGAATTGCGCCACTTGCCAGACCAGCACGTAAACGATCATCCACAGCACGCGAAGCAGGATGGACTCGTACTTGGCTTGTTCTTTCGGTTCGTTCATTTCTCGCTCCCTGACTCAGTAGATTGGACTTGTGTAGATAAATTCAGTTGAAACCACTGGTAGAAATGAAGTCGACGTCGGTTTTCGGTTCGCCGCGCATCAACAGCCCGATCACTTGCTCAAGCGTGCGCCCTTCAAACAGGATCGCGTGCAGTCCGGCGACCAATGGCATATACACGCCTACCTCCTGTGCCTTGGCCTTGAGCACCTTCAGCGTGTTCACGCCTTCGGCAACCTCACCCAGGCGCGTGACCGCGTCTTCCAGGCTCAAACCTTGACCGAGGGCAAAACCCACCTGGTAATTTCGGCTTTTTGGCGAGGAACAGGTGACGATCAGGTCGCCAACGCCCGCCAACCCCAGGAATGTCATCGGATTGGCACCCTGATTCACTGCAAAACGAGTCATTTCCGCCAGCGCGCGGGTGATCAACATGCTCTTGGTGTTTTCGCCCATGCCCAGCGCTACCGCCATACCGGCGATGATTGCGTAGACGTTTTTCAACGCCCCGCCCAACTCCACGCCGTAGCGGTCAGCACTGGCGTAAACGCGGAACGTGCGGCCATGCAAGGCCGCCTGTACGCGCTGGCATAGCTCCTCATCTTCACTGGCTACCACCGTGGCGGTGAGCGCGTGCTCGGCGATCTCACGGGCCAGATTCGGTCCGGAGAGCACGCCAATGCGTGCTTGCGGGGCGATTTCCTCAAGGATCTCGCTCATCAATTTGAAGGTGTGGGCTTCGATGCCTTTGGTCAGGCTTACCAGTAGCTTGCCGCTCAAGCGTTCGGCATACGGCACCAGCACCGAGCGCAACGCGCTGGAAGGCAGCGCTACGAAGCACAGGTCACAGGCATCCAGCGTGGCCTGCAAGTCGGTGACCGGCTCCACTGCCGGCAGTATCTTGATGCCCTTGAGGTAACGCGGGTTTTCACGATTGACCCGGATGGCCTCGGCCTGCTCCGGATCTCGCATCCACTGTCGGACCTGATGCCCGTTTTCAGCCAGGAGATTGGCCACGGCGGTACCAAAACTTCCGCCTCCCAGGACCGCGATTGGGCGCTGTTCAGTCATATGCAATCCGTTAATCCATACCAGTGGCGATGCCGGCATTATACGGAGCGTCCCGGTCGCGGCCAGCCCTCACGTTAAATAGCGTCCCGAACCGGAACGCCCGCGACAAATCGGGGAAATGCCGGCATCGTGCATGGAAAAGTCGACCGGCTCGGTTAACATGCGCGCCCATTCACCACGATCAAGGATGTGTTGTGTCATTTGGCTCCACGTCATCGCGCTCGCCGCTGGTTATGGCGCTGATCTTCAGCTCGCCATTGCTGGCAGACGACCTGTTCCTCGACAGCGAACCATTGCCCCAAGTCCTGACGGCGACTCGACTGAAGCAATCGCCAGCGGCGGTACCGGGCAGCATGACGGTGATCGACAGCCAACTGATCACGGCCAGCGGCGCCCGGGACATCAGCGAACTGCTGCGCCTGGTACCGGGGATGATGGTCGGCAACATCAGCGGTAACCAGCCGGCGGTGAACTATCACGGCACCAGTGCCAGCGAAGCACGGCGCATGCAGGTGCTGATCGATGGGCGCTCTGTCTACCGGGCAGGCTTGTCCACGGTGGACTGGAGCGATATTCCGGTACCCCTGGACGACATCGAGCGCATCGAGGTCTTCCGCGGGCCGAATACGGTCAGCTACGGCGCCAATGCCTTGATGGCGGTGGTCAACATCATTACCCGTCGTCCGGCCGACAGCCATGGCAGCCGGATGAAAATTGTCCGGGGCCAGCGTGGTATCAATGACTATTACGCCAGCCAGGGCATGGGCTGGGACGACGGCGATCTGCGCCTGTCGCTATCCGGCTTGCAGGACGATGGCTTTGACTCCGACCGCAACGGCGCCGACTACCGCGACAGCCGTCGCCTCAACCGCATCAACCTCGCCGTCAGCCAGGCACTCGATGAACGACAGAGCATTGACTGGCAGCTCAACGCCAAGGACGGCAGCAACCAACGCCCGTACACCTACAGGCCAGTGTTCTCGGGAACTACCGATGCTGGGAACAATTCCGACGTAGTTGCCAAGACCTACGCCGGCTCCCTGCGCTGGAACCTCGACATCGATCCTGATCACAGTCTATATATCCAGGGTACGGCCCAGCACTGGGACCGCCAGCAGACATGGCGCGCCTGCGATGCCGAAGTGTCGTTCAGCCCGCAACTGACCCGCTTGTGGCAGCTCAACCCTAACTACACCGAAAGGCTGGCGCGCAATATCGGACACTTTACCGCAAGCGGCGCGCCACCGGGCCCGACTGCAGAACAGGAGCTGGCCAATCAGGTGCTGGGGCAATGGAACAACGGCGCCCGCCAGACCCTGTGCGGCGACATCGACCAGAGCACCCGGGAATCGCGCTTCGACCTGGAGTTGCAGGACACCCTGAGCCTGTCCGACCGCCTGCGCCTGGTCAGCGGCCTGAACTATCGTTACGACCGGGCAGATTCCGAAACCTACTTTAATGGCACCCTTGACGACACCACCTGGCGAGCGTTCGGTCAGCTTGAGTGGCGCGCCACAGACCACTGGTTGCTGCAGGGCGGAGCCATGTTCGAAGACACCCAGTTGATCGGCAGCTCCCTGACCCCGCGGTTGGCCGTCAATTACCTGATCAACCCGCGCCATGGCCTGCGAGCCGTTTACTCCGAAGCCATCCGCTCGCCGGACATGTTCGAGAACAACGTCGACTGGAGCTACCGGGTAACCAAACTGCTCCCCAGCGCATACGGACAATCCAGTGCGCGTTATTTCGTCAGGACCCGAGGCCCCGGTGACCTCAAGCAGGAACACATGCGCTCCCGGGAGCTCGGCTACAACGGCTACTTCATCGAGCTGGGGCTGGCGGTGGACGTGAAAGTGTTCAACGACGAAATCACCGGGATGATCAGCGAACCCCTGCGCAACAATCAGTACATTGCCAGTAACGCCAACAAGGCGCGCTTTACCGGGGCCGAAACCCAGCTGGACTGGAGCATCAACCGCGCCGACCGCCTGCGCTTGACCTATGCCTACGTCGATGCTCACGCGAGCAATCCGGAAGATGAAATGCAAACTGCGCGCAACAGTGGTTCCGCCGGCTGGCTGCGGGAATGGGGGTATGGCTGGAACAGCGCCCTGTTCTACTACGGCGAGGATGCGCTCAACGGCTATCGCTTCGAACGCGTCGACACACGTATCGCCAAGCGCATCCATTTGGGCAAGGCCAGTCTGGAGCTGGCCGGCGTGCTGCAGCAGCGCCTGGACAATCAACCCACCACCTTCATCGACAATCAGTACGACCAGCGCCAGGTGATGTACTTCAGTGCGCAGCTGGAGTTTTAGAATGCCAGCCCGTTTGTCAGGGAAGACGCCGACCATTGGCCGCCTGTTAGCCAGCGTGTACCTGGCGGCTGTCGGCATGCTGAACCTGATGACGGCAAACGCCGCCGACATTCTGCTCACCGGCGCCGACGACAGCCCCCGCATGCGCTCCTTTGCTGCGGCCCTGAGCGAGCGGCGCCCGCGCGACCGGGTCCGTTTTGAGCCCCTGGCCAATCTACCTGCTCCGGGAAAACTGCCAGGCGACACTCGGCTGATCCTGCTCGACCCGCCGAGCCTCGACTGGCGCCTGCAGGATGCCCAAGGCCCACCAACACTGGTGCTGCGCATCAGCCGCCTGCAAGCCCGACAGCGCCTGGGCTCCGCCCTGCCCCCGCGCCTGAGCCTGCTGTGGAGCGATCCTCCACTTGAACGCCAATTGCGCCTGATCCACATCTTGTTACCCCAAGCGAAACGGATCGGCGTGTTGTACGATCGCCACAGCGAATTCCTCATCAAGGAACTGCGCCAGGCCGCTGCCCCTCTACGCATGGAAATCATCGCCAAGCATTGGGATGACACCAACGACAGCCGCCCCCTGCAAAGCCTGTTGAAAAATAGCGACGTATTGCTGGGCCTCGACGATCCGGACCTGTACAACCCCAAGACCGCAAAAAACCTGCTGCTTAGCAGCTACGCACGGCAACTGGCGCTGGTCGGCCCCAACGCCGCGTTCGTCAAGGCCGGCAGCCTTGCCAGCACTTATAGCGACCAGAACGATTGGCTGGCCGTTCTCGACCGGTTGCTCGACCGCTCGCCAACCACTTGGCCGCGTGCGCACTATCCCTATCGGTTCAAAGTCCTGAATAACCCGCAGGTTGCTCGTTCATTAGGTATTGAACAGATCGACGAAGCATCTGTCGCAAAACAGTTGGCCGAAGGAGTAAGCCGCCCGTGACCTTCCATCGCCGTTGGGACATCAACACCCGCACGCAAATGATCAGCCTCGGCCCTGCCCTGTTGCTGACGCTGCTGTTAATCAGCTTCTTTACCTTCGTGCGCATCCAGGACTTGCGCCAAGAGCTCAATCACACCGGCCAGCTGATAGCCAACCAACTGGCGCCGGCCGCTGAATATGGCGTCATCTCCGGCAACAATGAGGTGCTCGAAGGCTTGCTCAAGGCCACCTTGGCCACGCCCAATGTGCGTTTCCTCGAAGTCCAGGACAGCGCCAACCGCATTCTGGTATATGTCGAGCAACCTTCGGAAAACCACAACCGCTCACAACAAGTCGAAGTGTTCCAGGCCCCCGTACGCCTGCAACGGATCGCGCTCAACAATGATTTTTTCCAGAACAGCCGGGTCGCCAAGTTTGCCCCCACCGAGGATTACCTGGGACGAGTAATCGTCGGCCTGTCGAATGACGCGTTCAACCAGCGCCAGCAGGAGATCCTGCTCAAGGCCGCGATCCTGGCTTTGTTTGCACTGTTGTTTACGTTTCTGATCGCCCGGCGCCTGGCGGGCAGCCTGTCACAACCGATTCGCGACATTGGCAACGCGGTCAAGGCCATCCAGGACGGCGACTACAAGACGCCCCTGCCGATTGTCGATGATACCGAGCTGGGCGCGCTGTCCCAACACATCAACAACCTCGCAAGCGGCCTCGAACAGGCCAGCCGCGAACAGCACCAGGCGATGGCGCAATTGATCCAGACCCGCGAAGAGGCGGAAAAGGCCAACAACGCCAAATCCGATTTCCTGGCGATGATGAGCCACGAATTGCGCACCCCGATGAATGGCGTGCTGGGCATGCTGCAGTTGCTTGAGACCACCGAGATGACCGAAGAACAAGTCGAGTATGCCGCGCTCGCCTCGGAGTCCACTGAACACCTCCTCAAGGTGATCAATGACATCCTCGACTTCTCGCGAATCGAGCGTTCCGCGCTGGAGCTTGAGCACATCCCGTTCAATCTCGTCGACCTGATCAACAGTTGCGCCCAGGCCTTCCAGCACAGCGCAGTGCAGCGCGGGCTCGAGTTGTCGCTGCTGATCCCCGAAGACATGAAGTCGCTGCAGGTTCAAGGCGACCCGACGCGCATCCGGCAGATCCTGGTGAACCTGGTGGGCAATGCGCTGAAATTTACCGAGCACGGTCGAGTCAGCGTCGAACCGCAGTGGCAATCGCTGGATCATGAGCTGCTGTGGTTCACCTGCACCGTGCGCGACAGCGGTATCGGCATTTCGGCCGAAAGCCTGGAGCTGATGTTCAACGCGTTTCAACAGGCCGACAGCTCCATCTCCAGGCGCTATGGCGGCACCGGACTGGGCCTGCCGATTGCCCGCACCCTAGCCGAACGCATGGGCGGCACCTTGCGCGCCAAGAGCGAAGAAGGCCTGGGCTCGGTATTTACCCTGGAGATTCCCCTGGCGCTGTACAAGCAGACGCTGCCGGTGGCCGCGCCGCGCATGCCCGCCGGCAGTGGGGACGGCATGGGACGCAACGTGCTGCTGGTGGAGGACAACCCGGTCAATCAGACCGTCATCGAAGCAATGTTGCGCAGTCTGGGCTTTACTGTAAGCGTCGCCGTCGATGGTGCGCAGGCGGTACGCAATGCCGAAAGCCTGGTGTTCGAGGCAATCCTGATGGACTGCCGCCTGCCTGTCATGGACGGCTATGAGGCCACCCGGGAAATCCGCAAACTACCCGGCTGCAGCGACGTGCCGATCATCGCCCTGACCGCCAACGCCTTGCAGGGCGATCGTGAAGCCTGTTTAACGGCGGGAATGAACGATTACCTGGCCAAGCCCTTCAAACGCAATGACCTACAGCAAATTCTGCAACGTTGGGTGCAGTAGTGCAGGCCTTTTGACCATCTGTGACTGGCGTGAAAGGCGAAAGTGCGGCAGTCTTAGGCACCCGAACAGGCCCGAAAAGGGGCTTGAAAAATAATTTCAGTGCACAAGTGTACTTTCATGTCCTTGGTGCTGTGACTTTCACCACAACGCAATAGTCTATGAGTAGGCTGCTGACTCGAGGCATTAAACGCTTCGATCGGCCGGGAAGATTTGCCCCACCTGCCGCATCGGATTATTGAGGAGCTCGCATGACCAAACAAAACGCCTTTACTCGGGAAGACCTGCTGCGCTGCAGTCGCGGTGAGCTGTTCGGCCCTGGTAACGCGCAACTGCCCGCCCCCAACATGCTGATGGTTGATCGCATCACCCACATCAGCGAAGAGGGTGGCAAGTACGGCAAAGGTGAATTGGTCGCCGAGCTGGATATCACTCCGGACCTGTGGTTCTTCGCCTGTCACTTTGAAGGTGATCCGGTGATGCCAGGCTGCCTGGGCCTTGACGCCATGTGGCAACTGGTCGGCTTCTTCCTTGGCTGGCAAGGCCTGCCAGGCCGCGGTCGCGCCCTGGGTTCGGGCGAAGTGAAGTTCTTTGGTCAGGTCCTGCCGACCGCGAAGAAAGTTACGTATAACATTCAGATCAAGCGCGTGCTCAAAGGCAAGCTGAACCTGGCCATCGCAGATGGTTCGGTCAGCGTCGACGGCCGCGAGATCTACACCGCCGAAGGCCTCCGGGTCGGCGTATTTACCTCCACTGACAACTTCTAAGGGTTATCCGCATGCGCCGCGTCGTTATCACTGGTCTGGGCATCGTTTCGTGCCTGGGCAATGACAAAGAGACCGTCTCCGCTAACCTGCGTGCAAGTCGCCCTGGCATCCGGTTCAACCCGGAATATGCCGAAATGGGTCTGCGTAGCCAGGTTTCCGGCTCCATTGACCTGCCCCTCGAAGAACTGATCGATCGCAAGATCTATCGCTTCGTTGGCCACGCGGCGGCTTACGCCTACTTGGCCATGAAAGACGCCATCGCCGACTCCGGTCTGACCGATGAGCAAGTCTCGAACCCGCGTACCGGCCTGATCGCCGGTTCCGGTGGCGCCTCCACCCTGAACCAGATGGAAGCGCTGGACATCCTGCGCGAGAAAGGCGTGAAGCGCGTCGGCCCATACCGTGTAACGCGGACCATGAGCAGCACCGTTTCCGCTTGCCTGGCCACCCCATTCAAGATCAAGGGCCTGAACTACTCCATCGCTTCTGCCTGCGCCACCAGTGCTCACTGCATCGGTACCGCCATGGAACAGATACAGATGGGCAAGCAGGACATCGTGTTCGCCGGCGGCGGTGAAGAAGAGCACTGGAGCCAGTCGTTCCTGTTCGACGCTATGGGCGCATTGTCCAGCCAGTACAACGAAACCCCGGAAAAAGCTTCCCGCGCCTACGACGCCAAGCGTGACGGTTTTGTCATCGCCGGCGGTGGCGGCATGGTCGTGGTCGAAGAGCTCGAACACGCCCTGGCTCGCGGCGCGAAGATCTACGCGGAAATCGTCGGCTACGGCGCGACCTCCGACGGCTACGACATGGTCGCCCCAAGCGGCGAAGGCGCCATCCGCTGCATGCAGATGGCTATGTCCACCGTTGACGCCCCGATCGACTACCTGAACACCCACGGCACTTCGACTCCGGTCGGCGACGTCATGGAGATGAAAGGTGTGCGGGAAGTGTTCGGCGACAAGGCTCCGGCCATCAGCTCTACCAAGAGCCTGTCGGGTCACTCCCTGGGCGCCGCCGGCGTTCACGAGGCGATCTACTGCATGCTGATGATGGAAGGTAACTTCATGGCGGGCTCCGCCAACATCGACGAACTGGACCCGGAGGTGGCAGACATGCCAATCCTGACCAAGACTCGCGAAGACGCCACCATCAATACCGTGATGAGCAACAGCTTCGGTTTCGGTGGCACCAATGCCACGCTGGTACTGAAGCGCTGGACGGGCAAGTAATACGCCCCACCTCTGCTGCACCACACAAAAAACGCCCCGACTGGTTCGGGGCGTTTTTTTTGGTTTCGGCGCCGCCATTCTCCGGTAGGAGCTGGCGAAGCCAAACCTTTCTTCGAACATGAAGCTTTTGTCATGAAACCAAACGCCCTGCGACCGAATGTCGCGGATTTAAAGGGCTGCAGGACTTTCTCCATTTTTACAAAAAACCGTTACTCAAACAGCCTGTTTACTTAGCCAGCTATCCAAACATATAACAGAGACCTGCACATGCCTTGGTGCAGGTAACTGAAATTGGAGCAAGCAGATGACTGTGAAAGTAACTGAACGCGACGATTCACACATGTCCCATGAAGGTGTCGCCGCCGGCATCCGGATCTGGGATGTACACCAGCAGGACTTGTTGGTAGGCATGTTCCATTCCGAATCCGACGCCCAGAGCTACAAGGCCGAACTGGAAAAACTGGAATTGCATGCGAATACCCTGATAGCTGAGCCGGCCTGATCCGAGCACGCCTGCCCCAGCCCCGCACTGCGGCAGGCGGCTCCATGGGCCCGGGGTTCAGTCCAGCTCGACTGATATCAGGTACAGCGTGTCTTCAATGGTCACGGCAGGCAGCACCTGGGTGATTGCTCCGGCCTCTACTCGCGCGAATTCGCAGCTGCCCTCCCCCATCCCGTCGTTCCTCGCGGCAAACTGGACGCTTTGCGGATAGATCGGTCCTTCCTGGAAGGACATGCCGCAGGCAATCAGGAAATCAATCTTCGAGCCGATGGCCTCCAACTCCTGGTCTCGCTCTCCTGCTTGCACAACGGTGTAATCCAGGCACAGATTCACGCTGAACGTGACCCCCGGAATGAGAGTATTTGAGAAGGCCGAATTAAAACTGCCCGCAGCGTTCTGCTCTGCTGCTACAGAGCTGAGCGTCTTGACTTTGATAGTCAAATCTTCAGACAACTTAAAAAACCAATACCCATCTTCACTGCTGGCATGTTCGCCAAAATCAATGCCCGACACGTGGCGCTTAGGCCACATCGACAACTCCGGAAGACCATCATTGCGAAAGTTGAAATTATTGACTGACAGCAAATAGTTGACCACATCAAAGTACGCGCCCTGCCCCTCTCCGACTTTTATCAAAGTGGCACAACTGCCCGCCAGCAGTATTATTTTCCCGTGTGTTTCCACACGCGCCCAACTCATCAAAAGCTCCATGCATTCAGGCATCCGGTCCATGCACGCCCAGCCGAACTCCAGAAGTTCTTCTTCATTGCGTACGCTGTCCCAGGGCAGGTTCCAGAAGAACTCGGGCAGCGTGAAGAACAGGCAGGTGCGGTCTGGATAAAGCTCCTGAGCCGCCTGAGCGGCAGTATCGAGGCGATCACTGACGAACTGCATTCGCCGGCTGAGCTCCTGGCTCACATAGTCGGTCATGGACTGACCGGGCTTACGCGGCCAGGAAAATTCGGAATGGAACGTGGGTTGTTGCAAAGAAGCGATAGCTATCAACATCAAATACCTCACCTAATTATATTATGTTATTCATCTCCTTCTGACGAAAAATAAAACAACTCAATCAATTCACACTTGAAAAAGACAAGACTTCGGCACAATCGAAATATTTTATTAGTCGCAAAACAAGAAGAGCCCGAGAAAGCGTACTTATACACTTGCCCGAGCTCAACTACATTTTCGACTTGATGTAATAACGCATGTGTAGCGTCAGTTACTTAACTTATTGAATTACCACATCAGATCATCAGGAATTTGATAGGCCGCGTACGGATCGTCTTCAGCCGCCGCTTCTTCGGTCTGCACGTTCATCTGCACGATACGCTGCGGATCGCGCTCCTGGATCTTCAGGGCCGCTTCACGGGGAATCACCTCGTAGCCGCCGGCATGGTGCACGATGGCCAATGAGCCGTTGCTGAGTTTGTTGCGCATCAGGGTGTTGACGCACAGCCGCTTGACCTTCTTGTCGTCGACGAAATTGTAGTAGTCCTCGGTCGTCAACTTCGGCAGGCGCGAGGCTTCGATCAGTTGCTTGACCTGGGCGGCACGCGCCTTGGCTTCGGCTTTTTCCTGCTGCAGGCGATTCAGCTCCTGGTCGCGCTTGACCTTTTCGGCCTTGGCTTCCTGAGCCGCCCGTTGCTGCGAGTCGTCCAGTTCGATCTGGCCTTTATGGGCCAGGCGTTGCTGCTTCTGCTTTTCTTTGCCGACCTGTTTGGCCTGCTTCTGGTTGACCAGCCCTGCTTTGAGCAACTGGTCGCGAAGGGAAATGCTCATGGTGCTTAGTACTCACTTAGGCAACTGCTCAACCGCAGTTGGGCAAATTCTTTTCCTGGCGTTTGGCTTCGCCCCACAAGGCGTCCAACTCTTCGAGGGTGCAATCTTCCATGGGACGGTGGGTGTCGCGCAATGCCTGTTCGATAAATCGGAAGCGTCGTTCGAATTTGCCGTTGGCACCGCGCAGCGCGGTTTCCGGATCGACCTTGAGATGACGCGCCAGATTGACTACGGAAAACAGCAGGTCACCCACCTCATCGGCTACCGCAGAAGGATCGTTGTCGGCCATGGCCTGGAGCACTTCATCCAGTTCTTCGCGAACCTTGTCCAGTACCGGTAATGCGTCCGGCCAGTCGAAACCGACCTGGGCTGCGCGTTTCTGCAATTTTGCCGAACGGGACAGCGCCGGCAACGCGGCGGGCACGTCATCGAGCAATGACAGCTGCTGCGGCGTCGTGGACTTCTCGGCTCGCTCTTCAGCCTTGATCTCTTCCCAGCGCTGCTTGACCTGCTCCTCGCTCAAGCGCGGGACATCCAGCGGCGCATACAGATCTGCGGTAGGAAACACGTGGGGATGACGGCGGATCAGCTTGCGGGTGATGCTGTCGATGACGCCTGCGAATTCAAAGCGCCCTTCTTCCCGTGCCAGCTGGCTGTAGTAAACCACCTGGAACAGCAAATCTCCCAGCTCACCCTGCAAGTGATCAAAATCACCCTGCTCGATGGCATCGGCCACTTCGTAGGCTTCTTCGAGGGTGTGCGGGACGATGCTGGCATAGGTTTGCCTGATGTCCCAGGGGCAACCAAATTGCGGGTCACGCAGACGGTTCATCAGGTGCAGCAAATCTTCAAGTGAATACATCAATCAATCTCTATCCGCTCTTTGTAGGAGCGAGCTTGCTCGCGAGGAACCTGAGAGCGACGTGTTCATCCAGACAGCACGCGTTATCGTTGACGTCCATCGCGAGCAAGCTCGCTCCCACAGTAAAGAGTCAAGTCCCCATGTCAGGGCGTACGGTTACGCCGGGTTTCGATGATGTTCGGCAACTGGGAAATCCGCCCCAGCAACCGACCCAATGCATCCAGCCCCGGAATCTCGATGGTCAGGGACATCAGCGCCGTGTTGTCCTCCTTGTTCGAGCGGGTGTTGACCGCCAGCACGTTGATCCGCTCGTTGAGCAGCACCTGGGACACGTCACGCAGCAAACCGGAACGGTCGTAGGCACGAATGATAATATCCACCGGATAGGTAAGCACCGGCACCGGGCCCCAGCTGACCTGGATGATACGCTCAGGCTCGCGCCCGCTCAGTTGCAGCACCGAGGCACAATCCTGGCGGTGAATGCTCACACCGCGGCCCTGGGTGATGTAACCGACAATGGCATCGCCCGGCAACGGCTGGCAGCATCCGGCCATCTGGGTCATGAGGTTGCCGACGCCCTGGATCTGGATGTCGCCACGCTTGCCTGGCTTGTAACCAGTGGCTTTGCGTGGAATCAGCTCCAGTTGCTCATTGCCGCGCTCCGGCTCGACCAACTGCTGGGCCAGGTTGACCAACTGCGCCAGGCGCAGATCGCCAGCACCGAGGGCGGCGTACATGTCCTCGGCGGTTTTCATGTTGGCCTTGTCGGCCAGCTTGTCGAAATCCACCGCTGGCAGACCGAGACGATTGAGTTCGCGCTCGAGCAAGGTCTTGCCGGCCGCAACGTTCTGGTCGCGGGCCTGCAATTTGAACCAGTGAACGATTTTCGCCCGAGCCCGCGAGGTGGTCACGTAACCCAGGTTCGGGTTCAGCCAGTCGCGGCTCGGCGTGCCGTGCTTGCTGGTGATGATCTCGACCTGTTCGCCGGTCTGCAGGCTGTAGTTGAGCGGCACGATGCGCCCGTTGATCTTGGCACCACGGCAGTTGTGGCCGATCTCGGTGTGAACCCGATATGCGAAGTCCAGCGGCGTCGCGCCCTTGGGCAAGTCGATGGCGTGACCGTCGGGGGTAAAGATGTAGACCCGATCCGGTTCGATATCGACGCGCAGCTGTTCCGCGAGCCCGCCAATGTCACCCAGCTCTTCATGCCATTCGAGCACCTGACGCAGCCAGGAGATTTTCTCTTCGTAGTGGTTGGAGCCGGACTTGACGTCGGTGCCCTTGTAGCGCCAGTGGGCGCAAACCCCCAGCTCGGCTTCCTCGTGCATGGCATGAGTGCGGATCTGCACTTCCAGCACCTTGCCCTCGGGACCGATCACTGCGGTGTGCAGCGAGCGGTAGCCGTTCTCCTTGGGGTTGGCGATGTAGTCGTCGAACTCTTTCGGGATGTGCCGCCACAGGGTGTGGACGATGCCCAGCGCGGTGTAGCAGTCGCGCATTTCCGGCACCAGCACTCGAACCGCACGCACGTCGTAGATCTGGCTGAACTCCAGGCCTTTGCGCTGCATTTTGCGCCAGATCGAATAGATGTGTTTGGCCCGGCCGCTGATGTCGGCATCGACACCCGTCGCCTGCAGCTCGACCTTCAGTTGGCTCATCACATCGGCAATGAACCGCTCGCGATCCAGCCGGCGCTCGTGCAGCAACTTGGCGATCTGCTTGTATTGATCCGGCTCCAGGTAACGGAAGGACAAGTCCTCCAGCTCCCACTTGATATGGCCGATGCCCAGACGGTGAGCCAACGGCGCGTAGATGTCGAACACCTCGCGGGCGACCCGGTTGCGCTTCTCGTCGTCGGCTGTTTTCACCGCACGGATCGCGCAGGTGCGTTCGGCCAGCTTGATCAGCGCCACACGGACGTCGTCAACCATCGCCACCAACATTTTGCGCAGGTTTTCAACCTGGCCCTGAGTGCCCAACACCAGGGACTGACGCGGGCTTAGGCTGGCGCTGATCGCCGCCATGCGCAGCACGCCGTCGATCAGTTTGGCGACCACCGGACCGAAGCGCTGGCTGACCGCCGGCAGCTCGATCTGGCCTTCGCGCACGCCGCGGTACAGGATCGCCGCCACCAGCGAATCCTGATCGAGCTTGAGGTCGGCGAGAATCTCGGCGATCTCAAGGCCGGTGCGGAAACTCGAAGTCCCTTCGGACCACAGGTTCTTTGCCGCATTGGCCTGTTGTTCAGAGGTGCGGGCGAACTCGCACGCCTCCTTCAAGGCTTCGCGATCCAGTGCCAGATCGACACTGACCGCATGATCGAGCCAAGCCTCGAGATTGATACTGCCGTCGGTGTTGATCGGCTGGTGTGCTCTCACCTGTACCATCTTGCTTACCTTCCCTACGACGCAGATTCAATGCGTCAAATCGCTGACCTTTATTGCCGGAGGCGCTCGTGGGGCTAATTCGAGCGCTGTGCGGGCGGGTCAGTCGGACCAGGCGAGCCGTCCTGGCTCGCTTCAAATAACGCCATGGCCTCGACATGTGCCGTCTGAGGAAACATATCGAGAATCCCGGCACGTTTTAACCGGTAGCCCTGCTTGATCAATTCGACCGTGTCGCGCGCCAGGGTTGCCGGGTTGCACGACACATACACCAATCGCTCGGCGCCCAGCGCCTTGAGCTTGCGCACGACCTCATAGGCACCGTCACGCGGTGGGTCCAAGAGTACCGCACAAAAGCCTTCGGCTGCCCACTCGGCATCGGTCAAAGGCTGGGATAAATCGGCCTGAAAAAAATGAGTGTTATGCAGATTATTACAAGCTGCGTTGGCGGCTGCACGCTCGACCATGGCCTGCACGCCCTCCACCGCCACCACTTCGCGTACGACCTTGGCCAATGGCAGGGCAAAGTTACCCAAGCCACAGAACAGATCCAGTACCCGATCATCCGGCTGCGGGTTCAGCCAATCCAGCGCCTGGGCGACCATGGCCTCATTGACGCCGGCATTGACCTGGACGAAATCGCCGGGCCGGTAGGCCAGGTCCAGATCCCAGCGCTCCAACCGATACCCCAGGGACTGATCGGCATCGACCGGTTGCGGTTCGCCTTCACCCTGCAGCCACAGTTGGGCGTCATGGAAAGCGCAGAATTCCTTCAGAATGGTCAGGTCAGTCTCGGACAATGGCGCCATGTGCCGCAGCAACACCGCCAGGGAAGACCCGCTGAACAGTTCCACATGCCCCAGCGCCTGAGGTTTGCTCAAGCGCCCCAGCATTTGCGGCAAACGCGTCATGATCGGCTGCAAGGGCTGTACCAGCACCGGACATTCGCTGATTGCAACGATGTCCTGACTGCCGGCTGCACGGAAACCGACTTCGAGTTTCTTCGCTTTCATGTCCCAACGCACCGCCACTCGGGCGCGACGGCGGTAACCGAATTCCGGACCGCTCAACGGCGCTGCCCACTCCTGAGGTTCGACACCGGCGACCTTGGATAATTGCTCGGCGAGCATGCGCTGTTTCAGTGCAAGCTGTTCGCCATGGGGCAGATGCTGCAAGCTGCAGCCACCGCAGCGACTGAAGTGCGGGCAAGGTGCCGGACGGCGCAGTTCACTGGCCTGGAACACGCGCTCGGTTCGCGCCTCCACCACCTTGGCGTGAGTACCCAGTACTCTCGCTTCAACTTCTTCACCTGCCAAAGCACCCAGAACAAACCAGGTGCGACCTTCGAAAAAAGCGATGCCGCGGCCGTCATTCGCCAGGCGCTCGATGGTCAGGCGCTGTTTCTTGCCGGTCGGGATCTGGGGTGCCTTGCTGCCGCCAGTCGGCTGGAAGCGCAGGCCTCTCTCGTGCTTGGCCATCAGTTGGCCGCGTCGAAAATGCCGGTCGACAGGTAACGGTCGCCACGGTCGCAGATGATCGCGACGATCACCGCATTTTCAACCTCCTTGGACAGGCGCAGCATCGCTGCCACCGCACCGCCTGAGGACACGCCGCAGAAGACACCTTCTTCACGAGCCAGACGACGGGTCACGTCCTCGGCTTCGGCTTGCGCCATGTCGACGATGCGGTCCACGCGATCGGCCTGGTAGATTTTTGGCAGGTATTCCTGCGGCCAGCGGCGGATGCCCGGAATGGCCGAGCCTTCCATGGGTTGCAGGCCGACGATCTGCACACTCTCGCTCTGCTCTTTCAAGTAGCGCGAAACGCCCATGATGGTGCCGGTCGTACCCATGGAGCTGACGAAATGGGTAATGGTACCTTGGGTCTGGCGCCAGATTTCCGGGCCAGTTGTAGTGTAGTGCGCTTCAGGATTGTCACCGTTGGCGAACTGGTCCAGCACCTTGCCACGACCTTCGGCTTCCATACGCTGGGCGAGATCACGCGCGCCTTCCATGCCTTCTTCCTGGGTTACCAGAATGAGTTCGGCACCATAGGCGGTCATTGCGGCCTTGCGTTCGGCACTGGAGTTGTCCGGCATGATCAGGATCATCTTGTAACCCTTGATTGCAGCCGCCATCGCCAGCGCAATCCCGGTGTTACCCGAAGTCGCCTCAATTAGCGTATCGCCGGACTGAATCTGCCCGCGCAATTCTGCGCGGGTGATCATCGACAACGCAGGACGATCCTTGACCGAACCCGCCGGGTTATTCCCTTCAAGCTTGAGCAAAAGGGTATTGCTGGTGGCGCCAGGCAGGCGCTGCAGACGAACCAGCGGGGTGTTGCCGACGCAATCGGCGATAGTTGGGTACTGCAATGTCATGGCGTATTCGCAATCCAGACTGCGGGGGCGCCCATCATACCGGCAAACCCGCAAAGGCCATATCACGCAAAGTGCGGTGCTTATGGCTTGTGGGAATAAGGCCGCTATTCAGTTCGCCTCCACAAATCATCTAGACGACACAAATCCCTGTGGGAGCGGGCTTGCTCGCGAAGACGGCTGCGCTGACACCGCCTCCATGAGCCACCAACCGCATATTCAGGCGCAAACCAGTCCCGGTATTCTGCGCCCGGATACTCCCACCCTGGCGCTGCACCGCATTGCGCGCAATGCTCAGGCCCAGGCCGAATCCACCGTCGCCCGGGCGCGAGCCGTCGAGCCGGGTGAACGGCGAGAAGATCCGCTCCAGATCAGCTTCAGCCACACCGCCCCCCTCATCCTCCAGCCACAGATGCCAGAAGTTGCCGTCACGCCGGCCTCCCAGGGTCACTACCCCGCCCTGGGGCGAATGGCGAATGGCATTGCGCAGGACATTTTCCATCGCCTGGGCCAGGGTGTTGAGATTGCCGCGCACCCAGCATGAGGCATCCACGGTGCAGACCAACTGCCCGCTCGGCCAGCCACTCTCATAACAGGCGTTTTCCGTCAGCATCTCCCACAGCGCCTGAATCTGGATCGCTTCACCGGGCAACGGCCCGCGCTCGGTGTCGAGCCAGGCCAGTTGCAGGGTGTCCTCGACCAGCCGCTGCATGCCATCGACTTCCCGACCGATGCGCTCGCGCAATTGCGCCAGGTCCTGCTCGCTGTCGCTGGCTACCCGCAGGCGGCTCAGCGGCGTTCGCAATTCGTGGGACAGATCGCGCAGCAGCTGTTGTTGCAGGGCCACGGTGCCCTGCAACCGTTCGGACATGTGATCGAACGCGCGACCCAGCTCACCCAGTTCATCCTGGCGGTTGGTGGTGCGGCTCGACAGGCGCACGCCCAGTTGGTCGGCCCGCCAGGCGTTGGCCTGTTCACGCAGATTGTTCAGCGGCACGACCAGCAGGCGATACAGCCCGACGCACAGCAGCAGGGTGAAGAGCCCGGGAATCAGGCCATTGGTGATGATGCGCCAGAACAGCCGATATTGCCCGGGCACAAAACGCTGGGGCAGCTCGATCACCAGGCTGCCGGCGGACGAGTCGCCAGGAAAGGGCACTCGCAGCCACGGCAGGCCTTTCTTGTGGATGGGCCAGTCGAGGCCGCGCAGAAAGGTCAGGTGCTGGACCTCCTTGTCTGTCAGCTCCTGGCTGCTCAATGACTGCAGGTCGCCACTGATGACGCCGACCCAGCCCGCCTCACGCTGGCGCATGCCCTGCAGCCAGCTGTCGACGCCGGACTGCTGGTCCTGCTGCCAGGCGCGCTCGGCCTCGGCGGCGTAGCGCGACAAGGTGCCCCGGGCTTCATCGGAGAGAAACTGATTGCGCTCTTCCATGTAGCGGCCCCAAGACCAGCTCAGCCAGATCATCAGCAGGCAGAACGCTACCAGCAGGAAGGCCAGCTTCCAGAACAGCGAATGCCGCCCCGGCAGGTCAGAACACTTCATCAGCGGCACTCAATACGTAGCCTTTGCCCCAGACCGTACGCACTTCGCGTTCCAGGTAGTCGATGGCCTTGAGCTTGCGGCGAATCTGGCTGATGTGCATGTCCAGGCTGCGGTCATGGGCTGCGTAGCCGCGTTGCAGGACTTGCTGATAAAGGAAGGCCTTGCTCAATACCTCGTCGCCGTTGCGGTTCAGGGTTTCCAGCAGGCGGTACTCGCTGCGGGTCAGGCCCGCTGCCCGATCCCGGGAGAAGACATCACAACAGCCATCGTCAAAGCGCAGGCAGTCTCCCAGGGGCGCAGTGGCAACCGGGGCCGGCCGACGGTCGAGTGCCACCCGTCGCAATATCGCTTCGATCCGCACCCGCAACTCCGCCATGCTGAACGGTTTGGGCAGGTAATCATCAGCCCCCAGGCGAAAGCCGCTGATGCGATCAGCTTCTGCCCCGAGCGCCGACATCAGCAGCACCGGGGTCGAATGGCTCTCGCGCAACTGGGTCAGCGCCTTGAGCCCATTCAGGCCCGGCAGCAGAATGTCCATCAGCACCACGTCGAAGCGTTGCTCGCGCGCCAGGTCCAGTCCCTCCTGGCCATTTTGGCACCAGGTCACCTGGAAGCCGTTGCGTCCAAGATGTTCGTGCACATAGGCACCGAGAACGAGGTCGTCTTCAATGGAGAGGATGCGCGGATGTTCGCTAGCGATGGGAGTCATGAGTATCTGCAAATAATTCTCAGTTGATAGATTATTCAAGATCGCTTCGCCGAGGGCAACCCAAGGTTCGCTCCGGACCTGAATAGGCTGAATGGGCCGACGAATGACCGGCACAATTTTACGGGGATTGGCCGCGAGCAAATCGCTACACTGCGCAGGTGGCGCGTACCGGACGTAAGCGCAGGTCATTAAATCGCTGGATGCAGGAGAAATGCGTGCTCAAAAAACTGGGAATAAAAGGCCGCGTATTGCTGCTGACACTGCTGCCGACCAGCCTGATGACGCTGCTGCTGGGCGGCTACTTTACCTGGATGCAGCAGTCCGACCTGCAAACTCAGCTGATGCAGCGCGGGGAAATGATCGCCGAACAACTGGCGCCACTGGTCGCCCCCGCCATGGGTCACCATAACAACGAACTGCTTGAACGCATCGCCACCCAGTCGCTGGAGCAGCAGGACGTTCGCGCGGTCACCTTTCTCGCCGCCGACCGCACGCCGCTGGCTCACGCCGGCCCCACCATGCTCAATCAGGCGCCCCTGGGCGACGGTTCGCAACTGCTGCGACGCAGCGGCAATGACGCAACGCGCTACCTGCTGCCGGTATTCGGAAAACATCGAAACCTGGCGGGCGACCTGATCCCCGAAGAGGCTGATCGCCTGCTCGGCTGGGTCGAACTCGAGCTGTCCCACAATGGCATGCTACTGCGTGGTTATCGCAGCCTGTTCGCCAGCCTGCTGCTGATCAGCGCGGGCCTCGGCAGCGCGGCGCTGCTGGCCTTGCGCATGGGCCACACCATCAACCGTCCTATCGGCCAGATTAAGCAGGCCGTCGCGCAACTCAAGGACGGGCACCTGGAAACCCGCTTGCCCCCCCTTGGCAGCCAGGAGCTGGACGAACTGGCGTCGGGCATTAATCGCATGGCCGGGACCCTGCAGAACGCCCAGGAAGAACTCCAGCACAGCGTCGACCAGGCCACCGAAGACGTGCGCCAGAACCTGGAAACCATCGAGATCCAGAACATCGAGCTGGATCTGGCGCGCAAGGAAGCCCTGGAAGCGAGCCGGATCAAGTCCGAGTTCCTGGCCAACATGAGCCATGAAATCCGCACCCCGCTCAATGGCATCCTGGGTTTCACCCACCTGCTGCAAAAAAGCGAACTGACCCCGCGTCAACTCGACTACCTGGGCACCATCGAAAAGTCTGCCGACAGCCTGCTGGGCATCATCAACGAGATTCTCGACTTCTCGAAGATCGAGGCGGGCAAACTGGTGCTCGACCATATTCCGTTCAACCTGCGCGATCTGTTGCAAGACACCCTGACCATCCTCGCCCCCGCCGCCCACGCCAAACAGCTGGAGTTGGTCAGCCTGGTTTACCGCGACACGCCGTTGTCGCTGGTAGGCGACCCGCTGCGACTCAAGCAGATCCTCACCAATCTGGTGAGCAATGCGATCAAGTTCACCCGCGAAGGTACGATCGTCGCTCGCGCCATGCTGGAAGACGAGCAGGAAGACAGCGTGCAGTTGCGCATCAGTATTCAGGACACCGGAATCGGCCTGTCGAGCCAGGATGTGCGCGCCTTGTTTCAGGCCTTCAGCCAGGCGGATAACTCGCTGTCGCGGCAACCTGGCGGGACCGGCCTGGGCCTGGTGATTTCCAAGCGCCTGATTGAGCAGATGGGCGGCGAGATCGGCGTCGACAGCACCCCGGGCGAAGGCTCGGAATTCTGGATCAGCCTGAGCCTGCCCAAGACCCGCGACGACGCCGAGGACCTGCCCAGCCCGCCGCTGCTGGGGCGCCGCGTTGCAGTACTGGAGAACCATGAACTGGCGCGCCAGGCCCTGCAGCACCAACTCGAAGACTGCGGCCTCGCGGTGACGCCATTCAACACTCTGGAAAGCCTGACCAATGGCGTGACCGGGGTGCACCAGACCGAGCAGGCGATCGAGCTGGCCGTGCTGGGCATTACCAGCAAAGACATGCCGCCCGAACGCCTCAACCAGCACATCTGGGACCTCGAACACCTGGGCTGCAAAGTGCTGGTGCTGTGCCCGACGACCGAACAGACACTGTTCCACCTGTCCGTTCCCAACCCCCACAGTCAGCTCCAGGCCAAACCGGCCTGCACCCGCAAGCTGCGCAGGGCCTTGTCCGACCTGGTCAACCCGCGCCAGACTCGCAACGAACCGGGCGAGCCATTGTCCAGCCGCGCACCTAAAGTGCTGTGCGTCGACGACAACCCGGCCAATTTGCTGTTGGTCCAAACCCTGCTCGAAGACATGGGTGCCAAAGTGCTCGCCGTGGAAAGCGGCTTTGCTGCGATCAAGGCGGTGCAGAACGAGACCTTCGACCTAGTGTTGATGGATGTGCAAATGCCCGGGATGGACGGGCGCCAGAGCACCGAGGCGATTCGTCAATGGGAGAGTGAACGGCACTGCACGCCATTGCCGATCGTCGCACTGACCGCCCATGCCATGGCCAACGAGAAACGCGCGCTGCTGCAAAGCGGCATGGATGACTACCTGACCAAGCCGATCAGCGAACGGCAATTGGCCCAGGTGGTGTTGAAGTGGAGTGGCCTGGCCCTGCGCAATCAAGGTCCGGAACGCTCTGGCGATCGGCACGCTGGCGCGCCGGAACTGCAGGTGCTCGATCACGAAGAAGGCCTGCGCCTGGCTGCCGGCAAGGCGGACCTGGCGGCAGATATGCTGGCCATGCTGCTGGCGTCCCTGGAAGCCGACCGCGAAGCCATTCGTTTTGCCCGGGACATCGACGACCACAACGCGCTGATCGAGCGAGTCCACCGGTTGCATGGCGCGACCCGCTACTGTGGCGTGCCGCAATTGCGTGCCGCCTGCCAGCGCAGCGAAACCCTGCTCAAGCAGCAAGACCCGCGCGCCTACAGTGCCCTCGAGGAGCTCGACCGGGCGATCAATCGCCTGGCGGCACAGGCCCGCATCAACGCCTGACCGAACGCTGATCAACCGGAGGATCCGATGCGCACCCTTTTATTCAGCAGCCAGACCTACGACCGCGACAGTTTTCTCGCCGCCGAGCTCCCCGCCGACCTCGAACTGCAGTTTCAACCCGCGCGCCTGAGCATCGATACAGTGGCCCTGGCTGAAGACCACGAGGTGGTTTGCGCTTTCATCAATGATGACCTCAGCGCCCCCGTACTCGAACGCCTCGCTGCGGGAGGCACGCGCCTGATCGCGCTGCGCTCGGCCGGCTACAACCACGTCGACCTGGCCGCGGCCAAGCGTCTGGGCCT
>NZ_JAKNRW010000003.1 GCF_023072615.1 Pseudomonas violetae
GCCCGCGGCCCTTTGCAATCGCAGCCACGTTACCCGTTGCGGTAACGGTACCTGCGTCGGACGCTGCCGCCTTGTTGGCGAACATCGCCGCCCTGGCCAACGAGGGCAAGAGCGCCGAGGCGCGCGCCGCGTGTGACAGCTATTTGCGCAGCCACGAACCGGTGGCCCAGGTGTTCTACTGGTTGGGCCTGCTCAGTGACCTTGCCGGTAGCGCCCTCGAAGCCCAGGGTTTCTATCGCAAGGCGTTGTACCTTGAACCGCAACATTCCGACGCGTTGATGCACCTGGCAGCCTTGCTGCAATCCCAGGGCGATACGGCGGGAGCCAGACGATTGCAAGATCGCGCTGCTCGCAGCGAGCGCGCCGCTGACAGTGAGCGTAAACGATGAAAGCCTCCGACACCTTGAGCGTCACTCATGAAGATGCCCAGGCCATCGACGACTGCTGGAACCGCATGGGTGTCCACGGCGACAGGTCCTGCCCGCTACTGAGCGAGCACATTCACTGCCGCAATTGCGCGGTATATTCCGCTGCTGCCACGGGCTTGCTCGACCGCTACGCGCTGCAGCATGAAGATCGTGCACAGGTTTCCAGCATCGTCGAGAACGACGTGAAAACCCGTTCGCTGCTGGTGTTTCGCCTCGGCGAAGAATGGCTGGGGCTGGCCACCCGCTCCCTGGTGGAAGTCGCATCGTTGCAGCCGATTCACTCGTTGCCGCATCAGCGTTCCCGGGCCTTGCTTGGCGTGGCGAATGTGCGCGGCGCGCTGGTGGCGTGCCTGTCACTGGTGGAGTTGCTGGGGCTCGACGCTGCGGATGGCGTGGCTTCCAGCGCGCGAATCATGCCGCGCATGCTGATCATCTCCGCGCAGGGCGGCCCGGTGGTGGTGCCGGTGGACGAAGTGGACGGAATTCACGCCATCGCCGAGCGGGTTCTGGAAGCGGCGTCCCGCTCCGGCACCCAAGCCAGCAGCAAATACACCCATGGTGTCTTGCAATTCAAGGGGCGCAGCCTGCGTTGGCTGGATGAAGAGCAATTGCTGGCCGCTGTGACCCGGAGCCTTACATGACCCCCGAACAGATGCGCGACGCTTCGTTGCTGGAACTGTTCAGCCTGGAAGCCGAGACCCAGACCCAGGTGCTGAGCGCCGGTCTGCTGGCACTTGAGCGTGACCCGACCCAGGTCGATCACCTGGAGTCGTGCATGCGCGCCGCCCACTCGCTCAAGGGCGCCGCGCGGATAGTCGGCGTCGATGCAGGGGTCAGCGTGGCGCATGTGATGGAAGACTGCCTGGTCAGTGCTCAGGAAAGCCGCCTGTACCTGCGCCCCGAGCACATCGACGCCTTGCTGCAAGGCACTGACCTGTTGATGCGCATCGCCACGCCCGATAGTGCGCCAGGCACTGCGGACATTGAAGCGTACGTAGCGCTGATGGGGCTGTTGCTCGACCCGATGGCGCCGGCTCCTCCTATCAGCACGCCTATTGCACCGTTCATGGCCGCTCCGGAACCCGAAGCGCTGCCGCCGATGATCGAGTCGCCGGTCCCGGTGATGGAGCCATCACCTGTTGCTCCCGCCGAGCCAGGGGTGAAAAACCGTCGCAACACCGAGAATGGCGAGCGGGTCCTGCGGGTTACGGCTGAACGCTTGAACAGCCTTCTGGACCTGTCGAGCAAGTCCCTGGTCGAGACGCTGCGCCTCAAACCGCACCTGGCCACCATGCAACGCCTCAAGCGCATGCAGGGCAACGGATTGCGTGCGTTGGAAAACCTCAATGTGCACCTCAAGGATCAAGCCTTGAGCCTGGAGGCCCAGGAAGCCCTCGACGATGCTCGCCGGCTCCTGGCGGAATCCCAGTTGCTACTGGTGGAGAAAAACGCCGAACTCGACGAGTTTGCCTGGCAAGCCAGCCTGCGCGCCCAGGTCTTGTACGACACGGCGTTGGCCTGTCGCATGCGCCCGTTCGCTGATGTGCTGACCGGACAGGTGCGGATGGTCCGTGACCTTGGCCGCAGCCTAGGCAAACAGGTGCGCCTGGAAATCGAAGGGGAAAAGACCCAGGTCGACCGTGATGTCCTGGAAAAACTCGAAGCGCCGCTGACGCATCTGCTGCGCAACGCCGTAGACCACGGCATCGAGTCCCCCGAGCAGCGCCTGCTGGCGGGCAAACCCGCTGAAGGCCTGATCCGCTTGCGCGCCTCCCATCAGGCCGGGCTGCTGGTGCTTGAACTGAGCGACGACGGTAATGGCGTCGATCTGGAGAAAGTCCGGCGCAGCATCATGGAGCGCCAGCTGTCCCCGGCCGAAACTGCCGCGCAGTTGAGCGAAGAGGAGCTGCTGACCTTTCTGTTCCTGCCGGGCTTCAGCCTGCGCGACAAGGTGACCGAGGTCTCTGGTCGCGGTGTCGGCCTGGACGCGGTGCAGCACATGGTTCGCCAGTTGCGCGGCGCAGTGGAGCTTGAGCAAACGGCGGGCGAGGGCAGTCGCTTCCATCTTGAAGTTCCCCTGACGCTGTCGGTGGTGCGCAGCCTGGTGGTGGAAGTCGGTGACGAGGCGTATGCCTTTCCGCTGGCGCACATCGAACGCATGTGCGACCTCGAGCCTGCCGACATCGTGCAGGTCGAGGGTCGCCAGCACTTCTGGTACGAAGGCCGGCACGTAGGCCTGGTAGCGGCCAGCCAGCTGTTGCAGCGCCCGGCTAGCCAGGGCAGTCAGGAGTCGCTCAAGGTCGTGGTGATCCGTGAGCGCGAGGCGATTTACGGGGTAGCCGTCGAACGGTTCATTGGCGAGCGAACCCTGGTGGTACTACCGCTGGATGAACGCCTGGGCAAAGTGCAGGATATCTCCGCCGGTGCCCTTCTCGACGACGGTTCGGTGGTGCTGATCGTCGACGTCGAAGATATGCTGCGATCCGTGGACAAACTGCTTAATACGGGGCGTCTGGAGCGTATTGCGCGCCAGGGTAATCAGGTCGTCGAGGCCGCTCGCAAGCGCATCCTGGTGGTCGACGACTCCCTGACCGTGCGTGAATTGCAGCGCAAGTTGTTGCTCAATCGCGGCTACGACGTGGCCGTCGCGGTCGATGGCATGGATGGCTGGAATGCCCTGCGTTCGGAGGATTTTGATCTGCTGATTACCGACATAGACATGCCGCGCATGGACGGCATCGAACTGGTGTCGTTGTTGCGGCGCGACAACCGCCTGCAATCACTGCCGGTAATGGTGGTCTCCTATAAAGATCGCGATGAGGATCGCCGTCGTGGATTGGACGCTGGAGCCGACTATTATCTCGCCAAGGCCAGTTTTCATGACGATGCCCTGCTTGATGCAGTGGTTGAGCTCATCGGAGGAGCACGGGCATGAAAATCGCAATCGTCAACGACATGCCCATGGCGGTGGAGGCCCTACGCCGCGCTGTGGCTTTCGATCCAGCACACCAGGTGATCTGGACTGCCAGCAATGGTGCCGAGGCAGTGCAACGCTGTGCCGAGCAGACGCCGGACCTGATCCTGATGGACCTGATCATGCCGGTAATGGATGGCGTCGAGGCCACTCGCCGGATCATGGCCGAGACCCCCTGCGCCATTGTAATCGTCACTGTCGACCGCCAGCAGAATGTGCATCGGGTGTTCGAGGCCATGGGCCACGGCGCGCTTGACGTTGTCGACACCCCGGCGCTCGGGGCCGGCAACGCCCAGGAGGCGGCAGCGCCGTTGCTGCGCAAGATCATGAACATCGGCTGGCTGATTGGCGACAAGGGCAAACGCGAGCGCCCGGCCACCAGCCCGCTGCGCACTTCCGGCTCGCGCCAGCGGCTGATCGCCATTGGCTCTTCCGCTGGTGGGCCCGCTGCGCTGGAAGTGCTGCTAAAGGGCCTGCCGCGGGATTTTCCGGCGGCTATCGTGCTGGTGCAGCATGTCGACCAAGTGTTCGCCGCTGGCATGGCGCAATGGCTCAGCAGTGCCAGCGGCCTCAACGTACGCCTGGCCCAGGAAGGCGAGGCACCGCAAACCGGCACGGTGCTGCTGGCCGGCACCAACCATCATATTCGCTTGTTGAGAAACGGCACGTTGGCGTATACAGCCGAACCGGTCAACGAGATCTATCGGCCCTCTATCGATGTGTTTTTCGAGAGCGTGGCCAGCTACTGGAACGGCGATGCCGTCGGGGTTTTGCTCACGGGCATGGGGCGCGATGGCGCGCAGGGGCTTAAAATCATGCGTCAACAGGGCTACCTGACGATCGCGCAGGACCAGCAAAGCAGTGCGGTGTACGGCATGCCCAAGGCGGCTGCGGCCATCGACGCGGCAGTGGAAATTCGTTCGCTGGAAAAGATAGCGCCCCGATTGCTGGAGATTTTCGCCAAATGAATACCTCTATCAGCAATCCTGGCCCAGGCAGTACTCAGGTGATAGCACATGAATGATTTACAGCTCGACGACTTCAAGACCGATGAAAACGCCGCCATGGTGTTGCTGGTGGATGATCAGGCGATGATTGGCGAGGCAGTGCGGCGCGGCTTGTCGCACGAAGAAAACATCGATTTTCACTTCTGTGCCGACCCGCACCAGGCCATTGCCCAGGCGATTCGCATCAAGCCGACGGTAATCCTTCAAGACCTGGTGATGCCCGGTCTCGATGGCCTGAGCCTGGTGCGCGAATACCGCAACCACCCGGCAACCAAGGACATACCGATCATTGTCCTGTCGACCAAGGAAGACCCGCTGATCAAGAGCGCGGCATTTGCGGCCGGGGCCAACGATTACCTGGTCAAACTGCCTGACAACATCGAACTGGTGGCGCGTATTCGCTATCACTCGCGCTCTTACATGACCCTGCTGCAACGGGACGCGGCGTATCGGGCCCTGCGCGTGAGCCAGCAGCAGTTGCTCGACACCAATTTGGTGCTGCAACGCCTGATGAACTCCGATGGCCTGACCGGGCTGTCCAATCGCCGGCATTTTGATGAATACCTGGAGCTGGAGTGGAGAAGGTCGGTGCGAGACCAGACCCAGTTGTCGTTACTGATGATCGACGTCGACTATTTCAAGTCCTACAACGACAGCTTTGGTCACCTGGAAGGCGATGAAGCCCTGCGCAAAGTCGCCCTGGCGATCCGCGATGCAAGCTCCCGGCCGTCCGACCTGCCGGCCCGCTACGGTGGCGAGGAGTTCGCGCTGGTGCTGCCCAACACATCGCCCGGTGGCGCCCGACTGGTTGCGGAAAAACTGCGCCAGACCGTCGCGGCCCTGAAGATTCCACACATTGCGCCGGCCGAAGGCTCAAGCCTGACCATCAGCATCGGCCTGTCAACCATCACGCCGGAGCACGGCAGCGACTGCCGGCAATTGATCCTGGCGGCGGACAAGGGGCTGTACCAGGCCAAGCACAATGGGCGCAATCAGGTGGGCATCTCGTAGCGCACCAATGTGGTTCCAGTGTGGCAACAGGGCAAATCATTCACCCCTAAAGCCGCCAGGCGGGCTGCCGCGACAGCCTGATTACGGTATACTCGCCGGCTTTCAAAAGTTCGCCAACGAGTGCTGCCCGCCATGGAAATCAACCCGATCCTTAACAGCATCAAGGACCTGTCCGAGCGCTCCGAAACTATTCGGGGGTATCTTTGACTACGATCAAAAGCATGAGCGCCTGACCGAAGTCAATCGCGAGCTTGAAGATCCGAGTGTCTGGAACAACCCTGCCTACGCCCAGGAACTGGGGCGCGAGCGCTCCCTGCTGGCGCAGATCGTAGAAACCCTCGACGAGATGCACTCGGGCCTGGCTGATGCCAAGGACCTGCTGCTGATGTCCGCCGAGGAAGAAGACCAGGCTGCCGTCGATGACGTCGCCGCCGAAGTCGAGCGCCTGCGCGAGTCCCTGGAAAAACTCGAATTCCGCCGCATGTTCAGCGGTGAGATGGATGCCAACAACGCCTACCTGGACATCCAGGCCGGTTCGGGTGGCACCGAGGCCCAGGACTGGGCCAACATCCTGTTGCGCATGTACCTGCGCTGGGCTGACAAACGCGGTTTCGACGCGACCATCATGGAACTGTCCGCCGGTGAAGTCGCCGGGATCAAGGGCGCCACCGTGCATATCAAGGGCGAATACGCCTTTGGCTGGCTGCGGACCGAAATCGGCGTGCACCGCCTCGTGCGCAAGAGTCCTTTCGATTCCGGCAACCGTCGCCACACCTCGTTCTCGGCCGTTTTCGTTTCGCCGGAAATCGATGACAACATCGAAATCGACATCAATCCGTCGGACCTGCGCATTGATACCTATCGCTCCTCCGGTGCCGGTGGTCAGCACGTAAACACCACCGACTCGGCGGTACGTATCACCCACGTACCGTCCAACACCGTGGTCAGTTGCCAGAACGAACGTTCCCAGCACGCGAACAAAGACACCGCCATGAAAATGCTGCGGGCGCGCTTGTACGAGCAGGAAGTGCAGAAACGCAACGCTGCCTCGCAAGCCCTGGAAGACACCAAGTCGGATATCGGCTGGGGTCACCAGATTCGCTCCTACGTTCTGGATGCGTCGCGAATCAAGGATTTGCGCACTAACATCGAACGCAGCGACTGCGACAAGGTGCTCGACGGCGACATCGACGAATACCTGGTAGCGAGCCTGAAACAAGGCCTGTAACACATGCAATACGGGATCGCCTGAAAAACCGCGATTTCTGTGGGAGCGGCTGTGCGGCGATCCGACTTGCCCGCGATCTGCAGCCGCAGGCTGTGGACAATGAACCTGATGGAATACTTAAAGACATGAGCGACCTAGAACTCGACCCGCAAGCCCTGCAACAGGAAGAAAACTCCCTGATCGCACTGCGCAAGGAAAAGCTGGCTGCCGAGCGCGCCAAGGGCAACGCCTTCCCGAACGACTTCCGCCGCGACAACTACTGCGATGCGCTGCAGAAGCAATACGCGGACAAGACCAAGGAAGAGCTGGCCGAGGCTGCGATTCCGGTCAAGGTTGCCGGTCGTATCATGCTCAACCGTGGCTCGTTCATGGTGATTCAGGACATGACCGGTCGAATCCAGGTCTACGTCAACCGCAAGACCCTGTCCGAAGAAACCCTGGCCTCGGTGAAAACCTGGGACATGGGCGACATCATTGCCGCCGAAGGCACCCTGGCCCGTTCCGGCAAGGGCGACCTTTACGTCGAAATGACCAACGTGCGCCTGCTGACCAAGTCCCTGCGCCCTCTGCCGGACAAGCACCACGGCCTGACCGACACCGAGCAGCGCTACCGCCAGCGTTACGTTGACCTTATCGTCAACGAAGACGTGCGCCAGACGTTCCGCGTACGCTCGCAAGTCATTGCTCACATCCGCACCTTCCTGATGCAGCGTGACTTCCTGGAAGTGGAAACGCCGATGCTGCAAACCATTCCGGGCGGCGCGGCAGCCAAGCCGTTCGAAACCCACCACAACGCATTGGACATGGGCATGTTCCTGCGTATCGCGCCGGAGCTGTACCTCAAGCGCCTCGTGGTAGGTGGTTTTGAGAAAGTGTTCGAGATCAACCGCAACTTCCGTAACGAAGGCGTTTCGACTCGTCACAACCCTGAATTCACCATGTTGGAGTTCTACCAGGCGTACGCCGACTACGAAGACAACATGGACCTGACCGAAGAACTGTTCCGTGAGCTGGCGCAACTGGTTCTGGGCAGCACCGACGTGCCTTACGGCGACAAGGTGTTCCACTTCGGCGAACCGTTCGTGCGTCTGTCGGTGTTCGACTCGATCCTCAAGTACAACCCTGAGCTGACCGCCGACGACCTGAACGACATCGACAAGGCTCGCGCCATCGCCAAGAAAGCCGGCGCCAAGGTGCTGGGCTTCGAAGGCCTGGGCAAGCTGCAGGTGATGATTTTCGAAGAGCTGGTCGAGCACAAGCTGGAGCAGCCGCACTTCATTACCCAGTACCCGTTCGAAGTGTCGCCGCTGGCTCGTCGCAATGACGACAACCCGAACGTCACCGACCGTTTCGAGCTGTTCATCGGTGGTCGTGAAATCGCCAACGCCTACTCCGAGTTGAACGACGCGGAAGACCAGGCCGAGCGCTTCATGGCGCAGGTGGCCGACAAGGACGCCGGCGACGACGAAGCCATGCACTACGACGCTGACTTCGTTCGTGCGCTGGAGTACGGCATGCCGCCAACGGCGGGTGAAGGTATCGGCATCGACCGCCTGGTGATGCTGCTGACCAACTCCCCGTCGATCCGCGACGTGATCCTGTTCCCGCACATGCGGCCGCAAGCGTAAGTGTTTTAATTAAAAAGCCGCCTTCAAGGGCGGCTTTTTATTGCCTGTCTGGTACAAACGTATCAATTTATTGCTTTCATCTGAGAGGAAGGACCTGTCGTGAATCGTGCAATGGCTCAAGAAGGAGCAGCGGGTATCGCTACCGCGGTTGCTGAAAGTGTTCAGTACCAGGGTCGCAAGGCAAGCCGACAGGGCAGCGAGCAGCGTCGACAGGACATTCTCGATGCAGCGATGCGCATTGTGGTGCGTGAGGGTGTGCGGGCCGTGCGTCATCGCGCGGTGGCTGCTGAAGCGGGTGTGCCGTTGTCGGCGACAACCTACTACTTCAAGGACATCGATGACCTGCTCACCGATACCTTCGCCCAATACGTGGAACGCAGCGCGGCCTTCATGGCCAAGCTGTGGGTGAACAACGAGGGGCTGTTGCGCGAGATGGTGGTCAGTGGCGACGGCAGCCCGGAATCGCGCTCGCAATTGGCCGATGATATTGCGCGCTTGATGGCGGACTATGTGCATCGCCAACTGGTCAATCGTCGCGAGCACCTGATGGCCGAGCAGGCGTTCCGTCAGGAGGCGCTGCTAAACCCGCGCCTGGCGGAACTGGTGCGCTCTCATCAGCAGATTTTGCTGCACGGTACCTGTCAGCTTTTCCAGGTATTGGGATCCCGCGAGCCGCAACAGGATGCCAAGGTGTTGACGGCGATTATCGGACGGATGGAATATCAGGGCTTGCTGAACGACGTCGAACCTGCAGCAGAAGCTGAAATGCTCGGTATCCTCCATCGTTACATGCACCTGGTGCTGGCGTCGGTGTGATTCATTGTGGAGCCCGCTCCTCCTGTGGGAGCGAGCTTGCTCGCGAAGGCGGTTCAATATTCAACATTTGCGCTGTTTGATACAGCGCTTTCGTCGGAACGCCGCCCGGACCAAGCCCGCTCCCACAGGTTCGGTGGTCACTTCGGGTTGGTGTTTGTTTCATAGGGAGTATTGAATGAAAACCTGGCGTGTCGTTGTGATCGCCTTGTCATTCCTGTTGCTCAGTGGCTGCCTGGTGTCCTTCAAGGAGCCACTGCCCCAGAGTGATCCCGCGCCCAAGGGGCTGCTGGGCAAATGGACCAGCACCAATGCCTGGGGCGAACCCATGAACCTGGAGCTGACGCGCATCGGCAAGAATCGTTACCAGGCGGTCAGCTACTTCAAGGCCAGGCCCAAGGCGCGTGAAGCCTATCCTTTTATCGTGTCGCGCCACGGTGATCGCTGGTACCTGTCGGCGAAGGTGCCGGCACAATTTGGCGGACACTTCATCATCGCCGGTTTCGAGCTCAACGAGCAGCGCGAACTGGTGGTCTACAACCTCGACCTTGAACAGATAAACCAGGCCTTGGAGCAGAAAACCCTCAGCGGCCAGGGCTTCCAGACGGATGATGGCGATGGCGTGCTGATCAACAACAGCATGCCCGATGTATTCGCCTACCTGGACGATCCGGCTAATTCCGACGTATTTGTCGAGGCCGTGCGTTATCAGCGCCTGGCCAAAGCCAACTAACCCAGCACTAACGGTTTTACTACAGGAGTTTCGGGTGGACGATTACCAGCAGACGATACGCATTTTGTCCGATCGCATTGTGCTGGCACAGACACCGATTCGTGTCCTCGACGCGGTGAAGTGGGACGAAGGCATCCGCAAGGGTTTCCTCAAGGCCAAGGGCAAGGAAATGCCGGCGGTAGACCGTGATTACTACCTCAATCGGCCGCTGTCTTTCGACTCCAGCAAAGTGAAACTGGAATTCCAGAACATCGAACGCGACATCACCCGCCAACTTGGCCAGTTCAACCCGGTCGGCCAGATCATGCGGCGCATGTGCAAGGAATACCGGATGGTGGTGCGCATGCTGGAAGCGCGCGGCACCGAGGATTTCGGGTTGATCTCCCAGGAACTCTACGGCGCAGCGTCCGATGCTTTTCACGCCGGCGACCCGACCTTGTCCGACCTTGGCTTGATGCTGTCGGATTACCTGAACAACATCGATGGCCGTGGCGATCTCAAGGATGAGCCGAAAATCCTTACCGCCAAGGACGCCGTGAACCTGCTGCAAACCCGCCTGAGCAAGGTGTTTGGCGAGGCCGAGGAAACCATCCGGGTGTTTGAGTCCGATGGCATCGTCGCGGACGCTGCAGCCGGGGCGGATTACATTAAGATCCGCACCGATGCGATGTTCAACGAGCGCGACGTGCGCGCGCTGGAAGTCCATGAAGGGCTGGTGCATGTCGGCACTACCCTCAATGGCCTGAACCAGCCGATCTGCACCTTCCTCTCCAAGGGGCCGCCGTCATCGACCGTGACCCAGGAAGGCCTGGCGATTCTCATGGAGATCATCACCTTCGCCTCCTACCCGAGTCGCCTGCGCAAGCTGACCAATCGCACTCGGGCCATCCACATGGTGGAGGAGGGTGCCGACTTCCTGCAGATATTTGAGTTTTTCCGCGAGCAGGGCTTCGAAATGGCCGAAAGTTACGGCAACGCCAGCCGGGTTTTCCGGGGCTCGGTGCCGACCGGCCTGCCATTTACCAAAGACTTGTCCTATCTCAAGGGCTTTATCATGGTTTACAACTACATTCAGTTGGCCGTGCGTAAAGGCAAGCTTGAGCAAGTACCGTTGCTGTTCTGCGGCAAGACAACCCTGGAAGACATGCGTACTTTGCGCCAACTGGTAGATGAAGGGCTGGTGGTGCCGCCCAAATATTTGCCGGAGCAGTTCCGCGACATGAACGCGTTGTCCGCCTGGATGTGCTTCTCCAACTTCCTCAATCACTTGAGCCTGGACCGGATCGAAGCGGATTATTCCAATATCCTGTGACCGAAGACGGGTAATTTCCCTGTGGGAGCGGGCTTGCCCGCGATTGCGGTTCAACATTCAACATCACCGTTGTTTGCCACTCCGCCATCGCGGGCAAGCCCGCTCCCACAGGTAATACACGATTGTGTTCCAACCTATTACCAGCGGGGCTTCAACGGATGAGAATCCTCGGCATCATCTGCCTTCTCCTGACCTTGAGCGGTTGCAGTTCACTGCTCTTCTATCCTGAGCCGGGCCAGCTGTTCACCCCGGAAAAAGCCAAGCTCGAATACCGTGAAGTCACCCTGGTCACGGCCGATGGCCTCAAGCTGAATGCTTGGTGGCTTCCGGCGAAGCAGGGCGTCGCGGTCAAGGGCACAGTGCTGCACCTGCACGGCAACGGCGGTAACCTGCCTATGCACTTGGGTGGTAGCTGGTGGTTGCCGCAAGAGGGTTACCAGGTGTTGCTGGTGGACTATCGCGGGTATGGCTTGTCCGAAGGCGAACCTAGCCTGCCAGCGATCTACCAGGATATCGACGCCGCCTTCGAGTGGCTCGACCAGGCGCCCGAGGCCCAGGGTAAACCGTTGATCCTTCTAGGACAGAGCCTCGGTGGTTCGATGGCCGTGCATTACCTGGTCCAGCACCCGGAGCGCCAGAAGCAATTCAAGGCGCTTGTCCTCGACGGTGTACCGGCCAGTTACCGCAGCGTCGGGCAATTTGCCCTGAGCACTTCCTGGCTGACCTGGCCCTTGCAGGTGCCTTTGTCCTGGCTGGTGCCGGACGGCGACAGCGCGATCAACTCCATGGCGCAGCTTGATGGCGTGCCCAAATTGATCTACCACAGCATCGACGATCCGATCGTGCCTCTTTCCAACGGCATCCGTCTGTATCAAGCTGCGCCGCCACCGCGGGTGCTGCAGCTGACCCGCGGTGGTCACGTGCAGACCTTTGCCGACCCGGTTTGGCGCAAGGTCATGCTGCGCTACCTCGATGATCCGCAACACTTCGACGGCCTGCGCCGCCTGGGTGAAATCCCGAACTACCCGGCACCCCCGAATTCTGAAGATGAACCACCAGAGAGTCCGCAATGAGTGAAGAACGTAACGCCATCCCGCTGATCATCACCGGTATCTGCAGCATCCTCGGCACCGTCGCCGCCCTGTGGTGGTACGGCTACCTGCACTTCGCCAAACCCGAAGACGCGCTACTGCTGAGCGAATTCACCATGCTCAAGACCGTGCCCGGCGAAGACTACAAGATCTCCCTGCAGCCCGCCGCGCAAGTGGCCCAGTGCATCGATGGTGTGCTGGTCATGTTCGACACCGAGCAGAAAGGCCTGACGGGTGTGCTGGTGGATAACAAGAAGAAGGCGGTGCGCTGCGTGGGGCAGGAAACTGCGCAGAAGCTGGAACCTTAGCCTTCTGGGGACCGACTTGGCTTCGTCGCGAGCAAGCTTTGTGCCCACAGGTTCTCGGCAGTTCGCGATGTGTCTGCCCCTGTAGATAGCTGCCGAAGGCTGCGATCTTTCGATCGTCAACAAAAAGCCCCGCCTGATCAGATCAGGCGGGGCTTTTGTGTTATTGCGTGACGTTTAGTTCGAGCTGACGGCCGAGCGCGGGATGACCGGCTGGTTATCATTGGAAATGGTCACTTCAACACGACGGTTCATGGCACGACCTGAAGCGCTGCCATTCTCGGCAACCGGGTATTCCTTGCCATAACCCTGGGCAACAACGCGCGCTGGATCAACGCCCATTTTCACCAAGGCGGTGCGGACCGATCCGGCGCGGCGCTCGGACAGCGACTGGTTGTACGACGCGGTACCGGTGCTGTCGGTGTAGCCTTCGACGATCACTTTACGGTCCGGGTTTTCCTGAAGGAACTGCGCCAGCTTGTTGATGTTCACCAGGCCGCTGGATTTTAGGTCGGCACGGTCGGTTGCGAACAGCACATCACCGAAGGTCACCAGCGTACCGCGATCGGTCTGCTTGGCGTTCAGGCTGCTCTGCAGTTGCTTGATCTGCGCGTCACGGGCATCCAAGCGAGCTTGGGCACGTTGGGCTGCGGCGTTCTTCAGATTGGCTTCAGCGGTGCGCAGGGCGATGGTCTGCTTGGCCACTTCGACTCGCTGGTTGGTCAGGTAAGCCAACTGATCGACTTTCGACGTGTCTTCTTTGTTCAGGTAGGCCTTTTCAGCCTTGTCCAGGTAGTCACTGGCTTCCTTGGTTTCCAGCGCCGCAACTTTGCTGGCCTGCGGGTTGGTCTGCAGGCCGGTGTAGTTGGTGCGGGCGTTTTCCAGGTTCGTGTTAGGTGGAGTGGAACAGGCAGCCAGTGCAACGCTTGCGGCCAGAAGAGCGGGGATCATCAATTGTTTACGCATAATAAGTCGTCCTTTCTATCGATTAGAGCTTCAGGTCTGGGGTCTGGATGCGCGCTTACTGCACGGTGCGCTGGCTTTCCTGACGCAGTTCCTGAACACCTTTCTGAGAGTCTTTGACTGCCTGTTCGGCTTTCATTGCCTGGGCTTTGCGCTCTGCTACGCGGGCGTCCCATTCGGCTTGTTCAGCCAGAACCTTCGCTTCGTCGTACTTCTTGTCGTGCATGGCCAGTTCGGCTTGCTTGAGTTTGTCCTGAGCCGACTTCATTTCCACGGCGGCGAATTCGGTACCGCCAGCGCTGACGGCGCTATTGACGGCCGACTCAGTCACGGCGAATTGCTCGGTCGGCGGGTTACCGGCACAACCGGCCAGAACGAAGCTGGTGCCGATTGCCAGTGCAGCCATTTTCAGACCGCGCAGGTGGGTGGACGGGGATTTGGCGATGCTGGTCTTCATGGTCTTCAACTCCATTGGAAATACTCCTGAAAAACTTTGAAAATCCATCCTGGGCATGGAGCCGTACCATCGATGTTTGCAGGCGTTTTTAAACGGCCGTCCCAGGCGTGGTTACTGGGTACGACCTGAGGCTTTTTTCAAAAGTTCAGAAGAGATGGCCATTCGCCTGAAAAAATAACTGACCGATCGGTCATGGGTTCAGCGGAGGAACTTTTGCGGGTGAACGGGTGTATTCACAGGCTTTATGAGCCTCAAAAATAAGCTGATGGTGAAGTCAGGAGGGGGCTAATGTGGGCGTGAGCCTGGTCGCGATGCGATGGGCCAGACACATAAGTTTTGAATGTGCGGACGCCTTCGCGAGCAGGCTCACGCCCATAGGTTCGCAGCCGGTAAATCAATGCTTTGGCTTATCGCCACCGCTCGCCAGATCATGCAAATGACGCCGTGACAGCGCCAGAAATCGTGGGGTCGCGCCAACGTCTTCGTACAATGGGTCGCCTTCTTCATCGGTCGCCACGACGGTTGATCCTTTCACATACGGGAAGCTTTTCTCCAGCTCCTCCAGCGCGGCGCCGATCAGCTCTCCGAGCAGTTCTTCGGGTTGGCGTTTGGGGTACATTTCGGTGATTGCCGCCAGCCTGGCGGCAGCTTCCATGTCCAGATGAATCTTGTAGCCGGTGTCGGTCAGGCGACCTTTGGCATTTTCTTCCCAATGCTGGGCGAGCTCGCGAATTTTCATGACAACCTCATTGCGCGCCTGCTCGTGGCAGGCCTGAGAATATCCGCCAGTGAGCGGCGGCAAGCCGTTGTACGGCTTACTCTTCAGACTAGCCTCAACCCCAAAGGTTTACAGTCCCTTCGTCGTCTGCTTGTAAGAAACGGTCTGGAGCGGCACTCTTGAGTTTCTTGGCCGCCCGGATTTTTTGCTGGAGAACTGCTGATGACCGATATTGATGCACGCTTGCGCGAGGATGTTCACCTGTTGGGTGAGCTGTTGGGCAACACCATTCGCGAGCAGTATGGCGATGGCTTTCTCGACAAGATCGAGCAGATTCGCAAGGGGGCAAAGGCCGACCGTCGTGGTTCGATGGACGCCGAACTGAGCGCCAGCCTCAACCAGTTGAGCGAAGACGAACTGCTTCCGGTTGCGCGGGCGTTCAACCAGTTTCTCAACCTGGCCAATATCGCCGAGCAATATCAGCTGATTCACCGGCGCGACGAATCCCAGCCTGCACCTTTTGAAACCCGGGTATTACCGGAGTTGCTGGCGCGGTTGCGTGCCGAAGGCCATGGCGCCGAAGCCTTGGCGCGACAGTTGGGGCGGCTGGAGATCGAGCTGGTGCTGACGGCGCACCCGACTGAGGTGGCACGCCGCACCCTGATCCAGAAATACGACGCTATTGCTGCGCTACTGGCCGACCAGGATCATCGCGACCTGACCAGCGCCGAGCGCGAACATATCCAGGTCAAATTGCAGCGCTTGATCGCTGAAGCCTGGCACACCGAGGAAATCCGGCGCACGCGCCCGACTCCGGTGGACGAAGCGAAATGGGGTTTTGCGGTCATAGAGCATTCGCTGTGGCAAGCCATTCCGAACTATTTGCGCAAGGCCGACAAGGCCCTGCACGACGCCACCGGCCTGCACCTTGCACTGGAAGCTGCGCCGATTCGCTTTGCCTCCTGGATGGGCGGCGATCGTGACGGCAACCCGAATGTCACGGCGGCGGTCACCCGAGAAGTGCTGCTGCTGGCGCGCTGGATGGCGGCGGACCTATACGTTCGCGACATCGATCAATTGGCAGCGCAGCTGTCGATGCAGCAGGCCAGCGATGCGCTCAAGGCCAAGGCGGGCGACAGTGCCGAACCCTATCGCGCGGTGCTCAAGCAACTGCGTGAACGCCTGCGCGCGACGCGCAATTGGGCGCATGCATCCCTGACAACCAGCACCCCGACAACGGCTGATGTGCTGCAGGACAATCGTGACCTGCTGGATCCGCTGCAGCTGTGTTATCAGTCGCTGCACGAGTGCGGCATGGGCGTGATCGCCGATGGACCGCTGCTCGATTGCCTGCGCCGTGCGGTGACGTTCGGGTTGTTCCTGGTGCGCCTGGATGTGCGTCAGGATTCCTCGCGGCATTCGTCGGCTATGACCGAAATCACTGATTACCTGGGCCTTGGGCGCTACGAAGACTGGAGTGAGGAAGAGCGCATCGACTTCCTGATGCGCGAGCTGAACAACCGCCGGCCACTGCTTCCGGCATATTTCAAACCGTCAGCAGACACCGCCGAAGTGCTGGCCACCTGCCGGGAGATCGCCGCGGCGCCGGGCGCTTCGCTGGGCTCTTATGTGATCTCCATGGCCGGTGCCGCCTCGGACGTGCTGGCCGTGCAACTGCTGCTCAAGGAGGCCGGAGTGTTGCGGCCGATGCGGGTGGTGCCCCTGTTTGAGACCCTCACCGACCTGGATAACGCCGGCCCGGTGATCGAAAAACTGTTGCTTCTGCCAGGCTATCGTTCTCGTCTGCAAGGCCCGCAGGAAGTGATGATCGGCTACTCCGACTCGGCCAAGGACGCCGGCACCACGGCGGCGGCCTGGGCGCAGTACCGAGCGCAGGAACGCCTGGTCGACATCTGCCGCGAGCAGCAAGTGGAGCTGCTGTTGTTCCATGGTCGCGGTGGTACCGTTGGGCGTGGCGGCGGTCCTGCTCACGCAGCGATTCTGTCGCAGCCGCCGGGTTCCGTAGCAGGGCGGTTCCGCACCACCGAACAGGGGGAAATGATTCGTTTCAAATTCGGCCTGCCGGACATCGCAGAACAGAACCTCAACCTCTATCTGGCGGCGGTACTGGAGGCGACGCTGTTGCCACCGCCGCCTCCGGAGCCGGCCTGGCGCGATCTGATGGACGAACTGGCGGACGATGGGGTCAAAGCCTATCGCGCAGTTGTGCGGGAGAATCCGCAATTCGTCGAGTATTTCCGCCAGTCCACCCCCGAGCAGGAGCTCGGTCGCTTACCGTTGGGCAGTCGCCCGGCCAAGCGGCGCGCTGGTGGCATCGAAAGCCTGCGGGCGATTCCGTGGATCTTCGGCTGGACCCAGACCCGCCTTATGTTGCCTGCCTGGCTCGGTTGGGAAGCGGCATTGAGCAAGGCCCTGGAGCGTGGCGAAGGTGAGTTGCTGGGGCAGATGCGCGAGCAGTGGCCGTTCTTCCGCACGCGCATCGATATGCTGGAAATGGTCCTGGCCAAGGCGGACGCGGATATCGCCCGCTCTTACGACGAGCGTCTGGTGGAACCGGATCTGCTGCCATTGGGCGCGCATTTACGCGACCTATTGTCGCAGGCCTGCGCTGTGGTCCTGGGGTTGACCGGGCAGTCCCAACTGCTGGCGCATAGCCCGGCCACCCTCGAATTCATCCGCTTGCGCAACACTTACCTCGACCCGCTTCATCTATTGCAGGCGGAGTTACTGGCGCGCTCACGACAGCAGCCAGTGACTCAAGGCAGCCCGGTAGAACAGGCGCTGCTGGTGTCTGTGGCGGGGATCGCCGCCGGTTTGCGTAACACCGGCTAACATTTTTGCGATGGCGTCCGGCACCTGCGGCAGGTGGCGGATGCCTGCCGGCGAGTCGTGGGAAAGTTTGGTCAGGCGACAGTTAGTGATGGGGTTGCGACTTGGGGCACCCCGTCGCAAAGTCACGCAAGGCGCGGGTTTCTCCGACTTTCGGCGGCTTGTGTGGGCAGGAACTGCTGTGTATCTTGATCAGCCTTTGGCCGTTTGGGCGGTCACGACCCTATTTTTGAGATTGGCCCCATGAGGCGAATCTGACGTTATCCATATAAAAATTGAGGAGCACATCGATGCGCGTCATTCTGCTGGGAGCTCCCGGGGCTGGTAAAGGTACTCAGGCGAAGTTCATCACCGAGAAATTCGGCATTCCGCAAATCTCCACTGGCGACATGCTGCGTGCAGCGGTCAAGGCTGGCACCGAGCTGGGCCTGATTGCCAAGAGCGTCATGGACAGCGGCGGTCTGGTCTCCGACGACCTGATCATCAACCTGGTAAAAGAACGCATCAGCCAGGCTGACTGCACCAACGGATTCCTGTTCGACGGTTTCCCGCGCACCATTCCTCAGGCTGAAGCACTGGTCAAAGCTGGCGTGGAACTGGATCACGTGGTCGAGATCGCCGTTGACGACGAAGAAATCGTTCAGCGTATCGCCGGCCGCCGGGTTCACGAGGCCAGCGGCCGCGTATACCACACCGTCTACAATCCGCCGAAAATTGCCGGTAAAGACGACATCACCGGTGAAGAACTGGTGCAGCGCAAGGACGATACCGAAGAAACCGTACGTCATCGCCTGTCGGTCTACCATTCCCAGACCAAACCCTTGGTGGCCTTCTACCAGAAGCTGTCGGCTCAAACCGACGGCAAGCCGAAGTACAGCCACATTGCTGGTGTCGGTTCGGTCGAAGCGATCACTGACAAGGTGCTTGAAGCACTGAGCTGATATTCGCTTGATCTTCTACGGCCCGCTTGCGGGCCGTAGTTGTTTATACTGGCGCACTTTTTCTGACTCTCTTACGGAAACATCGATGAGCACCTTGCTGGCCCTGGATACCGCGACTGAAGCCTGCTCTGTTGCCTTGCTGCATGACGGCAAGGTCACGAGCCATTACGAGGTGATCCCGCGCCTGCACGCGCAAAAGCTGTTACCGATGATTCAGCAGTTGCTGGCAGACGCCGGGACCACTTTGCAGGCGGTCGACGCCATCGCGTTTGGCCGTGGTCCTGGAGCGTTTACCGGTGTGCGGATTGCCATCGGCGTGGTCCAGGGGTTGGCTTTTGCCCTGGATCGCCCGGTGTTGCCGGTGTCCAACCTGGCGGTGCTGGCGCAACGGGCCTTGCGCGAGCATGGCGTCAACCAGGTGGCCGCGGCTATCGATGCGCGCATGGATGAAGTGTATTGGGGGTGCTACCGCGAGACGGCGGGGGAAATGCGCCTGGCCGGCGACGAAGCGGTGCTGGCGCCGGAAACGGCGGCGTTGCCTGCCGATGCCAGCGGCGAGTGGTTTGGTGCCGGTACCGGTTGGGGATATGCCGAGCGCATTGGTGTGGACCTGGTCGGACAGGATGCGGGCATGTTGCCGCACGCTGAAGACCTGCTGACGCTGGCTCGATTTGCCTGGGAGCGCGGCGAGGCAATTGTGGCCGATGAGGCGCAGCCGGTTTATCTGCGCGATAAAGTGGCGACGCCCAAAGTCCGCTGACTCAGCACTATTCTGTGGCGAGGGAGCAAGCTCCCTCGCCACAGCGATCTTTCCGATATAGCCAATCGTCAGTTTGTAACTCCCATACTTAAACCTTTTGCCCTTTCTGTGTTCTAGTTATCACTCGGCAGTTTGCGAAGAGCCTTGCGCGCCACTAAACTGCCATCATCGATACCGAGCATGACTTTATGCGTATAGACGGCTTTTCCTCTCAGTCTTACCCCATCAAGCGCCAACAGCGTAAGAGCACTGTGGTGCAGGACGAGCCGGTCGATATAGACGGCGAGCTGGAATATCCCTCCGAAGAGCAGTTGGCTGCTCGCGCCGCCAAAACCTCTGCGCAACGCCTGAGCAACCTTCCGGCACGTCAGCAGGACATGATTTACCACCGGGCCATGAGCAAGAGCGTCGCGATGGCCCTGGCCAGCTACCTCAGCACTGCCGGTTTCGTTGATTGGGATGCCGATGTGCTGGGCCTTGACCTGTATATCTGATGCTGCTGCCGTATTACCTCGGATGCCCATCCTGGAGTGAAAACGCCTGGCGCGATTACTTCTATCCGCAAGATGCCCGGCCTGCCGAGTTCCTGACGCTTTATTCCCAGGTTTTCAACGCCGTAGAAGGCAATACGACCTTCTACGCGAGCCCGGCTGCCAGTACTGTGCAGCGCTGGGCCGAGACCATGCCCGAGCACTTTCGCTTCACTGCCAAATTCCCCGGCGACATCAGCCACAACGGCGACCTGCGTGAACAACTGACCGCCGCCGAGACGTTCCTGCAGTTGCTCAGGCCACTGGGTGAACGGGTCTCGCCGGTCTGGCTGCAACTGTCGAAAAGCTTCACGCCGCAGCGCCTACCCGAACTGGCCGGGTTCATCGACGGCTTGCAGCGGCCGCTGGCGGTCGAAGTGCGCCACCGGGAGTTCTTTGCCAAGGGTGACAGCGAGCGGATGCTCAATCGACTATTACGCGATCGCGGCGTCGAACGTATCTGTCTCGATCCACGGGCGCTGTTCAGCTGCACCTCGACTGATCCTGCAGTGCTCGACGCTCAGAATAAAAAGCCCAACGTGGCGACCCGCCCGGCTGCGTTCACGCAATGCCCCCAGGTGCGCTTCATTGGTCATCCGCACCTGGAAGCGAATGATCCGTTTCTGGCGCCCTGGGTGGAAAAAATCGCGCAGTGGATCGAAGAAGGGCGCACGCCTTATATATTCCTGCACACCGCCGACAACCTGCTGGCGGCGAAACTCGCGCAACGCTTCCACACTCATTTGATGCTGCGTTTACCTGGCCTGTCGCCTCTGCCTGAGCTATACAGAGAGCCCGCCGCCGAGCAACTGGGTTTGCTCTGAGGCGCGACTCGTCTTTTTCAGGAGCCTGCCAATGGATGCGCAAACCCTTCGAGCCCAGGCGTTCAAAGCGCTGCATGAACGCGACGAGGCTTTTGTCATTCCCAACCCTTGGGACGCCGGTTCGGCGAAAATGCTCGCCAGTCTGGGATTCCAGGCACTGGCCACCACCAGCGCCGGTTATGCCTTTTCCAATGCTCGCCCTGACGGCGGGCTGAGCCTGGATGACACCTTGGCCAATGTTCGGGCGATCGTCGCGGCCACGGATCTGCCAGTGGCAGTCGACCTGGAAAACGGCTTTGCTGATGATCCGGCCGAATGTGCGCAGAGTATTCTGCGTGCGGCAGAGGCCGGAGCTGTCGGCGGCTCAATCGAAGACGCGACGGGCCGCGAAGACGCTCCGATCTATTGCTTCGAACATGCTGTGGCGCGCATCGAAGCGGCTGTATCAGCCACACGCCGCCTGCCTTTCGCCTTCACGCTGACGGCCCGGGCGGAAAACTTCCTGCACGGCAATCCCGACCTGGCGGACACGATTCGTCGCCTGCAGGCGTATTCCGAAGCGGGCGCCGACGTGCTTTATGCACCCGGCTTGCGCAGTGCCGAGGAGGTGCTGGCTGTAGTTCGTGCGGTCGCGCCCAAGCCGGTCAATGTGCTGATGTCCGGCGGTCTCAAGTTGACGGTTGCGCAATTGAACGACATGGGCGTCAAACGCATCAGTGTCGGTTCGGCGCTGGCCCTGGCGGCCTATGGCGAGTTTTTCCGCGCGGCGCAGGAGATCAAGGAGGCCGGCACGTTTTGCTTCACATCAAGGTCCATGCCGTACGCCCAGGCCAATCAATTGTTCAAGGGCTGACGATGCGGCTGCGCTGGTGGTTGTTTTTACTGCTGCTAATCATCGGCGTAACCGCTGCGGGCGCCTGGCGTGGCTGGATCGCAGTGCCGCCGCAATGGAATCCCTGGGCACCGCTGGATGTTGCCGCTGCGCCGAATTTCCTAACTCGCTACAAGCTCATGCGCCTGCGCACCGATCCGCAGTTGTGTGCCCAGGCCCTGTCCAGTTCCGGCTTGCGCGTGAACCATCAAGCTGACAGTCCGGACGCCACCTGCCCGCTGATCAATACCTTGCGCATACAGGGTGGCGAGGTCGCCCTGAGCAGCAGCTTTCTCGCCAGTTGCCCATTGGCCGTATCCTTTGCACTATTCGAACGCCACGCCCTTCAACCTGCGGCTCAGGCGATCTACGGTCAGGCGGTGACGCGAGTCGATCATTTGGGCAGTTTCGCCTGTCGCAACGTCTACGGGCGCGAGAATGCGAGGCGCAGCCAACACGCGTCCGCCGATGCGCTGGATATGGCCGGTTTCCGCTTGGAGCAAGGGCGTACGATCAGTGTGCTCAAGGACTGGCCAAAGGATAACCGGGACGCTCAGTTCTTACGTCAGGTTCGCGATGGCGCCTGCGAGATGTTCAGTGTGGTCTTGAGTCCGGATTACAACGCCGCCCACCGCAATCACTTTCATGTGGATGTCGGGCCGTGGTCGGTGTGCCGCTGACGATCAGGCGGCGATGCGCAGGTTGTGCAGGACGATCGGGCGAGCCCAGCCGATATCGAAGTCGAAGTTTTTCTGCTGATCCAGCAGCTCTTCGGGCGAGAAAGGCGGGAAGGGCTTGTCCAGCAAATCCAGTTCGAACTCGGCAATCGGCAGGTGCAGCGGGCGCGGTTGTGGCGCCGGGCCGGCGTTTGCCAAGGGCTGGCCAGCATTGAACACAATCGGGCGAACCCAGGCGCTTTCGAAGTCCTGCTGTTTTTGCTGGGCGACGATTTCTTCTTCAGGGAACGGCGGGAATGGCTTGTCCGCCAGGTCCAGTTCGAACTCGGCAATCGGCAGGAACAACGGCTCGGGTGGGCGTACTTCGTGGTCCTGCACGTTACATTCGCGCTGGGAAACGATATGCGCCAACAGGTCGCTACCCACGGTGGGTTCGACCGGGCTGTCGAGATCTACCGGTGGGAAATCCAGCGAAGCCGGCAGCACATCTTCCTTAGACTGATCGGCCAGGGCCCGGGCAAAAAAATCCTGCCACAGGTGACTGACGCCGCTCAGTGCTTGGGAGTTTCGCAGGCTGTAATCGCCGTAGGGCGAGATGAAACCTGTGATGATGGGTTGAATGTCTGACATTTTTCTCGGTCGACGCTCAGCTCTGGCAAAATGCTCGATAGTTTTGTTATCGGCCGTTTTTGCCGATCATTAATTTTTTGAGTGGGTTTTCCATGATTGAGCAACCGGCGGCCTGCCGCATCCATGTAGAAGCCCTGGGCACGACCTTCCAGCCGCAGGCCGAACAATGGGCCGAACGCCTGGGGCTGCCATTGCAGGTGGACGACGCTGAGTTCGCGCTGCAGGTCGGCGAGCAGGGGTTGCAATTGCAACAACTGGGGCCCGATGTGCCGGGGCCGGTGCGGGTGGATTTTGTCGAAGGCGGTGCGGCCCACAGGCGTCTGTTTGGCGGTGGCACCGGGCAGATGATCGCCAAGGCGGTGGGTATCGGCCAAGGCGTGCGGCCGCGGGTGCTGGATGCCACGGCGGGCTTGGGCAAGGATGCGTTTGTATTGGCGAGCCTGGGGTGCGAGATGAGCCTGATCGAACGCCAGCCCTTGATCGGTGCCTTACTGGAAGATGGTCTGCTGCGTGCGGCGGAGGATTTTGATGTGGCGCCGATCGTAGCGCGCATGCGCTTGCTCAAGGGCAACTCGATCGAGGTGATGCGCAATTGGGAAGGTGAGCCGCCGCAGGTGATTTATCTGGACCCGATGTTTCCGCACCGTGAGAAAACTGCACTGGTGAAGAAGGAGATGCGCCTGTTTCGGCCGCTGGTGGGCGATGACCTGGATGCGCCGGCCCTGCTCGCAGCGGCGTTAGCCTTGGCCAGCCATCGGGTGGTGGTCAAGCGCCCGCGCAAGGCGCCGTGCATCGAGGGGCCCAAGCCCAGCCATGCGCTGGATGGGAAATCGAGTCGGTATGATATCTATCCGAAGAAGGCGCTCAAGTCCTGAGACCGAGTTGGGCCCTTCGCGAGCAAGCCCGCTCCCACAGGAGATCTGCGGTCTACCACGAATCCCTGTGAGAGCGGGCTTGCTCGCGAAGGCGCCGGTACCGACACCCACAATCTATGAGGCTGACCCCGGCCGATAAGCCCGCATAAACAACCCCACCACCTCCCGCACATGGCTTTCCGCTGCCTCCCCGGCCAGCGGCTCGCCGCAGCCATAAAGCAGGCGAAAATTCCCCGCACCCTTGAGCAGGCAAAAGAAGTGCTCGGCAGCGTTGCGCGGTTTATCGATGCTCAGCGCGCCGCTCTGGTCGATCCTGCCCAGCAACCGCTCCATGCCATGTAGCATGCGCTCCGGACCGGCTTCGAAGAAGATCAGGGAGAGCTTCGGATCCTGGCTGCCCAGCGTCATCATCAGGCGGTGCAGGTTGACCGATTCATCGCTATTGATCAGTTGATGAAAACCACGGGCAATGTTCAGCAGCACCGTCTCCACTGCGATGCCATCGGGCAATTCAAAAAACAGCGGCGGCAGCTGTTCTTCGCATTTGGCCACGACGGCGGCGGAAAATAGCGTCTCCTTGTCGTTGAAGTGGCTGTACACCGTGAGCTTCGACACTCCGGCCTCGGCTGACACCGCGTCCATGCTGGTGTTCGCGTAGCCGTTGCTCAGGAACAGGCTTTTCGCCGCATCGAGGATCGCTTGGCGTTTGGCCGGATCCTTGGGGCGACCAGGGCCATTGGGGGCTGAAAGATTGTTGGACATTCTTCGCTTTAATACTGGACTGGTGAGTTTGCTATTAATAACATACCGCTCAGTATAATTATTCCAAGCACCATTAGCGAAAGGTCCTTCACCATGTTCCGCTATGCCTTGCCCCTCGCGTTGCCAGTCGGTCTGGCTTTTTTATTGTCCGCGTGCGGTCACGAGGAGGCGCCTCAGGTCACTGTGCGACCGGCCATGATGGTCCAGCCAGAGCCTTCGGCGCAGGCAATGGAAAGTTATCCCGGTGAAGTGCGGGCCCGTTACGAGCCGGACCTGGCTTTCCGTATTGGCGGCAAGGTGATTCGACGACTGGTCGAGGAGGGGCAGCGGGTCAAGGCCGATCAGCCGCTGGCTGAACTCGATCCCCAGGATGTACGCCTGCAACTGGAGGCCACCCGCGCCCAGGTCGCGGCCGCTGAAGCCAATCTCAATCTGGTGCGAGCCGAGCGTGATCGCTACAAGACCCTGATGGATCGTCAGATGGTCAGCCGTTCGGCGTACGACAATTCCGAGAATCTCTACCGATCCGGTGAAGCGCGCCTCAAGCAAATCAAAGCCGAATTTAACGTATCGACCAACCAGGCCAGCTACGCAGTATTGCGGGCTCCCCAGGACGGCGTGGTGGCCAAGCGCGCGGTGGAAGTCGGGCAGGTAGTGGCGGCTGGGCAAACCGTATTTACCCTGGCTACTGATGGCGAACGTGAAGTCCTGATCAGTCTGCCGGAACAGAGTTTTGGCCGGTTCAAGGTGGGCCAGCCGGTGTCCGTGGAACTCTGGACCCAACCTGACCAGCGTTTTGCCGGGCGTATCCGTGAGTTGTCGCCTGCGGCCGATCCAAAGTCGCGCACCTTCGCCGCGCGTATTACCTTCACCGCCGGTAAAGTGCCCGCCGAACTCGGCCAGAGCGCCCGGGTGTTTATCCAGGCCGCTGACGTAGTATCGCTGTCGGTGCCGCTCTCGGCCGTGACCGCAGAAAACGGCGCCACCTATGTCTGGGTACTCGGCGCCAACAACACCCTGAAAAAAGCCCCGGTGCGGGTCGGCGCCTTCGGCGAGAAGACCGTGCCGGTGCTGGAAGGCCTGAACGCCACTGATTGGGTAGTCGCCGCCGGTGTGCATGTGCTGCATGACGGGCAGCAGGTGCGCCCGGTGGACCGCTCCAACCGCGTGATCAATCTGGCGGACAAGGAGTAATTCCCCATGGGCTTCAATCTTTCCGAATGGGCGTTGCGTAACCGCCAGATCGTGCTGTTCCTGATGCTGTTGCTGGCCGTGGTTGGAGCGCTTTCCTACACCAAACTTGGCCAGAGCGAAGACCCGCCGTTCACCTTCAAGGCCATGGTGATTCGTACCAATTGGCCGGGCGCAACCGCCGAGGAGGTCTCGCGGCAGGTCACCGAACGCATCGAAAAGAAATTGATGGAAACCGGGGAGTACGAACGGATCGTGTCGTTTTCCCGTCCGGGTGAGTCCCAGGTGACTTTTATCGCCCGGGACTCCATGCACTCGGTGCAGATTCCCGAGCTGTGGTATCAGGTGCGCAAGAAAATCAGCGACATTCGCCACACCTTGCCCCCGGGCATCCAGGGGCCGTTCTTCAACGATGAATTTGGCACCACCTTCGGCAACATCTACGCCCTGACCGGCGATGGTTTCGACTACGCGGTGCTCAAGGACTACGCCGATCGCATCCAAATCCAGCTGCAACGGGTTAAGGATGTGGACAAGGTCGAGTTGCTTGGCCTGCAGGACGAGAAAATCTGGATCGAGCTATCCAACGTCAAACTCGCCACCCTCGGTTTGCCCTTGGCTGCGGTGCAGCAAGCTTTGGAAGAACAGAACGCGATGTCCACGGCGGGGTTCTTCGAAACCAGCAGCGAGCGCTTGCAACTGCGGGTTTCGGGGAATTTTCAGTCAGTTGATGAGATAAAGAAGTTTCCGATCCGGGTGGGCGATCGTACGTTCCGAATTTCCGATGTGGCTGACGTACGCCGTGGTTTCAACGACCCGCCCGCGCCACGTATGCGCTTCATGGCGCAGGACGCCATCGGCCTGGCCGTTGCGATGAAGGGCGGCGGCGACATTCTGGTGCTGGGCAAGGCGCTGGAAGTCGAATTCGACCGCATCCAGCAGAACCTTCCGGCGGGCATGCAGTTGCGCAAGGTCTCGGACCAGCCCGCCGCGGTGAAAACCGGTGTAGGTGAGTTCATCCAGGTCCTGGTGGAAGCCCTGGCGATCGTGTTGCTGGTGAGTTTCTTCTCCCTTGGCGTGCGCACCGGCATGGTCGTGGCGCTGGCGATTCCCCTGGTGCTGGCGATGACATTCGCCTGCATGTATTACCTCGGCATAGGCCTGCACAAGATCTCCCTCGGTGCCTTGGTGCTGGCGCTGGGCTTGTTGGTGGACGATGCGATCATCGCCGTGGAAATGATGGCGATAAAAATGGAACAAGGCTTCGACCGGATCAAGGCGGCCAGCTATGCCTGGACCAGCACAGCGTTCCCGATGCTCACCGGCACGCTGATCACCGCGGCCGGCTTCCTGCCGATTGCCACGGCGCAATCGGGGACAGGTGAGTACACCCGCTCGATCTTCCAGGTAGTGACCATCGCGCTGCTGGCGTCCTGGGTCGCTGCCGTCGTCTTTGTACCCTACCTGGGAGAAAAGCTCCTGCCTGATCTGGCTAAAATTCACGCAGCCAAACATGGCAGTGGCCAGCCGGATCCTTACGGCACGCCTTTCTATCAGCGGGTGCGGCGCCTGGTGGAGTGGTGCGTGCGCTGGCGCAAGACGGTGATCGTACTGACTGTGGTGTTGTTCATTGCCTCTATTGCGTTGTTCCGCTTTGTGCCGCAGCAATTTTTCCCGGCTTCCGGTCGCCTGGAACTGATGGTCGACCTGAAGCTGGCCGAGGGCGCATCCCTGAGCAATACCGCCGAGGAGGTCAAACGCCTCGAAGCGCTGCTGAAGGATCATGCCGGCATCGATAATTACGTGGCCTACGTGGGCACCGGGTCACCGCGCTTTTACCTGCCGCTGGATCAGCAACTGCCCGCTGCGAGCTTCGCCCAGTTTGTGGTGCTGGCCAAGACCATCGAGGACCGCGAACCCCTGCGCACTTGGTTGATCGAGACCCTAAACGAACAGTTTCCGGCGCTGCGTTCGCGCGTTACGCGCCTGGAAAACGGCCCGCCTGTGGGTTATCCCGTACAGTTCCGGGTCACCGGCGAACACATTGAGGAAGTGCGTGCCCTGGCGCGCAAGGTCGCGGCGAAAGTGCGCGAGAATCCGCATGTGGTCAACGTGCACCTGGACTGGGAAGAACCGAGCAAGGTGGTGTACCTGAACGTCGATCAGGACCGTGCCCGGGCGCTTGGGGTGAGCACGGCGAGTCTGTCGAAATTCCTCCAGAGTTCCCTTACCGGTTCCAGCGTCAGCCAGTATCGCGAAGACAACGAATTGATCGAGATCCTGCTGCGCGGCACCCTGCACGAGCGCACCGAGCTGTCATTGCTGCCGAGCCTCGCCGTGCCGACCGACAACGGACGCAGCGTGGCGCTGTCGCAGATCGCGACCCTGGAGTATGGCTTTGAAGAGGGCATCATCTGGCACCGTAATCGTCTGCCCAACGTCACGGTGCGCGCTGATATCTATGGCAAGGAGCAACCGGCGACCCTGGTGAAACAGATCCTGCCGACCCTCGACCCGATTCGCGCCGAACTGCCGGACGGTTACCTGCTGGATGTCGGCGGCACCGTCGAGGATTCGGCCCGCGGCCAGAACTCGGTGAAGGCCGGCGTGCCATTGTTTATCGTGGTGGTGCTAACGTTGCTGATGCTGCAACTGCGCAGCTTTTCGCGCACGGTCATGGTGTTCCTGACCGCGCCGCTGGGGCTGATCGGCGTGACGCTGTTCCTGTTGGTATTCCGTCAGCCGTTCGGGTTCGTCGCGATGCTGGGGACCATCGCCCTGTCAGGGATGATCATGCGCAACTCGGTGATCCTGGTAGACCAGATCGAACAGGACATCGCCGCCGGACTCAAGCCTTGGCAAGCGATCATCGAAGCCACGGTCCGGCGCTTCCGGCCGATTGTGCTGACGGCGCTGGCGGCAGTGCTGGCGATGATCCCGCTGTCACGCAGCGTGTTCTTCGGGCCGATGGCGGTTGCCATCATGGGAGGGTTGATCGTGGCGACAGCGTTAACGTTGTTGTTCCTGCCGGCCTTGTATGCGGCATGGTTCCGTATCAGGAAGGACCCGGCCTGATCCTCCCCTGTGGGAGCAAAGCTTGCTCGTGATCGATGCTACGCGATTTCACTCGCAGATCGCCTCAGGGCTATCGTCGGAACGCCACCCGCAGCAAGCTTTGCTCCCACTGTTTACAGGCTGCCAAACACCTTCTTCGCCAAACTGGTCGCCGCAGCGGCCGGGTTGTTGCGGATGGTTTCTTCCTGTTTGCCAATCATCTCGAACAGGCCATTCAGTGCCTGTTCGGTCACGTAACCTTCGATGTTGGCGTTCTTGGCGTCCAGTACACCCAGAGTAGCCGCCTGGCCGGCGAAGGCGTTGTATTGCTTGGCCAGGCCGACCTGGTCGGTGGCTTGCTTGACGATGGGCAGGAACTTGACGCGGATCTGTTCGCGACTGGTTTTGCTCAGGTACTGGGTGGCCGAGTCATTGCCGCCGCTGAGGATGCCCTTGGCATCGTCGACCGTCATCTTCTTCACCGCATCGACAAGAATCGGCTGGGCCTGGACCACGGCCGTTTCAGCGGCCTTGTTCATGCTGGTCTCCAGTTGATCGACCTGGGCACCCATGCCGAACTGTTTCATTTTGCTGGCGACCTTGCCCAGTTTGCCCGGCAGCTCGATTTTCACTTCCGGGTTGTTGCTGAAGCCGCCCGGAGCGCCGAGTTGTTTGACGGCGAGCTGGGCGCCCTGGGTCAGGGCGTCCTTGAGGCCGCCGGTAGCGTCTTTTTGCGACAGGTCATTGAGCGACAGCGCCATGGCGTTGGCGCACATCAGCAAGCCTGCACAGAGGCCGGTGAAGCGGAGGGTCATGGGGTGCATGGCGGCTTCCTTAAAGGTAATAGTGCGTTAGCGAGCGGCGTCTACGCGAATCTTCAACGGCTGCGGATCACTGCCATCCAGTTTCACGGCGTGATTTTCGGTGGTGATGAACAGTAACTGGCCATCCACTTCGATGCGCGCGCTGACCGAGTAACGATGCCCAGGCTTGACCTGCGCCGGATCGTAGCTCAGGTGAAACGGCAGCGGCACCTGGCCTTTGACCGGGCCTTTCTGTTCGTCGAGGACTATCGCTGGCGCGTCGGCCAGGGAGACGTCCTGCAAGCTGACGCTCAAGGTGGCGGTCGGCGGCAGGGCGATGCGTTGCAGGTAGAAAACTTCGCCGTCGAGGCTGGTTTTTGCCGCGGGTTGCATTGATTGACAGGCGCTGAGCAGGGTGGCTGCGGCCAGGAGCGAGAGTTTTTTCATGGGGGGTCTCCATTCTAAATGTGGGAGCAAGCCCGCTCCCACACGCGGGTTTCTTCATGTCTCAGGTTGAGCGGGTGGCTGATCCGCCGCATCTTCACTGCGGTGCAGCGCCACTTGGCGGATCGACAGGCGAATCTCGGCCGGTAACACCCGCTTCGCCGCGCCTTCGGCCAGTTCGCCAAGCAGCTCGTGATAGCTCAGCTTGCCGGCTTCGTCACGGCGCAACACGTCAAGGTCGAGCAGAGTCTGGATGAAGTGCCGGAACAGGCTCTTGTCGAAGAATTCCGGCGCGTTCAGCCCGTGCAGGATCGACAGGCGCTGGGCCATGACGGTGCACAGGTCTTCCAGTTCTTCGGCGCTGATACTGTGCTGACCGCTGTTGAGCAGCAGGGACACGGTCATGTAGAAGCGCTGCAAGGTCTGGGCGATGCTCTTGGACAGTAGGGTCAGCAACACGAAGTGCCGCGAGCTCGGTGCGGGGCGCAGGTAAACATTATTTTCGAATCGTAACAGACCTTGCTCGACGAACGCCTCAAGCCATTGATCGACCACCGCATCCAGCTCGTCCAAGGACCAGCGGATGAACAGCTCCGACTGCAGGTATGGATACAGCGCGCGGGTATAGCGCAGGATCTGCTCCCGGCTCATGCGCGAGGCGCTCTGGAAGAAACTGGCTAGTAGCGCGGGCAGCGCGAAGATATGCAGCACGTTGTTGCGGTAGTAGGTCATCAGGACGGCGTTCTGCTCATCCAGATACAGGATCTTGCCCAAGGCATCGCTCTGCTCGGAGAGCAGGTCCATGTCCTTTACGTGCTCGATCAGCGCCCGACCATCGCCTTCCGGCAGGGTGGTATGCGGCGAGTACGGCACTTTGCGCAGTAGCGCCAGGTACAGGTCGAGCACCCGCGCCATGGCGCGGTCGTCCAGGGCCAGGCGGCTGGTGGAGAGCAGCGCGAGCGCTACCAGGTTGACCGGATTGATTGCTGCCGCTTCGTTCAGGTGCTGCGCAACTTTCTCGCCAAGGCGGTTGGTGGTTTCGTTGAGCCACGCCGGTTTGAACTGCGGGCCGAGCGCCTGCTGGCGCCAGTCAGGCTGTTCGCTGTCGAGGAACTCCGCCAGCTTGATCGGCTCGCCGAAGTTGACGGCCACCTGACCGAAGCGTTGCTTGAGGGCGCCAATGACCTTGAAGATGTCGAAGATCGACTCCTTCTTCTTCGTGGCCCCACGCAGCTCGCCCAGATACGTGCGGCCTTCCAGTACCCGCTCGTAACCGATGTACACCGGCACGAAGACGATAGGCATCCGCGAGGAACGCAGGAAACTGCGCAGGGTTATCGCCAGCATCCCGGTTTTCGGTTGGAGCATGCGCCCGGTGCGTGAACGGCCCCCCTCGACGAAATATTCGACCGGAAAGCCTTTGGTGAACAGGGTATGCAGGTATTCGTTGAACACCGAGGTGTAGAGCGGATTTCCCTTGAATGTGCGGCGCATGAAAAACGCCCCGCCGCGGCGCAATAGGCTACCGATCACCGGCATGTTGAGGTTGATCCCGGCGGCGATGTGCGGCGGGGTCAGGCCATTGCGGAACAGCAGGTAGGACAGCAGCAGGTAATCGATATGGCTGCGATGGCACGGCACATAGATGACTTCGTGCCCCTGGGCGACCTTTTGCACGCCTTCGATGTGGTTCACCTTGATCCCGTCGTAGATCTTGTTCCAGAACCAGCTCAGCACCACTTCCAGGAAGCGGATCGCGGTATAGGTGTAGTCCGAGGCGATCTCGTTGCCGTAGCGCAGGGCCTGGGCTTTGGCTTTTTCCGGGGAAATGTTTTCGCGCTCAGCTTCGTCGAGGATCGCCTGCTTGACCAGCGGCTGGTTGAGCAGACCCTTGACCAGGTTGCGACGGTGGGAAATGTCCGGACCGATCACCGCAGCTTTCAGGTTGCGAAAGTGTACCCGCAGGATTCGCTGGGCCATGCGCACTGTACGCTCGTGGCCCTTGTTGTGGTCAATCAACTCACGCAAGTGGATTGGCGCGGAAAACTGTACCCGGGTCTTGCGCCCCAGCACGATGATGCTGAGCAACCGGCGCAGGCGCCCGGTGACGGCCCAACTGTCGGCGAACAGCAGTTTCCAAGGGCTCGACTCGCTGTCTGGTGACTGGCCCCAGAACACGCTGACCGGAATGATCTGCGCGTCTTCGGCGGCATTCTGGCTCAGGGCACTGACCAGGCGGGTCAGGGTCGGCGGCGCGCCACGCTTGTCCTGGCGGCCAAGCCAGTCGGGGTCGGGCGTCAGGTAAAAGAACGCTGCCGGTTCCAGCAGGTTGCCCACCGACACCGGCAGGACAGGGCGCGGCAGGCCGGCCTTGGTGCATTCGGCATCGACCACGGCAAGATCGGTCAGCGAAGGGTTTTGCAGGACGTAGAGCACCGGCCGGCTGCGGTCGAGGTTGAGGGTGAACGACGACTGGTTGATCGTCTCTGAGCGAACCCAGAGGTACAGCAGTCGGCGCAGGGTGCCAAACACTAGACGGCGGAACGGGGAGCGGGTCATACGGCTTCTGCGTGAGTGAATGAGACCAAGCATTTGCTCGGGCGGCCGATAGTGTGCCGGATTCATCGAAAATCGGCAAAAAAGCGGGTAAGTAAAGTTGCGTTGAGAGTTTTCCGGGCTGTCATATACTCGCCCCTCAACAATAAAAAGAAGAGGTACGATTCATGGCAACGCGCGAGACCGGCAATGTGAAGTGGTTCAACGACGCCAAGGGCTACGGCTTCATTCAGCGCGAGGACGGGGTGGACGTGTTCGTGCACTACCGCGCAATCCGTGGTGAGGGACATCGTTCGCTGGCTGAAGGTCAGCAGGTTGAATATGCGGTGGTGACGGGGGAGAAGGGGTTGCAGGCTGAGGATGTTGTAGGTCTGTAAAAGCATTCTTCAGATCACACCAGACCCTGTGGGAGCGGGCTTGCCCGCGATTGCGGTGTATCCGTCAACATCATCTACGACTGACAGAGCGCATTCGCGGGCAAGCCCGCTCCCACAGTTTTTAAACGGTTTTCCAGGTGATCTCTTCTTCACCATCGGCGCTGATACGCATCCAGCGATCCGCCGACTCTTCGCCTTCTTCCTCGACCCAGCTTCCCGGTGCGCAGCGCACTTCGACGTTCAGCGCGGCAAACGCAGCGCGGGCGCAGGCGATGTCGTCTTCCCATGGGGTCTGGTCGCTTTCCAGGTACAGGCTGTTCCATTTCCCTACAGCCTTGGGCAACCAGGTCACCGGGACATTGCCGGCCGTGCACTTGTAGGTCTGGCCCTTCTGGACCCAGTCGGTGCACGGCCCCAAGGCTTCGCCGAGCCAGGCTGCGACAGCCTTGTAGTCGACGTCAGCGTCTTTCAGGTATATCTCGATATCGGGTTGGCGCATGGATGTCCTCACTGCGGGTCTGAAAAATCCATTCGCGGATTTAGCCGGTCTCAAGTTGTTAACTCAAGACCAAAAATTATTGAAGTACAAAGTAATCGTAACGCATTGAAACGGTGACCTCGAACGGTTCAACTTGCTCGATGACCGCAGTCCGGCGTTCGGCACTTGCGCGCCAGCCATGGGGGGTCATTGCCAGCAGGTTGGCACGGTCCTGACCACTGTCCAGGGTCAGGCGAAATTCCAAAGTTTCACTGTGTTGCAGCACCATGCCCACTGGCACCAGTGCCAGATGCTTGTCGTCGGTGTATTCACGGACTTCATCGTACAGGCGCTCGCGTAACTCCATCAGGTGGCCACTGGTCGGCCCAACCTTCATCAGGCCGCCCCCGGGGCTGAGCATGCGCTTGGCTTCTTCCCAGTCCAGCGGGCTGAAGACGCTGGCCAGGAACTGGCAACTGCCGGAAGCCAGCGGCACCCGCGCCATACTGGCAATCAACCAGGTCAGCTGCGGGTTGCGCTTGCAGGCGCGTTTGACCGCCTCCCGGGAGATGTCCAGCGCATAGCCGTCAGCATTGGGCAGGGCCTGGGCGATCTGCGCGGTGTAGTAGCCCTCGCCACAACCGATATCCAGCCAGCGTTGCGGCGCGTACTGAGTCGCCAGTTCGGCCAGGCGCCGGGCAACCGGGGCGTAATGACCGGCGTTGAGGAAGTCGCGGCGTGCCTCGACCATCGCCTGGTTATCCCCAGGGTCGCGGCTGTTTTTGTGCTGTACCGGCAGCAGGTTGAGATAACCCTGGCGTGCGCGGTCGAACCGGTGCCCGGCGGGGCACGCCACGCCGTTATCCACCGCGTTCAGCGGTTCGCTACAGATCGGGCAGGCGAGCATCAGGCGAGCAACTTGATCAGGGTCTGGTAGTAGATTTCGGTCAGCACGTCGAGATCGGCGGCCAGCACGCGCTCGTTGATCTGGTGGATGGTCGCGTTGACCGGCCCCAGTTCGACGACCTGGGTGCCCATGGTCGCGATGAAACGTCCGTCGGAGGTGCCACCGCTGGTGGATGCCTGGGTATCGCGACCTGTGATGTCCTTGATGCTCGATGCAACGGCATTCAGCAACGCGCCCGGCTCGGTCAGGAATGGCAGGCCGGACAACGCCCAGTCGATGTGCCAGTCCAGGCCGTGCTGGTCGAGGATGTCGGCAACGCGCTTTTGCAGGCCTTCAACGGTGGACTCAGTGGAGAAGCGGAAGTTGAATACCGCCACCAGGTCGCCCGGGATCACGTTGGTTGCGCCGGTGCCGGAATTCACGTTGGAAATCTGAAAGCTGGTAGGCGGGAAGAAGTCGTTGCCGTTGTCCCAGTGCTCGGCAGCCAGTTCGGCCAGCGCTGGGGCTGCGAGGTGGATCGGGTTCTTCGCCAAGTGCGGGTAGGCCACGTGACCTTGCACGCCGCGCACGGTCAATTTGGCACCCAGGGAGCCTCGGCGACCATTCTTGACCACATCGCCCACCAGCGTGGTGCTCGACGGTTCGCCGACGATGCACCAGTCCAGGCGCTCCTTGCGTGCCGCCAGTCGTTCGATCACGGCCTTGGTCCCATGATGCGCGGGGCCTTCTTCGTCGCTGGTGATCAGGAACGCGACCTTGCCCTTGTGGTTCGGGTAGTCGGCAACGAAGCGCTCGGCGGCTACAGTCATGGACGCCAAGCTGCCCTTCATGTCTGCCGCCCCACGGCCGCAGAGCATGCCGTGTTCATCGATCAGCGCGTTGAACGGGTCGATCTGCCATGCAGTCACCGGGCCGGTTGGCACTACGTCGGTGTGGCCGGCGAAACACAGCACCGGGCCATCTTCCTGACCATGGGTGGCCCAGAAGTTATCCACATCCTCGATGCGCATCGGCTCCAGCGTGAAACCGGCATCGCCCAGGCGCTGCATCATCTGCTTCTGGCAATCGGCGTCGAGCGGCGTCACGGACGGACGACGGATCAGGTCGATGGCGAGTTGAAGCGTCGGCGAAAGGTCGGCATGGACCGTCATGAAAAACTCCGGAAAACTTGAATATGGGCGCGGACCACCTGTGGGAGCGGGCTTGCTCGCGAGCCCGCTCCCACAGATTTAGAGTACGCTCAGTAAGAGCGCATACCCCGTCAAGCCCTGCAAAATGGCGATTATCTTAAAGCAAAACGGCGGCCATTGGCCGCCGTTTAGTACATCGGCAAAGATTTAGACTGCAGGGACCGTCTCCGGCTCGGCGGCGGGTTTGGGCAACGAAGACAGGAACGCCATGATCAACGCCGCCAGGTAAGGCAGCGATTGCACCAGCAACATGGTGACCCAAAAGCGCATGTCGTTACTTGGCAAACCGTTCACCAGGAAGATCCCCAGTGCCGCGCCCCACAACAGCAACATAATGAACACCTCTTCCCGTGCCTCCGAAATCGCCACCCAGAAGCCGTGGTTATCGGCATTTTTCGGTGTGCGGAAGAACGGAATACTGCTGGTGAAGAAACCGTACAGCACCGCTTTGGCGATGGTGTGCGACAACGCCAGCCCTGCCAATGCCGCGCAGAACGCATCCTTCAGGTTGACCCCGACCGCACGGCGGTACAGGAAGATGATCTTGCCGACCTTGAACACGAACAGCGCCAGGGGCGGAATCGCGAAAATCAGCAACGGTGGATCGACCCGCTGCGGCACGATGATCATCGCCGCCGACCACAACAGGGCGCCGACGGTAAAGAAGATGTTCATGCCATCCGCCACCCACGGCAGCCAGCCTGCGAGGAAGTGGTAGCGCTGGCCACGGGTCAGTTCGGTGTCCTTGCCGCGCAGCAGGCTTGCGGTGTGCCGTTTGATAATCTGTATCGCACCGTAGGCCCAGCGGAAACGCTGCTTCTTGAAGTCGATAAAGGTATCGGGCATCAACCCCTTGCCGTAGCTGGTGTGGTAGTACGCTGCCGACAGGCCTTTTTCGAACACCCGCAGACCCAGCTCGGCGTCTTCACAGATGCACCAGTCAGCCCAGCCCAGCTCCTCGAGCACTGAGCGACGGGTCATGGTCATGGTGCCGTGCTGGATGATCGCGTCACGGTCGTTGCGGGTCACCATGCCGATGTGGAAGAAGCCTTTGTATTCCGCGTAGCACAACTTCTTGAAGGTGCTTTCGTTCTGGTCGCGGTAATCCTGCGGCGACTGCACCACGGCGATCTTCGGATCGGCAAAGTGCGGCACCATGTGCTTGAGCCAGTTCGGGTCGACGCAGTAATCGGAGTCGATCACCGCAATGACCTCGGCATCCTTGGCGGTGTGCGGGATCAGGTAGTTCAGAGCGCCACCCTTGAAACCGGCGAGGGGCGCGACGTGGAAAAACTTGAAGCGAGGTCCCAGGGTTTCGCAGTAGGCCTGCACCGGTTCCCAGACGGCCGGGTCCTTGGTGTTGTTGTCGATGATCAGGACTTCGAAGTCTGGATAGTCGAGGTTGGCGAGGGCGTTGAGGGTCTGTTTGACCATCTCCGGTGGCTCGTTATAGCAAGGCACGTGGATCGAGACTTTTGGCCTGTAGTCCGAGTTGCCCACTACCGGCAGGAATTCGCGTCTACGTTTGTGAGTCCAGACCGCTTCCGCCAGTTCATGGGCCTCGGTCAGCAGCACGATGAACACGCCGAGAGCACCGAGAGCGAGCAGAAACCCCACCGTCAGGCTGAACCAGGTGCTGTATTGTTGGCTGTAGTCGTAACCGATCCACACTAGGACCGAGCCGCAGAGAAAGGCGATGAAGGTCAGGAAGGTTCGGCCACGCTGTCGCAGTGCCGAGCCGTCGATCATCAGCAGCGTCAGGGACAACAGGGCCAGCACTGCCGAGCCGATCGCCAGCACGCGCCATTGCGGGATCGCAACGACCGGGCCTACGAAGTTGAATTTCTGCTGGCGAGCTGCGTTGAAAACGCCCCAGTACGCGCCTACCGAACCTTCGTCGCTGGCTTTCCACGGCTGGTCAAAGGCTTCAATCACGAAGTAGTTGAACCCTTGGCGGTTGAGCGTGTTGACCAGGGTGCGCAGGTAGATGGCCTGATCCGCCGGACTGGCGTCGGTGCCGCCGCGCATGCGGCCGTTACTTGGCCAGCCAACTTCCGAGAGCAGCAAGGGTTTCTTGGGGAACATTTTCTTCAGGTCACGGGCGCGGTCCAAGACAAATTGTCCGGCCTTGTCCACCGGGATGAACTCCCAGTAAGGCAATACGTGAGCGGCGATCAGGTCGACGTGTCTGGCCAGCTCCGGGTGTTCTTCCCAGACGTGCCATTGTTCGGACGTGGTCACAGGTACCTTCACCGCCGCCCTTACGCGATCGAGGATCATGCTCAGTTCCGCAGCGGTAATTTCCTTACGGAAAATTGCCTCGTTTCCTACAACCACCCGAACCACACTGCGCGACGTGTTGGCGATTTCAATCGCGCGCAGGATTTCCCGTTCATTGCGCTCCTGGTCGGGGCTGATCCAGATGCCGAGGGTCACTCGCAAGCCGAACTCTTCCGCCAGTTTGGGAATATCACCCAACGTGCCGTCGACCGAGTAAGTGCGGATGTTATCCGTCAGCTTGCTCATGATCTCCAGGTCACGGCGCATTTCATCGTCGTTTGGATATTGATCTTTTTGCGGGTACTGGCCTTGCTGGAATGGCGAATAGGAGAAGCCGGAGATCTGTTCGGGCCAGTTGGGAGCGGAGACCGGGCGATTGATCAGCGCCCAGAAGCCGGTAAACAAGGCTGCGATGGCGAGCACCACGACCAGGTTGAGTCCAAATTTACGCGATGACATAGCTTTTTCGGGTTCCAAAGGCTGTGGAACGAAGGAGCGGTTGGCAACTGACTGCCAGAGGCAGGGGCGCGCATCCTACACTGGGGGTTCTCTGACCGTACAGCTAACAGGGAAATGCCTGACATTGGGCACTCCGGTTTCACATAAGTTCTTACACTTGTCGGCGAAGCTTAAAACTTGTTGCTTGATAGCCCTATAATGCGCGCCGGTTTTTGGGGTAATGGTCATGAGTACAGAAGATCCACGCTTTGCCGGAATCGCCCGCTTGTATGGCATCGAAGGCCTTGGGCGCCTGCGCGCCGCGCATGTGGCAATCGTCGGCGTCGGTGGCGTCGGTTCCTGGGCGGCGGAAGCCATTGCCCGGTGCGGCGTGGGCGAGATTTCGCTGTTTGATCTGGACGACGTCTGCGTCAGTAACGCCAATCGCCAGTTGCACGCACTGGACAGCACGGTGGGCAAGCCCAAGGTCGAGGTGATGGCCGAGCGTTTGCGCGGGATCAACCCGGATTGCACGGTGCACGCGGTGGCGGATTTCGTCACCCGCGAGACCATGGCTGAGTACATCACGCCGAACATCGACTGTGTGATCGACTGCATCGACAGCGTCAACGCCAAGGCGGCGTTGATCGCCTGGTGCAAGCGCCGCAAGATCCAGATCATCACGACCGGCGGCGCGGGCGGGCAGATTGATCCGACGCTGATCCAGGTCTGTGACCTGAACCGTACGTTCAATGACCCACTGGCTTCGAAAGTACGCTCCACACTGCGCCGCGATTACAACTTCTCGCGCACCGTGACGCGCCATTACAGCGTGCCGTGCGTGTTTTCCACCGAGCAACTACGCTACCCGAAACCGGATGGCAGTATTTGCCTGCAGAAGAGTTTTGTGGGCGATGGGGTGAAGCTGGACTGCGCGGGCGGGTTTGGTGCGGTGATGATGGTCACGGCGACGTTCGGCATGGTCGCGGCGACCAAGGCTGTGGACAAGATTGTGGCGGGCGTGCGGCGCCCGGCGGATCGCATCAAACCCGAAGCATAGACCTCGGAGCTGCCGAAGGCTGCGATCTGTTGATCTACAGCGTCACCACTGGCGCCAAAGATAGCAGCCTTCGGCAGCTACGGGGCGAGTTCTTGCATGCGTTGCAGGACTGCATTGAGGCCATTGCTGCGTGAAGGGGAGAGTTGCCGGCTCAGTCCAAGCTGATTGAACCAGTCCGGTAAATCGACCTGCTTCAACTCACTGGCCGAGAGTCCGTTGACCCGCGCCAGCAGCAACGCCACCAGCCCGCGGATCAATCGCGCGTCGCTGCTCGCGGCAAACTGCCAGTGGCCGTCCTGCAGCGAGCCTACCAGCCACATCTGGCTTTCACAGCCGTGCACGCGGTTGCCGTCGACTTTGTCCTCATCGCTGAGCGCAGGCAGGCCGTCGCCCCACTGCATCAGCAGGCGCGCACGTTGTTCCCAGCCTGCGGCTTTCTGGAAGGTATCCAGCGCCGTGACGGCATCCGCTGGCAGGTTCATCGCAGTAACTCCAGGGCCTGGTCCAGCGCTTCAAAGAACCGCTCCAGATCGTCGGAGTCGTTGTACAGCGCCAACGACACCCGAATCGCCCCGGCCAGTTCAAGGCTCTTGAGCAACGGCATGGCGCAGTGGTGACCGGCGCGTACGGCAATGCCCTGTTCGGTCAGCAGATGCGCCACGTCCGAGTTATGCACACCCTCGACGACAAAGCTGGCCAGCGCCAGTTGCGGTTTGCCCAGCAGACGGATGCCGTTGCGGGCCTGCAGACCCTTGAGCAAATAGTCATGCAGTGCGGCTTCATGGGCCGACACGGCGTCCTGGTCCAGCCCTGCAAGATAATCCAGGGTCGCACCGAGCCCGATCACGCTGGCAATTGGCGGAGTGCCTGCCTCGAAACCCAGCGGCGCCGGACGAAAGCGCGCGTCGTGATACTGGGTATCCAGCACCATTTCGCCGCCAAATTGCCAGTGACGCAGTTGTGTCAGCGCTTCATTTCGCCCAAACAACACGCCGAGGCCATCGGGGCCGTACAGCTTGTGACTGGAGAACACATAGAAGTCGCATCCTAGCGCCTGCACGTCATGCCGGCCATGGACCACGCCCTGGGCTCCATCGACCACGGTCATGGCGCCGTGGGTCCGGGCCATAGCCAACAGGGACGGCAGCGGTTGCCAGGCGCCAAGCACGTTGGACAACTGGCTGACAGCCAGCAAACGCGTGCGCGGGCCGATCAGCTGCGTGGCGGCGGCGAGGTCGATCAAGCCGTCGGCGTTGAGCGGCAGGATCACCAGCTTCAGGTCGCGACGACGGGCCAATTGTTGCCATGGCAACAGGTTGGCGTGATGCTCCAGGGCGCTGATGACGATCTCGTCGCCCGGATTGAATGAGTGTTCCAGGCCATAGGCCAGGAGGTTCAGCGCAGAAGTGGCGCCGTGGGTGAAGATGATCTGCCCGCAATCGCCAACATTCAGCCATTGCCCGACTTTGCTGCGGCTGTCCTCGAAGGCCTGGGTCGCGTGAGCGCCAGGCAGGTGCTGCGCCCGATGCACGTTGGCTGCGCCATTGGCGTAGTAATGCGCCAGCGCATCCAGCAGAGCTTGGGGTTTTTGCGTGGTGGCGGCGTTGTCCAGATAGGTCTGGTCCTGCCGTTGCAGCGCGGCGATGGCCGGGAAGTCGGCGCGCCACGGGGAGGGAATCATCATGCAAATTGGCCCTGCCAAACATGGGCGGAAAAATGCCAAACCCGTTGTAGGAGCGAGCTTGCTCGCGATGGACGTCAACGATAACTCGGGCTGCTTGAATAACCGCGTTGCACTAGCGTTTTTCGCGAGCGAGCTCGCTCCTACAGAATTGACTGTGCATCTGTAGGAGCGAGCTTGCTCGCGATGGACGTCAACGATAACTCTGGCTACCTGAATAACCGCGGTGTCGTTGCGTTTTTCGCGAGCGAGGTCGCTCCTGCAGGGTATTGGCGCAGTTTAGTTGTGAGCGTGCAGCGCTTCGTTCAGTTCGATGGCCGATTTGTGGGTCTTGCATTCCACGGCACCGGTTTCCGAATTGCGGCGGAACAGAAGGTCTGACTGACCGGCCAGTTCACGGGCCTTGACCACTTTCACCAACTGGTTTTTTTCGTCCAGCAGCGCAACCTTGGTGCCAGCGGTCACGTACAGGCCCGACTCAACGGTGTTGCGATCGCCCAACGGGATACCGATACCGGCGTTGGCGCCGATCAGGCAGCCTTCGCCCACTTTGATCACGATGTTGCCGCCGCCTGACAGAGTGCCCATGGTGGAGCAACCGCCGCCCAGGTCGGAGCCCTTGCCGACGAATACGCCAGCCGATACCCGGCCTTCGATCATGCCTGGGCCTTCGGTGCCGGCGTTGAAGTTGACGAAACCTTCGTGCATCACGGTTGTGCCTTCACCGACATAAGCGCCCAGGCGCAGACGGGCCGCATCGGCGATGCGCACGCCGGCCGGTACGACGTAGTCGGTCATTTTCGGGAACTTGTCCACCGAGAACACTTCCAGCAGCTCGCCGCGCAGACGGGCTTCGAGTTGTAGTTCGGCCAGTTCGCTCAGGTCGATGGCGCCCTGGCTGGTCCAGGCTACGTTCGGCAGCAGCGGGAAGATCCCGGCCAGGTTCAGGCCGTGGGGCTTGACCAAACGATGGGACAGCAGGTGCAACTTGAGGTAAGCCTCAGGGGTGGAAGTCAGTTGCGCATCTTCAGCCAGCAGGGTGGCGACCAGCGGCTTGTGGCTTTCTGCCAGGCGGGTCAGCAGCTTGCCTTGTACCGCGTCGATGCCTTTCACGGCTTCTGCCAGTTGCGCAGCCTGCGCAGTGGTGAAAGTGATGGCCTGGTTGCCTTCGCTATAACCGAGAATTGGCGCAACGGCAGCGACCAGTTCGGCCGAAGGGTTGAGCAGTGGCTGTGCGTAGAATACTTCCAGCCATGCACCTTGACGGTTTTGGGTGCCGACACCAAAGGCCAGGCTGAACAGGGTAGTGGACATGTAAATACCTCTAACAAAATTGAACGGGCTGGCTTATTTGAGCGCTGCCGCGTAGATATCTGGCTTGAAGCCAATCAGGGTTCGGTCACCGAGATCGAGCACCGGGCGCTTGATCATCGAGGGTTGCGCGAGCATCAGTTCGATGGCTTTCGATTGGTCGAGATCGGCTTTGCGTTCGTCTTCGAGTTTGCGAAAGGTCGTGCCTGCGCGGTTCAACACCACTTGCCAGCCGTGCTCGTCACACCACTGGGTCAGGTGTTCACGGTCGATTCCGGCCGTCTTGTAATCGTGGAAGTCATAGCTGACAGCGTGTTCATCAAGCCAGGTGCGCGCCTTTTTCATGGTGTCGCAAGCTTTGATGCCGAAAAGGTGCAACGATTTACTTGAAACGGTCAAGGAATTGCCCCCTTTACAGGTGCTGGAAAAAAAAGGTGAAGGATTATGCCATGACCCTTCAGTTAAAACCCAAAACCCTGTGGGCGTCTCCTGCCCGAGTACGACATTGGTGTAACGGCCAACCCGCAGTCTAAACCGCTAATATGGCACTTCAATGCTGTTGATTGCCTGGGAAAACGCTTCGTGCAAACCGCCTATACCGTGCTCATCCTGCTCATGCTGGTCAGCGTTTCCCGCCTGGTAGGGCGGATGATCCCGCTGCCCCTGCCGCTGGTGCAAATTTGCGCCGGGGCCTTGCTGGCCTGGCCGACGCTGGGTTTGCATGTGGCGCTGGACCCTGAGTTGTTTCTATTTTTGTTTTTGCCACCTTTGTTGTTCTCCGATGGCTGGCGGATGCCCAAGCGGGACCTGTGGCGGCTGCGCGGGCCGATCCTGACACTGGCAGTGGGACTGGTGTTGTTCACCGTAGTGGGTGCCGGTTACTTCATTCATTGGTTATTGCCGAGCATTCCCTTGCCAGTGGCGTTTGCGCTGGCGGCAGTCTTGTCCCCGACGGATGCCGTGGCGGTTTCGGCGATTTCGCAGAACAGGCTGCCGACGCCGTTGATGCACATGTTGCAGGGCGAGGCACTGATGAACGATGCATCAGGCTTGGTGACGTTCAAATTTGCCCTGGCCGCCGCCGTGACCGGTGTGTTTTCCCTGGCCAATGCCAGCCTGACTTTCGTCCTGGTAGCGGTCGGCGGACTGGCGGTCGGCGTCGCGTTGAGTTGGCTGGTGGGGCGCTTGCGCTCCTGGATGATCGCGCGAGGTTGGGATGACCCGGCAACCCACGTGGTGTTCATGCTGTTGCTGCCTTTCGCTGCCTACGTACTGGCCGAGCGCCTCGGAGCGTCAGGCATCCTGTCGGCGGTAGCGGCAGGGATGATGCAGAGCTGGCTCGACCTGCTACCGCGCCAGACGAGTACCCGGCTGCTCAATCGCAGCGTCTGGTCGCTGCTGGAGTTTGCCTTTAACGGTTTGATCTTCCTGCTGCTGGGCTTGCAGCTGCCGGACATCATCAAGGCTGTTGTCAGTCATGAAGCATCTTTGTGGCCGACCTTGTTCTTCCGTTGCCTGGACGTGGTGGCGATCTTCCTGGTGCTGTTGGTGTTGCGGTTTGTCTGGGTGCAAAGCATCTGGCGATTGTCGGGCCTGCTGCGCCGCTGGCGCGGAAAGGGCGAAATGGCGCAAGTTCCGACCGCCCGTTCCTGCTGGTTGCTGACCGTTGGCGGCGTGCGCGGGGCGGTGACGCTGGCAGGCGTGTTGTCGGTGCCAATGTTGATGGGTGGCGCGCCATTCCCTGAGCGTGACTTGCTGATCTTCATTGCTGCGGGAGTGATTCTGCTGTCGCTGATTGCCGCCTGTATTGCGCTGCCCTTGTTGCTGCGCGGCATTGAGAAAAGCCCCGACGACAAACGTCGCAGTGAAGTGCGTGACGCCTGGCGCAAGACCGCCGAGGCGGCGATTCATGCGCTCGAAGCCGAAGAAGCCAATCCGCAGGACGCGGCTCAGGCAGCGCTCGCCGCCGAACTCAAGGCGCGGATCATGTCCGAATACCGGCATCAACTTGAGGTGTTCAACGATTCTGCGGAAGCCCAGGCACTGGCATTCCAGATGGACTTGCTGGAGCGGCGGATGCGCTTGAAAGCACTGCGGGCGCAGCGATTGGAACTGTATAGCCTTAGCCGTCATCACCAGATTGGCGATGACGTACTGCGTGAGGTGTTGGCCGAACTGGATTTGAGCGAAGCCAATCTTGGGCAGGTTAAATAACGACCGCCTGCGGCAGCGGTCGATGGCTTACCGGCGACTTTGGATGAACGCGCGGATACGTTCGGCGGCCTCGACGCACTCGGCCAGTGGCGCAACCAGTGCCAGGCGCACCCGGCCAGCCCCGGGATTGAAGCCATCCACTTCACGCGACAGATAAGAGCCCGGCACCACCGTTACATGTTCTTCGGCGAACAGGTCCCGGCAAAACGCCTCGTCATCACCTTCAACGTTCGGCCACAGGTAGAAACCGCCGTCCGGGCGCTGCACGTCCAGCACCGGGCTGAGGATTGCCAGCACGGCGTCGTATTTCTCGCGGTACAGGTCGCGGTTAGCGCGCACATGCACTTCGTCATTCCATGCGGCAACGCTGGCCAGTTGAGTCTGTACCGGCATCGCGCAGCCGTGGTAAGTGCGGTACAGCAGGAATCCCTTGAGGATGTCTGCGTCACCGGCTACGAAGCCCGAACGCAAGCCTGGCAGGTTGGAGCGCTTGGACAGGCTGTGGAACACTACGCAGCGCTTGAAGTCCTGGCGACCCAGCTCCACGCAGGCGCTGAGCAGGCCGGCTGGCGGAGTCTGTTCGTCGAAGTAAAGCTCGCTGTAGCACTCGTCGGCGGCTATCACGAAGTCGTATTCGTCTGCCAGGGTGATCAGCTTTTTCAGGGTTTCGACCGGAATCAGGGCACCAGTCGGATTGCCTGGCGAGCACAGGAACAGGATCTGGCAGCGTTTCCAGATTTCCGGCGAAACTGCGTCGAAGTCCGGATTGAAGCCATTTGCATCAAGACAAGGAAGGTAATACGGCTTGGCGCCAGCCAGGAGCGCCGCACCCTCGTAGATCTGGTAGAACGGGTTCGGGCTCACCACCAGCGCGTCATCGCCACGATTAACCACGGTCTGGGTGAAGGCGAACAGCGCCTCGCGGGTGCCGTTGACCGGCAGCACGTTACGCGCCGGGTCGAGCCAGCCGCTCGGAACGCTGAACCGGCGTTCGCACCAGGCGGCGATGGCTTCGCGCAGTGCGGCAATGCCGAGAGTGGTCGGGTACACGGCCATCTGATCCAGGTTGCTTGCCAGTGCTTCGGCGACAAAAGCTGGCGAGCGGTGCTTAGGCTCGCCGATGGACAGGGCGATAGCGCGCTTGTTCGGGTTTGGCGTGACGCTGCCGAGCAGGGCGCGGAGCTTCTCGAAAGGGTAGGGCTGCAACTGGGTCAGGGCGTTGTTCATGGGGGCCTCTATTAATGCAGAAGTGGGCTTGTGCGTGGCGAGGGAGCTTGCTCCCGTTCGACTGCGCAGCAGTCGCAAAGCTTTTGGGGCCGCTTCGTACCCCAGCGGGAGCAAGCTCCCTCGCCACACAAGCTCGCTCCCACAGGGGGTGATGTGTTAATTCAGATAGTGAGTCGCGACAGTTTGATTTCAGATTCCTGATTGACAGTCAGTTGTTCGACGATGGCGTCCTGCAAACGGCTGCATAGCAACGGATCGGACAGAGGCTGATTGTTGGCATCGGTGATGAAGAACACGTCTTCCACGCGTTCGCCCAAGGTGGCGATCTTCGCGTTCTGCAACGACAAGTCGAACTCCAGGAAGATCGTGCCAATGCGCGCCAGCAGGCCTGGACGGTCAGGGGCGCTGAGTTCCAGTACGGTCACCGGACGTTGGGCGTCGTTGTGAATGGTCACCTGGGGCGCAAACGCGAAATGCTTGAGCTGGCGCGGCACTCGACGCTGAATGATGGTCGGGTAGTCGTCCGGGTTGCGCAAGGCCTCGGTCAGGCCTTCGCGGATCTGCTTGACCCGTGTTGGATTGTCGCCAATCGAGTCGCCGTCCGTGTCGAGCACGATGTAGGTGTCGAGGGTGAACTGACTGCTAGAGGTAATGACCCGCGCGTCGTGAATGTTCAGGTTGAGCTGGTCCATCGCAGCCACGGTCACGGCAAAAAAATCATGTTGATCGGGGGCATAGATGAAGATCTGGGTGCCGCCCTCGAACTCGCGCTGGGTGGTTTCCTTGATCAGCACCAGGGGGCCGCCGTCAGCCGGCTGCTGAAGGATCGCGTCACTGTGCCACGCCACGTCGCCAGCGGTGTGGCGCAGGAAGTAGTCATCCCCCAGTTGCGCCCACAACTGCTCGACGTCGTCCGGATCGGTCCCGCCGCGCACCAGGATGTCCAGGGCGGCGCTTTGGGTCTGGCGAATCTGTTCCTCGCGGTCCACCGGGTTTTCCAGGCCACGGCGCAGGGCGCGCTTGGTCTCGGTGTAAAGCTGGCGCAGCAGGCTGGCGCGCCAGGAGTTCCACAGCGTCGGGTTGGTGGCGTTGATGTCCGCCACGGTCAGCACGTATAGATAGTCGAGGTGGGTTTCATCGCCGATGATCTGTGCGAAGTCGTGGATCACTTGAGGGTCCGACAGGTCCTTGCGTTGGGCGGTGGTGGACATCACCAGGTGGTTCTGTACCAGCCAGACGATCAGGCGGCTGTCCCACACCGGCAGCTGGTGGCGCTGGCAGAACGCCTCGGCATCGACTGCGCCGATTTCCGAATGGTCGCCGTGCCGACCTTTCCCGATATCGTGATACAGGCCCGCAAGGTAGATCAATTCGGGTTTCGGCAGCTTGGCCATCAACTTGCTGGCCAGCGGGAATTTTTCCGACACCTGGGTGTACTGCAGCTTACGCAGGTGCTTGATCAAATTGAGGGTGTGGGCGTCGACCGTATAGATGTGAAACAGGTCGTGCTGCATTTGCCCGACGATGAAGCCGAACTCCGGCAGATAACGCCCAAGGATGCCGTAGCGGTTCATCCGGCGCAGGTTGCGATGGATGCCGATCTTGCACTTGAACAGCTCGATGAACAGGCTGGTGTTGCGAATGTCGTTGCGAAAGTCATCGTCGATCAGATGACGGTGCTCGCGCAGCAGGCGAATGGTATCGGCGCGCACACCTTTGATTTCTGGCTGCTGGGCCATCAGCACGAAGATTTCGAGCATGGCGAACGGCGTACGACGGAACACGTTGTCATTGCGCGCCTCGATGTAACCGTCGTGCAGTTGAAACCGCGAGTTGATTGGCTGCGGCGGCGCTTCGTCCTCCGGGGCGAGGATGACTTCTTCGAAATGCTGGATGATCAGGTCGCTGAGCTGGGCGATGCTCATCACCACCCGGTAGTACTGCTGCATGAAATTTTCGATGGTTTGCTTGGCGTCATCGCCTTCGAAACCCAGCAGCCCGGCAATCGAGCGCTGGTGATCGAACAGCAGCCGGTCTTCGGAGCGACCGGCGAGCATGTGCAGGGCGTAGCGCACCTTCCACAGAAATTCCTGGGAAGAGGCCAGCAGGGCATTTTCGCTTTCAACCAGGAAACCTTCACCGGCCAGCGCCCGTAGGTTCAGGGTGCCGTACTCGCGTCGGGCGACCCACAGAATCGTCTGGATATCCCGCAGGCCGCCGGGCGAGCCCTTGACGTTGGGTTCCAGGTTATATTCGGTGTCGTTGTATTTGTGGTGACGGGCCTTTTGCTCGGCGCGCTTGGCCAGGAAGAAGTCCTTGCTCGGCCACATGTGCGCGGTACTGGTGACGTCGAGCATGCGCTGGCGCAAACGTTCCGGACCACAGATGGTACGGCTTTCCATCAGGTTAGTGACAACCGTCAGGTCGGCGCGGGCTTCAATTACGCATTCGTCCACCGAGCGAACGCTCTGGCCGACCTCCAGGCCTATGTCCCACAGCAGTGTGAGAAAGCGCTCGATGGAGTCTCGGAAAACTTCGTGATCGGCGCTGTCCAGCAGGATCAGCAGGTCAATGTCGGAATAAGGGTGCAACTCACCGCGACCGTAGCCGCCGACCGCTACCAGCGCGATATCGGCGTCTTCGCTCCAGTCGAACTGCTCCCAGGCCTTTTGCAGGATGTTGTCGACGAACCAGGCGCGATCCTCGATCAGGCGCCGAATGTCGCGGCCGCTGCGGAAGCGCCCGTCGAGCACCTCGCGGGCCTGGCGGATTGCCTTCTTGAAGGCAGCAATAGGGCTTGCCTTCAGGGCCAGTTCAGCCTGGAACTGGCCGCGGTCGAAGAGTTCTGGATCCACCTGCGGCATCGATTGGCTTTCCTTTCTATAGGCTGGGAGCTGCGCTGGTTGAATCAGGCCGAAACGCGAGGGATGGTGTCATCGCCGCGCAGGGTGAAAATCTCGTAGCCGGTCTCGGTCACTACAAGGGTATGTTCCCACTGGGCGGAGAGCTTGCGGTCCTTGGTAATGGCGGTCCAGCCGTCGCCCAGCACCTTGGTGTCGGCCTTGCCCTGGTTGATCATCGGCTCGATGGTGAAGGTCATGCCCGCTTTGAGCTCCATGCCGGTGCCGGCACGGCCGTAATGCAGGATCTGCGGCTCTTCGTGGAACACTTTGCCAATGCCGTGGCCGCAGAACTCGCGAACCACCGAGAAGCCGTTCTTTTCAGCATGCTTCTGGATAACTTCGCCGATATCACCCAGGCGGCAGCCCGGCTTGACGATTTCGATGGCCTTGTACATGCATTCCTGGGTGACCTGGGACAGGCGTTCGGCCCAGACAGGCACGGTGCCGACGTGAAACATGCGGCTGGTGTCGCCGTGGTAGCCGTCCTTGATGACGGTAACGTCGATGTTCAGCGTGTCGCCATTCTTCAATGGCTTCTCGTTCGGAATGCCATGGCAGACCACGTGGTTGATCGAGGTGCAGATCGACTTCGGGTAGCCTTTATAATTCAGCGGGGCAGGAATGGCCTGTTGCACATTGACGATGTAGTCGTGGCAGATTCGGTCCAGTTCTTCGGTGGTGACGCCTGGTTTGACATGTTCGGCAATCATTTCCAGCACATCGGCGGCCAGTTTGCCGGCGACACGCATTTTTGCAATGTCCTCTGGAGTCTTGAGGTTGACGGTCATACAGGCTCTCTCTGCGCTCAATGGCGCTTAACTAAGTCAAAATGGGCGTTACGCAAACGATCTTCGCCGCCCTGAAAAACGCGATTCTACCAGACGATCAAGGCAAATCTGAGGCTCTGTGCATCGCTTCTTCATCTAGGTGGGCGCATTCCAGGGCGATTCCAAAGGGGCGGATAAAGGTGTGCGTCAGGAATTGAGAATCCTGGTTCCGTTTTTGCGAGTCTTATGATATAAAATGCGCCGCTTTCCGGGGATACCCCGAAAGGCTTAAATCCACACACGTGTCGACACGATGACCTGGGTGCCTTCAGCTGATGCTGCTGGTTGGTCATTGGGATACGTGGAGGCCAAACCCGACTTATTAAGGAACTATCATGTCCCAAGTCAACATGCGCGATATGCTGAAGGCCGGTGTGCACTTCGGTCACCAGACCCGTTACTGGAACCCGAAAATGGGTAAGTACATTTTCGGCGCGCGTAACAAGATCCACATTATCAACCTTGAAAAAACCCTGCCAATGTTCAACGAAGCTCTGACTTTCGTAGAGCGCCTGGCACAGGGCAAAAACAAGATTCTGTTCGTCGGCACCAAGCGTTCCGCTGGCAAGATCGTTGCTGAAGAAGCAGCACGTTGCGGTTCGCCGTACGTCGATCACCGCTGGTTGGGCGGCATGCTGACCAACTTCAAAACCATCCGTGCTTCCATCAAGCGTCTGCGTGACCTTGAAGTGCAAGCCGAAGACGGTACTTTCGCCAAGCTGACCAAGAAAGAAGCGCTGATGCGCACTCGCGATCTTGAGAAGCTCGATCGTTCCCTGGGTGGTATCAAGGACATGGGCGGTCTGCCAGACGCTCTGTTCGTTATCGACGTTGATCACGAGCGCATCGCGATCACCGAAGCCAACAAGCTGGGTATCCCGGTTATCGGCGTAGTCGATACCAACAGCAGCCCGGAAGGCGTTGACTACATCATCCCAGGCAACGATGACGCAATCCGCGCTATCCAGCTGTACATGGGTTCGATGGCTGATGCTGTAATCCGTGGCCGCAACCACGTTGCTGGTGGCACCGAGCAGTTCGTTGAAGAAGCTCCGGTAGCTGCAGCTGAGTAATTGACGCCTTGGCGTTGACTCAGTAAGCAAAAAGGGGGCCTGGCCCCCTTTTTGCCACCTCGAAAACCATTTGTGTGCAGCGCAGTTGCAGCCCTGTAACGTGCAGCCGCTATCAAAGAGGCTTCGGGAAGAATTGAACGCCCGTTTGGTCGGGTGGAATGGTTGAAAACCTATCCAAGAGGATTTTGAAATGGCAGAGATTACTGCAGCGTTGGTCAAAGAACTGCGCGAGCGTACCGGCGAAGGCATGATGGATTGCAAAAAGGCCTTGACCAAGGCTGGCGGCGACATCGAGAAAGCCATTGATGACATGCGTGCTTCGGGCGCCATCAAGGCCGCTAAGAAAGCAGGCAACGTGGCTGCTGAAGGCGCTATCGCTCTTAAAGAAGACGGTAAATCCGCCGTTCTGCTGGAAGTGAACTCGCAGACTGACTTCCTGGCTCTGCAGGACGACTTCAAGGCATTTGTTGCGTCCAGCGTTGAAAAAGCGTTCGCTGACAAACTGACTGACGTCGCTCCGCTGATCGAAGCTCAAGAAGCTGATCGCCTGGTTCTGGTCGGCAAGGTTGGCGAAAACGTTAACATCCGTCGCCTGGCTCGCGTTGAAGGTGATGTTGTTGGTGGCTACCTGCACGGCAACAAAATCGGTGTTGCGGTTGTTCTGAAAGGCGGCGACGTTGAGCTGGCCAAAGACATCGCGATGCACGTAGCGGCTACCAACCCTGAATTCCTGCTGCCATCGGAAGTTTCCGCTGAAGCAGTAGAGCGTGAGAAGGGCGTGTTCCTGACCCTGAACGCTGACAAAATTGCCGGCAAGCCGGAAAATATTGTTGAAAACATGGTTAAAGGCCGTATCAGCAAGTTCCTGGCTGAAGCGAGCCTGGTTGAGCAGGCGTTCGTCAAGAACCCTGAAATCAAGGTTGGCGAGCTGGCTAAGAAAGCCGGTGCTGAAATCGTTTCCTTCACCTACTTCAAAGTAGGCGAAGGCATCGAGAAGCCGGTCGACAACTTCGCTGAAGAAGTTGCTGCCCAGCTGGCTGCCGCCAAGCAATAAGACAGTTTTCAACTGTCGCCCTGAAGAGGCTGCCCGCTCACGCGCGCAGCCTCTTTTCAGATGGGATACCAAATTTTTAATTGGTTTCCCGTTGGAACTGGCTTACAAAGCCATGTTCCGATGGCGCTGAAGCAGCGCCACGCTAGAGTGAACGCCAGCTGTAAACAGCTCGCAAAGAATTTTTAAAATACGCCGCAGGAGAGATTCGCAATGGCTCAGCAGGGCAGTGGTTATCAGGCTCGCTATAAACGCATTCTACTCAAGCTTAGCGGCGAGGCCCTGATGGGCTCGGAAGAGTTCGGGATCGATCCGAAAGTTCTGGATCGCATGGCACTGGAAGTCGGCCAGTTGGTTGGCATCGGTGTCCAGGTCGGTCTGGTGATCGGTGGTGGTAACCTGTTCCGCGGTGCAGCGCTGAGCGCAGCCGGGATGGATCGTGTAACTGGCGACCACATGGGCATGCTGGCCACTGTGATGAACGCCTTGGCCATGCGCGATGCGCTGGAACGTGCCAATATCTCGGCCATCGTGATGTCGGCCATTTCCATGGTGGGTGTGACTGATCATTACGATCGTCGCAAGGCCATGCGCCACCTGAACTCCAAGGAAGTGGTGATTTTCGCAGCAGGTACTGGCAATCCGTTCTTTACCACGGATTCGGCTGCATGCTTGCGAGCGATCGAAATCGATGCCGATGTTGTGCTCAAGGCTACCAAGGTCGATGGCGTCTACACTGCCGACCCATTCAAAGACCCGCATGCCGAGAAGTTCGATCATCTGACTTACGATGAAGTGCTGGATCGCAAGCTGGGTGTGATGGATCTGACGGCCATTTGCTTGTGCCGCGACCACAAGATGCCATTGCGCGTCTTTAACATGAACAAGCCCGGCGCCCTGCTGAATATAGTACATGGCGGCGCTGAAGGGACCCTGATCGAGGAAGGCCAACAATGATCAACGAAATCAAGAAAGACGCTCAGGCGCGCATGCAGAAGTCCCTGGACTCTCTGTCCCACGCGTTTGGACAGATTCGTACCGGCAAGGCTCACCCGAGCATTCTGGGTAGCGTGATGGTGCCTTACTACGGTACTGACACCCCGTTGAGTGGCGTGGCCAACGTTACCGTAAAAGACTCCCGCACCCTTCAGGTCGTGGCGTTCGAGCGCAATATGCTTGCAGCAGTCGACAAGGCTATCCAGAGCGCCGGTTTGAACCTCAATCCGACCAACCTGGGCGAGTTGCTGCTGATCTCCATGCCTGCCCTGACCGAGGAAACCCGCAAGGGCTTCACCAAACAGGCTCGCAGCGCCGCGGAAGATGCTCGCGTTGCCGTACGCAACATTCGTCGCGATGCGCTTGGCGACCTGAAGAAGCTGGTGAAGGACAAGGAAATCAGCGAAGACGAAGAACGTCGTGCTGCTGCCGATATCCAGAAGCTTACCGACAAGGCTGAGGCGGATATCGACGCAGCGACCAAGCAGAAAGAAGCGGACCTGATGGCCGTATAAGGGTCGCGTTTTCATGGAAAAGACTAAGCAGACTGCGCCCTTTGCGGTGCCGCGCCATGTCGCGATTATCATGGATGGTAACAACCGCTGGGCGAAAAAGCGCTTTTTGCCCGGTGTCGCCGGTCATAAGGCGGGCGTGGATGCGGTGCGCGCAGTGATCGAGGTGTGTGCCGAGGCCGGGGTCGAGGTATTGACCCTGTTCGCGTTCTCCAGCGAAAACTGGCAGCGTCCGGCCGATGAGGTCAGTGCCTTGATGGAGTTGTTCTTCAAGGCGCTGCGTCGGGAGGCCAAGCGGCTGAACGAAAACAACATCAGTTTGCGCATTATCGGTGACCGTTCGCGCTTCCATCCCGAGCTTCAGGCCGCCATGCGCGAGGCTGAAGCCATGACGGTGGGCACGAATCGCCTGGTCCTGCAGGTCGCCGCCAATTACGGCGGTCAGTGGGATATTGCTCAAGCCGCCCAACGCCTGGCTCGTGAAGTGCAGGCCGGGCACCTGCGTCCGGAGGACATCACGCCGGAGTTATTGCAGACCTGTCTGTCGACGGGCGACCTGCCGCTGCCAGACCTGTGCATCCGCACCGGTGGCGAGCACCGCATCAGCAACTTCCTGCTATGGCAACTGGCTTACGCCGAGTTGTACTTCTCCGACCTGTTCTGGCCGGACTTCAAACACGACGCCATGCGCAAAGCGCTGGCCGATTTCGCTTCGCGCCAGCGCCGTTTCGGTAAAACGAGCGAGCAGGTCGAAGCTGGAGCCCGGGCTTAATGCTTAAACAACGAATCATCACTGCTCTGATCCTGCTGCCAATAGCCCTGTGTGGCTTTTTCCTGCTGGAAGGCTCCGGCTTTGCGCTGTTCATTGGCCTGGTCGTGACGCTGGGCGCATGGGAGTGGGCTCGCCTGGCGGGCTTTACCGACCAGCCAGTACGCGTCGGCTATGCACTGGCGGTCGCGGTGATGCTGTTTTTCATGCATATATTGCCGGGGCTTGCGCCGTGGGTACTGGGCGCTGCCGTGCTGTGGTGGGCCGTGGCGACCTATCTGGTGCTGACGTATCCGCGTTCAAGCGGCCATTGGTCTACTGCTGCCTGCAAACTGGTCATCGGCCTGCTGGTCCTGCTTCCAGCCTGGCAAGGCCTGATCCTGATCAAACAGGAGCCTCTGGGCAACTGGCTGATCATGGCGGTGATGGTGCTGGTCTGGGGTGCGGATATCGGGGCTTACTTCTCCGGTCGTGCCTTCGGCAAGCGCAAATTGGCGCCGCAGGTCAGTCCTGGCAAAAGCTGGGAAGGGGTTTACGGCGGCCTGGCGCTGGCGCTGGTCATTACGGCTATCGTTGGGCTGGTTCGCGACTGGACGGTTGCGGAGTTGCTCAAAGGGCTGGTCGGTGCGGCAGTGATCGTGTTCATCTCGGTCGTGGGCGACCTCACCGAGAGCATGTTCAAGCGTCAGTCCGGGATCAAGGACAGCAGTAACCTGCTGCCGGGTCACGGCGGGGTGCTGGATCGCATCGACAGTCTGACGGCGGCCATTCCGGTGTTTGCGGTGTTGTTGTGGATGGCGGCGCCGTGAGCCGTCCACAGCAGATTACCGTGCTGGGGGCTACGGGCTCGATTGGCCTGAGCACCCTTGACGTCATCGCTCGTCATCCCGATCGCTTCCAGGTGTTCGCCCTTAGCGGGTTCACTCGCCTGGGCGAATTGCTGGCCTTGTGCGTGCGCCATGCGCCACGTTTTGCCGTGGTGCCTGGAGTCGAGGCCGGTCGGCGCCTGCAGCAAGAGTTGCGCACGGCCGGGCTGTCGACTCACGTTTTGGTGGGCGAGGAAGGCTTGTGCCAGGTCGCCGCCGACCCGGAGGTGGATGCGGTCATGGCGGCCATTGTCGGTGCGGCAGGCTTGCGTCCGACCCTGGCGGCGGTCGAGGCGGGCAAGAAGATCCTGCTGGCCAACAAGGAAGCGCTGGTGATGTCCGGTGCCTTGTTTATGCAGGCGGTGCGCATGAGCGGCTCGGTATTGTTGCCGATCGACAGTGAGCACAATGCGATTTTCCAGTGTATGCCACGGGATTTCGCCCGGGGGCTCGGTTCGGTCGGGGTTCGTCGTATCTTGCTGACGGCCTCCGGTGGTCCGTTCCGCCAGACACCGATGGCTGAGCTGGAGCACGTCACTCCAGAGCAGGCCTGTGCCCATCCGAACTGGTCCATGGGGCGCAAGATTTCGGTCGATTCGGCCAGTATGATGAATAAGGGGCTTGAGCTGATTGAAGCCTGTTGGCTGTTCGATGCCAAGCCGTCCCAGGTCGAGGTGGTGATCCACTCGCAAAGTGTCATACATTCCCTGGTTGATTACATTGATGGTTCGGTGCTGGCGCAATTGGGCAATCCCGATATGCGCACGCCGATAGCCAACGCACTGGCCTGGCCGGAGCGCATCGACGCGGGCGTGGCGCCCCTGGATCTGTTCGCGATCGCGCGACTGGATTTTCAAGCTCCCGATGAAGGGCGTTTTCCATGCCTGCGCCTCGCGCGTCAGGCGGCCGAGGCTGGCAACAGTGCTCCGGCCATGCTCAATGCCGCAAATGAAGTGGCGGTAGCCGCCTTTCTCGACGGGCGGATTGGTTATCTGGAAATCGCGAGTATCATCGAGGAAGTGTTGAATCTTGAGCCGGTGGTCGCGGTGGGCGATCTTGATGCCGTATTTACGGCAGACGCCAAGGCTCGTGAACTGGCCGGGCAATGGCTGAATCGCCACGGGCGGTAACACGTGTTGCAATACGCAAGCCCATGCAGCACTGGAAAGTATTGCGGAGAGAGTAGATGAGCGCACTTTACATGATTGTCGGCACCCTGATTGCGTTGGGTGTGCTGGTCACCTTCCACGAGTTCGGCCATTTCTGGGTCGCGCGTCGCTGTGGGGTTAAAGTGCTGCGTTTCTCCGTAGGCTTCGGCATGCCGTTGCTGCGTTGGCACGACAAGCAGGGCACTGAGTTCGTGGTCGCCGCCATCCCGCTGGGCGGCTACGTGAAAATGCTGGATGAGCGCGAAGGCGAAGTGCCGGTCGAGCAGCTCGATCAGTCTTTCAATCGCAAGTCAGTACGCCAGCGTATCGCCATCGTGTCTGCGGGTCCGATCGCCAACTTCCTGCTGGCAATGATTTTCTTCTGGGTGCTCGCCATGCTGGGCAGCGACCAGGTGCGCCCCGTCATCGGCGGTGTCGAACCCGCCAGTATCGCGGCCAAGGCCGGCCTGACGGCGGGTCAGGAAATTGTCGCGATCGATGGCGAGCCGACTTCCGGCTGGGCCGCAGTGAACCTGCAGCTCGTTCGCAGGTTGGGCGAAACCGGGGCGTTGCAGCTGGTTGTAAGAGATCAGGGCTCCACGACCGAAACCCCGCGCGAACTGGTGCTTGATGAGTGGCTCAAGGGCGCCGATGAGCCCGATCCGATTCGTTCGCTTGGCATTCGACCATGGCGCCCGGCGCTCCCGCCTGTATTGGCCGAACTCGATCCGAAAGGCCCGGCGCAGGCTGCCGGCCTGAAGACCGGTGACCGCTTGCTGGCCCTCGATGGCAAGGCCCTCGAGGACTGGCAACAAGTGGTCGATAGGGTTCGCCTGCGCCCTGGCAGCAAAATCGTGTTGCGAGTCGAGCGTGATGGGGCTCAAGTCGACGTTCCGGTGACCCTCGCCGCTCGCGGCGAGAGCAAGGCACCCAGCGGATACCTGGGGGCCGGGGTAAAAGCAGTCGATTGGCCACCAGAGATGATTCGCGAGATCAGTTACGGTCCGGTGGCGGCAATCGGGGAAGGGGCTCGACGTACCTGGACCATGAGCATTCTGACCCTCGATTCGCTTAAGAAAATGTTGTTCGGCGAGCTCTCGGTAAAAAACTTGAGTGGACCGATAACCATTGCTAAAGTGGCGGGCGCTTCTGCCCAGTCGGGTGTCGCTGATTTCCTGAATTTCCTTGCTTATCTGAGTATTAGCTTGGGTGTTCTGAATTTGTTGCCCATTCCAGTACTGGATGGGGGACATTTGTTGTTTTATCTGATCGAGTGGGTGCGTGGTCGCCCCTTGTCGGATCGGGTGCAGGGTTGGGGGATACAGATCGGTATCAGTTTGGTGGTCGGGGTGATGTTGCTTGCTCTGGTCAATGATTTGGGCCGTCTGTAACACTTCGCTGAATTGCGAATCTGCCGCATTTTGCGGCAGTTTGTTTATTGCCAGTTGGAATAAGAAAGGACTTCATGAAACGTCTGCTGCTAACTGCGGTTCTCACCGTATTGATGATCGCCGAAGTTCACGCCGAGTCCTTCACTATCTCTGATATTCGCGTCAATGGCCTCCAGCGGGTCTCCGCGGGTAGTGTCTTTGGTGCCTTGCCGTTGAACGTCGGCGAGCAGGCTGACGATCGTCGCCTGGTGGAATCCACTCGTGCGTTGTTCAAAACCGGTTTCTTTCAAGATATCCAGCTGGGCCGCGATGGCAACGTCCTGGTCATCACTGTAGTCGAGCGCCCGTCGGTCGCCAGTATCGAAATCGAAGGTAACAAGGCGATTTCCACTGAGGACCTGATGAAAGGTCTTAAACAGTCCGGTCTGGCCGAAGGTGAAATCTTCCAGCGTGCCACCCTCGAAGGTGTTCGTAACGAGCTGCAGCGCCAATACGTCGCCCAGGGTCGCTACTCCGCAACCGTCGATACCGAAGTGGTGTCGCAGCCGCGCAACCGCGTCGCGCTGAAGGTCAATATCAACGAAGGCACCGTCGCTGCTATCCAGCATATCAACGTGGTGGGTAACACCGTCTTCCCTGATGATGACCTGATCGACCTGTTTGAACTCAAGACCACCAACTGGTTGTCGTTCTTCAAGAACGATGACAAGTACGCCCGTGAAAAGCTATCCGGTGACCTGGAGCGTCTGCGTTCCTACTACCTGGACCGCGGCTACATCAACATGGACATCGCTTCGACCCAGGTGTCGATCACCCCGGACAAGAAGCACGTCTACATCACCGTCAACGTCAACGAAGGCGAAAAATACACTGTTCGTGACGTCAAGCTGAGCGGCGACCTGAAAGTCCCTGAAGACCAGGTTAAATCCCTGCTGCTGGTGCAGAAAGGCCAAGTGTTCTCGCGCAAGCTGATGACCACGACGTCCGAGCTGATCACTCGCCGCCTGGGTAACGAAGGCTACACATTCGCCAACGTCAACGGTGTGCCTCAGCCGCACGATGACGATCACACGGTGGACATTACCTTCGCCGTTGATCCGGGCAAGCGCGCCTACGTCAACCGCATCAATTTCCGTGGCAACACCAAGTCCGAAGACGAAGTGCTGCGTCGTGAAATGCGCCAGATGGAAGGTGGCTGGGCTTCAACCTACCTGATCGACCAGTCCAAGACCCGTCTTGAACGCCTGGGCTTCTTCAAGGAAGTCAACGTCGAAACCCCTGCTGTACCGGGCGTCGACGATCAGGTGGACGTGAACTATAGCGTGGAAGAGCAGGCCTCCGGTTCCATCACGGCCAGCGTTGGTTTTGCCCAGAGTGCCGGCTTGATCCTCGGTGGTTCGATCACCCAGAACAACTTCCTGGGTACCGGTAACAAGGTCAGCATCGGCCTGACCCGCAGCGAATATCAGAGCCGCTATAACTTCGGTTATGTCGACCCGTACTGGACTGCTGATGGCGTGAGCCTGGGTTACAACGCTTTCTATCGCACCACCGACTACGACCAACTCCAGACGGATATCGCCAGCTATGCGGTAGACAGTCTGGGCGCCGGCGTGAGCGTGGGTTACCCGATCAGCGAGACTTCGCGCCTGACCTTCGGTCTGACCGCGCAGCAGGACACGATCAAGACCGGTGTGTACACCGTTGATGAAATCTTCGACTTCGTGAACAAGGAAGGCGACAAGTACCTGAACTTCAAGGCGTCGGCCGGCTGGTCCGAGTCGACCCTGAACAAGGGCGTGCTGGCTACCCGTGGTCGTTCCCAGAGCCTGACCCTGGAAACCACTACGCCGGGCAGCGACCTGTCGTTCTTCAAACTCGACTACCGCGGCCAGTTGTTCCAGCCGCTGAGCGAGAACTACACCATGCGCCTGCACACCGAGTTGGGTTATGGCGACGGTTACGGTTCGACCGATGGCTTGCCATTCTACGAAAACTACTATGCTGGTGGTTTCAACTCGGTTCGTGGCTTCAAGGACAGCACCCTGGGTCCGCGCAGTACACCGAGTCGTGGCAAGAACCCGGGTACCGCGGAAGACCCGGACCAGGATCCACTGCCGTTCGGTGGTAACGTCCTGATCCAGGGCGGTGTGGAACTGCTGTTCCCACTGCCGTTCGTCAAGGATCAACGCTCCCTGCGGACTTCGGTCTTCTGGGACGTGGGTAACGTGTTCGACTCGCAGTGCAAGGACACTATTAACGCTGATGGCTCGCCGTCCCGTACCAAGTGCAACGACATCAGCCTGAGCAACATGGCCAGTTCCGTCGGCGTCGGTGTGACTTGGGTCACCGCACTGGGTCCGTTGAGCTTCGCCCTGGCAATGCCAGTGAAGAAACCGGATGACGCTGATACTCAAGTGTTCCAATTCTCCCTCGGCCAGACGTTTTAAGCGTCTGACCCAAGATAACGACAATGGATTTTGTAGGAGTGCATCGTGCGTAAGTTGACTCAATTGGTTCTCCTGGCGACCGTACTGGTAGCAGGTCCGGCTTTTGCCGACATGAAAATCGCCGTCCTGAACTATCAGATGGCCCTGCTGGAATCCGACGCGGCCAAGAAATACGCCGTGGATGCGGAGAAGAAGTTCGGCCCTCAGCTGTCCAAGCTCAAGACGCTGGAAAGCAGTGCCAAGGGTATCCAGGACCGCCTGATGGCCGGTGGCGACAAGATGCAGCAAGGCGAGCGTGAACGTCTGGAGCTTGAATTCAAGCAAAAGGCCCGTGATTTCCAGTTCCAGTCCAAGGAACTGAACGAAGCCAAAGCCGTTGCTGACCGTGAAATGCTGAAGCAGCTGAAGCCAAAACTGGACAGCGCTGTGGAAGAAGTCATCAAGAAAGGTGCTTTTGACCTGGTCTTCGAGCGTGGCGCAGTGATCGATGTCAAACCTCAGTACGACATCACTCGCCAGGTTATCGAGCGCATGAATCAGCTGAAGTAATCCATGACAGCGACTATGAAGCTCGGCCAATTGGCCGAGTTCCTCGGCGCCACCCTGCGTGGCGACCCGGAGAAAGAAATTACTGGGCTAGCCACTTTGCAAGAGGCTGGCCCAGCTCAGTTGAGCTTTCTGGCAAATCCTCAGTATCGCAAGTACCTGGCTGATAGCCGGGCTGCTGCGTTGTTGCTTAAAGCCGGTGACGCCGACGGGTTCGCCGGTAACGTACTGGTGGTGCCGGATCCGTACCTGGCCTACGCGCGGATTTCCCATCTGTTCGATCCAAAGCCGAAGGCGCCTGCCGGTATTCATCCGACCGCCGTTATCGCTGCCGACGCAGTGATTGATCCGGCCGCGAGTATTGGTGCATTTGCGGTTATCGAAAGTGCGGCGAGTATTGCCGCCGGCGTGACTGTTGGCGCACATTGCTTCATTGGCGCTCGCTGCGAAATCGGCGAAGGTGGCTGGTTGGCACCGCGGGTGACGCTGTACCACGACGTTCGCATTGGCAAAAGGGTCGTGATCCAGTCGGGCGCAGTGCTGGGCGGCGAAGGCTTCGGTTTTGCCAACGAGAAAGGCGTGTGGCAGAAAATCGCCCAGATCGGCGGTGTGCTGGTAGGTGACGACGTTGAGATCGGGGTCAATACCGCGATCGACCGTGGTGCGCTGGCCGATACGGTGCTTGGCAATGGTGTGAAGCTCGACAATCAGATTCAGATCGCCCACAACGTCCAGGTTGGCGATCACACCGCCATGGCCGCGTGCGTTGGGATTTCCGGCAGCACCAAGATTGGCAAGCATTGCATGCTCGCCGGTGGCGTGGGGCTGGTGGGGCATATCGAAATTTGCGACAACGTTTTCATCACCGGGATGACCATGGTGACCCACTCGATTACCGAAAAGGGTGCCTATTCTTCCGGTACGGCGATGCAGCCGGCAGCCGAGTGGCGCAAAAGCGCGGCACGCATCCGTCAGCTCGATGACATTGCGCGGCGTTTGCGCCAGCTGGAAAAGCGGGCAGGGGAAGTGACCCCTGACGGTAATGCTTCATCAGATGGCTGATACCATTTCCATATCAAGTGTGCACAGCCGCTAGACTGCCTCCTTGATTTGCTAGAGGGGTGCGCTTTTAGTCGCGCGCTCCCAATCTTTACATAGGCTTCCCCCCGAAATGATGGACATCAACGAGATTCGCGAATACCTGCCTCACCGTTACCCGTTCCTGCTGGTGGACCGGGTCGTGGATCTGGATGTGGAAGGCAAGCGCATTCGCGCCTACAAGAATGTCAGCATCAACGAACCGTTTTTTAATGGTCACTTCCCTGCGCATCCAATCATGCCAGGCGTCCTGATCATTGAAGCAATGGCTCAGGCTGCCGGGATCCTTGGTTTCAAAATGCTCGACGTGAAACCGGCCGACGGGACCCTCTATTACTTCGTCGGTTCGGACAAACTGCGTTTCCGCCAGCCAGTGCTGCCGGGCGACCAGTTGATCCTCGAAGCCAAGTTCCTGAGCTGCAAGCGTCAGATCTGGAAGTTCGAGTGCCAGGCTTCGGTCGATGGCAAGCCAGTGTGCTCCGCTGAAATCATCTGCGCGGAACGCAAACTATGAGTTTGATTGACCCTCGCGCAATCATCGATCCGACGGCCGTACTGGCCGACGACGTCGAGGTCGGCCCTTGGTCGATCGTCGGCGCTGGTGTGGAAATCGGCGAGGGGACAGTGATCGGGCCGCATGTGATTCTCAAGGGCCCGACCCGCATTGGTAAACACAATCGCATCTACCAGTTTTCCTCGGTAGGCGAGGACACGCCGGACCTGAAATACAAGGGCGAAGAAACCCGCCTGGTGATCGGCGACCATAACGTCATCCGCGAAGGCGTGACGATTCACCGTGGTACTGTTCAGGACCGGTCGGAAACGACCCTGGGTGATCACAACCTGATCATGGCCTATGCCCACATCGGTCACGACAGTGTTATCGGCAACCACTGCATCCTGGTCAATAACACCGCGTTGGCCGGGCATGTGCATGTCGAGGACTGGGCGATCCTGTCCGGTTTCACCCTCGTGCACCAGTATTGCCACATCGGCGCCCACAGCTTCTCCGGCATGGGCACCGCCATTGGCAAGGACGTGCCTGCGTACGTCACCGTGTTTGGCAACCCGGCCGAAGCCCGCAGCATGAACTTCGAGGGCATGCGCCGCCGCGGTTTCAGTGAAGAGGCCATTCATGCCCTGCGTCGTGCCTACAAGGTCGTTTACCGCCAGGGCCTGACGGTTGATCAGGCCCTGACTGAGCTGGGCGAAGCCTCGGCGCAATTCCCGGAAGTCGCGGTGTTCCGTGATTCGATCCAGTCTTCGACTCGCGGCATAACCCGTTAATCATGGCTAATTTGCGTATTGCGCTGGTAGCGGGTGAGGCTTCCGGTGACATTCTTGGCGCGGGTCTGATGCGCGCGCTCAAGGCTCACCACCCGGCGGTAGAGTTCATTGGCGTCGGCGGGCCGTTGATGGAGGCCGAAGGCCTGGTCTCGTATTTCCCCATGGAACGCCTGTCGGTCATGGGCCTGGTGGAGGTGCTGGGTCGTCTGCGTGAGCTGCTGGCCCGGCGCAAGAAGCTGGTCGCTGAGCTCATCGCCGAAAAGCCGGACGTGTTCATCGGCATCGACGCCCCGGACTTCAACCTAAATATCGAACTGAAGCTGCGTCAAGCCGGGATCAAGACTGTGCACTACGTCAGCCCTTCGGTCTGGGCCTGGCGTCAGAAGCGCGTGCTGAAGATTCGCGAAGGCTGTGACCTGATGCTCACACTTTTCCCGTTCGAAGCCAGATTCTATGAAGAGAAGGGCGTGCCGGTGCGTTTTGTCGGTCATTCCCTGGCTGACGCGATCCCGCTTGAAGCCGACCGTACCGCCGCGCGGGCCGAGCTCGGCCTGCCGGACGGGCCTCTGGTCGCTCTGATGCCCGGCAGTCGTGGCGGTGAAGTCGGGCGTCTTGGGGAGCTGTTCCTCGATACCGCCAAGCGGCTGCGAGCCATGCGCCCGGGCGTGCGGTTTGTCATGCCGTGTGCGAGCCCGCAGCGTCGGGCGCAGCTTGAAGCGATGCTGGCAGGTCGTGATTTGCCCCTGACCCTGCTCGATGGCAAATCCCATCTCGCGCTGGCCGCCTGCAACGCGGTGTTGATCGCGTCCGGAACGGCTACGCTGGAAGCATTGTTGTACAAGCGGCCAATGGTGGTGGCCTATCGCTTGGCGCCGCTGACGTTCTGGATTCTCAGGCGCATGGTGAAAAGCCCCTATGTGTCCTTGCCCAACCTGCTGGCCCAGCGCCTGTTGGTGCCGGAATTGCTTCAGGATGATGCAACGGTCGAAGCCCTGGCCCAGACCTTGTCCCCCTTGATCGAGGGGGGGGAAGAGCAGACCCGCGGCTTCGACGAAATTCACCGGACATTGCGTCTGGACGCCTCCAACCAGGCGGCAGATGCCGTGCTGAAACTGATTGGCCAAGTACAATGAGCAAGACAAGCATGCAGATGGGACTGGATTTCACCTTGGTCGCAGAAGTGGAAGAACTGGTTGCCGGAGTTGATGAAGTCGGTCGCGGTCCGCTCTGCGGTGCCGTGGTGACTGCAGCGGTAATCCTTGATCCGAATCGTCCGATCCTTGGCCTTAACGACTCGAAGAAGCTCACCGAGGCTCGCCGGGAAAAGCTCTACGATGAAATCTGCGAAAAGGCCTTAAGCTGGTGTGTCGCGCGTGCTGAAGTCGAGGAAATCGACGAACTGAACATTCTTCACGCCACCATGCTGGCAATGCAGCGCGCCATTGAAGGCCTGCACATCCAGCCCAAGCTGGCGATGATCGACGGCAATCGCTGTCCGAAGCTGTCCATGCGCGCCGAAGCGGTGGTGCAGGGCGACGGCAAGGTGCCTGCGATTGCAGCTGCGTCGATTCTGGCCAAGGTCAGCCGCGACCGTGAAATGGCTGCTTTCGAATTGATCTACCCGGGTTACGGCATTGGCGGCCACAAAGGCTACCCAACCCCCGTTCATCTGGAAGCCCTGGCACGCCTGGGGCCGACGCCGATTCACCGGCGCTCGTTCGCCCCGGTGCGCCTGGCGTACGAGGCTCGGGAGAGCCTGATCGAGAGTTAGTCGCAAGGCTGATGTTTTCGCCAAGGCCCGGTACAATCCGGGCCTTGTTGTTTTCGAGCTCACAGACAGGATCACCATGCCGGCTTCATTCGTTCATCTACGCCTGCACACTGAATACTCCCTGGTCGACGGTCTGGTGCGGATCAAGCCGCTGGTCAAGACCCTGGTCGGCATGAACATGCCCGCCGTGGCGGTCACCGACCAGAACAACATGTGTTCCCTGGTTAAATTCTACAAAGCCTCGATGGGCGCAGGCATCAAGCCGATCTGCGGCGCCGACCTTTGGCTGTCGAACAAGGATCCCGACAATGCCTTGAGCCGGATCAGCCTGCTGGCGATGAACGCCGTGGGTTACCGCAACCTGACTGAACTGATCTCCAGGGGCTTCATCGACGGCCAGCGCAATGGTTCGATCATCATCGAGCGCGAGTGGGTGGCCGAGGCCAGCGAAGGCTTGATCATGTTGTCGGCGGCCAAGGAAGGCGAAATTGGCCTGGCCATGCTCAGTGGCAATCCGGCGGAAGCCGAAACCCTGGCGCGCGAATGGATGGCGGTGTTCCCCGACCGCTTCTATTTGGAAATCCAGCGCACCAGCCGTCCCAATGATGAAGAGCAATTGCACGGTGCCGTGGCCCTGGCCGAGAAAATCGGTGCACCGCTGGTGGCGACCAACGATGTGCGTTTCATCAAGCAGGAGGATTTTGCCGCCCACGAAACCCGCGTCTGCATCGGTGAGGGCCGGGCCCTCGACGATCCCCGACGCTCGAAGAATTACAGCGACCAGCAGTACCTCAAAAGCGCCGAGGAAATGGCCGAGCTGTTCAGCGATATTCCCGAAGCGCTGGAAAACACTGTTGAGATCGCCCGGCGCTGCAACATCGAAGTGAAACTGGGCAAGCACTTCCTGCCCAACTTCCCGATTCCCGATGGCATGACCATCGACGAGTATTTCCGAAAGGTGTCCTTTGACGGCCTGGAAGACCGCCTCACCGTCCTGCTGCCCAGGGACACCACCGAGGACTACGAGGCCAAGCGCCAGGTGTACGTCGACCGGCTGAATTTCGAGCTGGATATCATCATCCAGATGGGCTTCCCCGGTTACTTCCTGATCGTTATGGACTTCATCCAGTGGGCCAAGAGCAATGGTGTACCGGTAGGTCCCGGCCGGGGCTCGGGTGCCGGTTCGCTGGTGGCTTATGTGCAGAAGATCACCGACCTTGATCCGCTGGAATACGACCTGCTGTTCGAACGTTTCCTCAACCCGGAACGGGTATCCATGCCCGACTTCGACGTCGACTTCTGCATGGACGGTCGTGACCGGGTTATCGAGTACGTGGCCGAGAAATACGGGCGTAATGCGGTAAGCCAGATCATCACCTTCGGTTCCATGGCCGCCAAGGCTGTGGTTCGGGACGTGGCGCGGGTGCAAGGCAAGTCCTACGGCCTGGCGGATCGTTTGTCGAAGATGATCCCGTTTGAAGTCGGCATGACCCTGGAAAAGGCCTACGAGCAGGAAGAAATCCTGCGCGACTTCATCAAGGTCGATGAAGAAGCGGCAGAAATCTGGGAGATGGCGCGCAAGCTCGAAGGCGTGGTGCGTAACGTCGGCAAGCACGCCGGTGGTGTGGTTATCGCCCCGACCAAGCTTACGGACTTCTCGCCGATCTACTGCGACGAAGCCGGCGATGGCCTGGTAACCCAGTTCGACAAGGACGACGTCGAGGCAGCTGGCCTGGTGAAGTTCGACTTCCTGGGGCTACGGACTCTGACGGTCATCGACTGGGCGCTGAAAACCATCAACCGCGACCGTGCCAAAGTCGATGAGCCGCCGCTGGATATCGCCTTCATTCCGCTGGACGACAAGCCGACCTACCAGTTGCTGCAAAAAGCCGAGACCACCGCGGTGTTCCAGCTCGAGTCGCGCGGCATGAAGGAGCTGATCAAGAAGCTCAAGCCCGACTGCCTGGAAGACTTGATCGCACTGGTGGCTCTGTTCCGTCCCGGCCCGCTGCAGTCAGGCATGGTTGACGACTTTATCAACCGTAAGCACGGTCGCGCCGAACTGGCGTACCCGCACTCGGACTATCAGTACGAAGGCCTCAAGCCAGTACTGGCACCGACCTACGGCATCATCCTGTATCAGGAACAGGTGATGCAGATCGCCCAGGTCATGGCCGGTTACACCCTCGGCGGTGCGGACATGCTGCGCCGGGCGATGGGTAAGAAAAAACCTGAAGAAATGGCCAAGCAGCGCGGCGGCTTCATTGAAGGTTGCGCGACCAACAATATCGACGCCGACCTGGCCGGTAACATTTTCGACCTGGTGGAGAAATTCGCCGGTTACGGCTTCAACAAATCCCACTCTGCAGCCTACGGCCTGGTGTCGTACCAGACCGCGTGGCTGAAAACGCACTACCCGGCACCGTTCATGGCCGCGGTACTGTCGGCGGATATGCATAACACCGACAAGGTCGTGACCTTGATCGAAGAAATTCGCACCATGAAGCTGCGTCTCGACGCGCCGGATGTGAATACTTCTGAGTTCAAGTTCACGGTGAACGACGAAGGCCGGATCATCTACGGCCTTGGCGCGATCAAGGGTGTGGGTGAAGGGCCGGTGGAAGCAATTACTGAGGCGCGACAGGACGGGCCGTTCAAGGATCTGTTCGATTTCTGCGCCCGGGTCGACCTCAAGCGCATCAACAAACGTACCCTGGACGGTTTGATCCGCAGCGGTGCGCTGGATCGCCTGGGGCCGTATTTCCACGACGAACCAAAAGCCTACCAAGCGAACATCGACCAGAATCGCGCGGTGTTGCTCAATGCAATGGAAGGGGCGATCAAGGCGGCGGAACAAACCGCGCGGACCCACGACAGTGGCCACGCCGACCTGTTTGGCGGCTTGTTCGTCGAAGCGGATGCGGATGTCTACGCCAACCACCGCAAGGCCAAGGAACTGACCCTCAAGGAACGCCTCAAAGGCGAGAAAGATACCTTGGGCCTGTACCTGACCGGCCACCCGATCGACGAGTACGAAGGCGAGATCCGTCGGTTTGCCCGACAGCGCATCATCGACCTGAAACCGGCGCGCGATACCCAGACCGTGGCCGGCATGATCATCGCGCTACGGGTGATGAAGAATAAAAAGGGCGACAAGATGGGCTTCATTACCCTGGACGACCGGTCCGGGCGGATTGAAGCTTCGTTGTTTGCCGAAGCGTTCCATTCCGCGCAGTCGTTGTTGCAGACCGACGCGATGGTGGTGGTCGAAGGTGAGGTCAGCAACGATGACTTCTCCGGCGGCCTGCGCCTGCGGGTCAAGCGGGTGATGAGCATGGAAGATGCGCGCACCAACCTGGCCGAAAGCCTGCGCCTGAAGCTGCAGACCAAGGACTTGAAGGGCGATCAGCTACGCTGGCTGGGTGAATTGTTCAAGCGTCATCGCGGCGCGTGTCCAATCACCATGGAGTACACGAGCCCCGATGCCAAGGCCTTGCTGCAGTTTGGCGAGACCTGGCGAATCGACCCGGCGGATGCGTTGATTCAAGCCTTGCGTGACCAGTTCGGGCGAGACAACGTCTTCCTCCAATACCGTTGACGGTCAGGAGCCATTATTGCCATCAAGTACATGGCCCTGATCTCGACCAAACTTTTTAATCTCGACCTGAACGCGCCTCTACCTTAAGGTAGGCGCGAATAGACAACCGGCCGACCCAAGCTCACTTGGATGTCGACCCAAGACGGACGCCTATGAACCCGAATTTTCTAGATTTCGAACAGCCGATCGCCGACCTGCAAGCCAAGATCGAAGAGTTGCGCTTGGTCGGTAATGACAATTCGCTGAATATCGGCGATGAGATCTCCCGCCTTCAGGAAAAGAGCAGCACCCTGACCGAGGATATCTTCGGCAAGCTGACCAGCTGGCAGATCGCACGTCTGGCGCGTCACCCGAAACGTCCGTACACCCTCGATTACATCGAGCACATCTTCACCGAGTTCGACGAACTGCACGGCGACCGTCACTTTTCCGACGACGCGGCCATCGTGGGCGGCATTGCCCGTCTGGATGACCAGCCGGTGATGATCATCGGTCACCAGAAAGGCCGTGAAGTGCGCGAGAAGGTTCGGCGCAACTTCGGTATGCCGCGCCCTGAGGGCTACCGCAAGGCGTGCCGCCTGATGGAAATGGCCGAACGTTTCAAGATGCCGATCCTGACGTTCATCGATACACCGGGCGCATACCCAGGTATCGATGCTGAAGAGCGCAACCAGAGCGAGGCGATTGCTTGGAACCTGCGCGTCATGGCGCGTCTGAAAACCCCGATCATCGCCACCGTTATTGGTGAAGGTGGTTCCGGCGGTGCACTGGCGATCGGTGTGTGCGATCAGCTGAACATGCTGCAGTACTCGACTTATGCAGTGATTTCGCCAGAAGGTTGCGCGTCGATCCTGTGGAAAACCGCCGAAAAGGCACCGGATGCTGCTGAAGCCATGGGCATCACTGCCGAGCGTCTCAAGGGCCTGGGTATCGTCGACAAAGTGATCGGCGAGCCTTTAGGCGGCGCTCACCGTGATCCAGCCGCGGCGGCCGCGTCCATCCGTGCCGAGCTGAGTTCGCAACTGGCAATGCTGAAGAAGTTCGATAACGAAGCGCTGCTGGCCCGTCGTTACGAGCGCCTGATGAGCTACGGTCTCTAACGACCACGCAGTGTCCCATGTGGGGGCGGGCTTGCTCGCGAAGGTGGTGTGTCAGTCAACGATGATGTTGATTTGGCGGCCTCTTCGCGAGCAAGCCCGCTCCCACAGTTGATTTGTGTGGTTTGAACGATATGAGTCAGCCCGTGACTGATCTGCCTTCAAGGTTGCTCCTGAGCCTTACGCCCTGGCGCAATGCCGCTCGCTGGCACATCGCCTTCTCCGGGGGGCTCGACTCCACCGTCCTGCTGCACCTGCTCGCCCATCTCGCAAAAAACCATTCCCTGCCGGCCCTCAATGCTCTCCACATCCATCACGGCCTGCAGGTCGCGGCTGATGCGTGGCCGGAACATTGCCAGTCGGTCTGCGACGAGCTGGGTGTGCCGCTGCAGGTGATTCGCGTGCAGGTTCAGCCCGGCGCCAGCCTTGAGCGTGCCGCCCGGGAGGCTCGCTACAACGCATTTACTGCGGTCATCCAGGCCAACGAATTACTGCTCAGCGCCCAGCACCGCGACGACCAGGCCGAAACCCTGTTGTTTCGTCTGATGCGCGGGGCAGGGGTGCGCGGCCTGTCGGGCATGCCTCGACAGCGGACGCTGGGACGCGGCCATCTTTTTCGCCCGCTGCTCGACGTCACCCGCGCCGAGCTTGAGGCCTACGCGGCCGAGCATCAGTTGTGCTGGATCGATGACCCTTCGAACCAGGATCGTCAGTTCTCGCGAAATTATCTGCGCCATCAAGTGTTGCCAGTGATGATCGAGCGCTGGCCGCAAGCAGTGACCACCATGGCCCGCAGCGCCGCACACCTGGGCGAAGCAGAGGGGTTGCTCGATGAGTTGGCGCAAATTGATTTGGCCAGCGCCCGCACGGTTAGTGATTTTGACTGGCTGGGCGTGCCCTCCTTGGAGCTTGCAGCACTTGCAGAACTTTCCGCTGCGCGCCAGCGCAATGCACTGAGTCACTGGCTTGCCGCGCTTACCCGCCTGCCGGACACCGACCATTGGTCGGGCTGGGAAGACCTGCGCGATGCCGCCCCTGATGCCCGGCCGGTCTGGCGTCTGGCGCAAGGCCAATTGCATCGCGCGGGCGGGCGGATCTGGTGGTTGGCCGGCAGATGGTTACGTCCGGCAAACGATGCCGTTGCCTGGCACGATCCCTCACAACCGCTGGTGCTCCCGGACAACGGCATGCTCAGTTGCAGGGGCCAGATTCCCGATGGGCCGTTGCAAATCCGCTATCGTCAGGGGGGCGAGGTCATGGCTGTGGGCGATCGCGGTCATCGCGATCTGAAGCGCCTGCTCAACGAACGGCGTGTTCCAGGCTTCGTCCGTGGCAGATTGCCGCTGCTCTACCGAGGCGCGCAACTGCTTGGGGTGGCCAACCTGCGGGACTTGAGTGGCAGCGAGCAGGACGGCTGGCATTTGCATTGGGCTCCACTGAGCGAAGATCAAGGTTTGAGCTGAAAGGGGCTTTCCGGTAGACTACGCTCCCTTCTTGATACAACTTCTGTGGATTCGCCTGAATCGCAGGAGTTGCCGATTACCAAGCAGTCTTTGCTGGGCGATTCCAAAAAATGTGTAGCGAGCAACCTACTGGTGTTTCATCTACCGGTCTGTCCCAACGCGGCGGTTTTTTTGAAAGGTGCACTGTGATTAATGCAGGTGATCGGGGGCTTCGGCCTTCCTTCGCTTTCCCCGGCGGCTCGTACCGCTTTAACGCAGACTTCTAGGGTTTTTCATGACGCGCTACATATTCGTCACGGGCGGTGTTGTTTCTTCATTGGGGAAAGGCATTGCATCGGCTTCATTGGCGGCGATCCTGGAGGCGCGGGGACTTAAGGTCACCATGCTGAAGCTGGACCCGTACATCAACGTCGACCCGGGCACCATGAGCCCGTTCCAGCACGGTGAAGTGTTCGTCACTCACGACGGCGCCGAGACCGACCTGGACCTGGGCCATTACGAGCGGTTCATCCGCACGACCATGACCCAGAACAACAACTTCACCACCGGTCGTGTTTACGAGCACGTCCTGCGCAAAGAGCGCCGTGGTGACTACCTGGGTGCAACCATCCAGGTGATCCCGCACATCACCGACGAAATCAAGCGCCGGATCATCAAGGGCGCCGGCGATGCCGACGTGGCCATGGTCGAGATCGGTGGCACCGTGGGTGACATCGAATCGCAACCGTTCCTCGAGGCCATCCGTCAATTGCGTTTCGAAGTCGGCGCCAAGCGCGCGATGCTGATGCACCTGACGCTGGTGCCGTACATTGCTACTGCCGGCGAAACCAAGACCAAGCCAACCCAGCATTCGGTCAAGGAGCTGCGTTCCATCGGCCTGCAGCCAGACGTGCTGGTGTGCCGCTCCGATCACCCGATCGACATCTCGTCCCGTCGCAAGATCGCCCAGTTCACCAACGTTGAAGAACGCGCGGTGATTGCACTGGAAGACGCTGACACCATCTACAAGATCCCGGGCATCCTGCACTCCCAGGGCCTGGATGATTTTGTCGTCGAGCGTTTTGGCCTGCAATGTGGCGGTGCCGACCTCTCCGAGTGGGAAGCCGTGGTCGATGCCAAGCTCAACCCTGAGCACGAAGTCACCATCGCCATGGTCGGCAAGTACATGGAACTGCTGGACGCCTACAAGTCGCTGATCGAAGCGATGAGTCACGCCGGTATCAGCAACCGCACCAAGGTCAACCTGCGCTACATCGATTCCGAAGACATCGAGAACCAGGGTACAGCGCTGCTGGAAGGCGTCGACGCGATCCTGGTACCTGGCGGCTTCGGTCTACGTGGCGTAGAAGGCAAGATCACTGCCGTGCAGTACGCTCGCGAAAACAAGGTTCCATACCTGGGTATCTGCCTGGGCATGCAAGTGGCCGTGATCGAGTTCGCTCGTAACGTGCTGGGCTGGAAAGACGCCAACTCCACCGAGTTCGATCGTGCCAGCGGCCACCCGGTTGTGGGCCTGATCACCGAGTGGGAAGATGCCACCGGTGCAGTCGAAACCCGTACCGAAACCTCCGACCTGGGCGGCACCATGCGTCTTGGTGCGCAGGATTGCCTGCTTGAGCCGGGTTCCCTGGTGCACGATTGCTACGCCAAGGACGTGATCGTTGAGCGTCACCGTCATCGCTATGAAGTGAACAACAACCTGCTGCCGCAAATCATGGCAGGCGGTCTGAAAATCTCTGGTCGTTCCGGTGATGGCGCGCTGGTTGAAGTGGTCGAGGCTCCGGATCATCCATGGTTCGTCGCTTGCCAGTTCCACCCTGAGTTCACCTCGACCCCGCGCGACGGCCACCCGCTGTTCACCGGTTTCGTCAAAGCAGCGCTGACTCAACACCAGAAGAAGGCATAAATCCGATGGCGCAGAAGATCATCCGTGTAGGCGATATCGAGATTGCCAACGACAAGCCAATGGTGCTTTTCGGTGGCATGAACGTGCTGGAAAGCCGCGACATGGCGATGCAGGTCTGCGAAGAGTACGTAAAAGTGACCGAGAAACTCGGTATCCCTTACGTGTTCAAGGCCAGCTTCGACAAGGCTAACCGTTCCTCCGTGACCTCTTACCGTGGCCCCGGCCTGGAAGAGGGCATGCGGATTTTCCAGGACATCAAACAAGCCTTCGGCGTGCCGATCATCACCGACGTCCACGAGCCTGAACAGGCCGCGGTCGTCGCTGAAGTCTGCGACATCATCCAGTTGCCAGCCTTCCTGTCGCGCCAGACCGACCTCGTGGTCGCGATGGCCAAGACCGGCGCGGTGATCAACATCAAGAAAGCCCAGTTCCTCGCGCCTCAGGAAATGAAACACATCCTGAACAAGTGCGTGGAAGCGGGTAACGATCAGTTGATCCTCTGCGAGCGTGGTTCGAGTTTCGGTTACAACAATTTGGTCGTCGACATGCTTGGCTTCGGCATCATGAAGCAGTTCGAGTACCCTGTGTTCTTCGACGTGACCCACGCGCTGCAAATGCCCGGCGGTCGTGCCGACTCTGCCGGCGGTCGTCGCGCCCAAGTTCTCGATCTGGCAAAAGCCGGGATCAGCCAGTCATTGGCGGGTCTGTTCCTCGAAGCTCATCCGGACCCGGACAACGCCAAGTGCGACGGCCCTTGCGCCTTGCGTCTGGACAAACTGGAGCCATTCCTGGCTCAGCTCAAAGCACTGGACGAACTGGTGAAGAATTTTCCGACAGTAGAAACTGCCTAAACCTTATTTCTACTGTAGGAGCCGAGCTTGCTCGCTATGGCGCCCCTGTGGGCGCCGTGAGCAGGTCGGCTGATGCAATAATGTAATACACAAGTTATAAATCGATCGGTAAAGCGTTTTCGTCAACTTTGGAGTGTTTACAACAATGGCAAAAATCGTCGACATCAAAGGTCGTGAAGTTCTCGACTCCCGTGGCAATCCCACCGTGGAAGCGGACGTGCTTCTCGATAACGGTATCATCGGTAGCGCTTGCGCGCCTTCCGGTGCTTCCACTGGCTCGCGCGAAGCGCTCGAGCTGCGTGATGGCGACAAGAGCCGTTACCTGGGCAAGGGTGTACTCAAAGCCGTCGCCAACATCAACGGTCCTATCCGCGACCTGTTGCTGGGCACAGACCCAGGTGATCAGAAAGCGCTGGATCACGCCATGATCAAGCTCGATGGCACTGAAAATAAAGGCTCCCTGGGCGCCAACGCGATCCTCGCCGTTTCCCTGGCTGCGGCCAAGGCCGCAGCGCAAGACCAGGACCTGCCGCTGTACGCTCACATCGCCAACCTGAACGGCACCCCGGGTGTTTACTCCATGCCGGTTCCGATGATGAACATCATTAACGGCGGCGAGCACGCCGATAACAACGTCGACATCCAGGAATTCATGGTTCAACCGGTTGGCGCGAAGTCTTTCTCGGAAGGCCTGCGCATGGGCACCGAGATTTTCCATCACCTCAAAGCTGTCCTGAAGGCCCGTGGCCTGAGCACTGCAGTGGGTGACGAAGGTGGTTTCGCACCGAACCTGGCTTCCAACGAAGACGCTTTGAAAGTCATCTCCGAAGCTGTGGCTAACGCCGGTTACAAGCTGGGCACCGATGTGACCCTGGCTCTGGATTGCGCAGCCAGCGAGTTCTACGAAGACGGCAAGTACAACCTGTCCGGCGAAGGCCAAGTGTTCACCGCCGAAGGTTTCGCCGACTACCTGAAAGGTCTGACCGAGCGTTACCCGATCATCTCGATCGAAGACGGGCTGGACGAGTCCGACTGGGCGGGCTGGAAAATTCTCACCGACAAGATCGGCGAAAAAATCCAACTGGTAGGTGACGACCTGTTCGTGACCAACACCAAGATCCTGAAAGAAGGCATCGATAAAAAGATCGCCAACTCGATCCTGATCAAGTTCAACCAGATCGGTACCCTGACCGAAACCCTGGAAGCCATCCAGATGGCCAGGGCCGCTGGTTACACCGCAGTGATCTCGCACCGCTCCGGCGAAACCGAAGATTCGACCATTGCCGACCTGGCCGTGGGCACTTCGGCTGGCCAGATCAAGACCGGCTCCCTGTGCCGTTCGGATCGAGTATCCAAGTACAACCAACTGCTGCGTATCGAAGAGCAGTTGAACGGCAAGGCCAAGTACAACGGTCGCAGCGAATTCCGCGGTTGATCGTCTACTGATATAAAGTCAGCGGATTGTGGTGAAAAAATCGCAACGGCGATAGATTTGCCACTAATCTGATGCCTTATCAGCACAAGCCTGGGTCTTCCAGGCTTCGTGCTATCAGCTGCTTCAAATTTTGGCATGGCTGTCTTTTTTCCTGGAAACCCGATATTCGATGCGCAGTCCCAATTGGTTGTTTCTCGTCTTGCTCCTGTTGCTGGCTGGCCTGCAATACCGCCTGTGGGTGGGTAATGGCAGCTTGGCGCAAGTGGCCGAGTTGACTCAACAGATCGCGGATCAACACGCTGAGAATGAAGGCTTGCTGGAACGCAATCGGGTCATGGATGCCGAAGTCAGCGAGTTGAAAAAAGGCATGGAGACCGTTGAAGAACGGGCTCGCCATGAATTGGGCATGGTCAAGGACGGTGAAACCCTTTACCAATTGGCTCAATGAGTTCCTCGTTACCGGCCTTCTGGGCCGTGATTCCTGCCGCGGGCGTCGGTGCCCGTATGGCCGCGGACCGTCCCAAGCAATACTTGCAACTGGGCGGGCGCACTATTCTCGAACATAGCCTTGGCTGTTTCCTTGATCATCCTTGCCTGAAGGGATTGGTGGTCAGTCTTGCTATCGACGATCCCTATTGGCCCAACCTCGCATGCGCCAGCGATGCGCGCATTCAGCGAGTTGACGGCGGTGCCGAGCGTTCCGGTTCGGTGTTGAATGCCTTGCTGCATTTGCATGGGCTGGGGGCGAACGACGAAGATTGGGTGCTGGTCCACGATGCTGCGCGACCAAATCTGAGCCGCTGCGACCTCGATAAACTGCTCGGTGAACTGGCAGATGATCCGGTAGGCGGTCTGTTGGCCGTGCCTGCACGGGATACTCTCAAACGAGTCGACAAGCACGGGCGCGTGGTTGAAACCGTGGATCGCAGTGTGATCTGGCAGGCGTATACGCCGCAGATGTTTCGCCTCGGTGCGCTGCATCGGGCGCTGGCGGACAGTCTGGTGGCGGATGCGGTTATTACGGATGAGGCTTCGGCCATGGAGTGGGCGGGGTCGGCGCCGCGCCTGATCGAAGGCCGTTCGGACAACCTGAAGGTCACGCGCCCTGAAGACCTCGAATGGTTGCGTCAGCGCTGGACTAACCGCCGCTAAAAGATCGCAGCCTGCGATCTTTTGATCTTAGGTTCGATATTCCGGCCTCAAGGCCAACCCCTCCTTCAAGTAATCCACCAACTTACGTACCTTCGGTGACAGGTGTCGCTGCTGCGGATAGAGCGCCCATACCGCTGTGTTCGGCGGCTGATGGGTATCCAGCAGCGAAATCAGCTCACCGCTTTTCAAATGCTCCAGTACGTAATAATCCGGCAACTGACACAGCCCAACTCCTTGCAGCGCCGCGTCGAGCACCGCTTGCCCACTGTTGCAGCGCCAGTTTCCCTGCACCCGCTGGGAAAATTCCCGCCCGTTCTGCTCCAGTTGCCAGAGGTCCGAACTGCCGATCAGGCAATTATGGCGGCTCAACTCCGACAGACTGTGTGGGCGACCATAGCGTTCCACGTAGGACGGTGAGGCGCACAGGTACATACGCCGTGGCGCCAAACGTGTTGCGACCAGACGCGAATCCTGAAGACGGCCGAGGCGGATGGCCAGGTCGAGGCCGTCATGTACCAGGTCAAGCTGACGGTTGCTCAGTTCGATATCAATGCGCAGTTGTGGGTACAGCGCCATGAATCGCGTCACCAGCGGCACGATAAACCGTTCGCCGTAGGCCACTGCGCACGTCATGCGCAGCATGCCCTTGGGCTCGCTGGTCAGGTCGCCGACTGCGCGCAGCGCTTCTTCCCGACCGTCCTGCAAGCGCTGGCAATGTTGGAGGAACGTCTGCCCCGCTTCGGTCAGCGTGACCCGCCGGGTGCTGCGGTAGAGCAGTCGGGTCTGAAGGCGCTCTTCGAGACGGGCGATTTGTCGGCTGATGTGCGAAGAGGAAACGCCAAGTCGCTGCGCAGCCGCCGTGAATTGGCTGCATTCAGCTACGGCCACAAACTCGTCAATGCCCTCCCAGCGGTTTTCGGACATCGGTGATTATCCCTGTATGGCAATAATGTTTTGCTTTTGTCCTGATTATTCACTCTATATCGATGTATTACACTCACTGTCTCGTTTATTCACTGGAGTACCCCCATGATCAAGTCGCGCGCCGCCGTTGCCTTCGAGGCCAAGAAACCTCTTGAGATCGTTGAAGTCGACGTCGCCATGCCCAAGGCCGGTGAAGTCCTGTTGCGCGTAGTGGCCTCCGGTGTTTGTCATACCGATGCCTACACACTGTCGGGTGCGGATCCGGAAGGCATCTTTCCTTCGATTCTGGGGCACGAAGGTGGCGCAGTGGTTGAGGCGATTGGCGAAGGGGTGACTTCGGTCGCGGTCGGCGATCATGTGATTCCGCTGTATACCCCGGAGTGCCGGCAGTGCAAGTTCTGCCTTTCGGGCAAAACCAACCTGTGCCAGGCCATTCGCGCCACCCAGGGCAAAGGTCTGATGCCCGACGGTACTTCGCGCTTTTCCTACAAGGGCCAGGAAATTTTCCACTACATGGGGACTTCGACTTTTTCCGAGTACACCGTGCTGCCGGAAATTTCCGTCGCCAAAATCGCCAAGGATGCGCCTCTGGAAAAGGTCTGCCTGCTGGGTTGCGGGGTCACCACCGGCATCGGCGCAGTACTTAATACCGCGAAGGTCAAACCAGGTGATACCGTCGCTATCTTCGGCCTTGGCGGCATCGGTCTATCTGCGATCATCGGCGCGGTCAAAGCCAAGGCCGGGCGGATCATTGCCATCGACATCAACCCGGCCAAGTTCGAGATCGCCAAACAGCTGGGCGCAACCGACTGCGTCAATCCTAAAGACTTCGATCGTCCGATCCAGGAAGTCATCGTCGACATGACCGATGGCGGCGTGGACTTTTCCTTTGAATGCATCGGCAATGTGCAGCTGATGCGCGCCGCCCTTGAGTGCTGCCACAAGGGCTGGGGTGAGTCGGTAATCATCGGCGTAGCAGGTGCTGGCCAGGAAATCGCCACCCGACCATTCCAGCTGGTGACCGGTCGAGTCTGGCGTGGGTCGGCGTTCGGTGGGGTGCGCGGTCGTACTGAGTTGCCAAGCTACGTCGAAATGGCTGAAACCGGTGAAATTCCGCTGGATACTTTCATCACCCACACTATGGGCCTGGAAGATATCAACAAGGCTTTCGACCTGATGCACGAAGGCAAAAGCATCCGTAGCGTCATTCATTTCTAAGAAGCAGCGGTAAGCTGCAAGTCGAAAGCTGCAAGAGCGCCCATCTGCACTTGCAGCTACAAACTTGGAGCTTGCTGCTGGGAGCATTCCCATGAGCCTGGAAAATATCTCCTGCCAGAAAAGCTTCGGCGGCTGGCACAAACGCTACCGGCATCGTTCCGATGTGCTCGGCTGCGACATGGTGTTCGCCGTGTACCTGCCTCCGCAAGCGGAGCAGGGCGGCAAGCTGCCGGTGCTGTACTGGCTATCCGGCCTGACCTGCACGGATGAGAACTTCATGCAAAAAGCCGGTGCGATGCGCGTGGCCGCCGAGCTGGGGTTGATCATCGTGGCGCCGGACACCAGCCCTCGCGGTTCTGATGTTCCGGGCGATCCGGACGGCGCCTGGGACTTCGGCCTGGGTGCGGGTTTTTACCTGAATGCCACTCAGGAACCCTGGTCCCGGCATTACCGGATGCATGATTATGTCGTGAAGGAACTGCCAGCACTGGTAGAGGCGCATTTCCCGGCATCGGACAAACGCGGCATCAGCGGCCACTCCATGGGTGGCCATGGTGCGCTGGTCTGCGCTTTGCGCAACCCGGGACGCTATCGATCAGTTTCGGCGTTCTCGCCGATCAACAATCCGATGGATTGCCCGTGGGGCCAGAAAGCCTTTACCCGTTATCTGGGAGAGGACCGGTCAAAGTGGCGTGAATGGGATGCCTGTGCACTGATTGCCGAGGCTGCCGAAAAGCTGCCGCTGCTGGTTGACCAAGGTGACCGCGACGACTTCCTCGCCAGCCAGCTCAAGCCTGAAGCCCTGCAACAGGCGGCTAAACTTGCCGGTCATCCGCTGACGTTGCGCCTGCAACCTGGCTACGACCACAGTTATTTCTTCATCGCCAGTTTCATTGATGACCACTTGCAGCATCACGGGCGTGCTCTAAACGCCTAATGTCCGACAAAGTAGGTAGAATCACGCCCTGACAAAATTCGGGGCGTTTTTTTATGCGTATTGGCCACGGCTATGATGTGCACCGTTTCGCTGAAGGCGATTTCATTACTCTGGGCGGCGTGCGCATTGCACACAGCTTCGGGCTGCTCGCTCACTCCGACGGTGACGTCCTGCTGCATGCCTTGAGCGATGCCTTGCTCGGCGCTGCTGCGCTGGGCGATATAGGCAAGCACTTTCCCGACACCGACCCCACGTTCAAGGGCGCCGACAGTCGTGTGCTGTTGCGTCACGTCGTCGGCCTTATCCACGCCAAGGGCTGGAAAGTCGGCAACGTCGACAACACCATCGTCGCCCAGGCACCGAAAATGGCCCCCCATATCGAATCGATGCGCGCGCTGATTGCCGCGGATCTTCAAGTTGAGTTAGACCAGGTGAACGTGAAAGCTACCACAACCGAAAAGCTCGGCTTTGTCGGGCGCGAAGAGGGTATTGCCGTGCATTCCGTTGCCTTGTTGCTGCGCGCATGAACGAACTGCAACTGCTTGGCCCGCGGGCCTATGGTGACGTGCTCGGCACTGCGGTACTCAAAGCCACGGCCGAAGACTTTCAGGTCGATGAAGTGCTCGACATCCCCCTCAGTGGCGATGGTGAACATTTATGGATCTGGGTCGAGAAGCGCGGCCTGAATACTGAGGAAGCGGCACGGCGGATCGCCAAGGCTGCGGGCGTCCCATTACGCACCGTCAGTTACGCGGGGCTGAAGGACCGTCAGGCGCTGACTCGCCAATGGTTCAGCGTGCAGTTGCCGGGCAAGGCCGATCCTGACTTGTCGGCAGCAGAAAACGACACGTTGAAAATCCTCAAGACCGGTCGCCACAAACGCAAGCTGCAACGCGGCGCGCACTCGGCCAATGGTTTTACCTTGCGCCTGACCCAGTTCGCCGGCGATAAGGCGGCGATCGAAGAGCGGTTGCAGGTGATCAGCCAGCGAGGCATCCCCAATTATTTTGGTGCCCAGCGTTTTGGCTTCGACGGCGGCAACGTAGTCGATGCCCGTGCCTGGGCTGGGCGCAAGGCCTTGCCGGAACAGCGTAATGTACGTTCGCGGCTGCTCTCAACCGCTCGCAGTTTCCTGTTCAACCAGGTATTGGCGGCTCGAGTTGCCGACGGCACCTGGCAGCATGCCCAAGTCGGCGACCTGCTGGCGTTTACCGACAGCCGCAGTTTCTTTCCGGCCGGCGAAGCTGAATGCAACGATCCTCGCCTGGCGATTCTTGACCTGCATCCCACGGGGCCGCAGTGGGGCGAAGGTGACTCACCAGCCGCTGGGGTTGTCCATGAACTGGAGCAGGCAATCGCCACTCGCGAAGCAGACTTGCGCGATTGGCTGGTTAACGCCGGAATGAGCCACGAACGTCGCATCCTGCGACTGCCCATTGGTGGGTTGACGTGGCATTATCCCGAGCCTGACATTCTGCAACTGGAATTCGTCCTGCCGGCCGGATGCTTCGCCACCGTATTGGTGCGCGAACTTGTCGATCTGGTGCCGGTGGGGCAGACGGACAGCCCATGCGTATTCTGATTTCTAACGACGATGGGGTAACAGCGCCCGGGCTCGCCGCGCTTTATGCTGCGCTGGCGGATTACACCGAGTGCGTGGTTATCGCCCCCGACCAGGACAAAAGCGGCGCCAGCAGCTCGCTGACGCTCGACCGTCCGTTACACCCGCAAACCCTGGCCAATGGTTTTATCAGCCTCAACGGCACGCCTACCGATTGCGTGCACCTGGGCCTCAATGGCCTGCTGGAGCACCAACCGGACATGGTGGTTTCGGGGATCAACCTGGGTGCCAACTTGGGGGACGACGTGCTGTATTCCGGGACTGTTGCTGCGGCCCTTGAGGGACGTTTCCTGGAGCGTCCTTCCTTTGCGTTCTCGCTGGTCTCACGACAAGTGGAGAACCTTCCCACAGCGGCTTACTTTGCGCGCAAACTGGTAGAAGCCCACGCTGACCTCGACCTGCCCCCGCGCACGGTGTTGAACGTGAACATTCCGAATTTACCCCTGGATCACATTCGCGGCATTCAGCTGACCCGGCTCGGCCATCGCGCCCGGGCTGCGGCGCCGATGAAAGTGGTCGACCCGCGTGGCAAATCCGGTTACTGGATTGCAGCTGCCGGGGATGCCGAAGACGGTGGTCCGGGTACGGACTTCCATGCGGTGATGCAAGGCTATGTGTCTATCACTCCACTGCAACTGGACCGAACCTTCAATGATGCCTTCAGGAATCTTGATGGCTGGCTGGAGGGCCTGCGCTAATGGCTCGTGAGCACGACGACATTCTGCGCCGCGGCATTGGGATGACTTCCCAGCGTACCCGCGAACGCCTGATCCAGCGCCTGTATGACGAGGGCCTCTCCAACGCCAAGGTGCTGGAGGTGATTCGCCGTACACCGCGTCATCTGTTCGTCGATGAGGCGCTGGCGCACCGCGCTTATGAAGACACGGCGTTGCCGATCGGCCATAACCAGACCATCTCCCAGCCCTACATGGTAGCGCGCATGAGCGAGCTTCTGCTGGAAGCGGGGCCGCTGGACAAGGTCCTCGAGATTGGCACTGGTTCAGGCTATCAAACGGCTGTGCTGTCGCAGTTGGTCGAGCGGGTGTTCTCGGTGGAACGCATCAAGGTTCTGCAGGACCGGGCCAAGGAGCGCCTGGTGGAATTGAACCTGCGCAACGTGGTGTTTCGCTGGGGAGATGGCTGGGAAGGCTGGCCCGCACTGGCGCCTTATAACGGTATTATCGTTACGGCGGTCGCGACAGATGTGCCCCAGGCGCTGCTCGATCAGTTGGCACCGGGTGGACGCCTGGTGATTCCGGTCGGCTCGGGGGAGGTCCAGCAATTGATGTTGATCATCCGCGAAGAACAGGGCTTTTCCAGGCATGTACTGGGCGCTGTCCGGTTCGTTCCTTTGTTGAATGGGCCGCTGGCCTGAGCATTTGTTTAAACACGGTGAATTCTATTCGATTGTTCCTGTCTTACAGCGGCAACATCGGGTTAAACAGATTCATCGTCTGTCAGCAAACGTGTGCGGTAGTTCACTCAGGTAAAGCCGGCACGGCCCGTTATACTTGCGTCATTTCCTGCCGATACTTGGCAATTCAAATTTTCAGCCACCACAAAGGGAGCGGCGGGTGAGTCTCAAAGTCATTGCGCAGCGAATCGGTATCACGAGTTTTCAGTGCCTGGTGACTGGCCTTGTCTTGAGCACTTTGCTGGTCGGATGTTCCAGCAACAGATCGAGCGACGTGCGCGTCGTCGATCGCAACAAGGCCGCGGCTCAACGGCCAGCAGTGACTACGGGCCAGTACGTCGTGCGACCCAAGGACACACTGTTCTCCATCGCCTTCCGCTACGGCTGGGACTACAAGGCCCTGGCAGCCCGTAACAATATTCCGGCGCCTTACACCATCCATCCGGGCCAGGCAATTCGCTTTGATGGCCGGACCGGTTCAACAGTTTCCACTTCCTCGAGTTCAACGCCTTCGTCGTCGAGTAAAACCACGGTATTCAAGCGTCCCGCTAACGGTTCGGGGGCCGGCACAGCAGTGGTTGTACCGTCCGTCGCGAACAAGCCGGCACCCGCTTCACCGCCTCCTGCGGGTCCAGCCCCGACCGGCTGGGGATGGCCTTCTAATGGCATTCTTATTGGGAAATTCTCTTCAAACGGGAGTTTGAATAAAGGAATTGATATCGCCGGGGATTTGGGACAGCCTGTTTTGGCTGCGTCTGATGGGACAGTGGTATACGCCGGGAGTGGCTTAAGGGGCTACGGCGAATTAGTTATCATCAAACACAGCGATACCTACGTCAGTGCCTACGGACATAACCGCAGGCTGTTGGTTCGGGAGGGACAGCAGGTCAAGGTCGGACAGACAATTGCCGAAATGGGGTCAACAGGTACAGACCGGGTGAAACTGCATTTTGAGATTCGCCGCCAAGGTAAACCTGTAGATCCGCTGCAGTTCCTGCCACGTCGTTGATTTGTTACCAGCCTGTTCCGTCGCGTAGAGGGAACAGGCTCCAGCGTTGCCAAGGATAAAGGCGTCGCTCGAGCTTGAGGTCGAACTCACCAAAGGACTATAACAATGGCTCTCAGTAAAGAAGTGCCGGAGTTTGACATCGACGATGAGGTTCTCCTGATGGAGACTGGCATCGGGACGGATTCGGTGTCGAATGATGAAGGGGCAGCTCCACCTTCCGTTCGTACAAAATCCAAACACTCCGCGTCGTTGAAGCAACACAAGTACATTGACTACACGCGTGCACTCGATGCCACGCAGTTGTACCTCAATGAAATCGGCTTTTCCCCTCTGTTATCCCCCGAAGAAGAAGTTCATTTTGCGCGTTTGTCGCAGAGTGGGGATCCGGCTGGGCGCAAGCGCATGATTGAAAGCAACTTGCGGCTGGTGGTGAAAATCGCCCGGCGCTACGTCAATCGTGGCCTGTCGCTGCTGGACCTGATTGAAGAGGGCAACCTCGGACTCATTCGGGCGGTAGAGAAGTTCGACCCTGAACGCGGCTTCCGCTTTTCGACCTACGCAACCTGGTGGATTCGTCAGACCATCGAGCGCGCGATCATGAATCAAACCCGGACCATTCGGTTGCCGATCCATGTGGTCAAAGAGCTGAATGTGTACCTGCGGGCAGCCCGGGAACTGACGCAAAAACTTGATCATGAACCTTCACCCGAAGAAATCGCCAACCTGCTGGAAAAACCGGTAGGAGAGGTCAAGCGCATGCTGGGCTTGAACGAGCGGGTTTCTTCGGTCGACGTTTCGCTGGGTCCGGATTCGGATAAAACCCTACTGGACACGCTCACCGACGATCGTCCAACCGATCCCTGTGAACTGCTGCAGGACGACGACCTCTCCCAGAGCATTGATCAGTGGCTGTCGGAACTGACCGACAAGCAGCGCGAGGTGGTGATTCGCCGCTTTGGCCTGCGTGGTCACGAGAGCAGCACACTGGAAGATGTTGGCCTGGAAATTGGCCTTACCAGGGAACGGGTCAGGCAGATCCAGGTTGAGGGTCTCAAGCGTCTACGGGAGATCCTGGAGAAGAACGGCTTGTCGAGCGAGTCGCTGTTCCAATAGGCGCGTTGCAGGCAGGCAGCAAAAAGCCCCGACTGGTTCGTAATGCTGTTCACTTAAGACATCTTGAGCCGAGTGAGATACCTGTGGCGAGGGAGCTTGCTCCCGTTGGACTGCGCAGCAGTCCCCTGCTTTTCAGGTAGAGAGTGGGGCCGCTTCGCGGCCCCGCGGGAGCAAGCTCCCTCTCCACAGGCTCAGAGTTGCACTTATTTGAACACCATTACGACTGGTTCGGGGCTTTTTGTCGGCTGTGATTTGAGCCGACGGGGAGCTCGGGATTGCAGCCTGCTGGCGTAAGTCTTTGCTTACTCTGGCGTAAGTGTTCGTAATTTTTACAGGTAGACAGTTGGCTGTATTCGATCAGGACTTTTAGTAAGTATTTGATTTGTAATGGATATATCTTTTCTGGTTGGCTGGATGTTGAGTCCCTGTGGGTGTTTTCGAGGCGTTGCTCATTGCTCGGAAAGGTCTAGTATCCGGGTTGTGTCAACGGACAGACACGCCCCTCAGGATGAGGGGAAAGGATATCGCAGGAGCGATTCATCAGGATGATGAAAAGGAACACAGGGACTAGGGAAAAAAATGTGGGCGGGTCAAACCGCCCCTTTTTTTGCCTGTAGAAAAGCAAAAAGGCCCACAAGGGGCCTTTTCGGGAGCGCGATCAGATCAGCGTTCGAGGTGTTCGATCTTGCCTGGCTTGCCGTCCCACGCCGCAGAATCCGGCATCGGCTCCTTGCGTTCGGTGATGTTCGGCCAGACTTCGGCCAGCTCCATGTTCAGCTGGATAAAGTTTTCCATGCCGGCCGGGACTTCATCTTCGGAGAAGATGGCCACAGCAGGGCACTCTGGTTCGCATAGCGCGCAGTCGATGCACTCATCCGGGTGAATCACCAGGAAGTTGGGGCCTTCGTAAAAGCAGTCCACCGGACACACTTCTACGCAGTCGGTGTACTTGCACTTGATGCAGTTGTCGGTGACGACGAAGGTCATTTCTAATTTTCTCCTCAGGCGGCGGCAGCGGAGCCCCTTCACGTTGGGGTCGCCAGGTTCGGGAGCGATAGTCTGCAGGCCTGGCTGTGGCCTGCAGCATCCCAAACCGCGCGAGATTCTAACAGCTTGCAAGCAAGTGCGTTAGATCCGTGTCTTCAGTGCATAGAGCATTTCGAGCGCCTTGCGTGGCGTCAAGTCATCCAGATCGAGTTTGGCCAGTTCATCCAGCACCGGGTGAGGGAGGCTGGCGAACATGTCGCTCTGCTGCGGCGCGCTGGTTTTACCCTTGACTGGCTTGGGCGCCTCGTGAGGCAACGCGGTTGCTTCCAGCCGGCCAAGGTGCTCGCGAGCGCGCAGGATCACTTCGCTTGGTACACCGGCCAGTTGTGCCACGGCCAGGCCATAACTCTGGCTGGCAGGCCCCGGCAGGACGTGGTGCAGGAACACGATGCGTTCGTTATGTTCGGTCGCGTTAAGGTGCACGTTGGCAACGAGGGGCTGCGCCTCGGGCAATACCGTCAGCTCGAAATAGTGCGTGGCGAAGAGGGTGTAGGCGCGCAGGAACGCCAGGCGCTCCGCTGCAGCCCAGGCCAGCGATAAGCCATCGAACGTGCTGGTACCGCGTCCGACTTCGTCCATCAGCACGAGGCTGCGCTCAGTGGCGTTGTGCAGGATGTTCGCTGTTTCGCTCATCTCGACCATGAAGGTCGAGCGCCCGCCAGCCAGGTCATCGCTGGAGCCGATGCGCGTAAAAATACGGTCGACCAGCGACAACTCACAACTGGCCGCCGGAACAAAACTGCCGATGTGCGCCAGCAGTACGATCAAGGCGGTCTGCCGCATGTAGGTGGATTTACCGCCCATGTTCGGGCCGGTGATCACCAGCATCCGGGTGTTGTCGTCCAGGCTCAGGTCGTTGGCTACGAACGGCGTGGTCAGCACTTGCTCCACCACTGGATGGCGACCTTGGCTGATGCGCATGCACGGCTCTTCCACGAAGCGAGGGCAGTTCAGATCAAGGTTTAACGCGCGCTCGGCGAGGTTGCTCAGCACGTCCAGTTCGGCCAATGCCGCCGCGGTGTCCTGTAGCGGTGGCAGCTGCGATATCAGGTCTTCGAGCAATGCCTCATACAGCATTTTTTCCCGGGCCAGTGCCCGGCTCTTGGCCGACAGCGCCTTGTCTTCGAAGGCCTTCAGCTCCGGTGTGATGAAGCGCTCGGCGCCCTTGAGGGTCTGGCGGCGGATGTAATCCGCTGGCGCCGATTCAGCCTGCTTGCTCGGCAATTCGATGAAGTAGCCGTGAATACGGTTGTAGCCCACCTTCAGATGAGACAGGCCGGTACGGGCCTTTTCCCGCGCTTCGAGATCGATCAGGAATTGTCCGGCGTTCTCGCTCAGGGATTGCAGCTCATCAAGTTCGCTGTCATAACCGGTTTTCAATACGCCGCCGTCACGGATAACCGCAGGCGGGTTGTCGATGATGGCTTTCTCCAGTAACGCTGCCAGCTGCGGGTAGGTGCTGGTGGTCGCGGCCAGTTCAATGATGTGCGGCGCTTCAAGTTCGGCCATCGCCACCTGCAGTTGCGGCAGCGCGCCGAGCGCGTCACGCAGGCGGGCGAGGTCGCGAGGGCGGGCGTTGCGCAGGCCGATCCGCGCAAGAATTCGCTCGATGTCGCCAATTTCTTTGAGCTGCGGTTGCAGTTGTTCGAATCGATAGGCATCAAGCAGGCAGGTGATGGAAGTCTGGCGCGCCAGCAGCACCTTGAGATCGCGAAGCGGTCGGTTCAGCCAGCGCGTCAGTAGACGGCTGCCCATGGCGGTCTGGCAGCGATCGACCACTGATTGCAAGGTGTTGTCGCGGCCGCCGGCAAGGTTGGTGTCCAGCTCCAGGTTGCGCCGACTTGCGCCATCCAGCACCACGGTGTCGTCCAGGCGCTCGTGTCGCAGGCTGCGCAAATGCGGAAGAGCTGTGCGCTGGGTCTCCTTGGCATAGCTCAGCAGGCAGCCGGCAGCGCCGATCGCCAGGGTCAGGCTCTCACAACCGAAACCTTTCAGGTCCTGGGTGGAGAACTGCTGGCACAGACTTTTCAACGCCGAATCTCGCTCGAAATCCCACGGTGCACGGCGACGAACCCCGCGACGCTTCTCTGCGGGCAGATCCTTTGGCCAATCGTCCGGGATCATCAGCTCCACCGGATTGACTCGCTCCAGCTCCGCCAGCAGGTTTTCCCAGCCCTTGATTTCCAGCACGGTGAAGTTGCCACTGGTGATATCCAGCACGGCCAGGCCAAACAGGCGTTCGTCTCCCAGTACGGCGGCGATCAGGTTGTCGCGGCGCTCATCCAGCAGCGCCTCGTCGCTGACAGTACCGGGAGTGATGATGCGCACCACCTGGCGATCCACTGGCCCTTTGCTGGTGGCCGGGTCCCCGACCTGCTCGCAGATCACCACCGACTCGCCAAGCTTAACCAGTTTCGCCAGGTAACCTTCCGCAGCATGGTAAGGAATCCCACACATGGGGATCGCTTGTCCTGCAGATTGCCCGCGCGCGGTCAGGGTGATGTCCAGCAACTTGGCGGCTTTCTTCGCATCTTCATAGAAGATCTCGTAGAAGTCGCCCATGCGGTAGAACATCAGCTGGTCGGGGTGCTGGTTTTTCAGGCGCCAGTACTGCTGCATCATCGGCGTGTGGGAGGACAGATCGGAGAGCGCTTTATTCATCGGTTATCAGGCAAATTCGTTGAAAGGTGTAGGGCAAAGGAGGGACGTCGGCCCGGCTTTTCCGCGATGGGCGCAAGATTACCATGGGCGGTCCGCCCACCGCAGGAGTGAAAGCCATGCGCTGCATTTCCATCCCCGTGCACACTGCGCATTTCCTCACATTTTTGATGGCTGCCGCGCCTTGCAAGCGCAATCGGCTCGTGTACGGTAGTGCTCATCCCGCCCGACAAGGAGATGACCGTGAAAGAAATCACCCAGCTCGCCGCTGAACTTGGCAGACGCCTGCAGGTTCTCAATGCCCATGTCACAACCGCCGAGTCGTGCACCGGCGGCGGGATTGCGGAGGCAATTACCCGGATTCCCGGGAGTTCGGCGTGGTTCGAGGCCGGTTACGTCACTTATTCCAACCGGCAGAAAACCGAACAGCTGAATGTGCCGGGCGAACTGTTTTCCACCGTAGGGGCGGTCAGTCGCGAGGTGGTCGAGGCCATGGTCAAGGGCGCCCAGGAAAAAAGTCACGCTACTTTTGCCGTGGCGGTCAGTGGCGTTGCCGGGCCTGACGGCGGATCCCCAAGCAAGCCGGTCGGTACGGTCTGGCTGGCCTGGGGTGTCGCAGAGCAGATGTTCAGCGAGGTTCAGCACTTCCCGGGGAATCGCGACGAGGTTCGCCGACAAACGGTGAAGGCCGCGCTAGAGGGGCTGCTGCGGCATGCCGCTTCAGAAATCTCAAATCAGGGGTAGGCGATCCTGAAGCGCTGTGGAATAATACTGTCTACTTATACAGGTGTTGGCCGTCAGGCCTTATTGATTACGTGAGGACTTTAATGGACGACAACAAGAAGAAAGCCTTGGCTGCGGCCCTGGGTCAGATCGAACGTCAATTCGGCAAGGGTGCCGTAATGCGTATGGGCGATCAAGACCGTCAGGCGATCCCGGCTATCTCTACTGGCTCTCTGGGTCTGGACATTGCACTCGGCATTGGCGGTCTGCCAAAAGGTCGTATCGTTGAAATCTATGGTCCTGAATCCTCGGGTAAAACCACACTGACCCTGTCGGTCATCGCCCAGGCGCAAAAGGCTGGTGCGACCTGCGCATTCGTCGACGCCGAGCACGCACTTGACCCTGAGTACGCTGGCAAGTTGGGCGTCAATGTCGACGACCTGCTGGTTTCCCAGCCGGACACGGGTGAACAGGCCCTGGAAATCACCGATATGCTGGTGCGTTCCAACGCGGTTGACGTGATCATCGTCGACTCCGTGGCAGCACTGGTTCCAAAAGCCGAGATCGAAGGCGAAATGGGTGACATGCACGTTGGCCTGCAAGCCCGTTTGATGTCCCAGGCCCTGCGTAAAATCACCGGCAACATCAAGAACGCCAACTGCCTGGTTATCTTCATCAACCAGATCCGGATGAAAATCGGCGTCATGTTCGGCAGCCCGGAAACCACCACTGGTGGTAACGCGCTGAAGTTCTACGCTTCGGTTCGCCTGGACATTCGCCGTACTGGCGCGGTGAAAGAAGGTGATGAAGTCGTTGGTAGCGAAACTCGCGTCAAGGTTGTGAAGAACAAGGTCGCTTCGCCGTTCCGTCAGGCTGAGTTCCAGATTCTTTACGGCAAGGGCATCTATCTCAATGGCGAGATGATCGACCTGGGCGTACTGCATGGTTTCGTCGAGAAGTCCGGTGCCTGGTATGCCTATGAAGGCACCAAGATCGGTCAGGGCAAGGCCAACTCGGCCAAGTTCCTGGCAGACAACCCGGAAATCGCGGCGAAACTTGAGAAGCAGCTGCGCGACAAACTGCTGAGCCCGGCTCCAGACGTTAAAGCGTCGGCAGATCGAGTGAAAGCAGATGACCTGGTTGATGTAGATGTTTGATTGATCCGATGACCGCCGTACTCGATACACTCGTCGCAGTGCGGCGAACCGCAATGGACCTGCTCGCACGACGCGAGCACGGTCGAGTCGAGCTGACGCGTAAACTGCGTCAGCGTGGCGCTCTCCCTGAAATGATCGACACTGCACTCGACCGTCTGACGGAAGAGGGTTTGTTGTCAGAATCCCGTTACCTTGAAAACTTCGTGTCCTACCGTGCCCGCTCGGGTCATGGCCCGTTGCGTATCCGTGAAGAGCTGAGCCAGCGCGGCCTGCAACGAGTCGATATCGAGCTTGCTCTGCGCGAGAGCGGGATCAGTTGGCAGGATCAGTTGGAAGATACCTGGCGGCGAAAGTTTGCCGGGCATCTACCGATAGATGCTCGGGAGCGCGCAAAGCAGGGGCGCTTCCTGAGTTATCGCGGTTATTCAATGGAAATGATCAGTCGGCTGTTCAGCGGCCGAGGGATGGACGATTAAATGAAAAGGCCCGCTATTGATAGCGGGCCTTTTTTATACGCTTGTCACATCACCTTGGACGGTTCCCGCGTGCGCTGTTGAGCCTGGGTCTTGGGTGGCGCCCAGTTTTCCGGCAGGTTGATGTAATCCACCAGTTCCCGCAGGCGTCCGTGATCCCGCGCGTTGAAGGTGAACGCGAGTCGTGCCAGGTGGCTGAATTGTTCGTCGTCGTGTTCTTCGCCACTATAAACGTGTTGATGGAAATGGTCGCTCAGGCACAGGTCGGCGAACGCTTCCTGCATATGGTCGAGTGCCTGTTCGCTCAGCCTGTGGTTCATGCGAATGATGAACTGATGCTTGAGCCAGCGACTGGAGTGAAAGTTGCTGTAGAACTGGTTGATCTGCTCCACCGCTTCTTCGGCACTGTATACCAGGCTGACGAGCTTCATGTCGGTGGGAAGGATGTAACGATTTTGTTCGAGCTGATGGTGGATGAAATCCAGCGCACCCTGCCAGAAAGTGCCGCCAGGAGCATCCAGTAATATCACCGGCACCAGAGGACTTTTACCGGTCTGGATCAATGTCAGTACTTCCAGCGCTTCATCCAGGGTGCCGAACCCCCCAGGGCAGAGTACCAACGCATTGGCCTCCTTGACGAAGAACAGCTTGCGCGTGAAGAAGAAGTGAAATGACAGCAGGTTGGCCGTGCCCTGGACAGTCGGATTGGCGTGTTGCTCGAAGGGCAGGGTGATATTGAATCCAAGGCTGTGTTCAAGGCCGGCGCCCTCGTGGGCTGCCGCCATTATTCCGCCTCCGGCACCCGTGATCACCATCAGGTCTGAACGCGCCAGAGCAGCGCCCAGCTCTCGGGCGAGACCATAGAGGGGATGTTCGACAGGCGTACGTGCAGAGCCGTAAACCGTGACTTTGCGTCGACCCTTGAACTGTTCCAGTACGCGAAAGGCGTGTTCCAGTTCGCGCAGGGCCTGCAGGGTAATCTTGGCGTTCCAGCGATTGTGGTCTTCCTGTGCCATGCGCAGCACGGTGAGGATCATGTCACGGTAGATCGGGGTGTTCGGGCTGGCAGGGGAAACCAGGTTGAGTAGTTCGTCGACCTTGCTGGTGAGGTCGTGGCCGCTTTCTGCAAAATGACGGCTAAGGAGGTCATTCGGTTGGTAAGGCATTCAACTTCTCCTTGCGTGCGGGCTCTGGTTTTTTTCGGTGGATGAAAAAAACGTTCGCAACATCAAAATCCATAACGGGCGGCTCCTTCCCGACCCTCAAATATAATGGTGTTTACTCTAAATCTAGTCCTTGGCGATGATTTGCGCAGGCTTGATCATTGCGCCGCAAAGTCTTTCCTGGCAATCGCTTATTAACGATTTCAGAAGTGATTTCGCCACTCGTCTGAACCTGGTCCAAGAGTTCTGCGCTCTGATGTACTTACTTACAGGCGTGACGCGACCGTTTTGCGCAAGGGCAAGATGCACGGTACGGTTAACTCAAAGGATTTCGCGCAGTCGGGGCGAAAGAGGCAGGGAGGCGGGAAGCTATGGTCAGGGTCATTCTGGAAATCGATATGCCACTGTATCGATTGCTGAAGGTATCAGCCGAGACCAATCGTTTGAGTCTCGATGAAGAATGTTGTCGACGTTTAGCAGGTGGTGAGCGTCGTTCGTGTTACTTGCAGGCGCTTGTAGCGGAATTGCGCGCCGAAGACGAACAGCGGCGCGCCAATCCCCGATAATCACTTTTTCTTCTGGTTCACTTTCGGGCAATCCGATTCCTGGAAACGCTCGCTGGCGACCGGACGATTGCTCTTAACCTCGGTGAATTCGTAACGCATGATCGCGCCTTTGGCCATCAACTTGCGAAAACCCGGGTTGTTGCAGACGGTGGAGCCAAGCTGGAAATAAACAGCCTTCGGATCGGCGCGCATCTTGTCGGCGTGGGTGCTCTGTACGCTCAGGTGGTTGATCAGCTCTTTGCCTTCAACGGTATAACCCTGATCGAGAATGTCTTCATTGATTGCCCGCGGAGTGCCGACGCTGCTTTGAGCAGCAACGTTTTGCAGCATTTTGCTCAGTTCCATGTCTTTCAAGGAAGCAGCCTGGGCGTTGAAGGACGACGCCAGCAAAATGGCAGCGGTAGGAACGATAAAGCGCAGCATGAAACTCTCCTGGTTCAGTGACTGGTGGTTCGACCCGTCACATGACTGTGCGTTCAGTGGCGGAGAATTATAGGGGACGAGACCTGGACGGTACAGGTTTGCTCGGGCTGCTCTGATAAACTGCTACTACTTTATGCCCTGCCGAGTGTTGTTCGTGTCGATAATTCCTTCTGCCCCCCCCTTTGCTGCGAATGCCGTTGCCCGTTTGCGCGATCAGCGTGAGGAGGAGGGCATCAAGCCGATTCAGGCCCGTGGTTGGAGGGCCGCCCGCTGCCGTGCCTGTCGCGTGATCGAAAGCCATTGCCTGTGTGCTTGGCGCCCGCAGGTCGACGCGCGGTCCGGTGTGTGCCTGATCATGACTAACAAGGAAGTGTTCAAGCCGAGCAACACCGGGTGGCTGATTGCCGATGTCGTGCGCGACAACCATGCATTTATCTGGTCCCGGACCGAAGTGGATCAACAACTGCTGGCGCTGCTGGCCGACCCGCAGTGGCAGCCGTACTTGGTGTTTCCGGGGGAGTACGTCAAGCCCGAGCGAGTGACCAGCCAGGTAGCTGCGGATAGCGCCAGGCGGCCGTTGTTTATTCTGCTGGACGCCACCTGGACCGAAGCGCGGAAGATTTTCCGTAAAAGCCCTTACTTCGATGCGCTGCCGATCCTGAGCCTGTTGCCTGAAAAGCTTTCGCGGTATCGACTGCGCCGGTCGACCCGCAGCGAGCATCTGTGCACGGCCGAAGTCGCGGCGCTGTGCCTTGACCTCGCAGGGGATGTCGAGGCTGCATCGGCACTGGATGCTTATTTTGATGTGTTCAGCCAGCACTACCTTGATGCCAAGCACCAGCTGGACATGAATGTGTCTACTCCCGCACACGCCGAGCTGATGCCCTTTGTGCAGAGCGGCACAGCGGCCTTGTGTTGATTGTCGCCCATACTGTAAAGATCTGTACTGGCCATGTACCTTGACCACCTCGGCTTCGCTGGGCATGCTTGGCGCCGATTGGGGCGCGGCCAAGGTTTGAAACGCCGTTTTATCTTGTAATTGGTGTTGAACGTGCCCTGTTGGTGCAGCTCTGTGGCTGTACCTCGAGTTGTTTGAAAAACAGGATCATTTGAAAAATGGCCACATACGAAATCCTGATTGCCGATGACCACCCACTTTTTCGTAGCGCATTGCATCAGGCGTTGACTCTTGGCCTCGGCCCCGAAGTTCGGCTGGTGGAGGTGGCGAGCATTGCTGAGTTGGAGACACGGTTGGACGAAAAGTCCGACTGGGATTTGGTCCTGCTCGACTTGAACATGCCTGGCGCTTACGGATTTTCCGGCCTGGTGCTGTTGCGTGGGCAATATCCACAGATCCCGGTGGTGATGGTATCGGCCCAGGAAGAGGCCTCGATCATGGTCAAGTCTCGTGAGTTCGGGGCCAGTGGCTTCATTCCAAAGTCCAGCGACCTGAGTGTCATTCAAAAGGCCGTCAGGGCGGTATTGGACGGCGATGTGTTTTGGCCCCCGCAAGCCTTCGAAGCGGTCAGCGTTTCCGATGAGGCCAAGGCAGCGAGTGAGGGCCTGGCAAGTCTCACACCCCAGCAGTTCCGTGTGTTAACCATGGTTTGTGAGGGCTTGCTGAACAAGCAGATCGCTTATGAACTGAGCGTCTCTGAAGCCACCATCAAGGCCCATGTAACCGCCATCTTTCGCAAACTGAATGTACGTACTCGCACCCAGGCGGCGTTGCTCTTGCAACAACTTGAGTCAATTTCGAGCCATTAAGCCCGGCAGGTTCACGCTTTTTTGACTTCCACTGGTCTAGCTTTCCCACTCCTTTTTGGTGCAGTTACTTACTCTATGTCTCCTTTCAAAGGCCAGACCGGCCTCAAACGCATCCTCAATGCTTCGGGTTATTCACTGGATGGACTGCGCGCCGCCTTCACCGGCGAGGCCGCTTTCCGTCAGTTGGTGTTGCTCAACGTCATTCTGGTACCGCTGTCGTTCTTTTTGAATGTCAGCCGGGTGGAACAGGCGTTGTTGATCGCCGTTTGCCTGCTGGCCCTGATCGTCGAGCTGCTCAATTCCGCCGTGGAAGCGGCCATTGACCGCATTTCCCTCGAATTGCACCCATTGTCCAAGAATGCCAAGGACATGGGCAGCGCCGCCCAGTTCGTGGCACTGACCATGATCGCGCTGGTCTGGGCAGTGATCCTGCTTTAAGCGATGGTGGGCAGGACGATCTCGTCGCTGCGCTGAACCCCAGCGGTGAAAGCGCGGCACAGGTCCAGGAATTCGCGCATCGCCGAGGTCTGGTATTTCTGTTTATGCCAGATGAAATAGAACTGTCGCGCCAGGTCCAGATCTGGCGTCTCCACCGCTACCAGGCTACCGCGCCGGAATGCATCGCGCAGTGCCAGGCGCGAGATGCAGCCAATCCCCAGACCTGACTCGACCGCGCGCTTGATCGCTTCGGTGTGTTCCAGCTCCAGGCGAATATTCAGCGCGCTTCGATGGTGTCGCATAGCTTGGTCAAACGTCAGGCGCGTGCCGGAACCCTGTTCCCTCAGAATCCAGGCCTCTTGAGAAAGCTCGTCGATACTCGCCGTGCCGCGCAGGGCCAAAGGATGCTGCGGCGCACAGAACACCACCAACTCATCCTCGACCCAGCTCTGCACTTCGATGTCCGGATGGCTGCAGTCGCCTTCGATTAGACCCAGGTCAATTTCATAGTGCGCGACTTGTTGCACAATGTTGGCAGTATTCTGCACGTGCAGCTTTACTTGGCTTTCCGGATGGCGCTGCATAAAGCTGCCGATCAGCAGGGTGGCCAGGTAATTGCCGATGGTGAGGGTTGCGCCGACTGCCAGGGAGCCGAAACCGGACTTGCCGTTGAGCAGGTCTTCGATTTCCTTGGCCTGATCAAGCAGCGCGACGGCCTGGGGCAACAGCTGTTTACCCAGGGCGTTGAGGCTCAACCGTTTACCTGCGCGGTCGAAAAGCTGGCAGCTGGACTGGCGCTCCAGTTCGGTGATCGAAGTGCTTGCCGCCGATTGTGAGAGGTTGAGCAGTCCCGCAGCGCGGGATACGCTCTCCTGCTGGGCGACAGCGACGAAGACTTGCAGTTGACGGAGAGTAAATCGCATATCTATATAACCGATAACCCTTATCTTAATAATCCATTTAACAGATATTGTCGCTGCGATTAGAATGCGATGCAATTGCGCACATCACAGGCGCAGGCAAAATCTCCAGGAGTCCCACGTACATGAGCAACATGAACCACGAGCGTGTCCTCAGTGTTCATCACTGGAACGACACTCTGTTCAGCTTCAAGTGCACCCGCGACCCGGGTCTGCGCTTCGAGAACGGTCAGTTCGTGATGATCGGCCTGCAACAGCCCAACGGCCGGCCGCTCATGCGCGCTTACTCGATCGCCAGCCCGAATTGGGAAGAGCATCTCGAGTTTTTCAGCATCAAGGTGCCTGATGGTCCGCTGACTTCCCAGTTGCAGCACTTGAAGGAAGGCGACGAGATCATCATCAGCAAGAAGCCTACCGGCACGCTGGTACTGGACGACCTGAAACCTGGTAAACACCTTTACTTGCTCAGCACTGGTACTGGTCTGGCGCCATTCATGAGCGTCATCCAGGATCCGGAAACCTACGAGCGTTTCGAAAAAGTGATCCTGTGCCACGGCGTGCGTTACGTCAACGAAGTTGCTTACCGCGAATTCATCACCGAGCATTTGCCGCAGAACGAGTTTTTCGGCGATGCCCTGCGTGACAAGTTGATCTACTACCCGACGGTCACCCGCGAGCCGTTCGAGAACGAAGGTCGCCTGACCGACCTGATGCGCAGCGGCAAGCTGTTCAGCGATATCGGCCTGCCACCGATCAACCCGCAGGACGACCGCGCCATGCTGTGTGGCAGCCCGAGCATGCTCGACGAGACTAGCGAAGTGTTGAACAGCTTCGGCCTGAAAGTTTCGCCACGGATGCGTGAGCCGGGTGATTACCTGATCGAGCGTGCGTTCGTCGAAAAATAAGCAATTCGCAGCACTAGAATGCCCCCATCGCCTGCTCAGGCAATGGGGGCATTTTTATGTCCGATATATTTCAGGTAGTAGCTGCCGAAGGTTGCGATCTTTTGATCTTGAAATTCGGGAAAGAAGATCAAGGTCAAAAGATTGCAGTCTTCGCCAGCTCCTACAAGTTGGATACGGAAACGACTTCGAGCACGCGGATCACGCCCGCTTCGGGGTAATGCCAGCGCACATCCACATCCCAGAACTGCGCGCCATATTCACGTTCTGGCGCAGGTGTCTGGTACGCCGGGCGTGGATCTTGCGCGAGACACTGTTCGATAAGCTCGACCAGGGGTTCCTCAAGCCGCTGAGCGTGGCCTTGGGCCTGCTGCAGCGCCGAATCCTTCCACTGCACGGGAATCAACTGCGGCGCAGCGCTGGCGATGCTGTTGGAGGCGGTGTCGATGATGTCGGCGTAAGGCACGTAAGGTTTTATGTCCAGGATCGGCGTGCCATCGAGCAAATCGATGCCGGATATCCACAGGCGATTGGCTTCGACTTTGTCCAGCCTGACGACTGACTGGCCAATGCCATTGGGACGATGTGTTGCGCGAGTGGCGAATACTCCCATGGATTTGTTGCCGCCGAGGCGAGGCGGGCGGACTTTCAGTCGTGGCTTGTCTTCCAGCGCCTGGTGAAACAGGAACAGCAGCCACACATGGCTGACCTGCTCCAGGCCCTGTACGGCATCGCCCTGATCAAATGGCGCGACTAACTCCAGTACGCCGCGTGCGGCGGGAGCCAGCTGGGGTTGGCGCGGGATGGCGAACTTTTCCTTGAAGCAGGAGCGCACGAAGCCGATAGGGGAAACGCTGTAGGTCATGGAGTGGAGTCAAGGCGGAGTTGGGGTGGGCATGATAACCCGATCGCCCCTGAAATCGGTGTTGACCGGTAGGGAGCCTTCGCGAGCAAGCCCGCTCCCGCAGGGTTCTAGAGCGAACACTAGTTTTGTGTACGCCACAGAACCTGTGGGAGGGGGCTTGCTCGCGAAAGCCGCGTCGCCGATTTCAGAGACTGAACCCGCCATCAAGAGGAATGATATTGCCCGTCATATAAGCCCCCGCCGTGCTCGCCAGGCTGATCGCCAATGCCGCCATTTCTTCCTCCCGACCCCAGCGCTTCATCGGAATCAACGCCGTATCCTCGGCCAGTGCCTGCTCATCATTGCCAATATGCTGGGTCATTTTGCTTGGGAAACGGCCCGGAGCGATCACGTTGACGTTGATGTGCTGGCTTACCAACTCCCGGGCGAGAATCCGCGACAGTTGATGGAGGGCCGCCTTGCTCGGTCCATAGGCATAAGCTTGTTCACCGAATGAGGAAATCGCGGCTACCGAGCCAATGTTGATGATCCGTGCCGGGCTCGCTGCCGAGCCCGCCTTGCGCAGCAGTGGCAGGAATTGCTGGATGCAGTTGAACACCGAGGTCACGTTGAGCTGCATGACCTTTTCCCAGCCCTTGATCGGGTAGCTTTCCAGCGGCGCGCCCCAGGTGGTGCCGGCGTTGTTCACCAGAATGTCGAGATGCGTGAGCTGTTCGCCCAGGCGTTTGGCCAGTTGCAGTACGCCTTCTTCGGTGGCCAGGTTGGCTGCCACGCCATGGCAATGACCGAAGGCGCTCAATTCGTCAGCCGTTTGCTGGCAGGCTTCGGCATCCCGTGCGCAGACGTACACGGTCGCGCCGGCCTCGACGTAGGCCTTGGCGATCATTTTGCCGATACCACGGGTGCCGCCGGTCACCAGCGCGGTGCGGCCTTGCAGGGAGAAGTAGGGGGGCATGGCGAATCCTGAGGGCTGAGGGTCAGTACACCCTAGACGTCAGCTGCGGGAAGCAGAGCCATTATTTTTGCGCGGAATGGGGGGGCATATAGAACGACCATTGTAGGAGTCGGCTTGGTCGCGATGGCGTTTGTCGAAACGCCATCGTGCGCGAGCAAGCTATGCTCCCACAGGCACCCATCGCGATTACTGCGGGCGAACGCGCAGGGTCAGGCCCTTGAGGAAGTTGCGCAGCAATTGGTCGCCGCACGTGCGGTAGTTGGTGTGGCCGAACTTGCGAAACAGCGCGCTCAGCTCGGGCTTGGACACCGGGAATTCGGCAGCCTTGAGGATGGCGTGCATGTCGTCTTCCTTCAGCTCGAAGGCCACACGCAGTTTCTTCAGGATGATGTTGTTGGTCACCGGTGTTTCGATCGGCTGCGGAGGACGGCTGTCGTCCTTGCCGCGCTTGAAAATCACCAGGCCATCGAGGAAATGCGCCATGACTTCATCCGGGCAACGAACGAAGCCTTCTTCGTCTTCCTCTTTTTTGTCGAGGTAGGTCAGCAAATCTTCCAGGCTGACGTCCATGCCGCCGAGCTTGATAATCTCGATGACTTTCTTGTCGCTGATGTCGAGCATGTAGCGCACGCTGCGCAGTACGTCATTGTGGATCATGGTGTGCAGTCCTGATATTCAGCAGTGGGCGCCGCTCATCGCGGCGCCAAAATGTAGGGCGGCGTGAGAAGCCTTAGAACTTCTCTTTGCCGGACAGGTAGCGCCATTGCCCCAATGGCACCTTGCCAATGGACACCCCGCCGATGCGGATGCGACGGATGGCAACGACCTTCAGGCCAACGGCCTGGCAGAACAGGGCGATCACGCCTGGTTGTGGATTCTTCATCGCAAAGCGCAGGCGATTTTCGTTCTGCCAGCTGGCCTTCACCGCTGGCAGCTCTTTGCCTTTGTATGTCAGGCCGTGGTTGAGGCGGTTAAGCCCGTGAGCGACCATGTCGCCTTCAACCTCCACTACGTACTCTTGCTCGATCTTGGCGGAGTCGGCAGTCAGCTTGCGCAGAATCTTCCAGTCCTGGGTGAACACCAGCAGGCCGCTGGCATTGGCCTGCAGGTCGGTGCTGGCGGTCAGGCGCAGGAAGTGGCCCTTGAGCGGACGTTTGCTGAAACGGTGCTCTTCGCTCAGGGTCTCGGCGCTGATGGTACCCATGGCTTTTTCCGCGTCCATGCCCGCCGGGACGTTGAACAGAATGGTCACCGGCTCCGGCGCAGTCGCCTTGGCTTCTGGATCGAGCTCGACTTTCTGGGTGTCTACCTTGAATTGCGGCTCGTCGATGACTTCACCGTCCACGGTGACCCAGCCGCCCTCGATGAACAGCTCAGCCTCCCGACGGGAGCAGCCGACGAGTTCGATGAGGCGTTTGGAGAGACGAATCGGGTCGGTCATGACAGGGCCGTAACAAAAAAGGGGGTGGGCATTGTACCTGCTGGGCGCCGGTTAATCGCGGGTCCATTTCAATACGGTTCAATTTCCCGTGGGAGCTGGCTTGCCAGCGATTGCATCACCGCGGTCCATCTGACAAATCGCAGCGCCTGCATCGTTGGCAAGCCAGCTCCCACAGGGATTTTATGGCGTCAGGCGTGTTGTGAGCGTTGCTGGTCTTGGCGCAAGCGCATATGCAGCAACGGATAAGGCTGCCCCATCCCGTCATGCTCGGTGCGACCGACTACCTCGAAGCCCTGCTTGAAATAAAACCCCAGCGCCAGCGGGTTCTGTTCGTTGACGTCCAGTTCATACGCATTCAGTTGCTCTATGGCATAGCACAACAACTGCTTGCCCAGGCCCTGGCCGCGGTGAGCGGGGTCGATGAAGAGCATTTCGATCTTGCCCCCCGCAACCCCGGCAAACCCGGTGATGTGCTGGTGCGCGTCCCTGGTGCAGATCAGCATGACTGCATCCAGATAGCGGGTCAGCACCAGATTCTTCAGCAGTTCAATGTAGCTCTCTGGCAGAAAGTCATGGGTCGCGCGCACCGAGGCTTCCCAGACTTCTGTGAGTTCTGCGTAATCACTGAGTTTCGGTGTATGGATGACCGAATGATGGCGCATGGCACCTTGCCCCTTGCTTAGTAAACGGAACGACCCCGTTCCTCACAAAACGATAGACGTAAAAAAGCCCCGCATCTCGTCAGGAGAGCAGGGCTTTTACATTTTTTGCTTTAGATCTGTTCAGCCCACAGGTCGTATTCGTCGGCGTCGGTCACTTTGCACCAGACCTTGTCGCCCGGCTTCAGGTTGCTGCCGTTGTCGATAAACACGTTGCCGTCGATTTCCGGGGCATCGAAGAAGCAGCGACCCACTGCGCCTTGCTCGTCGACTTCATCGACCAGCACTTCGATTTCGCGGCCGACGCGCATTTGCAGGCGAGCCGAGCTGATGGCCTGCTGGTGCGCCATGAAGCGGTCCCAACGGTCTTGCTTGATCTCGTCCGGCACGATCTCCAGGTCCATGTCGTTGGCCGGGGCGCCATCGACCGGCGAGTACTGGAAGCAGCCAACGCGATCGAGCTGGGCTTCGGTCAGCCAGTTCAGCAGGTACTGGAAGTCTTCTTCGGTTTCGCCGGGGAAGCCGACGATAAAGGTCGAGCGGATGATCAGGTCCGGGCAGATCTCGCGCCAGTTCTTGATGCGCGCCAGAGTCTTGTCTTCGAAGGCCGGGCGTTTCATCGATTTCAGGACTTTCGGGCTGGCATGCTGGAACGGGATATCCAGGTACGGCAGGATTTTCCCGGCGGCCATCAGCGGGATCAATTCGTCGACGTGTGGGTACGGGTACACGTAGTGCAGGCGGACCCAGACGCCCATGGAGCCGAGGGCTTCGCAGAGTTCGGTCATGCGGGTCTTGACCGGGGCACCGTTCCAGAAGCCGGTGCGGTACTTCACGTCGACGCCGTAGGCGCTGGTGTCTTGCGAGATCACCAGCAACTCCTTGACGCCGGCCTTGACGAGCCGCTGGGCCTCGTCGAGCACGTCACCGATCGGACGGCTGACCAGCTTGCCGCGCATCGACGGGATGATGCAGAAACTGCAGCTGTGGTTGCAGCCTTCGGAAATCTTCAGGTAGGCGTAGTGGCGTGGGGTCAGCTTGATCCCTTGTGGCGGCACCAGGTCGATCAGCGGGTTGTGGTCCTGGCGCGGCGGCACGGCGTCGTGCACGGCGTTGACCACCTGTTCGTACTGTTGCGGACCGGTCACGGACAGCACGCTTGGGTGAATGTTGCGAATGTTGCCTTCTTCAACGCCCATGCAGCCGGTCACGATGACCTTGCCGTTTTCCTTGATGGCTTCGCCGATCACTTCCAGGGATTCGGCCTTGGCCGAGTCAATGAAGCCGCAGGTGTTGACCACCACCACGTCGGCGTCCTGATAAGTGGACACCACGTCATAACCTTCCATGCGCAGCTGGGTCAGGATGCGCTCGGAATCTACCAGTGCTTTGGGGCAACCCAGGGATACGAAGCCAACCTTTGGATTGGCCGGCGCAGGAGTGGTGGACATGTCTAACCTCGGTATTTGTGACGCCTGCGCCCGCTAAGGGCGAGGCGGCTGACGGACGCTTTATGGCGTCTCTGATCAAAAAGTGCGCAATTCTAGCGATGGGACGCGCTCTTGACCAGCTTTATGCGGGGAAATGCGACGAGTGCTGCGCTATGCTTCGCGCCTCGATGCTTTGCCGATTTTTTACAGTCAAGAAAACGTCTGTAACGTGAAGTAAAACAGCGCATGCTCCGGCAAAGCATAGTGCTTCTTATCAGTAGTCCAGGTCTGAGTAGTAGGAGTTTTGGATGGGGCAGGCAAGTAGTCATGCGGCGGGCGCTGAGCATTCGGCAGCAAGACCGATCGGCATGCTGGTCGCGGCGGTCGGGGTGGTTTACGGCGATATCGGCACGAGCCCGCTGTACACCCTTAAAGAAGTGTTCTCCGGTGGTTATGGTGTGCCGGTAAGCCATGACGGGGTGTTGGGCATCCTGGCGCTGATTTTCTGGTCACTGATTTGGGTTGTCTCGATAAAATACATGATGTTCGTGCTGCGGGCCGACAACCAAGGCGAGGGTGGGATCATGGCGCTGACGGCCCTGGCTCGACGCGCCGCCGCGGGGCATGCCAGGTTGCGCAGTCTGTTGGTGGTCTGCGGCTTGATCGGTGCGGCGCTGTTCTACGGCGACAGCATGATCACCCCGGCGATTTCCGTGCTGTCGGCGATAGAGGGCCTGGGATTGGCCTTCGATGGTATTGACCACTGGGTAGTGCCGCTGTCATTGGTGGTACTGGTGGCGTTGTTCCTGATTCAACGGCACGGCACGGCGCGCATCGGTATTCTGTTCGGGCCGATCATGGTCACCTGGTTCCTGGTGCTGGGCGCCTTGGGCGTCTACGGCATCCTGCAGCACCCCGAGGTGTTGCAGGCGATGAACCCGGTATGGGGCGTGCGATTCTTTGTCATGCATCCGGGTGTAGGCGTCGCGATCCTGGGCGCCGTGGTGCTGGCATTGACCGGTGCTGAAGCGTTGTACGCAGACATGGGGCATTTCGGCCGCAAGCCAATCGCCCGCGCTTGGTTCATCCTCGTACTGCCGGCATTGATGCTGAACTACTTCGGCCAAGGTGCGTTGCTGCTCGGCGATCCTGAAGCGGCTCGCAACCCCTTCTATCTGCTCGCGCCAAGCTGGGCGTTGATCCCCTTGGTGGGCTTGGCGACCATGGCGACCGTCATTGCCTCCCAGGCAGTTATTTCCGGGGCGTTCTCCTTGACGCGCCAGGCGATCCAGCTGGGTTACATCCCGCGCATGCACATCCAGCACACCTCCAGTGCCGAACAGGGCCAGATCTACATTGGCGCGGTGAACTGGTCGCTGATGGTCGGCGTGATCCTGCTGGTGCTGGGCTTCGGTTCCTCCGGCGCGCTGGCCTCCGCTTATGGCGTGGCCGTAACCGGCACCATGTTGATGACGACCATTCTGGTGTCGGCGGTGATGCTGCTACTGTGGAAGTGGCCACCGGTGCTCGCCGTACCGGTGTTGCTTGGCTTCCTCCTGGTGGATGGCCTGTACTTCGCGGCCAACGTGCCGAAGATCCTCCAGGGCGGGGCGTTTCCGGTGATTGCCGGTATCGCGCTATTCGTGCTGATGACCACCTGGAAGCGCGGCAAACAGTTGCTGGCCGAACGCCTGGACGAGGGCGGTTTGCCGCTGCCGATCTTTATCAGCAGCATCAGCGTCCAGCCACCGCACCGGGTCCAGGGCACTGCCGTGTTCCTGACCGCCCGCCCCGACGCTGTGCCCCATGCGCTGTTGCACAACCTGCTGCACAACCAGGTGCTGCATGAGCAAGTGGTGCTGCTGACCGTGGTATACGAAGACATCCCGCGGGTGCCGCCGAATCGGCGCTTTGAGGTGGAGTCCCACGGCGAGGGGTTCTTTCGGGTCATCCTGCACTTCGGTTTCGTCGACGAGCCTGACGTGCCGCAAGCGCTGAAGCTGTGCCATCTCGATGACCTCGACTTCAGTCCGATGCGTACCACCTACTTCCTCAGCCGCGAGACGGTCATTGCCTCCAAACTCGAAGGCATGGCCCGCTGGCGCGAGGCGCTGTTCGCGTTCATGTTGCAGAACGCCAACGGCAACTTGCGGTTTTTCAATCTGCCGTTGAATCGGGTGATTGAGTTGGGGACGCAGGTGGAGATGTAGGGGAAATTACGAAAGCCCGCTCCCACAGGGATTGGGTACAAATGAAAAAGCCCCCGCTACCGTGAGATAGCGGGGGCTTTTTTGTGGGGCGTGTCAGATCACTCCTCAGCCACCTTGTCCTTGTTCTGGCGCTTCTCGATCACGTCCACCAACTGCTGCGCCAGCTTCGGATAGTTCTCATCAAAGTGATGCCCGCCCGGAAGCTTCAGTGCTTCACCCACGGCCGTCTTGTCGGTGCAGCCGCTTTCATCGGCCTCCTCTTCACCGTAGATGCACACCACTTTCTCTGGTGGCAGCTTGGCCATTTCCGGGCCGGTGGCGGCTTCCTTGCCGGCGTTGCCCAGCCAGCCTTCGACTTCGATCTCGAAGCTGCCGGTGCGGGCGAAGGCCAGCAGGATGATAGCGTCGACGCGCTGCTGCTCGGCAGGTTCCAGGCGGTTGTAAATCGCTGGCAGGACATCGGCGCCGAATGAGTAGCCGGTCAGGACGAAGCGCTTGGTACCCCATTTTTGCCGGTAGTGCTGCATCAGTTCGGCCAGATCCAGCGCGCTTTGTTCGGGGCTCTTGTGCTGCCAGTAGTAGCGCAGGGTGTCGATGCCGACGACCGGGTAACCGATTTTCGCCATCTCGCCTGCTACGTCGCGATCGAGGTCGCGCCAGCCGCCGTCACCGGAGAGGAACAAGGTGACAGTGTCCTTGGCCTGACCTGCCGGTACTTCGACTACCGGGATCTGCAGGCCACCAGCGGCCTTGTCGCCGCCGACCAGGATCTTGCGCAACTCGTTATTCAGTACCTGCGGCAGGTTGATGTCGTAGTCGCTGATGCTAGTTTCGGCATTGGGCTGGTCGCGTACGAAGCCGGCGCTGGTGTCGTCCGGGTTATCGTTCCAGGCTGCCAGCCATCGGCCGTGCGCTGCGCTTTTTGGCAGCAGGTGGGTGCAACCGGGTTTTTCCAGGGCCAGGTCCACCGAGACGGCCTGGGCCTTGTCATCTTTCTGCTCGGACAACCAGCGCCACGCCAGCACGGCACCGGGGCCGATGCCGCTGACCAGGGTCGCCGGACCGTGGAGTTCCCGCAGGCCCGATTGCAACGCGCGACTTTGCAGTAGGCAGTCTTTGGGCAGGATCACCTGGACGATCTGTGCCGAACCGGTGCGGCTCAGGGTCAGCAATTGTTTGTCGCTGAGTTTTTGTTCTTCATTCACCGCGACCAGCACCTGGGCACGGGGTGTGGTGCCGGGAATGACCCGGGTCATCGCCGCGCCGTCAGCCGGCTTGAGCAATTCAAGTGCCGGTTCCGGGGCCGGGCGCTTGAGGTACCAGTAACCACCACCGAGAATCAGGACCAGCACTACCAGTGTGGCCAGTACATACCGCAGGGAGCGTTGAATCATCAGCGTTTCACCAATCCAGTCAAGCCGCCCGCAATCAGGGCGGCAGTGTCGGCCAGGGCCACCAGCGGATCGAGTCCGGCGGGAACGGCCATATAACGGGGTTCCCAGTCAGGCTGGAACTTGTCTTTGAAGCGGCGCAAACCTTGGAAATTGTAGAGCTGCTCACCACGGCGGAAGACCATCGAACCCAGGCGCTGGGTCAGTGGTGCGCCGCGACGGGGTTGCAACCCCGATAGCGGCACCATGCCCAGGCTGAAGCGCGCGTATCCGTGAGTCTTATAATGTTGAATCAAGCCGACCATCATGAACTCCATAGTCAGCTTTGGCGCTTCAGGGTGCGCGCGCATCAGGTCGAGGCTAGCCAGGTCGTGGCCGAATGTCTCGAGCAGATTGGCGAATGCCACCGGACGGCCTTCGAAGCGGATCACCGCGATGCGGAAATGCTTGAGATAGTCCTCGCTGAAACGGCCGAGGGAGAAGCCTTTCTCGCGAACATTCTTGCCGTTCAGCCAGGCATCGGAGATCACCTTGAGCTCGTCCATCGGTGCCTGCCCAGGTTCGAAGATCTCCAACGACAGGCCATCGCGGGTGCCGCGGTTCCAGGTGTAGCGCAGGTCCTTCATCTCCTTGCCCTTGGCTTCCAGGTCGAAGCGCTGCAGATCGACCCGGGCTTCCTCGCCCAGCTTGATCGCGGTCAGGCCGATGTCCATGTAGTACGGCAGGTTCTCGGCGCGTACCTGATAGAACACGGGCCGGGCGTGGTGAATGTCGCACAGGTCGCGGAACTGCCAGATCATCTCCGCCCGTTGCTGGGCTGGCCCGATCGGGTCGTACAAGGCCACCAGGCTGCGGCCACGGCGGGCGTACATCAGGAACGCCTGCTCGTCAGGGTGGAACAGCAGCGCCTTGTCACCCGTCAGCGCCAGGCCACCGTCCGGCTGGGCGGAAGCCATGAGGATCTTCACCGCCCGCTCCAGCTCATCAGGCGTGGGCAAGTGGATCACCGGGCGTGCGGTGCGCAACAGCCAGGTCAGGGATACCACCACCAACAATACGGCGGCGCCGAGCAACGAGCGCAGCCCTCGGGGAGCGTCGGCGTCAAGGGTGAACTGCCACCAGAGTTGATGGCTGTAAGGCACATCCTGATAGGCAAACAGCAGCAGCCAGATGGACGCACCGAGGACGCACAGGCTCGACACCAGGTACAGCGGCGAGAACGGCAGTTCGGTCAAGCGGCTCGGCCGATAGAACGAGCGACGGAATATGGCCAGGAGGCTGGCGGTCAGGGTCAACAGGCAGGCTTCTTCCCAGTCAAAGCCCTTGAGCAGGGAGAGCAGGGCGCCTACCAGCAAAAGAATGGTCGTCAGCATCCAGGCCGCCGACAGACGACGGCGTAGGCCCTGGGCCAGCAGCAGGCACAGCACGCCGATCAGGCTGGCGCCGAAGTGCGAGGCGTCGACCAGACGATGGGGGATCAGAAAGCCAATGTGCTCCAGGCGGGTGTCGATTTCCGGCGTTACTCCAGAGAACAGCAGCACTACGCCGGACAGGAACACCAGCACCGCGAGGATCGGCGCGGCCAGGCCGGACGCGGCGCGCAGGGACTGACGGGATTGAAACAGGCGCTGCCCCTCGTTGATCAGCAGGAAAACGCAAGCCACCAGCAATGGCAGCACCACATAGATCAGTCGATAAAGCAGCAGTGCGGCGGCCAGCGGCGCGGCACCGAGTTTGTCGGCGAAGGCGGCGAGCAGGATCGCTTCGAATACCCCGACCCCGCCGGGCACATGGCTGAGCACCCCGGCCGCCAGCGCCAGCAGGTACACCAGCAGGAAGGCGCCGAAGGGCGGGGCTTCCGGCAACAACAGGTACAGCACGGTCGCTGCGGCGGCTACGTCCAGTGCGGTGATGATCAGTTGCAGGAAGGTTAGGCGCCGCCCCGGCAGACGCAAGGTGCGCCGCCCGGCCTTGACCAGCAGGTTATCCCGATAAGGTTGTTCCGGTAGGCGGCGGCGATAGATGCCGATGGCCAGCACGCTGAACAGCAGCAACACGGCAACGGCGATGCTACCCAGTAATAGCTCGGACAAACCCAGGGCGGTGGCGGCCTCTGACAGGTCGCTGAGGGTGGCCAGCGCCGCAAGGGGTGGCAGGGCGCAGCCAAGCGAGAGGCTGGCGAACAGCGTCATGCGCGCGACTTCCGTCGCACCCAGACCATGCCGTGCATATAGACGGTAACGCACCGAGCCGCCGGAGAGCATCGACAGGCCGATGGCGTTGCCAATCGCAAATGCGGTGAAACCACCCAGGGCGAGAATACGCGGCGCCAGTTTCACGCCGGCGTAGCGGCTGGCGGACCATTCATAGCCCAACAGAATAATGAAGCCGACCACCGTCGCCGCCAGTGCACCGAGCAAGGCAGGTTTTGGTACTTCGAAAATGGAGTCGTGCAGAGCATCCAGGTCCAGCTCGCTCAACAGGTGACGACAGGCAATCAGCGCGATGGCGAACAGCAGCAATGTCACTGCCAGGCCGATCGGTTGGCGGTATTTGCTGACCAGGTCCAGCAGGCGTAAACGCCCGGGCTTGATAGGTTGTGTCGCTGTGACGGAGTCTTGTGGATCAGACGATTTGGCGCGCATCAATCACCTCTTGGATTGTGCGCGACAGGATGGAGGTATCCAGCCAAGTTACCAATCCCTGTAGAAAAAAATAATCACAAATATTAACGCCACTCACCCTCATCAGGTGAAGGCACGCCTTCGGCCGGTGCAATGAAAGCCTGGGACCAGCATAGACCGAACTCAAGGTTCCTGTGATACCAATCAGTCCGCCACAGGGTGGCAGATCATTGTTGCGAAAGGACTTTTTCGACAGATACAAAAAAGGCCACTCTTTCGAGTAGCCTTTTTTGATGTTTGGTTGCGGGAGCCGGATTTGAACCGACGACCTTCGGGTTATGAGCCCGACGAGCTACCAGACTGCTCCATCCCGCGTCTGTGTGGCGGCATTCTACAGAGGAACGACGAGGTGTCAACCGTTAATCCTGAAACAAGCCAAATAAGCGTAAAAGAGTGATGGTCGGCGCCAAAGCAGCGCTAAGTTTCGGAATCAGAACGATTTCTGTTTTTCGGTGGTCCTGAGTGCGACGATCTATTTCGCTTCTATCTAATAGGCTAATAGGTACAAAACAGGCGCGCACAAAAAAGGCCACTCTTTCGAGTAGCCTTTTTTGATGTTTGGTTGCGGGAGCCGGATTTGAACCGACGACCTTCGGGTTATGAGCCCGACGAGCTACCAGACTGCTCCATCCCGCGTCTGTGTGTCGGCATTCTACAGAGGATGGCGGGGCTGTCAACCGTCAATCACGCGGAAAACTGTTCATGTTCAATCGCTTAGCGCAAAAACGAAGCGGCGAAAATGGCTGCAGCTCAGGCGTGGCAAGGGTTGTAGCTCTATTGGTAGGAGCTTTTCGATTGAGAAAACAAATTCATCTTTTTTCCTGCGCTTGAGAAAGAAGATACCTACTACTGGTGCTATATACAGGTGTCGATGAGATACTGCTGATCTGACTCGCTAAAATCCTTATTCGTACAATGAATCCCGCTTCTCTATGACTCAGCGAAAAATCATCCACGTCGATTGTGACTGCTTCTATGCCGCCATCGAGATGCGTGACGATCCGCGGCTGGCCGGTAAACCCCTGGCCGTGGGCGGCTCTGCGGATCGGCGGGGGGTGATCGCGACGTGTAACTACGAGGCTCGGGCCTTTGGTGTGCGTTCGGCCATGTCCTCTGGGCACGCGCTGAAGCTGTGTCCAGACCTGACGATCGTCAAGCCGCGCATGGATGCGTACAGAGAAGCATCGAAGGAAATTCACACGATCTTTCGCGACTACACCGACCTGATCGAGCCGCTTTCCCTGGATGAAGCCTATCTTGATGTGTCGGACAGCACGCATTTCGGTGGCAGTGCGACCCGGGTGGCCCAGGAAATCCGTCGACGGGTATCGAACCAGTTGCACATCACCGTCTCGGCTGGGGTGGCGCCCAACAAGTTCCTGGCCAAGATCGCCAGCGACTGGAAGAAGCCCAACGGGCTGTTTGTCATCACCCCGGGCCAGGTCGAGGACTTTGTCAGTGGCTTGCCGGTGAACAAGTTGCACGGGGTAGGCAAGGTGACGGCGGACAAACTGGGTCGGCTCGGGATTGTCGATTGTTCGCATCTGCGCGAGTGGGACAAGTTGGCGCTGGTGCATGAATTCGGCAGCTTTGGCGAGCGTTTGTGGAACCTGGCTCGCGGGATCGATGATCGCCTGGTGCACAACGATAGTCGGCGTCAGTCGATCAGTGTGGAAAACACCTACGACGTGGATTTGCCGGATCTGCAGAGCTGCCTGGATAAGCTACCTGAATTGCTGGAGACGCTGGCCGGGCGCATGGCGCGGATCGACAGTAGCTATCGACCGGGCAAGCCGTTCGTCAAAGTGAAGTTTCATGATTTCACCCAGACCACGCTGGAACAGGCCGGGGCAGGGCGGGATCTGGGGAGTTATCAGCTGCTGCTGACCCAAGCGTTCAATCGTGGCGGCAAACCGGTACGGTTGTTGGGGGTCGGGGTGCGACTGGAGGATTTGCGGGGTGGGTTTGAGCAGATGGAGTTGTTTGAGCGGTAGCGGCAAGGTTTTGAGGTTGTGGTTAATGTCATGTTGCCTTCGCGAGCAAGACCGCTCCCACAGTTGACCGCATTTGCCTTAACAACTCGGTCGCTGTGGGAGCGGGCTTGCTCGCGAAGCTTTTAAGAGGCCTTAATTCGGTCCGGGATCCGCCACCAGTCGCCCGGCATCCTTGGTCAAGGACTTGAGGAATTGGGTCTGAAGTTCCGGATCATTACGAGTCAGTTCGATCAGACTCTGTTCAAGTTCCGTGGCTTCTTCTTCCAGTCCCAGCTCCGACAGTCGTTTGACCCGGTGCACCCACTGGCTCACTTCGTCGTCTTCGAGGTCGTCGTAGATCAGGCCGTGGGCTTCGAGCAGCTTGCCGCGCAGCGAACTGCTGACGGCCAGGGATGTATTGACGTGCACCTCGTCCTGGCCGTCCGCGACACTGATCAACAAGCGGGTCAGATGATTGATGTCATGTTCGGCGAACGGGCTGTCCAGAAGATTCAGGCGCAGCACGCCATTCTTGTCGGTAGTCAGCTCGAACGTTTCCTTGCCGGCCTTGACCTGCACCGGGCGCTCGCTCCAAGGCAGGCTTGAGTACTCGGTGCGCTTGTCGAGCTGAACTTCGTCGATACCCGCCAGATTCTGCTGTGCACGACCGTGGGATTGCACGTTCATGAACGGATTGAGCCCGGCGAAACCGTAGCTCAGCCAGTCCTTGGTCACGCTGTCTGGCAGACTGCCCAAGGCAAACACATTGACCACGTTCGCGCCGACACCGGCCACCACGGCGACGGCGCCCAGAGGAATCTCGTAAGCCTCCCGCCAGGGTTGGTAGGGCGTGTAGCGGTCGTAGTGGCGAGTGACCTCGAACTCAGTGACTTCGAAGGTTTTCTGCTCTTGGATTTTCACCCGGCGTTGCGGCAGCTCAAGCACCTTGGGCTCGCCGACATCGACCTGCAGGCTGTGATCGAGCAATTTGCGCTCGACACGTTCCTCGTGCTCGCTGCGTTGTGACATTTGATTGGCACAGCCGCTGACCAGCAGGGTGCCGCACAGGGCGGCACCACCGAGGCCTAAGGTGTTTCGCTTGAACATGACTTCTCTATCTGGTGTCAGCGGCGGATACGGGCCTGGAGGAAGGACAGCACGTCAGCGACCGGCAATGCCTGCGCTTCAGGTTCGGTGCGGCTCTTGTATTCCAGGTTGCCATCGGCGAGGCCGCGGTCGCTGACCACGATCCGGTGAGGAATGCCGATCAGCTCCATGTCGGCAAACTTGATGCCTGGGCTGGTTTTCTTGTCGCGGTCGTCCAGCAGTACTTCGAAACCGGCCGCAGTCAACTCTGCGTACAGCTTGTCGGTAGCTTCGCGAACCTGTTCGTTATCGTAGCGCAGCGGTACCAGCGCGATCTGGAACGGAGCGAGGGTGTCACTCCAGATGATCCCGTTGGCGTCGTTGTTCTGTTCGATGGCCGCGGCGACCACGCGCGACACGCCGATGCCGTAGCAGCCCATCTCCAGGGTGACCGGCTTGCCGTTCTCGCCCAGCACTTCGCACTTCATTGCCTTGCTGTACTTGTTGCCCAGCTGGAAGATGTGCCCGACTTCGATGCCGCGCTTGATTTCCAGGGTGCCTTTGCCGTCCGGGCTTGGGTCGCCGGTCACAACATTGCGCAGGTCGGCAACGGTCGGAACGGGCAGGTCGCGTTCCCAGTTCACGCCGAAGTAGTGCTTGTCGTCGATGTTGGCGCCGATGCCGAAGTCGCTCATCAGCTCCACCGAACGGTCGATGATGATCGGCAGTGGCAGGTTCAGCGGGCCCAGCGAACCAGCGCCGGCGCCAATGGCGTCACGCAGTTCGGAATCGGTGGCCATGACCAGCGGGCTTGCCACGCCAGGTTGCTGGGCTGCCTTGATCTCGTTGAGTTCGTGATCGCCACGAATGACCAGGGCGATCAGCTTGCCTTCTTGTTCGGCGCGCACGATCAGGGTCTTGATGGTCTTCTCAATCGGCAGATTGAATTTTTCCACCAGCGCAGCAATTGTCTTGGTGTCCGGGGTGTCGACCAGGCGCAACTCTTCAGTCGGCGCTGGACGAGAGGTTTCCCGAGGCACGGCTTCAGCTTTCTCGATGTTCGCGGCGTAGTCGGAACTGTTGCTGAAGGCGATGTCATCTTCGCCGGATTCGGCCAGCACATGGAACTCGTGGGAGCCGGCGCCGCCGATGGAGCCGTTGTCGGCTTCCACAGGGCGGAATTTCAGGCCCAGGCGGGTAAATACATTGCAGTAGGCCTGGTGCATGCGGTCATAGGTGACCTGCAGCGAAGCCTGGTTCGCGTGGAAGGAGTAGGCGTCCTTCATGATGAATTCACGACCGCGCATCAAGCCGAAGCGTGGACGAATTTCGTCACGGAATTTGGTCTGGATCTGATACAGGTTGATCGGCAGCTGCTTATAGCTGCTCAATTCGTTGCGCATCAGGTCGGTGATGACTTCTTCGTGGGTCGGGCCGGCGCAGAAATCGCGACCATGGCGATCCTTGAAGCGCAGCAACTCCGGGCCGTATTCTTCCCAGCGCCCGGACTCCTGCCACAGCTCAGCCGGTTGCGTGCTCGGCATCAACACTTCAAGAGAGCCGGCAGCGTTCATTTCCTCGCGAACGACCGCTTCAACCTTGCGCATCACTCGCAGGCCCATGGGCAGCCAGGTGTACAGGCCCGAGGCGAGTTTGCGGATCATGCCGGCGCGCAGCATCAGCTGGTGGCTGATCACGACCGCGTCGGAAGGCGTTTCTTTCTGTGTGGCGAGCAAAAATTGACTGGTGCGCATGGTTGGCCGTTGTCGGTTGCTGATGACGAGAAATGACGGAGCATTGTACGGGCGAGATTTGCTGGCGTACAGGCGTGCGGTCGGTGGTGTCGCAGCAGGGCGGGTATTACCCCGCTCCTGCGCGCTTTCCAGCTAAAGGGACTCTTCGGTCGCGGGTGCAGGAATCGGTTCCGGGGTCGGTGTCGGCCCTGCGCGGCGGCTTTCCTGATACCAGTGCAGCATGATCAGGAGCAAGGTCGGCACTCCCAGCAGTGCGGTGATCAGGAAGAAGTTGTGATAACCGAATTTCTCCACCATGACGCCTGAGTAGCCGCCAATCAAGCGTGGCAGCAAGAGCATGATCGAGCTCAGCAGGGCGTACTGGGTGGCGGAGAACTTGAGGTTGGTCAGGCTCGACAGGTAGGCGACGAACGCCGAAGTCGCCAGGCCGGAACTGAAATTGTCCAGGGAGATGGTAACGATCAGCATGTTCAGGTTGGCGCCCATGTCGGCGAGCATCAGGAACAGCAGGTTGGTGCCGGCTGAGGCAATACCGCCGATCAGCAGGATCGGCAGAATGCCGAAGCGCACGATCAGGAGTCCGCCCATGCCCGCGCCCACCAAGGTCATGATCAGGCCGAAGATCTTGCTGACGCTGGCGATCTGGTCCTTGGTGAAGCCTTGGTCGATGTAGAACACGTTGGCCATTACGCCCATGACCGTATCGGACATCCGATAGGTGGCAATCAGGCCCAGCAGTAGCAGCGCTTGCCAGCGGTAGCGCAGGATGAAGTCGTTGACGGGCGTCAGCACGGGCGCCAGGCCGCGCCGCCCCATGGTGGACAGGCACATGATGGTCAGCGTGGTATAGAGAATGGCCCGCAGGAACGCGCGGTCTTCCAGCAGCAGGTCGAGCACGCTGTGGCCTTCGAACAGCACGCTGGCGAAATCGGTGTTGTACAGCTGGGTGAACATGGCTGGCACGGACACCAGCAGCACAATCAGTACGAACACGGAAGCCAGTTGATGGGCGAAGGTGTAGCGCCCGGCCTGCAATTGCGTGCGCAGCGGCACGGGTGGTTCGCGCATGAAAAAGGAAGTCAGCAGCGCCGGGATCATCAGGGCGCCGAACAGGATGTAGGTGCCGGCCCAGGCTGAATGCTGGTAGTTGAAGCCCGTCGAGCCGAAGCCTTCGGCGAAGAACAGCGCGCCGGCCGTGGCCAGCAATGCGGCAATACGGTAACCGGACATGTAGCTGGCGGCGAGGGCGGCCTGGCGGCTGTCATCGGCAATTTCCAGGCGATAGGCGTCGACCGCGATGTCTTGCGTCGCGGAAGCGAAGGCCACCACCACGGCGATCGCTATCAACCAGGACAGGTGTTTTTGCGGGTCGCAGAAACCCATCCCGATCAAGCCGAGGATTACCAGTGCCTGGGAAAGGACCAGCCAGGAGCGTCGACGCCCCAGCTTGCCGAGCAATGGCAGGCGCCATTGGTCGAGCAACGGCGACCAGACCCATTTAAAGGCATAGGCCAAACCGATCAGGCTTGCATAGCCAATGGTTTCGCGAGCCACACCGGCTTCACGCAGCCAGACCGAAAGTGTTGAAAACACCAGCATGTACGGCAGGCCGGCGGCGAAACCCAGCAGCAACAGCACGAGCGTTGAAGGGCTGGCATAGGCGGCGAGCGCTGCGCGCCAGGTTTTACGGGGCATGGGCTGGAGTCTGCCTCAAGATTACGGAAACAAAGCGCGCACTCTAACCGCTGTGCTCTACCGGGCGCCAGCCATGGCGCTGAATATCAACACGATTATTCAGGATACTGACGCCTTCCTCGCGCAATCGAGCGCGCTGCTCGTCTCCGGAAGCGCTGCCTGCAGGCAGGCTGAGACGCCCGCCTGCGCCGAGCACCCGGTGCCACGGCAATTTGCTGTCGCCGGGCAGTTGGCTCAGGGTTCGCCCGACATAGCGAGCGGCGCGACCTAGCCCGGCCAGCTCGGCAAGCTGACCATAACTGACGACTTTGCCCGGCGGAACTTGGGCCAGTGTCAGGTACAGCGCCGTGCGTCGGATTTGCGCGGCGCTGTCGATTTCAGTGAGCGGGTCTGTCACGTACGCAGTTCCTGCGGTGGGCGGTAATTACTGTCATCAGAGTAAATCCAGAATCGCCAATTGAGAAATGAACTCAATACAAATAGTTGTGTCAGTGCTTGCTAGGGTCTTATTCGTAAGGATAATGCCGACTTTTTTTCGCAAACTTGAGCCTGTATTTGCTTATGGTGTCCAGATCCCTGCTGTGCCTCGCTGTCCTAAGTGCTTCCACACCCTTGCTCGCCGATACCGTCTGGTTGAAGAACGGTGACAAGCTGAGTGGCAAGATCACCCTCTTCGATGGTGGCAAGCTGTTGATCAAGACCGAGTACGCCGGCTCGATTCCGATCGACTGGAAGCAGGTCAAGACGCTGGAAAGCGATCAGGAGTTACTCGTCAAGCAGGATGCCTACACCGGGGAAAGGGCCAAGTCGCTGCATGCGGCAGACGATGGCAAGGTGACGTTGGCCAATGGCGATGCGCCGAAGACCGTGGAGCTTGCCAGTATCCAGCAGATCCTCAAGCCCAAGCCGGTAGTTGAGGATCTGGTATGGAAGGGCAATGTCGACATGGCGCTGGACTACCAGCGGGCCGAGAAAGATACCGATGACTACGATATCGGCTTCAAGACCAGTGCGCGTCATGGCAGGTGGCGGCACACGGCGGAAGGCGAGTACAACCGCGAATTTCAGGATGACGTGGTCACTACGGATAACTGGCGCGGTGAATACTCGCTCGATCGGTTTCTGACCGAGAAATGGTTCTGGCAAGGCCGCGCTGTTTATAAGCGCGACAAGGTTGAAGAACTGTCTCGCCAGCGCACCGTCGGTACCGGTCCAGGTTATCAATTCTGGGACGACGAGCTGGGCGCGTTCTCCCTGGGATCGCTGGTCAACCGCACGGATTATCAATACGCGGATGGCGGCAAGGAAAATTTCTATTCACTGGCCATGAAGTGGGACTACAACCGCTACCTGATTGGCAAGAAAGTTGAGTTCTTCACCGGCGGCGAGGTGGGCAAGCCGTTGTCGGGCGTTGCGGAGTACGCGCTGGATGCCGAGGTCGGGCTGCGTTACAAGGTGACCGATTGGGCATCGCTTAACTTGAAGGCCGAGCGAGACGTCATCAGCGGTACTGATGATGCAGATTTGGAGAAGACCCGTTACACCGCGGGGTTTGGCGTGGCCTGGTAAGATCAAAAAATCAAAAGATCGCAGCCTGCCGAAGGCTGCGATCTTTTTTTATCTGGCAAAAACACACAGGCACAAAAAAAGCCCCGCTTTTGAGGGCGGGGCTTTTTACTAAAGCAAGTACAAGTTAGATAACTTGAACTTCTTCAGCTTGCATGCCTTTCTGACCGCGGGTAGCGATGAAAGAAACCTGTTGGCCTTCTTTCAGGCTTTTGAAGCCGTCGGATTGGATAGCTTTGAAGTGAACGAACAGGTCGTCACCGGATTGTGGAGTGATGAAGCCGAAGCCTTTTTCATCGTTGAACCACTTAACGGTACCGGTTTGGCGATTAGACATGGTGTAACTCCTTGAACAAAGATAACTGCGACGCAGGAAGAACCCTGGCCGAGACTGAGTGCAAAGAGCAGGAAAAATTCTTGTAGATGGTTGGATCGAAATTCAACATATCGTGTAGAGATTCTCAGTGACACAAGCAGCACAGTGGCGCCACCTTAACCCTTTTTCCGGAACGTGCCAATGCTTCTTGCGAAGGTTTCTCTTATTTCGTGACTGACGGTGCATCAAAAATAGCGTGAGGCCCCGGAAATTCGGGGGCGTGCACGGGATAATTGTATTGCGGACTTTGAACCGGCGACCCGCCCCCGGTAAGATGCCGGACAGATTTTCTCCACCTCGCTATTCAGGACACCCGCCATGAGCATCAAATCGGACAAGTGGATTCGCCGCATGGCGCAAGAGCACGGCATGATCGATCCCTTCGTTGAGCGCCAGATGCGCGGTGAAGGGGCCGAGCGCCTGATTTCCTACGGTGTGTCGAGCTACGGCTACGACGTGCGTTGCGCCGATGAATTCAAAGTGTTCACCAATATCAACTCTGCAACCGTCGATCCGAAAAACTTCGACGAGAAGAGCTTCGTCGACGTTAAGAGCGATGTCTGCATCATCCCGCCCAACTCGTTCGCGCTGGCTCGTACCGTGGAATTCTTCCGCATACCACGCAATGTACTGACCATATGCCTGGGTAAAAGCACCTATGCCCGTTGCGGCATCATCGTCAACGTGACGCCGCTTGAGCCAGAGTGGGAAGGCCATGTGACCCTGGAGTTCTCCAACACCACTACGCTGCCGGCAAAAATCTACGCCAATGAAGGTGTCGCACAGATGCTTTTCTTCGAATCCGACGAAGAGTGCGAAATCTCCTACAAGGACCGTGGCGGCAAGTATCAGGGCCAACGCGGCGTCACCTTGCCACGCACCTGAGCCATCCATCCGACGGGGCGCGGGAATTCTTCGGCGGGTAGACACTCTATTGTGTGTACTGCCCGGTTTGCGCACAGTGAATTGGGCCACTGCTCAGGAGTGCTCTATGAAGATCGATCCGCGAATAAGTGCCGAACTGGCAAGGCTTGAGCCCAATCAGGTTGGCGTGCTGGCCTGGTCATTGCTGGCGCACCCGCCACTCAGCATGGCAGGGGGCATCCCCGGCCAGCCTGATCCTGACACCCCCAACGAACAACCGACCGAACCGGGCGAACCCACCTTGCCGGATGAGCCGCCTCCAGCGCCTGTCGCATGATCCGTCGGCAATGCTGTGTGGGGGCGATAGCTCCTACACCGGCCATATATCGTTGTCGCCAATTACAAACAATCTGCAATCGGCATCCCGCTCCACCTGATACCCGCCGGTAAATGCGCCGAAAGCGGGTAACAGGCTGACCGCCGCTCCAAGCCTGAAGCAGGCCAGGCGCAAGCTCTGTCGCCCTCGACCGTGCAACCGATACACCGGATGAATGTGACCGGCCAGCACGTGCCTGTCCGGGTGTGGGTCAGGTTCATGTTGCAGGGCAAAGGGCCCGAGCAACATCGGCTCCGGCACTACGCGAATATTCAGTGAGGCTGGCGGGTCGCCAGCGCGCTTGTCGTGATTGCCGCGGATCAGCGTCATGGCCAGTTCGAAGTGCCGCGCCCGCCACTGCGCCAAGGCGCTCAAGGTGGCAGGCGTGTGGGAGCCAGGCCCATGCAGGAAATCTCCGAGAAATATAAGCTGTCGACACGGCAGTCGGGCCAACAGTCCGTCCAGCACGCCGATGTTCTGCGTGGTGGTGCCCTGAGGCACGGGCTGCCCCAGGCGCCGATACGCCGCGGCCTTGCCAAAGTGCACATCGGCCACCAGCAATGCCTGTTGCGCTGGCCAGTAGATGGCTCTTTCGGGTAACAGCCACAACTCTTCACCCGCGAGGCTGACGGGGTAAGGTGTACTCATCAGCCTTTCCCCGTCTCTGCGGTAGTTTCCAGGTCACTGACCATGCGGCGGATGCGGTCGGCGAGTTTTTCCGAGCTCATGCTCTCGCGCATGCGCTCCACCAACAGTGGAAAGGCCAGCGGCGTTGGCCGTTCAATCGGGTGCAGGTCGAGCCTGAGTCGGACTATTCGCTCAAGCGTCTGTTCCAGTCGCCGAATATCCAGCTCCTCGCGCAAGACTTCTTCCCCTGCCTGGGCCAGCAGCAGATTGTCGGCGTCATATTGCTTGAATACCTGGAAAAAAAGGCCGCTGGAAGCCTGGACCTGCCGGGTACTTTTCGGGGCTCCGGGATAACCGGCAAACACCAGGCCGGCGATGCGCGCAATTTCGCGGAAGCGGCGCAAGGCCAACTCGCCTGCATTCAGGCTGGCAAGCACATCAGCCATCAGGTGCTCATGACTGAGCAGTTGCGCGTTGAGATGCTCAGGCCAGTCCACTTGAGTGGCGCTCAACAACTCCAGTCCGTAATCATTCACCGCAATGGAGAACGTCACCGCCAGCCGTTGACTGACCCGCCACGCTAGCAGGCTGGCCAGGCCCAGGTGTACCTGGCGGCCGGCGAAAGGGTAAAGGAACAGGTGCCAGCCCTCGCGGGATTTCAGGACTTCGGCCAGCAGGCTTTTATCCGTTGGCAGCCCGGACCATTGTTGTTGCACCTCCAGCAAGGGGCGCAATGCCTTCATTTCCGGCCCAACGAATTCGCCCGACGCAGCAGCACTGAAACGCGCCACAACTGCAGCGGCCAGTTCACTGGAAAGCGGCATGCGCCCGCCATTCCAGCGCGGTACCGCGGCTTTCTTCGCCGTGCTGCGCTTGACGTAGGCCGTCATGTTTTCCACTCGCACCAACTCCAGCAAGCGCCCTGCAAACAGAAACCCGTCGCCAGGCTTGAGCCGCGCTATAAAACCTTCCTCGACACTGCCCAGCTGCTTGCCACCGCCGCCCTTGCTCCAGAACTTCAACTGAATGCTCGCATCGCTGACGATGGTGCCAATGCTCATGCGATGGCGGCGCGCCAAACGCGCGTCGGGTACCCGCCACACGCCCTTTTCATCCGGTTCGACCCGGCGATAATCCGGGTAGGCCGTCAGAGAAAGTCCGCCGTGGCGTACGAAAGCCAGTGCCCACATCCAGTCCTCCGGGGTGAGGTCGCGATAGGCCCAGGCACCGCGTACTTCTTCGTACAGGTCCTCGGGTACGAAGCCGCCACCCAACGCGATACTGACCAGGTGTTGCACCAGCACATCCAGCGGCTTGTGCGGCGATTCCCGGGGCTCGATGTGACGCTGCGCCACGGCGTCCTGAGCCGCAATCGCCTCGATCAATTCAAGGCTGTGAGTCGGCACCAGCGTCACCCGCGACACCCGCCCGGGCGCGTGGCCGGAGCGGCCTGCACGCTGCATCAGCCGCGCGACCCCTTTGGCCGAACCAATCTGCAACACCCGTTCCACCGGGAGGAAATCCACCCCCAGGTCGAGACTGGAAGTACAGACCACGGCTTTGAGCCGGCCATCCTTGAGCGCCCGTTCGACCCAGTCCCGGGTATCCCGGGACAGTGAGCTGTGATGCAGCGCAATCAATCCGGCCCAGTCTGGCCGTGCCTCCAGCAACGCCTGATACCAGATCTCCGATTGCGCACGGGTATTGGTGAACACCAGGGTGCTGGGGCTAGACTCGAGTTCCTCGACTACTTGCGGCAACATTTTCAGGCCAATGTGGCCGGCCCAGGGAAAGCGTTCAATGGCGGCGGGACGCAGTGAGTCGACTCGCAGGCCTTTGGCGCTCTGCCCCTGCACGCTGATGCCGCCTTGAGGTATGAGCACTTGCTCGGCGTGGGGCTGATTGCCCAGGGTCGCGGACACGCCCCACACCACTAGGTCTGGCTGCCACCGGCGCAAGCGGGCGAGGGCCAGTTGCAGCTGCACTCCGCGTTTGTTACCGAGCAGTTCATGCCATTCATCCACCACTATCATGCGCAAGGTCGACAAGGCGGTTTGCGCGTCGGCCCGAGCCAGCAGCAGGGTGAGACTTTCCGGGGTGGTGATCAGGGCGGTGGGCAGGCGCCTGCTTTGCCGAGCCCGTTCGCTGGCGCTGGTGTCACCAGTTCGCAGGCCGACGTTCCAGGGAATCTGCAGGTCCTGCAGCGTTACCTCCAAGGCTCGCGCAGTGTCCGCAGCCAACGCGCGCATCGGGGTTACCCACAAGACGGTCAGCGGTTCGGCGGCAGGTTTGCGCTTGCGCGGTTTTTCGACAGGGGCGAGGGGGTTGGCGTAGCGGTTGAGTGCGCCAAACCAGACTGCGTAGGTTTTACCCGCGCCAGTACTGGCGTGCAGCAACCCGGACTGCCCTTGTTTGACGGCGGCCCAGACCTGTTTTTGAAAAGCGAACGGCTTCCAGCCGCGTGCGCTGAACCATTGTTTTGCAAAGTCTGGAGATGATCCCATGCCGGCTGCTTGCGCCCTGTAGGAGCTGTCGAGTGATACGAGGCTGCGATCTTTCGAGCTGGCCTTTGCCGAACTAGTTCAGAAGATCGCAGCCTCGTTGCTCTCGGCAGCTCCTACTTCAAATTCCCACTCAGGAACTGCTGCAGCCGCTCGCTGCGCGGATTGCCCAACACATCCTCGGGGGCGCCTTGCTCCTCAACCAGGCCCTGATGCAGAAACAGCACCTGGCTCGATACCTTGCGCGCAAAACTCATCTCGTGGGTCACCATGATCATGGTGCGGCCCTCTTCAGCCAGGCCCTGGATCACCTTCAGCACTTCCCCCACCAACTCCGGATCAAGGGCCGAAGTCGGCTCGTCAAACAACATCACCTCCGGCTCCATTGCCAGCGCGCGGGCAATGGCAACACGCTGCTGCTGACCGCCCGATAGAAACGCCGGGTATTGGTCCGCCACCCGCGCCGGCAGACCGACCTTGTCGAGGTAGCGTCGCGCGCGGTCTTCGGCTTCCTGCTTGCTGCAACCCAGCACCCGCCGCGGTGCCATCGTGATGTTCTCCAGCACCGTCATGTGGCTCCACAGGTTGAAGTGCTGGAACACCATCGCCAGGCGAGTTCGGATCCTTTGCAGTTCATCGGCGTCCGCCACATGCATGCCGTGGCTATCCTTGATCATGCGGATGCTCTGGCCGTCCAGGCTCATCGCGCCGTCGTTGGGTTGTTCGAGAAAGTTGATGCAGCGCAGAAAGGTACTTTTACCCGAACCGCTGGCGCCGATCAGGCTGATGACGTCGCCGGTGTTGGCCTTGAGCGAAACACCCTTGAGCACGTGATGATCGCCATAGCTTTTGTGCAGTCCTTCAATGGTCAGTTTGTACATGGGGCAATGCATCCTCAAGGCGAAAGTAGGTAGCCGCTGCGATAGGCTTCAGTGCCCGCAACATGGGCGATCACCATGCCAGCAGTGGCCATGCGTCGCAGCGACCGGGCGTACATGAGCCCAGCGGCGGCGCAATGGACTGGGGTGACGTGATCAAGCACCGGATCAATGATTTCAGCAACCAGCTGCCCCGCTTCCAGGTATTCCCCTGGCAGCGCCGCGAACACCAGTAACCCGCCAACCGGCGTCGCTACTGGCTCCACGCCGGCCAGCGGCGTCGCAGGGTAGGGCAGTTCGGGCAGGGGGGGCGGCGTACCGACTATGGCGCCGAAGTGGATCAGGTAATCGAGCAATGCCTGGCAGTCGAGACTGGCCAGTGGGTGATTGACGTCGCCCTGGCCGCGCAATTCGACGGTCACCGAAAAACTGCCCAAGGGGATGTCGAAGTACTCGCCGAAGCGCTCTTTCAATTGCCACCAAAGCAGTGTGAAGCATTCGTCGAACGACTGGCCGCCGGAATCAGTTGCCAGCAGGCTGGCTTCAGCGCCGATGTAGCGGGCGAGCGGCTCGACATGAGGCCACGCCTCGGGTGTGGTGTAGAGATGCGCGACAGCTTCGAAATCGCAATGCAGGTCCAGCACCATGTCAGCATCACAGGCCAGCCGTTGCAAGGTCAGGCGCTGGGATTGCAACTGGGTGGTCGCTGTGTGCCTTGCCAGCGCCTGGCGCAGGCTGCTGCGGATGATTTGCAGGTTGCGCTGCGGGTCATCGCCCAGTTCTCCTTCGATTTCGTTGCCGACTTCTTCACTCAGGTCGACGAACCAGCGGTTGAAATTCTGCCCGCTTTCCAGCTCGTAGCGGCCCAAGGGTACATCCATAAGGACCTGTTCGAGGCCGACCGGATTGGCCACCGGCACCAGCACGATTTCACTGCGCAGGCGGCCGGCAGCTTCCAGTTCCCTGAGGCGCTGTTTGAGGTGCCAGGCCACCAGCATGCCGGGCATTTCATCGGCGTGCAGGGACGACTGGATGTAGATCTTGCCGCTGGCCGACGAGGGGCCGAAGTGGAAGCTGTGAATCTGCCGTGCGGTCCCCGGCAGCGGGGCCAGCAAGTCATGGATCTGGTGGCGCATGGTGCAAAGTCCTAGTGGGTCGGCCCGAGGAAGGCCAGCCATCGGCGTTCGGCGAGGCGGAACAAGCCGACCAGTGCAAAAGTAACGGTCAGGTAGATCAGAGCGGCGATGCCGAACGATTGAAAGGTCAGGAAGGTCGCCGAGTTGGCGTCCCGAGCGACTTTCAGGACATCAGGGATGGTCGCGGTGAACGCCACGGTGGTCGAGTGCAGCATCAGGATCACTTCGTTGCTGTAATAAGGCAATGAGCGGCGCAGGGCCGAAGGCATGATCACATAGGCATACAGCTTCCAGCCGGTCAGGCCGTAGGCTTTGGCCGCTTCGACTTCCCCGTGGTTCATGCTGCGAATGGCCCCGGCAAAAATCTCCGTGGTGTAGGCGCAGGTGTTGAGGGCGAATGCCAGGATCGTGCAGTTCATCGCATCGCGAAAGAACGCATCCAGCACCGGTTGAGCACGCACCGCCGCCAGGCTATAGATACCGGTGTAGCAAATCAGCAACTGGATATAGAGAGGCGTACCCCGAAACAGGTAGGTGTAGAACTGTACTGGCCAGCGCACGTAGACCTTGGACGAGACCCGGGCAATCGACAACGGGATCGACACCAGGAAACCAATGAAGATCGATGCGCTGAGCAACCACAGGGTCATGGCCAGGCCAGTGATGTTGTAGCCGTCTGTATAAAGGAAGGGTTTCCAGTATTCCTGCAGGAGTTCGATCATCGTACGGCCTCCCGGGATCCGGCGGCGTAGCGGCGTTCGAGCCAGCGCAGGACGAAGTTGGAGGCGCTGGTAATCAACAGGTAGATCAGGGCCGCCAGGACCAGGAAATAGAACAGCTGGTACGTGCTCTTACCGGCGTCCTGGGCGGCCTTGACCAGGTCGGCGAGGCCGATGATCGACACCAGCGCGGTGGCCTTGAGCATCACCATCCAGTTGTTGCCGATACCTGGCAGGGCAAAGCGCATCATTTGCGGGAACACCACGATGCGAAAGCATTGGCCCCGTTTGAGTCCATAGGCGGTGGCGGCTTCGATCTGACCCCGGGGGACCGCGAGGATCGCGCCACGGAAAGTCTCGGTGAAGTACGCGCCATAAATGAAACCCAAGGTAATAACCCCGGCACTGAACGGGTTGATCTCGATGTATTCCCATTCCATGAAATCGGTAAACGACGTCAGCCAGGTTTGCAGGCTGTAGAAAATCAGCAGCATCAGCACCAGATCCGGCACCCCGCGAATCAGCGTGGTATAGACCTGCGCCGGCACCCGTAGCAGTTTGAGTGTTGACAGCTTGGCAGTGGCGCCGAGCAGGCCGAGTAATACGGCCACCAGCAGCGACAACGCCGATAATTTGATGGTCATCCAGGTGCCTTCCAGCAGCAACGGGCCGAAGCCCTGAAGGCTGAAGGCGGAGAGCCCCAGATTTTGCAGGAGTTTTTCGAACATAAATCAGCAACCTGATCGGGTGAAAAAAGCGCCCATCAAAAGATGGGCGCTGGGCATTATTTGCCGCTGTACAGATTCAGATCGCCGAAGTGTTTCTTCTGAATGGTGGCGTAGGTGCCATCGTCGTGTAACGCTTTGATACCTTTATCCAAAAGCGCTTTCAGCTCGGTGTTACCTTTCTTAATACCGACCGCTGTTTTGGCTGGTAGCAGTTCGCTGTCGACCGGCTTGCTTATTTCGTAGCCTTCGCCTTTTGGCGACTTGAGGAAACTCAGTTCCGCTTGCAGCATGTCCTGGATGGCGCCGTCGAGACGACCGGAGGTCAGGTCGGTATACACCTGGTCCTGGTTCTGGTAAGCCTGGGTTTTGACGCCAGCCTTGTCCAGCACGGCCTTGGCGTAGGCTTCCTGGATGGTGCCCTGCTCGTAGCCAATGGTTTTGCCCTTGAGTGAGGCGACGTCTTCGCTCAGGCCCGAGCCCTTCTTGAACACGTAGGCGGTAGGGCCGGAGAACAGTTCGCTGGAGAAGTCGATAACCTTTTCACGGGCCGGGGTAACGGTCATCGACGAGATTACGCCGTCGAACTTGTTGGCCTTGAGGCCTGGGATCATGCCGTCGAAATCACTTTCGACCCACTTGCACTTGACCTTCAACTCGGCGCAGATCGCGTTCCCCAGATCGATGTCGAAGCCCACGAGGTTGCCGTCAGCCGCTTTCGACTCGAACGGTGCGTAGGAAGGGTCAACGCCAAAACGCAATTCCTTGTATTCCTTCGCTACCGCGGAGCCGGCAGCCATGCACAACGCCAGTGCAGAAAGGGTCAGCAATGCTTTTTTCATTATTCAATCCCTAAAAACCAATTTGAGCGCTTGTGGCGCGTAAAATTTGTTACTGGAAAGCGTAAGACCTGAATAAAGTAGCAATTTCTGAACCATAGTCCCGAACAAGCGTTTTAAAAGGTGCTTCGAGAAACAGCAGGCAGACGTTTATGCACGCAAGCGGGCATGACCGAGCCGGCGCACCAAATCGGTTCATTTCAGCCCAGCAGGTCCTGCAACGTTGCCAGGTTATCCGCCTCGTCCACCGACTTGTCGCGGCGCCAGCGCAGCATCCGCGCAAACCGCACGGCGATCCCGCTCTTGTGGCGTTTAGACAGGGCGATACCCTCGAAGCCCAGTTCGAACACCAGGCTCGGCGTCACGCTGCTGACCGGGCCGAATTTCTCCACTGTGGTCTTGCGTACGATGCTGTCGACCTGACGCATTTCTTCGTCGGTCAAGCCGGAGTACGCCTTGGCGAACGGTACCAGTGCACGTTCACTTGAGTCCGCCGGGCCGTCCCACACGGCGAAGGTATAATCGCTGTACAGGCTGGCGCGCCGACCGTGGCCGCGTTGTGCGTAGATCAGCACGGCATCGACGCTGTAAGGGTCGACTTTCCACTTCCACCACACGCCCATGTCCTTAGTCCTGCCGACGCCATACAGCGCATCTCGCGCCTTAAGCATCATGCCCTCGACGCCCAGGCTGCGAGAGGCTTCACGTTGGCGGGCGAGGTCAAACCAGTCTTCGCCGGTGAGTACCGGGGAGGCCAGCAAAACCGGGTTGTTGCATGCGACGAGAACGTGCTCCAGCTGGGTACGCCGTGCGGCCAGAGGTTGGTTGCGCCAATCTTCGCCATTCCATTCCAGCAGGTCGTAGGCGAGTACCACTACCGGCACGTCGTCGAGGATTTTCTTGCCGAGGGTCTTACGGCCGATACGCTGTTGCAGCAAAGCAAAAGGCTGCACCGACGGTGCCGAGGGCGCTTGCGGGGCGAAGGCATCCTCGGTCTTGGCTGGCGCGGCCTTCCAGGCGACGATTTCACCGTCGATCACTGTTCCATCGGGCAGGCCATGCACCAGGTTTTCCAGTTCCGGAAAGCGCTCGGTCACCAACTCTTCCCCGCGGGACCAGATCCACAGGCGGCCCTCACGCTTTACCACCTGGGCGCGTATGCCGTCCCACTTCCACTCGATTTGCCACTGGTTGGCAGGGCCGAGCAGGGCTTCAAACTGATCCACCGGTTGCGACAGCGCATGTGCCAGGAAAAACGGGTAGGGATGCCCTCCGCGCTGGACATGTTCGTCGGTTGATTCAGGCGCGATCAGCTTCCGGTAACTGGCGGCGCTCGGGCGGTTGGACAGGTCGGTGTACCCCACCAGGCGCTGGGCCACCCGCTTGCTGTCCAACCCCGCCATGGATGCCAGTGCGCGCGTCACCAGTAATTTGGAAACGCCTACGCGAAAACCGCCGGTAATCAACTTGATGCACAACATCAGGCTGGACCGGTCCAGTTGCGACCAAAGTGCAGGTAGCGCCTGGGCGAGTGCTTCGGGGGATTCCCCGCGCAGGGGCAACAGCTTTTCCTCGATCCACACCGCAAGGCCCGCGTCGGAACGGTGGCTGGACTCAGGCAATACCAGGGAAATGGTTTCCGCCAGGTCACCCACGGCCTGGTAGCTCTCCTCGAACAGCCAGGTCGACAGGCCCGAATAGGCCACTGCCAACTCACGCAGGACACGGACCGGGACCAGTTGCCTGGGCCGTCCTCCAGACAGGAAGTACACCGCCCATGCCGCGTCTTGCGGTGCGGCCTGGGCGAAATAGTGTTGCATGGCAGCCAGTTTGGCGTTGCTGGAAGTTGTCGCATCGAGTGCGGCATAGAGTTCGGCGAAGGCTTTCATGCAGTGGCCTCGGTGCTGGTCAGTTCCTCTTCGTCGTTACCGTACTCGGTGCTGAAGCCCTGGGCATCCAGCCCTTGCTCGCGCAAATGGCGCACCAGGACGGCGACCGAACCGTGGGTCACCATGACCCGTTCGGCGCCGGTCTGCCCGATGGCCCAAAGCAGGCCCGGCCAGTCTGCGTGGTCGGACAGCACAAAACCGCGATCGACGCCGCGCCGACGCCGGGTCCCACGCAGGCGCATCCAGCCGCTGGCAAAACCGTCACTGTAGTCGCCGAACCGACGCATCCAAGTGCTGCCAGCGGCTGAAGGCGGGGCGATCACCAGAGCCTTGCGCATGATCGGATCGCTTTTCTTCACATCACCGGCGTAAATCGTCGGCGGGATGTACACGCCGCTGTCACGGTATACCCGGTTCAGCGGCTCCACCGCGCCATGGGTCAGGATCGGACCGAGGCTAGTGTCAATGCCATGGAGAATGCGCTGCGCCTTGCCGAAGGAGTAACAGAACAGCACGCTGGTTTTGTCCTTCGCAGCGTTGGCTTGCCACCACTGGTTGATCTCTGCGAACACGTCTGCCTGAGGTTGCCAGCGATAGATCGGCAGGCCAAATGTCGATTCGGTGATGAAGGTATGGCAGCGCACTGGTTCAAAGGGCGCGCAGGTGCCATCGGGTTCGATCTTGTAATCCCCCGAGGCCACCCAGACTTCGCCACCGTATTCGAGACGCACCTGGGCCGAGCCGAGCACATGCCCGGCCGGGTGGAAGCTCAAGGTCACGCCGTGATGCAGTAGTCGCTCGCCATACGCCATGGTCTGCAGGTTAATGTCCTGGCCGAGGCGCGACCGCAGGATCCCTTCGCCAGGGGCGGCAGCAAGGTAGTGTTGATTGCCGGTGCGGGCATGGTCGCCATGGGCATGGGTAATGACCGAGCGCTCGACTGGACGCCAGGGGTCTATATAGAAATCCCCGGCGGGGCAGTACAGGCCTTCGGGGCGAGCGATAACAAGGTCCATGTGGATGACCAGGCAGGGGGACTTGTTAGTTATGAGGATGGCGTGAGGTCAGAAGTTCTATCGATTTGTGTCGCCAGGACACCATTGCTTGTGGGAGCGAGGGTTGCTCCCACAAGGGGCGGGGTTATTTTCCAGGAGTCAGTGTCAGCCGCGCTTTTCCGTACACCTTGTCGAAGTTTTGCGGCTGCATTGGCAGGCTCATGTATTGCCCCTTGAGCCACGGATCGATGCTGTTGAGGTAATTAGGGCTGGCTGGGTTGCCGGACTGGCCGGTGGCGTTCTGGCCCATCAGCGGTTCGGCCTGGCCGAAATCGACGATGAAACGCATGGACGGTGCCACGGAGGTGGTGAAATCTTCGCCCCAGGCAAACGCGGCGGTGTTCAGCGTGGTGTGATCGCCACCGGCCGCAAGCGGGCCGCGGACGATCTGGCCGCTGGCGTTCTTCCATTCGTAGCGGTGCAGCTTGCCCCATTGCCAGGCCTTGTGATCAGCCCCCAACAGGCTGTCGCCCGCCGTGATGGCGGCTGCCAGGCTACGAGCCAGGATCACTGCCTTGTCCTCTTTTTGCGGCGTGCGAGTGTCGTCCCAGAATGGGCTGTCCTCGCGTCCCAACAGGTGATCGGCCTGGGCGGCATAGGAGCGCTTGCCGTTGGCGATGAAGGTTTCCCATGCCGGACTGCCTTGCGGCCCCAACTCATCGAGGAAAATCTGCCGGGTGCTTTCCTGCAGGAACAGTTGATAGATTGCCGCGTCGGCTGAAGTCGGGCTGAGTTTGCCGTCGAACGCCATCAGGCGGGCATAGGCCTCGCGAGCCTTGGCCTTGTCAGTTGCCGGTAACGCTTCGATGGCTTGCTTGAGCGGTTGGGCCATGCCCGGCGCCGCGAACATTTTCTTCAGTTTGGCCGCGAAGGTGGTGGTTTGGTCGTACTGCATGACGATCATGCTGCGAGTATCGTGCTTGCCGATGCCGGCGAGTTCAGCCATGCGTTCGCCTCGCTCGGGCGCCGACCAGGAGTTGGACAACTGCATGCCATAGCCATGGGGAATGACCCGCTGGTTCGCCGTGCCGAGCCAGCCCTGGGCGGGGTCCTGATCGTACGGATGCAGCATTGGGTCGGCGTAACCGTCCCAGTCGTAGCGACCCTCCCAGCCCGGCGAGGGCAGCAGGCCTTCGCCTTCGCGCCGGTTCGGATAACGACCGGTGACCTGCCAGCCGATATTACTGGCATCGGCGAACACCAGATTCAGCGCAATGGCGCGGATCTCACGACTGGCATCCGAGGCCTTCTCGACGTTCTGCGCCCGGGACAGGTCGAAAAACGCGTCCAGGGTCTTGTCGTCGGTGAAGCTCGGCGACTGCAGGGCCAGGCCAAAACCGTTGGCCAATGCGGTTCCCTGGGCGCTGTTGAGCAGTGGGCCGTGACGGGTTTCGAAGACCGCCTCGCGAGTCGGCCGCTGGCCTTTGGCGAAGTATGTTTCATTACGAACCATGACCGGCTGCCATTTGCCGCCCGTCTCATAAACCAGGCCGTTACCCTGGCGTTTGATTTTTTCCAGGAACAGGTCCTGATTATCGCCCATGACCGTGGTCATGCTCCACGCCACTTTACCGTTGAAACCGCCCAGCACCATCGGCAGGCCGGCGATGGTCACGCCCGATGCCTGGTATTTCGGCGCGCGTATCTGCACGTAGCTGAACAGGGACGGCACGCCGAGCGGGCCATGACTGTCGCTGGCCAGCAGGCTTTTACCGCTGCGACTGCGCTGCGGTGCGATCGCCCAATTATTGGAGGAAGTGGCGCCGAGCCAATTCAGGTCGGCCAATTGGTTGGCGGCTTTGCTGATGTCGACTAGACCCGGAATCTGCCCGTTGAGCTTGATGCCCAGGAGTTTCTCGGCCTCGGCCACCGGCAGTTTTTCGTCGGGGGCGGACGGGGTCAGCCACGGGAGTTTGTCGGTGCTGACGGTCTGCGCCAGCATCAGTGAGGAGATTTCTTCCGGTAGGTTGGCCGACTGACTGAAGTTCAGCAGGCAGAAAATCAGCGCTGAATCTTCTGGCTGCCAGTATTCGGGCTTGTAGCCGGTAGCCATCAGGTCTGCCGGCAACTTGTCGCGGTAACGGAAAAGGTAGGCGTTGACGCCCCGAGCGTAGACTTCAAAGAAGCGCTTGAGACGCGGGGAGGATGCCTTGTACAGCTCACCAGCGCTTTTCTTCAGGTTGACCGCGCGCATGTAGCGATCGGCGTCCAGCAAGTCGGCGCCGGACATTTCCGCCAGGCGGCCTTGGGCCAGCAGGCGCAGCGTGACCATTTGCGTGATGCGATCGCTGGCATGCACGTAGCCGAGGGCGAACAGTGCGTCGTGGAAGTTGTTGCTTTCGATCAGCGGCATGCCCATGGCGTTGCGCCGTACCGAGACGTTCTGCGCCAGGCCCTTGAGCGGCTGCACGCCGGTGGTAGGCGGGAGGGTGTCCTGGGTGTTCCAGGTCTGACAACCGGTCAGGCTCAGAGCACCGGCCACTGCTGCGGCAACGCCGAACCGGGGAAGAAAATGAGTAAGGGCTGGCGAGGCCATGGCAAAGCTCCTGCGGGGTATTAGCGCAATAAAGCCGCTACGTTAGTGAGCAGGAGAGGGGCGCGCAAGCAGGGTCTCAGGATATTTCTGGATTTGTCTGATTAAGGACGTCAACGCGATGCGGGGAATACGCCACAGTCGTGACAACTACGCAAATCCTGTCGGAGCCGGCTTGCTGGCGATGTTGCTGCGCGGTGCATCAGGTCCGACGCCAGCGTAAGCAAGCTTGCTCCCACAGGGTATTTGCGAACGACCCGATCAGGCGCCGTGGCACTTCTTGAATTTCTTGCCATTGCCGCATGGGCAAGGATCGTTGCGGCCTACGTCTTTCAAGGCGTTGCGCACCGGCTCCTGGTGGGCGTGGCCGCAGTTCGGGCCGTGGACATGGCCATGGTCGTGATCATGGTGATCGTGATGATCATGATCGTGGTCGCAGTCAGGGCCATGGACATGGGGTTGCTGGGTCATCAGGTTTACTCCGGAATTAAATCGGCGGGGATTATTACGCCATTCCTCGCTACGTGCACGTAGTGAGCGATGAATAAACCGGTTTCCATCTCTCCTTCCAGACGGTAGGGGATGGGGCGGTCAGGCTTTTTCAGCAATTTCACCAGGTCTCGGACTTTCGGCCACAGATTCGTACGGATCGGCACCTTGAAATAAGCGCTGCGTTTGGGTCCCACCGTGAACCAGTGTTCGTGCTCACCCTCGGTCAGCAGCATGTCACCCAAGTGAATGCGGTACTCAAGGCCGCGTACAGTCAGGTCGCCGTCGTTTGGATTGTCCACACGAAAGTGCAGGAGGAATTTTTGCTCCAGCAGTTTGGCGCGGATGACTTCCACCTTGACCAGGTGCAGTTGGGGTTCCGGCTCGTCGCTGCTGAACCAGGACGCACAGCCGCCGAGCCCGAGAGCGAGGCTCAAGGCCAGCAGGTGGAGGACGATGCGCCGGCTGATCATGATGGTTTTCCCTTGAGCCCGTAATTGATACAGGTCATACCTCAGCTGCTGAAATATCCTGAACAGCACTTCTTGAACTTCTGGCCGCTGGCACAGGGACAGGCATCATTGCGGCCGGCCTTGAGTTGTACAGTCGGATCAATGAAATACCAGTGCCCGGCGTTTTGTACAAACGAGGAGCGCTCGCGATGGCCATGTTCCCCGGTGCTGTCATGCCAACGTGCGGTAAAGGTGACGAAGGCGTGTTCCGTTTGCCCACCAAAGACTTCCGAACTCTCCACCTCAAGCCCCAGCCAGGTGCTGTTGGCGCTCCAGTCGCTGATGGATTGGCGATCCAGGGCTGCCTGTTGCGCGGGCAGGGTGGTGTCGACCAGATAGTCAATCAGGCCCAACACATAGGCGGTGTAGCGCGAACGCATCAGGGCCTCGGCGCAAGGGGCAGGATGGCCGGAGTGATAATGACCACAGCAGGCATCGAGCAGGGTGCCGCTGCCGCACGGGCAAATGGATGTACTCATTGCGTTACCACCAATATTTCCCGAAATTCTCCGGATTGGCCCAGAATCTCGAATTGAGCCAGTCAGGTACTTGTTTGTACTCAAGCAGATCATAGGTGAACAGTGTCAACACCTGATCGTCGCGCTGGAAACGCTCGCTGGCTTGCAGGGCCAGGGAGAAAAAATCCGTTTCCTGCCAGCCACTGGCCGGCAGGTCCGCCAGCACCGCGATACGGCTGGCGTTGAGATTGCGGATGCCTCCGAGCAAATTCAGACCGTCACGTTTAGACAGGTGCTCCAGGCAATCGACCACCAGCGCCAGATCGAACCTGCGTGCCGCCAGTTCCGCAGGCAACAGCCCCGGTGCGGCGTGAGCCACACAGCTATCAGGGTGCGCAAGCTTGAATGCTTCAAGCGCGGGGAACTCACTGGCCCCTATCAATAGCAGGCGAGCAGGGGCGTATCGATCAAGCAAGGCGGCCAGCGCCTGTTGCGGCGTGCGCGAAGAAATACCGGCAATCATCAAGGATCCTCAATCAGCGTCTGCCAAGACTAGCCTGCCCAAAGGCCCTGGCCTAGCGCTCTCTTGGGGCAATTGCATCGATCCACGGTGAACACGAGGCAAAACAGCGGTGGCCTATTGCTGGCGGAGATTAAAACTCCGGTCTTTACTCCCTGAATCGGTTCTAAGCCGATCCTTCAGGAGAAAACTAGATGAGCATAGTTCGGACAGCATTACCCTTGGTTCTGCTAACCAGTGTGTTGACTGGTTGCGCAGGTTTGCAGAAAACCGACTGGCCGACCTGTGCGGCGGTCGGTGGTGTCGTCGGTGCAGGTCTTGGTGCAACCGAGAGCTCGGCGTGGGCAGGCTATGGCGCGCTGTTGATCGGTGGTACGGCAGCGGCCTATTGCTGGGTTCACGGTGATGGCGACGAAGACGGTGATGGCGTGCCGGACAGTCGCGACAAGTGCCCAGGTACGCCTAGAGGCGTTCAGGTCGATGCTGATGGTTGCCCGCCTCCGGTGCCTGTACCCGTGGTCGAAGAGGTGGTTGTAGTCAAGGAAGAAGTCATCGTCGTACGTGATGTGCATTTCCAGTTCGACAAGGCGACGCTTACTCCTTCCGATAAGCAAGTGCTCGACAAGATCGCTACTCGCCTGAAACAGGAATCCTCTACCGCGCAACTGACCGTGACCGGTCACACCGACAGTGTGGGCAGCGATGCCTACAACCAGAAACTGTCGGATAAACGCGCGCATTCAGTGGTCGAGTACCTGATTTCGAGTGGCGTACCTCGCAGCAGCTTCGTGTCTGTGACCGGTGCCGGCGAAAGCCAGCCAGTGGCCGACAACAAAACTGCGGACGGCCGCGCGATGAACCGTCGCACGGAAATCAAAATCAATCGTTGATGCCCTTGCACTCTGCGGCTTGTGCAGTCGCGGATGCGGGTCTTTACTCCTGTGTAACCGGTATGGGCCGGTAACACAGGAGCTTTCACAATGAGTGTTCTCACAAGGACCGTCTTACCGGTTCTGCTGCTTGGCAGCTTGCTGACCGGTTGCGCGACCCACAGCGACGGCACTGCACCCTTGAATCAACGTACCTGGCCAATTTGCAGCCTTATCGGCGGCCTGGTCGGCGCAGGCCTGGGCGCAATTGAAAGTGCCGGCTGGGCTGGTGGTGGAGCCGCCCTCGGCATCCTGACCGGTGGCCTGATCTGTTACTCCCAGGATGGCGATGAAGATGGCGACGGCGTATTCGACCGCCGTGATCGTTGCCCGGATACGCCCGCCAATACCCCAGTCGAACACCACGGTTGCCCGCTGCCGCAATACCCGGCCAGCGTGAAGCCTGTTGAACCTGTTCCGGCCCCGACTGAAGTCGTGACGCTGAGCGATGCCAATGACGTTCTGTTCGCCTTTAACAAGTCCGACCTGACAGCAGCTGCCCGCAGCGAACTGGATTCTCTGATGAGTAAATTGCAGAACGCTGACGTGGTCAGCATCAAGGTCATCGGCCATACCGACAGCGTGGGGGCTGACGCCTACAACCAGGCACTCTCGGAACGTCGCGCCAGCAGCGTCGCCGACTATCTTCTGAGCCAGGGCCTGGCGCCGAACAAACTCACCAGCGAAGGACGAGGAGAGCGTGAACCGGTCGCTGATAACGACACGGACGAAGGTCGCGCGAAAAACCGCCGAGTGGAGCTGCATATAAACCGCTAATCCCCGAACCAGAGCCGTCCGCCGATAAAAACCATCGTCCGGACGGCCCATTCGACGGCCTGCATGAAGAAAATTCGATTGCCCTCTGGCTTATCCCGCGCGGAAGCCGTTACTGTGCGCGCAAAGAATAATTCTCATTGGGGGAGCGTATGAAGGTGTTCTGGGGGCTATGGAAGCTGCTGAGCCTGTTGTTCTGGGCGGTGGTGGCGGTCAACTGGCTCATGCCGTTTGTCTTCCCGCTGAATCTGCTGGTCCAACTGGCCGGTGGCCTGCTGGCTATTCTTCATCTTCTGGAAGTGCTGCTGTGCAATCGCAGCCTCAAGGATCGCCCCCATCAGTGGCGCGATCGCCTGAAGATTGTGTTTTTCGGCGTATTCCACCTGCAAACCATTCCGGCTCCTACCGTATCGAAGGCTTCCCATGCGTAATCTCTGTCTGCTCGCCGCATTGATCAGTCCACTGGCTTGCGCTCAGGTGGTGAGCGTTGAAACCAACTCGCTCATGCGCTTGCCCAACACCGCGAGCACTTTGAAACTGGAGCGACTGGAAGTTGCCGACTACGGCACCTTGCTGATCCCCTCGAATGTCACCGAAGTCACGGTTGGTGAGCTGCGCCTGGGGCGCGAAGCGCGGATCGCCATCGTGCCCAGCGAGCAGGCGCTCGATTTAAAGGTCAGTCGTGCCGAGTTGTCTGAAGGCAGCCAGATCACTGCTCGCGGTGCGCCGGGCACTTACCTCAAGGCGGCCCGTTCGGGGCGCAACCTCAACTTGCAGATCAAGGCATTGAATGCCCCGCAGTTGGCGCTGGACGCCCGGGGCGGTGCGGGGGCACCAGGATTTGTCGGGCTTGACGGTGCCAACGGTCAGGCGCCGGGTTGCACTTGGGGCCAGGCCGGTCGTGGAGCGGACGGCAGTGATGGCAGCGATGGCCATGCAGGGGCGCCCGGTGCACTGGTCAGGCTGGAAGTGCCTCGCGATTATCCCCTCGAACAGATCAAGGTCGAGGTGGCCGGCGGTGCGGGTGGCCTCGCAGGGCCCGGTGGCAAGCCGGGTGCCGGCGGCAAATCCAAAGGATGCATTGTCTATCGCGCGGAGGGTGGCAAGGCTGGTCGTCCGGGTGTCGATGGCCAGCCAGGTCCTGCAGGGGCGGCGGGTTCGGTGACTTTGCAGCGTTTGTAAGCCCTTTGTGATGTTGCGATTGTCATCGCGAGCAAACTTTTCTCCCTCAGGGTCATGACAACCCTGGGGGAGATTCTATGTTGCAAGTCTCCTCAGAACATTGGCCGAGCCGCCGCAATCCCTACCAGCAGCAACCCGACCAGCAGATTGATCCCCACCAGCCGGCGAATCCTCCCCAATACCGCAGCGCCCGCCGGCCAGTCCTGCGCCGTCACCACCGTGCGCAGTTCAGGCAACATCAGCGCTTGGATGCGGATAAACAGCGCGGTCATCACCACATACAGCCCCATCATCACCTGTACATAACGCGGCGCGGTTTCAAAACCGGAATATTGCAGATGAATCATGCCCACACCGCTGACAGGCAACACCACGACCGCGACCCAGATCCAGCGGAAAAAACCTGTGAACACCTCGACCCACAGTTTCAGTCGGGCAGGGCCTTCCAGCGCCTTCATGGCAGCCGGACGCAAGACCATCCAGGCGAAAAACATGCCGCCAACCCATACCAGGGCCGACAGGACATGCAGGCTGTAAACGATGGCAAAAAGTGTCATTGGGGTACTCCGTTCTGCGCGGGATTAATTAGCGGGGTATGATAGCGGCCGAACCGAACCACTGAAAATTTATCCAGCGTTTTTTGCGCCCGACAATCCATGATCAGCACCGAACTCAAAACCACGATCCAGGGCGCCTACTCGCGTTTTCTCGAGGCCAAGAGCCTCAAGCCGCGCTACGGCCAACGCCTGATGATCGCCGAAATTGCCAAAGTCCTCGGGGATATCGACACCGACGACGAGGGCCGGCGCAGTGGCGACCCCGCGATTGTCGCCGTGGAAGCCGGCACCGGTACCGGTAAAACCGTGGCCTATAGCCTGGCGGCAATACCGACGGCCAAGGCCGCCGGCAAACGGCTGGTGATCGCCACGGCGACCGTAGCCCTGCAAGAGCAGATCGTCTACAAGGACCTGCCCGACCTGATGCGCAACAGCGGGCTGAATTTCAGCTTCGCCCTGGCTAAGGGACGCGGACGCTACATGTGCCTGTCCAAGCTCGATATGCTGTTGCAGGAAGGTCACGCGCAAACTGCCACGGCACAACTGTTCGAAGAGGAAGGCTTTCGAATCGAAGTCGACGAGGCCAGCCAGAAGCTGTTCACCAGCATGATCGAGAAGCTCGCCGGCAATAAGTGGGATGGCGATCGTGACAGCTGGTCCACCGCCCTGGAAGACGCCGACTGGGCACGCCTGACGACCGATCATAGCCAGTGCACTAACCGCCATTGCCCCAATTTCGGCCAGTGCGCCTTCTACAAGGCCCGCGAGGGTATGGGCAAGGTCGACGTCATCGTCACCAACCACGACATGGTGCTGGCCGACTTGGCGCTGGGTGGTGGTGCCGTCCTGCCGGACCCCCGCGACACTATCTACGTGTTCGACGAAGGCCACCACCTGCCGGACAAGGCGATCGGTCACTTCGCCCATTACACGCGCCTGCGCTCCACGGCCGACTGGCTGGAGACCACCGCCAAGAACCTCACCAAATTGCTGGCCCAGCACCCGCTGCCAGGCGACCTGGGCAAGCTGATCGAGCAGGTCCCGGAGCTCGCGCGGGAGATCAAGACCCAGCAGCAGTTCATGTTCACCGCCTGTGAACAGGTGGCCGATTTCAAACCGGGCGAAGACGTGGAAGGTCGTGAGCGACCTCGGCATCGCTTCGTCGGCGGGGTGATTCCCGAGCACATGCGGGAAATGGGCATCGAACTGAAGAAAGGCTTTGCCCGCCTGAATGACGTATTTACCCGTCTCACCGAGTTGTTGAAAGAAGGCATGGACGGCGAAGTCAACATCGGCATCGCCAGCAACCAGGCCGAAGAGTGGTATCCGCTATTCGGCAGCCTCCTGTCCCGGTGTACGGGCAACTGGGAGTTGTGGACGGCGTTCACTGCCGAGGACCCCGAAGACAACCCGCCGATGGCCCGCTGGCTCACCCTGGCCGAAAGTGGCTCGCTGTTCGACATCGAGGTCAACGCCAGCCCCATCCTTGCGGCGGAAATGCTCCGGCGCAACCTCTGGAACGTGGCATACGGAGCCCTGGTGACCTCGGCGACCCTGACCGCACTGGGTACGTTTGACCGTTTCCGCATGCGTGCCGGGCTGCCGAAAAAAGCCGTGACGGCGGTGGTCCCGAGTCCGTTCCATCATGCCGACGCCGGCGTGTTGCGAGTGCCGGATTTGAAAGCCGACCCACGGGACGCGCCCGGGCACACTGCGGCAATCATTCGCGACCTGCCGCAATTGGTCGAAGGTTCGCGCGGCACCCTCGTACTGTTTTCTTCGCGCAAACAAATGCAAGACGTGTTCGATGGGCTTGATCGCGACTGGCGCAAGCAGGTGTTTATCCAAGGCAACCTGTCCAAGCAGGAAACCTTGAACAAGCACAAAGCGCGGGTCGATGGGGGGGATTCGAGCGTGCTGTTCGGTCTCGCGAGTTTCGCCGAGGGCGTGGATTTACCGGGCGCCTATTGTGAACACGTGGTGATCGCGAAGATCCCGTTTTCGGTGCCAGACGACCCGGTTGAAGCGGCCCTGGCTGAATGGATTGAAGCCCGTGGCGGCAATCCTTTCATGGAAATCTCGGTGCCGGACGCCTCGCTAAAGCTGGTCCAGGCCTGCGGACGGCTGCTGCGGACTGAAGAGGACCGCGGCACAATCACCCTGCTTGATCGGCGTCTGGTTACCCAGCGTTACGGCAAAGCCATCCTCAATGCGTTGCCGCCATTCCGTCGTGAAATTTCCTGATACTCCGGTGGGCAATTTTGCCCACCGTGTTGTCTATCTCTCTGCCACCGCTTTTCCATTGGCCCTTTAGGTCGTTAGGGAGAACCTTGTTCCTATGATTCGCCGTTCGCTGCGCCATTCGTTACCTGCTGGGGTTTTTGCCCTGATGTTCGCAGCCCCTTTGCTGGCGGCCCCTGCCGGCCAACAGACGCTGTTCAACTTTGTGCGCCCTGCTGACGTTGTTCAGGTAGCGACACAGGACGCCAGCCTGCCGCAGTCCAATGCGGAGCAAACAGCCGAAGGCGAAGTGCTGCGCCGGGTGACATTCAATCCGGTGGCGCAACCGACGCTGCGCCTGACCCCGCAAAGCGGTGCATGGGACTGGTCGCAGTCGGGCGTCATGAGCTTGCGCGTGCAGAGTGCGATGAACTGGGCGCTGACCCTCTATGTGAAGATCCAGAGCAATGATGGCAAAACCTTGGTCAGCCGCGTCGACTTGCCGGCCGGCCCAGCGCAAACCTTGCTGGTGCCGCTGCAACCGAGCTCGCCGCTGAGCCTCGGCATGAAAGCCGGGCCGCCGATGCCGATCACTGTGGATGGTCAGCGGGTACTGTTGGTCAGCAGCGCCGGTGAGCTGGATCGCAGCCAGGTGGTGTCGGTGACCTTGTCGATGGATCACCCGAAAGTCGCCCAAAGCATTCTGCTCGAGCGCTTTGGTGTTCAGGGCGGCGAGGAAGTGCTTCAGGCCGCGTATGGCGGCCTGGTGGATGCCTACGGTCAGTCGACTCGCTCCAAGTGGCCCGAAAAAGTCAGTGGCGACGAGCAATTGAAAAACGCTGCCGCCAAGGAGCAGCAACAGCTGAAAGCCTGGCTGGCGGAGCGCGAAAAATCTTCCCTGGACAAGTTCGGTGGCTGGACCAAAGGACCGCAATTCAAGGCCAGCGGATTTTTTCGCAGCGAGAAGCGCGAGGGTCGTTGGTATCTGGTCACGCCGGAAGGCCACCCTTTCTATTCCCTGGGCGTGAACACCGTGACCCCAGATGTCGATCAGACCTACATTGCGGGTCGCGAGTGGATGTTCGAGTCCCTGCCAAAGCCCGATGAGCCGCTGGCCAGCCATTACGGCGAAGGCGACAACCGCGGGGGTAATGGAGCGGACAAGGGGCGTGGCTACAACGCCGGGCGCTGGTACGATTTTTACGGTGCCAACCTGCAGCGTTTGTACGGGCAGCCCTGCGTCGTGACGAGCAAAACCAAAGCCGGGGTTGCCGAGGCTGCCAAGGCCGACGCTGAAACCGCCGAGAAACCTGCAGCCGCTCCTTGCGCGCCGGAAGTCTTCGACGACAAACGCTGGACTGCTCACACCTTGGATCGCCTGCAAGCCTGGGGATTCAACACGCTGGGCAACTGGAGCGCGCCGATGCTGGGTGATGCCGAGCGAGTGCCGTACACCGTGCCGTTGTCGATCGTCGGCGATTACGCGAGTATCAGCACGGGTACGGACTGGTGGGGCGGTATGCCCGATCCATTCGACCCGCGTTTTGCGATGGCCACCGAACGTGCCGTGGCCATCGCTGCCCGTGATCATCGTGACGATCCATGGCTCATTGGCTACTTCGCCGATAACGAACTGGCCTGGGCAGGTCCCGGCGATGACCCGAAAGCTCGTTATGCGCTGGCTTATGGCACCCTGAAGATGACCACCGATGTCCCGGCCAAACGCGCGTTCCTCAAGCAGCTACGCGACAAGTATCGCAACCAGGCAGGCCTGTCCAAAGCCTGGGGTATCGACCTGCCAGCCTGGGAATTGATGGAAGACCCGGGTTTCGTGCCACCGCAACCGAGCGCGGAGCACCCCGAAATTGAAGCGGACTTCAAATACTTCCAGAAGGTCTTCGCCGACACCTACTTCAAGACCATTTCCGACTCGCTGAAGTGGCACGCGCCCAATCAGCTACTGCTTGGCGGCCGTTTTGCCGTCAGCACGCCAGAGGCGGTCGAGTCCTGCGCCCAATATTGCGATGTGTTGAGCTTCAATATGTACACGCTGCAACCTCAGGATGGTTATGACTTCGAGAAACTGCGTGGCCTGGACAAGCCTGTGCTGATTACCGAATTCAACTTCGGCTCGGCTGATCGTGGCCCGTTCTGGGGCGGCGTGACGCAACTGGCGAAAGAGGAGGACCGTGGGCCGGCTTACGCGCACTTCCTCAAACAGGCGCTGAGCGAACCATCGATTGTCGGGGTGCACTGGTTCCAGTACCTGGATCAACCGGTCACCGGGCGCTTGCTGGATGGCGAGAATGGCCACTTCGGGTTGGTGGGCATCACCGATTTGCCGTTCCAGGATTTTGTCGACAGCGTGCGCAAGAGCAACCTCGCCACTGTCGATCAACTGACCAAAGAGGCCGAAAAGGCCCGGCGCGCTGCGAACAAGGCCGGCCATGATGCTGAAGGCGGACGCAAAGGCGAGGCCGGTAAGGCTGCGAAGTAACCGACCGCCGGGCCTGCACCTGTTCCCAAAACCGTCAATGGCTGGAACAATGCGGCCACTTTGTAGAGTATGAGTCAGGGGAGTTGCGGGTGCAGATTCAGGGTCATTACGAACTCAGGTTCGAAGCCGTACGCGAGGCTTTCGCGGCGTTGTTCGACGATCCCCAGGAGCGTGGCGCAGCGTTGTGTATCCAGGTCGGCGGGGAAACGGTGGTCGATCTTTGGGCCGGTACGGCTGACAAGGACGGCAGCGAGGCCTGGCATAGCGACACTATTGCCAACCTGTTCTCCTGCACCAAGACCTTCACCGCGGTCACGGCCCTGCAACTGGTCGCCGAAGGCAAGCTGCAACTGGATGCCCCGGTTGCCCGCTACTGGCCCGAATTCGCGGCCGCAGGTAAAGAATCGGTAACCCTGCGCCAACTGCTGTGCCATCAGGCAGGGTTGCCGGCCTTGCGCACGGTGCTTGAACCACAAGCCCTCTACGACTGGCAAACCATGGTCGATGCCCTGGCCGCCGAAGCACCCTGGTGGGAACCGGGTACCGGTCATGGCTACGCCGCGATCACCTATGGCTGGCTGGTCGGCGAATTGCTGCGCCGTGCCGACGGTCGTGGACCCGGAGAATCGATTGTCGCGCGGGTTGCGAAGCCGTTGGGGCTGGATTTTCATGTCGGCCTGGCTGACGAAGAATTCCATCGGGTGGCGCATATCGCCCGCGGCAAGGGCAATGTCGGCGATGCTGCGGCCCAACGCTTGCTCCAAGTTACCATGCGCGAACCCGCAGCGATGTCCACTCGCGCCTTCACCAATCCGCCGTCGGTCTTGACCAGCACCAATAAACCCGAGTGGCGCCGTATGCAGCAGCCGGCGGCCAACGGCCATGGCAATGCGCGCAGCCTGGCCGGGTTCTACGCCGGACTGCTGGACGGTAGCCTGCTCGAAAGCGAGATGCTCGACGAGCTGACTCGCGAGCATAGTGTCGGCGACGACAAGACTTTATTGACCCGGACCCGTTTCGGGCTGGGCTGCATGCTCGATCAACCGGACGTTCCCAACGCCACCTATGGCCTCGGCCCGCGGGCGTTCGGGCATCCGGGTGCCGGCGGTTCCATCGGTTTTGCTGACCCGGAACACGATGTTGCCTTCGGTTTTGTGACAAATACACTGGGGCCGTACGTCTTGATGGATCCACGCGCACAAAATCTTGTGCGAGTACTGGCCACTTGTCTGTAAATCCAGTCGTCAGGCCTCCAGGCCGGAACCTGACAACCTTTTTAGTTTCAAATCGTGTGTTTATACGGGCCAGTCAGGCCTGATTTTTTATTACTTCATTTTGTGGATATCCAATGTCATCCAATAAAACTTTCGCCCTGGCCCTGTGCTTCGCCATAACCGGTTGCGCACAGACTCCACAGAATGATGCAGATGGCGGTAGCTGGTGGCCATTTGGCTCCGCCGACAAAGTGGCGGCGAAAGAGCCATCCCCGGCACCGGCCCAGCTCAAGCCAGCAGCTACTGCACCGGTCGCCAAGGCCGAAAGCTCCAATCCCTGGTATTGGCCGTTTGGTTCGGAAGAAGTCTTGGATAAGAAGTTTGATGAAAAACCTGAAGCCAAGCCTGTTGAAGTTGCCAAGGCCGAAGCTGAGGCCGATGGTAAATGGTGGTGGCCGTTCGGTGGCAAGCATCAGTCTGCCGCCAAGGTCGTTCCCATGCCTGATCCGAAAGCCACCCAAGCCTGGCTCGATGACTACGAACCGCGCCTGCGCACCGCGATCAAGGACAGCAAACTGCAACTTGAACGCCGTGAAAACGTGCTGGTAGTCACAGCGCCGGTCGAAGGTTCGTTCAACCCGGACCGCCCAGCCATGCTGTTACCTGTCACCCTGGGACCGTTTACCCGAGTGGCTAAAATTCTCGAAGTCGATCCCAAGACTGCGGTATTGGTGCTCGGCCACAGTGATACCTCCGGGGCCAATCCGGCCAACGTCAAGTTGAGCCAGGAACGTGCCCAGGCTGTTGCGGCGATTTTCCGTCTCAGCGGCCTGCAGCGTGATCGCCTGATGCTGCGCGGCATGGGTAGCGAAGCGCCGCGGGCTGCCAATGACAGTGTTGAAGGGCGCGCCTTGAATCGCCGCGTTGAGCTGCTGGTGACTCCGCAGAACACCATGGTTGCCTTGTTGAGTAAGTACAACATGCCGGCCCCGGCGCCGATGCGCATGGTCGCGGTCCAGGACGTCAAGCCAGCCGTGGCGCCAGTCGCCCCGGCCCCTGCCGCGAAGAAGGCCGATGTGCCGGCCGCGAAAAAAGCCCCGGCCAAGAAATCGGCGACTAAGGCTCCAGCGAAGAAAGCCCCAGCCAAAAGTGCTACTCCGGCCAAGAAAACCGCGCCAGCCAAAGCCAAGGCCACAGCCACTGACAAGAAAGTCGCGGCGACTGACGCTGCAAAAAAGTGATTCGTTAACCAAAAGGAATGCGCCATGACCCAGGGCCTGGCTGATATGCGTCGCGACTACACCCGGGATGGCTTGACCGAGGCGCAAGCCCCGGTCGAGCCGTTCGGGTTGTTCCATCAATGGTTTGCCGAAGCGGTGAAAACCGAACAGCTGCCGGTGGAGGCCAATGCCATGACCCTGGCCACCGTCGATACGGAAGGGCGTCCGCACTGCCGAATCCTGCTGCTCAAGGGACTGGACGAGCAGGGCTTCACGTTTTTCACCAACTACGACAGTGCCAAGGGACAGCATCTGGCGGCGAATCCCTTCGCTGCCATGACCTTCTTCTGGCCGGCTCTGGAGCGCCAGGTGCGTATCGAGGGGCGGGTGGTGAAGGTCTCTCCTGAGGAGTCCGACACCTATTATCAGGTTCGACCCTTGGGCAGCCGTCTCGGAGCGTGGGCTTCGCCGCAAAGCCGGGTGATAGCCGATCGTGCCGAACTGGAAGCGCTGCTCAAGAATACCGAGCAACGTTTCAGCGATACGCAGCCGCATTGCCCCGAGCACTGGGGTGGTTATCGTCTGTTGCCCGAGCGCATCGAATTCTGGCAGGGCCGCCCGAGCCGTCTGCACGATCGCCTCAACTACCGCCTGCAGGGCGCCGACTGGATTCTTGAACGTCTGGCACCCTGAGCAGTCTACCGAGCGGGATAGCCTGCCGCAGTGGCCTTGAGCCACTGCGGCAAGTCTCGACGCTTGATCCCTTGTGCTTGAGCGTTCGCCAGTTGCTGGAGCATGAAGGTTTTTTTTGCTTCGTCACCATCGGCCAGAGCTAGCGCCAGATCACGGTCCATCCAGCTTTTGATCCGCACGTACAACCACCAATGGAAGTACAAGCCGGCGACAGTGGTGACGACAATGATGAAGTAATCCATGAAAATCCTTGGGTCGGTGGCGCAGATCTCGTAACTTGACGCTACTGTGTGGTGAGTTCTAAGGGTGCCTGTACAAGTCCTGAATCAAACCACTTTTATCCGGGCGATGCCGTGACAGGCGTCATGCTGCGGAGTTTAATGAATACCTGTCCTTTGGAGTTGATGCTATGCGTAAGTCTGTTTTGTTGGTTGCTTCCTTTTCCACGATGGCGATGTTGCTCACTGGCTGCCAATCGAGCCTGACCGGTGACTCCTACTCCCGTGACGAAGCGCGTCGCGTGCAGTCGATCCGCATGGGCACCATCGAAGCATTGCGCCCGGTAAAAATCGAAGGCACCAAGACCCCTATCGGCGGCGCCGCTGGTGCGGTGGTCGGTGGTGTAGGCGGTAGCGCCATTGGTGGCGGTCGCGGCAGTATCGTTGCAGCCGTCATCGGCGCAGTTGCCGGCGGCCTGTTGGGTTCGGCCACCGAAGAAGGCCTGACCCGCACCCAAGGCGTGGAAATCACCGTTCGCGAAGACGACGGGAGCATGCGCGCTTACGTGCAGCAAGTTCAGGAAAACGAAGTGTTCCGTGTCGGCGAACGCGTGCGGATCGCCACAGTGGATGGCACGAGCCGCGTTTCGCACTAAGCGCAACCGGTCAAAAGAAAACCCCGATCAGGTAACTGGTCGGGGTTTTTCATTTGCCGCAGGCTGATCCTACGTCCGTGCTGGCGTGGTGCTCTTGCGACTTGCCGCCGCTGTCACCGCATAACCAATCAGCGCCGCCAGGATCGACCCGGTCAAAATACCCATCCGGTCCATACCAGCGAACTCGCTGACACCCGGCTCAAACGCCAGTGAGCCTACGAACAGGCTCATGGTGAAGCCGATGCCGCACAGGATCGCCACCCCTAGCACCTGGCCCCAGTTAGCGCCCTGGGGTAGAGCTGCGATACCGGTTTTAACCGACAGCCACGTGAGGCCGAACACCCCGACAGTCTTGCCCAGCAGCAGGCCGATGGCGATGCCCATCGGTACGTGATGGGTAAAGCTTTCGACTGTCACGCCGCTCAGCGACAGGCCAGCGTTGGCGAAGGCGAACAGTGGCAGGATGCCGTAGGCCACCCAGGGATGCAGGGCGTGCTCCAGGGTCAGCAGCGGCGAAGGCTCGGCATTTTTGGTGCGCAGCGGGATGCAGAACGCCAGGGTCACGCCCGCCAGCGTGGCGTGGACGCCGCTTTTCAATACGCAAACCCAGAGGATCAGGCCGATAATCATGTACGGCCCGAGCTTGACCACCCCCAGCCGGTTCATCGCGATGAGTGCCACAATGCAGGTTCCGGCCAGCGCCAGGGAAAGGGTCGACAAGGTGCCGGAGTAGAAGATCGCGATGACGATGATTGCACCCAAGTCATCGATGATAGCCAGGGTCATCAGGAACAGTTTCAGCGACACTGGCACACGTTTGCCCAGCAAGGCGAGCACGCCCAGGGCGAAAGCGATGTCGGTGGCCATTGGTATGGCCCAGCCATCAAGGGCTGCGGCGTTGTCCCGGTTGAAAAACCAGTAGACCAACGCGGGAATGACCATGCCGCCAATCGCTGCAGCCCCAGGCAGGACGACTTGGGAAGGTTTCGACAACTGTCCGTCGAGAACTTCTCGCTTCACTTCCAGGCCGATCAGCAGGAAGAACAGCGCCATCAGGCCGTCATTGATCCATAGCAGCGCCGGCTTGGCGATGTTCAGCGCACCGATCTGCGCCACCACCGGGGTGTCGAGGAAACTGGTGTACAGCCATGACAGTGGGGAGTTGTTGATGATCAGGGCCAGGGCCGCAGCGGCTATCAGTAATAGACCGCTGGCCGCTTCCAGCTGAAAGAAACGCGTGAAAGTGCTACGCAGAGGCAAGGTCACTCTCCATTGATGGGTTCGAAGGTGGCACACCCTAACCCGTGCTGTTAGTAGTTAAAACAAAAGTTATATTCTTTTTTGCTATATGCCATTACAGCTATGAATGCAGGGCTGGAGGCTGAGCCTAGCAGTTGCCAAACGTATTGAAGCTCAGCTGTATCTGTGCGTGATGTAGGTTTTTTCCTAAGCTTGTGAGCTGGGCCTCGAAACAGGTCAACCGACACCCGATCCGACGAGAAAACCACCATGAGCGACAACCGACAGTGGGCCCGAGAAGCCATCCGGATCATTGAAGCGGACTTCCAGCGTAGCGCCGACACTCACCTGATCCCTTTACCGTTGCCCGGTTTTCCTGGCATCGAACTGTATTTCAAGGATGAGTCGAGCCACCCCACGGGCAGCCTCAAGCATAGACTGGCACGCTCGTTGTTCCTGTATGCATTGTGCAACGGCTGGCTTAAGCCGGGGGCGCCAGTCATCGAGGCATCCAGCGGTTCTACGGCAATCTCCGAAGCTTATTTCGCCCGTATGCTAGGCCTGCCGTTCATTGCCGTGATGCCGGCGACCACGTCCAGGGAGAAGATCGCGCAGATCGCCTTCTACGGCGGCAAGAGTCACCTGGTGGACGATCCGACACAAATCTACGCCGAATCCGAGCGTCTGGCGCGGGAGCACGATGGTCACTTCATCGACCAGTTTACCTATGCCGAGCGCGCGACTGACTGGCGCGCCAATAACAACATCGCCGAATCGATTTTCCATCAGATGCGCTTCGAAAAGCACCCGGAGCCGAGCTGGCTGATTTCCAGCCCCGGCACGGGCGGAACCACGGCGACTCTGGGGCGTTATGTCCGTTATCGTCAACACTGCACCCGGGTACTGTGCGCCGATGCCGAGCGTTCGGTGTTTTTCGATTATTACCAGACCGCTGATGCGAGCCTGCGTCTGGATCATGGTTCACGCATCGAAGGCATTGGCCGGCCGCGGGTAGAAGCGTCGTTTCTGCCCAAGGTGATCGATGCGATGGTCAAGGTGCCGGACGCGCTGTCACTGGCAGCCATGCATTACCTGGCCGGGCGCTTGGGACGGCATGTTGGCGGATCGAGCGGGACCAACCTGATGGGGGCTTTGATGGCGGCCCAACAGATGGCCGCGGCGGGGGAGTCAGGGTCGATCGTGGCGATTCTGTGTGATGGCGGCGAACGCTATGCCGGCACCTATTACGATCAGGCCTGGCTCAAGGCGCAAGGGTATGAATTGAGTGGCTTGATCGATGCCGTCGCGGCCAGTGCCGAGCGTGGTGAGCCGTTGCCGGCGAGCGTGCTGCGCGCCAATATTTAAAGCGCTGCGGCACTGAAGAACCTATGCGGGAGAGCCCATGTGGGAGTGAGCCTGCTCGCGATTGCGGATTAACATTCACCAGATATGCTGGCTGATCTTATGCAATCGCGAGCAGGCTCGCTCCCACAGGGTTTACCACAAGGTTTTGTGATGTGTTAAAGCATCAGGCCTCGAGGCCTAGAATGTCACGAGCCACTGCCTCGGCGATCCGTATCCCGTCCACACCTGCCGACAGAATCCCGCCTGCATAACCAGCGCCTTCACCCGCCGGGAACAGACCCTTGACGTTTAGGCTCTGCATCGACTCGTTGCGGGTAATGCGCAATGGCGAAGAAGTGCGGGTTTCGATCCCGGTCAGTACCGCGTCGTGCAACGAGTAGCCGCGGATCTGCTTTTCGAAGGCTGGCAGTGCCTCACGAATCGCTTCGATGGCAAACGCCGGCAGCGCCAGGGCCAGGTCTCCCAGGGCAACCCCCGGCTTATAGGATGGCTCGACACTCCCCAGTTCGGTGGACGGCTTGCCGGCAATGAAGTCGCCGACCAGTTGCGCCGGGGCCTCATAGTTGCTGCCGCCTAGCACGAAAGCGTGGGACTCCAGGCGTTCCTGCAACTCGATCCCTGCCAGCGGGCCGCCCGGGTAATCGACTTCCGGGGTAATACCCACGACGATGCCTGAGTTGGCGTTGCGTTCGTTACGCGAATACTGGCTCATGCCGTTGGTAACCACCCGGTTCGGTTCGGACGTCGCAGCGACGACGGTGCCACCCGGGCACATGCAGAAGCTGTAGACCGAGCGGCCATTCTTGGCGTGATGTACCAGTTTATAGTCGGCGGCGCCGAGTTTCGGGTGGCCGGCGTACTTGCCCAGACGCGCGCGGTCGATCAGCGATTGCGGGTGTTCGATGCGGAAACCGACCGAGAACGGCTTGGCTTCCATGAACACGCCACGGCCGTGCAGCATGCGGAAGGTGTCCCGGGCGCTGTGGCCGAGGGCCAGGATCACGTGCTTGGAATGAATCTGTTCGCCGCCATCGAGTTCTACGCCGATCAGTTGTCCGTCTTCGATCAGCACGTCAGTGACGCGCTGCTGAAAGCGCACTTCGCCACCCAGGGCGCGAATCTGCTCACGCATATTCTCCACGACACCGGTCAATCGGAAGGTGCCGATGTGCGGTTTGCTGACGTACAGGATTTCATCCGGTGCGCCGGCCTTGACGAACTCGTGCAGGACCTTGCGCCCGATGAATTTAGGATCCTTGATCTGGCTGTAGAGCTTGCCGTCGGAGAACGTCCCGGCGCCGCCTTCACCGAACTGCACGTTTGACTCCGGATTAAGCACGTTTTTGCGCCACAGGCCCCAAGTGTCCTTGGTGCGCTGACGAACCTCGGTACCGCGCTCGAGGATGATCGGCTTGAAGCCCATCTGGGCGAGCAACAGACCGGCGAAAATCCCGCAAGGACCAAAACCTACGACCACCGGGCGCTGCTCGAGATCGGCCGGCGCCTGGCCGACGACTTTGTAGCTGACGTCCGGTGCCACATTGACGTTACGGTCATCGGCGAACCTGTTCAGCACCAGGGCTTCATCGCGCACGTTGAGGTCGACGGTGTAGATAAAGCACAGCTCGGAGGACTTTTTACGCGCATCGTAGCTGCGTTTGAACAAGGTGAAATCGAGCAGGTCATCACTGGCAATGCCCAGGCGCTGAACGATGGCAGGGCGCAGGTCTTCTTCTGGATGGTCGATTGGCAGCTTGAGTTCGGTGATTCGTAACATGACAGGATCCGGTTCGCGGGGCGCGTGACTGCGCCAGGGCGGAATAGCACAAACCGGTGATTATAAGCCCCAAAGACCGGAATCAGTGAGGCAAAAACGGTCAGTCGTCACGCGCTCCGCCGAAATACCCGCAGCCACGCTGGACCTGGCCATTGATGCGCAGTTCAGCACTCATAGGCTGGACCGCGCCCGTGGTGGCATCGACGCAACGTTGCGGTGCGACCCAGAGCTCGATGTGTTGGCCATTGGCTTCGGTGCTCAGGTTGAAGCGACCGTCGCCCAACTGTTCCTCGACATAGGGCAAGGCCAAGGGTGGTTGGCCGGCGCGGTCAATGACCATGCCCTTGCCGCTGACCTTGACGTTCCACTCCAGCGTATGGCCGGCGGCGCGCAGGATCAGCAATTTGAAGTTCGGATCATCACAGGCCGTGCCCGAGCGCTCGACGCGGTACAGCTGTTCCAGGTCGAGGCGGCTGCCGTCGATGCGCCCGCGCACATCGGCAAACAACTTGCCCTGATTATCTGCCAGGGTTGCGGCCTCCTGCAGCACGCTGGTGCCACCGGTGTCGTTGACCACAAAACTGCTCGATTGATTGCAAGGCTGGAACACCAGTTTGCCATCCGCCGCCGTCAACTGGCCCTGCATGCGGGTCTGGCCCACGTGGGAGGCGCTTTGCCGCGGACTATCGAACAACTGGCACGCGGCGAACAATGGAAGCAAGGCAACGAGGACAAGGGAACGGGCAACACGCATCTTTGGTTCTCCAGACAAGTGCCGCCACGTTACGCAGCCTGACCGCTCATCACAACCCCAGCGACTGCTGTCAACGCACGCTGTGGGAGCAAACCATGCGCGCTCCTGTTAGCCCACGTGAAAGGTCTGACCAGTCTGCAAGCCTTCTACGCTTTTGGCGTAGGCCAAAGCCACATCGGCTGCAGGAACCGGTTTGTAACCACGGAAGTACGGTGCATAGCTGCTCATCGCCTCAAGCAGCACGGTCGGGCTGATCGAGTTCACGCGCAAACCACGAGGCAATTCGATGGCCGCCGCACGCACGAAGCTGTCCAGCGCACCGTTGACCAAGGCCGCCGAAGCGCCGCTGCGAATCGGGTCATGGCTAAGCACGCCAGTGGTGAAGGTGAACGAGGCGCCGTCATTGGCGAACTCGCGCCCGATCAGCAGCAGGTTGACCTGACCCATCAGTTTGTCCTTCAAGCCCAGTGCAAAACTCTCCTCGGACATCTCGTCCAGCGGAGCAAATGTCACGTTGCCAGCGGCACAGATCAGGGCGTCGAACTTTCCGGTCTGTTCGAACAGCTTGCGAATCGAAGCGTTGGTACTGATATCCACCTGCAAATCGCCGCTGTTACGGCCGATGCGAATAATCTCGTGACGTTGCGACAATTCCTTGTCGACCGCTGAACCGATGGTGCCGCTTGCGCCTATCAACAGAATTTTCATGCCCTGATCCTCGGGTGGTTTAAACGAGGCACCAGTCTAGGGCTGGTTTTTTCTGCTGATAAGCGTGCTAATAGGCAACCTTTGGTTTTCAATTGGAAACAATCCATGAGTGAGATGGATGACCTCGCGGCGTTCGCGGTGTTGATCGAGGCGGGGAGCTTTACCTTGGCGGCGCAGCAACTGGGATGTAGCAAGGGGCAATTGTCCAAGCGCATCAGTCTGCTGGAAACTCGATTTTCCGTAGTCCTGTTGCAACGCACCACCCGCCGTCTGAGTTTAACGGCGGCGGGTGCCGCGCTATTGCCCCAGGCCCAAGCACTGGTGGTGCAAGTGGAGCGGGCGCGCCAGGCGTTGGCGCGATTGAAGGACGACATGGCCGGGCCGGTGCGAATGACCGTGCCAGTGTCGCTGGGGGAAACCTTCTTCGATGGGTTGTTGCTGGAGTTTTCCCAACAGTACCCCGAAGTGCAAATCGAGCTGGACCTGAGTAACAATTTCCACGATTTGTCTCGTGACGGTTTTGATCTTGCCGTCCGCTCCGAGGTCGGTAACGACGACCGGCTGGTGGCCCGACCGCTGTTGGCCTGGCACGAAATGACCTGCGCCAGCCCGGATTACCTTGAACAATATGGCGAGCCTTCGACGCCGCAGGCACTCGCAGAGCACCGCTGTCTGCTCAACAGTCATTACAGCGGTCGCGAAGAATGGCTGTATCACCAGCAGCACGAATTGCTGCGGGTGCGAGTGATGGGGCCGTTCGCCAGCAATCATTACAGTCTGCTGAAGAAAGCGGCGCTGGCGGGTGCGGGGATTGCGCGGTTGCCGTCGTATTTATTGCAAACTGAGTTGGCCGACGGGCGCTTGCGCTGGTTGTTGCGTGACTATCAGACCCGCAGGATGCCAATGTATCTGGTGCATCCGTATCAGGGCGGGTTGCCGAAACGCACGCAGGTGTTGGCGGATTATCTGATGGGGTGGTTCAAGCGCAGTGGCGAGGCGCTGGATCGCCTTTGAGGCATCGCACTTAACCCCCGTTGGAACAGCCTTCGGCGGCTCCAACGGGGGCTTGTGCCTGGCCCTACCGTTTAGCCGCCCAGATACGCCTCGCGCACCTTAGGATCTGTGAGCAGCGCTTCACCAGTGCCTTGCATAACCACCCTGCCGTTCTCCAGAACGTACGCACGGTCAGCAATTTTCAGCGCCTGGTTGGCGTTCTGCTCCACCAGGAATACCGTGACACCATCCTTGCGCAGCTGTTCGATGATGTCGAATATCTGCTGGATGATGATCGGCGCCAAACCCAATGACGGTTCGTCGAGCAGCAGCAGCTTGGGCTTGCTCATCAGAGCGCGGCCGATGGCGAGCATTTGCTGTTCGCCGCCGGACATGGTGCCGCCGCGTTGACTGAAGCGCTCCTTCAGGCGAGGGAACAGTCCGAGGACCTTGTCCATCTGTTCCTGGTAATCGCCCTTGTCGGTAAAAAATCCGCCCATGGCGAGGTTTTCTTCCACGGTCAGGCGGGCGAACACCCGACGACCCTCCGGCACCACGGCAATGCTCTTGCGCATGATCTGCGCCGAAGTCTGCCCGACCAGCTCCTCACCCATGTAGCGAATACTGCCGCTGTGAGCTTGAGGCGAGCCACACAGGGTCATCAGCAAGGTTGACTTGCCGGCACCGTTGGCACCAATCAGGGTCACGATTTCGCCCTGGCGGATTTCCACGTTGACGCCGTGCAAGGCCTGGATTTTGCCGTAGAAGGTGGAAACGTTTTCGAACTGCAGCATTACGCTTCCCCCAGATAGGCTTTGATCACTTCAGGATTGTCGCGGATCTGTTCCGGCGTGCCGTCGGCCAGGGGAGTGCCCTGGTTGATGACGACGATGTGGTCGGAAATACTCATCACCAGCTTCATGTCGTGTTCAATCAGCAAGACGGTGACGTTGTGCTCTTCACGCAACACGCCGATCAGCGCCTTGAGGTCCTCGGTTTCCTTGGGGTTCAGGCCGGCGGCCGGCTCGTCGAGCATGAGGATCCGCGGACGGGTCATCATGCAGCGGGCGATTTCCAGGCGACGTTGCTGACCGTAGGCCAGCGTGCCAGCCGTGCGGTTGGCGAACTCCGTGAGGTTGACCTTGTCCAGCCAGTACTCGGCAAATGCCATGGCCTCGAGCTCGCTCTTGCGGAACGCCGGGGTCTTGAACAGACCGGACAGGAAGTTGGTGTTCAGGTGACGATGCTGGGCGATCAAGAGGTTCTCGACCGCAGTCATGTCCTTGAACAACCGCACGTTCTGGAAGGTTCGCACCACGCCTTTACGGGCGATCTCATGCCCGGCCAGGCCTTCGATGGCCTGACCGTCGAGCAGGATGCTGCCACCGCTTGGCTTGTAGAAGCCGGTAAGGCAGTTGAACACCGTGGTCTTGCCGGCGCCGTTAGGGCCGATCAATGCGACGACCTGTTTTTCCTTGACGGTCAGGGCCACGCCGTTGACCGCCAGCAAGCCGCCGAAGCGCATGCTCAGATTTTCGACTTTCAGGATCTCGCGGCTCATTTGCGCAGCTCCATGTGAGGACGTTGCATGGGCAGCAGACCCTGAGGACGCCAGATCATCATCAGCACCATCAAGGCGCCGAACATCAACATGCGGTATTCACTGAACTCACGCATCATTTCCGGCAGCAGGATCATCACCACGGCGGCGAGTATCACGCCCAGCTGCGAGCCCATGCCACCCAGAACAACGATGGCGAGGATGATCGCCGACTCGATGAAGGTGAACGACTCGGGCGTGACCAGGCCTTGGCGGGCAGCAAAGAAGCTGCCGGCGAAACCGGCAAAGCTGGCGCCCAGGGTGAAGGCCGACAGCTTGATGACCGTTGGGTTGAGGCCGAGTGCACGGCAAGCGATTTCGTCTTCACGCAACGCTTCCCAGGCACGGCCGATCGGCATGCGCAGCAGGCGATTGATGACAAACAAGGCAGCCAGGGCCAGCAATAGCGCTACAAGGTAGAGGAAAATCACCTTGTTGATCGAGTTGTACTGCAGCCCAAAGTACTCATGGAACGTCTGCATGCCCTCGGCCGCTTTGCGTTCGAAGGTCAGGCCGAAGAACGTGGGCTTCTCGATGTTGCTGATGCCGTTGGGGCCACCCGTGATGTCGGTGAGGTTACGCAGGAACAGACGGATGATTTCACCAAAGCCCAGGGTCACGATCGCCAGGTAGTCACCGCGCAAGCGCAGTACCGGGAAGCCGAGCAGGAAGCCGAAAGTGGCAGCCATCAGGCCGGCGACCGGCAGGCAAACCCAGAAACTCCAGCCCAGGTAGTGCGACAACAGCGCATAGCTATAGGCACCGACGGCGTAGAAGCCGACGTAACCCAGGTCGAGCAGGCCTGCGAGGCCGACCACGATGTTCAGGCCCAGGCCTAGCATCACGTAGATCAGGATCAGGGTCGCAATGTCCACCGCGCCGCGGGAGCCGAAGAACGGCCATACCAGGGCAACGACGATCAGCGCGATGATGATCCAGCGCTGGGTGGTCGGCAGGGTCAGGAAGTTGCTGGCCTTGGACGGGATCAACGGCATGGACGGCGAAGACTTCCAGGCCTTGCTGATCGGGTCGTCGAATAGCACCCGCAGGAACATGAGTGCCGAGCAGATCGCAATGATTGCCAGGGTCATGTTGCTGGTGCCGTGAACCTCCAGGTTGATACCGACGATGGTCAGTTTCAGGCCGAGTACCGGATAGGCAACCGCCCAGACCAGGAGCGCGCTGAACAGCGCTTGTTTAAGATTCTTAGTCATACCTTTTCAACCTCCGGACGGCCCAGGATGCCGGTCGGCCGGAACAATAGAACCAGAACCAACAAGCCGAAAGCCACGACGTCCTTGTACTGGTCGCCGAAGATGTCGGCACCAAAGGCTTCCGCCACTCCAAGCACCAGCCCGCCGAGCATGGCGCCGGGGATGCTGCCGATGCCGCCAAGTACCGCAGCGGTAAAGGCCTTGAGGCCAACGAGGAAGCCGGCGTTCGGGTTAATCACGCCGTATTGCATGCTCAACAACACTGCCGCAATGGCTGCCAGCGCCGCACCGATGACGAAGGTCAGGGCAATGATGTTGTTGGTGTTGATACCCAGCAGGTTGGCCATTTTGATGTCTTCGGCGCAGGCGCGGCAGGCGCGGCCCAGTCGAGAACGGGAGATGAACATCGTCAGGCCGAGCATGGCGATCAGGGTCACCACGAACACGACGATTTGCATGTACGAAATCAGCACTTCATGTGCGCCACCTGGCCCGAAAGAGAGGTTCCCGGGGATCAGGTTGGGGATGGATTTGTCCTTGGAGTCTTGCGCCAGCAGAACGGTGTTCTGCAGGAAGATCGACATGCCGATGGCCGAGATCAGCGGAATCAGACGGTTGCTGCCACGCAAGGGGCGATAGGCAATCCGTTCGATGCTGTAGCCGTAGGCACTGCAGACGACGATGCTCGCGATGAAACCGGCGGTCATCAGGAGCGGGACACTGTCGAGTCCCACCATAGCGAGGCCCGCGATGGCGATGAACGCCACGTAGGAACCAATCATGTACACCTCGCCGTGGGCGAAGTTGATCATTCCAATGATGCCGTAAACCATCGTATAGCCGATGGCGATCAGGGCATACGTGCTGCCAACGGTCAGACCGTTAACCAGCTGTTGGAAGAAGTGATAGATGTCAGGCATTACAGCGCTCCTAAAAACCTGATACGCATTTCACTGGTGGAGTCATTTTCCCGCCCGATCCCGCGGATCTGCATCCACTTCGAACTCGGGGTTTGCCAGCGAACCGCTGATGACGGTTTTGAGATTTTCAGGTGGGGAGACTTGCGGATCACGCAAGCGCGGCCCAATACATTCGTAAAACAAAGCCCACGGCACGCCGTGGGCTTTGTGGGCAGTCAGTCAGGCAAGGCCTTACTGAGGCGAAGCTTCCGTTTTAGGTTTGCCGAAGTGCCACTCGTAAACCACGAACTTGAAGTCTTTCAGGTCGCCCTTGGCGTCGAAGCTCAGGTCGCCAGTCGGGGTTTTGAAAGTGCCAGCGTGAATGGCTTCAGCCACTTTCGCCGGGTCTTCGCTCTTGGCGGCAGTGATGCCACCGGCAATGACTTCAACAGCAGAGTAGGAAGGGAACACGAACGGACCGCTCGGATCTTCTTTCTTGGCTTTGAACGCGTCAGCCAGGGCAATGTTGGCCGGGTCCTGGTCGAAGGATTTCGGCAGGGTTACCAGCAGGCCTTCGGAAGCCTCCTTGGCGATCTGCGAAATGGAGTCGTTACCCACGCCTTCCGGACCCATGAACTTGGCTTTCAGGCCTTTTTCCGAGGCTTGACGCAGGATCAGGCCCAACTCCGGGTGGTAGCCGCCGTAGTAGACGAAGTCGACGTTGGCTTGCTTGAGCTTGGCGATCATCGAGGAGAAGTCTTTGTCGCCGGCATTGATGCCTTCGAACACGGCAACCTTGACGCCTTTCTTCTCGAGGGTTTGTTTAACAGCGGTGGCGATACCTTCGCCGTATTGCTGTTTGTCGTGCAGGACGGCGACGATTTTCGGCTTCACGTGATCAGCAATGTAGTTGCCGGCTGCAGGGCCCTGGGCGCTGTCGAGACCGATGGTGCGGAACACCATCTTGTAACCACGGGAAGTGATGTCCGGGCTGGTGGCAGCCGGAGTGATCATGATCACGCCTTCGTCTTCGTAGATGTCCGACGCCGGTTGGGTGGAGCTGGAGCACAGGTGACCGACCACGAACTTGACGCCGTCGTTGACGACCTTGTTCGCGACGGCTACCGCTTGTTTTGGATCACAGGCGTCATCGTATTCAACGGCTTCGAGTTTCTTGCCGTCTACGCCGCCCTTGGCATTGATCTGCTCAATGGCCATTTTGGCGCCACTGAACTGCATGTCGCCGTACTGGGCTACAGGGCCGGTTTTAGGGCCGGCAATGCCGATCTTGATGGTGTCAGCTGCGAACGAATGGCTGGCAACCCCGGCCAGAACCATAGCGGCAAACAGTTTGGAAATCTGCTTAGTAGCCTTAGTCATAGTGCTCCACTCTTACTGTTGTAGTTTTTATAGTCCTGGCGCCGTAGCAGCAGAACCGGGTCAGATATCGTCGATATCCTCCGGAAACGCCCCCGGCAACTGTACCGGTACAGTGTAGAGCGCCGATTGTCAGCCTGGGAAGGCAGCGCCGGGGGGCAAAACCAGAGGGTGTCGCTTTATCGAAAGAAAAATACAGAATCGCGGCGGGATGTTAGCTGGCTAATAGCTTGATTCACCTGCATTCCTTGGCTTTCCTGCGATTTTCGCTCGGTGACGCAAATTGCATCCGGATTTTGCTGCCAGACCACCGACGTTTATCATTCGCGTCGATTTCTTTTCCGGACAGAACCCATGAATCAAGAACCTAGCACCCTCTATGCCAAGCTGCTTGGTGAGACCGCATCTATTACTTGGAAGGAGCTTGAACCCTTCTTTGCCAAGGGTGCCCTGTTATGGGTCGACCCAACGCTGGATTTGATCGCTGCGGCCGAAGCGGTGGCGGCTGACGAAGGTGAGAAAGTGGCTGCCTGGCTGGCCGATGACAAACTCGCCAAGCTCTCTGAATCGCGGGCGCTGGATCTTTTCGAGCGTGATCCGCAGCTGTGGGCGGTGGTAGTTTCGCCATGGATTCTGATCCAGGAAAGGGCGTGCTATTAACCTGTCGCACCTTATTGGTGCGCTACCGGTTTATTGGAAAGTGTGTAGGCCCGTAGCGTGGTGGCATGTGGCCGTGAAGAAAGGCCCCATTGAATTCCGGGCCAGGGTGACGTTCGCGTAACGAGAACAGTTGGCTGCCCCGTCATTGGTCGGTTTAATTGTTTCCAGATGTTGATACATTCCGGGGTTAACAAGCGCTTTTCTACTCGTGTTCAATTGGAGGAAACCAGACCGTGGCAACTTTACCTTCGCTGGGATTTGCCGGTATTGGCCTGATGGGCTTACCGATGTGCCGACGATTGCTGGCGGCGGGGTTTCCATTGACCGTGTGGAATCGTAATCCGGGCAAGTGCGCCCCATTGGTCGAGGCGGGGGCTCGGCAGGTCTCGACGCCGGCCGAGCTGTGTTCGTACGCGGATGTGGTCATGCTGTGCCTGGCGGATACCGCCGTGGTGCGAGAGGTGGTGTTTGGCGCGGCGGGCATTGCCGAGGGTGCGAAAAACGGCCAGTTGCTGGTGGACTTTTCCAGCCTGGAGCCTGCGGCCACCAGGGAAATGGCCATGACGCTGAACGAATCAAGCGGCATGCAATGGCTGGACGCCCCAGTGTCTGGGGGGGTGGTGGGGGCCGAAGCGGGCTCGCTGGCGATCATGGTCGGAGGGGCGGCGTCAGACCTTGAACGAGTCAGGACTGCATTACTGAGTATCGGTCAGCGCGTGACCCATATGGGGGGCGTGGGCGCGGGGCAGGTGACCAAGGCCTGCAATCAGATGATCGTCGCCTGCAATGCATTGGTCATCGCCGAGGCGGTGGCCTTGGCCGAGCGGTCCGGCGTTAATGCCAGTCTGATTGCCGAAGCGCTGGCGGGGGGCTTTGCCGATTCGGAGCCTTTGCAGATCCTCGCGCCGCAAATGGCCGACAACCGTTTCGAGCCGGTGAAATGGCATGTTCGCACACTGCTCAAGGATCTCGACACCGCAGTGAAATTATCCCGCGAACAGGGTTCGGCGACGCCCCTCAGCGCACTGGGCGCCCAATTGATGCGGTTGCACGGGAGTAAGGGCTTTCTGGAAAAAGATCCGTCGACGTTAGTGCAGATGTACCGCGAGCCTGGCCCGCGGGAATGATCGGGCTCAAATAGTTGCGCTGGTTTATTTCGTTGAGGACGGGGCGCAATTCAGCCAGCGGCACCGGGCGGCTGAGCAAGTAGCCCTGAATGAAGTCACAGTCGGAGCGTTCCAGGGCGTCGTACTGCTCCTGCGTTTCGACGCCCTCGGTGACGACGTGCAAATGCAGGGTATGGGCCATGACGATGATCGCCTGGACGATTTCCATGTCCTGGGTCGACTGGGGAATATCCTGGATAAACGAACGATCAATCTTCAAGGTGTTGAGCGGCAGGCGTTTGAGGTAGGCCAAGGATGAGTACCCGGTGCCGAAGTCGTCGATCGACAGCGACACCCCCAGCGCGCGAATCTGGCGCAGCAACACCAGTGTATTGGCGATGTTGCCCATCAGCGCATTTTCCGTCACTTCCAGTTCCAGTCGTTGCGGGGCCACACCGGCGATCCGCAACGCCTGTTCGATCTCATCGGCGAGTTCCTCGCGCACCAGGTTAAGGGGCGAACAGTTCACCGCAATCCTGAGTGCTTCGCAGCCCTGGCGGGACAACTCACCCAAGTCCTCGCAGGCTTTGCGCAGCACCCAGTTGTCGAGTTGTGCTATCAAGCCATTGGCTTCAGCGATGGCGATGAACCGCTCTGGCGCGAGCAGGCCGTGCACCGGATGCTGCCAGCGCACCAGGGCTTCGAGCTTGCTCACCAGTCCGGTCTTGAGGTCAAAAATCGGTTGGTAGTACAGCATCAGGCCGGAGTTCTCGCGCAGGGCATGGCGCAGTTCTTCTTCCAGTTGCAGCTCCATCATCGCGCGGGTCTTCAGGATGGCGCTGAAGAAATTCAGGCCGTTACGGCCATTGCCCTTGGATTGATAGAGCGCCAGGTCGGCGTTTTTCAACAATTCTTCGCATGTTCTGCCGTCCTCGGGAAACAGGCTGATACCAATGCTGGTGGTCATCACCATGCGCCGTCCCGAAAGCTCGATAGGTTCTTTCATCTTCATCATGATGCGCTGGGCCATGTGCCGTGCTTCTTCACGGTCGTGCAATCCTATGAGGATGCAGAACTCATCACCGCCGAAACGTGCCACCACATCTTCATGGCTGCGTACCGAACCCTTGATGTGGCTGGCGAGGACCTTGAGTAATTCGTCGCCGGCGTCATGACCGAGGCTGTCGTTGATGCGCTTGAAGTGGTCGATGTCCAGGAACAGCACAGCGAGCATGCCACCTTCATTGGTCTTTTCGATGAGTTTCTCGGCGAACAGTTGGTTGAACCCGCGGCGATTGAGCAGGTTGGTCAGCGCGTCGTAATGCGCAACCTGTTGTAACGACATGCGTGCCTGGTCGAGTTGGCTGAGCAAGGCGTTGACCCGTTGCAGGTCGCGCTCCTTGTGTTGCAGTTTTTTGTCAGCCAGCGCCGCGCTGATGCTGCTGCCGATGATGAGTAGCGTCATGACGGCCACGGTGAGCCCCAGTTGCAGGTGATCGTTTTCGCTCGGCGGCGTCAGGACACTGCCTGCAGGCAGTACCAGCTTGAACGCGGCGATGCCAGTGAAGTGCATGCCGAACAGGCCGGCTCCGAGCACCAAGCTGGCCGTGTATTTCTTTAGCTGATGGGACAGCCCGCTGCCGCCGCGCAAGTGCCGGGCGATCAGCAGGGCTGCAAGGCCGGCCAGCATGGCGATTATCACAGACAGTGTGAACAGCATCGGCTCGAAATACGCGGCGGCCTTGGAGCGCATGGCGCCCATGCCGACGTAATGCATAGCGGCTATGCCCAGGCCAATGCACACCGCGGCTTTCACGTAGTGCCACAGCGTTTGCTGCACCTGGCTTAGGGTGAACATCACCAGCCATGAGGCGAGCAGGGCGATCATCAGGGAGACGAGGATGATGGGGAGGGCGTAATGAATTTCGACTGGCGCTTGGAACGCGAGCATGCCAATGAAGTGCATGGCCCAGATGCCACACGCCAGGCATGCCGTTCCAACCAGGCGCCACAGGCGTTGGGACTCTGGCTTCTGGGCATGATCCACTCGTTCGGCTATGTCCAGCGTGGCAAAGCTACCGACGCAGGCGACCATATAAGCCAGCAGCACGAGAAACGTATTGTGGGTGTAACCGAGGGTTACCAGTCCCCTATCTGGTAGGTCGGTAATGAAAGGCAAACCAAGCCATTCCATAGCATTTCCCGTTTTCGTCATCCTGGCTGCCATCGTTGAAGCTGGCGGGTTGTGTTGCAGTATAGAGGGCATGGGGGAAGCGCAAGCGGTAGTGGCAGTTTGGTGTCAATCGATTTGGAATGAGCGTTAGAACATTTGGCAATAATCAAATGGCGGCAGCAGGCGGTTTTTCATAGAGGCATATCAGCTTAACGAATAATTACAGACAGCTTGTGCAGGCGTGACTAGATTGCAGGTTCCGGGGGCAGTGAAGCCCCATAACAATAAAAGAGACGGAAGCATGCAGAACTCGACCCAAGCGGCGAATGCGTGGCGCATTCTGTTCCTGTTGTTCCTGGCCAATTTGTTTAACTTTTTCGACCGTACCATCCCGGCCATCATCATCGAGCCCATCCGCATGGAATGGCACTTGAGCGATTTTCAGCTGGGGATCATCGGTACGGCGTTTACCATTGTCTATGCAATCGCCGGCCTGCCGCTTGGACGGATGGCCGATACCGGTTCGCGGGCTAAATTGATGGGCTGGGGGCTGGCCGCCTGGAGCGGGTTGACGGCGGTCAATGGGCTGGTAGGCAGTTTCTGGACGTTTTTGATCGTGCGCATGGGCATTGGTATTGGCGAAGCCAGTTATGCGCCCGCCGCCAATTCACTGATTGGCGACTTGTTCCCGGCCCACCGGCGTGCCCGAGCCATGGGCATCTTCATGCTGGGCCTGCCCCTGGGCCTGTTACTGGCGTTCTTCACCATCGGCTGGATGGTCAAGACCTTCGACAGCTGGCGTGCGCCTTTTTTCATTGCCGCAGTGCCGGGTCTAGTTCTGGCGGTGTTCATGTTTTTCATCAAGGAACCCAAGCGCGGTGCGGCGGAAAGCGTGCAGGTGTCCCAGGAGCGCATCGAGCGGCCGATCCGTCGGGTATTGGCGGTACCGACCTTCCTGTGGCTGGTGCTGGCAGGGTTGTGCTTCAACTTCGCGACCTATGCTTGCAACTCATTTCTGGTGCCGATGCTGCAACGTTACTTCCTGATGCCGTTGCATGAGGCTGCTGTGGCGACGGGGGTGATTGTCGGTGTGACCGGGTTGTTCGGCCTTACCCTTGGCGGGTGGGTCGCCGACAAGATCCACCAGAGGGTTGCCAATGGGCGGCTGCTGTTTGCCGCGTTCAGCCTGATTGTATCGACTGTATGCACAGCCTGGGCCTTGCACGCCGGGCGGATCGAGATCGGGCTGTTTGTCGCGGTGTTCAGCCTGGGCTGGCTGTTTGCCTACAACTTCTACACCTGCGTCTATACCGCCATCCAGGACGTGGTCGAGCCACGGCTGCGGGCAACGGCCATCGCACTGTTTTTTGCCGGGTTATATCTGCTAGGCGGTGGTTTGGGGCCGGTGGTAGTGGGTGGGCTGTCTGATCACTTCGCCCATTCGGCCATGCTGGCGGCGGGCGCCGAGCAGATGACCGAAGCGTTCAAGGCGGTGGGCTTGCACGACGCGATGTACCTGATTCCGGTGGCGCTGTTCTTCACGATGGTGTTTCTGTTCATGGCTTCGCGGTGTTTTGTGCGGGATGCGAAGCGGATGAAGGATGGGTTGGTGGCTGTGGTTGAGCCTGGGGTTTCTGCGGCGACTGCGTAATCGCCTTCGTCGGAACGCCGCCCGGACCAAGCCTGCTCCTACCGTGGATCTGTAGCGTTCACAAATCCACTGTGCGGGCTTGCCCGCGAAGAGGCCATCAGCAACACCACAACAACCAGGAATAAAAAAGGCCCGCATCACTGTGGGCCTTTTCCGTTTGCCGATGGGGCAGGGGACTTACCCCGCCACCAGCACCCGAATCGCTTCCAGTCGTAACGCAGCCTTGTCGAGCATGGCCAGGCCTTGCTCGCGTTGTTTGCGCAGTGCTACCAGTTCGCTGTCGCGTACCGTCGGATTGACCGCTTGCAGGGCGGTCAGGCGTGCCAGTTCTTCATCGGTGTCGGCGGCCAGGCGGCGCTGGGCTTCAGCGACGCGCTCGGCATGGCGCGGGAAGATTTTCTCTTCACCGGCGTTGATCCGCGGCGTCAACTGGTCACGCTGGGCCTGGATAAACTTGTTGGCGCTGGCCCGCGGCACGCTTTCGAGCTGGTCGTTGAGGGTTTCGAACGCGACGCGGGCCGACAGGTCGTTGCCGTTGGTATCGAGCAGGCAGCGCAGGGCGGCTGGCGGCAGATAGCGCCCCAACTGCAGTGCGCGAGGGGCCACCACTTCGCTGACGTAGAGCAGTTCCAGCAACACGGTGCCAGGTTTCAGCGCCTTATTCTTGATCAGCGCCACGGCAGTGTTACCCATCGAACCGGACAGCACCAGATCCATGCCACCCTGGACCATCGGGTGTTCCCAGGTGATGAATTGCATGTCTTCGCGAGACAGCGCCTGGTTGCGGTCGTAGGTGATGGTTACGCCTTCGTCGTCGCCCAGCGGGAAGCTGGCGTCGAGCATTTTCTCGCTCGGCTTGAGGATCAGCGCATTTTCCGAATGGTCTTCACTGTCGATGCCGAAGGCATCGAACAGGGTTTCCATATAGATCGGCAGGGCGAACTGATCGTCTTGCTCAAGAATGTCCTCGACCAGCGCATCGCCTTCGCCGGCACCACCGGAGTTGAGCTCCAACAGGCGGTCGCGGCCAGTGTGCAGTTCGGCTTCCAGGCGCTCACGCTCGGCGCGGGCTTCGTCGATCAGCGCTTGCCATTCTGCGTCGTCGGCATTTTCCAGCAACGGCAGCAGGCGCGAGCCGAACTGGTGCTGCAATGCGTTACCGGTCGGGCAGGTATTGAGGAAGGCGTTGAGTGCTTCGTGGTACCACTGGAACAGTCGCTCCTGCGGACTGGTTTCCAGGTATGGCACGTGCAACTCGATAATGTGCTTCTGGCCGATCCGGTCCAGACGGCCGATGCGTTGTTCCAGCAGGTCCGGGTGCGCAGGCAGGTCGAACAGTACCAGGTGATGCGAGAACTGGAAGTTGCGACCTTCACTGCCGATTTCCGAGCAGATCAGCACTTGTGCGCCAAATTCCTCGTCGGCAAAGTAGGCGGCGGCGCGGTCGCGCTCAAGGATGTTCATGCCTTCGTGGAACACCGTCGCCGGGATGCCCGAACGCACGCGCAGGGCGTCTTCCAGGTCCATAGCGGTTTCGGCGTGGGCGCAGATCACCAGGACCTTGGTGCGCTTGAGCATCTTCAGTTGATCGATCAGCCACTCGACACGAGGGTCGAACTTCCACCAGCGCTCTTCTTCGTTGGCGTCAGGCTGAGCCTGGAAGCTCACTTCAGGATACAGCTCGGCGTGATCGCCCAGCGGCAACTCGAGGTATTCGTCCGGGCACGGCAGCGGATACGGGTGGAGTTTCCGTTCCGGAAAACCCTGCACGGCGGCGCGGGTGTTTCGGAAAAGCACGCGTCCAGTACCATGGCGATCCAGCAGTTCGCGAACCAGGCGCGCACTGGCTTCGGTGTCGCCATCGTTGACCGCGGTCAGCAACGCTTCGCCCTCATTGCCGAGGAAACCGTGGATCGTCTTGTGCGCTTCGGGCGACAGGCGCCCTTTTTCCAGCAGTTCCTGAACGGCTTCGGCTACCGGGCGATAGTTTTCGCTCTCGGCGCGGAAGGCGTGCAGGTCATGGAAACGGTTTGGATCGAGCAGGCGCAGGCGGGCGAAGTGGCTGTCCTGGCCGAGCTGCTCCGGGGTGGCGGTCAGCAACAGGACGCCGGGAATGACTTCGGCCAGTTGCTCAACAAGGGAATACTCAGGGCTGGCCTTTTCTTCGTGCCACACCAGGTGGTGCGCTTCATCGACGACCAACAGGTCCCAGCCGGCGGCGAACAGCGCATCCTGGGCTTTTTCGTCGTCCACCAGCCATTCAAGGGCTACCAGTGCCAGCTGGGTATCTTCGAACGGGTTGGTCGCATCGCTTTCGATGAAGCGTTCTTCGTCGAACAGAGCGACCTGCAGGTTGAAACGGCGGCGCATCTCTACCAGCCACTGGTGCTGCAGGTTTTCCGGAACCAGGATCAGCACACGGCTGGCGCGACCCGAGAGCAATTGGCGATGGATCACCAGGCCGGCTTCGATGGTTTTACCCAGGCCTACTTCGTCGGCGAGCAGAACCCGAGGGGCGATGCGGTCGGCAACTTCGCGGGCGATGTGCAACTGGTGGGCGATCGGTTGCGCCCGAACGCCGCCCAGTCCCCACAACGAGGACTGCAGCTGGCGGCTGGTGTGCTCCAGCGTATGGTACCGCAGGGAGAACCAGGCCAACGGGTCGATCTGCCCGGCAAACAGACGGTCGCTGGCCAGGCGGAACTGAATGAAGTTCGATAGCTGGGTTTCCGGCAGGGTGACGATTTCGTTCTGCGCGTTGAGGCCATGGTAGACCAGCAGGCCGTCGACATCGTCGACTTCCTGTACGGTCAGTTTCCAGCCTTCGAAGTGAGTGATCGAGTCACCCGGCGAAAACCTCACACGGGTGAGGGGCGCATTCCGTAGCGCGTACTGGCGGGTATCGCCAGTGGCCGGATAGAGCACGGTCAACAAGCGGCCGTCCTGTGCCAGAACGGTGCCCAAACCCAGCTCGGCTTCGCTGTCACTAATCCAGCGTTGCCCCGGTTGATACTGCTGCGCCATGCTGCCTGACTCCCACCTTGAAAAAGCGGGCTATCTTAACGGAATGAGGGCTCCAGGCCAAAGGATAACGCGTGTATGAGCTGCCGCAGGCTGTGATCTTTTGATCTTGGTGGAACGCCTGGGTTCAGCGTTGTCCTATAAACGATAGCCCCAACTTCCCTTGAACCCGCCATCGCGCAAGTGCCAACCGGGTCACAATTTGTGTGCGCGTGCTCAAGTTGGGGTCCCCGCAGCCGACAGCCTGCTGACAGGAGAACTAAAATCATGCTGCCACCGATGCTCCCCTTGAGTGCCGTGCCGATCACTTCACAGCAGGATCCGGTTCGCCAGCGCCCGGACATCGCCCCCGTAGCCCCGGTGCAGAAAACGTCCAGTGACAGCACGATCGACCTGCAGCAGCGCGATCCCGAGGAGGCGGCATTTCAGCTGCGCGAAGAGCAGCGCCGTCAGCAACAGCGGAAAAAACGTCGACGTGAAGCTGATGGCCAACCTGATCAACATCTGCCAATTCCCGGCTATGAGCTGAACGCGGACAACACGGTGCCGGTTGCGCCTTTGATCGAAGACGAGCCGAGGCAGGGATTGTGGGTTGATATCGAGATATGAAACCAGCGGCTGGTCAGCGCCGTCGTTAGGCTACATTATTGGCGTGACCATGCGTGCAAACGCAGCACCTTTAAACGACGCGATGTAGTGAAGACATGAGCCAGGACGACAAACTGATCGATCTAACCGCTGAACGCGCCAAGCGGGTGCATGACCTCAATGAGAAGCGCCTGAATGAAGTGCGTCAGGCATTTGAGCAGGCCATGCCTTTGGGGAAGCCAAAGAAAAAGCCGAAGAACAAACCGAAAAAGCGTTGACCCCCCCCCTGCATCGATTGATGCAGGTCAGTTTTTCTCCCTCCTTTACGCCCAGTCTCCGGCGACATTGATCCTGGTCAATTTTCTCTTCTGCCCGATTGGTTAACTTAGCCCTATCGCAACAGGGCAAGTGCAGGAGGCCAGTCATGTTTTTCGACAACGTGGTGATCGCCGGAGTGCTGACAGTCGGCCTCATGGTTCTGTTTTTTGCAGGGTTTGGATTTTTTATCTGGAAAGACGCGCACAAACGGAAAAAACCGTAGGTCTTTCAGGAAGCAATGAGCACGCAAGGCATTTTGGGCGACTTCGGTTGCCCTTTTTTTTGTCCTTGCGAAAGGTCCCTGGGACCCTCTACGAGCCGAGCTTGCTCGTGATGAGTCCACTACATTTAACATCTACATTGACTGAAAGACCGCTATCGCGAGCACGCTCGGCTCCCAGAGGGTTTTCTGGTGTTTTTTGTAGGCATTAAAAAGGCGCGAACCTCACGGGACGCGCCTTTTTTGTGCCGCTTTTCTATCAGCTACCCAGCGCCTTCGATGCCAGCCAGAACAGGCCGGCTGACAGGGCTACCGTTGCCGGCAGGGTTAACACCCAGGCCAGCAGGATGGTTTTTACCGTGCCGCCTTGCAGGCCACTTTTGTTCGCGACCATGGTACCGGCCACGCCCGAGGACAGTACGTGGGTGGTCGAAACCGGCAGGCTGAAGATGTTCGCCATGCCGATCAGGCTCGCCGTAGTGATCTGCGCCGCCATGCCCTGGGAGTAGGTCATGCCTTGTTTGCCGATTTTCTCGCCAATGGTCAGCACTACGCGCTTCCAGCCCACCATGGTACCCAGGCCAAGTGCCAGGGCGACCGCCAGAATCACCCAGAACGGGGCGTATTCGGTGGTGGTGGTCAGGTCCTTGCGCAGCTTGTCCAGGTCGGCTTTTTCACGGGGCTCGAGGCCAGGCAGTTTGCTGACTTTCTTCGCCGTGTCATCCAGGCAGAGCAGGTAGCGACGTACTTCGATGCGGCTGTCCGACGGCAGCGAGTGGTAGTCGGAAACGCCTTTCAAGGTGCCGAGCAGGGCGGAGATGGTCGGTTCGGTCTGTTGCGGGTTGCAACGGAATTTCTCCGGAAGATCACCTTCCACGCTTTTACCCAGGGCCAGGAACTCGCCCAGGGTGTCGGCATTGCGCTTGTAGAACTGGCTCAAGTGCAGGGTCGCGTCGCGAGTCCGTTCAATCTGGTAAGTGGTGCTGCCCAGGTCGAGCACGAACTGCGCCGGGACGATACCGATCAGCACCAGCATGATCAGGCCGATACCTTTCTGACCATCGTTGGAACCGTGCACGAAGCTCACGGCCATGGCCGAAATCACCAGTACCAGGCGATTCCAAAACGGCGGATGCTTCTTGTCATCGATCTTGCGGCGTTGTTCCGGCGTCTTGTGCATCTTCGAAAGCGGACGCCACCACTTAAGGCCGATCAGTATCAGCGCTGCGACCAGGAAGCCCGCCATCGGCGAGAACACCAGGGACGCGCCGATATCGATCGCCTTCTGCCAGTTCACGCCATCGGCCAACGGAATATCGTTGATCAAGGCGTTGGCCAGGCCGACACCGAGGATCGAACCGATCAGCGTGTGGGAGCTCGAAGCCGGGATACCGAAGTACCAGGTGCCCAGGTTCCAGGTGATGGCTGCGGCAAGCAGCGAGAACACCATGGCCAGCCCGTGACCGGTGTTCACATTGATCAGCAGTTCTACCGGAAGCAAGTGGACGATGGCATACGCCACGCCGACACCGCCCAGCAGCACGCCGAGGAAGTTGAACACACCGGAAAAGAACACCGCCAGATGGGGCGGCATGGCTTTGGTGTAGATAACGGTGGCCACCGCGTTAGCGGTGTCATGAAAGCCGTTGATGAACTCGAAGGCGAGGACAAAGGCCAGGGCGAGCAAGAGGCTCACGAGCACCCAAGCATCCAGTCCGCTGAATAAATCGATCATGAAGGTTTTCTGACCCGGTCGTAAGGGGGCGCGATTATGCCAGAAAAGGATGGAAATCGATGCACTAGCTGCTCATCGGTAACATTCTTCAATGAAATAGTTCGCGGGCAGCGCCGGATTAACGGTGCATCGACTGGCTTCGCAGGTCGTTGAATCTAAAGGCAAAGGCTGCATACACAGGGGGTTCTCCGAAAAACTCGAGAGATATGAACACCCGTGGGAAATTTCTGAAAAGAGGGTCAGAAATGAACCTGTGACCTCGTCCTCTGGACAAGGTAGCCGCTGCCCGCTCGTAGCGGGCGCGTAGGCATCATCGATTCGGCCCGCTTTTAACTGGCCAACATCCAGACCCTTGGAAAGATCAACGCCCTGCGATTCATGGATCTTCGGCTTTGAGTTCCTTTTCCATCTTCTGCAGTTCCTGGCTGAATGCCTGATCCTGAACGGTGGCGCGTTTACGCCAGGGTTTACGTTCCGGTTCGGGCTGGGCGGCGTAGGTGGTGACTTCCCCGCCGTAAACTTCCTTGTAACGTTGTTCCTGGCGCTCAAGTTCCGCGCGCAGTTCGTCTTTCGTCACAGTGCTACCTGTATGAGTTGAGATTGATTCTGGTGAAACGCACTGCACGGCGATATCGACTGCGCTCGGCGACAACCCGGGAGGGTTTCGATGGCGAGAGCATTCAATACAGGTTACAGGCGGCCACGGCACCAGAGATAAACAGCTGACGTAGCATCAGTCTCCAGTTACAGCGAGCGCGTTGGCGTAGCATCAAGTGATCAGCGGCAGGCGCTTGCTGCTGGCAGCGACAATGGAACATTGCGCCACCGAATGGTGGACTCGGCAGGTGAGTAGCTGAGTCGCCATTGAATTGTATTATAGCGGCCGTTTCGTAGAACACTATCTCTAAACCGTTAAAACAAGATATTGCGCAGAGTTTGTTTAATGACACATAAGTTTTACCCTGAACTACGCCGTTCAGGGTATGTATTTTGTGACGCTGTCTTTCTGGCGCCATTGTGGCCGGCAAGTTCGCTGCCAATTGCCAACCCTTAGTTGTACGAGAGTTCCGCTCCAGGAAAATTCCCAAGGCTCGTCAGTCGTATGGCCTGCAGCGGGTTTGCGATAATCGGCTGATGGTTCGATAATCGCCCGGTGTGGGCTGGTGTCTCTTGTGCGCTGTACCGGAGCGGCTTGTAATGGCTCTCGATTCGTGTGGGAAAAGGACCTGATATGAACGATCAATTGCGCAACTCCTTCGCTTCCGTGGCGCCGCCGATAGTCGCGTCACCCGCGAAACGGATCCAGGCACTGACCGGTGACCCGGATTTCATGACCTCGCTGGCCCGTGGCCTGGCGGTAGTGCAGGCCTTCCAGGAGCGCAAGCGTCACCTGACCATCGCCCAGATCAGCCACCGCACTGAAATACCCCGCGCCGCAGTGCGCCGCTGCCTGCACACGCTGATCAAGCTCGGCTACGCCACCACTGACGGCCGTACCTATTCACTGCTACCCAAAGTCCTGACGCTCGGCCATGCATACGTTTCGTCCACGCCGCTGGCGGTCTCCGCCCAGCCGTACCTGGACCGCATGAGCGAACAACTGCACGAGGCCTGCAACATGGCCACGCTGGAAGGCGATGACATTTTGTACATCGCTCGCTCGGCTACCACCCAACGGCTGATCTCCGTCGACCTTTCCGTGGGCGGGCGGCTTCCCGCCTATTGCACCTCGATGGGCAGGATTCTGTTGGCCGCGCTAGATGACACTTCGTTGCGCGAGTATCTCGATCATGCGGAGTTGCAGGCCAAGACGAGCCGTACCCTGCACACCCCCGAAGCATTGCTCGAATGTTTGCAAGAGGTGCGACAACAGGGCTGGTGCATAGTCGACCAGGAGCTCGAACAAGGTCTGCGCTCGATTGCCGTTCCCGTGTATGACGCGTCCGGACAGGTCGTGGCGGCGTTGAATGTCAGCACCCATGCCGGTCGAGTCAGCCGCAACGAACTCGAACAGCGATTCCTGCCGGGACTGCTCAGCGCCAGCCGCGACCTGAGCAGCCAGCTCTTCGCCTGACGCAAACTTCCTAAGTGTTCGATAAACGCACAGACTCGCGTTTATCGAATTGACGCTGTTTCCTCTGGATCATTAATGTCGCCGCAGCGCCAGCATAAGGCTGGCAGGTGTTCGACTGCGTTTTGCGTGGAATAAAAATAATGAACCAGCCTCAGTCTGCTGTAGGCAACTGCCTCGACGTGCAGTCCTTCATCAATGCCCAGCCCATTTCGCGGTACCAATGGCGAGTGGTGATTCTATGTTTCCTGATTGTCTTTCTCGATGGTCTCGACACGGCGGCCATGGGTTTCATTGCGCCAGCCCTGTCACAGGATTGGGGGATCGATCGGGCCAGCCTGGGGCCGGTCATGAGTGCCGCTTTGATCGGCATGGTATTCGGCGCATTGGGTTCCGGCCCGCTGGCTGACCGCTTCGGGCGCAAAGTCGTGCTGGTCGGTGCGGTACTGCTGTTTGGAGCATTCAGCCTCGCGTCTGCCTACAGCACCAACGTCGACCAATTACTGGTATTGCGTTTCCTCACCGGCCTGGGACTGGGTGCGGGGATGCCAAACGCGACCACGCTACTGTCGGAGTACACCCCTGAGCGCAAGAAGTCTTTGCTGGTGACCAGCATGTTCTGCGGTTTCAATCTCGGTATGGCGGGCGGCGGGTTTATCTCGGCCAAGCTGATTCCCATGTTCGGCTGGCACAGCCTGCTGTTCATTGGTGGGGTCCTGCCACTGATCCTTGCCGTTGTCCTGCTGTTCTGGCTGCCGGAATCGGCGCGCTATCTGGTGGTACGCAATCGTGGCACCGATAAAGTGCGCAAGACCCTGGCGCCTATTGACCCGGTGGTTGTTGCCCAGGCTGCAAGCTTCAGTGTGCCGGAGCAGAAAACCGTGAAAGCACGCAATGTGTTCGCGGTGATTTTCTCCGGCACCTATAGCACTGGCACGTTATTGCTGTGGTTCACCTATTTCATGGGACTGGTGATTGTCTACCTGCTGACCAGTTGGTTACCGACCTTGATGCGCGATAGCGGCGCCAGCATGGAACAGGCGGCCTTCATTGGCGCGCTGTTCCAGTTTGGCGGGGTGTTGAGCGCTGTGGGTGTGGGGTGGGCGATGGATCGTTTCAATCCGCACAAGGTCATCGGCACTTTCTACCTGCTGGCCGGGGTGTTTGCCTACGCGGTTGGGCAGAGCTTGGGCAACATCACGCTGTTGGCGACGTTAGTGCTGGTGGCCGGGATGTGCGTCAACGGCGCGCAGTCGGCCATGCCGTCGCTGGCGGCGCGGTTTTACCCGACGCAGGGGCGGGCGACGGGCGTCTCCTGGATGCTGGGAATTGGCCGCTTCGGGGCGATTCTCGGAGCGTGGATGGGCGCGACGTTGCTGGGCCTGGGCTGGAACTTCGAGCAGGTGCTGACGGCGCTGGTGATACCGGCGGCGCTGGCGACAGCGGCGGTGGTGATCAAGGGCATGGTCAGTCATGCGGATGCGACCTGATCTGGGTTGACGCACCAAGATCGCAGCCTTCGGCAGTTCCTCCAGTAATTCGCGTACACCGTAGGAGCTGCCAAAGTTTGCGCTCTTTTGCAGGTGAAACAGAACGATAGCTCAACAACAATATGTTCGATAATCGAACGATTAGTCGATTATCGGATTGTTTGGCGAATTCGTGAGGCTTACTCTTCAGTCACTCCGGCGCTGCGTATCGCGCCCTTTTAATCCACTGTCGGTTTATAACAAAACGGGAGCCTGCCCCATGGCTGAAATCCTTTCGCTGCACGAAGCGGTGAAGCAATTCGTAAACGACGGCGATACCGTCGCGCTCGAAGGCTTTACCCACCTGATCCCTACGGCGGCGGGTCACGAAATCATTCGCCAGGGCAAGAAAGACCTGACGCTGGTGCGGATGACGCCTGACCTGGTCTACGATCAATTGATCGGAGCCGGGTGCGCGCGCAAGCTGATTTTCTCCTGGGGTGGCAACCCTGGTGTGGGCTCGCTGCACCGTCTGCGTGACGCCGTCGAGAAGCAGTGGCCGCATCCACTGGAAATCGAAGAGCACAGTCATGCCGACTTGGCCAACGCCTACGTTGCCGGCGCCTCCGGACTCCCTTTTGCGGTACTGCGTGCCTACGCCGGTTCCGACCTGCCCAAGGTCAATCCCCTGATCAAGACAGTCACTTGCCCGTTCACTGGCGAAGTATTGGCGGCGGTGCCTTCGGTACGCCCGGACATCACCGTGATCCATGCACAGAAAGCCGATCGCAAGGGCAACGTATTGCTCTGGGGCATTCTTGGCGTGCAGAAAGAGGCGGCGCTGGCAGCCAAGCGTTGCATCGTTACCGTTGAAGAAATCGTCGACGACCTGAACGCGCCGATGAACTCCTGCGTGTTACCAACCTGGGCGCTTAGCGCGGTTTGCCACGTACCAGGCGGTGCGCATCCGTCCTACGCCCACGGGTACAACGAGCGGGACAACCGCTTTTACCAGGCTTGGGATCAGATCGCCCGCGACCGTGACACTTTCACGGCGTGGATCAACGAGTACATCCACGGTAGCGCTGACTTCAGCGAGTTCCAGGCCAAGCTGGCCGCCGCTTCGGAGGCCAAGTAATGACTTACACCACCAATGAAATGATGACCGTCGCTGCCGCTCGCCGCCTGAAAAACGGTTCGGTGTGTTTCGTCGGCATCGGCCTGCCGTCGAAAGCCGCCAACCTGGCGCGCCTGACATCCTCGCCAGACGTTGTGCTGATCTACGAGTCGGGGCCGATCGGTGCCAAGCCTAGCGTGCTGCCGCTGTCGATTGGTGACGGTGAGCTGGCGGAAACCGCTGACACTGTCGTCCCAACCGGTGAGATCTTTCGCTACTGGCTGCAGGGCGGACGCATCGACGTCGGGTTCCTAGGTGCCGCGCAAGTCGACCGCTTCGGCAACATCAACACCACCGTGGTCGGTGACTACCATTCGCCAAAGGTCCGCCTGCCGGGTGCCGGCGGCGCTCCGGAAATCGCCGGCTCGGCCAAGAGCGTACTGATTATCCTCAAGCAGTCGTCGCGGTCGTTTGTCGACAAGCTGGATTTCATTACCTCGGTGGGACATGGTGAAGGCGGTGATTCGCGTAAACGCCTGGGCCTTCCGGGCGCCGGTCCTGTAGGGATCATTACCGACCTGTGCATCATGGAGCCTGAAGAGGGCACTCATGAATTCGTGGTGACAGCACTGCACCCGGGCGTGACCCGTGAACAAGTGGTCACTGCCACCGGCTGGGCCATTCGCTTCGCGGACACGGTTGAGCACACCGCCGAGCCCACCGAAGTCGAACTCAAGGCGCTGCGGGATCTGGAAGCCCGCACTGCCGCCGCCCACGGCCAAGCACCCGGAGAAGCCTGATGCGTGACGTTTATATCTGCGACGCGATTCGCACCCCCATCGGCCGGTTTGGCGGTGGCCTGTCGGCAGTCCGCGCCGATGATCTGGCCGCAGTGCCGATCAAGGCCTTGATGGAGCGTAATCCATCAGTCGACTGGAGCGCAGTGGACGAGGTGTTCCTCGGCTGCGCCAACCAGGCCGGCGAGGACAACCGCAACGTCGCGCGCATGGCTTTGCTGCTGGCCGGGCTGCCGGAATCCATTCCAGGCGTTACGCTCAACCGTCTCTGCGCTTCGGGCATGGACGCCATCGGCACCGCGTTCCGTGCGATCGCCAGCGGTGAAATGGAACTGGCTATTGCCGGCGGAGTCGAGTCGATGTCCCGCGCGCCGTTCGTGATGGGCAAGGCCGATGCCGCGTTCTCGCGCAACATGAAGCTGGAAGACACCACCATTGGCTGGCGTTTCATCAACCCGTTGATGAAAGCCCAGTACGGTGTGGATGCAATGCCGCAGACCGCCGACAACGTTGCCGACGATTATCAAGTCTCCCGCGAAGACCAGGACGCATTTGCCCTGCGCAGCCAGCAGCGCACCGCTGCTGCCCAGGCAGCAGGCTATTTCGCGGAAGAAATCGTCGAAGTGCGCATTGCCCACAAGAAGGGTGAAACCGTGGTCAGCCAGGACGAGCATCCTCGTGGTGACACCACACTGGAAACCCTGGCCAGACTCAAACCGGTCAACGGCGCAGACAAAACGGTCACCGCCGGAAACGCTTCAGGCGTCAACGACGGGGCTGCGGCATTGATTCTGGCCTCGGCCGCAGCGGTGAAAAAACACGGTCTGACGCCTCGCGCTAAAGTGCTGGGGATGTCGAGTGCCGGTGTCGCCCCGCGGGTGATGGGCATCGGCCCGGTGCCAGCCGTGCGCAAGTTGACCGAACGCCTGGGGCTGGCGGTGAGCGACTTCGACGTGATCGAACTCAACGAAGCATTTGCCAGCCAAGGTCTGGCGGTGCTGCGCGAACTGGGCCTGGCGGACGACGCACCTCAGGTCAATCCGAACGGCGGCGCCATCGCCCTCGGCCATCCGCTGGGCATGAGCGGTGCGCGCCTGGTGCTGACAGCCCTGCATCAACTGGAAAAAACCGGCGGCAGCAAAGGCCTGGCGACCATGTGTGTCGGCGTTGGCCAAGGCCTCGCCCTGGCGATTGAACGCGTCAGCTAACAAGAACAGAGGAAAACGTAATGACTGACAAGCCTGGTTACCGCCGCCCGCAGGAGGGCACTCAGCCTGCCTACCTGCACCCGGCCTATCAATCCACCAATCTGCGTGCGCCGTCGCAGCCATTGGTATTTTTGCCACATTCGCTGTCGGAAATCACTGGCCCGACCATCGGTGCCGAGCGTATTCAAGAGCAGGACAACGACCTGACCGCCCAGCACTCGGGCGAACCCCAGGGTGAGCGCATCATCGTCCATGGCCGTGTGCTGGATGAAGACGGCCTGCCGGTGCCGGGTATCCTGGTGGAAATCTGGCAGGCCAATGCCGCCGGGCGCTACAACCATGCGCGCGACCTGCACGACGCGCCGCTGGACCCGAACTTCACCGGCACCGGTCGCACCGTGACCGATGCCGACGGCTGGTACCAGTTCCAGACCATCAAGCCGGGTGCTTATCCGTGGGGCAACCACCACAATGCCTGGCGCCCTGCGCATATCCATTTCTCGCTGTTCGGGCCAAGCATACTGACGCGCCTGGTCACCCAGATGTACTTCCCGGGCGACCCGCTGCTGGCGTATGACCCGATCTACAACTGCGTACCGGATACCCGCGCCAAAGAGCGCTTGATCGCCAGTTTCGATCTGGAAAAAACCATCCCTTCCTATGCCCTCGGTTATCGCTGGGACATCGTTTTGCGCGGCCGTGAAGCCACGCCGATGGAGAAATAAGATGACGCTCAACGCGACCACATCGCACACTGTCGGGCCCTATTACCACATCGGCCTGACCTGGCTGAACCGTGAAGACCTGACCGTCGAACAGACCCTGGGCCAGCGCGTCGCTATCAGCGGCCAGGTGGTGGACGGCAACGGTGACTTCGTCAACGACGCCATGCTGGAAATCTGGCAGGCCAATGCCGCCGGTAAGTACGATCACCCGGAAGATGACCAGGCCAAGTCCCTGGACCCGAACTTCGAAGGGTTTGGCCGGGTGCCGGTGGATGCTGAGGGGCGCTTTCGCTTTACCACCATCAAGCCAGGTATTGTGCCAGGGCTCAAAGGCACGACCCAGGCGCCACATCTGGTGGTGCTGGTTTTCGCGCGGGGTCTGGTGAAGCATCTGCTGACACGGATTTACTTCGATGGCGAGTCGGCGAACGTCGATGATCCGCTGCTGGAGTGCGTGCCGGCCGAGCGCCGCAGCACATTGCTGGCGAAGCAGGATGCGGCGGGCGTGTATCAGTGGAATGTGATTTTGCAGGGCACTGAGGCAGAGACGGTGTTCTTCGATTATTGAGAACCGCACAAATGGCAATCCCAGTGCGGGTTCCCCGCACGGGATCGGCCTTGCCTCATGCATCTGTGGAACGGGACTGTTGCAAAGTATGTCTAGACTGTTACTGTCCCTAAAGAGTGAAGAACAATGACAACCCCCACCGCTACTACAGCGCATTACACCGGCGAAGAGCGCAAGAAAAGAATCTTCGCCATTGTCGGTGCTTCGTCGGGCAACCTCGTTGAATGGTTCGATTTCTACGTCTATGCCTTCTGCGCCATCTACTTCGCCCCGGCGTTTTTTCCGTCCGACAACCCGACGGTGCAATTGGTCAACACGGCGGGCGTGTTCGCTGCCGGGTTCCTGATGCGTCCCATCGGTGGCTGGATCTTCGGTCGCGTCGCGGACAAGCACGGGCGCAAGAATTCGATGCTGATATCGATTCTGATGATGTGCTTCGGCTCCTTGCTCATTGCCTGCCTGCCAACCTACAAGGACATTGGCGTCTGGGCGCCGATCATGCTGCTGTTCGCCCGTTTGCTGCAGGGCCTGTCGGTTGGCGGCGAGTACGGCACCACCGCCACCTACATGAGTGAGGTTGCCCTGAAGGGCCAGCGCGGATTCTTCGCCTCGTTCCAGTACGTGACGCTGATTGGTGGCCAACTGCTCGCGGTGTCGCTGGTCGTGGTCCTGCAGCAATTTCTCACCGAGGACGACTTGCGCGCCTATGGCTGGCGGATCCCGTTCGTGGTCGGTGCAGTGGCCGCGTTGATCTCGCTGTTCCTGCGCCGTTCGCTCAAGGAAACCTCTAGCAAGGAAATGCGCGAGAACAAGGACGCCGGCAGCATCCGTGCGCTGTTCCGCGATCATAAGGCTGCATTTATCACTGTGCTGGGCTATACCGCCGGTGGTTCGCTGATTTTCTACACCTTCACTACTTACATGCAGAAATATCTGGTGAACACTGCCGGCATGCACGCCAAGACGGCCAGCTACATCATGACCGGTGCGCTCTTCTTTTACATGTGCATGCAGCCGCTGTTCGGCATGCTCGCGGACAAAATCGGCCGGCGTAATTCGATGCTCTGGTTCGGCGCCCTCGGGACCCTGTGCACCGTGCCGATCCTGCTCAGCCTGAAAAGTGTCAGCAGTCCATTTCTGGCGTTCGTGCTGATTACCCTGGCACTGGCGATCGTGAGTTTCTACACCTCCATCAGCGGTCTGGTGAAAGCCGAGATGTTCCCGCCGGAAGTGCGTGCCTTGGGCGTGGGTCTGGCGTATGCGGTGGCGAATGCGATTTTCGGTGGTTCGGCCGAGTATGTGGCGCTGAGCCTCAAGGCCGGGGGGATGGAAAACTCCTTCTACTGGTACGTGACGGTGATGATGGCGGTGGCGTTCCTGTTTAGCCTGCGTCTGCCGAAGCAGGCGAAATACCTGCACCACGACCTTTGATTTTGACCCGTGGGCCTGAACGGCCCACGCTTCCAGGGATTGTTTATGAACGAGCGACCGGGCAATCAGTTGTTCGATGCCTATTTCACTGCCCGTGATATGCGCGGCGTATTCTGCGATCAGGGGCGCGTCCAGGCGATGCTCGACTTCGAAGCGGCACTGGCTCGGGCCGAGGCGCGAGTCGGCTTGATCCCGCAGACCGCTGTGGCGCCGATCGAGGCTGCTTGCCGGGCCGAACACTACGACTTTGCAGCGCTTGGCGAGGCCATCGCCACGGCGGGCAATTCGGCTATCCCGCTGGTAAAAGCTTTGGGCAAACAGATCGCGGCGACGGATGCCGACGCCGAACGTTATGTGCATCTTGGCGCGACCAGCCAGGACGTGATGGACACCGGCCTCGTGCTGCAGCTACGCCGGGCGCTGGAGCTGATTGAAAGTGACCTGGCACAGTTGGGCGCGACCCTTTCGACTCAGGCCGAACGTTACGTCGCAACACCGTTGGCTGGCCGGACCTGGCTGCAACACGCAACTCCCATCACGCTGGGCATGAAAATCGCCGGATGGCTGGGGGCGGTGACCCGCAGCCGCCAACGCCTGCAAGAACTCAAGCCGCGTCTGCTGGTGCTGCAATTCGGTGGCGCCTCCGGAACCCTGGCCGCCCTCGGCGAACAAGCGCTGCCGATTGCGCAAGCGCTGGCGGCAGAGCTGCAACTGGGCCTGCCGGATCAGCCTTGGCACACTCAGCGTGATCGTCTGGTGGAGTTCGGCTCCGTGCTTGGGTTGATCGCCGGCAGTCTCGGCAAACTGGGGCGCGATGTCAGTTTGCTAATGCAGACGGAAGCAGGGGAGGTTTTCGAACCCTCGGCACCCGGCAAAGGCGGCTCTTCGACCATGCCGCACAAACGTAATCCGGTGGGCGCCGCAGTGCTCATCGGCGCGGCTACGCGGGTGCCTGGCCTGCTCTCGACCCTGTTCAGCGCAATGCCGCAAGAACACGAACGCAGCCTTGGCTTGTGGCATGCCGAATGGGAAACCCTGCCAGAGATTTGTTGCCTGGTGTCTGGCAGCCTGAAGCAGGCGCTGCTGGTGGCGGACGGCCTGGAAGTGGACGCCCAACGCATGGCCCGCAACCTCGACCTGACCCAGGGGCTGGTGCTCGCCGAAGCCGTGAGCATCGTCCTCGCTCAGCGTGTGGGGCGTGACGCTGCGCACCATTTGCTGGAGCAATGCTGCAAACGAGCTGTCGCCGAGCAACGGCACCTGCGGGCAGTCCTCGGCGAAGCGCCGCAAGTGACGGCTGAGTTGTCCGCCGCTGAACTCGATCATCTGTTGAACCCTGCCCACTACCTCGGCCAGGCCCAAACCTGGGTCGAGCGAGCGGTCGCTGAACATTCTGCATTGACTGCCTAAAGGAGATTGCTGTGGCTTTTGTACAACTCGCCGAGGGCGAACTGCATTATCAACTTGATGGACCGCTGGATGCGCCGGTCCTCGTGCTCTCCAACTCTCTGGGCACCGACCTGCACATGTGGGACGCGCAGATTGCCGCTTTCACTGAACATTTCCGGGTGCTGCGGTTCGATACCCGCGGCCACGGGAAGTCCCTGGTGACGCCGGGGCCGTACAGCATCGAGCAACTGGGGCGCGACGTCCTGGCGCTGCTTGATGCCTTACACATTGAGCGCGCGCATTTCTGTGGCTTGTCCATGGGCGGCTTGATCGGCCAATGGCTGGGAATCAACGCCGGGGATCGCCTGCTCAAGCTGGTGGTGTGCAATACCTCGGCAAAAATCGGTGACCCGTCGGTGTGGAACCCACGCATCGAAACCGTCTTGCGCGATGGTGCGGCGGCCATGGTCGCCCTGCGGGATGCGTCGATTGCGCGCTGGTTTACCCCGGACTTTGCCGCCACCAATCCAGCGGTCGCCAGCCACATCACCGACATGCTCGCGGCCACTTCGCCTGAAGGGTATGCCGCTAATTGCGCAGCGGTGCGCGATGCCGACTTCCGTGATCAACTGGCCTCAATCAAGGTGCCACTGCTGGTGATTGCAGGCACTGAAGATGCGGTCACGCCGCCAGCGGGTAGCCACTTCATCCAGGAACACGTGGCGGGCGCCGAGTACGCGGAGTTCCATGCCGCACACCTGTCCAACGTTCAGGCCGGCGCTGCGTTCAGCGAGCGCGTCGTGGCGTTCCTGTCAGCTCACTAAGGGGAATGTCGTGGACGAACAACAACGTTACGACGAGGGCCTGAAAGTTCGCCGCGCGGTCCTCGGCGACGCCCATGTCGATCGCAGCCTCAATGCCCTGACCGAGTTCAACTCGGAGTTCCAGGAAATGATCACGCGCCATGCCTGGGGCGACATCTGGACCCGCCCAGGCCTGCCGCGGCACACCCGCAGCCTGATCACCATCGCGATGCTGATTGGCATGAACCGCAATGAAGAACTCAAGCTGCACCTGCGAGCAGCGGCCAATAACGGCGTAAGCCGTGGCGAGATCAAGGAAGTGATCATGCAGAGCGCGATCTACTGCGGCATCCCGGCCGCGAACGCGACCTTCCACCTGGCGGAGTCGGTGTGGGATGAACTGGGCGTTGAATCCCGGGCGTGATTTGGTGATTTTTGTTGCCTGAACTGACGTCATCGCGGGCAAGCCCGCGATGACGATAGTGAGGCTTACAACAGGCTGATCGGGTAGCTGACGATCACCCGGTTTTCATCGAACTCATTATTGCTGTAGTCCCGGCGCATGCTTGAGTTACGCCATTTGACGTTCAGATCCTTCAGCGCACCGCTCTGCACGGTGTAGCCCAGTTCGCTTTCGCGCCCCCATTCCTTGCCATCCGTTATCGTACCGGTGTGAACGTTGCTGCCCCTGATGTAGCGGTTCATCAAAGTCAGCCCGGGAACACCGATGGCGACGAAGTTGTAGTCGTGGCGCAATTGCCAGGATTTTTCCTGGGCATTGTCGTAGCTCGAGTTGTAGCTGTCGTTGGCCAACGTACCGCCGCTGGTGCCGTTGACCCGCATCCAGGGACTGTCACCGGTGAGTTTCTGCAGGCCAACGTAGAAGGTATTGCCGCCATATTTCGCCGAGAGCAGGCCGGACCAGGTCTTGTTCTCCAGCTCGCCGGCGCGAGCCCTGCCATCGTCTTTACCGTAGAAAAAGCCGAGGTTGGCGCCCAGGGTCCAGTCGCCGAGGGGCTGGCTATGGATCACATTGACGAACTGCTGGCTGTAGATGTCCTTCAACTCGGCGTTCCACAGCGCCAGCTGGGTGCGTTTATCGTTGAAAACATATTCGCCGCCCTGGAAGTTGAATCTATCCGAAGTAAAGGCCGGCTTCCCGGTCATCGACAGGTCGCTCATGCTGCTGTCGTCCCGCGGGCTATTGGCGCGGAACTGGCCGCCGTACAGCGTAAGTCCGGCCAGCTCCCTGGAAGTGATCTGGCCGCCACGAAAGGTTTGGGGAAGAGATCGGCCGTCGTCCGAGCGCAGGATCGGCAGCACCGGCATCCATTCGCCGACCTTCACTTCGGTTTGCGCCAGCTTCGCCTTGAACGCCACATTGGTGCGACCGAAGTTGTCAGCCGGACGGCCGTTGTGATCCAGCGGCAACAACTGTGTCCCACCGGAACCCTTGCCGCCGTCGAGCTTTACCGAGTAACCCCCCAGCACATCCATGCCAAACCCGACGGTACCTTGGGTGAACCCGGACCTGGCATCCAGGATGAAGCTCTGCGTCCACTCTTCAGCCTTACCCTGCGCTTTGGTCGGGTTGGTGAAGTTGCGGTTGATGTAGAAATTGCGCAGGTTCAGGTTGACCTTGGCGCCTTCGACGAAACCCGCTTCCTCGGCGGTCGCGGTGCTAGCCGTTGCGGCCAGGGCGACGGCGACCAGGCTGGGGAACAAGTATTGCGCAGTGGAAGGCGTCATGGGCTCGGGTCTCTCTAATTCTTTGGGATGCAACGGGGGGATGCCGCAGCTTGAGGCTGCAGTTGAAGATGCAAATGGGGGGGTAGCGGAACGGAATCAGCCGGACAGGGTAGGGCGGTGGGACATGGTCGAACCTGGAGGTTATTGGTGTTGTGAGGCGAATGGTGCGGGGAATGTACTAGATGGTTCAATCGGTGATAGAGAGTTTTGGGCGATTATCGAACCATAAGATCAAAAGATCGCAGCCTGTGGCAGTTACAGGAATCTGTGCCGGTAGGAGCTGCCGAAGGCTGCGACCTTCTGATCCTGAGCCCTAATAAAAAGCCCACCTATAAGGTGGGCTTCGATGTTGCAACAAGCGCTATCAGAACAACTTCAGCTTCGGCGCTTCTTCCTTTACCGGCTCGTTCTGCGCAGTTTGCGCATTCCAGCCACCACCCAGTGCCTTGTACAGATTCACCGCGCTGACCAACTGCGCGAGACGGTCAGTGATCAGCACCTGTTGGGCACTGAACAACTGACGCTGGGCATCGAGGAAGGTCAGGTTGCTGTCGACGCCAATGCGATAACGACGCTCAGCCAGACGGTAGTAGTCTTGGTTGGCGGTGACGAAATCACGCTGTGCTTGCAACTGTTGGGTGTAGGTCTGGCGTGCGGCCAGGCCGTCGGCGACTTCCTGGAAGGCCGTTTGAATGGACTTCTCGTAGTTCGCCACGCCGATGTCTTTCTGGATTTTCGAATAATCCAGGCTGGCACGCAGGCTGCCGGCGTTGAAAATCGGCAGGTTGATCTGCGGCTGGAACAACCAGGTGCCCGAGCCCCCCTTGAACAGGCCGGACAGGTCCGGGCTCAGGGATCCGGCGTTGGCGGTCAGGCTGATGCTGGGGAAGAACGCCGCCCGTGCGGCGCCAATGTTGGCATTGGCGGCTTTGAGGTTGCGCTCGGCCTGGAGGATATCCGGGCGCCGTTGCAGCAAGTCCGACGGCAGGCCCGGCGGTACATCACTCAGCAAGTCGTCAGCCAGAGGCCGCGTGGGCTTCAGGTTCGCCGGGAGCCCGGTACCGAGCAGCAGCACCAGGCTGTTTTCATCCTGGGCGACCAGGCGGGTGTACTTGGCCCGTTGCGCCCGGGCGTTTTCCACCGAGGTGCGCGACTGGGCCAGGTCCAGTGCCGAGGCTACGCCCACTTCGTTGCTGCGCGAGGTGAGCTTATAGCTCTCCTCGAACGCACCGAGGGTGTCCTGGGTCAGCTTGAGCAGTTCCTTGTCGGCTTGCCAAGTGAGGTAGGCGTTGGCCACGTTGGCCACCAGGCTGATCTGCGTGCTGCGACGACCTTCTTCTGTGGCGAAGTACTGTTGCAGGGCTTCTTCGCTCAGGCTGCGAACCCGACCAAACAGGTCGAGTTCATAAGCGCTGATGCCGACGGTAGCGGAGTAGGAACTGGTGATCCCTGCCTCGCCGGTTTGCGAAGCGTTGGCTGGAACACGCTGGCGGCTGCCAGTGCCGTTCGCCGACACCGCCGGGAACAGGTCCGCACGCTGGATGCGGTACTGCGCGGCAAAGGCGTCGATGTTCAACGCGGCGACTCGCAGGTCACGGTTGTTTTCCAGGGCCACCTGGATCAGCTGTTGCAGGACCGGGTCATGGAAAAACTGCTTCCAGCCCTGTTCTGCCGCGGCCTGACCAGGCGCCTGGGCCGGCGAATATGCCGGTCCTTGCGGATACTGGCTCGCCACCGGTGCTTCAGGCTGCTGATAATCGGGTATCAGCGAGCAGCCACCGAGGACGAACGCGGCGACCGCTAGGGAGAGTAGCGACTTGCTCATTGGCCAGCCTCTTTAGGAGTTTCAGTGGTGTCATCCTGGTCGGTTTTTTTCCGCTGACCAATGGACGACACGGTAACGAAGAACAGTGGGACCCAGAAGATTGCCAGGACTGTGGCCGTGATCATACCGCCAATAACGCCCGTACCGATTGCATGCTGGCTACCCGAACCGGCACCGGTGGAAATCGCCAGGGGCACCACGCCCAGGACGAAGGCCAGCGAGGTCATGATGATCGGGCGCAGACGCATGCGGCAGGCTTCGATCGCTGCCTCGCGCAGGCTCTTGCCCTGCTCGTGCAGTTCCTTGGCGAACTCGACGATCAGGATGGCGTTTTTCGCCGCCAGGCCGATAGTCGTCAACAGGCCCACCTGGAAGTAAACGTCGTTGGACAGGCCACGCAGGCTGGTCGCCAGCAGTGCCCCGATGATCCCCAAAGGTACCACCAGCATTACCGCAATCGGAATCGACCAGCTTTCGTACAGCGCTGCCAGACACAGGAACACCATCAGCAGCGACAACGCGTATAGCGCCGGAGCCTGCGAGCCGGACAGGCGTTCCTCGTACGACAGTCCGGTCCAGGAAATACCCACACCCGCCGGCAGTTTCTTGGCCAGTGCTTCGACTTCGGCCATGGCCTCACCGGTGGAGTAACCGGGGGCTGGGGCTCCGAGAATCTCCATCGCCTCTACACCGTTGTATCGCGACAGCTTGGGTGCGCCGTAGATCCACTGACCCTTGGCGAAGGCCGAGAAGGGCACCATGGTTCCTTCGGCGTTACGCACGAACCATTTCTTGATGTCTTCCGGGCTCATTCGCGAATCGGGCTGGCCTTGCACGTACACCTTCTTCACCCGACCGCGGTCGATGAAGTCGTTGACGTAGCTACTGCCCAAGGCAATCGATAGGGTGGAGTTGATGTCGCTGAGCGTGAGGCCCAGGGCCCTGGCCTTCTCGTCATCGATTTCCAACTGGTATTGCGGTTCGTCGTTCAGGCCGTTAGGACGCACCTGCGACAGCACTTTGCTCTGCGCTGCCATGCCGAGGAACTGGTTGCGCGCTTCCATCAGTTTTTCGTGACCGATACCGGCACGGTCCTGGAGGAATACGTCGAAGCCCGTAGCGTTGCCCAACTCCAGTACCGCGGGTGGCGCGAACGCGAACACCATGGCATCACGGAACGAGAAGAAGTGCTTTTGGGCCCGAGCGGCCAGGTTGAATACGCTGTTATCGGCGTTACGCTGGTCCCAGGGTTTAAGCATGATAAAGGCCATGCCCGAACTCTGGCCCCGTCCGGCGAAGTTGAAGCCGTTCACGGTAAACACCGAGGCCACCGCATCGCCTTCACCGCCGTCCTGGGTCGGACGCAGCAGGAATTCGCGCATTTCGTCGATCACCACCTGGGTCCGCTGGGCGCTGGAGCCGGCCGGGGTCTGCACTTGGGCGAAAAGTACGCCCTGGTCTTCTTCCGGAAGGAACGCCGTGGGAATGCGGGTGAACAACCAGATCATGCCGACTACGATGATGACGTAGGCCAGCAGGTACGGGGCCTTGTGCGTGAGCATGTTGCCAACGCCGCGCTCGTAGCTTTTGACGCCGCGGTCGAAGCTGCGGTTGAACCAGCCAAAGAAGCCGCGTTTCGGAGTGCCGTGCTCGCCTTTCGGAATTGCCTTGAGCATGGTTGCGCAAAGCGCCGGAGTGAAAATCAGGGCGACCAGTACCGACAGGGCCATGGCCGATACAATAGTGATCGAGAACTGCTTGTAGATCACCCCGGTAGAGCCGCTGAAGAACGCCATCGGCAGCAGTACCGCAGAGAGCACCAGGGCGATACCGACCAGTGCACCCTGGATCTGCCCCATGGATTTCTTGGTGGCCTCCTTGGGTGACAGGCCTTCTTCACTCATGACCCGTTCGACGTTTTCCACCACGACGATGGCATCGTCCACCAGCAAGCCGATGGCCAGCACCATGCCGAACATGGTCAGGGTGTTGATGCTGAAACCGAACGCCGCGAGAATCCCGAAAGTACCCAGCAGTACCACCGGCACAGTCATTGTAGTGATGACGGTGGCGCGGAAATTCTGCAGGAACAGGAACATTACCAGGAACACCAGCACAATTGCTTCGACCAGGGTTTCAACCACACCCTTGATCGATTCGGTCACCACCGGGGTCGTGTCGTACGGGAACACCACTTCCATTCCTTGGGGGAAGAAAGGCTTGAGCGTATCGATGGTGTTGCGCAGTGCCTTTGCGGTGTCCAGAGCGTTGGCACCGTTGGCGAGTTTCACCGCCAGGCCGGAGGCCGGCGCGCCGTTGAACTGGGCGTTGATGCTGTAGTTTTCACCGCCGAGGCCGACAGTGGCGACATCGGACAGGCGCACTTGGGAACCGTCCTGGTTGACCTTGAGCAAGATCTTGTTGAATTGCTCGGCGGTCTGCAGGCGGGTTTTGCCGATGATGGTCGCGTTCAACTGCTGGTCAGGCGCAGCTGGCAAGCCGCCCAGTTGGCCAGAGGACACCTGGACGTTCTGCGCCGCGATGGCGGCCTTCACGTCCACTGGGGTCAGGCTGAAGTTATTCAACTTGGCCGGATCGAGCCAGACCCGCATCGCATACTGGGAACCGAAGACCTGGAAGTCACCGACACCGGCGGTCCGCGAGATCGGATCCTGCATGTTCGACACGATATAGTTAGACAGGTCGTCCTTGGTCATGCTGCCGTCGCGCGACACCACACCGATCACCAACAGGAAGTTTTTGACCGCCTTGGTCACGCGGATTCCCTGTTGCTGCACTTCTTGCGGCAGCAGCGGGGTGGCCAGGTTCAGCTTGTTCTGCACCTGGACCTGCGCGGTATCGGAGTTTGTGCCCTGCTCGAAGGTCGCGGTAATGGTCATGCTGCCGTCGGAGTTACTTTCCGAGGATACATAACGCAGGTTATCGATACCGTTGAGCTGTTGCTCGATCACCTGGACCACGGTGTCCTGCACGGTTTGCGCGGACGCACCTGGGTAGGCCACGGAGATGGCGATCGCCGGAGGGGCAATGCTCGGGTATTGGTTGATCGGCAGTTTGAGGATCGATAGAGCCCCGACCAGCATGATCACCAGGGCAATTACCCAAGCGAAAATCGGACGGTCGATAAAAAATTTCGACATGAGTTACTCCCCTTTGCCGCTGGAGGCCTTGTCAGCTGCCTGTGCGGGGACCGGGTTCTTGGTGCCTACATTAGTCGCTTCACTGGCTTTTACTTCGACGCCAGGTTTGACGAATTGCAGCCCTTCAGTGATCAGTCGATCGCCAGCCTTCAGGCCGTCTTCGATCAGCCACTGGCTGCCCACGGTGCGACTGGCCTTGAGCTGGCGCAGCTCGACCTTGTTGTCCGGGCCGACGACCAGTGCGGTCGGCGCGCCTTTGAGGTCGCGAGTCACGCCTTGCTGGGGGGCCAGGATCGCTGCGCTGTTCACACCGGCCTGCAGCTGGGCGTGCACAAACATGCCTGGCAGCAGGGTGTGGTCAGGGTTCGGGAACACGGCACGCAAGGTCACGGAGCCGGTGGTCTGGTCGACCGAGACTTCGGAGAACTCGAGCTTGCCATCCAGCTTGTACTGGCTGCCGTCTTCAAGGGTCAGCTTGACCGCCGCAGCGGTATCACCGGCCTTTTGCAGGCGCCCGCTTTCCAGTTCGCGGCGCAACTCCAGCAGCTCCACGGACGACTGGGTCACGTCAACATAGATGGGGTCAAGTTGCTGGATAACGGCCATGGCGTCGGTCTGGCCGTTGGTGACCAGGGCGCCTTCGGTCACATTGGAGCGACCGATTCGGCCGGTGATAGGCGCGTAGACTTTGGTGTAGCGCACATTGATCTGGGCGGCTTGCAAGGTCGCTTCCGACTGCAGGCGGTTAGCCAGCGCCGTGTCGTATTCCTGACGGCTCACAGCCTGCTCGTCGACCAGTTGCTTGTAGCGATCGGAAATAGACTTGGTCTGCTGCAGATTGGCTTCGGCACTTTTCAGCGTTGCTTCATAGACGGCTGGATCGATCTGATACAGCTGCTGGCCGGCCTTGACGTCGCCGCCTTCCTTGAACAGGCGCTTGAGAATGATGCCGTTGACCTGTGGACGAACCTCTGCGATGCGGAACGCACTGGTCCGGCCCGGGAGCTCGGAAGTCAAGGTAAAGGATTGTGTCTGCAGCGTCACGACGCCGACCTGAGGGGGTGGTGCGGCGGGGGCCGCCTCTTCCTTTTTACATCCGCTGAGCAGCGATGCAAGGGCGACGGCAGTGACCAGAGCGGTAACAGCTGGCTTGAATTGCATGAAAATCCTCGGGTCAGGCGCGCTAGGTGCGCACTAGAAAGTGTGAAAGGTAAAAAATGTGCGCTGAGTGGATAAGTAGCTTGCTAAGGAATATACTTACGTTCATGGTTGTTTGTAAATACCTTTTGCTGTGTACTCATCCCGTTACAAATACCCCGCAAAGGTTTGAATTGTAGGCCGCAGACGAGTCCCAAGAGCGCTCGCTGCACTTTTATTCAGCGGATATTCAGATCGCTGAAGCATCCTGATTGAGGTTGTACTGCCATGGTCCGTCGTACCAAAGAGGAAGCCCAGGAAACCCGTAGCCAGATACTCGAAGCGGCTGAAAAAGCCTTCTACGAGCGGGGTGTGGCGCGCACGACCCTGGCCGACATCGCGACCCTGGCCGGCGTCACTCGCGGCGCCATCTACTGGCATTTCAGTAACAAGGCCGATGTGGTACAGGCGATGCTCGATACCTTGCACGAGCCACTGGATGACATGGCCAGGGCCAGCGAGAGCGAAGAGGAACTCGACCCCCTGGGCTGCATGCGCCAGCTGCTGATTCATTTGTTTCATCAGATTGCCCTGGACCCGAAAACCCGGCGCCTCAATGAGATCCTGTTTCATAAGTGCGAATTCACCGATGAAATGTGTGACCTGCGTCAGCAGCGTCAGGCCGCCAGCCTGGACTGCAATGTGCGGATCGGCCTCGCGTTGCGTAACGCAGTGAACCGTGGGCAATTGCCGGAAGACCTCGACACCGTCCGTGCAGCCATCAGCCTGCATGCCTACATCGATGGCATCCTGTATCAGTGGCTGCTGGCTCCGGACAGCTTTGAGCTGCATGCCGAGGCCGAGCGCTGGGCCGATACAGGGTTGGACATGCTGCGCTTCAGCCCCAGCCTGCGCAAATTGAAACAAAGTGCGTAATTGGATCTTGTTGTGTCAATAGAAGCGGGCGAAGACGACTCTTCGCCCGCGTTGGCTGTGGGTAACGGTGGCTTTTATAATCGGATGCGCTCCGGGATGACAGCCGCAGGTCTGATTTTTTTGTAGGAATTTTGTGTCGTGACCCGACCGATGTGGGGAAAATCCATTTTTCCAGGCTACCCGGGGTTTGGGTTATCTATATAAATGGCCATGCTGTAGCTATAAGGGCTTCCAGCCATGCTGCGTTTGAGCTCGTATTCGCAGTTCAATCGGTACCTGCCTACCGATCGTAGACTGTGCTCCCTGATGACCGAGGGCCCATTAATATAATGGTGTCTTATGTACAGCTGTGTTGAGAAGTCGAAAGCAAACTTTGCGCTGCGGTAAGTGAAACCGTGATTCACTTTGCTGGATACCCGGACTTTCCGGTCGGGGTGGCGTTGCGGTATTGCGCTGCGTAGGGTGAACGACAGATATTGCAGGGGGCCTATTTCATACTCTTTCGCAGATTGGCGATTACTGTCCCAGCTGGAATAGTCAATCTTGAATGTTTCATTTGTGCTGTTGTAGATAAAAAACAGTACGCTGGTGTGGGAGGCGACAGGTCGAATAGACGCCCAGGTCCGCGCCTCCTCCCTCAAGCTCTTGCGCATCACCTCTTCCAGCTCCTCTCGCAGTTTTCGGTGTTCAGCGAGTCGTGCCTGTTCTTTCTCATTAGCCTCTTTGAAGTTTTTCCACATCCTTTCCTGTTCTTTCTGAGTGAACAGTGTGCTCGCAGCACTGCTCAACAAGTTTACGAGTGGGCCCAAGCCTGTCATCGTGGCAATGCCACTTAACTGGTCATAAACGTTTTTCTTGATGGTGACATCTTTAATGACTTCGTAGACCTCCTGGTCTTCGGAGTTTTCGTCGTTTTTGGTTTCGTCCATGATGTCGAGTACTCTTTAGTTCATTGGAGTGTTCGACGGTATCAGCAGTTTAAAGAGTGCGCGTTGTAGGTATGTGTTTTTTTATTGCGTAACCTTGACGAAAAAACCCCGGCGTTTTCGGGCCGGGGCTTTTTGCATTTAAAACATTATTACATCACTGGGTAGTCGATATAACCCACAGGCCCCTTGGCATAAAACAGTTCCGGACGCGGCTCATTCAAGGGCGCATCCGCCTTCAGGCGCGCTGGCAGGTCCGGGTTGGCAATGAACGGCACGCCGAAGGCCACTGCGTCAGCCTTGCCGGCTGCCAGCCAGGCGTTGGCGCTGTCCTTGGTGAAACGTTCGTTGGCAATGTACGGGCCGCCGAAGGCTTCTCTTAGTTGTGGGCCGAGGCTGTCGGCGCCTTCTTTTTCCCGTGAGCAGATGAACGCGATGCCGCGTTTTCCCAGCTCGCGAGCAACGTAGGTGAAGGTTTCAGCCAGGTTGTCATCGCCCATATCGTGGGAGTCGGCGCGGGGTGCCAGGTGCACACCCACACGGCCCGCGCCCCAGACTTCGATCGCGGCATCGGTCACCTCCAGTAACAGGCGCGCACGGTTTTCCAGGGAGCCGCCGTAGTTGTCGGTGCGCTGGTTGGTGCTGCTCTGCAGGAACTGGTCGAGCAGGTAACCGTTGGCGCCGTGAATTTCCACTCCGTCGAAGCCGGCGGCCTTGGCGTTTTCGGCACCGGTGCGGTAGGCGTCGACGATGTCGGCGATTTCAGCGGTTTCCAGGGCACGTGGGGTCGGGTAGTCGGCCAGCGGGCGCACCAGGCTGACGTGGCCCTTTGGTTGAATGGCGCTGGGTGCCACTGGGCGTTCACCGTTCAGGTACGACTCGTGGGAGATCCGGCCAACGTGCCAAAGTTGCAGGAAGATCTTGCCACCTGCGCCGTGAATGGCCTTGGTCACGTTGCTCCAGCCGCGCACTTGGTCGTTGGACCAGATTCCCGGGGTGTCCGGGTAGCCGACGCCCATCGGCGTGACCGAGGTGGCCTCGCTGAGGATCAGGCCAGCCGAGGCCCGTTGTACGTAGTACTCGGCCATCAACGCATTCGGCACCCGGCCTTCGTCGGCGCGGCAGCGGGTCAATGGCGCCATGATGATGCGGTTGGCGAGTTCGACGTCGCCCAGTTTGATCGGATCGAAAATAGTCGTCATGAAATACAGGCCTCGTGGGAGATCAGTGGGTAGCAGGGGCCAGTTCGGCATTGCCGTTCTGGCGGAAAGTAATCAGGGTCACCAGCAGGGCGAGCACCGCAAGGGCCGCAGCCGCCAGTGGCACGCGAGTCAGGCCGAAGCCGTGGGCGATGACGCTGCCGCCGACCCAGGCGCCCAGCGCATTGCCGACGTTGAACGCGCCGATGTTCAGGGTCGACACCAGGTTTGGTGCGGCCTTGCCGAAGGTCACCACGTTGATCTGCAGCGCCGGGACGGCGGCGAACGATGCGGTGGCCCAGAGAAACAGGGTGATTTCGGTGGGGATCAGCGCGACGCTGGTCCAGGTCAATACGGTCGAGACCACGGCCATCGAGATGAAGACGCCAATCAGGGTCGCCGCCAGTCGCTTGTCCGCCAGCTTGCCGCCGATGATGTTGCCCACGGTCAGGCCCAGGCCAATCAGCAGCAGGGTCCAGGTGACGCCGTTGGGCGAGACGCCGGTGACGTCGCCGAGCAGCGGCGCGACATAGGTGAACAAGGTGAACATCGAGGCGGAAAACAGTGCGGTCATGCTCAGGGACAGCCATATGCCGGCGCCCTTGAGTGCTCGCATTTCGGCGCGCATGTCGAGTTTCTCTTCGTCACGCTTGGCGGGCAGGAAGCGAATCAGCCCGATCAGCGCGATCACGCCAATCACGGTCACTGCCCAGAAGGTCGAGCGCCAGCCGGCTTCCTGCCCGAGGGCGGTGCCCAGCGGCACACCGAGGACGTTGGCAAGGGTCAGCCCGGTGAACATCAGGGCCACGGCGGAGGCGCGCTTGTTGGCCGGGACCAGGCCTGCCGCCACCACCGAACCGATGCCGAAGAAGGCGCCGTGGCACAGCGCGGTCACTACACGGGCGAACATCAGCACGTTGTAGTCACTGGCCAGTGCGCAAAGTAGATTGCCGATGATAAAAATGCCCATCAACGCTACCAGGGCGGCCTTGCGCGGCAATTTGGCGGTGGCCAGTGCCATGAATGGCGCACCGATGGCCACGCCCAGTGCGTAACCCGTCACCAGCCAGCCGGCGCCAGGAATCGACACCCCGAGATCGACCGCCACATCTGGCAACAGGCCCATGATGACGAACTCGGTGGTGCCGATGGCGAAGGCGCTCAAGGCCAAGATGAGGAGCGAGAGGGGCATGTTGATTCCTTGTTGGCTGGCTGACTGAAAGGGTCAGAGCTCTTTACTGAAGGTGCTGAGAAATTCCTGGATGGTTTCCTCGTTGCGTTTGAAAAAGTGCCATTGACCAACCTTGCGGCTGCTGATCAGGCCGGCGCGCTGCAGGGTCGCCAGGTGTGCGGAGACGGTGGACTGCGACAGGCCGCAACGTTGATCGATCTGTCCGGCGCAGACTCCGTGTTCGTTGCTGTGGGTCTGGTCGGGGAATTCGACAGTCGGGTCTTTCAACCAGTGCAGGATTTCTCGCCGGACTGGGTGTGCCAGGGCTTTTATTATTTCGTCGAGATTGATAGGCATGGTATTGGGCTCGTGATGAATAAAACGCTATATCGCGATGAACCGAACTTTAAATCGTTATTTCGCGATATACAAATACGAATTGGGTCTGACGGCCGCGTAATTCGGTATATCGGGTTGTAACGATACATTGGCTGTAACGATTCGAGTGTGCAGTGCTAAGCTGCTCGACATGAATTATCTCGCACATCTGCACCTCGGTGGCCAGCGCCCCGGTCAATTGCTCGGCAGCCTGTATGGCGACTTCGTCAAAGGGCGGCTACAGGGGCAGTTTGATCCGGAAGTCGAGGCGGCTATCCAGCTGCATCGCAGCATTGACGTGTTCACCGATCGGCATCCGTTGGTAGACGTTTCGTTGTCGCGTTTTTCCCTGACTCGCCGGCGTTATGCCGGGATCGTGCTCGATGTGTTTTTCGATCACTGCCTGGCGCGGGACTGGGCACTGTATGCCGAGCAGCCGCTGGAGCGGTTCACCTCGGATGTGTATCGGGTGCTGTCCAGTGAGCGGCAATTGCCGGAACGCCTGGCCAGGGTTGCGCCGCACATGGTGGCTAATGATTGGCTGGGGTCTTATCGGCAGTTCGAAGTGCTGGAACAGGTACTGCGAGGGATTTCGCGGCGGCTGACCCGGCCAGAGGAACTCGCCGGGGCGATGCAGGAGTTGCGGATGCTGTATGAGCCGTTGAGCGAGGATTTCCGGTTGTTCTACCCTCAACTTCAGCTCTTTGCGCAGAACCATCCAGCAAAATAGACCCTGTGGGAGCGAGCCTGCTCGCGATTTCGGTCTGTCATCCAACTTAAGTGTCGACGGATACACCGCTATCGCGAGCAGACTGTGCTCCCACAGAGGATCTGCTTTTTTCCGGGGAATTGTGTCAGGCAGCGATAGCAGGGCGCATCGGCCTGTGCTGCTGTTCCGGTACCGCCCCAAACAATGCTTTCTGCACCGCCTGCTGCGCATCAAACGCCAGCGCGGCGCGCTCGCGGCCTTCGCAGGCGATCGGCTTAAGCAGATGAACTTCCACATCACCGCGATCATTGCCGAACAAACGCATCAGATGCGACAGCAAGTCATCATCGCCGATAAAAGGCGCCAGCGAATCCAGCTCTCCCTCACGCAAATAACGAATCGCCACCGGTTGCAGCTTCACCTGCGAATCAATCGCCGCTGACAGCAGGCGACCGTGGAAGGTACGTAACGAGCGGCCATCGGTGGTGGTGCCTTCGGGAAACATCAGCAGGGGATGTGCCTGCTGCAAATGACGAGTCATCTGCTTGCGGATCAACTGGCTGTCGCCCGAACCTCGACGGATGAACAGGCTGCCGGCCTTGGCAGCCAACCAACCAGCCACCGGCCAGGTGCGCACTTCGGCCTTGGACAGAAATGACAGCGGCGTGAGCATACCCAACAGCGGAATGTCGGTCCAGGACACGTGGTTGCTGACCCAGAGCATCGGCTGCTGGGGCAGTTCGCCGTGGACTGTCACGCGAAAGGGCAAGGCATTGGCCAGCCGCGCCATGAAGAAACGCGACCAGCGCTGGCGGCGAGTCATGGAATGAGCAATGCCCAGGCGCTCGAATAACCCGAACATACCCGCCATGCTCAACCCCAGCGTGACCACTACCAGCACTCGCGCAATCCGCGCGTACACCCGTAACCGGCTCATCACATGGCCGCCTTGAAGTGCTTGGCGTAACGTGGGCAGAGCTCATCGCGCTTGAGCAGGATAAATACGTCGGCCACTTGGAAGTCTTCATCCCAGCAGGGCTCGCCGCAAATCTTCGCGCCCAGGCGCATGTAGGCCTTGAGCAGCGGTGGCATTTCGGCGATGACGTTGGAGGGGATGGCCAGTGCCGGCAGCGGCTTTTTCGGCTCGGCGCGCAGGTGTTCGGTGCACAGGTAGCGTTCGCGCAGGCGTTGCATGATCGCGTGGGCCTGAATTCCGCCATCCTGCATCGGGATGCTCGCGCAGCCCATCAGGTAGCTGTAGCCGCCCTGGTTCAACACTTCGGCCAGTTCACCCCAGAGCACGGCGATGGTGCCGCCGTTGCGATAGGCGGGATCGACGCAGGTGCGACCGATTTCCAGGATCGGGCCCTGCAGGTGGACCAGACCGTGCAGGCTGAATTCTTCTTCGCTGTAGAACTTGCCCAGGCTGCTCGCGGCTTGGTGGTCGAGTAAGCGGGTAGTTGCCACCAGGCGCCCGGTGTTCAGGTCACGCACCCCGATGTGGGCGCAGTGAGCGTCGTAGTCATCCATGTCCAGACCCCGCTCCGCGCCTTTGAGCTTGGCGTTGAATTCGCCGCTGAACACGTTGAAGCGCAACGCCTGGGCTTCCTGCAACGCGTTGGCGCCTACCAGGCGTTCGGCTTGCAGGCGGCGTTCATTGCCGGTGTCGCGGATGCGGGCGATCTGAGTCATGGCGAATCTCCGTGCGGGCTGGTCACCGGTCTTGGGTGGCAGTCGATCGACTTTCTTTATGGAGCCGTGTTGTGCAAAGTCAGGCTATGTAACCCCGGTGTCATCGCCATGAAGCTTTGGTGATGCTTGTATGACAGCCTTTGAGGAGCCTTCCATGCCTTGGCAGAACCTGCTGAAACGTTGTGATCGCGTGCCCGCCAGTCCAGACCCGGCAGACGGGTTTGCCAATCTGTTGCAGCAACTGGGGAGCGTCACGCCGTTCGAACTGGCGGTTGTCGGCGGACGGTTGATGGCGACGCCCGGGCTGGCGTTTCTGGTGGGGTATCAGGCCGCGTTGCGCATGCTCTGGCCAAGCGCGCCACTAAGCCTGGGCGCCATGTGTGCGACCGAGCAGCGCAGCCTGCGGGTGGCGGACATGCAGACTCGCCTGGGCGATCTACGCCTGAGCGGACGCAAGGATTTCGTTACTGCGGGTAATGCCGCTGAATGGCTACTGGTCGCCGCTCGCAGCGAGCAGCCCGGCGAAGAGCCTCGCCTGAGCCTGGCGGTGGTGTATCCCGGCGAGCCCGGCGTGCGCCTCGAACCGTTGCCGTCGATCCCGTTGATGCCGGAGATCAGCCACTGCCGGCTGTTCCTGGAAGAAGCTCCATGCGAATTACTGGCGGGGGATGGCTGGGACGCTTACGTCAAACCGTTCCGCACTCTGGAAGATATCTATGTGCTGAGCGCAATGACGGCGTGGCTGTACGGTATCGGACAGGACAGTGACTGGCCGCAAACTCTGCAGTTGCGTTTGCTGGCTTTGCTCGCCGGATGTGCGCAAGTCAGCCGGCAAGCGCCTGACAATCCGGCGGGGCATGTGTTACTGGGTGGTTTGTTCGCCCAGTTCGACGGACTCAAAGGCGAGATTGATCTGGCGCTGGCGGAGGGGCCGCAGCATTGGGCGGCGATGTGGCAGCGCGATCAAACGGTGATGGGGCTGGCGGCGGTGGCGCGGGGCAAACGGTTGGCGAAGGCGTTGGCAGGATTTGCATTGGATTGAGTGGCCCCGTTTCGATTTACGCATACTCCAAAACTGTCATCAACCTTGGCTAGGCTCACCAGGTGCAACCCTCCGAGCCCCCGCCATGCCCAAAGGCTTGTTCTTCTGTTTCATGCTCCTGCTCAGCTTTACGGCTCACGCCGACAACTGGCCGGCGGAGCATTGGTCAACTGGTCCGGTCATTTCGGGTCCGACGCTCCAGACGCTGGAGGCTTACGCCTTTGCATCGAGAGACGACACCACCCGAGCAGGCATCCGCACCGATGCCTTGCTGGTGATCCGCGATGGTCAACTGATCTACGAGCGCTACAGCGCGCCGACCACTGCCGACACCCCGCACCTGACCTGGTCGATCAGCAAGAGCCTCATGGCGGCGGTCCTGGGTGTGGCTTATGGCGAAGGTTTGTTCAGGCTTTCGGACCCGGTGCTGAAATTCTATCCGGCGCTGGGAAAATATCCGGCAATAACCATGGCCGACCTGCTGCACTGGGCCTCCGGTCTCGACTGGCAGGAAGATTACGAGTACGCCCCGCTGAAGTCCTCCGTAGTCGCGATGCTATATACCCGCGGCCACTTGGACATGGCCGCGTTCACTGCCGCCCATGACGCGTACGCCGAGCCAGGCCAAGTGTTTCGTTATTCCAGTGGCGACAGCAATCTGCTGTCTGCTGCGTTGAGAGGCATCGTCGGGCCGGCGCGTTATGCGGATTATCCATGGACAGCCTTGTTCGAACCGCTGGGCATTCACCACGCGACCTGGGAGACCGATGCCAGTGGTACGTTTGTCGCGTCTTCCTACGCCTACCTCACCGCCCGCGACCTGGCACGAATCGGCCTGTTGATGGCGCGCGACGGACGCTGGGGCGATCGGCAATTGCTGCCCAAGGACTGGGTTGCTTTCAATCGTGAGCCTTTCACGCACTACAAGGCGAATCAGGACGTCACTGTCCCGGGCGGGCATTGGTGGCTAAACCGCGCCGTCGATGGAGCCGCTTCACCCTGGCCTGATGCGCCTGCCGATACCTTCGCGGCACTGGGCCATTGGGGCCAGGCAATGTACGTGATCCCCAGCGAGCACCTGGTGATTGTGCGCTACGGTGATGATCGCGATGGCCGCTATAACCACAACACATTGCTCAAACTTGTGCGCCAGGCAGTCGCCGGGCAGGTGCAGCCATGACCCGCCGCAACTTTGTTCGGCGCCGGCCTCTCACGACGCTTTGGTTGATGGTGCTGCTCGCCCTGCTTGGCTGGATCTGGCAGGAGCGCGTTGCACTGTGGTCTTTTGCGGACATCATCAGCGCCTACACGGCGAAGGAGTATTGCTCGTGCCGGTACGTGATGAACAACCCCGCCGAGTACTGCCACAGCTATGTGAAGCAGTGGCTACCCACCACCTATTTTGCTGATGACTCCGCCAGCAAGCTTATTACCGTCAGCGGCATGGGCCGCAGTAGCCGCGCGCAATGGCTCGGCAAACACCAGGGCTGTCGCCTGATTCCTTGAAGACTGCACCTGCTGCTGGCGAAGCCCTGTGGGAGCGGTCTTGCCCCGCGAAGGGGCGCCACATTCCATATCTGTGTCAATTGACCCACCGCTATTGCGGACAAGACCGCTCCCACAGGGGACCCATGCAGCGCAGATCCCCTGTGATGTGAGCCTGCCGCCTGGCTGTATGCAATTGGTTCAGGGGCGGTTAATGTTCGCTCAAGTTTATCTGCCCCACGAGTCTTTATGTTCAAACGGCCCCTTTGCAAAACCTTCGTTTTCCTGCTGCTGGTCGGTGCTACTGCGTCGGCCCAGGCCAACTGGTACCTCGATGGCGAGTCCTCGCGGCTGTCGTTCATCAGCACTAAAAACGCCAATATTTCCGAAGTACAGCGCTTCCTGGTGTTGCACGGCAAGGTCAGTCCCAAGGGCCTGGCCGAGGTGGAAGTCGAGCTGGAATCAGTGAACAGCGGCATCCCCCTGCGCGATGAGCGCATGCGCAAGGAGCTGTTTGAGATCCAGACCTTCCCTGAAGCCCTGATCAGCGCGCAGATCGACTTGCGCCCGATCAACGACCTTGCCCCAGGTGCGCAACTGGAATTGCGCTTGCCGGTGACCGTCAACCTGCACGGCAAGATGCACGACTACAACGCCGAGCTGTTGGCGACTCGGCTCGATGATCGGCGCTTCCAAGTAGTGACCCTCGAGCCGCTGATCATCAATGCCGCAGACTTCGACCTGGCGCCTGGCCTTGAAAGCTTGCGCAAGGTGGCCGGTTTGTCGGCCATCAGCCTGTCGGTGCCGGTGGGTGCGGTACTGATCTTCACGGCGCGCTGATCGCCATGGCCGGTGCGATCTTTCCCTGGCGTGAAGGCAACAGCTTCGAGCTGCTGATCGATGGTCCGCAGTTCTTCCCGCGAATGCTGGTGGCAATTGCCCGCGCCGAAGAACAGGTCGGACTGGAACTTTACCTGGTGGAGGCGGGCGCCTGCGCGGAGGCCTTGGTGCAGGCGTTGACCCAGGCCTCCGAGCGCGGGGTGCGTGTGCGCTGCCTGTTCGATGACTACGGTAGCCTCGCTTTTACCCGCGCCCTGCGTCAGCGTCTGATGTCCTCAGGCGTTGAGTTGCGCTTTTATAACCGCTTGAGTTGGCGGCGCTGGGTGAGCAACTTCTATCGCGACCACCGCAAGCTGCTATTGGTCGACCAGAGACTGGCGGTGGTCGGCGGCATGGGCGTCACCGATGAGTTCTGGAACCCGGGCGAGGACGTCAGCGAGTGGCACGAGGTGATGGTGGAGATTTCCGGTCCCCTGGTGGTCGACTGGCAGTTGCTGTTCGACCGACAATGGATCGCCAACCGGTATCGCCGCGCCTGGAAACCCGCCGCGCATTTCGGCTTGCCGCGCCTGCCGCGAGTGCCTTCCACGGGAGAAGGCATGGGGCGGGTGGCGTACGCGGACGCCCGCCAGCACCGCGACATTCTGCAATCGCTGATCCGCGCGCTGAACAGCGGGCAGAAACGCATCTGGCTTGCCACTCCCTATTTCCTGCCGACCTGGAAAGTCCGTCGCTCACTGCGTCGTGCCGCCTCGCGAGGGATCGATGTGCGGCTGCTGCTGACCGGCCCGCGCACCGATCACCCGTCGGTACGGTACGCCGGGCATCGTTATTACCCCAGGTTGCTCAAGTCCGGAGTGAAGATCTTCGAGTACCGGCCGTGTTTCCTGCACTTGAAAATGGTCGTCGTTGATGAATGGGTAAGCATCGGCTCGTGTAATTTCGACCACTGGAATTTGCGGTTCAACCTGGAAGCCAACCTTGAAGCCCTGGACCCCGGGTTGACCCGAGCCGTGGTTGCCAGTTTCGAGAAGGATTTTGCCTTGAGCCAGGAAATTAGCCTGGAGGCCTGGCAGCGCAGGCCACTGTGGCGGCGGGTGAAGCAGCGGGTTTGGGGATGGGTGGATCGGTTGGTGGTGAATCTGTTGGATCGCAGAGGGTAGTTTTTTTAGATCAAAAGATCGTCCGAACGCGGGCCGAGCCTTCGGCAGCTCCTACGGGTGTACACAAAAATGTGTAGGCGCTGCTGAAGGCTGCGATCTTTTGCTTCTTGCCAGGGTTACAGCAGTTCAAAACTCTGTTGCGTCACATCCTGGGAGTCCAGGCCGATCTGCACGTTGAACGTGCCAGGTTCGGCCACATACTTGAGTTGGGTGTTAAAGAACTTCAGGTCATCCTCGGTGATGGTGAAGTGCACGACTTTTTGTTCGCCGGCCTTGAGCATGATTTTCTGGAAGTTCTTCAGCTCCTTCACTGGCCGGATCATCGAGCCGGTCACGTCCTGGATGTACAGCTGCACCACGGTCTCGCCATCACGCTTGCCAGTGTTTTTCAGCATGACACTGGCATCCAGCTTGCCGGTCTTGTTCAGCGTGGTCGATGACAACGCCATGTCGCTCAGGCTGAAATCTGTGTAGCTCAAGCCAAAACCGAATGGAAACAGAGGGCCGGTGGTGTCGTCGAAGTACTGTGAGGTGTAGTTGCCGGGCTTGCCTGGGGTGAATGGCCGGCCAATGCTCAGGTGGTTGTAGTAAGTCGGAATCTGGCCTACCGAACGCACGAAGGTCAGGGGCAGCTTGCCCGACGGGTTGTAGTCGCCGAACAGCACGTCGGCGATGGCATTGCCACCTTCGGTGCCGCTGAACCAGGTTTCCAGAATCGCATCGGCCTGCTCCTTTTCTTCCAGGATCGACAGCGGACGGCCGTTCATCAGCACCAGTACCAATGGCTTGCCAGTGGCTTTGAGGGCCTTGATCAGCTCGCGCTGGCTGGCGGGGATGTTCAGGTCCGTGCGGCTGGAAGATTCGTGGGACATGCCGCGCGATTCGCCCACCGCCGCCACCACTACATCGGCATCCTTGGCCGCTTTGACGGCTTCGTCGATCAACACTTGGGCAGAGCGCGGATCATCCACCACTTCTGGTGCGTCGAAGTTGAGGAAGTTCAGGTAATCCAGGACCTTCTTGTCGTTGGTGATGTTGGCACCACGGGCGTAGATCAGGGTCGACTTGTCGGCCATGGCCGCGTTCATACCGTCGAACAGGGTCACCGATTGCGCGGGTTTACCGGCGGCCGCCCAACTACCCATCATGTCAATCGGCGCCTTGGCCAAAGGACCGACCAGGGCGACCTTCGAGGTTTTCTTCAGTGGCAGGGTCTCGTTCTGGTTTTTCAGCAGCACCAGGCTGCGACGCGCCACATCACGGGCTTCGGCACGGTGCAGGCGGCTCTCGGCGTAGGTGTCGGTTGGGTCGTCCTCAGCCTTGCCGATGCGCAGGTAAGGGTCCTTGAACAGGCCCATGTCGTACTTGGCGTCGAGCACTGCCCGCACGGCGTTGTCGATGTCGCTCTGCTCGATCTCGCCAGCCTTCAGCAGCCCCGGCAGTTCCTTGCCGTAGAGGGTGTCATTCATGCTCATGTGGATGCCGGCCTTGATCGCCAGCTTCGCCGCTTCACGGCCATCGCGAGCAACGCCGTGCTTGATCAGCTCGAAAATCGCCCCGTGGTCGCTGACTGCCAGGCCTTTGAAGCCCCAGTCCTTGCGCAGCAGGTCATTCATCAGCCAGGTGTTGGCGGTGGCCGGCACGCCATTGATCGAGTTCAACGCCACCATGACCCCGCCAGCGCCGGCGTCGATCGCTGCGCGGTACGGCGGCAGGTAGTCCTGGTACATCTTGACCGGGCTCATGTCGACGACGTTGTAGTCGCGACCGCCCTCTACCGCGCCATACAAGGCAAAGTGCTTGACGCTGGCCATGATGCTGTCGGCCGCATTCGCGCCGGCTCCCTGGAACGCCTTGACCATGACCCCGGCGATGCGCGACACCAGATAGGTGTCTTCGCCGAAGCCTTCGGAAGTGCGGCCCCAGCGCGGGTCGCGGGAGATGTCGACCATCGGCGCGAAGGTGATGTCGAGGCTGTCTGCGGCGGCCTCTTTGGCGGCAATGCGCCCGGACAGGCCGATGGCGTCCATGTCCCAGCTCGACGCCAGGGCCAGCGGAATCGGAAAAATCGTACGGTGGCCGTGGATCACGTCATAGGCGAAGAACATCGGGATCTTTAACCGGCTGCGCATCGCCGCGTCCTGCATTGGACGGTTTTCCGGGCGGGTGATCGAGTTGAACGTGCCGCCGATGTTGCCGGCTGCAATTTCCTTGCGGATCAACTCGCGGGGCATTTCCGGGCCGATACTGATCAGGCGCAGTTGGCCGATTTTTTCATCGAGGGTCATCTGCTTCATCAGATTACTGATGAAGGCATCCTTGTTTTCCAGGGGTGCGGGCGTCGTGGCGGCCAGTACGTTATGACTGGCCAGGCTGACGAACAGGCCCAGCAAACACAGCTTCTTCATGAATTGTTTTCTCGAAAGCCTGAGCCGCGGTGACTTCGCGCCGGTCAGCCAAAATTGAGGGAGCGACTATTGTTGTTCAAGTAAATGCAGCAAACTTCTGAACTGTTTTAATCCTGGAGCATCTTTTAGCCCATCGGCAGGATGCAATCCAGTGGCGGCGCCGATTATGCCCCAAGAGCCGTGTTCAAAGTTCGCAGGTTGTTTTTTCAACGGAATGTGCAAGGGAGCGTCAAGCAGATGAACGTAAGACACCACTATCGGTCGAGCCTGCAGGTGGCCGCCTTGATGTTGCTGACCACGCTGTTGGCCGGCTGCGGCATCAATAATATTCCAACCCTCGACGAACAGGCCAAGGCAACCTGGGGTCAGGTGCAGAACCAGTACCAACGCCGTGCCGACCTTATCCCCAACCTGGTGGAAACGGTCAAGGGCTACGCCAAACATGAGGAAGAAACCCTCACGGCAGTCATCGAAGCCAGGGCCAAGGCGACTTCGATCCAGGTCGATGCCAGCACCCTCGACAACCCGCAAAAGCTCAAGCAGTTCCAGCAGGCCCAGGATCAGTTGACCGGTGCGCTCAGTCGTCTGATGGTGGTGTCCGAGCGTTATCCGGACCTCAAGGCCAACCAGAATTTCCTCGCGCTGCAGTCGCAACTCGAAGGCACCGAAAACCGGATCGCCGTCGCGCGTCGGGATTTCATCCTGGCGGTGCAAAAATACAACACCGAGATCCGCACTTTCCCTGGGCGCCTCTGGCACAGTGTGATGTACAGCGATCTGCCTGTGCGTGAAACCTTCGAGGCGACCAGCCCCGATGCCGATAAAGCCCCTCAAGTGAAGTTCTGATCGGGCTGCATTACCACGGATGAGGTTGCCAATGCGCGTGTTGAGAGTGGGTCTGGTGCTGCTGCTTTGGGTTTTTGCCGTGGCGGCCCAGGCCGAGTTGAAGTTTCCCCAACTGACCGGGCGGGTGGTTGATAACGCCCAGATGATCGAGCCCGCGGTTCGCGAGCAACTGGCCCAGCAGCTCCAGGCCCACGAAAAAGCCACCGGTGAACAGCTGGTAGTGGTCACCGTGGCGGATTTGCAGGGCACGGACATTGCCGACTTCGGCTATCAACTGGGTCGGTATTGGGGCATCGGCCAGAAGGACAAGAACAACGGCGCGCTACTGATCGTGGCCCGGGATGATCGACGGTTGCGGATCGAAGTCGGCTACGGGCTGGAAGATCGCCTAACCGATGCGCAGAGTTCGGTGATTATCAATCAGGTGATCACGCCATCGTTCAAGACCGGCAATTTCACCAAGGGCATCAGCGACGGTGTTGCAGCCATGCTGGTGGTGCTGGGCGGCAATCCGCTGGACGAGCCGTCCACGGTCTACGAGCCTCGCGCGGATCAGGGCGCCGATTTCCTGTCTCGGCATCCCGGTGTGTTCGTCTTCCTCGTCATGTTGTTCATCCTGACCGTGTTCGTCTGCCAGATGCTCGGCATTCTGCCCAGTGGCGGCGGTGGGCGAGGCGGTTCGGGCGGCGGTTTTGGCGGTGGCGGATTCGGTGGCGGTGGCGGCGGTGGCTTCAGTGGTGGTGGGGGCAGTTTCGGGGGCGGTGGTTCGTCGGGCGGCTGGTGATGACAATAAGTGAGCGAGCGTTTCTGATATGGCACTACTGAATGAACACGAACAGCGCAAGGTCGCCGAAGCGATCGCCCGGGTGGAGCGCGATACCGACGCCGAACTGGTCACCGTGCTCGCCGCTCGTGCTGACGACTACGCCTACATTCCACTGCTGTGGGCCAGCTTGTTGGCGCTGGTGGTGCCGGGTGTCATGCATTACCTGACCGGCTGGCTGACCCTGCACAGCCTGTTGCTGGTGCAATGGGCCAGTTTTGTCGTGCTGTGCCTGTTGTTTCGCATCCCGCGCATCACCACCCACCTGATCCCGCGATCGGTGCGGCACTGGCGCGCATCGAACCTGGCGCGCCGGCAGTTTCTCGAGCAAAACCTGCACCACACGGTGGGCAGCACCGGCATGCTGATTTTCGTCTGCGAAGCCGAGCGCTATGTGGAAATCCTGGTGGACGAAGGGATCTCCAGTCGCCTGGACGACAAGAATTGGGAGGCGATTGTCTCGGCGTTTACCCGGCAGGTGAAACTGGGGCAGACATTGCAGGGGTTTGTGACCTGCATCGAAGCCTGTGGCGAATTGCTCAAGGTGCATGTACCGGTTACCCATGCCAGGAACGAGTTGCCCAATCGCCTGGTGGTATTGGGTTAGATTTTTCCCTTGATTGTGTGACGCGGCGCTACAAGCGCTGCGCATTGTTCGGATTCCGGCTTGTCTTCAACATCTCTCTCCAATAGCGAACGCCCGGTATCGGGTGTTCTGACCAGGAGGGAGTTCTTGTCATGTCAGCACATCAACCGCTCAACTCTGTCACTCAAGGGGTACACAGTGCCGCCGGGCAACTGCCTGCCCGACTGACGGCCAAAGAAACACAAATCCTGCAATGGTGCTTCCACGGGAAGACGTCCTGGGAGATTGCCCGGATCCAGAATTGCTCGGTGTCCACGGTTAATTTTCACTTCACCAACATCCGTCGCAAGTTCGCCGTGCATTCGCGCGTGGCTGCCTTGTACAAAGCCATTGAGACTGGAGTGATCACGGTTGCCACAAGCAACCCTGGAGGCGCGCATGAACATGGCTGATTCGACCTACAACAGTATTAGTGGCCTGCTGTTGGGGCTGGGGATCGGCACGCTGCCGTTGATTGACGGGGAGGCGTTGTTCGGCGCAGCGCTCGGCGCCTGGCTGGTCACTACGACCCGGGTCAACTTCAAGGCCTGGCAGCGCATGGGTTCTCTGCTGCTGTCAGCCGGTGTCGGCTACCTGTTCACCCCCGTAGCGTTGCCGCTGGTGCCTTCCCTGACGGGCGGAGTAACGGCGTTTATCTGCGCGCTAATTGTTATTCCTGTCAGCATCAAGCTCATGCAGTGGATTGATGGCGCCGGCATCGGCGAGATCATTCGACATCTGAGGGGGCGAGGATGATGGGGAATGTGTCGATGCTCCTGGTGTTCATAACAGCCATTGCCCATTTGCTTAGCGCGCTGAGGCTGGCCTGTTACCGACGGGATGAGGGGAGCAACTGGCGGCGTAATGGACTAATGAACAGTCTGTGCGGAGGCGCGTTTTGCCTTGCCGGCATGGACCTGCTCCTGACGGCAGCGTCGGTCAGTCCCTGGCATGCAGGTGTGAGTGTCCTCGCCTGCGCCCTCATTATCCGTAGTGGCGGCAACATCATGGTGCTGTGGCGTGCTGTGAAATAGCGTCATTCCTGCTCTTACCCTTGGTCAGATTGCTGCAGCGCGGACAGGTTTGCCGACATTTGCTCCAGTTTAAGTTCAAGGTCCCGCAAACGGCGTTTGTCTTCCAATACGCTCTGAACGACCACACGGTCCTCTTCCTTGAGCCGTCGCCAGAGCGCCAGCACGGTACTTTCCTGCAGGGTCCGTTCTGAAGTGTCGTCACGGGTATCGTTTGGTAATTGTCGCAACATCGGCCCTTCACCGAGCAGCAGCCAATCGAGGGAAATGCCCTTGGTTCGAGCTATATCTATGCATATTGAGTATGGCGTGCTGTCTCTTCCTTTCCAACTGCTAAGGGTCTGAGGGCTGATCTTTAGCGCCGAAGACAGTGCTGCATCGGTCTTGGTGCCGGTGATTTGCTTCAGGCGCGCCAGAACGGCTTGGGATTTTTTGTTACGCAATTGGAGCCTCTGGCTTTTGACATATGCATTTCTAGTAATTAACGTATGCGTATTGAGTTGTTTTTATCTTGTGAGTAATCAGACTGCAACTATGAATCAGAAGAGTACGATGTCGAAACTTCCTAATGGTATCAGGGTGATTTCCTACAAGCTTAGCTTGTACCCGCTGCGCGGCTGCGCGTCGCCCTTCTTTGCGTCTGGCAAACGTTTAACCCATGACCGCAGTAATGCGATCAATGCATCCGGCAGTATTGCTTTTGCTCCAGTTGATTACCACCAGCTGACTTCGGGGAGCCAATCGTGAGTACCTATAAAATGGTCTGCCCGCATTGCCTCAGCCGGATGCGCATCCGCACTAGCGAAGGGAGACATATTTTCCTGCGGATCGCCTATTTGCAATGCACCTCGGAAGCCTGCGGATGGTCGGTTCGCGCTGAGTTTGAAATGACCCATGAACTGTCCCCAAGCGGAATGCCCAATCCTGCGGTGCGCCTGCCCTCCGCCGGTTCTGACTTGCGCAGTGCAGCCCGCCCCATGGTGCCGGTTGAGCCGCCGGCGGAAAGAGGAGAATGAACGTAGATGATGATTATTTCGAAATGAATAAGGATCTGCTGGACATTGCCGGAGCGTTTCTCGCTCGCCATGAAAGCCAGGCCTTGAACGATGATCAGGTGTTGTTTTGTCGTGCCGTAAAACACCTGCAAGACCTGGATGTACCCATGTACCTGGCGGAAAAACTGGTCAGTCATGCCTACGGAATACTCAAATCCTGTAATGATCGCCGTCGCCTGGACATCGCTGCCAGCACGGAAACCATTGCCGTGGTCACCGATCCGGCCAATGGCCTGACGTGGGCGGTGCCGGTGGGGTTGATCGTCAAATACGTCATCAACGCGCCGATCAATCGTAAACTGCGGCTGGTCGAACCCTGAGACAGCCGCGTAAACCAGGGGTCCTGGCCTCGCTACCAGGACCTGTGGCAAATAAGCCCGTGCCCAAAGCGGCCATCCCCCTTAAAATACCGGCACTCCCTGTTTCGCTCCGCCCGAGGCCGTTTCTGCCATGTCCATTGTTGCCACCCCAGCCAGCCTCGCGCCGGATCACCACGCACAGTTCATCGATCTGTTGCGATCGAGCCTCGAGCAGAATGCGTTCATCAAGTTGGTACTGGCCAAGTACGTCGGTGACGAGCCGGATTTGCAGCGCCTGATCATCAAGCAGTTGACGGTGAAGGATCAGCCTTGCCTGTCCTTTGTGTACCGCTACAAGACCCGCGATATCACCAAGAACCTGGCGTTGGCGGAGGGCGTGGCCAGCATTGGCGCGTTGCTGCCGGTCTCGTTCAAGAATGCGCACTTGCTGTCGCTGACTGACGAAGCCCAGCTCGAATACAGTAAGAAGGGCAAGAGTTCGCTGTTCAAGAGCAAGCCTCAGCAATTGCGCGAAGTGCCATCTGCCGACCACAACCGTGAGAAAAACCGTTTTCTGGACCTTAGCCGACCGTTCCTCGCCGACCTCGGAGTGACCAACGCAAAGCACGAGCTCATCCCGGCGATGTCGCGCAAGTGGAAGCAGATCAACAAGTTCATCGAAGTGTTCAGCCATGCGCTCACCACATCGCCCCTGGCGCTGGATAAACCGGTGCGGGTCGCCGACTTTGGCTCCGGCAAAGGCTACCTGACGTTTGCGATTCACGATTACCTGCGCAACACCCTGAACGCCGAGGGTGAAGTGACGGGGGTCGAGTTGCGTGAAGACATGGTGACCCTGTGCAATGCCGCTGCTGCCAAGCTGGAGCACCCGGGGCTGGCGTTCAAGTGTGGTGATGTGCGCAGCGTGGCTCCGAGCGAACTGGATGTAATGATCGCGTTGCACGCCTGCGACATCGCCACCGACTATGCGATCCATACCGGCATTCGTTCCGGCGCCTCGATCATCATGTGCTCGCCGTGCTGCCACAAACAGATCCGCTTGCAGATCCAGAGCCCCGCACTGCTCAAGCCGATGCTGCAATACGGCCTGCATCTGGGGCAGCAGGCTGAAATGGTCACCGACAGCCTACGTGCGCTGTTCCTGGAAGCCTGCGGCTACGAGACCAAGGTGTTCGAGTTCATCTCACTGGACCACACCAACAAGAACAAGATGATCCTGGCCGTTAAGCGCGCCGAGCCGGTGGATCCGGCGCAGATGCTGGTGAAAATCCAGGAGTTGAAGGATTTCTATCACATCAGCGAGCACTGCCTGGAAACCTTGCTGCGGGCTGATGGCTACCTCTGACCCTGGGAGTAAGCTTTGCTCCTGCAGGGGCAGCGGGGTGTCATGAGGTGGCAATGCGGGCAGGTTTGACTGCAGTCTTTCGTCCGAGCATCACCGTCACAATCACCCCGCCAGCAAACAGCCAGGTTATCGGCTCGATATGTTCGCCGAAGAACAACGCAGAAAACGCAATGGTGAAAAAAATCTGCAGCAACTGGATCTGACTGACCCGGGCTATTCCGCCCATCGCCAGCCCGGCATACCAGGCGAAAAAGCCGATGAACTGCGAAAAGAGTGAAACGTAGCCGAAGGCCCACCAAGTCCTGGTGGAAATCTCGCCCTGATGTTGCAGTGCCAGATAAAACACTGGCCCGATCAACAGCGGCGTCGACAGCACCAGCGCCCAGCAGATCACTTGCCAGCCGCCCATTTCCCTGGCCAGCCGACCACCCTCCGCATACCCCAGGCCGCCCACGGCAATCGCACCCAGCATCAGTAAATCACCGGCCTGGATGGTGCCCGCGCCGCTGATCAATGCATACCCGAGCACCAGTGCGCTGCCCAGCGCGGCATAGGCCCAGAAAGCTTTGGACGGCCGCTCATGGGACAACCAGGCGGCGTACAGCGCAACGCACAAGGGTTGCAGGCCGTTGACCAGCGCCCCATGGGAAGCCGGCAACGTTTGCATGGCCCACGCGGATAGCACCGGAAAGCCGAGAATCACCCCGGCGATCACCAGTGTCAGGCCTTTGACCTGTTTCCAGGTTGGCCATTTCTCCCGCCGCCACAGCAGAAGCAGCGCCGCCGGTATGGCGGCAAACAGCGCTCGGCCCAGGCCGTTGAGCAATGGATGAATTTCCTGCACGACGATCCGTGTGAAGGGCAGAGTGAGGCTGAAGATCACTACGCCAAGCAGGCCTAGGGCCATGCCGGTGTTTTCGCGCGAGGACATGATGGTGGACCAGGATTGGAGGTTATGGACGTGGCTTCATCTAGCCACAAACCTCAGTGCCTGGGCTGCTACAGATTGGCGCAGAATTGGGCGTACAGTTCGGCGAATGCCCGAACGTAGGAGCTTCCGAAGGTGGCGATGTCCTCTCCAACACCGCCAAAAAATCGCAGGCTACGCTGTTCGCATGCAACCGCAACCGCAGTTAGGCCGGGAACAACCCATATCAACTCCTGGGCGTAATAGCAGGCTATTACCCACCCCCACAGATAAAGACTACCTTCAATACTCCCCTGTACTGCCAAAGGAGAGCTCCCATGGCTGCCAAGAAAATCCTGCTGCTGGTCGGCGATTACGTCGAAGATTACGAAGTGATGGTGCCGTTCCAGGCATTGCTGATGGTCGGCCACACGGTGCATGCGGTGTGCCCGGACAAGGCCGCAGGCCAGACCGTGCGTACAGCGATTCATGACTTCGAAGGCGACCAGACCTACAGTGAAAAACCTGGTCACCTGTTCGCCCTGAACTTCGACTTCGCCCAGGTCAGGGCACAAGACTACGACGCGCTGGTGATTCCCGGCGGCCGCGCACCGGAATATCTGCGCCTCAATGAACAGGTCCTGGATCTGGTGCGAGCGTTCGACCAGGCCGGCAAGCCGATCGCTGCCGTGTGCCACGGTGCACAACTGCTGGCGGCCGCCGGGGTTCTCGACGGTCGCGAGTGCAGCGCCTACCCGGCCTGTGCCCCGGAAGTGCGCCTTGCGGGTGGTACGTTCATCGATATTCCGGTGACGCAGGGCCACGTTCAAGGCAATCTGGCCACCGCGCCGGCCTGGCCAGCGCACCCGAACTGGCTCGCGGGCTTTCTCGGGTTGCTGGGTACCAAAATCACGCTGTAACGAGGATATCCCAATGTGCGAGCTCTACGTCAAAGCCGATCCGATCCTCTATGAATCGCGCTCCCGCTCGCTGCGCATTTGCGGGGTGGTGACCACTTTGCGCCTGGAAAACCAGTTCTGGGACATCCTTGGCGAAATCGCCGAAGTCGATGGCATGACCACCAACCAGTTGATCGCCAAGCTGTATGAAGAAGTGATGGACTATCGCGGCGAGGTGGTGAATTTTGCTTCGTTTCTGCGGGTGAGTTGTACGCGGTACCTGAGTCAGCGGAGGGGGCAGGCGCCGGAATTATCGGTGGTGCGCACGGCTGCGAAGTAGCGCAGACCGTGTCGCGCCCATCGCGAGCAGGCGACAAAGATACTCTGCTGGTCTTTACTCTGAAGCGCGAAACCTTTTAATCGCCCAGGAGAACCAGCATGTCCGGATGGTACGAAGTGAGCAAAAGCAGCAACGGTCAGTTCAAGTTTGTACTGAAGGCCGCCAACGCTGAAACCATTCTGGTCAGCGAGCTATACACCACTCGCGCCGCTGCCGACAAAGGCATTGCGGCGGTGCAAAGCAACAGCCCGCTGGACGAACGCTACGAAAAGAAAACCACCAAAGACGGTCATCCTTACTTCAACCTCAAGGCCGGCAATCACGAGGTCATCGGCAGCAGCGAATCCTATGCCAACGCCTCCGCACTGGAAAAAGGCATCGCCAGCGTCAAGGTCAATGGCCCGACCACGGTGATCAAGGACAAGACTTTGCCGGTGCTCTGAATATACCTTTCAAGACCAGCACAAATACTTCCTGTGAGAGCGGGTGTACCAACAGTTCAATGCAGTGCTTTTCACCGATCCTGCAATGGGCTGATACCCGCCTCACCCAGCGTAAATGCCGGCAACCGTGGATCACCCGTTGCCTGCCCGGTCCCGCCCACTCCTTCAGGCCTATACATGCAAGTGAGCCCGCACGCGAGGGCGTAAGCCGCGTTGCCGCTAAACCTCGACCGGGACGGTAAGCTTCGGGCTGCCTAATGCATGGGTTTTCGAATCAAAAAAACGCAACTCCGAGCCGGTTCCCTCGAACACCTTCGAGTAATGGCGCTTCTGATGCTGGATAAACGCCTTGCTGCGCGGATAGATCGAAATCGCCACCACCTTCGGTTGCGCCTGGCGTAGCGCCTGGATGAGGTGGTTGTCCTGCTCGCCCAAAGCATGGCCAAAGATGCACAAGCCCTCGCCATGCCCCAGCAGTTGGTCATAGCAGAACGACAGGTAGTCCGAGCTGCGGATGGTCCTGAGCTTGTCCTGGGACAGGCCCTCGTTGACGAACAGTGGCACATCATCAAGGGTCTTTATCGTGTTGTTGATGGCGAAACTCCCCAGCAACGTGCCTTCGGTCGTCATCAATTTGCGTGCGGTACCGTCCTGGTTGCGCACCAGGTGCAGGCCGCCGTGCAGGTACAGCAAGCGGGTTCTGTCGGCCACAGTGGTGCTCAGGTCAAAGCGTGGCTCGGCGCCCTGGAACAGGTCGCTGATCGCGTCTGGTTGGTGCTGGATCGCCCAGTGGTTGAGCAGATCATAATTGGTGGTGAATACCGTCCGATATCGGCCCAGCTCCTGACTGATGGCAGCCAGTGTCGCAGGCACGACCAACCGCCAGGGAATATGCACCGCGTGCACGGTGTTGATCAGTGCTTCCTTGATCGCGTAGTAGCGATTGCGCGGAGCGGCGGAGCTCACGGCCAGGGCCTTATTCACCCGGCTGGTGGTCTTCAGTGCACTGAGTACCTGCTCGAAACTGCGGGTCTGCAACGCGTCGAATACGCTCAGCTCGGATTGGCTCAAGGGCTTTTCTTCAACGGTGCGGGCATTTTCAAACAGCGAGTCATAGCCGAAGTCGTCCCACACGGCGCGACTGGCGCCATTGCCAACCAGCAGGCCATCGAGCGAGGCGGTGGCGCGCAAGGCATTCCAGTCTTCAAGTTGGGCATCAACATCCTGGAAATCGGTCATTGCGGTGAAAGTCTCGAAGCAAAAGGTCGGATGGGCGGCGACTTTATCACGCCCCGACGTTGAGCCAGGTCAAGTTAGTGCATCGCCAATGGGTCGATCCTGTGGGTACCCACTCGATCGGCTCCACCGGTTCGGCCCTTGTCAGGAGATTCACTCATGAGCAGCACATTTTTCATCCCCTCCGTGAACATCATGGGCATCGGTTGCCTCGACGAAGCCATGGTTGCCATTGGCAAGTACGGGTTTCGCAAGGCACTGATCGTCACCGATACCGGGCTGGCCAAGGCGGGCGTCGCCGACATGATTGCCGCAAAGCTGGCGCAGTTGGACATCGAGTCGGTGATCTTCGACGGAGCCAAGCCGAACCCAAGCATCGCCAACGTCGAACTGGGCCTGGGCTTGCTCAAGGAAAGCCGGTGTGATTTCGTGGTGTCCCTGGGTGGCGGTTCACCTCATGACTGCGCCAAGGGTATCGCCCTGTGCGCCACCAACGGCGGGCAGATCCGCGACTACGAAGGCGTTGATCAATCCCGCCAGCCGCAACTGCCGCTGATCGCCATCAACACCACCGCCGGCACCGCCAGCGAGATGACCCGCTTCTGCATCATCACCGACGAATCCCGTCACGTGAAAATGGCCATCGTCGACCGCAACGTCACGCCGCTGCTGTCAGTCAACGACCCGGTGCTGATGGTCGCGATGCCCAAAAGCCTCACCGCAGCCACGGGAATGGATGCGCTGACCCACGCCATTGAAGCCTACGTGTCGACCGCCGCCAACCCGATCACCGATGCCTGTGCGCTCAAAGCCGTCGCCCTGATCAGCGATAACCTGCGCCTGGCCGTGCGCGACGGCAGCGACCTGGCGGCCCGGGAAAACATGGCTTACGCGCAGTTCCTCGCGGGCATGGCGTTCAACAATGCTTCCCTGGGATTCGTCCACGCCATGGCGCACCAGTTGGGTGGTTTTTACGACCTGCCCCATGGTGTGTGCAACGCCGTACTGCTGCCTCACGTGCAGAGTTTCAACGCGCTGGTCTGCGCCGACCGCCTGACCGACGTAGCCCACGCCATGGGCGCCGATACCCGTGGTTTCAGCCCGGAGGAGGGCGCCCAGGCCGCCATTGCTGCGATTCGCACCCTGGCGCAGGACGTCGAGATTCCCGCTGGCCTGCGCGACCTGGGTGCGAAGCTCAGCGACATCCCGATCCTGGCCACCAACGCCCTGAAAGATGCTTGCGGCCTGACCAACCCAAGGCCGGCAGATCAGCGCCAGATCGAGGAGATATTCCGCAGCGCGTTTTAAGTACTTTTGCGGCCAAGGTTGTGCCGCACCCTGTAGCTCGCGATGGACGATAACGATGAACCTGGCTTTGTGAATGAGCGTGGCGCATTCGAGTCCATCGCGAGCAAGCTCGCTCACAGAAACGCGGGTCCGCGCAGTGCGTAGATAGCCCTTAGCTGGCCGTCACCAGCGCTTTCGCCGGCGTACTGCTGAACTGAATCACCACCACCCCGGCAATCAGCAACACGGCCCCCATCACCCGCGGCAGCGTCATGTGTCGTTCCACCAAGCCGAACCAGCCGAAGTGATCCAGCAACAGCGAAGCCACCACCTGTCCCGCCAGTGCCAGCGCAATAAAACCCGACGCCCCAAGCTTGGGCAGTAGCATCAATGCCAATGAAATGAAGCACACCCCAAATGCGCCACCTGCCCACATCCACAGCGGCGCCTTGGCGATGAAGGCGAGCGACGGCAGGGGCAAGCGCAGCGCCAGGATAATAGGCAGCAACACCAGAACGCTCACCACCAACGAGGCCAGGGTCGCCCATAGCGGATGTCCCAACCCGCGGGTGAGGTTTGCGTTGATCGCACTCTGGAAGGGCACCACTGCCCCGGCTATCACGGCCAGCAATAACAGGCCGGCCCAATGCAACGTACTCATGAGCAATTCTCCAACAAATTTTGCTGGACTCTAGAGTATTCGTAGCACAGATTTAAATTCCAAATTACTATCAAGAACATGCATCAGGTGAATGATCTAAGGCGCATCGACCTCAACCTGCTGGTGATTCTCGAGGCCCTACTGAGCGAGCAGCATGTCACCCGCGCCGCCGAGCGCCTGCACCTGAGCCAGCCGGCAGTCAGTCATGCCCTGGCCCGGTTGCGCGACTTGCTCGGTGACCCATTACTGGTGCGCGCAGGCGCCGGCCTGATTGCCACCCCGCGCGCCCTTGAGCTGATCGCACCGCTGGCCGAAGCGCTGGCACAGGTGCAAGCGCTGCTGGCGCCGAACGCTTTCGACCCGGGTACCGCCAAACGCACCTTTCGCCTGGCGATGTCGGATTATGGGGCGGCCATCGTATTGCCTGGGCTCATCCGCGCGTTGCGGCGGGACGCGCCAGGCATCGACCTCCAGATCAGCCACGGGAGCCGCGAAGGCATGCTCGACGCCGTGCTCAATGGCGACATCGATCTGGCGGCGGGCGTGTTTCCAGAGCTGCCAAACGAACTGCGCAGCACACCGCTTTTCGAAGAACGCTACGCGTGTCTCGTCGACCGCGAGAGTCTTGGCGCCGATGGCGTCCTCGATCTGCCAACCTACCTGGCCCGCCCGCATGTCCTGCTGGAAATGCGCGGCAGCGGCCCCCCGGAGATTGAACGTGCGCTAACGGTGTTACGTGAGCGCCGCCGGATCGCGGTCAGCCTGCCACACTGGAGCGTGGCGCCGGAAATCATTAGTGGTACAGACCTGATTCTCACCGTGGCCTCCCGCGGGTTGCGCGACATTGATGAGCGGACGCTGGTGGTGGTCCCCCCACCGTTTCATATTCCGTCATTTACGTTCGTGTTGGCGTGGCACATGCGGCGCGGCGGTGATCAGGCGTTGAACTGGTTGAATGGGCGGATTGGGGAGGGGATAGTGCGCAAGACGTGAGCGTGTTGCACTCGTGAGGAAAAAATGTGCTGACCGGCCTCAACCACCTGACCTTCGCCGTCACCGACCTGAAACGCAGCCTTGCTTTCTACCGGGACACGCTGCATTTTCAGCTCGAAGCCGAATGGGAGCGTGGTGCTTATCTTTCGTTGCCAGGCCTGTGGCTGTGTCTCTCGTTTGATCCGCTACGCAGTACCCTACCTGCCGCAGACTACACCCATTACGCCTTTTCGATCAGCGATGTCGACTTCCCGCATTTCGTTGCACATCTGCGAGCAGAGCGCGTGGGGGAATGGCGCGACAATCACAGCGAAGGCGCATCCTTTTATTTTCTAGATCCGGACGGCCATAAGCTTGAAGCCCACGTCGGCAATCTGACCTCCCGCCTCGCAGCCTGTCGCCAGCGGCCCCATGCGGGCATGCAGTTTCGAGACGATCAGTGCGTCGGCGAGACCTGAGATAGACTTGCGTCCAGTCACCCCGTCGTTAACAAGGATTTCGCCGATGACCCCATCGTTGCTAATGGCCGTTCTCGCCTCTGGCTTTATATACGGCATTACACCCGGGCCCGGGGTGTTGGCGGTATTTGGCATCGGTGCGGCGCGTGGGCGGCGGGCGGGAGCTGGTTTTTTGTGTGGGCATTTGCTCGGGGATGTGGTCTGGTGCAGTACTGCACTGATCGCTATTGTGGGTGCGCGGGAGATCGGTAGCACCGCCTTCGATGTACTGGGTGTGCTCAGCGGGCTTTATCTGTTTTGGCTTGGCTGGCGTGCAGTGCGGGCCAAACGTGGCAGCGGCGAGGTACCCCAGGGCGCGGCGCGGCAGCCGTTTTGGCATGGCATTCTGTTCGGCCTGACCAATCCCAAGGCTTATCCGGTGGCGGTTGCGACGTTCACGGCGCTGTTGTCCAGTCGGGCAGAATTGCTCAACTGGTCGATGCTACCGTGGTTGATCCTGCTGAGTTTCGTCGGTGGCCTGATTGCATACGCTATCCTCATTGGCATCGTCGGTGCCCGTCAGGTGCGCATCTTGTATCAACGTCATGAGTTATTGATCACCCGGCTGTGCGGGGTAATGTTTATCGGTTTCGCCATCAACGCCCTGGCGCATGCATTGCCCGGGCTGGTGACTGACAGGACTTGAGGCGAATCGCCGGAGTATCATGGCTAGCAGAAATTCCGCGCCTCTGGCGAGCTACATCGATCTCCTGCTGGACGCGGTTTGCGCCGTCGACAAGCAAGGCCGTTTCGTATTTATCAGCGCGGCTTGCGAACAGATTTTCGGCTATACCGCCGACGAACTGATCGGCCAGAGAATGATCGATCTGGTACATCCCGCCGATCAGTTGCGCACCCTAGACGCCGCGCGGGAAATCATGGACGGCGAGTCCAAACTCAACTTCGAAAATCGCTACATGCGCAAGGATGGCCGCGTCGTGCACCTTCTCTGGTCTGCGCGCTGGTCTGAAGTCGATCAACTGCGCATCGCTGTGGCCCGGGACATTACCGGGCGCAAGCAGGCCGAGTCCCGACAAGCCGCGCTGTACGCGATTTCCGAGGCTGCCCACGCCGCTGAAGATTTACTGGCATTGTTCGAGCGCATCCACTTGATCATCGGGGAATGGCTGCCGGCGCTGAATTTCACCGTGGCCCTGTGCGACGAGCATGGCTCACAGTTGCACTTTCCTTATCACGTTGACGAAGCAGGGGGGGCGCCTGATCTGCCGGGAGCGGTGACCCGGTGTCTGTGCACGGAGGTCATTCGCAGCGGTCAGCCGATGTTGCTGACACCAGGCCACGACCATGCGGCAGCGGGCTTCGAAGCGCTGGTATCGAGCCAACATTCACCCTGCTGGCTGGGCGTGCCGTTGAGCTCGCAGAACGGCACCATCGGCGCCGTGCTGGTCAAAAGCGGCCCGGACGGCCAGCGCTACACCGAACAGGACCAGGAACTGCTGCAATTCGTCTGCGCCCAGGTTGCAACAGCGATCGAGCGCAAGCAACTGCACGCGCGTTTGCATCACATGGCCCGGCATGATGCCCTGACCCAGTTACCCAACCGCACCCTGTTACGCGAGCGCCTGAAAACTTCGCTGGCAACGGCGCACCGTGATGACGGTCGAATGGCCCTGCTGTATGTCGATCTCGATCGCTTCAAGGAAGTCAACGACACCCACGGTCACGCCGTCGGCGACATGCTGTTACAGGCTGTAGCCAATCGAATCAAAGGTTGCGTGACTGATTCGGACACGGTGGCACGCATGGGCGGAGATGAGTTCGTCGTGCTGCTGCACCGCATCAATGCGGCGCAAGACGCCGAACAGGTTGCCGCAAAGATCCGCCAGGTGCTGGCTCAGCCGCTTCGACTGGACGGGCATGGCATGACCATTCAAACCAGCATTGGCATCGCACATTACCCTGAGCACGGCACCGAAGAGGCGCAGTTGCTCCGGCATGCTGACGAAGCGATGTATGGCGCCAAACGTCGAGATCGCCGCCGCCTGGATGCCTGAACCAGGGCCACCGTTCGTCGTACTGGCGTGAGTTTTACTAAACCTTTCAAACTCTTGAACTTCCTATGTGGTGCGGGCTGCTGCCCGCCGCAATGATCACCGAGAGGCGTGAGCGCAAGTTCGCGCTTGAATTTTTCAAGAGGAGGGCGCGACCATGAGCCGGATGGCCACCCGTTTACGCACCATCAGTTTTGCCACGTTACTGGGGCTGTTTGCTACTCATGCCTTTGCCCAGTCACCTGCCGAATTCATCAACGATGCGTCTGCCAAAGGCATGGCCGACATCGAAGCCAGCCGCTTGGCGCACCAGAAAACCGAATCCAAGGAGGTCAAGGATTACACCATCGTGGTCATCAATGATCGCACCACGGCCAACCAGCATCTGGCCAAAATCGCCAAGCAGTTGGACTTGCCAGTGGCTCCGCGTGAAGAGGTGGTGGATAAAGCCAAGACCCTGATGCCTGAGGTGCAGGACGGCGCTTCGTTCGACCAGGCCTATGCAGCCAGCCAGGTGAAAACCACCGAAGAAGCCATCCAGCAACTGCAGCAACAGGCGCAGTCCACGGATGTGCCGCAAATCAAGGCATTTGCTGAAGAAACTCTGCCCAAGTTGCAGAATCATTTGCAGATGGCCAGGGCCCTGCAAGCCAGCCGATAAAAGCTATCAACCACGAACAACGAACAACAAACGGCGCCAATCAGGCGCCGTTTTTTTGCTCAGCATTCGTTTAAGTTCTGCTTGCGTTTGCTCGCAGTCGCCAGTCCGTCGAGAGCCTGCACGTCTTTTTCACCCATGGCTCGATAGTGTTTGCGCAAGGCTTCCAGTTGTTTTAGATCGAGCAATTCGAGGCCCAGCATGGCGTTATGCGCTTCCTTGTTGACCCGCAGCAATTCGTCGATTTTCAGGTGCAGAATGTCGGTGTCGCGGTTTTGCGTGTTCTGGATCAGGAACACCATGAGGAACGTGATGATGGTGGTGGAAGTGTTGATGATCAACTGCCAGGTGTCGTTGTAACCAAAAATCGGTCCGCTCAAACCCCAGAGAAATATCAGGATCAAAGCGCCCATGAACGTCTTGGGACTGCCGGCCCACAGGGCAAGTTTCTGCGAGATTTTTGCGAATTTCATTGCCGTATACCTTATTGGGATGCGCCTGAATTTGTGACAGCGCCGGCGTGCGGAAAATTCTGCTTACATGTTGTGTGCGTAAAAAAAAGCACCGCTATAGGCAAGCAGGCGGCGGACAAGTAGGTCTGTGCTATTTTGCTGATGCGCAGCGGCTGCCAAGTGTGTGCAAAACGCTTCGCATCGACAGGAGAACCCAATGAGTTGGTCTGCCAGGCAGTACACCGCTTTTGAAGATGAGCGCACCCGTCCCGCCCGCGACCTGCTGGCCGCTATACCGTCGGCGCAGGTGCATTCGGCCATCGATATCGGCTGCGGTCCGGGCAATTCCACGGAGCTGCTGGTGGAGCGGTTTCCCCACGCCACAGTGCGCGGGCTGGACAGTTCCAGCGACATGATCGAAGCCGCACGCAAGCGCTTGCCGCAGGTGCGGTTCGATGTTTCCAATATTGATCAATGGAGCGAGACCGGTCCGTTCGATGTGATTTTCGCCAACGCGGTGTTGCAGTGGTTGCCCGATCACGCCTCATTGCTGCCCGCATTGGTCGATAAATTGCCGCCGGGCGGCAGTCTGGCGATACAAATGCCGGACACACTCAACCAGCCATCTCACCGTTTGATGCGCGAGGTGGCTGCTGCAGGGCCTTGGGCAAATAAATTGTCCGGCGCTGCCGGGCAACGCACCGAGGTCGCCAGCGCCAGCGATTATTACTCCGTGCTGCGCCCGCATTGTTCGCGGGTCGACATCTGGCTTACCACTTACCATCATCCTCTGGCTGCGGGGCCTTCGGGCATTGTCGAGTGGTTCAAGGGCAGCGGGTTGCGACCGTTTCTCGAACCTCTGAATGAGCGCGAGCGCGAAACGTTTTTGCAGGCGTATCTGGCGGGCGTAGAGCAGGCTTATCCGGCGCTGGAGGATGGGTCGGTACTGCTGCCGTTTCCGCGATTGTTTATTGTCGCTACCCGTTAGCCTCCAGAAGGGGTTTTTTAAAGGTGATCAACGCTCCACACTCAGCAGCATCATCATCGGTCTCTCCCGTTCCTCAGCCAGCGCGGGTAGAGCCGCCACTTCGGCTTCGTTCGGACCCCATTCGTTAACGTGCCTGATGGTGAATCCCGCGGCGATCAAAGTATTCAGCAAGGTGCCGACCGTTCGATGTTGCTTTATCACGCCATCGGCTAACCAGTTGGTCACGCGTTCGCCTTCGTGTTGATAGCTATCTACCGGCCAGCGCTTGTGGCCGTCGCTGTCCGTCAGCCAGCCGGGATTGCGCGGGGCCATGAATATGGGGTGTTCGATCGAGAAGACGAAACGCGAACCCGGTTTCAGCGCTGCGTGAATCGTGGCAAATAGCGTTGGCAAATCCTTGATGTAGTGCAGCGCCAGCGAGCTGTAGGCCAGATCGAACTGCGCGGCCGGCAGGTCGAGGTGTTCCAGGTCGGCGCGCTCGTATCGCACGGCGGCGCTGGGGCTGGTCTGACGGGCCCGCTCGAGCATTTTTTCCGAGAGGTCGAGCCCCAGCACACTGGCTGCGCCTTCATCACTCGCCCAGCGACTGAACCAGCCATAACCGCAGCCCAGGTCCACCACCTTCAGTCCTTTCATGGGGGGCAGCAGCGCCTTCAAGGCAGGCCACTCCGGTGCTGCCTCGAGGCCTCCGACAGAGCGGCCCAACTGGCTGTAGGCCTGGAAAAACCCGAGATCGTCGTAGATGTTTTGAGTCATGTTCGATGTGCTCTGTCGTGTTGGTTAGCACGGGTGGCTGGTGCATACGTCGGCGAGATGGCAATATGCTACATCTGCTGGCGCAAACCCGATCGATCAGGGTTTGACGTCTGCATTTCTGACAAGGATCAGTTGGATGTCTGCCGTACCCGTGGTTTGCAGTGCCTTCCGCTTGCTCCGTCACCCTACGTTAAACGCCCTGTTCCCGAACAGGGCGGCGCAGTCATTTTGCTCGAAAAAAAGCTCCGTTCTTAACAGCTTCGGCCGCCTCCGGCCAACGCCCGCCAGCCATTCGCCGGCGCGGCATCAGCGCCATGGCCGCTCGCGGGCATCCGCATCAAATCCTCACCAACCTCTGCTTGACGCAGAGTGAACCTGAAAAAGGGAGTGTCACCGTGCGTAAAAAATTTGTCGTCGCCGCCCTCGCAGTGTCCATTGCCGCAGCCTCCGGTTGTGCGCAATTGGGCATCAACAAGCAGCAGGCCGGTACTGCGGTTGGCATGGTTGCCGGCGCGGTCGTTGGCTCCTTTATCGGCAACGGCAATGGCAAGGTTGTCGCTGTTCTGCTGACAAGCGCCATCGGTGGTTTCATCGGCAACAAGATCGGTTCGATGCTCGACGACCAGGACAAACAAGCCCTGGCACTGCGTACCCAGGAAGCCTTGAGCCTGCCAGCCAATGACTCGGGTAAAGCAGTGGCCTGGACGTCCGGCCATTCCGGCGCAACCGCGCAGATCGTCCAGGGCAAGGAGTACACCGAGACCAAGACGGTTGAAGTGAAGCGCGCACCAAAGATCGCCGCAGTCCCGTCGATGAAACTCATCAACGAGCAATACCTGACCAAGAGTAGCTCCAACGTGCGGGCGGCGCCCAACAAGACGGCCGAGAAGGTCGGGGGGCTCAAGGCCGGTACCGAGTTCACTGCAGTGGGTTCTACCGGTGACTGGATTCTGGTCGGCCGCAAGGGCGTGACCGTGGGCTACATCAACAAAGACCTGGTCGCTCCCAAATCTGCAGCCGTGGTCCGCAGCGTGAAACCGGCGGCCAACCTCGACGAAATGGACGTGGCCGCCAACAGCGAAACCAAGGCCTTCGACCTGGACGCGATCCCGGCGCTGCCGACCCAGCAGGTCGCCGCAGAAACTGCCTGCCGCCCGGTCACCGTTAGCCTGAAAGCGGCTGACGGCAAGAGCGAGCAGGAACAGAACACTTTCTGCAAACAAGCCAATGGCACCTGGGAACTCATTTAAGGATCTCCATGAAAAACCGCGCACTCGCGCTCGCTGTGATGAGTGCTTGCGGCCTTGCGCCGCAAGCTTTTGCACACGAGATTGCCTTCTCGAAAACCGAGCAGATCCACGTTGTCGTCAACGGCGAAGCCACCACCTGGTGCCAGCCGGAAATCGCCATCACCATGCAGCGTCCCACCTGGGATGATCAAAAGCCGTTGAATGGTCTGTTGAGCAAGCTGCCTTTCATTCTCGGACAGGAATGCCCCCAGGCGAAAGTCAGCTGGAAAGCTGTCGATGCCAAGGGCGTGGTTTATGCCTCGGGTGCGGGCAATGCGAGCAACCTGGGGATAGCGACGCTGGCTGTTGCGCCTGCGCCGGTGGCAGCGCCTGTTGCTGTGGCGGCGGCACCGGTTCCTGCTCCGGTTGCAGCAGTTCTGGCACCGGTACCGGCTGCTGCTCCTGCTCCGGTTGCAGTCGCTGCGGCGCCGGCGCTGGCACAGGTTCCCGCTCCGGTTGCAGCAGTTCCGGCAGAGGTTGCACCGGTGGTTGAGGCGCCAGTGGTGGTTGCACCGCCAGCACCCGTTGCAGCACCTGTTGCCCCTGTTGCCCCTGTTGCAGTGGTTGTTGCTCCAGCGCCAGCGCCAGCTCCCGCTCCAGTTGAACCTGTCGCTGTTGCTCCAGCCCCACAAGCCGTCCCCGCAGCCCCCGTCGCATCGCCAGCAGCCGTCGCTGCCGTGCAGACCACCGATCTCGGCCGCTCACTGGTCCTGGCCAACAAGAACCTCGTCAGCATCACCGACGCCAGCGGCTGCAAATGGCTGATCAGCAAAACTGCAATCGACGAGAACGACCCAAGTTTTGCCTTCGCCTCCACGCCAGCGATGCCCTGTGGCATCTCCGGTTATGCCGAAGGCGCGTTCGACAAGTTGCGCTGGTCGATCCCCAACACCTATCGCGGGGACAGTTGGTCGCGCACCTATGTACACCCGAGCGGGTTGATGTTCAGCCACTCCATCAGCGCCGCCGTCAAAGGCAAGTCGCTGTCCTTCCTCAGCCACAACGCTGACCAGGCGCTGTTCCAGCTCGGCGAAATCCCGGCGCGCGGGATGAAGGTGTACCTGGCTTACCAGCGTTCCACCTATCGCATCCTGTCGCCCTTCAGCGGCAACCCCTACTACGTCGCAATCACGGCGGACGAAAGCTTCGCCCTCGATCCGGCGGAGTACAAACGCGCGGTGCTCGAGGTGTATCAACTGGTGAAGGCGACTTCGCCAACCACCGTCGACCTGTCGAACCTGTTCATCGCCAAGAACCTGGAAACCCTCTACCCGGCGTCCGGCTACTCCAATGACGACAAGGACAAAATCGTCCGCAATCGCATGGGTGAAAACCGTGGCGAGTTCTACTTCGATGCACGTGAAGGCACCAACTACGCCCAGCGTCGCGAGGAGACTCGCCTGCGTGAAGCCCGTCGCCAGCAGCAACAGATGGCTGAACTGCACAACCGCGTACTCGCCCGTTACGAGCAGCTCAAGGACGGCATGACCGCGTTCAAGGGCCGCGAGACCGAAGCGCTGGCGCAGATGGCCGGGATCAAGGTGGCGTTCGCCGCACCCATGACCATGCTCGACCCGTCGTCCTCGACCTCGGCGGTGCCGATGATGATTCACGTCACCGGTAAACGCGGCGACTTCTACGAAATCGACTTCCCGCGCAAGGGCCGGGTCCAGGCCGATGTCGAGTTGGAGGATCAGTGGTACGTGATCCATGCCGCGAACATGACGCCTTACCTGCCCCTGGAAGACGGCCGCGCCATCCCGACGTTCCGCGTCTACGCCGCCGGCACCCCGCAAGCTTGCAAGCAGGACCACTGCGCCGACCGCGTGTCGTTTGGTGCCGTGCTGGCCAAGGAATTTCCCAACGCTGGCATCGACTTCAGCTGGACGCCGGAAGTCTCCGAGCGCTACGTGACGGCTTGGCAGCAAGCTTCCGCCCAAATTCAGTAAGGCCACGCCAATATGAAATCGATGAACAAGAAACAAATCATCATCGCCGCCGCGGCTGCCGGCGTCGTGATCCTCGGCATTGCCGGCTCGATGCTGTCCAGCGCCGGAAAAAAGGAAACCCTGGGTTATTACGACGAACTCAAGGAACAGTTTTTCCTTGAGAACGTGCTGAACGAAGGGGACGTGTCCTATTCGTTCTGGTCCGGCAACCTGACCGTGGAGGCCCCGGAGATCCGCCTGGTCGCCGGCAATACCAATGGCGCTGACAAATTCCTCAAGAGCATGATGGGCATGCTTGCCGGTCTCAACGGCAATACGGCGGAAAGCGGCCTGGCCGCCTGGTCCCGCTACCTGATCACGTCCACCACAGGTGGCGGTAAAGCGGGTGGCGTGTACCTCAAGGCAGACGCGCTCAAGGTCAGCCGCTCCGGCGACAGCAAGGACGGTGAGATCCACGTCCAGTTGCTGGGCCTTGACATGAGCAATCCCTACCTCTCGCAAAAAGGCGGCGATGTGGTGCTGGTGTCGGAAGTAGCCGACGAAATCCAGCCGCGCGCTGAGGTCGATCAATACGGTCGCGTCGTCAGCTCAAACTTCTCGTGGGGCAGCAACATGGTGGCCCGCCTGCCGTTCACCGGTGCTTTCATCAGCGGTGCCACCGGCGATATCGGCACCAAGGTCGACCTGGATTTCACCCTCAAGCGCTCCGATGACGGCGAAGGTTCGATGAAATTCGTGGTAGTGCACCGCAACGACGGCAGCGAAGTCGGGCGCATCGTACGCGAAGCCTCATTCGCCTCGATCCCGCCGCTGGACGACGTCCAGGAACAACTCAAGGCAGTGTTCAGTGGCTTCATCGTCGGCGCCTACAGCACCTCCACCGGGCAGACCGTCATCGCCGAAGCCGTTGGCAACTTCGCGCGCAAAGCCAAGGTCGCCAGCTACTCGCTGACCTACAAAGGCTTTGATGAGCTCAAGGATGGCTTCGACGAATACCAGGCTACGACCCAGCAGAAGGAATTCGCCGGTTACTGTGCAGCGGCGGGCCTGTCAACGTTCCAGAACGACTTCGGCGCCAAGGCCAAGCAGCACAGCGACTCGGAATGCGCGATTGCGCAGAAGCTGGTTGCCGATGGCAAGTTCAAGGAGGCGTACAGCTTCAAGGAAGACAAGTCGTTGTTCGCGGGGTTGTTTGTGAGCAAGAGCTATACGCTTGAGACGGACTGATTGAGGTGGGTGCTGCGCTTGGGCGCCTGGTTATCCAGGTGTCCGAGTGTGGTGCCGGGGAATCTGTGGAAATAAAAAAACCGGCCATAAAGGCCGGTTTTCTGTACCTGCATCCCCCGTCAACAACCAACGTGAGAGCGAAATCTGAGTGGAGCGGGTGAAGGGAATCGAACCCTCGTTATCAGCTTGGGAATCTTGGGCGGGTGGTGTTTCATTTGGGCGCCGGTTGTATGCTTATGTTCCGAATAGCCCCGTACTAAAAGGGTTAAAGGGGGACTCACGATTTCAGTTTGTTTCATCGGTTTACCCCATATTTCAGTCATACAGCCCCCAGCTACGGCCCCCAAATGCTCACAGAGAAACAAATCAAGGCAATGAAGCCTGCGGAAAAGGAATACACAGTCTCGGATGGCCGTACAGCCCGTGGTGAGGGTGTGCTGTTTCTGCGAGTGCGTCCGAACGGGACAAAGGAGTTCTACTTCCAGCGATACAGCAGCGGCAAGAAAATCAAGAGCAAGCTTGGTACTTGGCCAACACTCGGTTTAGCTGACGCCAGGGATCTGTGCCGCGCTGAAAAGGAAGTCGTGATCGCGGCGGGCACCTTTCAGGAAGTGATGAACGGTTACATCACCAAGCTGACGGGTGAGGGCGCTGCTTCCGCTGAGGATGTGAAGTGGTCTTTCAAGCGTTACGTTTCTGAACCCTTTCCGAATTTGGTAACGCTTCCGGCTGTTTTAATCGGCCCAGGTGAAATCCGAGACATCATCGCCAAGATGATCGCGAATGGTGTGACCACCTACTGTAATCGGCTTCGATCACAGCTGCACGCGGCGTTCCAAGTTGCCTTGGAGCAGGAGTTCAATCCGCGCAGCTACCATAAAGACGATGTGAAATTTGGAGTCAAAAGTAATCCGGTGGCCAGCGTCCCGGTTCAGGCTGACTGGGAGCAGCCTGGCGACCGAGCCCTATCCTCCACGGAGCTTGCCCACCTTTGGCAAATGCTGCCTGAACAGTTGAGCGTGGTCACAGCAGAGTTGATTAAGTTTCTGATCGCCTCTGGTGGGCAGCGTCCGGAGCAGTTACTCGCGACCGAGCGTCGCCACTATCTGAAAGACCACATGATCATTCGCAACAAGAAAGGTCGTGCGGCGGAAGGCGAACGCTCGTTGCACGTCGTGCCCTACAACAAGCTCATGCGCCTGAGCCTGAAGGCCATGGATGAAATCAATGCTACGAGCGTTTACCCGTTCGAGGGCAAAGTGCCCGACAGTTCCCTGCACGCCAACTCACTGTCACGTGCGGTGACCAAACTATGCAGCCGGCATCCGGACAAATTCAATGGACCCTTTACCCTGCGGGACTTGCGTCGTACCTGTAAAACTTTGATGGGTGCGGCTGGGATTACCAAGGAGCTTCGGGACAGAATTCAAGGTCATGCTTTCAATGACGTTTCTTCAAAACATTATGATCGCTACGGCTATTTTCCGGAAAAACAGCGAGGGCTTCAACGTTGGGCACAGTGGCTGCAAAAAAATGTTATTGCGCTGAATTTGGAGTCGGGTCGATAAGAGTGGATGGTTCAACGCGCTGAAAAAGTGAATTCTTAGGATGAGTGAGATGCCAATCGAAAATTATCTTTATCCGGTTGATCAGTGTGATGTCGATAAGTCACGGCAGAAAGCGTTAGACCACTACAGGCAACTGCGGAGTAAGTGTTTAGAGGCCATTCGGGGTTCTGCTGAGAACTCGATCGCAAACCAGATACACCAGTTGACATGGAATTCAGCTGTCTTTCATGCGTTAAACGAAGCTCGAAGGATCGAGAGCGAGAGGAAGGTAAACGGCGCAATGTGGAATCTCATTGTCGATGGTTACGCTCACATTGCGGCGCTTGGCATTCGTAGATTGGTAGACCATCACAAGGACTCAAACTCGATAAAGCGGGTCCTATTGGACCTGGAAGCCAATAAGCATCTTATTTCGAGGGAAATGTTCGTCTGCTACGACGGACTTTCTTATGATCACGAAGCGGCTGAGCTTCGCCGCTTGGCTGCGCGGGATCCAAAGTCTCTTGGGAAAGCCACTTGGATTTCAACAACGGGGCCTGATGCTGGTTTTAACTCGAAGCTGCGCCACGATATTTTCGACTCGATAGCTGACGGCAGACGCAAAGCCGGGAGGTCTCAACCAATATCGGCGGAGATTTTCGATCGGCTCAAAGCGATGTTGAATTCCGATGTGGTAAAGAAGGTTTGCACTATGGCGGATAAGGTGTTTGCACATCCAGAGAAGCGAGCCTCTGGCGTTCCTGTACAGGCTAACTATCACGAGGTGATCGAAGCTTTAGGGATCGTGAGCCAGGTGACGCAGTTCATATCAGCGACACTTCTCGATGACGCCGCTTTTGGCTCACTTGTGGCAACCCCTCAAGGTGACGTGTTCGAACATTTGGATCAAGCATGGGTGCGGAAGGCATCAATAGATGAGTTGAATTCTTTCTGGAACGATCTCACTGCGTCACTAGATCTCTGGCTAGATACAGATGGTCTCCTGAAAGGCTAAATAACACTTCACTTTGGATCACAATACGCGTGTAAATGAGGCCGCTTATGCGGCCTCGATGTTGGCATTACCTTGCCAGTTTCCAGGATTGACTTGCCAGGCTTCGATCGCCGACTCTCGCCATCCGACGCGCCCTGCCGAAATTACAACCGACTTAGGGAATCGACCGCGTTTGATTTCCCGCCAGAGCGTGGTTCTGGAAAAGGAGGTTACGTCCAACACTTCTCTTTCCCTCATGAATCGATCCAGTTTTTTCGTCATTGGGTGGTTTTCGCGAATTGATCGCGCCTTTTCATCTGTGTTTCTTCCCTTGATGATGTCAGGCAGCCTGGAAAATCCAGCACCGCACGGTTTTCGGTTTGTCGGCAGCATCGGTATCCCATGCCGAGCAGACGTTTCTGTTGGTCTCAATGAACTTGGGGCACTTGCTTGTTTTCAGGTGGCGCTTGAGCTCGGTCAAGTCCGGGACTTTCTGGCGTTTCTCAGCGGCTTCCTTGGCGAAGTCGTTGAGGTTCACCGCGATTAGTCCGTCATTGCGGGAGTGGTTGAGCCCACCTGCAGTGCTGTTCAAGTATTCGTACAGTTCCCAGAATTCGACGACGATCGGGTGATCAGCGTTGATCGCCAGCTGGCGTTCCTTGGCCATGCTCTGGATCTCGGCGTGAGCCGCATCCACCTGGTGTTTTTTCAGGGGGACAACGTGAACCAGGGCGTCGACTAGGGCGTGCAGCTGGGCGTGATTCTTCGCGATCCGGACGGTGCGGATTTCGGGCAAGGCAAGCAGCTGCTGTTCGTATTTGGGCCCCTTTTCGCGGACGGTCTCCATCACCTTGCTTTCCATCATGGTGGCCTTGACCAGGAAGCCGCTGACGCGGTCGACCGGCATACGCTCGAGCTTTTCCACCAGCAATTTGGTTTGTGGCGTCTGCCCGTCCTTCGTCATGGCGATGTGCACCAGGCGTTGCAGAATCGGTTCGGAAGCGTTCACCGCGTGGTTTTGACCGATGACCACAGCGCCACGGAAAGGAGGCTCGCGGGTGTCGTTGCCGTTGTTCTTCACACCGGTGGAGCGGACGCTGCGGCCGTTGTAGGCGGTTTTCAGTTCGTCCCAGTCGTACTGTTTGGTTTGGCTGCCATCAGTCTTTTCCCGCTCTGATTCGATCAGCACCACAGGCAAATTGCCGACCTGGGCGAAGTTACGTGCTCGAGCAACTGGAGTGCCCTTGGTTGGGTCGAAACCCTCGTAGTCGATACGACCGCAGAGCTTCCATAGGAACTCGATCAGCGTGGACTTACCGGCGCCTGGCTCACCGATGATTTCCATGAAGGGGTAGCTTTTTTGGTGCTGCCGGATCTGCTCGGCGAACAGCGAGCCGAACCAGAAGGCGAGGGCGACTAGACCCTTGGCTCCGAAGCATTGCCAGATGATGTCCAGCCACTCGGTGTCGAACTTCTCCAGATCCGTGTTCAGGTTGAGGATCACCGACTGGCTGAGGGTTTTGATGCTCAGCCGGTCCATGTCGAAGAAGTCCTCTTCGTTCAGCTTGAACACCTTCCCATCGCGCACCGCCACGTCGCCGTAGACGTACGCACTGTGCTCACGGGTGTAGCCGGTGAAGTCGATGGTCTGGACGGTCTTGAGGGCGTCGGTTTGCTCCTCAATGAAGGCGTCCAGCTGCTGAGTGGTACCAGTGAACATCCCGCCCGGGGCGATCCCGAGAAGGCGCTTCTTGAACTCTGCCGAAGAGGCGATCTGCGAGCTGGTGAAGGTGTTCTTGATCGGTGCAGCATCGTGGGCGAACGTGATCCGGAAGTAGTACCAGGACTCGTCGGTGAGCTTGTTTTCCTGGTAGTACAGGGCCTTTGGGTTACAGGTGGCGATGCGCTGCAGCGCGCCGCACTGTTGCATGGCCTTGGAGCGCATCTGTTTGTTGTTCAGTTGCTGGTCATCGTGGTGGTCGCTGTCCTCGAGCTCCTGGATCGCCTTGTTGTACTTCTCAAGGTCGAGCTTGAACCAGTACAAGCGGTTGCCGAACTCCAGGTGGAATTCGCTGCGGCGCTTCCAATCGAACATCACTAAGGCCTTCTCAGTGGCGTTCTCAGCGATCAGTAGGGCACCGTGGTGCCGGGCGGTGGTGATGTCTTTGTCGACCTGAGCATCACGCTTCTCGCCTTCGTCCAGGAATTGCCAGCGCTGGTGCAGATCGTTCCAGTCGACCTTTCTGTTATCCCGTTGGGGGATTTGGGCTGCTTCGCAGGTGAAGCCCAGTTCACGGGCCATGCGGACCCAACGCTTGGTGTAGGCGTGTGCACCTGGTTCGTTATCCAGCGCCCAAACCAGCTTTGGCAGGTTACCTGGGCGAGCCGCCACCAAGGCTTGCAGAGAGTCGGCCGGGAAGGCGTTTGAAGACATTGCTGATACGGCGGCAATATTGTGGTGTACCAAGGCAAGTGCGTCGAAGATCCCTTCGACAATCCAGATCTCTTTCGCCTCGAGCACGTCGACGCACGGCGGGCACCACCACACGCCTTTGTAGGACTCACCCGGCTTAAAGCGGGCTTTCATTTTGCCGAAGCGCGAGGGCCTATCGATCAAGCGTTCCCAATAGCCGCCTTTCTCTAAGGCAAAGCGCACCGTCGCGCTGCCAGCGTTGTGCTGGGACGAATAGTACGTTTCCTGTGTGAACCAACCGCCGATCAATGAAATATCGAAACCACGGGCAAACTCAAGGTATGCACGCGCGGTCGCTGTTGGAGCGCTATCGGTAGCGGGAACACGCTTGCTCCAATCTTCAAAGAGGTCGTCGTAGATTTCTTTGACGTGCACCGTGTGACCGCACTTTTCCTGACGTCCACAGATGAGCTGCCACGGACTGTCGAAACGGGTGTACAGCTCTTTTTTGTTGCACTTGGGGCAAGTCCCTCCACGCATGTAATTGGTGGGCGCACGGTGTTTGAGGCCAAATTCGGACTCGATGCGCTGCAGAACGTCGTGACGCAGATCGTCTCTCATAATTACTTCACTGCCTTGAGGCTAAGGCCGAGGCTTTGGGTTAGGGCGCCGATCAGGTGCTTCTGGGCAGCCATCACAGGGCTGTTGGCCAGAATGGATCCGTGGCGCAAGCCATCAGGAATCATTCGGTACTGATCCGCGTACCAGAGGTCATTGAGGCTGAGACGGTATTGCTCGCGCAGGTTGGCCAAGAGCGCTTGGGCCTGACCTGGTGTCAGTTTTGCGTTGATGTTCATGGCGTTTTCCATCGTCAAACCTCTATTCCGGGCGCAGCTCACCCAAACCCACAGCGGCGGGACGGGCGATTCAGTGGGTGGGTATTACGGTGCGGCTATGCGGAAACGACCGTTGTCCGGTGCGTTGAGAATGCGTTCGTAGATCAGGCTGACAGGAACAGCCCAAGCGTTACCGGTGGCGGGATCGATGATGACTGTGTGCGTCGACGTGCTGCTGGCCATGTCCAATCGCTGCCGATCGCGGATCGCTGACATATCGCTGCACGCCAGGTGAACGAGCTTTTCGGCGGTGGTCGTCAAGACGTCGTAGTCGGTTACCAGGTGCTGCACTGCACGATCAAACAACTGCTGATCGTCGCCCAGATGCTCGCATTGGTGGCGCTCCAGAAATGCGAGCGCAGCGGCTTTGAGCACGTCTTGGTATTCAAGTACCGCAGGCAGATGGTTCATTGAGCACCCCCTGATTTATTGCGGTACAGGTCGATGGCTGCGCGCACTTCGGCGTGACGTGCTGCCATGTGCAGGTTGTGGGCATTGAGGATGTGTTCGGCTTCGGTCTCGGAAATGCAGCCATCCGCTAAAGCCTTTGCAATCTCTTGGTCAACACATCCGCGTTTGGCCGCAACGTTCACGGAAAGGGTGTACATCTCGACGTTGTCCAGGCTCTCCGGATCTGCCACAGGCACGAACAAACCGCCGTACATTGCTGCAACGTAGTTTGGGAAATGCTGAGTGCCAGCTTCCTGTTCCAACTGGTAAAGCTGGGCGTCTGATAGCGGGCGACTGCTGTTGTTTTCGTAGGCGTGGTTGTCGAATTTTTTCAGCGCCAAACCTATGCGCGCCGCAGCGCATTCCCGTCCACCTGGATAACTACAGATAATGGCGCTGACAACTTCCCGGCGAGTCTTTAGAACTGAACTTTTCATGTTCTGCTTTTCCCTGTGGCTCAGTGCCATTACTGTTCGATTACGCCGTTTTTGATACCAAGCAATACCGCGGCGCGATGTGCCTCCCCACGGCGACCTTTTTTACGACCGTTCAAAAGGTCGCTGACCAAATTCTTATTTAACGAATGAGTACGGCAGAACTCCGCGATGCTCATTCCTTTGTGATCAAGGGCCTCACGGGCTTGATCGGGTGTAAGGGTGGCGGGCATAGTGTTTGCTCGTGTGCGTTTGTGTGCATTCGTGTTCATACGATGCTGATTATGCCCAATTGTTTGGTCTTGTAAAGGATCTGAGCTTGAAAAATTGTGCGTCCGGAGAATTCTCGACGTTGAGTGCAGGCGAATGCTTGCGCGAAGAACGAAATCGATTAGGTCTCAAACAGGAGGAGTTGGCCCAGATCGGAGGGGTAAATCGCAACACTCAAGGCAGCTACGAGAAAGACGAGCGCAGACCCGACAGTGCGTATCTCAGTGCGATAGCTGCAGCAGGAATTGACGTGTTGTACGTGATAACGGGGGACCGCACGCCAGCGCCGATCGAGGATATAAACGCCGAAGAAGAAAGTCTTTTGAAGCAGTACCGAAGCATCCCGGCTGATGATCAAAAAGCCATTCGCCGTTTTCTGAAAGCGCTGGCTGATGATGCTGCCGAATCGCGGAATTAACTTGTAACAAACCATGTATGACATTCGTCGCCCCCATTACTAAAGCCTGTTCCTGCCCCGATAACGTCGATTCAGCAATGCACTTTATGGAGCAGTAAGCATGTTGGATCGCACGAAAAACGACTTTGGCAGCCCCCAAACCACCGACTTTGAATGGCTTAGCCTGACCAAAATCGAACGTCGTCTCATTCGGTTGTATCGTCTGTTGAATGAACAGGAACAAGTTCATTTGCGCCGGATGTCGGAGGTCTTGGCGACCCATCCAGAAGAGGAACCAGTCGGTTCCTAACCCACATGTAATTGATCGCCGGCGATTTTGAGTCGGCGATTTGCACCTCACCCCGCCGCCTGTGAACCCAACTGCTCAAACAGCTCCCGCTGTTTTTCCCTAGGCAGATCCCTCAAGCGATCAAGCAGCATCCTTTCGTAGGTCTGAGCCGATGGACTCACCGTGTGAGAAAACGTCAGATGCGCAACCCAGCTATGCGCGCACGCCACGTCCAAACATAGGCAGTAGAGCGTGACGAAATCCGGTGAATGCTTTTTGCTGTCCCGAATCAAACCCTTGTTTCCGCATTTGCATGTAACTCGCATTGTGTCCCTCCCCAGGGCAGCCAATCGCCACTATATTGCCACAATAAGTAGTGGCAATCTCTTAGTTACGCACCTGATGTAGTGGAATCAACTAGATCTTTAGGTACTCTCCAGGAGAATCGCCTGTCCTCGCGTAACGAGTCGTTCAGCTGATTGAACAGCTGGCAGATAGGCCGAATCTCGTTGCTGGTGTACACCCGATCGATCTTTTCGATATCGCCGAAGCCGGAGCTGTTTTCCGGGATGATGCCGGCCAATGCAGGGTTCATTCGCCAGGCCGCGATTACATCGTTGCGCGTGATGTTCTTCACCTTCTCCAGTTCGTCCTTCGCCTGGAAGTCCCCGACCGGGATGATCTGAATCGCTTTCTCGGTGCCGCCCGGGATGTTCACGAACAACGATCGGAAGTTGCCCACACCTTTGCTGGCGCTGATCTGTTCCCGCAGTGACTCTTCATCGGCCTCGGTCAGGTTTGGGTCGTTGGTGTAGAAGATGTACCCCGCATGCGCGCCGTTGCTGTAATAGCGCCGGCGGAACAGAGTCGCTGCCTCGTTGAGCAGCAGTGCTTGCATGCCGCCCAGGTAGTCGGGCACGCCGTAGATGTTCTGTTCCACGTCGTAGTTCATGACGTGCTCGACTTCGTGCTCCTCGAACTCCACTTCTGTGCTGTCCTTCTGCAGCATCACGAACCCGCCACCCACCTTTACCCGCATGTTGATCGTGGGTAGGTGATCCATCTGCAGCACTTGGCCGAAGGCGTTACGGTTGCGCCGAAAGTACGCCTCTCCAAACACCATGAAATCCAAACCGGCACGGCTCATCGTCTGGACCGAACAACCCGGTGAGGCGATGAACTCACGCAGCAGCAGGTTGCGCTTGAACCCTGGAATGGCGCCGTGGTGCGCGTTGGCGCGCAACAGTTTCGCCAGACCTTGGCGCGACACCGGTGGCGTGTACGTGCGTCCATCGTGAGTGGCAAACACGCCCAGGTAGTGTCCGATGTTTTCGGTCAGAACCTGCTCCGGCGCTCCGAATTGAAATGCTCGCATCGGACCGGTGGCCGGTTTTTGCTGCTGGGTTTTTGCTGGTTTGCCCATGGGTGCTTGATCCGCTGAAGGTGTAGCGGCTGCGCCGCTGCTTGTTGGTGTTAAGAGGTTCATGGGCCAGGGCATGCATGATCGCCCAGGCAATGTCCGCGTGGCCCGAGGCGTCGGTCCGCGATGCGCTGTAGGTAACTTGGCCGCCGCCAGTGGTGCCGCGCTTGATCGTCAGGAAGGCCTGGGCGATGTCGTTCCAGCCAGCGTCCCATTCGATCCGGCTGCCCTGAATCGTGTCCTGAGCCTTGAGTACCAAGGTGTTTTTGGTTTCGAGGCTGTAGTGGATCGAGGTCGCACGCGGGTAGAAGTCGCGCACCAGGTCGAACACGCCGTACCCGATGCCGGTGGTATCGATGCCGATGTGCTGGACGTTGAAGCGCTCGGTGAGCTTCTTGACCTGGTCGGCTTGGTACTTGAACGACTGTCCCCGCCAGCTGTACTTCTCCAGGATCCGAAACTTGCCACCATCCTCGAGCGGCGGGGCGATGACCACGCAGCTGGCGTCGTCGCGGGTACGACTAGGGTCGTACCCGATCCACACCGGGCTGTTGCCAAATGGACGCGGGTCATCCGGGTCGTAGTCGGTCCACAACGACAGGTCGGAGTAACAGCGCTCCAGGTCGACCAGGGAAAACGCACTCTGCGTGCTGTCGATGAACTTGCACATGAACAGCTGTTGAAATTTGTCCTCGTCGTACTCCAGCTGCAGCTGCTCGAGGTCGAACAGATCGCAGCCGCCGGCGATGGCGTCGAGGATGGTGATGACCTTGCGCCATTGCCCGTCCGGACACAGTGAGCCAGCTGCAACTTGGGCTTCGTTGGGCCACGGATCTTTGGCGTTCTTGCGTTTGCTGTTGCGGAATTTCTCTCCGGTCCAGAACGGGTACGCTTGGTGTGACACCGCGCTGGGCGTGGAGAAGTAGGTCTTTCGCCACTTCTTGTGTGTGGCCATCGCACTGGCGACAGTGTTGAGTTTTTCGAAGTCGCGAATCCAGAAGTACTCGTCCACGTAGACGTGGCCATGATGGCCCTGGGCGGTGCTGCTGTTGGTGCTGAGAAAGCGCAGCTCGGCCCAGGGCTTGCCGTCCTTGCTCAAAACGATCGGGTTGCCGGTCAGCTCCAGGCCGAACCATTCCTGGGCAAATGAAATGATGTAGCTGCGGAAAATCTCGGACTGTGCGCGACTGGCGGACAGGAAGATCTGGTTGTCACCCGTGAGCACGGCGTCCATGAACGCTTCGCCGGCGAAGTAATACGTCAGACCCACCTGGCGGCTTTTGAGGATGTTGCGGATACGGCTCGTCAGCGGGTTCTGTTTGGCGGCAAACAACTCCTTCTGGTAGCCGTACATTTTGCTGATGAACTTGTCGAGAAAGTCCACCTCGGTCAGCTCTCCGACCTCGTTTTTAGCTTTTTTCTCGCGCTTCTTTCCGCCCTTGTCGTTGCGATCGCCACGCTCACGACGCTCGCTGCGTTGTCCTTCTTTGCGCTGGCCATCGTCCGCCGGCGGATCGCCGATCGGCGTCGGTACCAAATTAACGGATTGTTTCAGCAGCCGATCGCGGACGGTGGTCAGGCGGTCGAGCTCGTCCAGGTCGCCCTTGGTCAGCGACGTGGCTTTGTCCAGGATGAGAGTGATGCGCCGGCCAACGGCCGTCAGCGGCTCTTCATCCGACAGCATGTCGTCCCACTCACCCTGACGGATCCAGTAGTAAACGATCCGGATGTTGGGCAGGGACAATTGCGCCTGAATTTCACGCGGCTTGCAGCGGCGTAAATAGAGGCGTTTGGCGGCTTCTTTAAGTTCGGGGGCGTATGGCATGACCCGCAGTCTATGCGGCGAAAACACCTGAAACGCGGGATTAAAAACCACGTTCTTCGTAGAAATAGATTCTACGAATGGCGCCGCAGCAAAGCGTTTGTTGGGTGGTGTGTCGGTGCATATCGTGGCGGCTCAAATCACCGATTGAGCGCAGTTATCGCCCATGCCCCGTTCCCTTGTTTCGTACTGGAAACGTGTCGCCACTAGCGGCCCGACCGCTGATGGTCGAGAAATCCTTCCCCAGGAACTGCGCGATCTCGCCGAGACCTACGACATTGCCAAGTACACGGCGGTGATCTGGTGCGAGCACGAACGCTGGTATGGCTCGTTCGGTACGGTGTTTGCGGTACGGCTGGTCGAGGACGACGCTGGCTTGGCGCCGGGTCAAGTCGCACTGGAAGCGCAACTCAAACCCAATGACCGGCTCCTGTCGCTCAATGACCAAGGCGAGAAGCTGTTTACCAGCATTGAAATCACGCCGAACTTCGCACAAAGCGGAAAGGCATATCTGTCCGGGCTGGCCGTGACCGACTCACCGGCAAGTCTGGGCACCCAGGAACTGTACTTCTCCCGCAAGACAGGCCAGCCGGTGTACTACGCCGCAGCCATTCCCCTCGGCCCGTTGGTCGACGACGAACAAAAGGGCGAAATAGGCATGCTCAGTGGCCTGCTAATCCGCCTATTCAAGCGTTTCGGCATGGAAGAAAAAGCCGAGGACACCCCGCAAACCACTACCGAGAAAATCCCAATGGATGAAGCTACAGCCAGTGCGATTCAAGCCCTGATTGAGCAACAGACGATCGTCACCGCGGGCCTCCAAGCCCTGGTCGATGCGGTCGCAGTCGAAACCCCGGCGCCGGATCAGACGCCAATCGACGACGTACAGGCAGCAGTAGACGCCATCGTTACCCCGGTTGAAGAAGACAAAAACCTCAGCAGCAACAAAGTGGTCCTGGCCTACCTGGCGAAGCTCGACCAGAAATTCAACGCGCTGGCCAATACCCCAACAGGTAGCCATCTGCCAAAAACCACCGGTTCCACCGACATCAAAAAGCGGGTGCTGTGACATGAGCCAGCAATCTTTAAGCAATCGTGCAGCGCTGCAGTACACCGCCCTTTGTGTGGCCATTGCGGCGACCTACAACGTCGACGTGTCTCGTCAGTTCAACGTCGAGCCGAGCATCGCCCAGGAACTGAACGACAAGATCACCGAGCGAGCGGACTTCCTCGAACGCATCAACGTCGTGCCCGTGACCGAAATCAAGGGTGAGAAGGTCATGTTGGGCGTCACCGGCCCGGTGACAAGTCGCACCAACACCAAGACCACTGACCGTGAAGCCAAGGACGTTTCCGACCTTAACGGCCTGGGTTATGAGCTTTTCCACACTGAATCGGACGTTGGTCTGCCGTTCGCCAAGATCGACAGTTGGGCCAAATTCCCGGACTTCGCCGATCGCTATTCTGCCGCTGTACAGAAGCAAATCGCCCTCGACCGCATCATGATCGGCTGGCATGGCGTTTCGGCTGCGCCACAGACGAACCTGGCCACCAGCCCGATGCTGCAGGACGTCAACAAGGGCTGGCTACAAATCGCCCGCGAGCAGATTCCTGAACAGGTGCTCGAGGAGGGCGCGACTGCCGGGAAAATCACTCTCGGTACCGGCGGCGATTACGAAAACCTCGACGCCCTGGTGCACGACGTTAAGCAGATGGTCAGTTCGGTATTCCGTGATGGCGGCGACCTGATTGCCATCGTGGGCAGTGACCTGCTGGCCGCTGACAAGGCCAAGCTGTACTCCAACCAAGCCGGCAAACCCACCGAGAAAGAGCGCATTGAAAGTGCCCAGGTCATCGCGACCTACGGCGGTCTGCCGACCTTCACCGTGCCGCACTTCCCGGTTAACGCCGTGGTCGTCACCAGCTGGGACAACCTGTCGATCTACTTCCAGGACAGCAGCTGGCGTCGTCACTTGATCGAGAACCCGAAACGGTCTCGCGTCGAGGATTACAACGGCCGCAACGAAGGCTACGTGATCGAGCAGCTGGAAAAATTCGCAGCCGCTGAAAATGTGGAGCTCGTCTGATGAGCCTGGCACTGGCGCACAAGCGCCGCGTCCAAGCCGAAGGGCCAGCTGCTGCCCGTACCGGTGCCGAGGTGATGGTTTATTCCTCCGCCACTGCGCTCTCGAGTCCAGCCAACGGCAAGAAACACCTGAGGCTGATGGAAGACGCGCTGGCTCAGGACCTTGAGCGTATTGGCGCGATCAACAGCCGCGAACTGCGTCAGCAGCTCAAGCGTGACGAGCTGCTGCCCAAGTACCTGGACTACGTGCAGCGATACCGCGATTCCGGATTGAGTTTCCCGAACTCGGTAGTGATGCAGGTCCTGGTCTGGCTGTTCGACACCGAGCAGTTCGAAGCGGGCCTGGACCTGGCGAGCTTCGCCATGTCGCAAGACCAGCAACTGCCTGAGCGCTTCAAACGCGACGTGCCGACCTTCGTCGCCGACGCGGTGATCGACTGGGCCGAGGCTGAGTACAAAGCCAAGCGCAGCTCTGAACCGTACCTGTCCAATCTGCTGCCTTTGGTAGACGGCGAATGGAAGCTCTTTGAGCGCATTCCGGCTCGCTACCACAAGCAGATTGGGATTCTGGCGCTGGATCAACGGGAGTTTGCGAAAGCCATCACCCACTTCGAACGTGCGGAAGCGCTGTACGAAGGCATCGGCGTGGGTACCCGCCTGGAAGGGGCTCGCAAGGCTTTGACAAAAGAACTGGCTGAAAAAACCGCCGAATAACCGACTACCCCCCCCGGCGAGAAACTGTGGATGTGAGCCAACCATTTATGGCCTGACCCACTGAAACAGTTTTCCCGCCCCTATTTGAGTGCCCAGCAATGAGCTTTTCCGGGAAACCCACCACCTTTGTGGATCAGGCGATCGAGAACGACGGCTTTTGGCCGAACCTCTCCTTGTCCGAATTCCAGAAGGGTTACCGCCTGCCGGCGGAGTACCTGGTAGACATGCTGGCCACTGATCTGACCACGGCGATGATCGAGGTCAACAAGGATCTCGCCAAGCGCAAAGCAGCCTGGCACTCCGTAGGTATCACCTCTGTAGAGGCTGCAGACCCTACGGTGCTGCAGGAGCGCACATTTCACGCAGCGACGTACAAGCGCGCCGTTTACTGCCGCGCCAAAGCCAGTTTGCTGACTCAGTTCGCCACCGTGACCCGCCGTGAAAGCGCGGAAAATACCGGCAAGGAATTGCCCGAGCGTGGCGAAACCTTCCTGGAGTTCAGCCAGCAGGCCGTCCGCTCGCTGCAGGGCCGTGGCCGCATTACGGCGGCACTCCTGTGATCAAGCTCAAAGCCCTCACCACGTACTTGATCGGGCGCCAGTTGGTGCTGCCGGAGCAGCTCGATAGTTGGACCGACCAGGTGAGTTTGGAATTGGTCTGGAAGCCGGACCTGCAGGGCATGCACATGGGCGACATGAACTACACCGCGACCATCGTGCTCGAGCGCTTTGCAGACCACCCCGGCCGATTGATGGCGCTGGTAGGCAGCTGGCTGGAAACCAACGACGAAGATCGCGACGAACTGCCCGCCGTGCAGTTCGACATCACCATGCTCGATGACGACCTGGCCGATGTCGACATCAAGCTGGAATTCAGCGAACCCCAGTACCTGGCCGAGGAACCGGGCGGTGAAATCATCGCGTTCGGTAAGACCTGGTCATTTATCCCCTTCGATTTGTGGGTGGCTGAGCGCGGCGAGGTAATCGGCGATGGCGCGTAGCACCTTTGAACTCGACGTCCGGGGCTATTTGGGTGTCCAGGAACAACTGGCCCTATTGAGCCTTCCACCACAGCTGCGCCGGCGTCTGCTCAACAACGTCACCAAGCGCGTGCGCAGCATGAGCCGTCAGCGTATCCGCGAACAACGCAACGTCGACGGCAGCGCTTTCGCTCCGCGCAAAGGATCGGCCAAGGGCAAAAAGAAGATGGAAGCGGGCCTCGGCAAATTGCTGATGGTCACCCGCGTGAATGCCGACGAGGCCGAGCTGGGATGGCGCAACACGCTGACCCGCTGGGTTGCCTCCCAGCAGCACAACGGCGTGTCCGAGCGTCGCACTGCTGCCCAGATGCGCAGATGGAACAAAGTCCCTGCAGGTCTGGCGGCGACGGAAAAACAGGCTAAGCGTTTGCGCCGTCTCGGTTTCAAGGTCCGCCAGGAAGGCAAGAAAAGCCTCACACGCCCGACTGTGGCGTGGATTCAAGAGCACGTGAACTACGCCAAGGCGGGTTTGTTGATTCGCATCCTGGACAACGAACAAACCGAATCCACTGGTGCGCAAAGCTGGGACATCACCCTGCCAAAACGCCAGTTCCTCGGCGCGGGCACCGAACGGGACACCAGCTTGCTGGTTAACCAGGTGCTGCAACAAATCCTTAATTCTCCCCGCTAGCGAGGCACTGCATGGCACTCGGTCAAGTCAGCGTTAACAACCTCAATCTCAGCCAAGGCGCTGTGACGGCGGTTGAACGCTATTTCCTTTTCATCGGCGCCGGCGCGAAAAACATCGGCTCGTTGATCCCTTTGAATACTGATAGCGATCTGGACGTTCAGCTGGGCATTCCTGCCAGCGACCTGAAAACCCAGATCACCGCGGCTCGCTTGAATGGTGGCGATCGCTGGGCCTGCCTTGCCGCGCCTATCGCCGCCGATGGCGACTGGAAGCTGGCACTTGATAAGGCACAGCAACAGGGCTACTCGGTCGAGACCGTAGTCATTACCACCCCAGTGGTGGCCGGTGCAGAGCTGACCGTGATGCACGATGAAGCCGTGGAGCTGGCCAACACCTACAAGCGCAACGTCTTCGTGATGACCGCTTCCAAAGGCATCGATCCTGCGACGACCTGGGCGGCTTACCTGACCGCGCAAAAGGCAATCACCAAAGACGTGCTGGCACCGCTTGTGCTCGTCGTGCCGCTGCTGCATGGCAACGACCTGGGCGTACTGGCTGGCCGGCTTGCCAACGCGGCAGTGAGTATCGCCGACAGCCCAATGCGTGTGGCCACTGGCGCGCTGCTGGGCTTGGGGCCAGTGCCTTCTGACTCCGAAGGTGTGCCCCTGCAGTCTGCGTTGCGCGCGGAGCTCGACAAGGCTCGTTTTTCTGTCAGCCAGACCTACCCGGACTACCCAGGTGTGTATTGGGGCGACGGCAACATGCTGGATGCACCGGCCAGCGACTTCCAGGTGGTTGAGTACGTGCGCATCGTGCACAAGGCCGCACGCCGGATCCGTCCATTGCTGATTCGCCGCGTAGCCGATCGCCGTCTGAACAACACCCCCAACAGCATGGCCGTGAACATCAACGCCCTGATGGCGCCGCTGCGCGCTATGGCGAAGTCCACAACCTTCGCTGGCCAGGTATTCCCGGGTGAGATCGAGCCGCCAAAAGACGGCGACATTGTTCTGTCCTGGACGAGCAAAACCGCTGTCGAGGCCTACATCAAGATACGCCCCCTCAACTGCCCGAAAGACCTGACCGCGAACATCGCGCTGGATCTTTCCACCGACGATACGGAGTAACCCCATGGCGGCAAAGATTGGCGGTAAGAACTTTGACGTGACCTTGGGCGACCTGCAGGTACACGTCGAGAGCTGCACCCTGGATATCACGGACAACACCGCCGTGGCACAAACCCGGGGCGTGCCCAACGGGCACGTCGACGGCGACGTGGCGGCCGCCGGCGAGATTGAACTGGACACCACCAACTTCAACCTGGTGATCGAAGCGGCCAAAACCGCCGGAAGCTTCCGAGAGCTGGAACCGTTCGACGTGGTGTTCTACGCCAAGGCTGGCGATGAAGAGCTGCGAATTGAGGCCTTCGGCTGCAAGTTGCGCCTGTCCAGCCTGCTCAGCATCGATCCCAAGGGTGCCGAGAAGAACAAGCACAAGATCCCTTACGACGTCACCAGCCCTGACTTCGTGAAGATCAATGGCGTGCCGTACTTGGCTGCTGCGGAAATCGAGGGTCTGACCTGATGGTTTGCCCGTTCGACCGCGCCCAGGCAGTGGAGCAACGCCAGCGCGACCAGGCGATTGCCGCTCAGTTGGCCAAACCGCGCCCGATCGGGCCAAGCCGTAGCGAATGCCTGGACTGTGACGGCGAGATTCACAAAGCGCGCCAGGCGCTCGGCGGGATTCTGCGTTGCGTGCCATGCCAGTCAATTTTTGAGAAAGGGGGTCGCCGATGAGCACGAATCAGGCCGCTCAGGACACCGCCATTGCCTTCGTAAAAGCGTCACCCGCGATCGGCGTGGCCGCTACCGGCGTAACAGGTGCCGTCGACTGGTCAGCAGTGGCCTACATGCTGACCGCGCTCTACATGGTGCTGCAGATTGTGCTCTTGGTCCCCAAGTACCAACAGATGCTGCGTGACTGGAAGGGCAAATTATGAACTTGCGCATCAAGATCGCCACCGGCGTTATTGCGCTGGCCAGCGCCACGCTCATCTCCTTCCTGGGCACTTGGGAAGGCACCGGCCAGAACGCCGTTTATGCCGACCAGTTGGCCGGTGGTTTGCCGACCGTATGCATGGGCATCACCCGGTACACCAGCCCGCAACCAGTGATTATCGGCGACTACTGGTCCGCCGCTCGCTGCGCCGAGGTGGAAGCCCTGGTGGTGCAAAAGGCGCAGCTGCAGTTGGCGGAATGCCTAAGCAACCAAGCGATCGGGCAGAACACTTTTGATGCCCTGAGCAGCCACGGGCACAACGTCGGCACGCCCAACACCTGCGCCAGTCGAGCCGTAGGGCTGATCAACGCGGGACGCATTGCCGAGGGATGCAAAGCATTGGCTTGGGCGGCTGACGGAAAGACGCCGGTTTGGGCGTACGTCACCAACGCCCAGGGCCAAAAGGTATTCGTCCGGGGGCTGCACAACCGGCGCCTGGCTGAAGTGGAGCTTTGCCTCAAATGACCATCAATCCGCTACGTCTCGTGCTGCTCCTGGTACTCGCCAGCTTGTTGGCCTGGTGCACGTTCGATTGGGTGGCGGATCAACGTGACACCGCCCGGAGCGAGCGCGACAGCGCCCAGTCCGAAGCTCAAGGCCTGCGTGAAGCGGCCCGGATCAGCGGCGAGATGCTGGCCGCCCGCGACCGTATTGACCTTCAACGCACCGAGGAACTGAACAGTGCTCAAGAAAAAAACGATGCTCTGCAGCGCGATGTTGACGCTGGCAATCAGCGGTTGTCAGTCCGTGCCACCTGCAGACCGGTCGTCTCCGCTGCCTCCAGCACCGGCAGCGTGGCTGATGCAGGCACCGCCGAACTCGCAACAGACGCTCGACAAGATTATTTCACCCTCCGCAGCCAGCTCGCCCTTAGCAAGCAAATGATCCTCGGCCTGCAGGACTACATACGCCAGGTGGTCATGCGATCGCCGGCAACCGATTCATCTCAGCAATCAATGGAAACCACCCCATGAGCGAAGTAAACCGCGACATCACCTTGGAAATTGGCGGCGCCGAATTTGTGTTCAGCCTGACCCCGCAGGACGTGACCAAGTACTTCAACTCCACCACCAACAACAACAAGGTGGCGCCGGCGAACAATCTGCTGGTGAACACCGTGCACCAGGAACAGCGCGCCTCGCTCAAGCCGTTGTTGGCCAACCCGGTCACCGTAATGGAGTTGGTCGGTGCACTGCTCGAGGAGTACTCGCCGGACGTTGAAATCATCGTAAAAAAGTCCTCGGGCACGCTGAAAGCCTGAAGGACGATGGGTTAGGCCAGCTCGCTGCCCTGACCACCCGCTGGCTACCTTGTGCAGAACCCACGATTGAAAACATGGGCACGGCCAAGTGGCTGGAAGAAGAACACTGGCGCCGGATGGAAATTGCCGTAGCAAACGGCATCGCCTTCGCGTTGAACGGATAGGACACCCATGGCTGACCGCGCTGCCCGCTTGGCTTTCATCCTCAGCTTGACCGACAAGGTCACTGCCCCGTTGGGCAAGGTGAAAACCAGCTTTTCCGACCTGGCCAACCAGGGACAGCAGAACATCGTGAAGATGGGCGCAGGGCTGGCCGGCATGGTGGGCGCTGGTGTGGCAATCACCGAGTCACTGGAACCCGCGCTGGAAATGAATCGGGCACTCGGTGAAGTTCGTTCACTGGGCGTCGCTGAAGAGGCGCTGAATGCGCTCAACCGTAAGTCACTTGAATTCTCGGTGGCTTATGGCGAGAACGCCCAGGCTTTCGTTGCTTCCGCGTACAGCATTTCAGGTGCAATCAAAGGTCTGGCCGGCGAGCAGTTGGCCACGTTCACCAACACCAGCAACCTGTTGGCCAAGGCGACCAAATCCGACGCCGAGACCATGGGGGCCTACGTGGGCACGATGTACAACCTGTTCAAGTCTTCGGCTGACGCCATGGGCAAAAGCGAGTGGGTTGAGAAGTTGGGCGGTCAGACGGCGCTGGCGGTGAAGCTGTTCCGTACTGACGGCGCCCAACTAAAAGATGGCTTCAAGGAATTTGGCCAGATCGCGAACACCGCCGGCGTCGATATTGCCGAACAGTTCGCAGTTCTCGGCACACTGAGCAGCACCATGGAAGGCGGGGACGCTGGCGGGCTGTACAAGTCGTTCTTCGAGAACATCGGCGCCGCCTCCGACAAGCTCGGTATTAAGTTCACCGACCAGAATGACCGGCTAATTCCGATGGCCGACATTCTGGCAAAGCTGCAGGGCAAGTTCGGCGATCTGAACAGTGCGGCTGCCGGCACCAAGTTGACCGAGGCATTCGGCGGCGAAGGCGCGCGCGTCATCACCGCTTTGGCAAAGGACACCGATCGGTTCCGCAACGGCCTGGATCAACTGGGCAAAGTTCGCGGGCTGGAGGACGCCGAGAAGATGGCCCAAGCCATGGTCGACCCGTGGCAGCAATTTGGCGCAGCGGTGCAGGCACTGCGTATTGCCTTCGGTCAGGCGTTGATTCCAATGCTCACACCGTTGATGGACCGCTTGGTGGGCATTGCGTCGACTCTGACCCGCTGGACACAGCTGTTTCCCAACATCACCCGCGTGGTGGGTATCACTGTCCTGGTGATCCTTGGACTGGCGGGTGCAATGGCGGCACTGACGTTCGTGGTGGGCCTGAGCAAGATGGTTTGGCTATCCCTGGTGACGATCTGGAAGGTGCTGACCTGGACGGGGTTTCGCAGCATCGCCATGTTCCTATTCCACACCGTAATGATCACCGCCTTCGTCGTCGGCCTGGTCGCGCTGTACACCTGGATGGGCCTGGTTCGTGGCGCGATGCTGCTGTGGCAGGGCGCCATCTGGCTGGTGAACGCCGCGATGCTGGCCAACCCGGTGTTGATGATCATCGCCGGGGTCGTCGCCTTGATCGCGTTGGTGGTTGCCGCCGTTGTGTATTGGGATCAATGGACAGCGGCGCTGATGAATACCGCGGCGTTCAAGTGGGTGGCCGACCAGCTCCAAGGACTTTCAGACTGGTTCGGTTCGATGGCCGGTTGGACCGGCATGGCCCGCGCCGCGTGGGAGGGCATCGTCGCGATTTTCAAGAACGCGATCAACGGGCTGATCGAAATGCTGAACAAGATCCCGGGTGTCCAGATCGATGCCGCTTTTGGTGATCTGCCCAGCCCTTCGGAGATCGGTGGCCTGTCCGCTCCGATCGCGGAGGAAGCACGCAAGCGCATGAATGGCGCCATGACCAGTATTTCCCCCAATGGCCCGACTGCCGTTCCGCCAGGTGGGCTGTTGCGCAGCATCCAGAACAGCAACACCCAGACCCAGAACAAAGGGACGCACGTGGAGAAGGTCGAGATCCACACGGCCAAGCCTATGACCCCACTAGAGCTTGAAAACATGGTCGCGATGGGAGTAGGCGGATGAGCCTCTACATCGACCTGCTGATCACCAACAACGACCTGACTCTGGACCCCTCGAACCAGCCACTGCTGGTGGACGATCGGGCCAGCATCGCCCAGGACATCGGTCACATGATCCGCGAAAGCGGCCTGCTGGTGACGCTGGTGGCTGAGCGCGATCGCTTCCGTCAAGCCGATTGCATCCAGCAGTTGGAGCTACTGGTAGAGGCGGACGTGCGCCTGGTACCGGGCACCGTCCGGATCCTTGAAGAGGAAAAGGGCAAGTACCTGGTTACGGCCAAAACCGTTGAATTCGGATCTGTCGAGGTAGTGCTGTGAGTGACGTAGATTTCAAACAGGCGTTGAGTGACGCCGGCATTCCGACAACCGAGGCCAAGTTGCGCGCTGCCTGGGAATTGGAGGTCATTGCCCAGGGCAGCAAATTGAGCAACACCAGCGCCTGGTCGCCGTTCTGGCGGGTGATCACTGCCCTGGTGACCAAGCCAGTCATGTGGCTGATCGAGTTTATCGCCGGCACCGTGTTGCCGAATTTCTTCGTAAAAACGGCTGAGAAGGCGTGGCTGGATATGCTGGCCTGGGCGGTTAACGTCACCCGCAAGCCGGCGACCAAGGCCGAGGGGTGGTTGCTGTTCACCCGCAGCGCGCTGGCTGGCCTGCTGGAAGTTCCAGCGGGTACCCGCGTGCAGTCGATTGCGATCAACGGCAACGTGTACGAGCTGGTGACGGTGGCAGCGGTCAGCTTTGCCGATGGCGAATCGCAGATCCGCGTGTTGGCCCGTGCGAAGCAGGCCGGCAGTGGATTCAATCTCGCACCAGGTTACTTTTCTATTCTGCCTGAGCCCGTGCCCGGGGTTGTCCAGGTGGTGAATGCTGACGGCTGGCTGAGCCAACCCGGCGCCGATACCGAGCCCGACGACGAACTGCGCCTGCGTGTGCGTAACCAGTTCTCGGCGGTCAACCAGTGGCACACCGACGCGGTATACCGCGCCATGATTGCCGCCTTCCCGGGCGTACAGCCCGACGGCGTTTACTTTGAGCACAACGCGCCCCGGGGCCCCGGCAGTGCCAATGCCTTTGTGCTGTTCGAGGCTGACTCGCCGGCGGACACCTTCCTGGCTGAAATCAACAGCTACATCCGCGACCAGGGCAACCACGGCCACGGTGACGACCTGCTTGTGTTGGAGATGCCTGCCACGCTGCACGCCATCAGCTTGACGGTCTGGCCCAAGGCCGAGGTGGGCGCCGAACGTCATCCAGCCTTGAAGGCCGACATCGAGCTGTACATCCGCGCTGCGTTCCGCGAAAGCACAGACAGTGACTTCAAGCCGGCGCCGACGCTGACCCATCCCCAGTCGCGGTTTTCCTTCAGCCGATTGGGCGAGGAACTGCACCAACAATTCCCGGGCATCGACTCCCTGAAATTCGACAACGTCGACATCATTTCCGAGCTGACCATCCCGCGCCTATCCGGTGTTGAGGTGGTTCTGAGTGCTTAAGTTGAGCCTTCCTTTCTGGCTCGACGGGCCGGAGTTGGCCAAGCTCAAAACGGCCGCGCAAGCCTGGTGGAGCAAGGTCGAAAACTGGCTGCACTGGCCCTTACTGCAGATGGACGCCGAGACCTGCCACCTGAGCGTGCTCGATCTGTTGGCTTGGCAGCGAGACATCCAGCGCTTTCACGGCGAGCCGGAAAAGCTGTACCGATTGCGAGTGAAGTACGCCTTTATCAACGCGGTGGACGCCGGCAGCACCGCGGGCATGGTGCGTGTTTTCGAGCGCCTGGGCGTCGGTTACGTCGAGATCCAGGAGCGCCTGGACGGTCTCGACTGGGACGTGGTCCTCCTGCACCTGTCCGACACGCAACTGAGTGAAAACCCGGTGTTGTTGCGCGTGCTGATGCAGCAATACGGCCGCACCTGCAGGCGATACGACTTCGTCACGATCACCCCCGTGAAGCTGAACATAGGCGTGGCTGACTTCAACGATGACCAGCAGACCCTGATTGCAACGCTGGACGACAGCGCAAGCCGCCTGGTCGTGATCAACGAGCTCGCAATTCTCACCTTTTTGAACCCATTTTAGGAGCACCCATGGGAGCTAGCATTACCCTTGCCGGCGAGAGTCTGATTGCCCAAAAGCAAGGTGCTGGGGAGAAGCTTGAGATTGCTCGCTTCGTCTTGGCCCTTGTGCCAGGCCTTGATCCGAACGCGCCTGTCGATCGTGCAGCCGGCAAGCCTCCGGTGGCGCAAATCGTATTTACCAAAGCCTACGATCGCAAAGGCTATGTCAGCCCCAACCAGGTTATCTACAGCCTGATGGTGGGCTCTGATATTGGTGACTGGGACTTTAACTGGATCGGCCTGGAAGCCGCCGGTGGTGAACTGCTGGCCGTGGCGACCGTGCCCGTGCAGCAAAAGCGCAAGAACATCCCGCCGCTGCAGATCGGCAACAACGTCACTCGCAATTTCCTGGTGGAGTTCAACGGGGCTCAGGCGCTGACGGGAATCACCGTCGACGCCAGTACCTGGCAGCACGACTTCACGGTGCGACTGAACGGCATCGATCAACGCGAGCGTCTGAGTAATCGCGACGTGTTTGGCCGCGTCTGCTTCCTGGCCGACAGCCTGCAGATGGAACGCAGTTTCGGGCTGTACCAAGTGAAAGCGGGAATTGCCTATGTCGAGGGCGTCCGCGTTCAACTGGCCGAACCTGTCCAGGCGCAGTTGCCGGCACTTCCGGCCAAAGCCTGGCTGGATGTGGCACTGGTTCGCGAAGGCAGTGACACGGTCGCGGCCTGGAAGGTTGTTTTCGGTGAGGCGAAAACTGATTACGTCGATAGCAACGGGACGGCCCATTACGTCGTGCAGCTGGCCAGCGTTGCGGTGACTGGGGAGATCACCGATCTGCGTCAAAGCGAGCCCATAACCGGGGCTCTGGTCAAACAGTTTGCGTTGCGCAATGGCGACTATCCGGAACTGCGCGCCCGTGCGACGACCAAGGAAGACGTAGATCTGGGCGAGCTGCCAAACGCCAAAAGCGACGATCCGAGCACTAACAGCAGTGAGATCTTGGCGACCACCAAGGCGCTCAACGCACTGCGCCAAATTATCGCTGACTCGGAGGTCGGGGAAGTCTTCATGGTGGCGATGGATACACCGCCGCCGGGGTCGTTCAAGGCCAACGGCGCGGCGGTATCTCGTACGGTTTATGCCAGATTGTTCGCCAAAATTGGCACCCGTTATGGCGCCGGTGACGGGGTCAATACCTTCAACCTGCCCGATCCACGCGGTTTTTTCCCTCGCTTCTGGGATGACGGACGGGGGATCGATGCTGGGCGAGTGTCGGGCAGCACCCAGGCGGATTTAATCCGCAGCCACACCCTCACCGGTAGTACCAGCGCCGCCGGTGCCCACACCCCCACCGCGTATACCGATGTTCAGGGTGCCCACACCCACGGGGTCAAAGAAGGTTCCGTCGGTCCTGCAGGCACTACAGGAGAAATCCTTACCTCTGGCGATGACCTGACCTATGTCGTTTACAGCTACTCGACTACGACCAGTGCTGGCGAGCACGGCCACAACATCACCGTGAATCCAGTACCCGACCACGTTCATCCCGTCACCGTCAGCTATGTCGGGGGCCTCGAAACGCGCCCGCAAAACATCGCTTTCCTTGCCTGCATTAAGTACTGAGACCCGCCATGGACACCAAAATCGTCTATCAAACCGATCATCTGGGCATCTACACCGGGAAAACTGTGGCCGATCGTTCGCCATTGGAACCGGATGTTTGGTTGATCCCCGGCGGATGCGTCGAAGTTGCGCCGCCGGCGATCCCAGACAAAAAGGCTGCGTTTTGGGATGGCCGACGCTGGCAGCTGGTGGATTCCTATCGTGGGTTGACCGCTTACAACATAGAGACGCGTGAGCCCCTGGTGATCGAGCGTGCGGGATCGTTGCCGACGGGATACACCCTGGAAGTGCCCGGTCCTGGTCAGATCTGGGGCAATGGCCACTGGGTAGACGATGTGCCGGCAGTAATTGAACTGCGTTACGTCGCCCAGCTGGCGGCGGTCAACATGATGTGTCTTCAGGAGATCACCGGCGGATTCTGGTCGGCGGCGTTGGGCGATCGCTTTTTCTATGACTCGGCGATCGAGGACCAGTTGAATCTGACCGGCTTGATCCTGCGCGGCCTTGGTGGCGGTTACTCCTGCCGTGATGAATCAGGGCGCTCTGACTTCCGGGATCACTCCAGCGATCAGCTGCTACAGATCGGCAACGAATTCACCGAGTTCAAGCTGCAGCGCCTGCGCAAGTCCAACGAGCTCAAGCAAGCCTTGTCAGCGGCGCGAGCAGCTTCGGATCTGGCCGCCCTCAATGCAGTGTCGTGGGAGTCCGCGCCAGTATGAATTGGGCCCCCATCACCATGCGCTGGCCGGAGCAGTCCACGCAGTGGCTCGACGACCTCGAGGACGCCAAGGGTTTGGCCAGCAGCGAGCTGATCAGCACCGGGCAACGCCTCGAAGGCCTGGCTGACTTGGCCACGACCTCACCCGGTCCAGTAGGCGCTGCAGCAGAGGCCGCCGTTGCGGCTGGTCGTGCAGGGTTGAGCGATGCCCTGGGCGAGGTGCCGGCGTGCCTGGTGGTGACGCCGTTTCAAAGTGGTGTGGGGCAGGGCCGTGGCTATCAGCGTTATCTGTCTGCGCCCAATTTGCTGCAGCAGCTGGGCGAGAAACTGGAAGACACCGGCGACGATAATCGTCCGGCTGGCTCGCAATACGCCTTGGTGGTGATGTTCCTGGGTACGCGTTACGACAAGTTCGCGGCGACCTTGTCTCGATTCAACGCTGTGCTGCCCACGCCGGACCTGCAGCGCGCCGAGCGCCGAGCGAAAAACCTGTTCGCGCTGGACGCTGAAAAGTGGGAACTGCCCACCGCCGGCACGCTGCCGCGCTGGGGGACTCTGCCCCTGGAGCGTTGCACCGTGACCAAGACCGCTACCCAAGCCTTGAACAGTCAGCTGTCGGCCTTGGAAAGCTATGCGGACAGTTCGCCGATGGCCGATCTGGCCAAATTGGCCGCTCGCAAAGCCAGTCAGGCCCAGTCGCAGGCGCAGAAGTTGGCCGACCTCAAGTCGCAATTCGCCGGCGGCGCCGCAGACGACACCATGCGCGCACGCCTGATCGGTCCTGGTAATGCCGCCGAGTTGCGTCGCCAGCTGCTGCAGGGCGATGCACCCGGTCACGAGTGGGGGCTGTCTGCTGGAGTGCTCCTGGTCGGATCCCTGAAAGGGTTGGGCTTTGTTCGGGAACTGGTGGGGCTATGAAGTTACTACTGGATGGCGAACAGGTGCGCGGCAAAAACCTCAAGGTCACGGCGAACCTGCGAATCGAAAGCGATGACCTGTCCGGACAGACCAGCAACACCGATTCGGCGCACAAAGGGTTCAAGCCCAAGACACTCACGGTCACCTTGCTAATTCGGTTTGTCGATGAATCGGACTTGCGCAACCTAATGCGCCTGGCCGAGGCGACCGGCACCGGTGGCCAGCTCAAAACATACCGACTGGTGAACGACACCGCGTCTGCGTTTGGTGTGCGCCAGGTGCAGTTTTCCGATGGTGTCAGTGCTCGGGAAGACGACACACTTCGGGCCTGGCTTGTGCAGTTCACCCTGTCGGAAAAGCTCTCCAACCCCGAGCGTGTCGAGACTCGTCGAGCGGCCAAGGGTGTGACGCAACAAGGCGCCCCAGGGCAATCGGTGACTGCACCAGGTGCAGGCGAAAGCGGCGCGGACGGGCAAGAACTGAGCGGATTCGAAGCGACGTTGAAAAAGCTCGATAACTACCTGGGCGGTGGGTCATGAGCATGAAACTGCACAAGGTGCTGACCATCGGCGGGGTGGTGTATCCCTTGATCACCGATGACGTGCGCCTCGAGCTGCGATCCCCTGGCCGTGCAACGCTGACCATTGAGGCAGCGGCGCCGGTGAAGGGACTGGTCACGCTCGATATTGGCTACAACGACAACCCGCTGCAGCGCCACTTCATTGGCTATGTCGAGCGCTGTACGTCGTCCAACGCGATCGAGCAGGTCCTGTTCTGCCGCGAGCTCGCGGCGATCCTAGCCAACTCATTGCCACTCAATCTGCGCCATGCCGACCTGAGCACGGTGCTGGGAGAGATCAACGTCAAGACCGGCTTGAGCTTTCGAGTGCCGGATAAGGCGTATGCCAAGACCAAGGCGCCGTTCTTCTACAGCCTGGCCGCCGGCTACCAAGCCATGGACAGCTTGGCCCGGGTGTTCGGGATCTCCGACTTCATCTGGCAGCAGCAAGGCGACGGCGAAGTGTTTGTTGGCAGTTGGGTCGACAGCTTCTTTGGTACCCGATCGCCGCTACAGCTGCCCATCGAACTGTTCAACGGTTACCAAAACAATCAGAGCGCGATGATTGCGGCCCTTCCCGGGTTGCGACCAGGTGCATCCATCAACAACGGCGAGCGCATCACCCAGGTGACGCTGACCGGCAACCAAATGGCGATCCGATGGAAGACGCAATCCGCCGCAGCGTAGAGCGGCAATTTCCCGAACTCACCGGCGGCTACCACCTGCCGCGCTTTGCCCGTGTGGTGGGTGTGGCCGATGCCCCTGCCGGCGCCGGCATCTGCGACGACTTCCGTCCGCGCTTCGCGGTCGACCTCGAGCTGCTGGGAGAAGACGACGAGCCGGATCCGCAATTGCCCGTGCTCGCCGGCGTCCCTCTGCCCATGCCGATGGGTGGCGATGAGATGGGGTTTTTCGCGTTTCCTGAGGAAGGCACTCGCGTAGTCGTTGCCTTCGCCTACGGATTGCCGAACAAGCCGTTTATCCAGGCGATCCTGCCTCATGGCCTGAGCCTGCCCAAGGTGCCGAAGGGTGACCAGGTATGGCAGCACAGCGACGCGGTGCAGCAGCGGGCCGACGCGGACGGTAACTGGCTGCGCCAGACCGATGGCCGGATTCGAGACAAGTCGATCGATCGGCAAGTTGAGAGCCTGACCAATGCCGAACGTCACCAGAGCAGCACGGTGGAGGTTGACGACCATTCGACTGAGTCAATCGGCGGTATCAAGACAATCGAGGCGATCGGCGCGCTGAAGCTGCTGTCGGGCGGATCCGCCAGCCTGGCCGCACTGGACGACCTGCACCTGGCCAGCGGCCGCGACCTCAACCAGGTGGTGGGCCAGAAGCTGAACCTGATGGTGGGAGGTGATCTGCAGGAGCGCGTTGAAGGTCTGCGCCGCAGTGTCGCTCCCACGACCTGGTTGGGATCGGAGTCGGTCAACGTGCTGCAGGTGCTGTGCGATCTGATCGACCTGGTCACGCAGATGAACACCGAACTCGCCGCACACGTTCACGGCCCGAGCCCTGTCCCGACCACTGCTGCGACCTTCATTGAACACGCCGGTACCGGCCTACAGCTTATTGGGCAGCTTAAGCCCATCACCGGAGCCTAATTTGGAACTTAAGAATTTCTTCGCCCTGGACGACCAGGGCAACAAGCTGCCAGGTGCCACTTGTTATCTGTATCACCGTGGTGTCGAAAGCCTCGCCACGGGCCTGCAGAAAGCCAACGGTGTTGCGCTGTTGAATCCTTTTACTGCCGACCATAACGGCCTGGTTCAACTTGCCGCGCCCAACGGGCTTTATGATCTTCGTGTCATCAGTGGCGCACGTGACTACCGGCTGCCCGTGCAGTACATCGATGTCGCCGAGCACGTTGCATTGGCACAGGCAGCGTCGACGATGGCCGCGATTGCCCGGGACGCAGCGCTGCTCGCTAACGGTGTTTTTACCAGCATGGCGAAGGCGCTCCAGGCTACCGTTAACGATGAATTTTTCAGCTTGGTTTCATCCGATCCAAATGAAGCTGTGATTTTGTACCGCAACAATGCGGGCGCTGCGGTAGTGGAGAAGCGCTACGCCAGCGCAGAGGCGGTCGAAAGAATCAAGAACATCGCTCTCCGTGGAAGCTACGTGCTGTCGGGTAACGCGACCAAAACTACGAAAGTGGGCAACTCCCTGGATTGGACTGTTAGCTGGGGCCGGCTCTACCTCTTTACCGGTACCGGCAAGGCTCGAGCAAACATTCAGGCCGTCACTGACTTGCTTGTTCCAAACGGACAATGCGCTTACGTCGACCTCGCCGAGGTCCAGGTAAATGGCGAGTACATCGTGCATGTCTCAGCGATTCCGTTGACGGCGGTCGCCAATCCGCCGGGGTCGTACATCGATGACAGCAAGATCATCTTGTTCACATGCCTGAACGACGTGCTGGGCGGTGCTGCCAGCCCTGCGCTGCCACAGATCGGCTCCGTATCCAAGGCCACGCTCGATCCTACTGTCACCAATCGGACCAATCGTTCGGCCTATCAATTGGTGGGCAGGCTGACGCGGTTTGCGCTCAATGGCACCACGTGCGTGCTGAGCGCCAGCGATTTGCGTGTCGCCCGTGGTGTGGGCAATACGACCTTAATCATTGCAGCGCTGTCGGCAGTCGCAGTGCCGCTTGGGCAGGCGCTGTACGTCGACTTGGACGCGCCATTGGTGGATGGAAAGCTGATTGCTCAAGTCACCACGGCGGGCTACTCGTCGGCAGCGGGTGGGCTGGTGGCCGGAGCCTTTGTTGATGACAACAAGCTCTATCTGTTTATCAATGAGACGGCGGGACACAGCGGGCTTCTGGCTGACAGAAAGCCAGTAGTGAGCAGGGTGGGCGAAGTCTGGCTGAAACAGACGGCGGTCGTTACGTTCGATCCGGCGACCCGAACTCTGTCCTGGAGCAAGTCGTTGATCTTGCCAGTCAGTGGCGGGCAAAGCCGGATCACAGTTGCCGCCGGCTCATATACGTTTTCCGATCTTGATAACAACGTCGCTTACCTGGATCTCGATGTTGCGTTGACGACGGGAACCACCCCGGCTACTGCAGTGAAGGGCGGTCGCTACTACGACACCACCAACGCGGATCGCTTCTTGGGGCTGCCTAACCAGGTTCCGATGTTTTATTGGAACGGCGCTAATGACTTTGGGTCCTTGGGAGGCTTTCCGGCGGCATCCGTGCCCAACGCTCCGACGGGGGCGCTGGCGCAAGATGACGTCGTGGTAAAAGTTGGTATCAATACCGTTAGCGTGTTTGTTAAAGGGGCTAAGTCGGGATCGACCAAGTACCTGGAGCAAACCATTGGTTACGAAAACAGGCCTTTCGACCCGACGGGCGCAGACGTATTTGGCAACTCGGACCTGTGGCGCCTGAAGCACCAATATGAGTGCGACCTGACTACGACGACCATGGCCTTCACCCGGACCCGTGCGGGCCAAGCGATAGTCAATGGTGGTGAGATTAGCTGTGCGATCAAACAGAAAGGGGCCGAGGATTTTATCGGGGGTTACCACGGCGATGAAATTAAAACCTACGTCGTGTTGTTGCTCGATGGTGTGGAAATCCCGTTCAACACGGTGGCGACCTTTGTCGGGAAAAAGCTGACCCTGACACAGCACTCCAAGCTGTTTAAGTGGAACACGCAGGAGGAAGTCGCCACCCACTCGAAACGGGAGACCATCAGTTACGCTGATGGCGGCATGAAGATCGATTTGATTCAACAAGTGAAGTGGTCGCAGGTACTGGAGCTGGAGGCGGCCATGCTAACCATGCTGCCGATTAAGCGGCTCATCGCGGACACAACAGGAGAGGTCATCACTAACGCCGCCATGCGCGCACCCTATGCCTCGAAAGAAGACGTATCGACTACGGGCTTTGAGCAAGTCATCACGTTGGGCGCGCTGCCGGATTGCCAGCTCTGGGGGCCAACTGGGATCTCGGCTAGCATACAGATGCTCAAGCACCCAGGTTTTGACGATTGCGGTTTTTATATTGCCAGCCCGCTGTATTACAACAAGCCTTATTACAGCGTGGCCGGCAGTAAGGTCAGCACCATGGCAGGTGTCACGCACGTCACCACCATCGGCGAAACGTGGGACGTGGAAAGCGTGATTAGGATGACCACTGCGAATTAAAACTCAGGTTTTCAAAGCCCGCCAAGTGCGGGTTTTTCTTTACTTATAAATGTTGGCGTTGCTTAACGAAGGATGAAATATCTATAAATTGGATGTTTAATTCGTCAGTGTACTTGTCCAGCAGATCGATTTCGTGAAATTCCATCATGTATGGTTCTGAGTTGATTGAGCCATCCCAACTTCTAAGAAGAAAAAATGCAGATGTGCTTTTACCAAGCTGCCACCAATCCAGAACATATGCGTTAAGAAAAGCGGTGAATATATTCAGTGCTTGTTTTGCGTCGGCATGCGTGAAAGTTGAAAAGTGCGAGTCTAAGAGTTTGGTTTGTTTTTTTTGAATCTTGCTTGGCACTTTAATTTCGTTATGAAAGTAAGAGATCTTGGTGTCGCCAGCAGTTGTTTCTACGGTGGTTATTTCTGATGTGACCTTCGGGTGGACCATTTCATCTCGGTTCCTTATCAGCATCCTAATGTCTTGGCATATCTTATCGCCTCTAGGGATTATTCTGTCTTGGTGTGATTGAAGTACAAAGTCGAATTTGTCCAGGGTGGGGAGTCGGTCTTTCGTTTTTAGCTCGGCTTCATCTAAACGGATGGTGGCGAGAAATGAGTTGGCGGCAGCTTCAAGTGCATAGTTTGTGGAGAGAATCGAGGATTTTGCTAAAGTGTTTTTATGGTTAATATTACTTGCCTCTAAAGACATTTCGTACAGAGTAATAGCGTCGGTGAAAATTGTTATAAAGTTGTTGCTTGTAATGTTTACTACTTTAATCATTCCTTAACTCCATTTGGCAAGAAATGCTACTTCGGATTTTTTATAGTTCAGTGCTTTACTGATCCCACACGGTGCGATGTCCGATGGTACGGCCATCACTGTACTCGGCACCACCAGGATTGTGCGTAGACGCATCCATCAATGCACTCGATGCCGCTTAACACGAACCCAGTAATTGCCATCCCTGCCAGTGTGGCGTCAAGCAACTTGGGCAACGGATCCGGGTCATTGGGCATCCCTACATCGACGCAAGCGACATTGGCGCAGCGACCAAGCACGCTATTGTTTTCTGAATTCACCATCACATTCCCCTTAATTGGAGGATAGAGCCGCCGTTCTTGAGGTGTGAGCGCTATGCCACAGCGCCGCATGGGGGTAACGAGCATGTGCATGAGACGGCCCCTATCTACTCATTATTTTGACGATCGAGCAGCGCTTCCACCGCGTAGGCCAGCGCGCCATCCGCTTGCTCCAACAGATCGCTGAGATCCTCCTGATCAATCACCTGTGCGCGGTGTAGAGCGTGTGCCTGAGTGAGCAGAGCTTTATGGTGAGCGCCGGGGTGATCGAGCAACGCGGCATCGTCCCGGAGCATTATCTCCCACAGCGCGATTTCCCTGGTCCTATCAGCCGCCCCTTTCACGTGTTCATGGTTCATCACTTGCATCCCCTTCGCTCATAAAACACTGTGTGTATGAACAGTATATCAATGAGGGATGGTCGGACTGTATTTGTCCGATGAAAATCCTACCGAGGCGACCAGCGACAAGGCAAAATCGCTGGGTGAAGAAAAAAACAGTTGAAAAAGCACTTATCCCCCTCCCGCCGACAGGCTTTGTGTCCTTTTTTTGTGCAAATCCGGATGTAGTGCAAACGCACCTGCAGTCCAGGCGGGCCGTGGGGCTCTGCAGGTGATCGGCCATTTCACAGAGTGCAAAGTTTTGAAAGGAAATGCAGTGTGGTTGCACAGCGGCGCAGGTACGGACACAGAAAGGGTAGCGCTGGAGTGCCCGGTTTCATTGGACGAAAACTTTTAAAACGTGGGTTTCATGGTGTTTTCAAATTCTGCACACAGGGCGCCAAGCTCAAAAAACCTCTCATCCAGGCTGTGATGATCCACTGTATAAGCCACAGCCTGCGGGGCCTGTGGCGTAGTGGAGCGGTTTCATTAAACCAGAATAATTTGGGATGAGATTGGTGCCCTAGCAGCGGGAGGAATGCAGGAAAAATTCTGCTTTTTGAGCAGCAACGTCACCTGGCTTTGATTTTTCGGCAGAACCTCGATAACTCGGGAATCTCCATTGCAAACGGCTCAAGTGGTTCATGAGGATTCATAGGGTGCCAGACAGCCCGGGCTTCGTACTGCCCGGCAAAGTCTTCACCTTTTAGCCAGGTCGGAGTTTCCCCAAAATCATTCCCATTGCATATTTCCGTTCTTGAGGCGTAGCGGACGTCCCTAAGTCCTCCCCATCTGACCGGAACACGCTTGTTTATGGCAGCTGTCAGGCATTCATAGAAATTTTGAAGTCGATAGATTTCTACACAAGAATCCGCTCCTTCAAATTGGCTCATGACATCTTTGTGAAGGCGATGAGATGTGCAGTAGATAAAGCAATTTGGGACTTCGACGACGCGTTCGGAGGAGCATCCAGTGAATCTGATTCCCCCAGTATTAGGGCCAATACTAAACATACCCATCAGTTCAGTTGCCTTCGCGTGATAGCTTGGACTCCCGTTTACCTCATCATCGAGATCCCAATCGTCGATCTCGTGCAGAAGTCTTTTCGTTCCTTCAAATGGGTCAGAAATACCAGGCTTATGCTCGGTTTTACGAAAGTCTTGCAGGGTGCCAACTCGTATGCTGCCACGCTCTATCAGAGCGTTACTCCATTTTTTTTCCGAGTAGCGATAAAGACTTTTTCTTTCCATCGTGCCTCCCTGGGCAACTGTCCTTGAAAGCGTCCATTGTTGTGCAGCGAGCACGAGAACAATAGTGGGTGAGCGAGTTTTTCTTGTAAACCCACATGCAGCCGACCAAAGCTTTATGAAAAAACGTCGTTTTGATTGAGAAATGCTCCTGAGTGGAGGGTGGTCGTTTCAAAAAGAGCGATATCAGCTATATGGGAGGGCAATGGGGCTGGAGGTCTCGGATTTACTGGGCTTTCGGTATTACATTGCAAAGTAATATGAGGCGATATGAAAAGTAATAAATCCGCCAACCCCCCGGTTTCATGGGGTTTTAAGGAATGGAAATATAGCTTTATAGAAAGGTAATAATATCGCCTCCCTATCGCTCAAATATCGCCTTCCAATAGAACGGCTGAAGGCCTTGATCTATGCGGGCTGTAGCTGATTTCCGGAGGGGGTATTACTAATATTACTTTTTTTTCACCCCCCCACGAATTTTAGGATTGGCGCCTATGCGGGGTGGGGCACAAATTATACGGCTTTCAACTTTGCGGATGTTTTCACGAGTCCAAAGCGATTGGTTAAGGCATCTGAAGTTATAGGTTCGGATACCTTGTTAAATATTTGGATTATTAGGGCTGTTGAGGATCTGTGCCTGGGGGCTGAATTGAAGGATTTATAGTCGGGCGTAGAAACTTGTGGCTGGGAAAGGTTCGTTTAGCAATTTCCCACGTTTTCTGATGTATCAGTTGGTTGTCGATTATATTTTTTTGGACAAATTCGTAAGCGTTGCTGGTATAGGCAAACGCGCCATGAAAAATATGATTCCCCAAGATCTCCCGCATTTGTTCAACTGTATATTGTCCCTCGTCTTGAAGCTTCTCCTGTGCTACCGGACCTAGAGTCTCTGTATGAAATTTGGCTCTGAGCTCTACGCTTACTACTGCAGTTTCGAAGCCGTATTGGAGGTCGGTCAGCTCCATCAGGTGCTTGATTTCGCCAAGCTCACTTAAAAAATTCAAGTCTTCAAATTTTATCTTATTATCTTTTTGATCCCCTAGTGATCCAGCGGGCATGAATAATGCGCGGGCAAACTCATCGGAGTACTCATCATAGTGACTTTTTACTATGGTCATGGCTTTGTGCTGTCTGAATAACGTAAATATACAGGCATCCAGTGCAGCTTTTCTTTCATCCAACTTCGCTTGCTTTTCTTCATACCGTCTAAGCATAAATGCAAAGTAAGAACCGCAGAATGCGCCAAAACCTGCTGTAACAAACGGTAAGATAGCTCCGGCAGTCGGCACTATTTTCTTATCGATTGCCAGGCTTGAGAAATACCAAAGAATTAGGACGGCTAACCCGGTGAGTGCGCCCATCCACACAGGCTGATAACTTTTTGCGCTGTTCATCACAACTCCTGTACGAAATGATTTCCATAAACCTCGGTATCAGCTTGTCTGGAGTCCCAAAGCCTCGCGCTCGGCCTCGGAGAGACGTTCACGCTTTTGCAATTCCAGCGAAACCGTGAGTAGCGAATTCATCCCGCCGCATAGGAAAGAAAGGCTTCCGTTCAACGTGTCTGACCCCGATAAGGACATCAGTGCTTTGCGACACTTATCAAACTTGGCCTGGTCTGGTTCCAATTCATGAGCCATCAGGTTTCTTAGCTTGTTCAGTTGGTCGATCATTCCCCAATAACAATCGAGCCCTGGAGTCGTAAAAAATATGAGCGACCTAGCTAAAGCGACTATTTGGTGAAAATTGAGCCGCGATCCACGCAAATGCTGAGGGTTCCGAACTGATCTGTAGCTGAAGTCTCGGATGACCCCCTCGATAAGAAGGTGAGCTTTCAGGACAGCGGATTGTTCATCCAGATCTTCCGAAAAATACTTATCAAAAAGATCCCCATGCTTTTGGAGTAGCCGCATCATCTCGGGGATTTCGGTAGGTTCGGTAGGTTCGGTAGGAGTGGTGGACAATGGAAACGGCCCCCAAAACGGCCCCCAGAGTAGTGGGCCTTGATCCCAGCTACGCTGAAACCCTTGAAAATAGTGGAGCGGGTGAAGGGAATCGAACCTTTATGGGACTAAAACGGAGGGGAAGTGTGTAAGTGTGTAAGTGTGATGGGCTCGATGCCCCCGTCGCAGCGGGGAGTTTTGGCGACGAGCCGTCCATCCACCGTTCACTAACTTGGTTAGTAAAGCGGCTTGCGGTGGTCTGCTGATTGCTAATCGTTTGCCAAGCTCACGAGAAGTCTTCCATCTCATTAATGGTTCGCAGTTGCATCGCTTTAGCGATAAATTGCTCAACGTGTTATCAATTTGCTGGTATCTGAAGCCCGGGCATATTCTTCAGATGGGCTGGATAATGCACCAGCCGTCCAGGATCGCATCCATTAGGCTCGGATCACCCTTATATATCGGTTGCCTTATGCCAAAGGCGTCCCCGACAGTCGATCTCGGCATCCCCAGCATCCGCACCACTTCCGCCTGAGTGTGCCCGTTGCTCTTCAAATCCAGAACAGCCTGTCACTTTTCCTCAGCATCCTCGGTCTGAGGCGAACCCTTATGGGACAGCTCTCCACAGAGTCTGTGTAGGTGTGTAGCCATACTGGTGGATGGCTACGAGGAGTTACAGGGTCAGCAGCAAGCTATCTGCTGGTGTCGCAAGCTCGGTGTTACTAATTTTTGACGTTCCACAAATCAGCCACTGTGGATTTGGGAAGCTGTAGCTTTTCCGCCGTCTCTCGCTGGGTCATCCCGATCCTCCTACACTCTTGAACTGCCAGCTGCTTTTCCAATCGGCGGTTTGCCCGAGACGCTACTGCACCATCCTCTACCTGGCTAGTTAGCTTTTCCAAGCCACCTTGGCTTTTAAATTCCGCCAGCTCCTCCTCTACACATTTCAGTATTTGCTCTGGCGTTTTACCGTTATTCGCCACTGCGCGGAGCACCATCAACGTCACAGTGTCAAGCCCGGTCGCTAAGGCGATTTCATCAAGCTTGCTAAGTGTCACATCCGACTTGGCCCGCTCGATCCTAGATAAAAATGTACGGCCTGCTGCAGATGCTAGGTCGCTCTGGGCGAGGTCTTTGGTGGCTCTAATCGCTCGTAGAACGGCTGCTAAGCCTTGGCTCAGTGACATAGGAGTTCCTCGAAAGGCGAGGATGTAGCCACGTTGCGCTGCCCGGATCGACTCTATATAGTGTTCATCCGGGCAGATGCCTGCGCTCCAACGTATCTTTCGCCGCCGGTTACCGCTGGCGGTGACAATCACCGTCAAGAGCGTGGACGGCATAGGTACTGAACATATCACATGTATTGACAGAGGCTTTTTGATTGGAACTCGAAGATAACCAAGCAGCCAGCGAGCTCCTCTCCACCACTGGAGAGGCACGCTTTGGATCTGGAGAAAGCCAAGAAGCGCTAATTCATATCGCGCAGACCCGCTTCCCAAGCAAAGGCTTTTGCATCGTCCAGCAGTGGACGATCGTGCGCGCGATAGCGAGCGATGGGGATCTCACCAAGATCCACGTTCACGGTCATCTGCCGCTCTTTGTTTTCGCCGAAAAAGTCATCCTGGACAGCCGAGGACGCTTCGCTCACGGAAATTGGGTGCGCAGCACCATGGCCATTTCATTCCAAGATGGCTTTCTCTTTGAAACCAAAAATACGGTGTACGTTTTGATGGGCGACGGCGACGAAAGGTCAGCCAGTCTCGCAGCGATACTGTCCCTTTATCAGTGATGTCAGCTGCAACAGCGGTCTGTAGATCCACGGGAATGTGAAATGTTTAGAAGTCATGAAACTGTTGCCGAGGGCACTCCTAATATCTTTGGGGATGGGTATTCGAACTGGCGGATGTTTGAACGCCACTTGGCTCATCCGTGGTATCACGTCGTCATTCAAGAGCGCTTGGAGGGTAAGGTATGGACACGCACCATGATGATTAGTGACGTCGATATGCTCGAAGAAATACTTTCCCAACAAACCAGCGAGTTTGTCGTTACGGAAATTCAGGTCGTCACGCCTGGGTGGATGAACAAAGACGGCAAATGGATTATGGAGGGGCTTTCGGGGTTGCTGGTGGGATATGACTCCACAGGACGTAGGGTTTGTCTACACAATATAGATGACGAAAAAGCTTATACCGATGCGCCTGGACAACTGATCGACGCCCATTCCCTGAAGGGAATGCGAGTTATTTTTTGATCTGATCTCGTACATCTGCAGCGATGAAATGATCGCGTAGCGCCCATTGCTGGAGACTCATTTGTTTAGAACGACTCGGGGAGACCTCCAAGGCGGGCCTGATGAGCAACTGCTTCATTGGAAAACTGTCGACCTTTCCTTCAGTACGTACTCCTTTTTTGTAGAGGGTGTAAGTTCGATTAATGGAAAGATCGGGCCGTGTAGGAAGCTTGTGAGTGACGAAGAGACTCTTCTGGAGCTATGGCTAGGCGAGTCGGATTTTTTGGTTAACCAGGTGTCACTGATTTCGCCACCCTGGATGAACCATCAAGGTCAGTACCTTATGGAACCTCTTACCAAAATCATACTGCGTAATACTGAAAGAGACCCGCCCCTTTATGAATTCGTGACAGAGACCGGACGGATTTACACCAGCGTCCAAGCCTCGTAGAGAGGGGGTGGATGGAAATCGAAGAAGAAGGGAATGACTTAGGAGGGCATTTTGTCTGAAGTTATTAACGTGGAGTTCCACAGCAAATGGCTAACCGACTTTGAGTTGATTCGTCTGGTGCGAGCAACGAATCAAAAGTACACCATTGTCATCACGGCATTTATTAGTGGTGCGATGATCATAGATAACACGTGCTTGGGGGTGGTCTTTGGCCATCTAGATAAAGATGACTTCGGGCGTCACGCTGATTGCTCAATCATCCAAACAGGAAAAATCCAATCGGCTCGAAAAGAAGGCCGGTTCTGGGTGCTATCGACGCACGAAGGACACTACGTTGTAGGTACCTTTAAGCGAGGCGGCGGAAGAGCTAGCCTTCTCCAGTTCCTCAAGTCCGGCGAACGCTTCTGACGATGCTTAGATCTCAAAGGAAATGGCGGATCGCAGGGAAAATCGCGTCTTCCATTTAGCCCCAAGCGTTAGATTGGTGGGTATCAGCACGATAGCCACCAGAGCTGGCTCGGGCGAGGCACCTTAGCCACGTCAGATTATTAAAGGATGGAAATTTATCATGCTCGACACGAGCGACGCAGGCCGTGATGACCGCAGCCTGACTGACTTTCAACTCAAAAGGATCATTTGCGCCCAACAGTGGCCTTACGATTCACCGATCACTGGGTATCTTAGCGATGCGCTGTTCGTGGGCAATACGTGCATCGCTATAGTCTTTGATCATTCACGGAAAGGGCCCCGTGAGCAGTTCAAGGATGGGCACATGATTCGAACCTCCCACATTTTATCTTTGCATAAAGAAGGTCGGTTCTGGGTTCTTACGACGCTGAACAGCTTGTACGTTATTGCCAGCTTCAAGCGGCAAATGGGCAGGCCGACGTTCAAGAAATTGGATGCCTTTGAACGCTTGAAGACTTGCGTCGGGTAGCCGTTGATATTGATCTCAACGAAAAGGGTCTGGCAGCATGGCAAATGAGGAACGCTGGAGTGTTACTCGGGCAACGATCCATTTCGATGAGTTGCTAGAGAGGGTAATCACGACTCGTAAAGGGGTTTTCATCGAAGGGGAACGCAGGACTGCGGTGCTCATTTCAATGGAGGAATGGGTGTCGATTCAGGACAAACTCACCGCTCGAGTTTCGTCAGACCTTTAGAAGTCGCCGACTGCAACAGCTTCTACGCGAATCGTGTGTATGCATGCCGGCCCGATCCAGCCAAGACACCAATCGTGGTGCCTTCGAACAGCGATGAGAGTGGGGATCGTTAGTGAATCTGATAAGCCTGCTGGCGAGGTATAGAGACTGGTAGAACGGGGAATTGGGGCTTGCCCCCGGCACAGTAAATAGGGCTCAGCTTCTCTCGTTTCATGCTCCATTCCGGAAGGCATAGCGTGAATGAAGGTTGTAGTGGCACACTGTTGCCAGGTCACAGGTGAGCTTGGAGCGAATATGGAAATATGGGAAGCAGACAAGCTAGTACTTTTTATTGCTTTTGTGATTCCTGGCTTCATAAGCATAAAATGTTATCAGTTGTTCTATCCAGGTGTGCTGCGAAATGCATCTGATCAGCTTATTGATGCAGTCGCATATAGCTGTATAAATTATGCGTTGCTTCTCTGGCCCATAATGGCCATTGAGCAAAGCGTTCTTCGTACGGTGCATCCGATGCTGTACTGTATGTTCTATGTACTGGTTCTATTCATCGCGCCGATTTTTTGGGTTGTATTGTGGAAATGGATGCGGACATGGAATGTTTTCCAGAAAAATGCACCTCACCCTGTAGCTAAATCCTGGGATTTTGTTTTTCAACAGCGAAAACAGTATTGGATTATCGTCCATTTCAAGAGCGGCGAAAAAATCGGTGGTAAGTACGGTACTAAGTCTTTTGCGTCAAGCTCACCAGCTGTTGAACAGATTTATCTGGAGGAAGAGTGGTTGGTTGAAAATGGAGTTTTACAGCGAGCAGTCAAGGAGAGTGCCGGGGTTCTAATTGGGGCATCCGAAATATCTCACATCGAGTTTCTGAATTATCACGGTTAGGAGTAATACATGAGCAAAGAGAGTGATCGACCCGTTCTTGTAAATAATGGCTACCAACCAGAGCTGCTAGAGAAGGGCTATCAGCCTGTACAAAGTGTTCCGATCAACCGGCCTGAACCTGGAGCTGGTTACCAACCTACCAGTCATGGTGAGAACCCGTCGAATGTACCCTCTCCACCGAAAGAACGTTGATACGAAGTTAGATTGAATCCTGCGGAATCGGTTCGTTATATGTAGCCGAGACACACGGGATATGACAACCCAAAAGGGGATGCGGCACCATGCCGATCTCCTTCTGGCTGTGGATTAGTTGGTGATATCAACTCGCTGCCTGATTCAGTTCCAGAATTTGGGATGGCGGGTGTGGAATATGTCGTTACGCTCGCGCACTCGAACTCTGTCGCTGATCGATTCTTTTGAGTGTCTTCGAAGGAAATCATTCTTCGCTCATGGCTTTTGATAAAGTCTCAAATACGTCATTAGCAAATTTTTCGATAATTTCAATACTGCCTATGATCAATGCCGTGTCCACACTGTGATATTCGCCAGTGACAGTTTTGCCATTGCGATGAACAAAATCATGACGTATTTCGATTACTTTTTTTATTTTTGCCATGTGAGTATCCGGCAACACCTCACCAGTGACGAGGTTTACATAGTTTTTCACAGTCAGGGGGTTGTGGAATGTTTGTGCATTTATGATATTCATCACAATGCCATTGATTCCCAATTCGGCGATTTCTTTGACTGTGAATTTAAGGCTTTTATCTTCCGACAGTTTCCCAATGAATCTGTTCATTAGGTGCGGAAAACTCAGTAGCGTGGTTTTTATAATGTCACCAACCATAGCTTCGAATAGTGTAACGGCGTGAGCATAAGCCATCCTGTGAATAGTCTTGTCGTCAAAGGGGTTGGATCGTTGATTGATCATGACCTTTAAAGATTTTAAATTTTCAGTAAAAATACTGTAGGTTTCGAGGTATGGATGTTCCTCATACCACTTCATGTGAGCTTCGTATTCTTCTCTTTCATGCTCATGTTCATACATTGCAGCCATCCCTCCGAAGCCGGGATAATCCTCATCAATCTCGACTTCCTCTGGGATATTGTAGTTTTCACGCATCCATTGAATCATGCGTCCGTCTTCCAACTCCATCATCCATTCCTTCGTGCTACCCATAGCGAATCCCTAATCAGTTAAGGGTGAAATCAGACCATGCAAAAGACCGGTGAAATTCTTCGTCTAAAGCTTTCACAGTCTCGGAAATATACGTTGATCTAGTCTTTGATGTCAGCCATCGAGGGCGAAACCTTCGCTGGCGATCTCAACGCATTGGGAGGACGTATTCGAGATCAAGTTTATCGGAGTACCGGTATCCCGGTCGGAGTGGGTATCGCCGGCACGAAACCTTGATCACGCTCACATAACAGGGATCTTCGATTGATGACGAAGGCAGGGGTACAAGCTGTTGATCGAGTGTTCCGGACAGGTTTCAAGTACGCCAAAGCAGAGGTGCTCTTGCTCATCCTTTGTCAGAAAGGTGAGTTCACCCATGATCTCCTTTCCATCTCGCAATCGGTCGCTACTGGAAAGGTCACGGACGTGTTGGATTCCGTCAAGGAGCGGTGAAGTCGGGGAACACTGCGCTTGGTGAGCGTTCAATCCTGACTGGGGGCTACGCCGGGAAATGACCAGAGCTTCACGGTGCGGATTGATCAGCTATGGACGGTGTACTGTAAATCGTAGGGCGAACAGAGCTCCAATGACAGGTCACGCTAGCGTCGTTAAAAAGGATAGGACGTTGAAAGTATTCCTAGATTGTGAATTTACCCAGCTCAATCAGTACTCGAAGCTGATATCTCTAGCACTGGTATCGGAGTCAGGCCAAGAGTTCTACGTCGAGCTGACGGACACCTATTCGGTTGAGGACTGTAGTGATTTCGTCATCCAGTACGTACTGCCGCAGCTCGAGCTTCCGCGATTCGGTCAATCGCTTGTCGAAACTCAAGACTCGCTTCGAAGATTTCTGGGTGGCTTCGCCGAGGAGCTTGAGGTGTGTTCCGATGCGCCACACTGGGATTGGGGTTTTTTCTGTGATCTCGCTTGTGCAGATCATCAGCCCTGGCCAGTCCAGGTTGTGAGTCAACCGACCAACCTTACAAGCCTCTTCAATCAGGTGAATGCGGAAGCTCTTGAGCAGGTAGAGCTGTGCGAACTACCGCACCATGCGTTGCTAGACGCGCGAATGCTTGCAGAGCTTTTCAAGATCTTGGCCTCCAGCCTTATTTTGTCACCATAGAAGCGCGTCACGACGTAGGCCGTTCAGCTTTGGATGGTCTACGGCAGGAGATCCGAGTTACACCATCGGTGGAGAAGCGGCAAAACTGGATTATTTCAAATTATGGCTCAGCCATAATTATTGCTGAGCCATAATTTTTTGCTTCAAAGGGCATCGAAGCATCGCGTCGTCATCGAAACAGGAGAGGAATTCTTGAAGTTCTCACGAATTCTGGGGTTGATAGAGGATGTCGCGACCCCTCGTTCTTCTCAGGTGTCGAGCATGTCCCATTCCTCACCCAGTACCCACCGCAATGCGGAGAGCTTTCCGTTAAGCATGCCCCATTCGAAATCGCTCCAAGGCCCCGTATCTTCGTATTTTTCTCTAACGCGTTGCGCTGCAGCCTTAGCCCTGATCAAGACATCTTCGTGGATCACACCATTGCCGTAGCGTGGTGTGCCTGCCGGGACGATTTCTGTTTCCCCCTCCTCGATGTGGTACATCATGTTCATGTGTCGGTTGTACCAGACCTTGTCGAACAGCTCGTCCATGGATGACATTATTTCCTGGAGACCACGAGTCTCGTCCTCCCAGGCAAAGCTGTACTCAGAATGGAATTCTTCGAGGTCTAGTAAGTCCTCGATGGCGGCGCTGGTCGAGTTGAAGAACAGCGAGGTTTTGTCATCAAAGATTTCTGCAAAATCATCGTGTGGTTTTCGGTGATCCTTTGCAGAAAAGTCGGTGACATTGTGGGTGACAAAACGGAAGCTCTCGTATTCGTCCGCGTGTTGTGTCCGGAACTCTTGGAAGGCCTCAACCAGCACTGCATCAGCAACGCTATTCTTCTGTTTGTGGAAAGGAGCTCGCTTGGCGATTGCTCGCTCTGCAGCTCTGATCTTCGAGGCATCTGAAATCTGAAATTCAATGGCGTTCTCGAACAGCTTCAGAACACGGTTCACCGTCACTTGAGTCGCTTCAGAGAGGATTGGCAACCTTTGATTCACGTCATCCAGGGTGTCGAGCGCAGCTTCTTTCCCATCACCACCGAATGACTCAATCACACCTTTCACCACCCGGAACTCGTTAGCGAGGCGCTTACGTGTGGCTTCGATAACCCTGTCCTTGTTTCGCTCATACTCCATGCGTACCAGGTCGGGCAGCAAGATCTTGATTGCTTCATTCTGGACTAAGTGCTCCAAGGCGGTAAGCATAGGAAGCTCGGCCTTTTGTGATGACATATCAAGCCAGACGCAGGTGTCGAGCATTACTAGATGCATTGAAGCTCCTTTTCAGCTTGCTGATTGCTAGACTTGGCCTTGGCCATCACCGGATAATGGCCCAATACCTTACAGGAGCGTCAAATGTCTCGCCTCGCAGAATTCCGTGCCCTTGAGCAGCAGCTCGCAGCTCAACTTGCCGAGCTCGAAACCCTGAAAAATGACGATGGCCTGAAGCGCGAAATCGAGTTCGAGCAGAAGCTTCGCAACCTGTTGGGTGAGTACGGCTACAGCTTGCGTAACATCATCGCCATCCTTGACCCGCAAGTCTCGACTCGCCGTGCTGCAGCCGCTGCAGAGCCCAAGGCAGGCACTCGCAAGCCCCGTGACGTTAAGATCTACAAGAACCCGAACTCAGGTGAGTTGATCGAGACCAAGGGCGGCAACCATCGCCAATTGAAAGAGTGGAAAAACGAATTCGGCGCGGACGTTGTTGAGTCGTGGCGCACTCAGTAAGACTGTTTGAGTACAAACAATCAGGGCCCTGCGGGGCCCTTTTTCGTGGAGATATGGATGGAACATTCTCGTGCAGATAAAATGGCATGTGGTTGGTTAGCCACCTTGCTTCTTTGAAACCGCGTGTGCGGCCCTGAGATATTCGCGTGTACTTTGGATTAGTTTACGTAGCGGTTCGTTTTCAACGGGAACAAGCCCCCGGACTGTATGCTGACGCTCACCATCAACAATTTTCAGGGTGATGTATTGATAATCTGCAGCGCCCGGAGCTGGCGTGCCTATAGAGTCAGCTAGGTCAAAGAAACGTGCTGCGTCAATCAGAAGCCTCAACTCTGCCTGTTTTGCTTCTGTCAACAGGTCGGCATCAAGAGTCACCGGTTTACTCAGTCCGGGGAAATAGCCGATGCCGCTCGTTTGCGACAACTCGATATACACGCCAGCTTCCTCCTCTAAATGTGAATACCGAAGGCTGCTCACCCTTCACTTCTTGCTTGGTGTACGGGGTTATCCTACTCCATAGGCACGTCGCGTTGGCGACTGGTGGGCGGCATTTCCCGTCGTACTTCGACCGAGAAGCGGGCGTGGCGAAGGTGTCGTAAGCGGGCATCCATTATCCAGCTACCATCGATATGTTTGGCAACAGGGCAATCATCGATGTCACTAATCAACAGGCACAGCGCGGCTGGTCTGCAGACGGTCGAAGTCTATTCATGGCGGATCACTACAGGGCTGCAGCGAACATAGTGGTGTAATGTCACTGCACCATTATCGATAGAAATACGACCTGCTAGCTGCAAGCTGGACGAGGGAATCTCAGCTTAGCCCTCTTGCCCAACCGGCCAGACCTTGAGGGTGAAGGTCTGACGCACAAGTCAAAGTCCGATCAAGGGGGCCGCGAACGCGGTGCTCAAAGCCAGCAATGATAGATTTCCAACCGGCACGACAGAGCGAGCCGGTCTTTCTCATCACTTCAGTCTTATTTTTTAATGGAAACGATTGCGGCTTTGCCACCCTCGAGCCTAAAGGAGAACGATACACGGTCTCCGACTATCAGCCCTGCCAGCTGTTTCTCCGTTACGGAAAAAGCCATTGTCATTGGCGGCCACTGTACGGCTGGAACAGCTCCGTGGGAGATGGTCACCGTATGCTTCGTAGTATCTATACCCTTGATCGTTCCCTCGGCATTGGCAACTTGAGCCTGTTTTGTATCCTGCTTCATCTCCATGCCCGCCATACCGTCCATTTTCATGCCAGGCATGTCCTCCGCGTGGACAGAAAGTGAAAGCGCAAATACGGTGCTTGCAACTGCAATCATGGTCAGTTTCATACGACTTTTCCTTGAGGGTTGATGGGTTCAACTATGAGGTGCCGGCGACGCATCAGGCGATAGGCTGCCGGAATGACAAACAGGGAAAGCAAGGGGGCCGTGACCATGCCGCCGACCATGGGCGCGGCAATGCGGCTCATCACTTCGCTACCAGTACCGCTGGCCAACAAGATGGGTAGCAGGCCAGCAATAATGACCGCCACGGTCATAGCCTTGGGCCGAACTCGCTGCACAGCGCCTTCACGAATCGCCGCAACCAGACCTGATTCAGTGCTGTCGCCGAGATCTTCACGTTCGGCCCAGGCGTTCTTCAAGTAGAGCAGCATGATCACGCCGAACTCGGCAGACACACCGGCCAATGCGATGAAGCCGACTCCGGTGGCGACCGACAGGTTGAACCCCAATAGATAAAGGAACCATGCTCCACCGGTCAGTGCGAATGGCAGAGTGGCCATGATCAGCAAGGCCTCATCGAAGCGGGCGAAAGTCAGGTAGAGCAGCACGAAGATGATCAACAGCGTGGCAGGTACCACCAGTTTGAGGCGTGCGTTGGCCCTTTCGAGAAACTCGAACTGTCCTGAGTAGCTCAGACTCATGCCTGGCTGCAACTTGACCTGCTCATTGACGACCTGGCGTAGATCGGCGACCACAGAAGCAATGTCCCGACCACGCACATCGATATAAACCCAGCCTGAAGGCCGTGCGTTCTCGCTCTTGAGCATTGGGGGGCCGTCCGTGACCTTGACCTTCGCTACCGTGCCGAGGGTAATCTGGCTACCTAGCGGAGTGTAGATTGGCAACTGCTCCAAGGCGCATAGCGAGTCGCGCCACTCACGGGGATAGCGCACGTTGATCGGAAAGCGTGCGAGCCCTTCGATAGTCTCTCCGACGTTTTCACCCCCGATAGCACCGGCCACAATGGACTGCACATCGGCGATATTCAGCCCATAGCGGGCGGCGGTTTTACGGTCGATATCCACATCGATATAGCGGCCACCGGTCAGTCGCTCAGCCAAGGCCGAACTGACACCGGGCACCTCTTTAGCCACGCGTTCGACTGCCTGAGTAGCTGCATCGATTTCCGTCAGGTTGGTGCCAGCAACTTTCACCCCGATGGGACTCTTGATCCCGGTGGCCAGCATGTCGATACGGTTGCGAATCGGTGGTATCCAGATATTCGTAAGCCCAGGGACTCGTACAACTCGATCCAGTTCTTCCACCAACTTTTCCTGGGTCATGCCAGGACGCCATTGCTCCTGTGGTTTGAACTGGATCGTGGTTTCGAACATTTCCAGCGGTGCGGGGTCGGTGGCGGTTTCGGCACGACCAGCTTTACCGAAGACATGTTCGACCTCTGGCACGGTCTTGATCAGGCGGTCGGTCTGTTGCAGTAGTTGCGCCGCTTTCTGTGCCGACAACCCTGGTAAAGCGGAAGGCATATAAAGCAGATCGCCCTCGTCCAACGGTGGTAGAAACTCACCACCTAGGTGAGACATCGGCCACACCGCGCTGACAAATACCAATAATGCGACAAGCAGCGTGAGCTTTGGTCGACGCAATACTGCGTCCAGAGCCGGCTGGTAGATCCGGATCAGCCAGCGGTTTAGCGGGTTTTGTTGCTCATTGGGAATTCGACCACGAATCCAATAGCCCATCAGCACTGGCACCAAGGTCACTGACAATCCAGCCGCTGCGGCCATGGCGTAGGTCTTGGTGAAAGCCAACGGGCCGAACAGTCGCCCCTCCTGCGCCTCCAGGGTGAACACCGGAATGAACGACAGGGTGATGATCAACAAACAGAAGAACAGTGCTGGGCCTACCTCTGCCGCCGCTTCGGTCATTACATGCCAATGACGCTCACCCTTCAGTTCCTCACCAGGATTGGCCGCGTGCCAGGCCTCAACCTTTTTGTGGGCGTTCTCGATCATGACCACGGCGGCATCGACCATGGCGCCGATGGCGATGGCAATCCCACCTAAGGACATGATGTTGGCGTTGATCCCTTGGTAACGCATGACGGTGAAGGCAATCAACACTCCCACCGGCAGCGAAATGATCGCCACCAGCGATGAGCGCAAGTGCCAGAGAAAGATCCCGCAGACCAACGCGACGACGATGAACTCTTCGATTAGCTTGTGGCTGAGGTTTTCCACGGCACGGTCGATCAGCTTGCTGCGGTCATAGGTGGTGACGATTTCCACCCCGACCGGCAAACTTTTTTTCAGCTCGTCAAGTTTCGCCTTGACCGCCGCAATGGTCTCGCGAGCATTCTTGCCGCTGCGCAAAATCACCACGCCGCCGACTGTCTCGCCTTCGCCGTCGAGTTCAGTAATGCCACGCCGCATTTCCGGCCCCAACTGGATCGTGGCGACATCGCCAAGACTCACCGGTACACCTCCAGCACCGAGCTTCAACGGGATAGCACGAAAGTCATTAAGCGTTTTTAGGTAGCCTGAGGCCCGCACAATGAACTCGGTCTCTGCCATCTCCAGCACGGCACCACCGGTTTCCTGATTGGCCTTGCCGATAGCCTCGGTTACCTCAGCTTGAGTGATACCGAGGCTGGCCAGTTTGAGCGGATCAAGCTGCACCTGGTACTGCTTGACCATACCCCCCACAGTGGCCACCTCCGCAACGTTCGGCAGGGTCTTGAGTTCGAACTTTAGAAACCAGTCCTGAAGTGCACGAAGCTGTGCCAGGTCGTGTCCGCCACTGCGATCTACCAGTGCGTACTGATAGATCCAACCCACTCCCGTTGCATCCGGCCCCAACGCTGGCTTGGCGCTGGCTGGCAACCGACTTTGTATCTGACTTAGATACTCCAACACCCGTGAGCGGGCCCAGTACAGGTCAGTACCGTCCTCGAACAGCACGTAGACGAAGCTGTCACCGAAGAAGGAATAACCGCGCACCGTCTTTGCGCCTGGCACCGAGAGCATGGTGGTCGCCAACGGATAGGTCACCTGGTTTTCGACAATCTGCGGCGCCTGGCCTGCGTAAGGTGTACGGATGATCACCTGCACATCGGAGAGATCCGGCAGCGCATCGATGGGCGTGCTCTGCACCGACCAAATGCCCCAAGCCGTGACGAACAGTGTCGCAAGTAATACCAGGAATCGGTTGGCCACCGACCAACGAATGAGGGCAGCAATCATGGCTGGCTCCCCGATTTAGCTAGGCGCTCAACACGCAAGCCATCGTCAGTCTGGCTCACCGCGACCCGAACCTTGTCGCCCGTTTTAAGGCCCTGCATTAGAGCCGGGTTGGCGAGTGGGAAAGTCATCGTCATGCCAGGCATGCCCAGCGTCTTGAAGGGGCCATGGGCGAGCGTGACTTCTTTGTCGTTGATCTCAACGATCTGCCCATCCGCCTCATGAAAACTGGAGGTTGCTGCGCTGGGCGGTGACTCTTCCTCCGAGCTTGCAACGATGCCCTTGAGACTGGCCTCCGAGTCGAGCAGGAACTGGCCAGACGTAACCACCTTCTGGCCTTCTTCCAGACCTTTCACTATCGCCGTCTTGCCATCGCTTTCCTGCCCGAGGTGCACTTCCACTGGACGGTAGCGGCCCGCGTCTTCGGCGAGCATCACCAAGGCACGTCGGCCAGTGCGAATGACAGCCTCGCTCGGCACCCACAACACACTTTGCCCGGTCGAGCGATTCAGGCGTACCTGCGCCGTCAAACCCGGTCTGAGGCGCCCGTCGGGATTGGGGAGTTCTACCCGCACGCGAAGAGTACGGCTGTCCGGGTTGGTCTCGGGCAAAATCGCGCTGACTTTGCCGCTGAGCATTGTCCCTGGGAAGGCTGGCAGACGCGCTTCGACCGCCTGCCCCACGGTGATCGATCCGGCATCCGATTCTGGAACGGCCACGGCTAGCCAGACACTGCTCAAGCCATTGACGCGTGCCAGAGTATCGCCAGTAGCCACAGTCATACCCGCACGTACATTCAATTCTTGCAGCACACCACCAATAGGGCTGGTGAGAGTCAGGTAGGGCTGAACCTTACCGCCACGCTCTACCTGAGTAATCAGTGCTGCCGGCATCCCAGTGAGCTGTAGTCGCTGGCGGGCCACAGTCAACAAATCAGCATCCCCGCTGCGCTTCAATGCAAGAAACTCTGTCTGGGCAGCCGCCCATTCCGGCACAAGGATATCCGCCAATGCCGCGTTGGCTTTGAGCACATCACCGGGAGCGTGGGCATATACCCGCTCCACAAAGCCAGTGGTGCGAGCCTGAATCACAGCGACATCACGTTCGTTGAATCCCAAGACTCCCGTCACATCGAGGCTGGAGTCAAAGATTCCACGGGTGACTGTTGCAAAACGCAGACCGAGATTCTGGGTCAGACTCGGATCGATACTTACGGTCGCACGATCCCCTGCGCCACCGGCGTACTGAGGAACCAGTTGCATGTCCATGAAGGGGGATTTACCCGGCTTATCGAACTTTTGCTGCGGGTACATGGGGTCATACCAATACAGTGCTTTGCGTTCGCCCTGTGAATTGAGACTCTGCTCCTGTGTGGTATTTGGTAGTCCACTCATGCGCTGATGTGCCAACCAAAAACCACCGGCAACACCCAATGCCAGCGAGATGCCTACCAGCAATGCCCCGTTCCCTTTTTTAAGGATCATTGGCTGGACTCCCCATAAGCAAAATACAACCGCGCACTGGTCAGCGCTCGCTGCTCTTCCACGTCGATCTGTTTGAGGCGGGCCTCGATGAGTTCACGACGGGCGGCAACAACGGCGTTCAAATCGCCTTTTCCCGAGCGATAACTGGCCATGCTGAGTTCGACCTTTTCCTTAGCCAGCGGCAACAGGCTTTCCTGGTTACGGCGTACCGCACGATTCAGGCGCTCATAGTCAGCCAGTTCGTTTTCCAGTTGCTGGGTATGCTCGCGTGACAGGGCTTCGCGCTCGGCCTCAAGCTGACTGAGTTCCGCCTGTTTGGCTGCGATTTTGGGGTTTTGGCGAGAGTCAGGAAACAGCGGTAGATCCCAGGAAAATTGCACGCTGACCATATCGCCGAACTCACGGCCACGGCGCTGGTAATCCAGTTCCCAGCTCCAGTCTGACTGCTTCTCCGACACAGCTTCACGAACCTTGGCTTGCGCTTCGCGGGTCATCGGTGCAAACGCTGCCAACTCGGGATGGTGTTGCAGTTTATGAGAGTAACTTGAGGTGTCGACGGGCCATTCAGGCAAGCTGCCCACAGGCTTGTCGTTGGCGGCGGAGCCAATCCAGCGTTTGAGGGCCGCTCGAGCCTGTGCTCTCTGGAGAATCAGATCGTCCTGCTGCTCCGCCAGTTGAGCTGCTTCCTGCTTGGGTGTCACCGCATCGGCGGGTTGAGCGCGGCCACCGGCAATTTGGGCCCGGACGGTATCGCTCAGCAGGCGGTTTTCTTTGTAGAAGTCCTGGAACAGCACATCTTTGCGCTCAACCGAGTAGCTGCTGATCCAGGCCAACGCCGTGGACTGGCGCACTTTCAGACGTTCGACTCGACGCTCCGCAGAGGCACGATCAATAGCTGCATCGGCGACTTCGATACGCGCTTTGCGCTTGTCGCTATTGGGCATCTCCTGCCTGACCCCGACCATCCGCATAGTCATGAAGTCTTGGTCGATACTCCAACGATCCGGGCCGCCGATGGGGTAGTTCTGCACGCCCACCAGGAGCTTGGGATCAGGTAATTCACCAGCAGGGATGGCTGCATTGCTGGCAGCCTGAATTTTCGCGTCTTGTGCGGTCAGCGACGGCGCATTGTTTTCTGCCAGCCGCAACGCTTCATCGAGCGTTAAGCCGGCAGCGAGGCTCGGCAATGCCAGCATGCATGCCGCCAGGCCGGCCACGAGTGACCAACCTGTGCAATAGCACTTAGGGTTCATGTTTACGATTCCTGTGATGATCCACTGCGCGCTTCATAAGACATGCACGCAGATATGCCATTCCGCTAAAGCGGAATGAGGCTCAGTGTGGTACAGGAATCAAACGCGAGGGGGTCGCCAAACCCAGGACGAGGTCTTTACAGGCAAGGAATCGCTGAAGAATGAAATCACTTCGGGGCTGAATACGGTTACAGGAGGCTTTAAGATCGAGACTTGCAGCATGCCGCCCGACTTGCATTCCTGGCCCGGCTTACAAGGTTTGCCGTGATCGGAAGGGCCTTTCATATCGTTGCAGCAGTCCATCCCCATATCGTCCATCATCGCCATGCCCATCGTCTTCATTGGGCACGGTTCTGTCGGTGCCTGAACGCCCGCCATCCCGCTGAGGGGAAACGCCAAGCTGATCATGAAGATGATGCAAAACCGCAGATAGCGTTTCATGGTCTGGAGTCTAGTCGCTGCAAATGGCTCTTACAATTGGAAGCGGTCGACCCAATAGGCCTGCCAAAGGTGATAAAACAAATCCTAAGTTAAGCCAACATTACCGACGCGAAATAAAGTTTCTGACACGCAGTTTCTAGATCTGCAAGTGGTTAAAAAACGATCAAGGCATCACTCAAGCCAATCCAGCCGAGACGCATTACTTCGCCTGCACAGTTGCGTGGCTAGGTTAACTGGCCTCCACAAATGTGAAGAAGCCAGCTTGCATCAACGCCCAGCCTCAAGCTGGGCTTTTGCCGTTTAGTGGCAGTGGTAGTCGTTCGTTTTATGGTTGCGATGGCAACCTTTTGAATCAGTACCTCCGCTATGCGCGAAGGCAGCAACGGACGAAATCGAAAGTAAAGCGGCGATCAAAAGGGCAGACAGTTTCATCAGGGCTTGCTCCATGCTCATTTTTATACTTGTGAGACCTCTCACGCATCGCAGCGTATGGCCAATTGCCTTCATAGGGCAAGCAACTTCCTCGCCGCCTCCCTGACATTCGATGAAAGGCTATGTGCCTATTTCTTGAGCTACTACTGGCTGTAGTTTAGGATGGCCCTACATCCCCCTAGGGGGGATATAGCATCATCTGTAAACGAGAAGCTCGTCGCTCTCTTTCTTCGAGAAATGCTCGACAACCAGATGGGCACGCGCCTTTCCATTTGAGATTTCTCATGCTGAAAATCCTATCAAACCGCACCTACCGTCATCTCTTTCTGGCCCAAGTGATTGCGCTCGTGGGGACGGGTCTTGCCACGGTCGCACTGGGCCTACTGGCGTTCGACCTAGCAGGCGCCCAAGCGGGAGCCGTCCTCGGTACAGCGTTGGCGATAAAGATGACGGCCTACATCGGCGTTGCACCCATTGCAGCGGCTTTTGCAGAACGCCTACCTCGTCGAGCAATGCTGGTCTCGCTGGATTTGGTGCGTGCCCTGGTCGCACTTGCACTGCCGTTCGTGACGGAGGTCTGGCAAATCTATGTACTGATTTTCGTCCTTCAGTCGGCCTCGGCAGCGTTCACCCCTACGTTCCAGGCAACCATTCCAGACATACTGCCGGATGAAGACGACTACACCCGTGCCTTGTCGCTATCGCGTCTGGCCTACGATCTTGAAAGTGTCGCCAGCCCGATGCTCGCCGCCGCATTGCTGACCGTGATCAGCTTCCATAACCTGTTCGCCGGCACTGTCATCGGTTTCCTCGCCTCAGCGGCTCTGGTCTCCACGGTACTGTTACCGAAGGCGAAGCAGACGCCTCGGCGAAGCATCTACGAACGAACTACCCGAGGCATGCGCATATTCCTGGCTACGCCCCGCTTGCGTGGGCTTCTCGCTCTCAATCTGACGGTAGCAGCCGCCAGTGCCATGGTCATCGTCAATACGGTGGTGCTGGTGCAGTCGCGCTTCGCTCTGCCTCAGAGTTCTACGGCATTTGCACTGGCCGCGTTTGGTGGCGGCTCTATGGTCGCGGCCCTTGTCTTGCCACAGCTGTTGAAGAACATCAAAGACCGAACGGCCATGCTGTTTGGCGGAGGCATATTGGTCGTAGGCTTAGCGGTAGGCATAAACCTGACCACCTACAATTTCCTGCTACCGCTGTGGATGGTGCTCGGCGTTGGATATTCGCTGGCCCAGACCCCAAGCGGTCGACTGTTGCGTCGCTCGGCACATGCCGAAGATCGCCCGGCGCTGTTTGCCGCCCAATTTGCTCTATCCCATGCCTGCTGGTTGATTACCTACCCATTGGCGGGATGGCTGGGTGCCAATATCAGCCTCACTGCGTCGTTTGTTGGGCTCGCTGTCGTGGCAGGTAGTGCACTGGTGGTCAGCATCGTGATCTGGCGTCCAGCTCATGACCAAGAGACTATCAGGCACAGCCATGAGAACCTGCCGGGCGATCACATTCACCTCGACGGCCAGGGTGTGGATCACGAACACCCTTATGTGATCGACGACCAGCATCGTCGATGGCCCAACAAATGATCTTAAGTTCCTAAGATTCGCCAAGGCTGATTGGTCAGCCTTCAGATCAGAAACCGTAGCGCTTGCAGAGCGGCAAGGTGCCCCGGATAGAACCAGTAGCCCCATTGCCGCACCGGCCAGACCTTGAAGGTGAAGGTCTGACGCAGAAGCCAGAGTCCGATCAGGGGAGCCGCGAACGCAGTGCTCAAGGCCAACAATGAATAGACTTCCAAGTCCAACGCTCTGGTTACGATGCTACTGCGGGTATTGCTCAACAGGCATAGAGCCGCTGGCAGCAACCAAAGAACACCGGGGCTCTTAATTGCTACTAAGACAGCAGCTGGAACAAGTGCACCGTAGAAACCGTACATCAGTGGATCATCCAGCACGTAGGCAATCGCGGCGGCCATCAACGCCATAGCGCTGCTCAACAGGGTACGATGTTGCCATCCCCAGGCAATCACCAGCCCCAATGCCAGGGTAACCAACACGTTGAATGATCCCGAGGTGCTGATGTAGCGATAAGGCACTTCTGAAATGGCGGCGAACAACAGCATCAACGCGAGGTATCGACCGTTCGCGATAGTCAGCCATTCGCCCGATTTGGAGCGCGTCACGTTGGCGGCAATGGCGACACAGAACAGCGGAAAAGAGAGCCGCCCCAGAATGAACAGATTGCTCATCTCCGGCCACACCAAGCGCAAGTGATCAATAACCATGGTCAGCATCGCCAGCCACTTGATTAGATCCAGGCTACTGCTTCGGCTCTTGAGTGGGGAAAGCGGGACTGTAGGAGTCGTCATGCCCACCCCAGTGTGACGGCGGTCAGCACGAGATAACGCATGCCCTTGGCTAGGGTGACGATCAGTAGGAAACTCCAAAGTGGTTCGCGCATGACTCCGGCGACGACCGTCAGCGGATCGCCAATGATGGGCACCCAGCTCAGCAACAGTGACCAGCGCCCGTAGCGCAGATAGGACTGCTGGGCTTTTTCTAACTTGCTCTCGCTCACGGGGAACCAGCGCTTGTGGCGGAATCGCTCAACAGAACGGCCCAGAAGCCAGTTCATTGCGGAGCCAAGAACGTTGCCAAAAGTGGCGACCGCCAAGAGCGTAGAAACGACGTACCGGTCGGAGAGCAACATCCCGACCAGCACGGCTTCAGACTGCATTGGCAATAACGTGGCGGCACCGAATGCAGCCAGGAAAAGACCAACGTAGCTGGTGAGTTCGAACACTCAGACGTCGCCTTATGCGTTCAGGCCGATCCAGCCATGGAAGCCGACGTACAGACCAACACCTATGATCAGCACGCTGGACAGGTACGGTGCACGACGCGCCACGGTGCCCAGCCACGGCCAGCGGTTGGAGGCCTGTTTAGCACCAATAGCTGCCGCAGCACCGACAGTGACCAAGGTGAGCGCCAATCCGATGCTGAAGCACAGGACAAGCATGCCTCCTAGCGCGACTTCTTTTACCTGAAGACATAGCAACAGAACGGTGATGGCAGCTGGACAAGGAATCAGACCACCAGTCAAACCGAACATGACGATTTGGCCCGTGGTGACCTCGCGATTGGTGAAGCGATTACGGATATCGTTGGCATGCGCACGTTCATGCGCATCCTGGTAGCCATCAATCGACAACTCCAAGCCTTCCAATTCGGAATGAGCATGCCCGTGATCGTGTTCCTGATACTGGAGATCGTAATCATGGGAGTGGCCTGCATGCCCAAGACTCAAGCGAGCACTGAACTCGTGTGGTTCCGGAATATCGACCGTCGACTCCAGGAAGCCTACGCGCTCAACGAAAGAGAACGATTGGGTGCTACCGTCCGGACGAGTAGTCATCAGGCGAACATCTGAGGCTGCCCAGGCGTGTCCGGTCAGTGTCTTCAGGCGCCAGTGCGGTGGCATGCCTTCTTCGAAGATCGACAGTTCGATGCGACCATGGCCTGTATCGATACGATGAGTCTCATCGTGATGACCATGGTCATGCTCGCCGTGGTGGTGCTCATCACCTTGCTCGAACTTGAACATCTGCTCGCCGCGCCAGGTACGCCATAGCATCCAAAGTGCAATCACGATGATCAGAGCAGAGGACGCGAGTTGGAAGTAAGGCTCGGTGGTTTTAGCGTCCAGACCTTTGCCCAGGTACATGCCGCCGATAGCGACCAACCACACCACAGCGGTGTGCGACAGCGTCGCGGCCAAGCCCAACAATACGGCTTGTTTTACCGAGCCACGAATGGCCACGATGAAGGCTGCCATCATGGTTTTTGAATGGCCCGGTTCAAGCCCATGCAAGGCTCCGAGCAGAATAGCGCTCGGGAAATACAGCCAGGCGTGAGCCCCGCCTTGTTGCAGCAGTTCAGCGAAGTTGGGCATATCAGACCTAGAGGTATTTGGTGATTTGTTTGAACGCTTCCAGCGGTGAGCGCTCGCCATTGCCCAAGGCCGAGACGGTGTCCTCCAGACAGTGATCGATGTGATCCTGAATGAGCGTGCGCTTGGCTTGACACACTGCTTTTTCGACAGCGTGCAACTGCTGAGCAATGTCGACGCACTGACGACCTTCTTCAATCATGGTGATGATGCCGCGTAAATGGCCGTCCGCCCGCTTGAGGCGCTTGATGATCGCCTCGTGACTTTGGTGGGTATGGGGATGGCTGTGTTCGTGTTCGTGCTCACTCATGACTTGAGCCTCAGGCCTCAATGAATTACGCTGGCATCCTATCCCCCCTAGGGGGATGTGGTCAAACGCATCAAAGCCCTACAAAACGAGTTGAAACCCGAACACTATGTTCAGCAGAACACTGACAATGATGGTGGTAATCGCACTTGCTCTCGCCATGTTTGTGGCTTGGGCCGGGCATACCTATACGTTGTCGGTGACATCGAAACAGCCAGCCTGGGAGATTGCACAAGACGCCCATCACTCCCATGAGCAGCAGGCAGAGATGTCGAGCGCGAGCTACTCGGATCACTACCACTCGCCGTTGACCCCTGACCATCAGCACGAAACGCCACAGCTCACGTCCGCGTTGAGTTTGGCTGCACAGCCGAAGCTGTCCATACGAGTTGATGCGCGCCGATATTCCGTTCCTCGTCCGCCGATTTTCTTGATCGAGCGTCCACCCCGTCCTTCGTTCGCATCCTGACCATGGCCGCACTGCGGCCTTTGATCCCTGCAACGTAGGATTGATCTATGCATTCGCACTCGATGAGCGGCGTTGACGCATTTACTGCGCCTTCGCGTCGCCTGCTACTGCTGCTGTTTTTATTTGTCGCGTCACTTTTCCTCGCAATACCCGAGGCGATGGCTCATGCCGTCGCCGAAGGTGATAAAGGATTCATCCAGGAAAGCTCCGGCGTCATGTTGCTGCCCTTCATCTACATGGGCGCCAAGCACATGATGACGGGCTACGACCACCTGCTGTTTCTGTTCGGGGTGATCTTCTTCCTCTACCGCCTGAAAGATGTTGGTCTCTACGTCACGCTATTCGCTTTAGGCCACTCAGTCACGCTGCTGCTGGGTGTGCTGACTGAGATCAGCATCAGCTCCTACATCATCGACGCCATCATCGGTTTTTCGGTGGTGTACAAGGCGCTCGACAACCTGGGCGCATTCCAGCGCTGGTTCGGTTTCCAACCCAACACCAAGGTGGCCACGCTGATCTTCGGCCTGCTCCATGGTTTCGGTCTGGCCACCAAGATCCAGGAGTACGAGATCTCGCCCGACGGCCTGATTCCGAACCTCATCGCCTTTAACGTCGGTGTCGAGATCGGCCAATTGCTGGCCCTCAGCGCGATTCTCATTCTGATGGGGTATTGGCGGCGCACCGGCAGTTTCTGGCGCCACGCCTATACCGCCAACGCCGCCATGATGAGTGCCGGCTTCCTCCTGATGGGTTACCAGATCACCGGCCTGTTTGTCTCCGCGTAAGGAATTCTGACCATGTTCAATACTCCGCTTCCAACTGTTAATGAATTGCCTAGCACTCGCAAACTGGTGCGTTCGACTGTCATTGCAATACTGGTTGCAGCCGGCCTTTTGGTGACCGTGGTCATGCCCTCGGAATACGCCATTGATCCGACAGGCGTGGGCCGGACACTGGGTCTGACCCAGATGGGCGAACTGAAGATCACCCTGGCCCAAGAGGCGTTGGCGGATGCCGCGCCACCGCAACCAGCAGCTCCAGCTCCAGCTCCGCAGGTCGCACAAGTCCAACCTACTGCGAAACCTGCTGCCCAGCCGGTGGCGACACCTGACCCTGCTTTAAAGACAGATCAAATGACCGTCACGCTCAAGCCAGGTGAAGGGACAGAAATCAAGCTGGAAATGTTGAAGAACAAAACCGTCAGCTATGAATGGACAGCGGCTGGTGGGCCTGTGAACTACGACACCCATGGCGAGCCCTACAACGGTGAAAAGGGTTACTTCCACAGCTACACCAAGGGCAAGCAAGTCAAAAGTGACAAAGGTGAATTCACCGCCATTTTTGACGGCACCCACGGTTGGTTTTGGCGTAATCGCAGCAACAACGACGTGACCATCTCACTGAAAACGACCGGTGATTACTTGAGCGTCAAACAGTAATCCGAAGCAGCGATGGCTGCTCTACGGCCACAAATACAGAGTTCAGCCTGACCACAGGCCATTTAATTTCATCCATTTTTGAAGAGTCTTCCAATGAAAACCCCAACAACATTGATCCGTTCGATGCTCCTGATCTGCTTCCTTGGCCTGATGACGGCATGCGGTGGTGAAAAAGGCACTACCTCCGAAAGCGCTGAGCACGGGCACTCGCACGAGTAGGTCGCTGGATGAAACAGGGCCGCATTTGCGGTCTTGTTTGCTTTCTTATCTCAACTTTTACCGAGTTCGATCACACGGTTCAGCGGCAAATTTTAGGTTTTCTAGTCGCTTACAGAGCAGGCGCCACATCCTGTTGTCATAGGGTAAGGCACGCAACCGTTCTCTTTGCTTCACTCGTGGTCAGCAGGCCACGCGGGAAGGCTGATCATAAAGGTCGTATGGCCTTCTCTGGAGACACATCCGACGGTGCCGTCATGGGCGTCAACCAGTGATTTGACGATTGCCAACCCTAACCCCGCATGGTTCGTAGCGCCCTCTCTCCGTGCGGGATCGACTCGGTAAAAACGGTCAAACAGCCGGGGCAGATGCTCTACCGCTATCTCCTCGCCGGGGTTTTCCACTGACAAGCTGATCATGTCGCCAAGGGGCTCGATTTTCACGGAGATCGTACAGTCAGGTGGGGTATACCTGAGCGCATTGGACAGCAAATTCGAGATCATCCTATCCAGCATCGTCCCGTCACCATTCACCGCGCCGTGCCCGACTACCTGCAGCTTTACCCCTGTGTCGTCTGCGAGAAGCTGGTAATACTCGAACAATTTCTCGACGACCGAACGCAACTCGATTTTCTCTTTGGCAGGTAGAATCAGACCGTTGTCTGACTTTGCTAAGAAAAGCATGCCGTCAATAATGCTGGAGAGTCGGTTCAGATCTTCCAGGTTGGAATAAAGATTCTCTTCATAATCCTCTGGTGCACGTTTCTTTGTGAGGATGACTTCGGTATGTGTGCGCAGATTGCTGATAGGAGTACGTAGCTCGTGCGCGATATCGGCTGAAAAGTTAGACAACCGAGCAAATGATTCTTCAAGGCGAGCCAGCATAGCGTTGAACGAAGTGACGAGGAGCTCTAGCTCGCGAGGCACAGAGTCCATGGGAATCCGCTGTTTCAGCGATCCGGCTGACATTGAGGCCGCGACTTGCGTCACTTGTGCGACCGGCTTCAGCCCGCTGCGCGCCACCAGCCACCCTAAACCTGCGCTGATCAAGGCGCTAATCGCCAGCCCGATCACCAACCACCAGCGCAGAGTTTCAACGAAATGCATATGGCTTGTGACGTCTAGACTCAGCCACGCGGTCAGCGGCTCAGCTTCATTCACCAAATGAACTTGGGCTTTCATGCCTCGGTACATATGGCCTCCAGCTGTCCACTCCCACATTTCTTTCCCAAGGACATCAGAGGAGAAAGGAGGAAGTCCAACTGCATTTGGAGTCGCAAAGATCGTCTTCCCTCCATTCGTGATAATTGAAGCCGAGAGTTCCTGGTGAGCACCGAGCAGAGCTTGTAGCTGCAACACAACTTCTGAGGGGTCTGCGGAGCCAGATTCGCCATCCATTATTTGCCGAATGGATTGGAGCTTTTCCGTCATCGCTTGACGGTCGAGGGCCTTGAAGTGATGTTGGCTGAATCCGTCAAAAGTAAAGCCTGCTACTACCAACACGGCCACCACGGCACAGACAAACATCATGCTTAAACGGAGGGTAAGAGATGCGCGCTTCATTCTGTATCCGGAGCATCTAGCATGTACCCCATTCCCCTCGTGGTCTGAATCAGCTTGATGTCGAAATCATCATCGATTTTGGCCCGGAGGCGACGAATCGCGACTTCGATCACGTTGGTATCACTGTCGAAGTTCATGTCCCAAACCTGCGATGCGATCAGTGATTTCGGCAAGACTTCTCCCCGACGGCGCATCAGCAGCTCTAGCAGCGAAAATTCCTTGGCGGTAAGGTCAATGCGTCGACCTGAGCGCGAAGCACGACGCTTCAGAAGATCGACCTCCAGATCCCCGATTTTAATAGATGTCTGGTTGGGTACGGCGGCACCACGGCGAAGCAAGCTTCTGACGCGAGCAAGCAACTCGGAAAATGCGAAGGGTTTGACTAAATAATCGTCTGCACCTAATTCCAAACCTTTGACCCGGTCGTCAACTCCGTCCCTGGCCGTCAGAAACAGCACAGGAACAGTGCTCCCGGCTGTGCGGATAGAGTGAATGACCTCCCAGCCATTCAGGCCCGGCATCATTACGTCCAGGATTAGAAGATCGTAGGCCTCATTTTGCGCCTGGTGCAGCGCCTCTGTTCCCGTCACAACCCGGTCGACACTGAAGCCAGCTTCTAGGAGGCCTTGCTGTAGGTACATTCCAATTTTGGGTTCGTCTTCTGCAACCAAGATTTTCATGCCGGGGCTCCGGTTTTGCGGTGTTCTAGTGTGCTACCAATCTGACGACTGTGCGGAAGCTTACGCAAATGTAATTGCCCCAACAGCAAACGGATAGCTCCCAGGCAAGACGGGGTCGGGGTGCGGTGGATTGAGGGAGAGCAGCTAGTCGGCAGCTTACAAAAACGTAATCGGCAATCTGAGCTTTTTGCGCTTAACCTACCTTCCATCCAGTGCGGAAGCGCGACTCCTGGCCTACGGCCAGTGCATACAGCGCAACCGCACACTAAAACGTGACGAGGTGCATCGAATGTTCAAACGAAAGCTATCGCTTGCTGTGGGATTGATGATTTGTGGGGTTGTGCAGGCAGCTGAGCCACTCACAATCGATGTACATCGGGACGCGAACTGCGGGTGCTGCAAGGAATGGGTCAAGCACCTCGAATCGAATGGATTCAAGGTAGTAGACCATGTGGAAAGTAATATGAGCGCTATCAAGCAGAACCTGGGCGTGCCACAGGGACTCGCTTCATGCCATACGGCTGTGATTGACGGAAAATTCGTAGAGGGTCATGTCCCAGCCGATGAAATCAAGAAGCTGAAGGGGCGTTCAGACCTCGCAGGAATTGCAGTGCCAGGCATGCCCGCAGGTTCTCCTGGTATGGACTACGGCCAGAATCATCAACCTTACCAAGTCCTGGGGCTCACCAAGGCAGGTGCACAAGAAGTGGTCGCTGACTACCCCATCAGCCGATAGTCGTTGCTCAGATCTGAGCGCCCTTGGGGCCGCTCGGATCTAGCTGCTGGATCACCCTTGAGCCATCTCGATTGAGGGGCTCAATGTTCCTAGCCAAGCCACCAAGCAAACGATGACGACAGCACAGGTCGATTCGATCACCACACTTTTTCTCAAAGCAGTTGCCGCTAGAGAAAAATCACCGGCCACCACAGACCGCTCTAGTGAAGGGCTCAGGTAGAAGCGATTGAGGGTAGCTAGCCCGATCATGCCCATGAAAAGTATGATCTTCACGAGTAGGAGAGCGCCATAGGTGCTGGTTACGACTTCGATTAATGTCGGCCCGACAATGAAGAGATAATTAGCGACGCCAGTAACTATGATCGTACCAACAATGAATGCGCCCGCTGTTTCGAATCCCTTGAGCGCTCGCGATAGCACTCGTACCAGTTGCTCCGAATTAGCCCCCCTAATACTCAACATCAGACCAAACGCCGCGAGAGCTCCGATCCAGCCGCCAGCGGCAAGTAGGTGCAGAATATCAGCGGCAAAGTGCCAGAATCGCAGGGCGCCTTCATCCATCGCCCCGTGACCTGTCCATGGGATTGTCGCTAAGGCAATGCTGCCCGCTATGGTAGCGACCCAGAGACTGCCCGTCGGCCATCGCCTGTTCTGGCTTCCAGCAAAAATCACCACTGCTAGCGAGATCATGCGTGTCACCCAGCTGTAGCCGACCTCGGTCTCGTACAGCATCATTTCCATGTGAGGTCGCAGCTCCGCCCAGTCGGATGCGCCGCTCATATTTTTTGTCATAACTACAAAAGCTGCTATGGACAAAAGCATACCTATAACAGCTGTGCCAGGTAGTAGCGACCCAAAATGCAACAGGGTTCCCGATACACGCTCTTTTCCCCGAAAGCTGTATAGCCCAAAGACGGCAAGACCGAAGAGGAGCATCAGATCCAAATACAGCGCGAGGCGCAGCGCCACGTTAATTGGGTCGCTCATACTTATTTCACTTTGAAGGTGACGCTGCCAGTAATCGGATGGGTATCGGACGAAACCGCTCGCCATTCCACTTTGTAGGTGCCAGCTGTGAGAGGAGAGGCCGGGGTCAAGACCATGGTTTTAGGGTCGTTACTGCCGGCCACGCTGGCTTTCACACCCATAGGAGAGTGCGACGACATGCCAGGCATTTCGGTCATGATCAACTTGGCTCCGGAAAACTGGGTAACCAGGTTTTCAGAAAAGTGCAGCTCAATCTTTGCTGGGGCTGGGCCGTTCGCGCCTTCAGCTGGAGTTGAAGAGACTAGCTTCGGGTGAGCCTGGGCAACTGCACTGAGCAGAAGGCTGGATGAAAGAGCGACGGCCACAACACAGGATTTAAATACAGACATGCAAGGCTCCTCACAGCGCGTAGCTGTTGTAATGAGGTTATATAATTATTTGGTGCCGCTAACTGTGGTTTAGAACCACACCCGGACGCCGAGCACCAGACGTGCTTCGTTATTGTCTTCGCCTTCCTCGCTGGCATAGTCAGCGGTCTTTCCATAAGCCCGATTCCAAGTCACGCCTACATAAGGTGCGAACTCAGGACGGATTTCGTATCGGAGCCGCAATCCGACTTCACTCTCAGACAACCCTGAACCGACTCCACGTTTGGGATCGTTTTTGCCATAGAAATTGAATTCTGCAGTTGGTTGCAAAATCAGCTTATTGGTTAGGAGAATGTCGTAGTCACCTTCCAGCCGCGCTGCGGTCTGGCCGCCTTCACCCAAATAAGCAGTAGCCTGGGCCTCGAAATTGTAGAGCGCCAAACCCTGGATGCCGAAAGCGGCCCACGTTTGAGGGTCGCCTGGTTTGAAGTCTTGACGAACCCCGCCGACTAGATCCCACCAAGGGCTGATGGCGTGTCCCCATAAAGCTTGAACCTCAGCTTCTTCAGTCTTCCCATTGGTGCGCTCGCCTTCGGAGCGCAACCATAGACGATCAACATCTCCCCCTATCCAACCTTGGGCTTCCCAGTTCAGTGCGCTTCCATCGTCAGCATCCTGCCATTCCAATTTCTCAAATATAAAAAATGAGTTGAGGGCTGTGTCATGAACCGCGTGACCACCTGGGGACTTATAGACTGCGGCTCTGTCAGCATCGGTTAGCGGCGGTATCGGAGTCCGGCTTTGGGTTTGTGGTTGCTTGGCGGGCTGCATACCCTCCATTTTGCTGTGATCCATGCCCTGCATCTGGCTGTGATCCATACCTTCCATTTTGCCGTGATCCATGCCCTGCATTTTGCTGTGATCCGCACCCTGCATTTGGCTATGATCCATACCCTGCATCTGGCTATGATCCATGGTCTGCATCTGCCCGTCTTCGGTGCCCTGGCTTATTTCAGCGGCTGCGGGGAAGACAAAACCAGCGGTCAGAGCGACCGTAAACACAGCTGAGTGCATGCGAGTCCCGCAAAGAAAATTGTTCATAGTCGACTCCTTATTCCTCTACACGCACTTCGCGGAACATCCCCATTTCCATGTGGTACAGGAGATGGCAGTGGTAGGCCCAGCGCCCCAGCGCATCGGCTGTCACTCGGTAGCTGCGCTTCGAGCCTGGCGGCATATCAATGGTGTGTTTGCGAACAAGGAATTGGCCATTTTCGTCTTCTAGGTCGCTCCACATGCCATGCAAATGGATGGGGTGAGTCATCATGGTGTCGTTGACAAGAACGATCCGGACTCGCTCGCCGTACTTCAGTTTTAACGGCTCTGCGTCCGAAAACTTCACGCCGTTGAAAGACCAGGAAAACTTCTCCATATGGCCAGTCAAGTGCAGTTCGATAGTCCGACTTGGCTCACGGCCATCTGGATCCTCAAACGTGCTCTTTAGATCAGAATACGTCAGCACTTTTCGACCATTGTCGCGAAGGCCCATGCCAGGATCATCAAGCCTTGGCGACGTTGTCATTGCCTGCATGTCGACGAGAGGGTTGTTGGATTCTGTGGCTGGGTGCGACTGCATTTCTCCCATACCACTCTTGCCGCCCATAGACATTTTGCTGTGATCCATCCCAGCCATACTGTCCATGCCGGACGTGTCTTGCGTAGCGCCATGGTTCATACTTTTCATGGCACCGCCGTCCATGCCTGACATACCCTCCATTGGGCCGTCACCCATACCGGCCATCTTGCTGTGATCCATTCCAGCCATATCGCCCATACCAGCCATCGCGCCATGATCCATACCGGCCATACCCATGTCGGCCATGGTGACGAGAGGACGTGGGTCTAGCTCAGGTACCGGAGCGGCCAGGCCTGACCGGACGGCCAAGGTGCCTCTTGCGTACCCCGACCGATCCATCGCCTGCGCAAACAGTGTGTAGGCGTCCTGAGTGGGTTCGACGATCACATCGAAAGTCTCGGCAGTGGCGATCCTGAACTCATCCACGCTCACAGGTTTGACATACTGGCCATCGGCAGCCACAACAGTCATCTTCAAGCCCGGAATACGGACATCAAAGTAGCTCATGGCCGAACCATTGATGAACCTCAATCTAAGCTTTTCGCCAGGTTTGAAGGTGCCCGTCCAGTTGGAGTTCGGCGCGTGGCCGTTCATCAAGTAGGTGTATGTCGCGCCACTGACGTCTGCAATGTCAGTGGGATTCATCTTCATTTCGGCCCACATCTTGCGGTCAGCAACGGTGGCTGACCAACCTTTGTCAGCTACGTCATGGATGAAGTCACTGACTGTGCGTTTGTGGGTGTTGTAGTAGTCAGACTGCTTCTTCAATGTTTTCATCAGCGAAGCAGGATCTTCATCCGTCCAGTCAGTGAGCATCACCACGTAGTCACGGTCATACTCAAATGGCTCGGGCTCTTTCGCGTCGATTACCAGCGGGCCATACACACCTACCTGTTCTTGGAAGCCGGAGTGACTGTGATACCAGTACGTTCCGTTCTGTTTGACCTTGAATTGATAGACATACGTGCCGTTAGGCTCGATCCCATGGAAGCTAAGGCCCGGCACACCGTCCATATTCGCGGGGAGGATAATCCCGTGCCAGTGGATTGATGTCATATCTTTGAGGCGGTTCTTGACCCGTAAGGTCACGGTATCGCCTTCACGCCAGCGCAGCTGAGGCCCCGGAATCCCACCATTGATTGTCATAGCAGTCCGGGCATTCCCAGTGATATTTACCGGGGTTTCTCCAATAAATAGGTCAAACTCTCTGCCTGACAGGACATTGGTTTCGCCCAAGCGAGGTGCCGCCCATATAGGCGTCTGCCAAAGCCCTAAGCCACCGAGAATCCCGCCTGCGGTGAGACCTTTCACAAAGGTGCGCCGAGAAGTTTTGGATTGCATACCGATTCATGTCCCGTCAGTCGGATGTCAGGTGCACACACTGTGGTGTGCTCCCGAGGGTTCACGCTTTGGATAGCTAGAGCGCTTGATACATCGGAAGATGCCATAAGCCAGCAAACGGGGTGATTACATTTCCGTAAGCTGGGCGGCTCAGCATTGATGCTTCTGCTCTTCAGCCGTGGGCTTTTCCTGTGCAATATCCTCTTGCACTTGCGCTTGTGAGACGGGTTTGGTGGTGGCCATTGCCGTCTCGCGAGCTCGTTCCATGCGCTCAACCGCACGGTCGCCGCCACCTTCGGCAAAGGCCAGGGACGAGATAGCCAAACTGAGTGTAAGAATCACAACGTTGGTTGCTTTCATAGTGCATCTCCTTCAAGGAATTGACTCTCGATGAAACCAGAGAGTTTGAGCGTCAGCTCGATGAGGATGATGAGGGGACGTACCTGTCAGCACGCTTAGCCGGTGATTACACTTTTGACAGCACACGGAGAAACTCAACATCTGAAAGATGGACGGGCTTCATAAAATTTGACCGCATCACAGAACCGACAGCCGGCTGCATAAATTGATGTAGATCAACCGTGGCACTTCAATGTGGCGTATGTTGAAGAATCAAGATCCGCTAATCAGTACCGGAGATTCTCCATGTTCTGGTTTCGCCATCGTCAACCAACGTTCATACGCCTCGCCATCGTGCTGTGGGTGTTAGCGTTTGGTCTGGCAGCGACCCAGGGATGTCTGGCACAGCCCAGCCACAATCCGGCTACAACGCATGTCTCGCTGAACACCGCGCAAGATCACGATAGCCACGACGCCCATGCCCTCGGCTGCCTTCAGCACTGCGCCGATGCGGCGATAGCTGTAAGTCCTTCGCTCCATCTTCAAACATTTGATCTGTTCAGTTGGACGTTTCTGCTCCTTATCCCAGCGTTGCTGATTTTGTATCCCGCCAATCCCTCCGCTTTTGCCTTTCTTGCATTACGACGCCCTGTACCCGCCAGACCTCCTGCCCGCCTGATTTTCGTTCGTTTCAACGATTAATCCGACCTTCTGCGCGCCGATCTTCGGCGCACTGTCTGACTGCGCCAACCTGGCGCGGCTTGGTATTACCTGAGTTGTCCTGACCCTTTGGAGATTGCCATGCATGCCACATTGAAATTGATCCTCGCCACCCTGCTCGTGAGCAGCCCACTTATCGCCTCGGCAGTCGATGAGCATCACCCGGCGGGGCAGACCGCGCCCGCCGAGACAAGCGAAGCAGCTACGCCGATGCAAAACAATGTCATGACCGAGCAAATGCAAAAAATGCAGGCTGCACACGACAAGGCAGCCGCCGCCAAGACCCCTGCCGAGCGACACGCCGCCATGCAGGAGAGCATGAAGACGATGAAGGACAGCATGGCCATGATGCATAAGAACTGTCATGGCAAGGGCATGGGCATGGGCATGGGCATGGACGGCAACAAAGACGGCATGGAGATGGGAATGATGAACATGATGATGAAAATGATGGATCAGCAAACGAGCATGATGAACATGCCGATGAGCAAGTGACGTGCACAAGCCTGTAGGCAATGCAGCGACGGTTTTACCTTAACCAATATGCCAAGGGTAAAACTGCCGCCCGTTGCACCTTTACGACGTATCACTAAACCGCACTCCCTCAGGAGTACAGAACCATGATGAATTCGCCACATTCCGCTAACACCTCTCCAACATTTTGGAGGAGCAAACCCGGCATAGCGCTGGGTATGCTGCTGGTGATCGTGCTGTTCTATCTGGCAAGAGAACACTACGGCCATATGCTGGGTTTACTGCCTTATATGATTTTGCTGTTGTGCCCGCTGATGCATTTTTTCGGGCACCACCACGGTGGTCACAATCATCACGGCGAAACCTCAGTCTCAACCAAGGATGCGAACAGGAGTTAGCTCATGCACACCCCTGAGGTTCGTCAAGAGCACGGCCCAATACAGAACTCTGAACCCCAAGCCACTGGCTCCCATGACCCGGTATGTGGCATGACCGTGAGTAACGACAGCCAGTTCAGCACGGAATATGAGGGGCAAAACTACCGGTTCTGCAGCCAGAAATGCCAAACGACCTTCAGGGCAGCGCCCGAGCGTTATCGAATATCTCAACTGAAAATCGAACCAGTCCCTCAGACAACAACAGAACCGTTAACGGGTGCCGCTGAATACACATGTCCCATGCATCCGGAAATTCGCCAGATCGGCCCCGGCGTCTGCTCTAAGTGCGGCATGACCTTAGAGCCGGTGATTCCCGAATTGGAGGAAGAAGAGAACTTAGAACTCAAGGACTTCACCCGGCGCTTCTGGTGGACATTGCCACTGACAGTGATCGTCACCGTGCTGGCTATGGGTGGCCATGCCCTGGAGCTGTTCCATGGCACCACGCAAAATTGGGTCGAGCTGGGATTGGCTACACCCGTCGTGCTGTGGGCTGGCTGGCCGTTTTATGTGCGCGGTGTGCGTTCGGTGATTCAGCGAAGTCCGAACATGTGGACGCTAATCGGCCTCGGCACGGCGGCGGCCTTCCTTTACAGCGTCGTGGCCACCCTGACCCCCGATGTATTCCCCAGCAACTTCATGATGGAGGGTCGCATCGGTGTGTACTTCGAAGCGGCGGCTGTGATCATTTCACTGACCCTTCTCGGCCAGATGCTTGAACTCAAGGCTCGCTCGCAAACCTCGGCTGCCATCAAGTCGCTGCTTGGACTTGCACCCAAAACTGCCCGACGGATCAATGCCAATGGCACGGAAGAAGACATCCCTCTGACACACGTACACAGCGGCGACACATTACGTGTGCGTCCGGGCGAAAAAGTGCCTGTCGACGGCCAGGTCTTGCAAGGCGAAAGCGCTGTAGATGAGTCGATGCTCACCGGCGAGCCAATACCAATAATGAAAAGGGCCGGCGACGCACTGATCGGAGCCACCCTCAACATTCACGGCAGTCTGTTGATGCAGGCGCAGAAGATAGGGTCGGCGACCCTGCTCGCACAGATTGTGCAGATGGTTGTGCAGGCACAGCGCTCAAAAGCGCCGATGCAACGGCTGGCAGACGTGATTGCCAGTTACTTCGTGATCGTTGTGATTGCTATCGCCGCGCTGACGCTACTCGGTTGGGGGCTGTGGGGGCCCGAGCCAAGTTGGGTGTTCGGACTGATCAACGCTGTCGCGGTCATGATCATTGCCTGTCCCTGTGCCCTTGGCCTAGCGACACCGATGTCAGTCATGGTCGCCACCGGGAAGGCTGCTGGCAGCGGCGTATTGTTTCGCGATGCCGCCGCCATCGAAAACCTGCGCAAGATAGACATCTTGATAGTCGACAAAACTGGCACCCTCACTGAAGGTCGACCAGCGTTCCATAGCGTCGAGGCCGTACCCGGATTTACTCAGGATGAAGTGTTGCGCCTAGCCGCAAGTCTCGATCAGGGCAGTGAGCATCCATTGGCCCACGCCATCGTCGAGCAGGCTCGTGCCGCAGGGCTAAAACTGGTCACGCCTGAAACCTTCGAGTCAGCCTCAGGTATCGGCGTAAGCGGTCAGGTGGAGGGTCGCCGCCTGATGCTAGGCAATACCGCGTTGATGCAGGAGGCGGGCGTTTCCACCGATAGCTTGCAAGCACATGCCGAGAAGCTACGCGGCGACGGTACGAGCATCATGTACCTGGCAGTCGATGGCGCCCTGGCGGGTTTGCTGGCTGTTGCCGACCCCATCAAACCCACCACGAAGCTGGCCGTCGAGCGTCTGCAGGCGGATGGCGTCAAGGTCATCATGGCCACTGGCGACGGCCTTACGACTGCTCGCTCGGTAGCTCGCCAGTTGGGCATCGAGGAGGTTCACGGCGAGGTCAAACCGCAAGATAAAGAGCGTCTGGTGGCATCTCTGCAACAAGCCGGACACCGGGTGGCGATGGCTGGCGACGGCATTAATGATGCCCCCGCACTGGCTCGCGCTGATATAGGTATCGCCATGGGCACTGGCACTGACGTGGCGATGAACAGCGCTCAGGTCACCCTGGTCAAGGGGGATCTGCTCGGTATCCTGCGTGCTCGCAGCCTGTCAGTCGCAACGGTGAGAAATATGCACCAGAACCTGACCTTCGCCTTCCTCTACAACGCCATGGGTATCCCACTGGCTGCCGGCTTGTTCTATCCACTTACCGGTCACCTTCTGTCACCGCTCATTGCCGCACTGGCCATGAGCGTGAGCTCGGCGTCGGTAGTATTCAACGCCTTGCGTCTGCGCCAGGCTTCCATTGATTGAGTGAAAACGACCGCTTGACCTTGCCATGGCAGCAAGGTTGAGGATAAGCCAACGCCGCAGAAAAGCCTCATGCGTCAGTCTTTCCATGATCAATTTTGTTGTGAGGAGTCACCAATGAAAGCTGTTGAACTGCAAGTCCAAGGCATGAGCTGTGGCTCATGTGTCAAACATGTCACTGAAGCGCTACGCCCACTTGAAGGAGTCAGTGACGTAACAGTGGATCTACAAGCCGGACGGGTGAAGGTCAGCGGCGATTCGGACAGCCATGCGCTGCTTACAGCCCTGGAGAACGCGGGCTATCCAGCACAGCTGGCGACAGTGGAAAGCGTAGCGAGTAAGAAAACCTCAGGTTGTGGCAGGAACGGCGGTGGTTGCTGCTGCCGGTAAGCATTATTTTTAAACTGGAGAACTCCCATGAAAACCAGTCTGCGTATCGCTGCGTTCACGAACTACTCATGACCGGAGCGGCACAAGCAGCTGAAGTCATCGACGTTTACCGCGATCCTAACTACGGCTGTTGCAGGATGCAGCCATCAATTTCAACATACATGAGGCCATGATAGATCTCTCTTTGACTGCCAGTAGGCCTGCGCTATGGTGTATGCCAAGCGCGACTTCCGTCTGGTAGAACTCACGAGCGTCGATAGGGAAGGTTGTGTTCAAATCATTTGCGTCCGACTAATCGCTTGCCCATAGCTAAGCTGTGGTGTGAAGTGACGTTGGTGGTGAGATCGCTCCTTCGGGGCAACTGGGCCCGGCTCGATATTAGCTTCTCGGGCGACTTTCAGAGCGTTCAGCTATGCATTGCCTGGAGTGCGGCTGCGGCAGTCTCGGTAGACGGAGGTGCGAGTGCTGACATCGGTGAAAGAGTACCAACCTGAGGAGTCAATCTCAGGAAGTATTTGGACAGCCTTGGGATTGCCATCGCGCGGCGCCACGCTTTTTGACCTCGTTCGCACTGGACTACCTTTCGAATTTCTCGACCAGATAGCGAACCTTCTTCAGATCAAGCGAGAGGTGATTGCTAAGGCTATTTGGGTATCTCCCCAAACGTTGGCACGCCGGGCGAAAGCAGGTCGTTTTAGCACTATCGAAAGCGATCGCTTGGTTTCCTTGATCGCTGTCTTTCAAGTAGCCCTTGCCCTGTTCGAGAGCGACGTCGGCGCGGCGAAGGATTGGATGACCTCGCCGGTTCGTGGCCTGGGATCGAAGCGTCCATTGGAAATGTTGGGAACTAGAGCCGAAACTGAAGCTGTGCTCGATCATATCGGTCGACTGGAGAGAGGAGTCCTAGCTTAGTTTCAACGCACGCTTCACTCAGAATGGCAGATCAGAGGTTGATTGTTGCTATCGCTACTTCGGGCCCGTGAGGCCCGGCTCGGTGTGACGCTTTATTGAGCCGGACACTCCGTAGGGTTCAGCTAGCGTCAAATGGGTGTAAATGGGTGTGTAATTGGGTTTTAAGGCGCTTATGTGAAAGACTTCGCACTCCTACAGTGGCGGCAGTTCGAAGCTCGTTCATCAGCGTCCTGGTGTCGAATAGTAGATATACGTCGGAGGTAGCTCAGAGTTCCTCGAGGTCACTTGTCCGGCTTCCCTGGAAGACCGCGTTGAGTTGCCAAGCCAAACGTGTCACCGCGAAGGATCTGGTCTGCTTCATCAGTAAACCTTACTTGAGCCCATCGCTCACGTTTGATGGCCGATAGCTGGGCAAAACACACGTTTCACAGAGGTGGGATCTCATACTATTCGCCGGCGTGCTGGGAGCACTTTCCCAATGTGCTGTGAGCGTGCCGAACTCAGGCGCAACGCCCTCAATTCGGACATTGCCTCCATATCGACCCGAGAGAATATCCCGTGCATCAGCTGTAACGTCTTGGGTTATTTCCACCTGTCATCGAAAGCTACAAGCGCGCCATGATCAGTTCACGAGGTGGTACAAAACTACGCCACAAGCAGATGATCAGCCGGTCTGTCGATCAAGAGCCTTTTGAATAGCTGTTACCGATCCAATCCAATGTCGCCTATTTTCATAGGGTGTGAATCCCAGCCGTTCCGCGAACGCAGATGCGTTGGCATTGGCGCATTCGACCGCCAGATATCGATAGCCGAATTTCGGCGCCAAATCTACAAGCAGCTCCACCAACGCCCGACCATGGCCAACCCGTTGCTGCTTGAATCCTATACGAGCCAGCACAAGGCATTCACGGGGCCAGAATTCCTGGGATTTTAAGAACATCCGGAAGTAGAGGTCGTACTGCCTTGTAAAAGCGGAGACGGTTCCGAATGATCTCCAGAGGCGTTGCTGAACGTACCTGGCCTTGTAGTTGAACCGATCCAGGATGAACTCTGCCAGATACGGTATGAGCTCATCACAGCGTTGCGCTGAAAAAGCGTGCCACTCGTCATCACTGGCATCGACCGCAGGAAGGGTTGGCATTGTCATGATCCTATCCCAAGAAAGAAGAGCGAAGTGTAGGTGCGGTTAATCCATTCGCTTGGCCTACATCAGACTTCAATCATGGCTCACTCGATATAGGGTCGCGCGCCGCATTGATGTACTTGCTGACGACGCCCTTGGACGGTTACAGGGAGCGGGCGGTGTTCGTGGGACGGGTTGGCCTCGAACTTGAGTCGCAGGCATTCTTTGATATTACGCATGGCTACTTGCTGCGCCGCCACCTTTTGACTCCCGGAAATGGGGCTGGGGAGGTGGCGTGTCAGGTCATGCGCAACAGTGTGGAGGGTGTTTCCCTAAGGCGTGACCGGCTGTTTCGGAACAGGATAAACGGTCACGTTTAGCGAAATGGTCGGTCACAGCTCTTCGCCCCAGCGTACCGCCCCGTCCGCTTCAACAAACAGCCACACCCCCAAGCCAAAGCCTCTCGACCCAAGCCGACGAAGCCAATCGACAGGCAACGTAAACCAGACCTTCAAAAAAGACATAGTTACAACGTATAATAAATTTCTCAAAGCATACTCCTTGTGTAATAGGTTGTCAATATATGTTTAATGTTTCGCTTCTTCGCCACTCCCCGCATGCGCCTCACCTTCCCTCATGCCTCGGCAGCCCGATCTCCCTGCTGGCCACTGAGGATCGTCTCCCACGAAAGTCTAGCGATAGGCCGCGTACGTCTAAGGAAGCAACTGCCCACCAAGTCAAACGGGGAGTTAGCCTGTGAAAAACGTGCGCCTGATCGACCGAGGCATCCCACGCCTGTATGAGATTGCAACGGGCCGACCTGTTGACGTGTTCAACACCTACTCGGATCTGTTGTTCAACAGCCTGTACCAATCAAGCGGCGCCAGTACTCCCCACCTGTACTGTCCCGATGTGGCACATTTCTTAGACTACTGCTACGAAACCGGCGTCTTAGGGGATCGGTGCCTTACCCCTAAGGCAGCAAACATAACCATCTGTCAGTATCAGAATTATCTGACCGAGGCCGAAAACAGCAAAGACTTCATCGTCAGACGCGCTGCAAAAGCACTCAATCGCAAACCAGTAAGCAAGGTCGCCGCCGCCCGATATATAGCAGCGGTCAATCATTTTTTGCATGCCAGCACCACGCTGATCCATGACACGGCGTCGTTTACGAGCATCCTTTTCGGAGGAAAACCAGTTCCGCTACTCACTCTCCCCGCTGTAAAACCAAGAAGACGGAGCCAGTCAGAACGGGGCAAAATCCTCGAAAACACTCTTCAGTACGGCGCGCGCAGATCTGATTTTGCATTCGCTCCTGGGGGGATCCCAAGCCCCAAGTTAGAACGAGATGACTCAACGCGAGACTTCCCTACACGTCATATCCTGAGCCTACTTCGCAGTGCACCAAGTGCGCTATACCGCTGCCTGTGGGCACTGCAGGCAGGCGGCGGCTTAAGGATTTCTGAAGCATTTCTCATCAAGTTAACCGACATTCATCGCAAGAACAGGACTATTCAAATTGAAGATCCGGATAACCAGCGTGACCCATCCAAGAAGAGAGATGGATCAGCGCTTCCGTTCAAGGGGCGTCAGACCACCTCCGTCATCATGTTCGAGCCTTACAAGAGCATTTTTTTTGAGGCCCTAGACCAATACCGAGCGGAACGTCCAGCATCTTCATCCGACTTTTTATTCGTGTCAGAAAAGCCTGGGAGTTATGGAGAACCAATCATACTCTCGGAAAAGTTTAACAGCGTGACCAAGGCCTACAACGAGACGCTTAAAAACATCCAAAGATCGTTTGGCATGACGATGGACGGTATCAAGCTCTTTACTTCTCATAGTCTTCGTCATTTCTATGGAAACTGGGCCCGCAACTGCGTCCATATTCCTGGGCGTAGCCGTATTGGGCTTGAACTCTCCGAGATTCAACTTTTAATGGGTCATAAGGACATTAAGTCGACTGAGCGCTATGCGCGTCTTGATGCAATGAATATAGCTGCTGAAATTGCCGCAGCCAACCAACTCGTTCATTGCTGGAGTTCCAGCTATAGCGCAGATCTGGTCAGAGGGCAAACGTACGCTAGACTCGCTGACGAACTCATGGCGAGGGCTGCTTGATGATCAATACTTCAGAGAAAATCATCTGGACAGACACGGGAAATGTAAGCAGATCGATTGATATATTAAGAAACCTTGAATCTATCACGGCAATCAACGCGCAATATAACGGCGGGCCCGTAGACGAAATTCATAGTCACCAATTTCGTTCGCGTATTGCCCTTTGCATTCTGGCACAGAAAACGAACATTGAACTCTTCAATTTTGACACCCTAGATGTCCTTTACACCATCACGACCACACCCAGCACGTCTATTTATTACCTGAAGAGTCTATATAAGAAAGTCACTGGACTCACTCCGAACTACATCGCCGATATCGAAGGCCTTAAAGCGCCTCTTCGGGCGATGTTTGCGATTCTTTGGTCTGAAGGCGCTCTAACACTGCCATTCTCTTTTAGGACTGACGGAGCTTGGCAAAAATATCCTGAGCTCAAAGAAAAAACCCAAGGATTTGTGTACAGCCTCACGAAGGACGCACCATCTTTATCTAAATCTGCTCGCTCTTTCCAGTATCGAACCAACTGGCATGGCCTAAAAGATATTTTATTCCAAGAACTCTGGGAGGTAGCGCCAAAGGTAATTGACGCGCAAACAGATATCAAAAAGTCAGGAGCGGGAGGAAATCTAGAGTTCAGCTATTTAAGTTTCGTAAAGCTCATTTCTGAAACTTTTCCGCAAGTTGTATCAGCCGATCAATGCTTTCATCTTGAAAAGTACCATCAACACTTGCAGCAAAAGTCTCGGAGCTTTACTGCACTTGAAAATCGTCAAGATTTCGAATCTTTCAGGGAAATGTGGGGCGCCAACTCTGAGGCTTGGCTAGAAATGACGCCCAAAGAGCGCGAGCGCCTCAGGGCTCAGAAGCGAACCCACGAAAACCATGCTCGGCAAACTCTACTGCGAAAGGAAGAAGCGATAGAGGCCCGAAAAGTTCTTCATGCCGAAGCAGATGATTTGAGCCCAGAAGCGCTAGCGGTACTTACCCGGAAATCCGTGGTGCGGGTCGCAAAAAACTTCTCTTGGTTAGCTAACGGAGCGTACATCGGGCTAGAGCATATTGACATCGAAACCCTTTCGGGCCACTGGCGAGCAGCCATCCTGCTTTTTGATAGTTATCTCGACAAAAAGGAAGTTGGGGCGCGAACAAGAGCGCAATACGGCGTCCATGTGGCGCTCCTTATGGATTATCTTTTTTGTTATCTTCCCCTTTGGCGAGAGGCTAATGAAAACTCACTGATTGAGATTCCTCGATTCCTGACGGATTTTTACCGAACAATATATTGGAACAATAAATTCGTTGTAGACCTGTCGAGTTCTGAAAGCAACACGCCCCAGAATGAGTTGAGCAAGATAAAAAACATGCCCCTGACCGCTCTGGATTTTTATCTTACGTGCTACAGCCAAAAAACGATCGCAGCATTTATATCCAGCATCCACCTATTTTTCGACGTTGCAATGTTTTCGGGGCGAGATATTTATATCGATGGCGAACCGCTCATCGATGACATGCTCGTCAACCCAGTTTCCCCTAGGCTCGACTCGCCTGGAAGTGGAGCCAGAACAAAAACAGATAAAGTTGTGCTTCCGCTAGCTTCGGTACCCATCGCAAAAGAATACATGTTAGCTATTGACCTGATCGGACGAGAGATCCGAGACAAAATCTTGTGCGGAACAATCCCAAGAATAGTTCAAGAGAAAATCAAGAGTTCGGATTGGATCGAACTCCAAGATGTCGATATTGTGTATACCATCAAGCTAATAAATCCCAATACGGGAGATATTGTGAAAGAAATAAAGCTTGATCGAATTGTAAATGCGTATGCTTGGCACCAAGGTAAATATTCGGATAACGGTAATATTTTATGGATGCCTTGGCTCTCCAGCATTCGGATGTTGACTGTGGCGATGTATGGAGGATTGCGACTTCAGAATTGTCAATGGTTGGATATACGAAGCTTTGACAAATTTTACGACGCATCAAGTTGCGTCCTTGGATATAACGTCTTATATGTAAATACAGACAAAAATGGCAATTCTAGGCCTGTCACTCTTTCATCAGAAGTCTTCAATTGCTTGCTCGACGAACGTCGCTTTCAAAACTCTTGGTCACACAAGCCGGTCGGCCCCGTCTATTACGAAAATAACAAGAAAGATAAAAATTACGGAGAAATATATCCTTTGTTCAGGAGCCCTTTTAACAAATCAGGACTTCCATTTTCTGATACCTATTACGCCGATAAGTGGGTGGAAATACTCATTGGCATACAATCCATTTACAATTCAATCGTTCCAAGCGAAAGAGCGCATGAGTTCACAGTGCCTAACTCGCAGGGAAAGTTATTGGCAGTACACACTCCACATGCGCTACGCGCAACATGGATTACGTACATGACAATTTATGGGCATCTACCTTTCGCACTCACTGGGCAACAGGTGGGGCATGCCAATCCCAAGACTACCGTTCATTATACGGCCCCTACTCTCCAGCAAACAGAAGAGCATATAAGAGCAGCCGAAGCCAAAACTCAACAAGCAAGTTGGGATGTACTTTGGGGCGTGCAGCCTTCGATAAAGGCTCAGGGCGACCTGCAAGCCTCTTGGCAGTCTAATATCACTGAAACTGCAAAAGCCCAAGGGTTAATTAGCCTAGCCTCTGCAGTGGTAGAAACAGATCAAATGGGGCTCGACCTCATCAAGGTCAAGAATGTGACAGAGATTGGCTGGTACCAAACCTGCGCATGCATGCTCAACGGAAAATGTTCGAACAATTTGTTGGCGTTCACTAAATCCCCAAAAACATGTGGACTTTGTCCGCATGCGGTATATGGCGTGAGTCACCTCCCAGCCATTAACGCAAAGATGCGCTCGCTTATCGATGAATGTGAAGCATTGCGAGAGAGAATTCCTCTGGTGGCTACTTCACAAGCTGGCTCACAAGACTTACAAGATCTGCATCATCTATTGACAATTCGAAAGCTGGAGTTGGCTGGCTATGAGCAGGCTCGACAAATTCTTAATCAACACATGGAAAGCGAGGAATACAAGACTAAGTATATTTCCCGCTTTGGAGATTTTCGTAATTGTAGCCACGAATTTGATAACAACCATCCTGTTCAACGCTTCCTCGCTAATATTATCGATGGGCGAGAGTATCCCGCTTTTAGCGCCGACAACTATTTAATTCGATTAAAAAAATTCGCATCTTCCCCGCACTTAATGTCTATTGCCCTAGCGAGTCCTGAAGAGAGGGACATTATAGCAAACCAAATTATATTCATGCTGACTAACACAGGCATTACTTTCCAAGAGCTTTCAACTCGAGTGCAGGAAGCTGGAGTCAAAGGCATCGGACTCGCAGCATGAGTGGAGCAAAGACAAACCTAACCACTTCGCAGGAACTGCAGCTTGAGATGACCCTCCAGCGTATGGAATTCACCCTGGCGTCGTGGGTAGAGGAGCGGAAGACTTTCAAAAACATCTCCATGCTGGCCACGAAACTGGGTGAAGCACTGGGATACGATAGGTCTCTTTTTCTGGTGAAACCCAAGACCGGAAAATCTGGAAATCAGGGAAAACATCGGCAAATCCTTGAGAAGTTTGCCACTCAACTAGGTGTCGGATCCAACAAAGTGCCATATGAAGTCCTAGAAAGGCAGCTTCAAGAGGCGAAAGTTAACTTGGCAATGATTGAGGATGCCTATAGGGCAGGCTTGAAAGCAAAGCCTTCCCTGCTTTCGCCTGACAAGCTCATCACGCAGGAACATAACTTCTTTTACGAATTCGAGCAAACTTGTCTAGTACTGCAAAAAATTTTAAATCACCCACTTACCGGATTCGAAATCATTGAGGGGAAACTCTATGACACAGCGCCAATTGTTGGGGAAGACGTCCTCATCTGCGAATCAACACCATGCAAACCTTACCTCGACTGGGAATCAGGCAAAGGAGGTTTTTCTCGAAAGCTTCTCGAAAATGACGGCTTCTAGTGACGAAGCAATCAGGCTGAAAGCCTGGGCGCTATCCGCCGTCGTTGAAGACCGATTTATGGTAATGCGAGCCGGTAACTTGCAGCTGTCGTGGGTTGCGAGTGAGATCGGTATTGATCGCCAGAAGTTATATCCTGGCCGAGGCCCTGGCGACCTTCAAGGCCTGATTTCAATACTTTCGAAGTATGCCAAGTCTAGCGTTCATACATCGACCACCAACAATCGAAAGGTCAATAACGATGTAACAGGGCTCCGTACTGCTTTGGCGATTCAACTTAAAAAAGTGCATGAGCTCAAGGCCGAAGTGTCTCGATTAAAGCTCATGCATGACCTGATCCATTCCGGCAAGCCCTTGGTACTTTGATGAAACATTACCTCGTTCTTTGCGTCCTTCATCGTCTGGATCGACGAACTATCCTTTCTGTAGTGGAGATTATTCGCAGCCGGACAGTGCGCCTCATCATCGACACAGATGAGATAGTCTCTTCTGTCCTGCCGGGCGGTGTCTACGAGATGAGGATCAGTTATCGCACGGGGCGCCCCCAGCTCGTTTACTCGCATCCGGTCGATTACGATACTCAGACAACCCGACTCGCGGTTGATCGGGGCCTGATTGGGTCAGGCCAACACCTACCTGCTGCGATCAAAAAGCTGATCCATCAGCATGCGGGCGCCATTTCCGATTGGATCAACCTCCCAAATGCCACCGACAAGTACGCTCCGATCAATGAGCCTTACGCGTCGCTGCTATGGCATGAGGCGGCCAGCCGTCGACAAGACCAGCAAGTTCTGACCGGGCTCATAGAGGGCGGTTTGAATCAGCATCAGGCCGAGCAATACCTCCAATGCTACGGTGTCGAGGCTCCAGCGAAATTGAAATCCACCCCTCTGTCAGCGCTGCCCTTCGTAAGCCGATCGGCGCCAGTATTGAAGTATCCAGTTAGCATTGTCCCCGAGGCCCCCGTCAGTCCGCTTGAAATGCTGCTTTGGTTACAAGAGCAAGCAGATCGAGGTCGCACCATCTGTGATCGCACCGATGTCCCATCAGAGTTTCAACTGGCGTTAAACACATGCCTTGAGAACCAGTGGATAAAGTCTGACGGGCAAAAAATTCAGCTTGTCTCACATGCACTGCTACAGACCAACCTTCGGGAGGCATTTGAAGCTCTCACCGCAAACTTCTTTCCGACCTACAGCGAATTGGAGGTTGAGTACGCGTACTCACGTCTTGCCGGGCTCCAATCAAGCGGAGCTGTGACTGACCTTTCCCACTCGCTATGGCAACTGGTAAACCAGCGAGTGGTGATGGTGAGCTACAGCGCCACGTCGGAGCTGACAGAGCTCCTGGAGCAATATTCCGGCTTGATTCAAACTCTTCACTGGAGCCCCCCGGAGATAATTACCTATTCAGAACACGTGATCCCGGCTCTGACCCAGAGGCTCCCCCATGAGCAGATCACTGCATTCTACAGGGCGTCTTCACTCCAAGGTAAAACAGGACGCTGCTTCATCGTCGTCGACTTCGAACTTTTCACCCCCAGCGACCTAGTCGTCCTGTTTGAGCGACTTATTGCCGATGATCAACTGATTCTCGTGAGCCACTACGCAATGGCGTCATACGCTCATAGTCGGTCATTCCACACGAGGCAGCTCCAAAACTATTTCCCCACAGTCGCCCTTAATCATGACGGTGAAGCCTTTGAGACCACTGCGGCCAGCCGAGCCCAGATCCAGGAGGCGGTCGGTCAAGGGCATACGATCATCTCGGACGATTTCGATATCATCGCGCAGATCAATTCAAGCCAAAAAGTCTCCGGCCCGCCAAAGCTTGTCACTCCAGATGGTACCTACCACAAGCATCAACCAGTTCTATTCGAACCTGCCGGCCCGCGAGATTTCGACTCGTTCATCGGAGTCATCATTTCAACAACTGACAAAGGTTTGTTGGTGAGCGCTAAAGGAGTGGTCATGCACTTCACCAACGACTTTGTCCGCAACTGCAGGACATCAGCGGCTTATGCAATCGACGTCGCGCAGGCGGCCAAGATCGGTTTGAGTCGCGGCGTTCTGGTCACCATTCGTGATCATGAGGTGGAGAAGTATTTGCGCGATGTCGGCGTTGAGATTCTTCAGCACTATGCTTTGCCGGAGTCTTCCGTACCGGCCAATAGCCCAACGGGGCAGCGCATAACACCATCAGTCGAAGGACACGGATGAGGTTGTCGTGTGGCCCAGTTGGCGTATGTATCTCAATGTCTTCGAATACGCTGCAGGAGCATCCCTTAGCCAGAGTCAGAAAATTGCGGGCTCGATGCAACACCATGACTCAATTAGAAGGCCTTGGATGGAGTCTTACTGGGCGTCAGCTGATCCGGAATCTGACGATGGCCCCGGTACTGAATCGTTTAGCGATCATGTCGGCAGAGCAAAGTCAGAGCTGCGGAAGCTTTACGGTAGGACTCGAACCATGATGGTCTTTGGTCGCGGGCAATTCATGCAGGTCATTCGCTGGGGCGGCTTTACTGGATTGTCGAGGAGGGGAGCATGGTGTTTGTATGGGGGGCTGCTTCACGCTGCCGTTCTCGCTCCTTTACTCACCATGGTGGTCGGTGGCTGGATGGAGATGTTCAGCTGTCATGGTTTGAGGAGGGCTGGTGCGTAGAAGGCGGAGTCGGAGGGGATCTAATTGTTGGAATTGCCCTGTAGGGCGCGGAATACTAGGGGTTGAGGCTGGGAGGGGTGGAGCGGGTAGAGGGAATCGAACCCTCAACTAAAGCTTGGGAAGCTTTCGTTTTGCCACTAAACTATACCCGCATTACGATACTTCTTTACTCACCAAAGCGGGCAGTCCAATAAGAACCCTCGTTATCAGCTTGGGAAGCTGGAGTAATGCCATTATACGACACCCGCTCAGAGCGGCTGACTTTGTACCAGATGTGCGCGTGGAAATGAAGTTTTTTTCTTTAAGCGCAACGCTTTAGTACAGGTGAAATCGGACAAAAGAACCAGGCGGCGGTCAATCACGGGCAAGCCCTGCTCCTACACAGGAGGAGAGGCTTGCTCGCGATGACTCTGTTTCATATTGCCAGTGCATGGTGATCCTGGACGTAGTGGTAACGCGGTCGGCTTTCATGTTGCGCGGGTTTGAGGAAGCCGAGCAGGGCATTACGGCTGTCGCGGCAGGCGGCTTTGTGTTCCATGTCGAGGAAGTGACCGGTCGCCTCCAGGGTGGTGAAGGTGCTGTGCTGCACGTGGTTGGCGAACAGTCGTGCGCCGTCGGCGGCGGTGTATTCGTCCCATTCGCCATTCATGAACAGCACCGGCACCTTGATCTTTTCTGATGCTTTCAGAAAGCACTGGCGATCGCTGTTGAGCAGGTCGCTGATGTGGAAGTGCATCTGTCCGTACTCGTGTTCTGCCAGGCTGCTGACGTGGCGGTAGTTGAAGCGCTTGAACAGCGTCGGCAGGTGTTTGCCGATGGTGCTGTTGACCAGATTGCCGACGCGGTCGCCGTCAAGGCTGCCGAGGTAGTCGATGCCGCGCTCGAGGTAGTCGAGCATGTGCGCGTTGATCTCCGGGGAGAACGAGCTGATCACGGCTTTTTCGATGCGCCGTGGCTGTTGCGCGAGGGCCACCAGGGTGGCGGCGCCGCCCCAGGAGAACGACAGCACGTGTTCGGCGGCGAAGTGGTCGATCAGTTCCAGCAGGATCTGCCCTTCGACTTCCTTGGTCAGCAATTTCTCGTGCAGGTTGTGGGCTTTCGACTTGCCCGCGTAGGGCTGGTCGTAGCAGACCACGTTGAACTGCGGATGCAGGTTTTTCACGGTTTGTGCAAACGACGCAGTCGTGGCCATCGAGCCGTTGACCAAGATGATGGTCTTCTCTGCGGCGTCTGCGCGATAGAACTCCGTGTAAACCCGATACTGACCTTGTATATCCAGCACAGCGATTTCTGGCCTCATGTCATAAGACTCCTGGCAAGCGGGTATGCGCGCAAATGAGATTGCACGAGCTTTGTGACAGGTAGGCATATGCCTGGAATTTTGTGAGGCCCATGTCGATCCGGTACGGCAGGTCGACGGGTATTATTATTGGCGGGCAGTCTGCCGGTTTGAGGCGGAACCTGAGGGTTCACTAATCGGCAAAAAGTTTCTTAGAAGTATGTTGTGACTCGTCAGTCACATTTTGGCTGACGACCTGATTCAAGCAGGGGCGACGGCATCGCGCAAGTGCCAATCGTAAATTGTTCGACAACTTCTGCTCAGCGGTAGGCCGCTTAGATCATTTCGATCTCTTGGGCGGTCAGCGGGCGGTATTCCCCCGGTTTCAGGGAGTCGTCGAGCACCAGGGCACCCATGCGTTCGCGGTGCAGGCGCAGCACCTTGTTATCAAAATAGCCGAACATTCGCTTCACCTGGTGATAACGCCCTTCGACGATGCTCAGCCGTGCCGACCTGGGGCCAAGCACCACCAGATCGGCGGGCAGGGTGGTCAGGTCTTCGAACGCGAAGTACAGGCCCTCGGTGAATTTTTGCGCATATTGCGGCCCGATCAGTTGCTCGGTCTCGACGTAATAGACCTTGGGCAGTTTGGTCTGGGGCTGGGTCAGGCGCCGCGACCAGCTGCCGTCGTTGGTGATCAGCATCAGGCCGGTGGTGTTGAAGTCCAGGCGGCCGGCGATGTGCAGGTCGTCTTTGTCCGGCTCGTGGATCAGGTCGAGAACGGTCGGGTGCTGCGGGTCGCTGGTGGCACTGACGCAGCCAGGCGGTTTGTGCAGCATGTAGTGACGAACGGGCTTGCCCGCCTGCAATATCTCGCTATCGACTTCGACGCGGCTGAACTCGCGCACTTCGGCGTGCGGGTCGCTGATCACTGCGCCATCGATGCGCACGCGTTTTTCCGCCAGCAACAGGCGCACCTGTTTGCGGTTGAAGCACGGCAGGTTGCTGAGGAAACGGTCTACACGCATGACAGGGGATCGGTCAGGAAAAGGCCGCGTATCTTACGTGATCGACCGGGCGCCTGCTTGCAGTTGCGCCTCGACGCCGGCGCAGCGAGGGCACAGGCAGGAGGCGTTGCGCAGCTCGGCGGGCAAGGCTTCGAGTACTGCCGGGTCGATGCTGACGCCGTAGCACCAGCATGCTCGAGCGGCGGTGCGTGGGTCGGCCAGCGTGCAGTCGTTGGACGCGCCGCAGGCCGGGCAGGTATCTGGTTTATTCATAAACGGTGTGAGGACTGCTTGAGTGTGACAGCACGCAGGTGCGGTTGCGGCCGGTTTGCTTGGCCCGATACATCGCATGATCCGCCCGGGACAGCAGCGTGTGCAAGGTGTCGTCGGGTTGTAAGGTGGTGAGGCCGATGCTCACGGTCAGTTTCAGCAAGTGATCGTTATAGGCATAGTCCTGCTGCTCGACGTGCCGGCGGATTTTCTCGGCGATCATCTGGCCGGTTTCACCGTCGGTGTCCTTGAGCAAGACGATGAATTCTTCGCCACCCCAGCGGCAGACGATGTCGGAATGGCGCAGGCAGCTTTCCAGGTCCCGGGCGAAGCCGATCAGCACCTGGTCACCGGCGAGGTGGCCATAGGTGTCGTTCAACGCCTTGAAGTGGTCCAGGTCGAGCAGCAACGCGGTCAACGGCTTCGGCTCACGCTGGGCCTCGTGCATGGCTTGCGCGGCCAGCAGGTCGAAGCCGCGGCGGTTGGGCAGTTCGGTCAGGCTGTCGAGGGTGGCCTGGGCATGGATGCTGGTCTGGTAGCGCTTGATCACGCGGTTCAGCAGGGCCAGCACGATCAGGGTGACCAGCAGGCAGATCAGCAAATTGAGATACAGCGAGTGGCGTATTTCGTTGAGTGCACCGTCCTCGCGCTTGTCGACGAACAGGTACCAATTAAGCTCCGGAATAAACCGCACGTTGAGGAAATGGCCGTGGCCCTGGCCCGAGTATTCATAGGTGCCGCTGTGGGGTTTGGGCAGTTGGCTGACCAGGCTCTTCATGCTTTCGAGTTCGCCCAGGGTCTGTCCGATGTGCGCACCTTGCGGCCCGCCGTCTGCGCCGGTGAGTACCAGGCGGCCGAAGGTGTCGACGAAATATACGCTGCGCTGGTATCGCTGTTGGTAGCGGTCGATCAGCTTGATCACCGCATCGACGGTCAGACCGACGCCTGCTGCGCCGATGAACCGGTTGTCGTAGTCATAGACTTTGTAGTTGATGAAGAAGGTCAGGTTGTCCTTGTTGGCGAGATCCGGATCGACATTGATCTCGTAGGGCTCAGCCATGTCGCGCACACGAAAGTACCAGGCATCGCGGGGCTCCGCGACCTTGATCTGCTTGAGCACACTCTTGGCGTGGTAGTAGGTGAGGCTGGCGTTGGAGACGAAAAACGCGGTGTAGGCGCCGTAGTGCGTCATCACCTCGTTGAGGTAGCGGGTCATCTGCTCGGGGTTCTGTTCGCCGTTCACCACCCAGTCACGCATGAAGGTGTCACGGGACATCATCGAGGAAATCAGGATCGGCCTGACCAGGTCTTTCTGGATTTCCGAATAGACGGTGTCCGATGTCAGCGGTAGCTCGGTGTTGACGATGCTGTCGCGGATCGACGCTCGCGAGGCGTAATAGCTGAGCAAGGACGTGGCAATAAAGCCAGCGCCCAGCAAGGCAATCAGTGTGAGAACCAACGAACGTTGCGAATACAGCGGCGAGCGAAGCGGCATGACAATTCCGTTGGCAATGATCCGGTGCAGAGCATTCTAAAGGCACTGCGGGGAAATAACTTTGGGATTTGTGGGGTGAATTGGCCGGGATCAGGATGGCGGTGGCAGCGAGGACGTCATCGCGGGAAAGCCTTGCTCTTGTAGGCGCTGGCTTGCCAGCGATGAAGTTGATGCGGTGTCTGCTCTGGCCCCATCGCCAGCAAGCCGGCTCCTACAGGGGTTCTTCAGGCAGCACAATGCCGCTAGATGAATAACCTTTCATCGGCGAGATGTTTCAAGTTGTTGCGAGACCGCACCAGATTCCGGAATCGATGTCTGATCTATCGACAGTCACCGAATAATTGACTGTCGCCTGCCAGCGTCGCTGGTATGGCTCACTCGCGGTCCAGGAGGCCGCCATGCTCTCTCGAATAAAACGCCGAATTCTTCTGATTGCTGTATTGGGATTATCACTGGGCGCATGCGTGCCTTATTCCGATGGAGGAGCCAGCTACTACAGTTCCGAGGTCTACACCTCGCCCGCGCCTGCCTATTATTCAGGCGGCAATTACTACTCGGGCGGCGGCGGTTACTACACCCAGCCGCGCAGGTACTACGCACCGCCTGCACGTTATTACCAGCCGACTCCGAGGTATTACTACCAGCCGCGGGTTTATCAACCGGCACCGCGTTATTACCATTCATCACCACGGGCCGATTATCGGGCTCACCAGAGTCAGCGTTGGGACGGACGTAATCGTGGTGGCAACAATGATTATCGCGGCGGCGCACGCAACGGTGGACGAGGCGACCATAATGGCCGGGGCGATCACGATGGCCGGGGTGGTCGTCGGTAATATCACCAGGCAATACATCTGTGGGAGTGAACCTGCTCGCGATCGCGGTGTATCAGATAGCATCAATACCATCTGATACGCCATCGCGAGCAGGTTCGCTCCCACAGAGGGTTCAGTATTCCGGAATTTAATACTCCGACAAATCCGCCAGTGGATGCCGCCCTTCCCAAACCTTCTGGAAATGCGCATCCACCACCGTATCGGGCACGTTGTTGATATCCGGCCAGTGCCAATGCGGTTTCTGGTCTTTGTCGATCAACCGCGCCCGCACCCCTTCACTGAATTCCGGATGACGGCAGCAGTTCAGGCTCAGGGTGTATTCCATCTGGAATACCTCAGCCAGGGACATGTGTCGCGCACGGGCAATCTGTTCCCACACCAAATGCGCGGTCAGCGGCGAGCCTTCACTCATGGTGCGGGCGGCCCGGCTGAGCAACGGGTCGCTGTGGTCGCGCTGTTGGCTGATGGCTTTCCAGGCACAGCGCACATCGCTGACATCCAGCAGCTCGTCGATCTGCTGCCGGCGTGGCAACCATTGCGCTTCGGGCATTTGCGCCAGGGCTTCCTGTTGCAGGGCCTTGAGCAGGCTGTTGAGCTGCATGGCCGTCTGTTCCTGCCAATTGATCTGTAACAGGCCTTCAAGTAGCGCTTCCTGTTGCTCATCAAGCAACAAGCGATCGGCCAGGTCGAGGTCGATCGCATCGCGAGCGTTCATGTGCGCGCCCGTCAGCCCGAGAAACAGGCCGAGCTTGCCCGGCAGTCGCGACAGGAACCAGCTGGCGCCAACGTCCGGGTAAAGGCCGATGCTGATTTCCGGCATCGCCAGGCGGCTACTCGGCGTAACAATACGCAGGCTTGCGCCTTGCAACAGGCCCATGCCACCACCGAGCACGTAACCGTGGCCCCAGCAGATCAGTGGCTTCGGGTAAGTATGCAGGTTGAAATCGAGACGATATTCCGCCGCGAAAAAATGCGCTGCCAGGGGCGGTACTTCGCCTGGGTGCGCGCGACAGGCTTCCACGAGGCTGCGCACCTCGCCACCCGCACAGAACGCCTTGGCGCCATTGCCGCGCAACAGAACGCAGACGATTTGCGGTTCCTTGGCCCAGGCGTCCAGTTGATGGCTCAGCGCATTGATCATCGGCAGGGACAGGGCGTTCAGGGATTTTTCGGCATCCAGGGTGGCCACGCCGATGCGTGCGCCGTCGGTGCCGGTGAGTTCTTCGAAGTGCAGATTCATCGTGACCTCGATCAGGAATTTGAGCGTTCAGTATGATCGCTGTGCAGGAAAGTGCCGGATCTGCGTCAGATCAATTGACAAGCGTGACCGGCCTTCTTAGGGTTCCCCCCATTGTTTTTGCCGGGTGTAATCATGACTGCTGACGACCGTATCAAACTCGAACCGAGCTGGAAGGAAGCACTGCGTGCTGAGTTCGACCAGCCTTACATGGCAGAGTTGCGCAATTTCCTGCAGCAGGAGCGTGCGGCGGGCAAGGAGATTTATCCGCCTGGCCCGATGATTTTCAATGCGCTCAATTCGACGCCGCTCGATAAAGTCAAAGTCGTGATTCTCGGTCAGGATCCGTACCACGGCCCGGGTCAGGCACACGGCCTGTGCTTCTCGGTGCAACCGGGCGTGCCGGCGCCGCCCTCGCTGGTCAACATCTATAAAGAGCTCAAGCGCGATCTGAACATTGATATCCCCAACCACGGCTACTTGCAGAGCTGGGCCGATCAAGGCGTGCTGATGCTCAACACCACCATGACGGTTGAGCGCGCCAATGCCAATGCGCACAAGGACAAGGGCTGGCAGTTTTTCACTGATCGGATCATTGAAGTGGTCAGCCAGCAGCAGCCGCACCTGGTGTTCATGCTGTGGGGCGCCCATGCCCAGAGCAAGCAGAAACTGATTGATGCGACCAAGCACCTGGTACTGACGTCGGTGCATCCTTCACCTTTGTCGGCCTATCGCGGGTTTCTCGGGTGCGGGCATTTCAGCCGGACCAACAAGTTTCTGGAACAGAATGGCGAGACGCCGATCGAGTGGCGGTTGCCGCCGGTTTGATGGGTGGACCGAGTCGACCCCTTCGCGAGCAAGCCCACACATTAGACCGCGTAGCTGTGGGGGCGGGCTTGCTCGCGAAGAAGGCAACCCGGTCTGTCAGACAGAATCCGGATTGCGATTCCAGTACTTGAACAACGGCTCCGCCAGAAACAGCACAAACAACAGCCGCATCACCTGCATCGCCGTCACCAGTGGCACCGACAGTTGCAGGGTCTGCGCGGTCAGGCTCATCTCGGCGATCCCGCCGGGCATCATGCCCAGAGTCAGCGAACGCAACTCCAGATGGGTCACGGCACTGAGGCCCAATGCCGCCAGTGCCGCGATTAGCATGGTCAGCACGGTGCCGATCAAGGTGCGGCCCATGAACGAAGGCGCGCGACGGAAAAACTGCCGGTTGAAGTGACAGCCCAATCCGCTGCCGATCAACCATTGGCCGATCTGACTGCCGCCATCCGGTAAGCCGATATGCAGGTCCCAGCCGATGCTCACTGCTGAAGTAACCAGCAACGGGCCGAACAGCCATGGGTTGGGTTGGCGCAGAAGCTCCCAGACCCAGGCGGCCAAGGCGCCTGCCGGGAACAGCAGGGCCAGCCACCACCAGCTGACAGCCGCCGGATGAAACACCGGTGCACCGTCACCCAGCAGGTATTTGAATGCCGCTGGCACGCACAGCACCACCACCAGCACCCGTAGGCTTTGCCCAGCAGCGACACGGCTCAACACCGCGCCATTGCGTGCGCCGAGGTTGACCATCTCGCCAGAACCGCCGGGCATGCTGGAAAAGAATGCGGTGGCGCGGTCCTCGCCCGTCTGGCGCATCAACCAGACACCCACTACCGCAGAAAGGCTGGTGACCAGCGCGCCAAAGAAGATCAGGCCAAAGTGGCTCAGCACCTGCTCTATCACCACAGGGGTGAAGTGCAGGCCGATGCCGATGCCGATGATCCACTGGCCGCATTTACGGCCGCCGGGTATTTCTGCCAACTGCCATGGCGTCAGGCAGCGCACCAGGATGATCGCCAGTAATGAGCCGACCATCCATGGCAGCGGCCAGCCAACCAGACTGGCGAGGTAACCGCCCAGCGCACCGACCAGCGGCGTACCCCACCAGTCGTTGAAGGGCGGTCGATCAGACATCGGCGGCGGCGCGACGAGCGACCGAACGTTTGCGCCAGATCCGCAGCAGCGGCACGAACAGCATCACTGCCGTGAGTATCCAGACACCAAAGGTGATCGGGCTGGACCAGAGGATTTCCAGCGCACCGTTGGAAATCGACAGCGCGCGACGCAGGTTCTGCTCCATCAAACCACCGAGGATAAAACCCAGCAGTACTGGCGAAAGCGGGAATTCCAGCTTGCGCAGAATGTAGCCGAAGATGCCGATGCCGATCATCAGGAACAGGTCGAAGGTGGTGGCGTGCACCGCGTAGACGCCAATCCCGGTGATGATGGCGATCACGGGCACCAGTGCCCAGTTCGGCACGGCAAGGATGCGGGTGAAGATGCGGATCATCGGGATGTTGAGGATCACCAGCATGATATTGGCGACGAACAACGACGCGATCAGCCCCCAGACGATGTCTGGCTGTTGCTGGAACAACAGAGGCCCCGGGGTGATGTTGTACAGCGACAGGGCGCCGATCATCACGGCCGTTGTGCCTGAACCGGGAACGCCCAGGGTCAGCATCGGTACCAGCGCGCCGCACGCCGAAGCGCCGATTGCAGTTTCCGGTGCCGCCAGGCCGCGCATGTCGCCTTGGCCAAAAGTGCCGCTGGCCCCGGCGATGCGTTTTTCGGTCATGTAGGCCACGGCGCTGGCAAGGGTGGCGCCGGCGCCCGGCAGTACGCCCATGATGAAGCCGAGCAGGCCGCAACGGATGTTCACTACGAACACCGCAGACGCTTCCTTGAAGTTGAACATCATGCGCCCGGTGGCTTTTACCGCTTCCTGGCCGCGGTGGGTTTTTTCCAGCAGCAGGAGGATTTCGCTGATGGAGAACAGGCCCAGCACCAGCACCACGAACTGAATGCCATCGGTCAGGTGGATATTATCCCCGGTGAATCGATACACACCGCTGTTGGCATCAATGCCGACGGTCGACAGGAACAAACCGATCAGCGCTGCGATAAACGTTTTCAGTGGTCGATCGCCGGCCATGCCGCCGAGGCAGACGATCGCGAACACCATCAGCACGAAGTATTCCGCCGGGCCGAAGGCAATTGCCCATTTTGCCAGCAGCGGCGCGAACAGCACCATGCCACAGGTGGCAATGAACGCGCCGATGAACGAACTCCAGGCCGACAGCGACAGTGCGACACCGGCCATGCCTTTGCGCGCCATCGGGTAACCGTCCAGGGTAGTCATCACGGTGGAGGCTTCCCCCGGAATGTTCAGCAGGATCGAGCTGATCCGGCCGCCGTATTCGCAGCCCAGGTACACCGCCGCAAGCAGGATCAACGCCGACTCCGGCGGCAGGCCGAGGGCGAACGCGATCGGAATCAGCAACGCCACGCCGTTGATCGGGCCGAGGCCCGGCAACAGGCCAACGACGGTGCCTATCAGGGTGCCGCACAGCGCAGTCACCAGGTTGTACGGGCTCAGCGCGACGCCGAAACCCTGGCCCAAGTAGCCGAAAGTATCCATATCAGTTCTCCAGAACGTCGAGCAGGCCCAAGGGCAACGGCACGTCCATCAACTTGTCGAACAGCAGGTAGAGACCAATGCTCATCAGCGTCGTCACGACAATGCTCGGCCCCCAGCGACCGCCGTACAGGCGGGCCATCGGAATACCGATCAGGATGCTGCTGAGGATGAAGCCCAGCGGTTCGAACAAACCGGCGAAGATCAGCAGCAGCACAACGCAGATGCCGATCTTGGTCAGGGTTGCCCGGTCGAGTTTGGGGTCATCGTCGCTGTGCACGATCGGCGTCGGACGAAACAGCATGTACAGCAAGCCCAGGCCCATCAGGCCGAGCATCAGCAGCGGAAAGGCCCGCGGGCCCACCGGTTCGTAGGAAAAAGCTGCCTGGTATGGCCACGCCATCAGCGCCAGGCCGACACAGGCCAGCAACAGCACCGAAGCGAAAATGCGTTGTAAGAGCATGGGAAACTCCTGGGCCACGACCCCGGGGCCGGGGTCGCTGCCGCTAGACAAGGACGATCACTGGATCAGGCCGAACTCTTTGGCCAGCACTTTGTAGTCCGCGACCTGCTTCTTCACGTAGGTGTCCAACTCGGGACCGGTCATGGCGAAGGGGAAGAGTTCGCGCTGATCGCGAAGCTTGGCGAACTCTTCGGATGCCAGCAGCTTGTCGAAGGCGTCTTTCCACCAGGCGTAATCCTCGTCACTGACCTTCGGCCCGAGGTAGAAGCCGCGAACCACTGGCCAGACGATGTCGTAGCCTTGCTCCTTGGCGGTCGGAATGTCTTTCATTTCCGGCTCGTCCAGGCGCTTCTCGGAGAACACCGCCAGCAGGCGCATGTCGCCGCTCTGGATGTGCGGCATGGAGTCGGATATATCGGTGCTGCCGACCTGGATATGACCGCCCAGTAATGCCGTGGCGATTTCACCACCGCCTTCGAGGGCGACGTAGCGCAGGTCGCGCGGGTTGATCCCGGCTGCCTTGGCGACCAGGGCGGTCTGCATCCAGTCCTGGCTGCCCACGGTGCCGCCGGAGCCGATCACCACTTTGCTCGGGTCTTTTTTCAAGGCCTGGACCAGATCGTCTAGGTTCTTGTAGGGCGAATCGCTTTTCACTGCGATTGCGCCATAGCTGGTGCCAACCGCCGCCAGCCAGCGCACCGCGTTCTCGTCGAAACGACCGAACTTGCCCTGGGCCAGGTTCAGCAGGGAGCCACTGGACCACGCCACCAGCGTGCCGGCATCGGCCGGACGCTGGGCGACCACCGCGTTGTAAGCCACTGCGCCGACTCCGCCGGGCATGTAGGTCACGCGCATCGGTTTGCTCAGCACTTTCTGGTTCACCAGAGCGCTCTGCACCAGTTTGCACGTCAGGTCGAAACCGCCGCCGGGCGAGGCCGGGGCGATGCATTCCGGGCGCTTGGGCTCGGCCATGAGTTGGCCAGCAAAGAGCATGCAGCTGGCGGCGAGGGCGAAACGGCGCAATGATCGATTCATGGTGTCTCCACGGGAGTTATTGTTTTTGGAATGATTCAGGCGAAGCGATTTCGCACCGTGCAAGCGGCGCCGATGAGCGTTGGGGAGCGAAAGAAAGGACGAGACGGATCAGCCTGGCGGCATGGGGACGGCATGGTGCAGTACCTCAGTTATTGTTCTTATTGGCGAAAACGCTTCAAGGCGTTTTTCGGGAGCTACATTTCAAAGCACGGGGTGATGGCTTGCAGTCGAAACCATCAGTGGCCCGACTTTAACCGGCCAACCTTTCGCTAACCTTTCAGCGTGTTTTCACCGTTTTGCTGCTTCACAGCCAAGGATCCGGCTGTAAACTCCGCGCCAAAGAATGGCGTCGACCATCCCTGAATGAGGTAGAAATCCATGCGTGTTCTGCTCGTCGAAGACCACTTGCAGCTTGCCGAAAGTGTCGCCCAGGCGCTGAAAAGTACGGGGCTGACCGTGGACGTGCTACACGATGGAGTGGCTGCGGACCTGGCATTGAGCAGCGAGGATTACGCCATGGCGATCCTCGACGTCGGGCTGCCACGCATGGATGGCTTCGAAGTGCTGGCGCGCCTGCGTTCCCGGGGCAAGAACCTGCCGGTGTTGATGCTGACGGCCCGCAGCGACGTCAAGGATAGGGTGCACGGCCTCAACCTTGGCGCCGATGACTATCTGGCCAAGCCCTTTGAACTGACCGAACTGGAGGCGCGCGTCAAAGCCCTGCTGCGCCGCAGCGTGCTGGGTGGCGAACGCCAGCAGACCTGCGGCGTGCTGTCCTACGACCTGGACACTCGACGCTTCACCCTGGCCGAGGAATTGCTCACCCTGACCTCCCGCGAACAGGCGGTGCTCGAGGCGCTGATCGCCCGGCCGGGGCGGGTGATGAGCAAGGAACAACTGGCCTCCCAGGTATTCGGCCTGGACGAGGAAGCCAGCCCCGACGCGATCGAAATCTACGTTCACCGTCTACGCAAGAAACTTGACGGCCAGCCGGTCGCCATTGTGACCTTCCGCGGCCTTGGTTACTTGCTGGAAAGCCGCGATGCATAAGCCCAGCAGTCTGCGCTGGCGGTTGTTGTGGAACCTGGCGCTGTTGCTGGTGGTGTTGATGCTGGCCAGTGGCTTGAGCGCTTACTGGAATGGACGCGAGGCGGCGGACACGGCTTATGACCGCACCTTGCTGGCCTCGGCGCGAACCATCGCGGCGGGGGTGTCGCAGATTGACGGCACCCTCAGCGCCGACGTGCCCTATGTGGCCCTCGATACCTTCGCCTACGACAGCGCCGGGCGAATTTTCTACCTGGTCAACGACATCAACCAGAAACTGATCTCCGGCTACGAAAACCTTCCACCACCGCCCCCGGGTACGCCGCGGACCGACGATTACCCGGCGCTCGCGCGGTTCTACAACGCCACGTATCGAGGCCAGAATGTTCGAGTGGTCAGCCTGCTCAAACCGGTCAGCGAGCCGAACATGAACGGCATGGCCGAGATTCGGGTCGCGGAAACCGATGAAGCCAGGGTCGATATGGCACGCAGCCTCGCGGCAGACACCTTGCTGCGCCTGGGCATGCTGGCGATCGGGGCGCTGTTGTTGGTTTGGTTTGCCGTCAGCGCTGCGTTGCGTCCGCTGGAGCGCTTGCGCACAGCGGTGGAAGAGCGTCAGCCGGACGATTTAAGGCCGCTGCCGCTGGTGGAGGTGCAGCACGAATTGTGGCCGCTGGTGCGCGCGCTAAACCATTTCACCGAGCGACTGCGTGGGCAGTTCGAGCGCCAGGCGCAATTTATCGCCGATGCCGCCCATGAATTACGTACTCCGCTTGCGGCGCTCAAGGCGCGATTGGAGCTGGGCTTGCGGGCGACCGAACCGCAAACCTGGCGCAGCACCCTGGAAACTGCAGCTCAGGGCACCGACCGCCTGACCCATCTGGCTAACCAGTTGTTGTCACTGGCCAGGGTGGAGAACGGCGCCCGGGCGATTGCCGAGGGCGGCGCGCAACTGCTCGATCTCAGCCAACTGGCCCGGGAATTGGGTATGGCCATGGCGCCCCTGGCCCATGCTCGCGGGGTGGCTTTGGCCCTGGAAGCGGACGAACCGGTGTGGTTGCGCGGCGAGCCAACGCTGTTGAATGAACTGCTGAGTAATCTGGTGGACAACGCGCTGGCCCACACGCCATCGGGCGGTAATGTGATTCTGCGGGTCACTGCGCCGGCGGTGCTGGAGGTCGAGGACGATGGCCCCGGGATTCCCCTGGCGGAGCGTGAGCGGGTATTCGAGCGTTTTTACCGACGCAACCAGCAAGTCGCCGGGTCGGGATTGGGCCTGGCGATTGTCGGCGAGATCTGCCGCGCGCACCTGGCGCAAATCAGCTTGCACGATGGCGAGCACGCGGGCTTGAAGGTACGGGTGAGCTTTATGGGGCTCGATCAGTAAAACATCGACCTCGAATCTTCCAGATCCCTGCACAGCGACTCGTTGTGCGGATCAATCCCCAGCTTCCTGAACGCCGGCACTTCAAGGGCATCGACCCGCGCAAGCGGATGATCGCTGTTCTTGTGGCAGTACAAGCTGGCTACCTGCACCAGATCGACATAGTCCAGGCGTTCGGAGTCGCGCTGCAAATCCAGGTACAGCCCGGGGATCTGCACCAGCTTCGCGGGAAACTCCCAGACCCTGAGCAACTTGCCGCCGATCAGCGGATGTATTTGGTCGATGACGTGGTTGAGGCTGACAGAGTCGGCCAGCAATTCATTGTGATCTTCGGCATAGGTCAGGATGGGCAACACGCCGATCTGGTGCACCAGTCCGCCAAGCGCTGCCTGATCCGGCTTGAGCTGGGTGTAGCGACGGCACAGCGCATAGCTGACGCCAGCGATTTCCAGGCTCTTGCGCCAAACTTCGCGCATTTTCTGTTCAACGACTTCGGAGCGGGCGTTGAAGATCTGCTCCATGACCAGGCCAATGGCGAGATTGCTGCTGTAGTTGACGCCCAGGCGCGTGATCGCCGTGTGCAGGTCAGTGACTTCCTGTGTGGCGCGCAGCAATGGGCTGTTGACGACCTTAATCAGGCGCGCCGACAAAGCTGTATCACGCCCGATCACTTTGCTCAGGGCCGTGACACTGATTTCCGGGTCTTCCGCAGCCTTGCGAATCTGCAAGGCCACTTCCGGCAACGTTGGCAGAACCAAGTCATCGTTATCGATGGCCGCAACCAAATCCTGTTGGACCTTTTCCGCCAGCTTACTCATTTCGTCTATCCAGGAGGTATTGCGACAGGTGTTGCCTTCAGCGCTGGATTTCGCGGTCGCGATCCAGCTCATAAGGCAAGTCAAGCAAGTTCAGGGCAGGCCCCTCGAGGCTACCCAGGTGGATATCACCACCTTGCGCCGCTTCGGCTTGCAATACCGCCAGGAGCTCAATGCATTGCCCAGCCTGTGCCGCAATCACCACTTCGCCGATTGCGCTAGCGTGGCTCGGGGAAAACAGCGGTGCGCCGGGTTCCGGCAATTCACTGGAGGTCAATTGCAGGCGATAGAGGCGGCGCTTGAGCTTGCCCAGGTACTGCATACGCGCGACGATTTCCTGGCCTGTGTAGCAACCTTTCTTGAAACTCACGCCACCGATGGCTTGCAAGTTAAGCATCTGCGGGATGAACAACTCGCGGGTGCCCGCCATGACTTGGCCGATACCGGCGCGAATCTGGCCCAGTAGCCATTGATTGAGTTCGCCTTCGGCCAATACGGCACCCAGTTGTTCTTTCACGGCATCGGCCTGATTGGCCGTCACCCAGAGCTCGGCGCGGTCAGGCGAAACCCTGATGGCGATGATCCCGCCGTGGCGCGCGACACTGTCGGTGCCCGCCGGCAGGTCGAGCCCCAGGCTGTTTAACGCAACATCGCCATATTCCAGGCCAAAGCGCGCCCAGGCGGCGCTTTCATCGGTCAATTTGGATTTGGAGAACACCGCGTACTTTTTCAGATCCGCCAACTGCGGCTCAAGTAGCTCGCTCGCCATGGCCATGAGCACGCCGTCACCTTCCAGCAGGATGCGGAAACTCGATTGCATCCGGCCCTTTTGCGTGCAGCGCGCGCCCAGGCTGGCCTGGGTATCACTCAGGTAGTTGAGGTTGCAGGTCAACTGGCCTTGCAGGAATTTACTGGCGTCCGCGCCTCGGACCGCGAGTACGCCTTCGTGAGACAGGTTGCAGAAAAAAGCAGAATCGGCCATGGGTCATCGCAGGGTAAAGAGTCTGGAGGACATCATAAGGGTGTGCCCTCGAAATGGGTAGTTTACAAAAGCTCGGCGGCGCCCGACCAAAGCCGAGTGTCCCGCCGGGCAGGGGGCTGTATACTCGCGGCCTATTTGAGGAGCGCTCCATGGTCGAAAATGTTGAACTCAATCGCCTCTACTGGCACAGCCGCCGCGGCATGCTTGAACTTGACGTGTTGCTGGTGCCCTTCGTCAAAGAGGTTTATCCGCATCTGAATCAGGTCGACCGCGACTGCTACGTCCGCTTGCTCGAGTGTGAAGACCAGGACATGTTCGGCTGGTTCATGGAACGCGCTGAATCGGAAGACCCGGAGCTGCAGCGCATGGTCCGGATGATCCTGGATCGTGTCCAGCCCAAGTAATCTGTTCGAATGCCGCTGGCACGCCTCAAGGCAGTTGCTGGCGGCCTATCTGCTGGCTCAGTTGCTTGCGCTGGTTTCGTTGTTTCTGCTCTCCATTCCGCTCTGGGCCACTGCGCTTGGGGTGCTGCTGTGCGTGGCGCAGGGGGCCTGGGTCTTGCCGCGGCAGGTCCTGTTGAGCCATCCGCAGGCTTTTCGGGGGCTGCGTCGTGATGCCGATGGCTGGCAGTTGTGGAGTCAGGCCGGTGGCTGGCAACCGGTGCAACTGCGGCCAGACAGCCTGGCGCTGCCGCTGATCGTGGTGTTGCGTTTTAGCCTGCGTGGGGAGCGCCGGGTTCGCTCGGTGTGCGTGCCCCGGGATTCGCAGGCGGCGGATATGCATCGCCGCCTGCGGGTCCGGCTGACGTTCAGTCGGCGTAGGTGGGCGGCACCAGAATAGTGTCCAGCGCTACTGGCAACAGGTTCGGATAGTCGAGAGTGTAGTGCAGGCCGCGACTTTCCTTGCGTTCCATGGCCGAGCGGATCATCAGTTCGGCGACCTGGGCCAGGTTGCGCAGCTCTATCAGGTCCCGACTGACTTTATAGTTGCTGTAGAACTCGTCAATTTCATCGAGCAGCAAGCGTACCCGGTGCTGGGCCCGCTGCAGGCGCTTGTTGGTGCGCACGATGCCGACGTAGTCCCACATGAACCGCCGCAACTCATCCCAGTTGTGCGCAATGATTACGTCCTCATCCGAATCGGTAACCTGACTGGCATCCCAGACCGGCAGGTCGATCGGAACGGATACTGCGGGCAGTTGTTCGAGTATGTCCGCCGCCGCTGACCGGGCGTAGACAAAACACTCCAGCAGCGAGTTGCTGGCCATGCGGTTGGCGCCATGCAGGCCGGTGAAACTGGTTTCGCCTATAGCATACAGGCCCGGTACATCGGTGCGGCCGTGCTGGTCGACCATCACGCCGCCGCAGGTGTAGTGCGCTGCCGGTACGACGGGGATCGGCTGTTTGGTGATGTCGATGGAAAATTCGAGGCAGCGTTCATAAACCGTCGGGAAGTGACTCTTGATGAACGCTTCCGGCTTGTGGCTGATGTCAAGGTAGACGCAGTCCACCCCCAGGCGCTTCATTTCATGGTCGATGGCCCGTGCCACGATGTCCCGGGGCGCCAGTTCGGCGCGGGGGTCGAAGCGCTGCATGAAGCGTTCGCCGTTGGGCAGTTTCAGGTGGGCGCCTTCGCCGCGCAGGGCTTCGGTCACTAGAAAACTCTTGGCTTGGGGGTGATACAGGCAAGTCGGATGGAACTGGTTGAACTCCAGGTTGGCCACCCGGCAGCCCGAACGCCAAGCCATGGCAATCCCGTCACCGCAGGCGCCATCGGGGTTGCTGGTATAGAGGTAGACCTTGGCGGCACCGCCAGACGCGAGGATCACGAAGCGGGCGCCGTAGGTGTCGACTTCTCCGGTGCTGCGGTTGAGCACGTAGGCACCCAGGCAGCGATCGCCGGCCAAGCCCAGGCGTTTTTCGGTGATCAGGTCGACCGCCACCCGCTGCTCCAGCAGTTCGATGTTCGGCCGTTGCTGCGCCTGGGCGAGCAGGGTGCGGAAAATTGCGGCACCGGTTGCGTCCGCTGCATGGATGATGCGCCGATGACTGTGACCGCCTTCGCGGGTCAGATGGAATTCGAATCCGCCATCTTCGGTGCCGGACTGCTCATCACGGGTGAAGGGCACACCCTGGTCGATCAGCCATTGAATGGCTTCCTTGCTGTGTTCCACGGTGAAACGCACGGCATCTTCATGGCACAGCCCGCCGCCGGCATTAAGTGTGTCATCGACGTGGGATTCGACAGTATCGGTATCATCCAGGACCGCCGCGACGCCGCCTTGGGCCCAGAATGTCGAGCCGTTCGCGAGGTCGCCCTTGCTCAAAACGGCAATGCGCAAATGACCAGGCAAGGTCAGCGCCAGGCTCAAGCCTGCAGCGCCACTGCCAATTACCAGAACATCGTGTTGAAACTGTTGGCTCATTTCAGAATTCCGCACAAAGCGACCCGAGTCGGGGTTGGCGCAAGACTCCGCAACGGCAGGTCAAGGCAGCCACACAGCCCACTAGTATATAGAGGGGGGGAGCGGCACAATAGCCGAGGCGGCATGGCATTGTGAAACTACCGTGACAAGAAAAATCGGACGCTTCGTCGGATGTTTTTTTCACTGGTTCGGCGACAGCGCGACTGTATCGTGGATTTAACAGTCGTTTTCTGCTCACATTCGCCCATTGTCGCTGGTGCAAGGCTATAAATAATTGGAACTTTTGCCAAAGTGCCAAGCTCAATAGACCGTTGCCCGAATCAAGGGACAGTGTCGGCCTCAGTGCAGGGTGTGTGTTCACAGGCCTGCAACGTGAATCCGGCGACAAGATTATTCGCGCAGCCGGGTTGACCCGCGCTGCGCTTTTCGTGCGTGCCAAATCAGAGCCCGCAGGAAACTTGCTTGGAGGGGGAGAACTTTTGCGAAAAGCCCGAGTCTATGTTTGCAAGTCTGGTCGTTTAGTTATGCAAGCCTCCTTCGAGCTTATCGAGGAGAGTTCATGCTAACCCAGGAAGAGGATCAGCAGCTGGTCGAGCGCGTTCAACGCGGCGACAAGCGAGCTTTTGATCTGTTAGTGCTGAAATATCAGCACAAAATTCTCGGGTTGATCGTGCGTTTTGTGCACGACACCCATGAAGCCCAGGATGTGGCACAGGAAGCCTTTATCAAGGCATACCGTGCACTTGGAAATTTTCGCGGAGACAGCGCGTTTTACACGTGGCTTTACCGCATCGCCATCAACACGGCGAAGAACTATCTGGTTTCACGCGGCCGCCGGCCGCCGGATAGCGATGTCAGTTCCGAAGATGCAGAGTTCTACGATGGCGATCATGGCCTCAAGGATCTCGAGTCCCCAGAACGCGCATTGCTACGGGATGAGATCGAAGGCACCGTCCATCGAACCATCCAGCAACTGCCAGAAGATTTGCGTACGGCCTTAACTTTACGTGAATTCGATGGTCTGAGTTACGAGGACATTGCAGCAGTCATGCAGTGTCCGGTGGGTACCGTGCGCTCCCGGATTTTCCGCGCTCGGGAAGCCATCGATAAAGCCCTGCAGCCGTTGTTGCAGGAAAACTAAAGACAGCGGCGACAGCCAAGAGAGGAACGCCATGAGTCGTGAAGCCCTGCAGGAATCGCTGTCCGCAGTGATGGATAACGAAGCGGACGAACTGGAATTGCGTCGGGTATTGAATGCCTTCGACGATGTTGAAACCCGTGAAACCTGGGCTCGTTATCAAATCGCTCGGGCAGTCATGCACAAGGACCTGCTGCTTCCACGCCTGGATATTGCGGCCGCCGTTTCGGCAGCCCTGGCAGACGAAACCGTACCGGTAAAAGCCACCCGTGGTCCATGGCGCAGCCTTGGTCGACTGGCTGTAGCTGCTTCCGTGACCGTTGCAGTGCTGGCAGGCGTTCGTCTGTACAACCAGGACGAAATCGCGGGTGTAGAATTGGCGCAGCAGTCCAACCAGCCGGGTCTGGCCGTTCCTCAGGTCAAGGGTCCAGCGGTATTGGCAGGCTACAGCGAGAGCTCGGAAGCGACTGGCCCAATGGCCAACGGCGTGCTGCAAGGTCAGCCCGGCTGGCATGACCAGCGTCTGCCAAGCTACTTGCGCCAACATGCTCAGGAAGCTGCATTGAAAGGTACTGAAAGCGCATTGCCGTACGCTCGTGCAGCAAGCCTGGAAAACCGTTAAGGAGGATCATGCGCGCCATACCTCTACTTTCGCTTCTGCTCAGCGGCTGGTTTGTCGCTCCAGCCCATGCGGACGAAGCCCAGGACTGGTTGACCCGGCTGGGCCATGCCGAGCAGACGCAAAGCTTTAACGGTACTTTTGTCTACGAGCGTAACGGTAGTTTTTCTACCCACAACATCTGGCACCGTGTCCAGGATGGCAAGGTCCGCGAGCGTTTACTCCAGCTCGACGGCTCGGCTCAGGAAGTCGTACGTGTTGATGGGCATACTCAATGCGTCAGCGGCACCCTGATTGCAGGGCTTGGGGAATCCTCCAAGTCTGCTGCTCGTGCTCTTGATCCACAAAAGCTCAAGAACTGGTATGAAATTGCCGTCATCGGCAAATCGCGTGTGGCTGGGCGTTCGGCGGTGATTGTTGCCCTGACGCCACGGGATCAGCATCGATACGGCTTCGAGCTGCACCTGGACAAAGAAACCGGCCTGCCACTGAAGTCGTTGTTGTTAAATGACAAGGGGCAGTTGCTGGAGCGCTTCCAGTTCACCCAGCTCAATACTTCCGATGTGCCCTCCGACACTGATCTGCAACCGGGCGCCGACTGCAAGGTCATTGCCGTCGATGGCAACAAGGCTTCCGCAGCGAACGTTGCGCAATCCTGGCATTCGGATTGGTTGCCACCTGGATTTGAATTGGTCAGCAGTTCCGCACACAAGGATCCGCAGACCAAGGCGCAGGTCAACAGCCTGATGTATGACGATGGCCTGGCTCGATTCTCGGTATTCCTCGAACCCCTGAACGGCGCAGCCGTGACTGACACCCGCACCCAGCTGGGGCCCACCGTTGCGGTTTCGCGGCGTTTGACTACACCTCAAGGCGAAATCATGGTAACGGTCGTCGGTGAAATTCCGATCGGCACCGCCGAGAGAATCGCGCTGTCCATGCGCACCGATGCCACCGCAGTCAAGTAGTGAGTCGATATCGAAATGTTTGGTGAGCATTTCAACTTGCAAAAAACTCCAGAATTTTTTATAGGTCACAGCCTCTCGGCTCTGGCCTTGTTTGTTGTTCCCGGAACAAAAATGCCGGCGTATCTTGCCCGGTGTTCCTTGCTCCATATCGCTTAACCATGCTCGTCGTAACGGGAGCCGTATGTCGATACCACGCTTGAAGTCTTACCTCTCCATTTTCGCCACCGTGCTGGTGCTCGGGCAGGCGGTCGCTGTTCAGGCGGTCGAGTTGCCTGACTTTACCCAGCTGGTCGAGCAAGCCTCGCCCGCTGTGGTAAACATCAGTACCACGCAAAAACTGCCGGAACGTAAAGTGTCCGCACAGGATATGCCCGACCTCGAAGGCTTGCCGCCAATGCTGCGCGAGTTCTTCGAGCGCGGGATGCCGCAGCCGCGCACTCCGCGCTCGCCCAGGGGGGATCGCCAGCAGGCGCAGTCCCTGGGTTCAGGGTTCATCATTTCGCCTGACGGCTACATCCTCACCAACAACCACGTGATCGCCGATGCCGACGAAATTCTTGTCCGTCTTGCCGATCGCAGTGAACTGAAGGCCAAGTTGGTCGGCACCGATCCACGCTCCGACGTGGCTTTGCTGAAAATCGAAGGCAAGGACCTGCCGGTGCTCAAGCTGGGCAAATCCCAGGACCTGAAGGCCGGCCAGTGGGTCGTTGCCATCGGTTCGCCGTTCGGCTTTGACCATACGGTGACCCAAGGCATCGTCAGCGCCATTGGTCGCAGCCTGCCGAACGAAAACTATGTCCCATTCATCCAGACCGACGTGCCGATCAACCCGGGTAACTCTGGTGGTCCGCTGTTCAACCTGAACGGTGAAGTGGTGGGGATCAACTCGCAGATCTACACCCGTTCTGGTGGCTTCATGGGCGTGTCGTTCGCCATCCCGATCGATGTGGCCATGGATGTTTCCAACCAGCTGAAAAGCGGTGGCAAGGTCAGTCGCGGCTGGCTGGGCGTGGTGATCCAGGAAGTGAACAAGGATCTGGCCGAGTCGTTTGGCCTGGACAAGCCGGCCGGTGCACTGGTGGCGCAGATCCAAGATGACGGCCCTGCTGCCAAGGGTGACCTGCGGGTCGGTGACGTGATTCTGAGCATGAACGGCCAACCGATCGTCATGTCTGCGGACCTGCCGCACCTGGTCGGCGCGCTGAAAGCCGGTTCCAAGGCCAACCTTGAAGTGATTCGTGACGGCAAGCGCCAGAATGTGGAGCTCACCGTTGGGGAGATCCCGGAAGAAGGCAAGGAGCTCGATGCCCTGCCGAAATCCGGAGTCGAGCGCAGTAGCAATCGCCTGGGTGTCTCGGTGGCCGAGCTGACCGCCGAGCAGAAGAAAACCTACGACCTCAAAGGTGGCGTGATTATCAAGGAAGTCCAGGACGGTCCTGCTTCGCTGATCGGTTTGCAGCCTAATGATGTGATCACTCACCTGAACAATCAGGCGATCGGTTCCACCAAGGAGTTCACCGACATTGCCAAGGCGCTGCCGAAGAACCGTTCGGTGTCGATGCGAGTCCTGCGTCAGGGTCGCGCAAGCTTCATCACCTTCAAGCTGGCTGAGTAACACTGGTTGTTGGCTGAAGAAAAAACCGCCTCGATAGTTGTTCTTCCGACCTGAGGATCACTGTTAGGTGCTTTTTAGCTTGTGACTACGCTAATACCCCTCCTTGAGGGGTATTTTTTTATCCGTCGCGCAGCTGTTCGTAGTTGTCAAAAAAATCAGAGTTACTACGAAATGCAGGGTATTTTTGGGAAGAGCATCGACCTGTTCAAGCATCGCGCCGCGCTCGAAAATCTTCAAATGCTTCTGGAGCAGTGCGCGGGCAATACGTGAACGGCATCGAGGGGCCAGAGGATTACGCTCGCGCCACTGTGCTGCTTGATGAACTGACCGACGGGCATGAGCTCAACAAGTATGAAGAGCTGATCCTTTTCGAGCTTGAAGACGCGATTCTGGCTTAACAACAGAAAGGCGAGCAGCTCAAGGCGTTTAACGCTGCGATAAAGGCCACCATCACGTGGGTCCAACTACTCAAGGACTTGATGGAGACGCTAGAACGGACCGGCTTGGATCTGCCCGAAATGGGCAACCCATTCGCAGTGTCCAAGGTTCTCAACGGCGATCGGCCGATCAGCCATAAATGGCTTTCGCTCTGGCCGAGCGCTTTCCTATGGACCCGAAACCATTTGTTTCGGCTACGGCACTGCTTTCCGGTAAACCGGAACGCAAGCATAAAGCTGAGCTGGTTTCCATGAGGCTCGGAAGGTCGAGGTCCAGAGAGTTCGTATATGTTTGTGATCTTCACCCGAAGCGTGAGGACCAGAAGTTAGTTGCATCGCCGAGGAAGGCTCCGGCCACGCCGCGGCCAGCCAAGGGCTGAACAGGCCTGCCACGTCGGACACATCGCTACCGTCAGGTGCCCGGTTCCACTTCATAGAGCTATGTGCCGCTGCGGTATAAGCCGTAGGACGGCGATAGCTAGCCCATCATGTCCTTGACCATCCGTTCCTGCTCCATCAGCTCACGCTGGCGCGCATCGATTCGCGAAGATAGCGGGAAGTTGCTGCCTGCCTTGCGTTTGGCGAAGTCCAGTTGCTGGATGGCCTGGCGATAGTCGCCCACCAGCGCAAAGTACTCGGCACGCGCCTGATGCAAGCCGATGATATTGCCCGACAGGCCGCGGGTTTCGGCAACCTGATACCACACGTCCGGATCGTCCGGGCGGGACTTGAGCAAGCCTTCCAGCGCCTTCTCGGCGTCGGCGGCCCGGTTCTGCTTCAGCAGCAGGTCAACGCGCACCTGGTTCAGCGGGTAGTTACCGGGAAATTGCGTGAGCATCCGGTCAACCCGTGTCTGGGCATCCGCAAGGCGATTGTTGGTGATGTCCAAGTCCACTTGCGCGAGGTTGTAGATGATCTCGTTTGGCGACTTGGTCAGCAGCTGCTTGAGGTTTTCTCGTGCTTCGTTCAACTGGCCACCCTTGACCTGGGCGATCGCCAGGCCATAGCGGGCAACGTCGCTTTTTGGATTCTCGTCGAGCTGGGCACGAAAGCGCTTGGCCCCCAGGCCCGGGGTTCCTTCGTAGATTAATTGCACGCGGGCACGAATCAACTGATACCGCAGCGTGTCTTCGATGCCACCGGGTTTGGCCTGCTCGGCGCGGTTACGTGTGTCGGCGATCCGGGATTCGGTGACCGGGTGAGTCAGGAGAAACTCCGGAGGCTTGGCGTCGAAGCGATATTGGCGTCCCAGGCGCTCGAACATGCTGGGCATCGAGCGTGGGTCGTAACCGGCTTTTTCCAGGTTGAGAATGCCGATGCGGTCGGCTTCCTGTTCGTTCTGGCGTGAAAAGCGTCGCTGTTCCTGGATCGCCGCTGCCTGGGTGCCCGCAATCGCGGCAATCCCCGCATCGCCGGCGCCGGCTGCAGCGATCACGATACCGGCCAGCAGAGCGGCCATCATCGGTACCTGCATGCGTTGTTGCGCTTCAACGCCACGGGCGAAATGGCGTTGCGATAAGTGAGCCAATTCGTGCGCGAGTACCGAAGCGTATTCGCCTTCGGTCTGGGCATTGAGGAACAGGCCGCCGTTGACCCCGACAATCCCGCCGGGTGCTGCAAAGGCGTTGAGTTGCGGGCTGTTGATCAGGATGAACTCCAGGCGCCGGTCATTCACCTGGCTGGTTTCCACCAGGCGATAAACGCTGGATTCGACGTAATCCTTGAGCTGCGGGTCGTTGAGTTGCGAGACTTGGCTGCGCAGCAGGGCGAGCCAGGCGCGGCCCAGTTGGTATTCCTGTTGCGGCGAGACGATGGCAGAGCTGGCGTCGCCGAGTGACGGCAGGTCGTCGGCGAAGCTCGGTGAGGCGAGCAGGCAAGCGAGCGTCAGCAGGGTAGGGCGCAGAAAGGTCATGCACAAAGCCTTAGTCGACAAAGACCTTACTGTAGCCGGACACTTGCCTTCGGACCAGATATTCTAAGCCGCTCAACCGCCTGACCCGGAGTGATGCAATGACTGACGCTGTAGCCCATGATGCCGAGCTGGACGCCAGCGGCCTGAATTGCCCGTTGCCGCTGCTCAAGGCCAAGCTTGAACTCAATCGCCTGGCCAGTGGCGCAGTGCTCAAGGTAATCGCCACCGATGCGGGCTCGCAGCGCGACTTTCGCACCTTCGCCCGATTGGCTGGTCATACGCTGCTTCACGAAGAAGATGAAGCAGGCGTGTACCGTTACTGGTTGAAAAAAGCCTGAATTCCGTTGGGTTCGTTTCTTAAGGATTTTTGATGTTCAAGGTGTTACGCGACTGGATTCAGCGCTATTTCTCCGATGAAGAAGCCGTGGTGCTGGCGGTTCTGCTGTTTCTGGCATTTACCGCGGTCCTGACCCTGGGCGGGATGCTCGCTCCTGTGCTTGCGGGCATGGTGCTGGCTTATTTGATGCAGGGCCTGGTGGTGACGCTCGAACGCCTGCGCGTACCCGGTGGCGCTGCCGTGGGCCTGGTGTTCGCGCTGTTCATGGGATTGCTGCTGGTGTTTATCGTGGTCGTGGTGCCGTTGCTTTGGCATCAACTGATCACCCTGTTCAACGAGCTTCCCGGCATGCTCGCGAAATGGCAGTCGCTGCTGTTGCTACTGCCGGAACGATACCCGCATCTGGTATCAGATGAGCAGGTCTTGCGGGCTATTGAAGTGGCGCGGGGCGAGATTGGCAATTTCGGACAGTGGGCTCTGACGTTCTCGCTGTCGAGCCTGCCGCTCCTGGTGAACATCATGATCTACCTGGTACTGGTGCCGATACTGGTGTTTTTTTTCCTCAAGGACCGGGAAATGATCGGCGAATGGGTGCGTGGTTATCTGCCTCGGGAACGGGCGCTGATCACCCGCGTGGCCCATGAAATGAATCGGCAGATCGCCAACTACATCCGCGGCAAGGTCATCGAAATCTTCATTTGCGGCGGTGCGACCTACATCGGCTTCGTTGTCTTGGGGCTCAACTACGCAGCGCTGCTGGCGTTGCTGGTGGGTATCTCGGTGGTTGTGCCCTACGTTGGCGCCGTGGTGGTGACCGTGCCGGTATTGCTGATTGCGCTATTCCAGTGGGGCTGGAGCGACCAGTTCATCTACCTGATGGCGGTCTACGGAATCATCCAGGTGCTGGACGGCAACGTGCTGGTGCCGCTGCTGTTCTCGGAAGCGGTGAACCTGCATCCAGTGGCGATCATCTGCGCGGTGCTGTTGTTTGGCGGGTTGTGGGGCTTCTGGGGGGTGTTCTTTGCGATCCCGCTGGCGACGCTGTTCAAGGCCGTGCTGGATGCGTGGCCGCGCAAGGAGCCGGTGGTGGCGCCGCTGCTTTAATGTTCACGCATGATTCTTCAGTGAGGATCAGGCGCTTATCGCGGGCAAGCCCGCTCCCACAGTATTAATGCGGTCCTTGTGGGAGCGGGCTTGCCCGCGATGGCGTCAGACCAGACGCTAAAAATCTCAGGCCTTGTTCAACGCCTGAGCAGCCGCCAACACCGCGTCCACATGCCCCGGCACCTTCACCCCGCGCCACTCCTGACGCAGCACACCCTCCTTATCAATCAGGAAAGTGCTGCGATCAACGCCCATGTACTCCTTGCCATACAGCTTCTTCAGCTTGATCACATCAAACAGCTGGCACAGCGCCTCTTCCTTGTCGCTGATCAGCTCGAAGGTGAATGCCTGCTTGGCCTTGAAGTTTTCATGGGATTTGAGGCTGTCGCGGGACACGCCGAAGACTTCGGTATTGGCCGCCTTGAACGCCTCGTGCTGATCACGGAAGCCCTGGCCTTGGGTGGTGCAGCCCGGCGTGCTGTCCTTCGGGTAGAAGTAGATCACCACCTGCTTGCCCTTGAGGCTCGCGAGGCTGACGGTTTGCCCGTTGGTGGCGGGTGCTTCGAAGTCGGCAACCGGTTGGTCGATGTCAACGGCCATGAAAAGCTTCCTTACATTGGGTTCTGGGGGCGCCACGGTTCGATCAGTGCATCCAGGTTCAGCGCATCCGCGAAATCCAGGAACTGATCGCGCAGCCAACTGATCTGCACGCCAGCCGGCAGGGTCACAGTAAATGTGGCATTGAGCATGGTGCCGCCGGTCTGTGGGGCCTGATAGGTGTCGCAGGTCAGGTTTTCCAGCTCGACGTTGTGGTCCATGAAGAACTGGCACAGCTCGTTGATGATGTCCGAGCGATACGCGGAGCTGACGTAGGCGACGTACGGCAGGGCCTGTGGACGATTCTCCAGGGCCGCGCTGCGCACCACGTTGACTGTGAAGGCGTGCTTCTTGGCCAGGCCCGACAGGCTGCCTTCCAGGCGAGCCAGGGCATCCCAGCTGCCGGAGATCTCGAGGATCAACGCACTGCACTCGCCATGACGGGTCAGGCGAGACGTGACCACGGCGCAGCGATTTTCATGGCTGGCGCGGCACAGGACGTTAGTCAGCTCCATAGGGTTGGCGCCGAGGGCACTGATGACAAGGAATTGTTCGCGAACTGTGGGGGTGGACATGCAGCATTCCTAAAGCGATGAGCGGTCGATACCTCAATGGGCTTTTTTAACCGTGAACGAGCCTGCGGATGCGAATTCAGAAAACCCGATGGCAGGTTGCAACGTGCTCTATTGAGGCAAGAGCGAAGGGTAGCAACGCTGGATCGGGGCTTATGATGCCGAAAATGGAGGCTGGAACGCGGCGTACGAGCTTATCGGTACCGATCAAAGTCTGAAGGGTAGCGAAAAGCGGCGCCTAGGGGAATGGCAGCAGCGCAGTACTTCGCTTGTACAAGCATCTTGGCGCCAGTACCATTACCGCTCTCTTTTTCCGGCAGGAGCGGTTGCATGATTGCGGGCAGTATGGTGGCACTGGTCACACCCATGGATGCACAGGGTCGTCTCGACTGGGACAGCCTGAGCAAACTGGTGGACTTTCACCTGCAAAACGGCACCCACGCCATCGTGGCGGTCGGCACTACAGGTGAATCGGCCACCCTTGACGTGAACGAGCACATCGAAGTGATTCGTTTCGTGGTGAAGCAGGTTGCAGGGCGTATTCCGGTGATCGCCGGTACGGGCGCCAACTCGACGCGCGAAGCCATTGAACTGACCACCAACGCGAAGACCGCTGGTGCCGACGCTTGCCTGCTGGTGACGCCGTACTACAACAAGCCGACCCAGGAAGGCCTGTACCAGCACTTCAAGGCCATCGCCGAAGCTGTCGACATCCCGCAGATTCTCTACAACGTGCCTGGCCGTACCGCCTGCGATATGCAGGCAGACACGGTGATTCGCCTGTCGACCGTGAAGAACATCATCGGCATCAAGGAAGCCACCGGCGACCTGTCCCGTGCCAAGGCTATCCTCGATGGTGTCAGCGATGACTTCCTGGTGATCTCGGGTGACGATCCTACGGCGGTAGAATTGATTCTGATGGGCGGCAAGGGCAACATCTCGGTGACCGCCAACGTTGCCCCGCGCGATATGGCCGACCTGTGCAATGCCGCTCTGAAGGGCGACGCCGTCACGGCCCGCGCCATTCACGAAAAGCTGATGCCTCTCAATAAAACCCTGTTCATCGAATCCAACCCTATTCCCGTGAAATGGGCGCTGCATGAAATGGGCTTGATGCCGGACGGTATCCGTCTGCCGCTTACCTGGCTCAGCACTGCCTGTCACGAACCGCTGCGGCAGGCCATGCGCCAGTCCGGCGTCCTGGTTTAATTGAGGAAGTACTACGCATGAAGCGATTGGCCGGACTTTCCGCACTAGCCGTGATCATCTCCAGCACCAGTGGCTGTGGATGGGTCTGGGGCCCGGAAGGTTATTTCCGTGACCGTGGTAGCGATTACCTGGAAGCGCAACAGACTGCACCGATGCAACTGCCACCGGATGTCACTACCGCCAAGCGACTGGACCCGTTGCTGCCGATCCCGCGCAACGTGGCCGATGACTCCGTCAAGGGCGAGTACGTGGTTCCCCGTCCGCAACCGCTGACTGCGGCGGCTGACGCCAGCGCCTACTCGCTGCAGAAGAGTGGCGATACCCGCTGGATCGTCGCGCAGAACCCACCGGCAGAAGCCTGGCCAGTGGCCGTGCAGTTCTTCCAGGACAACGGCTTCCGCCTGGACGAGCAGCGCCCGCAAACCGGCGAATTCACCACCACCTGGCAGCACTCCGACGAACTGTCCGCCGCCATGGCCAAGCGCCTGAGCGCCGCCGGAGTCGGTGCCGATAGCGAAACCCGTGTGCGGGTGCGTATCGAGCCGGGCGTGCAGCGCAACACCAGTGAAATCTACGTGGTCAGCGCCGAGCGTCCTGCAGGCAGCACTGCCGACGTCGAATTCACCAGCCGTTCGGTCAACACCGGCCTGGACGCGGCACTGGTCGACGACATGCTTGCGAGCATGGGCCGTATCTCCGAGAAAGGCGGTTCGGTGTCCATGTTGGCTTCGCGTGATTTCGATACGCCAAGCCGAGTCAGCCTGAGCGAAGACGGCAGCGGCAATCCGGTCCTGAACGTCGGCAACGACCTGAATCGCGCCTGGTCGAGTGTTGGTCGTGCGCTGGAACAGGGCGAATGGCGAGTTGAAGACATCAACCGCAGCCTGGGCCTGTACTACATCAACCTCGCCGAAAAGGCCGAGAAGAAAGACGACAAGCCTGGTTTCTTCAGCAGCCTGTTCGGCAGCGCGCCGAGCAAGGAAGAAGTTGAAGCACGCGCCGAGCGTTACCAGATTCGCCTGAGCAAGGTGGGTGAAAACGTCCAAGTCACCGTCGAGAAGAACATCAACACCGTGGCGCCAGCTGATGTGGCGCGCAAAGTGTTGGGCGTGATTCAGGACAACCTGGGCTGATCTCATGCGTTTTGCCGTTCTCGGCAGCGGTAGCCAAGGGAACGGCACGCTGATAGCCAGCGCTGATACGTATGTGCTGGTGGATTGTGGTTTCTCCCTGCGGGAAACCGAAAAACGCCTGTTGCGCCTGGGTGTAAACCCGGCGCAGCTGAGCGCGATACTCGTGACCCACGAACATGCAGACCATGTGCATGGCGTGGGTTTGCTGTCTCGGCGCTACAATCTGCCTGTCTACCTCAGTCGCGGTACCCTGCGCGGGATGCGCAAACCGATTGAACCGGCGGGCCTGTTGGCCGGCGGCGAGCAACTGCAAATCGGCGCACTGAGCATCGGCGTCATTACCGTGGCCCATGATGCACAGGAACCGACGCAGTACGTGTTCAGCGATGGTGAGCGGCGCTTCGGCCTGCTGACCGACCTGGGGTCGTACTGCAACAGGGTGCTGGATGGCTACAAGGACCTCGATGCATTGATGATCGAGTCCAACCATTGCCGTGACATGCTGGCTCGCGGTCACTACCCGTACTTTCTCAAGCAGCGGGTGGGCGGCGAACTGGGACATTTGAACAACCACCAGGCGGCATTCCTGGTGTCCGAGTTGGGCTGGCAAGGCCTGCAACACCTGGTCCTGGCCCATCTGAGCAGCAAGAACAACCTGCCGCAGCTGGCCCGGCAATGTTTTGTCGACACCCTCGGGTGCGACCCGGACTGGCTGCAACTGGCCGATCAAGATTCAGGGCTCGACTGGCGACACATCGCCTAGCCCACCTACTTAGCAAGCGGAGCCCATCATGGAAAAACGTGAAGAACTCTACCGCGGCAAAGCCAAATCGGTTTTCAAGACCGACGACGCTGACCGCTTGATCCTGCTGTTTCGCAACGACACTTCGGCGTTCGACGGCAAGCGTATCGAACAGCTCGATCGCAAGGGCATGGTGAACAACAAGTTCAACGCCTTCATCATGCAAAAACTCGAAGCCGCGGGCGTGCCGACCCAGTTCGACAAGCTGCTGGGCGACAACGAGTGCCTGGTGAAGAAGCTCGACATGATCCCGGTCGAGTGCGTCGTGCGTAACTACGCCGCCGGCAGCCTGGTCAAGCGCCTGGGCGTCGAAGAGGGCATGAAGCTCAACCCTTACACCTTCGAACTGTTCCTGAAGGACGACGCCAAGGGCGACCCGTTCATCAACGAATCCCACGTCGTGGCTTTCGGTTGGGGCACCGCCGAGCAACTGGCTCGCATGAAGGAACTGTCGCTCAAGGTCAACGAAGTCCTGAACAAACTGTTCGACGACGCCGGCCTGCTGCTGGTCGACTTCAAACTGGAATTCGGCGTATTCAGCGACGGCTCCATCGTCCTGGGCGACGAGTTCAGCCCGGACGGCTGCCGCCTGTGGGACAAGGCCACCGGCAAGAAAATGGACAAGGACCGCTTCCGCCAGGGCCTCGGTGACGTCATCGAAGCCTACGAAGAAGTCGCCAACCGTCTGGGCGTACCGCTTTAATCGACGCAAGCATCTGATACCACAGAAATATTTCGCTTAGGGGCTTCGCATCCGGCGAAAGTGTTGTTATGATGCGCGCCGTTGGAGAGATGCCAGAGTGGCCGAATGGGACGGATTCGAAATCCGTTGTACCTTCACCGGTACCTAGGGTTCGAATCCCTATCTCTCCGCCATACAAATAAAAGCCTCGTAAGTCTTTGATTTACGGGGCTTTTTTGTGTCCGAGTGTTTTTCGATTCTACTACTCATTTCTACTACTCAACCCCCATCCAATTCCCACCAAAATCCCAAAAACCCGTTTTGGGAATCTCGATTTCAAACCGAGTCAGTATTTTGATCTAGGGTAATCCGTCAGCGGGATATCACACGCGCTCAACGTTCAAGCATGAAAATCGAGATACCCCCACTAATGTTCTCCCAAATCCCTAGCAGAGGGTCAAAGGTCGATTGATTTGGCTATTTGCTGCGGCTGTGCTGCTGAATTAGGCGTTCTAGCGATGAAGTAGACCTACCGCCTAGCTTGCCACTTTTGCGCGTCTATTCGTGCAGAGAGACTCACTACTCCACTTCTTCAGAAAGTAAGACCAAGACGTTCCATCATTCGCTTCACTGTCATTGGTGAGAACTCACTACCGCGTGCGGTGGTAACACCCTTGGCATTCAAACATTTGGCGATAGCAGCAAATGTTGGTTGACGTTCGTACAAACAAGCTTTCAATTCAGCGTCCAATAACTTTGCGCGGTTGTTGGCATTGTCTGCCTTGGCCTGCATTGCGGCACTGTTACCAACTGCCCACGCTTTTGCACGTCCAGCATCACGACGGGCGATCTTCGCTTGAGCTTCAACATCACCAGCAGCGGCATTCTTCTTCAACTCTGCAAGACCATCCTTTGTACGTTTGCGAATCTTGACCAATTCTTCTTCGGCCAGCAGCGACTTGATGTTGCGTACCAGACCACCACCATGTACGTCTTCAGCTTCAATGAAGGTGTATTTCTTCTGCAAGGTTACAAAGTGCGCATGGTCACGAGTGAGACGGTCAACACGGTGAACAACTACAGAACATTCCAAACCTTTAGCCATGGCGAGCGCCAGACGGCATTGAGGACGTTCCAGAGGATCAATGGAACCTGAGACACCTTCGTCTGTGAACTCAGCGACAATATCCCATCCATTTGCTTCAGCAGCGATCCTGATAGCAGCAAACTGACCACCTACCGACAGGCACTGGTCATCTGTACTCATCCGTGCGTAAGCCACTACCTGTTTCATGTTTTTCCCCCGTCATCGTTGGTGATGGCGCCATCATAACATATTGCAGACGAACGACAACAATATGTTATGGGGTAGAATAAAAAGATTTACGGTGCTTGGATTTGTCATTGGATTGTGAGTTGTTCTGTTTGTGCTGGCGCTGCTGCTTGCTGCACTGGAATGAATACCAGCATGGTCATCGCTTACATGGTCACAAGGTGAATACCTCGTGTAATAGCATTGCTACCGCCATCCTATGGATGCGTTGACAGGTGTATAGCGACGATTAGCACGCGGATTGTGATGGGTGCAGCCGTTGGTGATCAGGCTCAGGCTGCATGTGGAGCGGTTTTAATGAGCCAGGAACGAACTGGCCACTTCTTCACCCTCAGGTGTTGGAATCACATCGAAGAAGCTGTCACCGTCAAATACGCCGAATACGAGTTTCTTTGAGAGGAGGAGCCTGAAGGTATGAACGGCGGAACCATCCACTTGAGTTTTGCCGTTGATGATTGCTGTGAGAAGAGATTCTTCGGTCTTGAACATGTGCATAGATAGTTTCCCAAGTGAAGCTCGGCTACCACGGATCGGGCAATTACGATTTCACTTGACAGAAGTATATCACATGTGATTTTGGACAATTTCGAGTAGATACATAATAGATGAAAACTATTAACAATGTACGATTGATATTCTTTGCATATGAAGCCCCGTGTTGAGATTCAGGGCTAGAAACGAATATGTCTAACCAATTGATCATTGGAGCCCAGTAATAATCAGTGTCTTGAAGAAGTTGCTCTAAATACTCAAACATTTTACACCCTGATACCAACGTGATTATCGCCTGTTTTGATGGAGATATTACAGGTACGAAAAAGCCCCTGAATGCTGGTGAGCATCAGAGGCTAATACTGGTGTGCTGAACATTGTGAAGACTCTCGTAATCAAATGAAGGGGAATACGGTTACCTTCACTCTGGAATAACTAGCTCGGTGAAGGTGCTGTTCACTTCACTTTCGATTTCCAGCAAACGCTTTGCTTTAGCAGATGCGATCGCATCTGCTTCTTTGATCTCATCCTTCTCAATCAATTGTGACTTTAAAAGCTCTTTGAAAAGTTCGCGTTCAGCTTTAAGATGAAAAATATAATCTTCTTTGACTTTCCCAAACTTTTGCGCCAGTTCAATATCCTGAATATGTTGTGGCTTGGTCATGTACGCCGAGTAATTAAGACTCTCCATCCGGATCGGTAATTTCTCGTCGAGTACATATCCGTCTCCACTCATTTTGATTACAGTCTGAAGGAAACGGAATGGAAGTTCGCCCCGCGCTATTTCTTTACATTCACGAGTGTTAAGGTACCAATGCTTATATGCTTGCTGGCGGCGCTCCAACTCATTTTGATCAAACGTTGGAATTGTACCTTTGATTTTGATGGTGGTCATTTTATATTACTCCTTTATGCTTGTTGATGTGAACAATGGCTCTCGCAATTATTGAAGCGCGATATTGTTCTTCACTTAGCTTGAAAGTGTTGAACTTGGATTTACTGGTGACTTGGTTATCACCATCTTTTTCTAATTGCACCTCACGCTCTAAGCGCTGTGTTGTTTTATTTATTTTAGAACGCGCTACCGCTCGTTCAAAGCTAGTGCGAAAGTGATCTATATTAGTCATTTACTTTATCCTCTTGTTTAATATTGAATTCTGTCTGCTGACAGAAGAATGTATTTGATGGAAATGTCTGTAAGCCACGTATAATCACGCTTACAGCTATATGCATGTATCATGTGTAGATACTACCTGCGGCGGTGTTGATGAGTTAGAAGTCGCAGAATATCTCTTCTGGAGTGATGCGCAGATATTGATTTGGTACGTAGTCGTCTTCTACTTGATAGTAGATGCTGGAATAGTCCAACAAACCTTCACACTGTTGCGATGGGAAACGGGCGAACATTTCTTCTTCATATGTGGCTTGTTCCGCTTTTACAATCTCTTCTGCCAACATTACTTTGTCAGGCAAGCCTAGACTGATGATCGCATTCTTAATAACAGGTACTTGCTGTAAAAACCGTGAGTAGTCATCAGCAAAGTGATCCTGAATGCTGCTGGTGGAGCCGCTGTAGTCCGGTGCGAGCGACGTTACCTCCAGATACTTGCTCAGGGTGCTGCGGATCATTTTGCGGTCTACAGGCTGTCCCTGAAGCGTGTGGAACGTCCGAAAACCAATGAAGTCACGCAGAGTTGAAGCATCCATACCTTCCCGTAGTTCTAGCGGGTTCCATGTCACACCGTATGGATTTTCAAGAATACTCGATAGTCCCTGTTGATCCGGTTGGCGACTAAGCCAAGCAATCGCCACATGAAGTACAGGAACCATGAATGTAATATCAGACTTATGTTGACCAGTTGGGAGTTGTTCCGACAGTCGCTGACATTCTTCCAGCATTACTATGAATGATCGTTTGGTTGCATAGTCAATTGTGAAGGCTGGTTTGTCTTCTATCTTTGTCCTGATTGCACGAAGATCATGCAGTGACATACGTTCGAGTTTGCTCAGTGGCAATGTATTGTCTGGATCATTCTGGAATACCCATTTTGCTGCACAGTATCGATTGCTCTTTGTCACTGGGTGTTCTTTCGCATAGTCGATTAGCACTTGGCCCAGGTAGTCAGTCACCAAATCCAAGACAACGCGATCATGGGTTGTGCTGGTTACTTTCCATTTTGCTTTCAGTTTGCTTCTTGGAATGCACAGTCCTCGGTCTTGGTAACTTTTGTTACCGTGCGTTTGGTTATGGAATGAACCACCAATAAACAGGTTGAGGTGATGCAATAGTCCGACAGTGCCGATACCTTTTGCTGGCTGGACGTGGCACAGGTGGAATTTAGAAGTTTTAGTTTCAGAGTTCCATCCAAAGGTTTTGAATCTGGCTTTATAAACTTCAAATAGAGCGACTAGATCCACACCTTGTAAGATTTCAACTGTGCCGGCTCGTTTGCATTCGCTTGCAATCCATAGCCATTCATCAGACTGTGAGAGTCGTAAGATTCGTTTCTCTTCTGTTGTCTGTCGTTTTTCTTTTTGATTCTTCTGTCTTGCCTTTGGTCGGCATGGCGGACAGTGCTTAGCCTTGATTTGGCTAGTGGTGAACGCGGTGTTACATATGGCGCAGGTTCTGGTTCTCTTGATCATGTTTATGTTTATCCTCGTATAGGGACTGATGGGAAAGCGACTTATGCATCATGGTGATCATCTGTTGAAGGGCGTGGGTTGGATTGGTTTCACCCAACATGCTCATAACTTTTTCTAACTGTAAGATGGAACGAGGGTTCAATCGGATTCGCATATCTGAGCTTCCTTAAGTTGCTGTAGGCCACGCAATACGTGGGTTATAGGTGTATGTGTGTATCAACTGTAGATACTACATGCTGCACTCTGCGTTGCCTTTGCAACCACAAGTGCATTGATCATCATGTCGAGGTCATTAGCTTCAGTTTTAAGCTGAATGTATTGGAGCTTACTCAACACCACTTTCAGCGAAACAGGGCCGGCATTTGAAAATCTCCACAATCTTGTACGGCATGAATTGCTACAGGTTTTAGTTTGTGGGCGGCGATTGTCGATTGATTTACTACACACGGCGCATTTCTTTATTTTTGACATGCATTTTCCCTCCAAAGGGTAATTGGTGATAAAACGTAATATTCTTGTGTCGGTTTCAGGCAATAAAAAGGCCACTGTCTAGGTGGCCTTCTTTATATGAGAGCGCAAGAGAACAGATGCTAATGAAGACCTAGAGGGAGGCTCAAAAGCGCGAAGTCACCGAAATGACCAAAAATGGCGACTATTACTCTTTCGGACTTTCTGTAAGAACTGCAATAATTACAGAAGTCTGAAGATTGTTCTCTTGCTAATAGACGAATTATAATACACGAAACCTTGCTTTGTCAATAGATGTCAACATTTAAATGACACTTCCGTCAATTATTTTATATTGTTGAAATATCGCCGGGTAGTTAAGCATGCGCTTATTGAGCACATCAAACCAAAACGATTGTTACTGCAAGAAAACACCACTCAAAAACACGTTCTCCTATCAGGGTATGCAGACGTACCGGGTAGAGAGTAGCGTTGTTTTTAGTGGTATTTTATCGATCAAACTAATTAATCTGTAGAAAAGTGGTAAGTAAGATGGTTGATCGCTTCTTGTTTCTGTTCAAAAGAACATCCGGCACTGTAAACGCTCAATGTAAATGACTTGTGTTCGTGTCCCACGATGTACGGTAGCACCTCCAGACCCACACCTGCTCTATGAAGCTCGGTCGTGGTTGTTTTTCGGATGCTGTGGAATACGTGAAGTTTGGAGAATTCGGCTTTCGTTTTAAAATGTCCAAACTGCTTGCTCAACCAGTCAAGCCGGTTTCCATATTTGTTGTTTCCACCTTTGAACAAATACCCATCGTTTGCTGAAGCTTGCGAACATAGATTTTTGTACAACGTTACAAGAGAAGGATGCAAGGGCATGTCTCGTACGCCAGCATCTGTCTTTGATTCGTTGATCTTGAAACCTATTGGTTCACCAGCGTGGTCGAAAATTGTATGTTCCGGTTTGATGCGCCCAATCTCTTCAAGTCTCGCACCGGTGAAAGCACCAAAGACTATCAGGTTGGCTAAATCATCTTTGCCACCTTCTTTTGCTTTCTTGTGAAGCTGTTCAACTTCTATACGAGTAAATGGAATGTACGATTTACCGACTGAATCCCCTGTCTTTGGTAGGTCATGACCATCGAATGGGCACGGTTGTCCGGTGAATTGCTCACGAAACTGAGGGTCGTACCTAGATGCCCATTTCCAAAAGTTTCGCCCCGACCAAACATAGTTAGCAAGTGTCTGACTGGCACCACCTTGTTTGTTTAAGAATTTGTGGATTGTGTCAAAGTTGAGTGGTGCGCCTTCGGTTGTCAGAAACTTGGATATTTTCTCAACACGAGCTTTGCAACTGTTGCGGGTTTTCTCTGATTTGATTTGAGTGGCGAGGTGTTTTGCCCAAGCCTCAATCATGGAAGGGCTGATTGGTGATCGTGGTTTGTAGATTGTCGGGTTTCGCGCAATCGATTGAGCTTCCGAATGTTCTTCGTCAGACAGATTGTATTCTTCTGCGGTGCACGCAGCTTCTAGATCTCCAATGATCATCAGAAATTCATGTTGAAGGTTTATGCCTTCACCAGCGTTGACACCATTCTCAAGTACGTCAACGTGTTTTCTTGCGAGGCTGGTCAAGCGGTCGGCAATTTCGTTCTGTCCTTCGTCCCGAAGCTCTCTCACCATTTCGGGAAGCATTTCGAACCATGAGATATCAGCCGGGGCGGCATCTGGATTCCGCGGGGTGTAGATCTTTGTGACGGCATTAGTTTGTCTCTGCTGCAAATCTAGCCCAACCGTGTGCTGGGCTAGCCGCCATTCATCCCCGGCACCGGCTTTGGCATGTCGTGCTGCTGCAATGTCGGCTTCCCACTGAGCCAGCCAGTACAAGCGCCGCTTCATCGCTTCAGACCGAAGACCCGTCTTCAAAGACTTCGTGAACGTGCTTCGATTCCCAAGCGCTCTACGCACATCCTTCGGTATCTGCTTTATGACGTACCACGTTTGCTCGTTTTTCTTCTGAATGAGGTTGTCAGGCATGCGAGCACCGAAGCGTGAGTGGTAGAGTGATTTCTACTACTATCTTCTACTACTCATAGTGGTAATGGTCAACAAACGCGGGGTTTGTTGGGGTTGAAGGTGGTAATCGGAGACTCCCTATCTCTCCGCCATTACATAGAAAAAGCCCTGTAGCTGAGAAGTTACGGGGCTTTTTCGTTTCTGATGGTTTTTGTTCTCCTGTCCCCTCCCGCTATGTTTTTCGCTCCCACGTTTTTATGGCTGCAAGATTGCGAATGAGCGGCCGCTGATCGTTATATGGCCGATTGTTCCCACTGAGTGGGAAACCTGTTTCAGTTAATGAGAAACATCGTGCCACCATGCAGGCAATAGCATGGGGCCAACAATGAGCTACAACACGCCAACCGATCGCTTGCTGCAAATCCTCGTAACCCTGGGGCAATCCGGCGAGGCGATCTCCGCCAAAGAACTGTCCGAGCAGCTGGCACAGCCGCTCAGCAGCATCTATCGCCATCTAAAAACCCTGCTGCGCTGGGGCCTGGCCGAAGAAAACGGTCACGGTCGTTATTTGCCGGGGCCTGCCTGTTTGCAACTGGCCAAGAAGTTCGACCGCGAAGCGGTGTTGGTGACGTTGGCCAAGCCCGAGCTCAAGCGCCTGGCCGAGCAAACCCAGGAAAGTGTGGCGTTGATGGTGCCCAGTAACGGTCAGGCCATTTGCATTGAGCTGATCGACAGCCCACAGCCGCTGCGCTGCTGCTACCAAAAGGGGTTGGCGCAACCGTTGCTGGTAGGCGCTTCGGCGCGGGTGTTGCTGGCGCACATGGATGAGGCGCAAAGCCTGTCGGCGCTGCTGGCCCAAGGCGTCGACAGCGGCGACGTTGCGATCTATCAGCGCAGTTTTGCCGAGATCCGGGCTGCCGGTTACGCCGTGAGTCAGAGTGAAATCGACGACGGCATCTGGGGGGTCAGTGCGCCTTTGATCGACAGCCGCGACCGCCTGCAAGGCGCTATCAGCCTCATGGCCCCTGCCTTCCGGGCTCAACAGCGCACTGAACGCCTGATCCGCTGGACCCGGGATGTGGCGCTGCGTCTGAGCGCCCGGCTCGACTGAATTTGACTGGAGTTTCAAACATGACCGTTGTTCCTGACATGGCATTGTGGACGGGGCGCATTGACGACGCCGAAGGGCAAGGCGCGCTGCGCTGGCACCAATGGATCAAACCCTTTGCGCAAAACCAGCCTGCGGGTGTCGCACTGGTTGGTTTAGCCTGTGATGAAGGGGTCAAACGCAACCAGGGCCGCACCGGTGCACGCCAAGGCCCGACAGCACTGCGCAAGGCTTTGGCCAACCTGGCGTGGCACGGCCACCGGCCGCTGTATGACGCGGGCGATGTGGGTTGTATCGACAGCAACCTCGAAGGCGCACAGCAGAGCTACGCCCACCACGTCAGCGAGTTGCTCGATCAGGGGCATTTACCGCTGGGGCTGGGTGGTGGCCATGAAATCGCTTTTGCAAGTTTTAGCGGTCTGGCCGATCACTTGCGCAAACGCACGACGACGCCCCGTATCGGTGTACTTAATTTCGACGCGCATTTTGACTTGCGCCATGCCGAACAAAGCAGTTCAGGCACCCCTTTTCGCCAGATCGCCGAGTATTGCCAGCGCGCTGAAATGCCCTTCACTTATGGCTGCCTGGGTGTTAGTCAGCTCAACAATACTCAGGCACTGTTCGAGCAGGCGCAGCGGCTGAATGTGCGTTTTCGCCTCGACCGTGAAATGCACAGCTGGGACGTCAGCGCTTGCGAAACATTCATCGATGATTTTTTGCAAGACGTCGATTACCTCTACATGACCATTTGCCTCGATGTGCTGCCCGCTAGCCAGGCGCCCGGCGTCAGTGCGCCGTCTGCCCATGGCGTGGACATGCAAATCGTTGAGCATCTGGCGCGCTATGCCAAGGCCAGCGGTAAATTGCGCATGGCCGACATCGCCGAACTCAACCCCGGCCTTGATATCGAAAACCGAACCGCCCGCATTGGCGCGCGTCTGCTCGCTAGCCTGATTGATTAAGTTTTCCGAAAATCCCTGAAACCGCTTGTTGAATCATAAGAAAAAGAGAAATTCGCCATGCTGACATTCGAACTGGATGCGCTGAGTACCCTCGCTCTCGCATTACTCCTGCTGGGCCTGGGAGCTCAACTGAAAAAACGCAGTTACTGGCTGCGCCAACTGTGTGTTCCCGCACCGGTGATTGGCGGCTTTGGTTTTGCCCTGCTGATCTGGCTGCTACGCAGCCAACAGTGGCTGAATCTGACCCTCGACACCAGCTTGCAAACCCCGTTGATGGTGGCGTTCTTTACCACTGTCGGTTTGGGCGGCAGCCTGGGCTTGCTGCGTAAAGGCGGCAAGTTGCTGTTTATCTACCTGGGGGCGTGCTGGGGCTTGGCGCTGGTGCAGAACGTAGTCGGTGTCAGCGTTGCCAAACTGTTGGGTATTGATCCGTTACTGGGGATCATGGCCGGTGCGGTGTCACTGGAAGGCGGTTTTGGTGCGGCGGCGGCTTTCGGCCCGATTGCTGAAAACCTCGGTGCCGTCGGCGCGACTACTGCGGCGCTGGCGGCCGCGACCTTTGGCATGGTGGCGGGCGGTTTATTGGGTAGCCCACTGGCGCGCTGGTTGATTGAGCGCAACAACCTCACGGTTAAAGCGGAAGCGGTGGGCAGCCTCAAGGCGTTTGAAGAGGTGGTCCACACCCCGCCTGCCGCGCTGGATGCACCGACCCTGTTGCGCTTGTTGACCTGCATCGTGGTGATCATGGTGCTGGGTTTCTGGCTGGGCGCCAGCTTGCAACAGCACTTGGGCATCGTGTTGCCGAGCTATGTGGGCGCGATGTTTGTGGCGATTATCTTGCGCAACCTCAATGACCGCAGCCAGGCGATCGAGATGCCGGACCATGCTGTCAGCACCATTGGGGACGTGTGTTTGGGCATGTTTCTGACCATGGCAATGATGAGCCTTAAGTTCTGGGAGCTGGAAAAGCTGGGATTGCCGCTGCTGGTGATCCTGGTGGTGCAAGTGCTGATCATGATTTTGCTGTGCGTGTTCGTTATGTTCCGCCTGTTTGGCCGTAACTACGACGCTGCCGTCCTGTGCGCCGGCTTCATGGGGCACGGGCTGGGCGCTACACCCAACGCTGTGGCCAACATGGGTGCCATCTGTGACCACTACAAAGTGTTCTCGTACAAAGCCTTCATCATCGTGCCGTTATGCGGCGCCGTGCTGATCGACATTGTGGCCATCCCGATGATCACTTGGTTTATCAACGCGTTCAGCTAGGGGGCGGTCTCATTTGGACCCTTGATATCCGTCACTTCGTCGAAGCGTTACTCTGGCTTGCTCGTACGGTCTCGCCATGGCTTGGTTTCCCGTAAACCTACGGTCAAGGCATAGAGTCCAAGTGCACTAAAGTTGCTGGGCCGGCAATGGCATTTGGGTGCAGATGATGTAAGCACTCGCTGCCGATGCAGATCTGGAGCACTTGATGGTGGATGGGAGCATCGTGCAGATTAATCAGCACGGTGCGACCAAAAACAGCCGAGGACATTTAAGTCACGGGCAAGTCCCGGAGGGTGACTGAGCACCAATCGACGGTCGATGAGGGTATTTCCACTTGGCCTATGCCGAATAACCTGAGCACTACATGGTGCATTGGGCGCGCCACTCGTAGCGGTGCTGAGGGTAAAGAAACATGATCGCTACAAAGCTTGATGAAGTGGAGTTACATCCGCACATGCAATCGCTCCTGCGCCTCCCGTGAGGATGCCGAAGACGGCAGTGTAACCAATTACTGCTGCAGTTCCGACTGCCGTTCTCCTCTTGGCTCCACCAGCCAAGCCGCCAACAATTTACTTCTCTCGACGCACTCCAATTTTTTACACAGGGCTTCGCATCCAGTGTCTGTGGATATGACGGAAAGTTGTGTAGGTCAGTTTGCGGTCTTCAATAATGTGTTGATTGTCATAATTAGTCATGCGATGTTTTCGGTTTCATACTTGCATTGGGTTCTAGGTGTCGAGAAATATGTTGGGGAAGGTGGTGTGCTTTACGCAAATGTTTACCAATAAGGGAACGAAAAAAAAGCGAAGGAAAATATCGTGCTGACGATCCACGGCATCATAAGCTTGGTTCTCAAGCCGGTCGGCATCATCGACAGCTCATGTGCATCTATCATTCCGCGTCTCTCAAAGAAATCAGGTGCTAGAAACATCAGAACAATCGAACCGTTTCTAGGGATTTTGCCAAATACTCCAAAGCTTCCAAGAGCTTTTAGATTGTTCTCTACAAATGTGCTTTTCTTTAAGTGACTTTCTGCAAGTTCAGTTAGTCTGTGGGCGGAGACGATGAGCCAGATTACTGACGATATTTGTACAACCATTATAAATATCGCAGCGATAACCAACGTTAAGCTGCTCATGGGGAGTACTCATATATAACATCACCGATAGACTCCCCAGCCCGGGAACCGTATTCGCCTCCTGCCCATCCTCCTAAACCTCCTCCGACCAACGTGCAGGCGAAAACGCTACCCCCAGCCGTGACTGGACTAAAAGCAACCGCGCATGCAGTAATAGCAACTGTAGCTCCGATTGAGCCACCAAATATTCCGCCAGCTATGCCGACCGCCAATTTACCACCCTCCGTGTATTTGGCCTTTCGGCACTCTTGTTCCCGACCGCTGGAGCACGCTGTGTAGATGGAGGTCCCAGCCGCTGCGACGTTTAACCCAACCCCCAAGTAGGTGCCTCTTCTTATCAGGCTCGAAGCCTTAGCCACACCGTTGATGGTGTCTGCGTAACCAGTGATGATCCCCTTATGTAAAAAACTCTTGGTCGAGATCCCAAGCACGTTCTTGATTGGACCTTGATTGCGCATGCCTGAACCATGGCCAGCAAAGCTTTTCAATTGGCTTTCAAGCTTGTTGAACAGCATTTTGCGCTTTGAGTAAAAGGCATCTCTGCTCTGGCTAGTGCCACTCCTCAAGTGTTCGTTATGCGCTGCTTCAATATCGAGCAGAGTGCTCTTGATGCCCTCAAGGTGTTTGCTCCAGGCATCACCCACTGAACCTATGCCGAGTGCGGTATAGCCGAGCATTTTTGTTAAAAACTCATGATTCTCGACCAGAAAGCCATCGCTTTGCATTCCGTTCGTCATCAACGCGATATGGACGTCAGAAGCTTTACGCATATAAAAGGCTTCTTCAGCCGTACAAGAGGGGGTCGAGTTATCCCCGACAATCACAAGCTCACCCGGCAATACCACGGTGTTAACGATGTGCGCGTTCAAAATGTCGAACTTTACGCGTGTATTTTTACCAAGCTGTAGATTCGATTTCAAATACGAATAGGGCTGTACTCTTGGATTAATGAAGCTGTATACCTCAGACATAAATATAAGCCTCAGGAATATTTTTTGTTGTTGATTCGGTCCCAGCCACCCGCGACGTTACCTCCGCCGGCGCCATCGGCCCGTTTTTGCTGAGTATAAGTTGTTTTGATACGCCCATAGTTCAAGCTGATCGTTTCGGTTGGCACGCCATCATTCGCAACTTGCGAGTAATTTGAAATAATCACTTCTTCTAGTGTGATCTCAAAATATTTTAATTTGTCTCCGCCCGCCCTGTGTAAGGACAAAACTACTTCTTTCAGGTGCTCGCCTGCACAGCTGGCTTCAATCAGCTTGCAGCTGGATTTGTCCAGAAGCTTGGTAATGGTTAAATCGGTGACAGTCGTTCGACCTGAGGAAGCTCCTCCTGCAGAGCTTGCGGTGGCCGAAGTGCTCTGATGGGTGCCAAAGCTGTAACCTGTCGTTTCTATCCAGTCCTTGTGCTGCTCATCCAGAGCTTCACCGGGAATCCCCTCTATCTTGAGGTACGCGTCGAATGCCATTTACTTTCGTCCTTGTTGTTATAGTTATTTCAAATTGAATCATTAAGATCTCGTAGGGTTCTCGCAGATCTTAAGCGTTAAATTACCGTCCGCCAGTAGCTCGAAAAAATCAGGAAGTGACTGTAGGAAAAATTCCCCGGCCTCCATTAAAAAAGCCCCAAAGCTAATCAAACTCCGAGGCCTCTTCATCTCAAACATCCCATCAAAACGTAGGCGGCGTAATCACCCAAATCACCACCGCATCCACCTCCCCAGGATTGCCATACCGATGTGGCTCCTGACTCGAAAAACTGAAACTATCCCCCTCACTCAGCTGGAAATACCGCTCCCCAACCCACAGCTCAAAACTCCCCGACAGCAAATACCCGGCTTCTTCCCCCTCATGGCTATAACTCTGCTGGCTATAAGTACCAGGCGGAAACCGTGAGTGCAGCATCTCCAATTGCCGATTCGGCTGCGGGGTCAGCAGTTGGTCGACGATTCCATCTTCGTAATGCACGCTCATCCGCGTGTTTTTGCGCACCACCACACCCTGGTCTTCCGGGGCGGTGTTGGCCTCGCTGGCGAAGAACCACTGGATGGTCACGCCCAGGCTGCGGGCGATGTTGAAGAGGGCGGGGATGGAAGGGTAGGCGAGGTTGCGTTCGAGCTGGCTGATGTAGCCGGCGGTGAGCTCGCTCATGCTTGCCAGTTCGGCCAGGGTCATGCCTCGGCGTTTGCGCAGGCCGCGGATTCGGGTGCCGAGGAAGTGCGGCTCTGCTGCGGCGCTGTCTTTACTGCCGTTGCTCATGCGTGCTCCAGGCCGGGGTTTGGGTGAAAACCCCGGAGTATAAACAGGCTCAAAGCGCCCAGGCGACTTTCAAGCCTTCGTAGATGGCCTCTTCGGCAGTGCGCGGCGCGAGGCAGTCGCCGATCCGGCGAAACTCCACCAGGCCTTGCAGTTCTGCGCCCAGGGTGTCGACCGGTTGATGGCCCTGGCACAGCACCAGCGTGTCGATATTTTCCAGCAGCATCGGTTCACCGCTGGCGGTGTGTTGCAGGTAGACGGTGTTGTCATCGCAGCCGTAGAGGCGGGCGTAGGGGGTGATGGGGATGCCCAGTTTGTGCAGTTCGCCGGCCAGTTGGTCGCGCACGTACAGCGGCAGGGTTTCCCCGCAATGGGTGCCGTTGACTGCCAGGTGCACCTGATGCCCGGCGCGCACCAGGCGCTCGGCAATGCCGGGGCCGATCCAGTCGCAGCGCCAGTCGACCACGACCACCGAACGACCGATCTGCACTTCCTCGCGCAGCACTTGCCAGGCATCCACCACCTGCAGTTCGCCGCCGCGCTCGAAGGTTGGCCAATAGGGTTCTGCCCCTGTGGCGACGATCACCAGGTCGGGGCGCTCGCGCTCCACCAGGGCGCGATCGACCCGGGTGTTGCGCACCACCCGCACACCCGCCAGTTCCATTTCCCGTTGCAGGTTGGTGCTGGCCCCACCGAATTCGCTGCGTCGCGGTAACAACTGCGCCAGCAGCACCTGGCCGCCGAGTTGCGCGGCGGCTTCATAGAGGGTGACCTCGTGCCCGCGCTGGGCGGCTACCGCAGCGGCTTTCATGCCGGCTGGGCCGCCGCCGGCGATCATGATGCGCTTGCGTTGGCCGGCGGGTTGGCGATGACTGAAGATCAGCTCGCGTCCGGTTTCCGGGTGCTGGATGCAAGAGATCGGCAAGCCTTTGTGGAAGTGGCCGATGCACGCCTGGTTGCAGGCGATGCAGGCGCGCACGTCTTCGACGTGGCCGGTGTCGGTCTTGTTGGGCATTTGCGGATCGCAGATCAGCGCGCGGGTCATGCCGCAGACATCGGCTTGACCACGTGCCAGTATCAGCTCGGCTTCCTGGGGCTGGTTGATACGCCCGGTGACGAACAGCGGGATCGACAGCCCGGCCTTGAAGGTTCCAGCTTCCTTGGCCAGGTAGGCCGCTTCGATCGCCATGGGCGGCACGATGTGCACGGCACCGCCCAGGGATGCAGAAGTACCGGCCACGATGTGCACGTAATCCAGGCTGGCTTGCAATGCCTGCACGGCGAGCAGCGATTCGCCCTCGGTGAGTCCTTGCGGGTCGCGCTCGTCAGCGGAAATGCGCAGGCCGATGATGAAGTTGTCATCGGTGCTCGCCCGCACGGCCGCGATGATTTCCCGCAGGAAACGCAGGCGCTCCTCGAGCTCGCCGTTATAGCCATCAGTTCGGCGGTTGACTCGCGGATTGATGAACTGCGCGGGCAGATAACCGTGACTGGCGACCACCTCCACGCCATCGATCCCGGCTTGAAACAGGCGCTGGGCCGCTGCCGCGTAACCGGCGACAATCTCGTCGATCATGCCTTGATCCAGCGCCCGAGGCATCACCCGAAACCGCTCGTTGGGCACCGCCGAAGCTGAATAGGCGACCGCCAACAGCCCGTCGCTGGACTCCATGATTTCCCGCCCCGGATGGAAAATCTGCGACAGCACCACCGTGCCGTGTGCATGGCAGGTTTGTGCGAGCTTGCGATAGCCCTCGATGCAGGCGTCGTCGGTGGCCATCAATACGTGAGAGGTGTAACGCGCACTGTCGTGCACGCCCGCTACCTGCAACACGATTAACCCGGCACCACCTGCCGCACGCGCCTGGTGATAGGCGATCAATTGATCGTTGACCAGATTGTCGGTGGGCATCGAGGTGTCGTGGCCGCTGGACATGATACGGTTTTTCAGGCGTTTGCCGCGTAGCTGCAAGGGTTCGAACAGGTGCGCGAAAGCGTGGTGCGAGGTGCTCATGGTGGGGCTACTCCAAGCAGGCTGAAGCCGTTTTTGGCTTTATTATTTATCCATAAGAATTTACCATCAGTAAAAAATCAACACATTTATTTACTTGCCCCTGACTATGGCGCCGGTAGAAGCCGCGCGACATCTGGAGTCGGCGAGGGTAGTTGCTGTACAGTCGTTCAGCTCTTTAATCGCTCGTACAGGGCTTAACCCTCGCCTCCAGGAAGGTCGTGCAATGACTCAGGAAGTCCGATTCTCCAGAATGGCGCCGGAACTGCGCAAAACCAATCTCATCGAGGCCACGCTCGTGTGCCTGCAGCGCCATGGCTTCCAGGGTGCCTCGATCCGCAAGATTTCCGCTGAGGCCGGTGTGTCGGTCGGGCTGATCAGCCACCACTACTCCGGCAAGGACGAGTTGGTCGCCGAAGCCTATCTGGCGGTGACTGGCCGCGTCATGTCGCTGTTGCGTGCAGCCATGGAACAGGCGGCGCCTAATGCACGTGAACGCTTGTCGGCTTTTTTTCGCGGCTCGTTTTCCGCCGAGTTGCTCGATCCGCAACTGCTCGATGCCTGGCTGGCGTTCTGGGGCGCGGTCAAGACGGCAGAGGCGATCAACCTCGCCCACGAACAGTCCTACGGCGAGTACCGCGCCATCCTGCGCAAGGTGCTCAACGAGTTGGCGGAGGAAGAGGGCTGGCAACATTTCGACTCCGACCTGGCCGCTATCAGCCTCAGCGCCTTGCTCGATGGCTTGTGGCTGGAATCGGGCCTCAACCCGGGTACCTTCACCCCGGAGCAGGGTATGCAGATCTGCGAAGCCTGGGTCGACGGTTTGCAGGCCGGCGGTCGGCAGCGCTTCACTGTGCAGACGACGGGCTGTTGATCGATCGTTCAGTAGTGGCTACTCTCTGCCGTCAGTGGTCAACAAAACTCTAATAAGAAACACGCCTTCGGGCATACGCGGGACACCTAGCGATGACTCCTCGGGTATTGATCGTCGATGACGATCCGCTGATTCGCGAACTGCTGCAGGCCTACCTGTCCCAGGACGGTTACGAAGTGCATTGCGCCGCCACGGCAGAGCTGGCCGAAACCTTCCTGGCGACCCAGAGCGTCGACCTGGTGATGCTCGATATCCGCCTGCCGGGCAAGGATGGCCTGACCCTGACCCGGGAGTTGCGGGTCCGTTCGGAGGTCGGGATCATCCTGATCACTGGGCGCAACGATGAGATCGATCGCATCGTTGGCCTGGAGTGCGGTGCCGATGACTATGTGATCAAGCCCCTCAATCCGCGGGAACTGGTGTCCCGGGCGAAGAACCTGATTCGCCGGGTTCGTCACGCACACACGCCACAGCCAGTCGCCCCCGTCGCCCGCCCGGTCAAGCAATTCGCTGCCTGGGCCTTGGACACTGACCGCCGACGGCTGATTGACCACAGCGGCAGTGAAACCCTGCTGACCCATGGCGAATACCAGTTGCTCAGTGTGTTCCTGCGTAACAGCGGGCATACCTTGAGCCGGGATCAGTTGATGGACCAGATCCGCAACCGCGAATGGGTGCCAAGCGATCGCTCCATTGATGTGCTGGTGGGACGCTTGCGACGCAAGTTACATGACGACCCGGCCGAGCCGGAGCTGATCATCACCATCCATGGTGCTGGGTATCTGTTTACCGCCAGTGTGGCGGCCTGAGCAGCGTGTGGCGCGGGTTCTGGTTGTTGTTGATGCTGGCATCCACCGGGGTGACTGCTGCGCAAAAAATTCGCTATTGCGACTACCCGGTCTACCCGCCGATCTCCTGGAGCGATGGCAAGCAGGTGCGGGGCCTTGCGCCCAGCGTGGTGAAAAAGCTGTTCGGGCAATTGGGTTATGAGGTCGAGATAGTCGAGTTGGATAACTGGAATCGCTGCGTGCTCGACGCCGTGGAGGGGCTGGTAGACGTAGTGCTGGCTTACCGCACCGCAGAGCGTGAGCAGGACCTGGTTTTTTCGACGGTGCCGGTCTTGCGCGAGGAGGTCGCGGTGTTCATCAATCGCCGGCACCCGGTAAAAATCGATCACCTGGAAGACCTGGCGCACTACCGCGGTGGTTTCCTGTTCGGGGAAAGCTACGGCGAGACGTTCGACCGCTTTGTCGACCAGCACCAGAACATCGAACGGGTCTCTGATAGCCAGCAGAACTTTGGCAAGCTGATCCGCGGGCGCATCGACTTTGTCGTCTCCGAGCGGCGCACCGGGCAAATGCGCGTCGATACCCTGCCGGGCACCCAGGACATCGTAGCGCTGGCCGAATCCTTTGGTGTGGATTACCTGCGAGCGGCCGTGTCGCGGCGTTCGCCCCTGGCCAGGCGCATGGCGGATATCGATGCGCAGTTGCAGCACATGGTCGATTCGGGCGAGGTCGAGCGCCTGCTCCACGAGAGTGAAGTCACCTACCGCGACATGCTCGCCCAGCCGGCGGATCGACCATGATCCGGGCTCGACCTGGGGGCCTGTTGCGGCGCCTGCTGCTGTTTATCCTGTTCTTCAGCCTGTGTTTTACGGTGCTGGCGAGCAGCGTGCAGCTGTACTTTGAGTATCGACGCGAGATGCGCGACATCGACTCGCGCATGGAGCTGATTCGCGCAGGCTACCTGGCGAGCCTGGAGCGCAGCCTGTGGGACCTGAACCAGGATCAGCTCAACGTGCAGTTGCGCGGCCTGGTGGACTTTTCCGACGTGGCGCGAGTGCGCCTGATCAGCCCCGATTTCGATCTGCTGCAAGGCACTGCCGAGCCGGTCGGACCGTTGCGCATCGAGCGTTTTGCCCTGGACTACCAGCCACCGTCTGGCGTGTTGCGGCACCTGGGTCAGCTGGAAGTCACCACTGACCTGGGGGCGGTGCACGAGCGCCTGTTCACGACCGGGCTGACCAGCCTGCTATGGATGAGTGTGTTCCTTTGCGGTTTGGCGGTGGTGCTGTCGGGGTTGTTTTATCGTTTGGTCACACGCCACCTGCAAGTCATGGCCGAGTTTGCCCGGCGCATCGCGGCGGGCGATTCCCACGAGCCGTTGCGCCTGGATAAACGACGCCGTCCGCACGAAGACGAGGACGAAATCGATACCGTGGCCCATGCACTGGACGACATGCGCCGGGCCATTCTCAGTGACATCGACCGCCGCGAAAGCGATCGCCTGGCGTTGCAGGATAACCGTGACGAACTGCTGCGCATGGTCGAGCGCCGCACCGCCAGCCTGATGCGCGCCAAGGATGAAGCGGAGGCGGCAAACCTCGCCAAATCGCGTTTCCTTGCCACCATGAGCCACGAGTTGCGCACACCGCTCAACGGCATCCTCGGCATGGCGCAATTGCTGCGTGATGCACCGCTGGACGAGCTCGGCGGCAAGCGTCTGGATGCGCTGTACAAAGCCGGGGAAGGGTTGCTGTCGATCCTCAATGAAGTGCTGTATTTCGCCCGTCTGGAAGAGGGCGTGAGTCATCCGGAAATGGTGGATTTCTCCCTGCGGCAATTGCTTGATGAGGTGTTGACACTGCTTGAGCCCCGCGCACTGATCAACGATACGATCCTGCAGTGTCACGTCGATCCGCTGGTCTCGGAGCGGCATCATGGCGCCGAACAATTCCTGCGCCAGGTGCTGAGCAATCTGCTGGCCAACGCGATCAAATTCTCCGAGGGCGGGCGGGTCAAGGTTGAGGTTGCGCTGTTGCCTGGCGTCCCTGGGCAGCGGCTGCGCGTCAGCGTCACCGACAATGGCATCGGCATTGCGCCGGCGATGCAGCAGAAGATTTTTGAGCGCTTCACCCAGGCCAGCGAAGAGGTGGCGCAGCGCTTCGGCGGCACCGGCTTGGGGCTGGCGATCAGCAAGCATCTGGTGGAGCAGTTGGGTGGGCGCATCGGCGTGGACAGTGAAGTCGGGCGCGGCAGTTGTTTCTGGTTCGAGCTGGTGCTGGCACCGGCGACCGGCGTGGCAGCGGTCGCTGCGAACAGTGTGGCAGGGCAGGCTTTGCGCATTCTGGTGGTCGAGGACGTGGCGCTGAACCGCGAGGTGGTCGAGGGACTGCTGCTGCGCGACGGGCACCAAGTGTGGTTGGCCGAAGACGCCGAGCAGGCGCTGATTGAATGTGCCGCGCAAGCCTTCGATTTGATCCTGCTCGACGTGCACCTGCCCGGCATCAGCGGAGTCGAACTGTGCAAACAACTGCGCGGCACTCCGGGGCCGAATCGCCACAGCCGTCTCTTCGCCCTGACCGCCAGTGTGCAGCCGGCCCTGGTTCGCGGTTACCTGGATGCCGGCATGGACGGTATCCTTGGCAAGCCCCTGAAACTCGACACTCTGCGCCAGGCGCTGGCTGACCAGGCCCCCGTACGCACTTCGCCACTCGATGACGCGGCCATGGATTGGCCGCTGCTGGAGACTCACCGTACTTTGCTCGGTGAACAGAAACTCCAGGGCTTGTTGAAGGTGTTGCGCGACTCGCTCGAACAGCACAGCCAGGCACTGGCCGAGGCCATCGCTGCCGATGATTGCACCGAGGTCGCGCACCTGGCCCATCGTCTGGCCGGCAGCAGCGACTCCTTGGGCTTTCGCGCCCTGGCTAACGTCCTGCGAGCGCTGGAGGAAGCCGCGATGATCCACGACGAAGCTGCGTTGCGCGCGATGGCGTCGCAGGTGCACGAGCAACTGCGCTGTTCGCGCCAGACGCTGGCCGAGCTGCTGCAGGCCTGACGTACAAGTTTGTTACGACTTTTTACATCTTTGATCCTCAGGTTCAACTCGAACTTACATGCCTTTCCAATAATCGACGCAACCGCCGCAGCGCGGTCTTCGAAGCTTATTGGAGATAATAATAATGAACCGCCGCAAAGCTGACCCTTCCTCGCGCCATGACGTCCTGTCAGCCGCCGCGCACCGCGCCGACTACTGAGGTGCCGACATGAGCGAATCAATCGACCGCCAAGGCATCCAACTGACCCGTGCCCTGAAAAGCCGCCACATCTTCATGTTGTCCCTGGGAGGCGTAATCGGCACCGGACTGTTCATGGGCTCCGGCGTAACCATCAACCAGGGTGGTCCGGTAGGGGCGATTCTGGCTTACCTGGTCGCCGGGTTTCTGATGTACCTGGTGATGGTTTGCCTGGGCGAACTGTCCGTGCAAATGCCGGTGTCCGGCTCGTTTCAGACTCACGCCACTAAATTCATCGGGCCGGCCACCGGGTTCATGATCGGCTGGGTCTATTGGATGAGCTGGGCCACCACCGTGGGGCTGGAGTTCACCGCAGCGGGTATGTTGATGGAGCGCTGGTTCCCGACAGTGCCGATCTGGTACTGGTCAGCCTTGTTCGTCGCGGTACTGTTCGGCCTGAACGCCTTGGCGACCCGCGCGTTTGGCGAGGCGGAATACTGGTTTTCCGGGATCAAGGTCGCGGCGATTCTGGGGTTCATCGTGGTCGGCGTGCTGGTGATCTTCGGTGCGATTCCGCTGACCAGTGGCGAGCCGGCGCCGATGATGACCAACCTGATCGGCGACTCGCTGTTCCCCAATGGCTTGTCGGCTGTGTTTGCGGTGATGATGACCGTGGTCTACGCGTTCCAGGGCTGTGAAATCATGGGCGTGGCAGCGGGCGAAACTGATCAGCCGGAGAAGAGCATTCCCCGTGCGGTGCGCAACGTGGTGTTTCGCGTGTTGATTTTCTACGTGCTGGCGATCGTGGTGCTCTCGGCCATCGTTCCTTGGCAGCAGGCCGGGCTGATGGAGAGTCCGTTCGTGCAGGTGTTCGATATGGTCGGTATTCCCTACGCTGCCGACCTGATGAACTTCGTGATCCTGACTGCGATCCTGTCGGTTGGCAACTCCGGCCTGTATGCCTCGACACGTATTTTGTGGGCTATGTCCAAGACTGGCATGGCCCCGAAAAGCCTCTCGCCATTGAGTAAGCGCGGGGTACCGTTGCGGGCGCTGAGTATCACCCTGTGCTTTGCACTGGTGTCGCTGATGACCAGCTTCGTCGCGGCCGATACTTTGTTCATGGTGCTGATGGCGGTGAGCGGCATGTCGGGCACTGTGACCTGGATTGTCATTGCCCTGGCGCAATACAAATTCCGCAAGGCTTACCTGCGTGATGGAGGCAAACTGAGCGACCTGAAATACAAGGCGCCCTGGTTCCCGCTGATTCCACTGACGTGCATTGTGTTGTGCTGTTCGTTGTTTGTATTCCTGGCGCTGGACGAGACGCAACGTCCTTCGCTGTATTGGGGCGGTGGTTTTATTGCGTTGTGTTATAGCGCTTACTTCCTGACTTATCGCAAGCGTCAGGGAGTGTTGGCGCCGAGTTTGCCTTCTGCTTGATAGTTTGAGGTGGACAAAAAACGCGACGGGTGACCGTCGCGTTTTTTTCCGCTCCTACAGTGGATCGTGTTTATCCAGACGGCACCCTGTACCCAGTTGTTCAAAATTGTAACAAAGCCAGCTTCAAACCCCTCTAAACAAAGAATAAATTCATAAAAAACAACAAGATGCGATGAAATTACTTCGTTAGGCTGCCCAATTGCTGTCTTACTGAACACTCGTTTAGTATAGCCTCAATTCGTATCACCTCATTCCAATCAAAATAATCCGAGGCCCCGCAATGACTACTCAACCTTCACTGCTCAGCCAGGTCGAAGCAGGCGTTGCCTGGATTACCCTCAACCGCACGGCCCAGCGCAACGCCCTCGACATTCCAACCCTAAAAAACCTGCACGCGCTGCTCGACCAGTTCAACACCGACCCCGCCGTTCGCGTCGTCGTGCTGACCGGCAGCGGCCGCAGCTTCTGCGCCGGGGCTGACCTCGCGGAGTGGGCCGAAGCCGAAGCCCGTGGTGATCTGGAAACCTACGGCTGGACCGAAACCGCCCACGCTTTGATGAGCCGTCTGTATAGCCTGGAAAAGCCCACCATCGCCGCCATCAATGGCACCGCTGTGGGCGCCGGCATGGACCTGACCCTGTGCTGCGACCTGCGTCTCGCTGCGCAATCGGCACGGTTCAAGGCCGGCTACACCAGCATGGCGTACTCCCCGGACGCGGGCGCCAGCTGGCACCTGCCGAGGTTGATCGGCACCGAACAAGCCAAGCGTCTGCTGTTCCTCGATGAGCTGTGGGGCGCCGACCGGGCCCTGGCCACCGGCCTGGTGGGCGAGGTGTGCGCCGATGAGCAACTGCTCGACGCCGCCGCTGAGTTGGCCACGCGCCTGGCCAACGGCCCGACCTTCGCGTTCGCCCAAACCAAGAAACTCATGCGCGAAGGCGCCCAGCGCGATCTGCCGCAGCAACTGCAAGCCGAGTTGGCTGCCGGCCTGCTGTGTGGTCGCAGCGAAGACGGCGCAGAAGCCTTGCGCGCCTCTGTGGAAAAACGCCCGGCGGGCTTCGTCGGTAGATAAGCCCGCCCCGCCCCATAACCCGTGAACGAACAACAGGTAGCACCATGAATTTCCAACTGACCCAAGAACAAGAAATGTTGGTGGACGCGGTACGCAGCTTTGTCGCCAAGGAACTGCTGCCCCACGAGGAAGCGGTCGACCGTGCGGACGAAGTCTCACCGGAGCTTGCAGCAGAGATTCGCGGCAAAGCCATCGCCGCTGGTTTTTACGCCTTCAACATGCCCGAAGAGGTCGGTGGTGGCGGACTCGACTACCTATCCCAGGCGCTGATCGAGCGTGAGCTGTCGAAGGTTTCATGGGCGCTGCACGTTTTCGTCGCCCGGCCGTCGAAGATCCTCATGGCCTGCACTGGCAGCCAGATCGGCGACTACCTGTTGCCTTGTATCCAAGGCGAGAAAATTGATTGCTTCGCGCTCACCGAACCCGGTGCCGGTTCCGATGCCAATGCGATCAAGACCCGCGCCGTGCGCGACGGTGACGACTTCGTTCTGAACGGCAGCAAGCACTTCATCAGTCACGCCGGGCACGCCGATTTCGCCATCGTCTTCGCGGTCACCGACACCTACGAACACAACGGTCGCAAGCGTAACGCCGTGACCTCGTTCCTGGTGGATCGCGACACCCCGGGCATGACCATTCGCCGCGGTCCCAAGTGCGTGAGCAACCGCGGTTACCACACCTTCGAAATGTTTTTCGACGACTGCCGGGTGCCGGCCAACAAAGTGCTCGGCGAAGTCGGTAAGGGTTGGGAAGTGGCCAACGTCTGGCTGACGGCTGGCCGGGTCATGGTCGCCGCCAACTGCGTTGGTCAGGCCCAGCGCGCCCTCGATTTATCGCTGCAATGGGCGGCGGATCGCAAGCAGTTCGGCCAGCCGATCGGCACCTATCAGGGCGTCTCGTTCAAGCTTGCCGACATGGCCACGCAGATCCGCGCGGCTGAGCTGTTGACTTTGCACGCCGCCTGGAAAATGGACCAGGGCACTATGACCGATGGCGAGGCCGGCATGGCGAAACTGTTCGCCAGCGAAGTGCTCGGACGCACAGCCGATGAGGCCGTGCAGATATTCGGCGGCATGGGCCTGATGGACGAAGGACCGGTGGAACGCATCTGGCGCAACGCACGGATCGAGCGAATCTGGGAAGGTACCTCGGAAATCCAGCGGCACATTATTTCCCGTGAACTGCTGCGGCCGCTGCTGCGCTGATCGCCCTGGAGAATTCCCATGTCGCAAACTATTCGTGACAACCTCAAGCGCCTGCTCGCCCCGCGCCACCTGGCATTTGTCGGCGGTCGCAGCATGGCCCGTGCGCTCAAGCGCTGTGCCGAAGGCGGTTACCAGGGGCAGATGTGGCTGGTGAATCCGCAACATGAAAGCCTCGAAGGTGTGCCTTGTGTGCGCAGCATTGCCGAGTTGCCCTGCGGCCCGGATGCGGTGTTCGTCGCCACCAATCGTGAGCTGACCCTGACCGCCGTGGCGGAGCTGGCAGCGCAGGATGCCGGAGGGGTGATCTGCTACGCCTCCGGGTTCGCCGAGACTGGCGCAGAGGGTCAGGCCTTGCAGCAACAGCTGCTCCAAGCTGCCGGTCAGATGGCCTTGCTTGGTCCCAATTGCTACGGTCTGCTCGACTACTTGCACAGCTCGGCCTTGTGGCCGGTGGCTCATGGTGGCAAGCCAGTGGAGAAGGGCGTCGCCGTGCTGACCCAGAGCGGCAACTTCGCCTACAACCTGTCCATGAGCGATCGCTCGCTACCGGTGGCCTATATGGCATCGGTGGGAAACCAGGCGCAGTTGGGCGTCGCCGAATTGATGGACGTGTTGCTCGACGAACCGCGCGTCACTGCCATCGGCCTGCACCTTGAGGGGTTGAAGAACGTGCCGGGTTTCGCCCGCGCCGCGCACAAGGCGCTGGAGAAGGGTATTCCGATCATCGCCTTGAAAACCGGTGTGTCGCAAATCGGTGCTGAACTTGCTCTGAGCCACACCAGTTCGCTGTCCGGTTCCGATGCGCTGTACGACAGCCTTTTCGCTCGCCTTGGCGTGATCCGCGTCAGTGGTCCGGTGAGCTTTGTCGAAACGCTCAAGGCCGCTGCGTGCGGAAAATTACCCTCGGGCAATAGCCTGATCGCACTGGCCTGTTCCGGTGGTGACGCCGGCCTGATTGCCGATTACGCCGAACGCAACGAACTGACATTGCCCAAGCTCGACGAAACCCAGCGTGAAGAACTCGCACAGGTGCTGCCGAGTTACGCCAACCTGGTCAATCCGCTGGACTTCACCACGGCGATCTGGGGCGATGGCGAGGCGTTGAATCGCATGCTCGACAGCGCCCTGCGCACCCCAGCTGATGCGGCCATGCTGGTGCTCGATTACCCGTCGGAAGCCACCGGCGAGCGCAAGGAATGTGACCTGCTACTGGAGCTTTATTGCGCGGCGCTGGTGCGCCACGGCAAGACTGGTTTTGTCACCTCGGCGTTCCCCGAACTGCTGCCGGCCAGCGCCCGCGAGTGCCTGCACGCCCAGGGCGTCGCTGCACTGCAAGGAGTGGAGGATGGCCTGGCCGCCTGGGGTCGCATTGCCGGCTATCAGCGCAATCGCCAAACGTTGCTGGCGCTTGGCGAGTCAGCACTGGTACCACTTTGCCCTCAAGCGTTGGTGGGCGAAGGTCGTCTGCTTAACGAGTGGGATTCGAAACAGGCGTTGCGCGCTTTCGGCCTGCCGACGCCCAACGGAGTATTGAGCTCGCCGCCAAACGCGGCAGATGCCGCCGACTCGTTGGGCTATCCGTTGGTGCTCAAAGCGCTCAGTGCACAACTGCCGCACAAGACCGAAGCCGGTGCCGTGGCGTTGAATCTTCGAGACCGCGCGGCAGTGAATACAGCCCTGGAAAAGATGCGCAAGAGCATTGCCGACTATGCACCGCAAGTGCCATTCGATCAGGTGCTGCTGGAGCCGATGGCCACGCCGCCCCTGGCTGAACTGATCGTCGGCATCAAGCGCGAAAACGACTTCGGCCTGGCCTTGGTCATCGGCGCTGGCGGCATTCTGGTGGAGCTGCTCAAGGACAGTCGCAGCCTGCTTCTGCCGACCACGGACGGTGCCATTCGCGCCGCCTTGCTGAGCCTGCGCAGCGCCGCGTTGCTGCAAGGTTTTCGCGGTCGTGAAGCGGCGGACCTGGATGCGCTGGTGGCGGCGATCCGCGCGGTGGCCGACTACGCCTGCGAAAACGCCGACGCCCTGCTGGAGCTCGATGTGAACCCATTGTTGGTCGGTGCCCACGGCACGACTGCGGTCGACGCGTTGATTCGCCTTGGCCACGAGTGAGGATATGAACATGCAAACCAAGACATTAACTGGCGGCCAGGCCCTGGTACGTCTGTTGGCCAACTACGGCGTCGACACCGTGTTCGGCATTCCCGGCGTGCACACACTGGAGTTGTATCGCGGCCTGCCGGGCAGCGGCATTCGCCACGTCCTGACCCGCCATGAACAGGGCGCCAGTTTCATGGCCGACGGTTATGCCCGGGTCAGCGGCAAACCGGGTGTGTGCTTCATTATTACCGGGCCGGGCGTGACCAACGCCGCGACTGGTATCGGTCAGGCGTACGCCGACTCGATTCCGATGCTGGTGATCTCCAGCGTCAACCACACCGCCAGCCTCGGCAAGGGGTGGGGCTGCCTGCATGAAACCCAGGATCAACGCGCCATGACTGCGCCGATCACGGCGTTTTCGGCGGTGGCGTTAAGCGCCGAGGATTTGCCCGAACTGATCGCCCGTGCCTACGCCGTGTTCGACAGCGAACGCCCGCGCCCTGTGCACATTTCGGTGCCCCTGGATGTGCTGTCGGCGCCAGTGACCCGCGACTGGAGTAATGACGTAGTGCGCCGTCCGGGACGCGGGCCAGCCTCGACAACCGCCCTGGACGAAGCCGTAGCCAAGCTGCAAAACGCGAAGCGACCGATGATCATTGCCGGAGGCGGCGCACTGCACGCGGCGCAGGAACTGCAAACCATCAGCAACCGCCTGGCCGCGCCTCTGTTCACCAGCGTCGCCGGCAAAGGCCTGTTGCCACCAGACGCGCCGCTCAACGCCGGTTCAAGCCTGTGCATTGAACCCGGTTGGAACCTGATCGCCGAAGCCGACGTGGTGTTGGCGGTCGGCACCGAAATGGCTGACACCGATTTCTGGCGCGAGCGCTTGCCCTTGAACGCCGAACTGCTGCGGGTGGACATCGACCCGCGCAAGTTCAACGATTTTTACCCTTGTGCTGTGGCCCTGCAAGGCGACTCGCAACAGACGCTCGCCGGCCTGCTGGAACGCCTGCCCGCCACCGACCGCGATGCCAACGGGGCAATCGCCAGCGTCGCGAAACTGCGTGATGCACTGAAAAACAGCCACGGTCCGCTGCAGTCGATTCATCAGGCGATTCTCGAGCGCATCGCCGCCGAGCTGCCGGACAACGCGTTCATCAGCACCGACATGACCCAGTTGGCCTACACCGGCAACTACGCCTTCAACAGCCGCGCCCCGCGCAGCTGGCTGCACCCGACCGGCTACGGCACGTTGGGATACGGCTTGCCGGCAGGCATCGGCGCCAAGTTCGGCGCACCCAATCGGCCGGGCCTGGTGCTGGTCGGCGACGGTGGTTTCCTCTACACCGCGCAGGAACTGGCGACGGCTGTCGAGGAGCTGGACAGCCCGCTGGTGGTGTTGCTGTGGAACAACGATGCCTTGGGACAGATCCGCGACGACATGCTGGGCCTGGATATCGAACCGATCGGCGTGTTGCCGCGCAATCCGGATTTCGCCGCCCTGGGGCGCGCGTTCGGTTGCACCGTCACCCAGCCGCAAAGCCTGGCCGAGTTGCAGACCGATCTGCGCCATGGCTTCAAGCGTAATGGCGTGACCCTGATCGAACTCAAGCATGCCTGTGCGCATTGATTTTAATTATTCGGAGTTTTTTAAAAGGAGCAGGCCATGCGTTTTTCCGATCTGACTCAACGAATCGCCGGTGACGGCGCCGCCGCCTGGGACATTCATTACCGCGCGCTGGAGCTGCAGGAACAGGGCGAAGACATACTGCTGCTGTCCGTGGGCGATCCGGATTTCGACACTCCAGTGCCAATTGTCCAGGCGGCCATCGACAGCCTGCTCAATGGCAACACTCACTACGCCGACGTGCGTGGCAAGCGAGCCCTGCGTGAAGCCATTGCCAGGCGTCACCAGCAACGCAGCGGCCAGGTAGTGTCGGCCGACCAGGTTACCGTGCTCGCCGGGGCACAGTGCGCGCTGTTTTGCGTGGCCCAATGTGTGCTCAACCCAGGTGATGAAGTGATTGTCGCCGAGCCGATGTACGTGACCTACGAAGCGGTGTTCGGGGCCTGCGGTGCGGTGGTGATCCCGGTACCGGTGCGGCCTGAGAATGGCTTCCGGGTGTTGCCCGAGGACGTTGCGGCGCGCATCACTGCACGTACTCGTGCCCTGGCGCTGAACAGTCCGCACAATCCTTCCGGTGCCAGCCTGCCGCGCACCACTTGGCAGGCGCTGGCCGGCCTGTGCATCGAGCATGACCTGTGGCTGATTTCCGATGAGGTCTACAGCGAATTGCTGTTCGACGGTGAACACGTCAGCCCGGCCAGTTTACCGGGCATGGCCGAACGCACCGCGACCCTCAACAGCCTGTCCAAGTCCCACGCCATGACCGGCTGGCGAGTCGGTTGGACGGTGGCGCCGCCGGCCTTGGCGGTACACTTGGAAAACCTCGCACTGTGCATGTTGTACGGCTCCCCGGAGTTCATACAGGACGCCGCTGTCGTCGCCCTGGAAAGCCACTTGCCGGAACTGCAGGCCATGCGCGAAGCCTATCGTCAGCGCCGTGACCTGGTGTGCGCAAGCCTTGCGGACTGCCCTGGTCTGCGCGCCTTGAAGCCTGATGGCGGGATGTTCGTGATGGTCGATATTCGCGAAACCGGGCTCAGCGCCCAGGCATTCGCCGACCGTCTGCTGGACCGGCATGGCGTCTCGGTACTGGCCGGTGAAGCCTTCGGCCCCAGTGCCGCCGGACATATCCGCCTGGGCCTGGTGGTGGGGGCTGAACACCTGCGCGACGCCTGCCAACGCATCGCCCGGTGTGCCAGTGAACTGATGGAGACTCCACACTATGCATGACTACAAGACGTTGTTTATCGATGGTCGCTGGCAGGCCCCGTCAGGGCAGGGCATCGCCGAGGTGATCAACCCGGCGACCGAGACCGCCGCCGGTTCCGTGCCGCTGGGTGATGAACGGGATGTCGACAAAGCGGTAGCCGCTGCACGGCGTGCCTTCGGCGCATGGTCGCGCACCCCTTCAAGCGTACGCGCCGGCTATATCCGTGCTCTCGCCGGGCAACTGCGCGAGCGGGCAGACGAGATGGCTGCGTTGATCACCGCCGAGCTGGGCATGCCGGTGCAGTGGTGCCGCGCGGTCCAGGTCGACGGACCCATCGAGGGGCTGGAGCAATACATCGAACTGGCAGGCCTGATGGACGAAGTGCGCGAGGTCGGCAACTCAATGGTGGTGCGCGAGGCGGTGGGCGTTTGCGCGTTCATCAATCCGTGGAACTACCCGTTGCACCAGTTGATCGGCAAGCTGGCGCCGGCGCTTGCCGCCGGGTGCACCGTGGTGGTCAAGCCGAGTCAGGAAACACCACTGCATGCGTTCTTACTGGCGCAGATGATCGAGGCGATCGGCTTGCCCGCAGGGGTGTTCAACTTGGTCAGCGGGCCGGGTGCGAAAGTCGGTGAAGCACTGGCCAGGCATCCGGACGTGGACATGGTGTCGTTCACTGGCTCCACCGGCGCAGGCGTGCGCGTGGCGCAGGCGGCCGCACCGTCGGTCAAGCGCGTTTGCCTGGAGCTGGGCGGTAAGTCGCCGCTGCTGATCGCCGAGGATGCCGACCTGGCCGCGGCAGTGCGCTATGGCGTACAGGACGTGATGATCAACTCCGGTCAGACCTGCACCGCACTGACCCGCATGCTGCTGCCGGCGAGTCGTTACGCCGAGGCCGTGGAGATCGCCATCGCCGAGGCCCAAGGTTTGCGCATCGGCGATCCCCTGGACCCGCAAAGCTTCCTTGGACCGATGTGCTCTGCGGCCCAGCGGCGTACCGTGCGCGACTACATTCAGGTCGGCCGGAAGGAGGGGGCGCGGCTGGTGCACGGCGGCGAGGCGCCCCAAGAATTCGAGCGTGGGTTCTACGTCAGTCCGACGCTGTTTGCCGACGTCGACAATCGCATGCGCATTGCCCAGGAAGAAATCTTCGGCCCGGTGCTGTGCCTGATTCCGTACGCCGATGAAGCACAGGCGATCCAGATCGCCAATGACTCGCCTTTCGGCCTGTCCAGCGGCGTCTGGACCGGCACCCCGGAACGGGCCCTGAGTCTGGCGCGGCAGCTGCGTGCCGGTCAGTGTTTTCTCAATGGTGCAGCGTTCAACTATCAGGCGCCGTTCGGTGGCTACAAACAGTCAGGCAATGGCCGTGAATGGGGGGAGGAAGGACTCAACGAATTCGTCGAAGTGAAGGCGATCCAGTTTTGAATCCCCCAGCTTGCCAGCCTCTAAGGAATATTCATGAAAGTATTGATCGTTCACGCCCATCCCGAACCCAACTCCTTCACCGCAGCCCTGCGTGACCAGGCTGTCGCGACACTTCAGGCCCAAGGGCACGAGGTCAAGGTCAGCGACCTGTACGCGATGAACTGGAATCCGGTGGCCAGCGCCGATGATTTTTCCTCGCGGGAGAATCCCGAGTACCTGGTGTATGCCCTGGAGCAACGCCTGGGCGTCAAGAGCCAGTCCCTGGCGCCGGATATCCAGCAGGAACTCGACAAACTGCTGTGGGCTGACCTGCTGATTCTCAACTTCCCGATTTTCTGGTTCTCCACCCCAGCCATACTCAAGGGCTGGATCGATCGGGTGCTGGTCTCCGGCATTTGTTATGGCGGCAAGCGCTTCTACGACCAGGGCGGCCTGAGCGGCAAGAAGGCGCTGGTCACCGTCACCCTGGGCGGGCGCGAGCACATGTTCGGCGATGGCGCCATTCACGGCCCGCTGGAAGACATGCTGCGCCCCATCTTGCGTGGCACCCTGGCCTACGTCGGCTTCGACGTGCTGCAACCCTTTGTCGCCTGGCACGTGCCGTACATCAGCGACGAGGCCCGCAAGGGCTTTTTGCGAGATTACCAGCAGCGCCTGGAGCACCTGGGCGACGAGCAGCCGCTGACATTTCCGCGCCTGGCCCAGTTCGATGAGGCGCTTTACCCGCTGCCCGTGTGAGTGCAAGTCACCCCGCTGGCGTTCATGCTGATGGACGCCAGGCCCCCGGTCTTTCTACACTGCCCGCAGTCCAGGGGGACCAGGGGGCAATGGATGAATCGCAATGAGCTACGCAAGGCCGACATCAACCTGATGGTGGTGTTCGAGACATTGATGCTTGAACGCAACGTCACACGGGTGGCCGAGAAGCTGTTTCTCGGCCAGCCGACCATCAGCTCGGCGCTCAACCGCCTGCGCACGATGTTCAACGACCCATTATTCATTCGGGTCGGCCATCGCATGGAACCCACGGCGCGGGCCGAAGAGTTGATCCAGTATCTTTCGCCGGCCCTGGATTCGCTGTCCATCGCCCTGAGCCTGACCCACGATTTTGATCCCGCCGTCAGCACCATGACCTTTCGTATCGGCCTGTCGGATGACGTCGAATTCGGCCTGCTGCCGCCGCTGTTGCGGGCCCTGCGCCAGGAAGCGCCGAAAGTGGTGTTCGTGGTCCAGCATGTCGACTACTGGCGCATCCCCGACCTGCTGGCCTCCGGCGACATCACCGTCGGCATCAGCCAGACCCGCGGCCTGCCGGCTAACGCCAAGCGCAAACTGCTGCGGCACATCCAGCCCAGTATCCTGCGCGCTGATGCGTCCGATACTCCGCTAACCCTCGACGAATACTGCGCACGTCCCCACGTGCTGGTGTCCCACACCGCCAATGTCAGTGGCTACGCCGATGAATGGCTGGCAGAGATCGGCCGCACCCGGCAGGTCGTGCTGTCCGTGCCGCAATACAGTTCGTTGCCGGCGCTGCTCGCCGGCACTGACCTGATCGCCAGCCTGCCGGACTACACCGCCGAAGCCATGGCTGCGTCCGGTGCGCTGTTCAAAGAGCCATTCCCGTTCAAGACTCCGACCCTTGACCTGTCCATGGTCTGGCTCAGTCACGTCGACACCGACCCTGCCGAACGCTGGCTGCGCAAACGCCTGGAAACCTTCATGAGCGCGACCGATCTTATGCCCACAGCGCCGTGAGCCCGCAAACTCTGTGCTATACGTACGACCCTTCCGCCACTTCAAAGAGCATTCGACATGCCCCACCTGCACATGGAATACACCGCCAACCTGCCAGGCCTGAACGCCGACGTCGCCTTGATCCGGCTGAACAATACCTTGGTGGGGTCTGGCCAGTTCGCTGCCGAATTCGACATCAAAAGCCGCGCGATCAAGGTCGAGACCTTCAAGGTCGGCACCGCCATGGCCGAGCGTGGGTTTGTGCATGTGAAACTGGCGCTGCTCAGCGGGAGATCACCGCAGATCAAGAAGCAACTGTCGGAGAGCCTGTTGGCAGTGGTGCAGGATTTATGTGAATGGCCGGCGGGGGTGGACGTGCAGTTGTGTGTGGAGATTCTGGATATTGATCGGGAGTCTTATGCGAAGACGGCGGTGGCGCTTTAATAAGTCGTTTGCTCGGTAGTTGCTCTGCCCTTTAATGGGAGGGCAACATCGATCACGGTTAATTAGTATTGTTCCAGTCTGGGCAATAATCCTGCTGTATATCCTGGTGTACGCCTGTCCTCCACTCTATCATTTCGTTTAACAGTATTATTAGCGTCGATGCTCTAAGCCCGCCCCGTACAGGGTCCTAGGAAACGGACTACAAAGCCTAGGACCAATCCCACAAGTTTTTCAGAATAGTCCGACTTGCCTTATTTGCTAGCGATCACTACGGTGAGTTTTGTTTGCTGTTTGTTTTCGAATTAACTCCTATCCATGTTGCGCGGCTTTACGTTTACCCCCGTCAAGCTTGCAACAACTTACCCTCTTCGGTGTGAACAGACTCGCGCCGCTTTTAACACGGACGTCTTCTATGCGACTGAACATCGACATCCTGGATACGACTCTCTGCAGCGTCGGGGCACCTCTAAAATCATCTCCCGCCGTGTTCACTGGCCTGCTCGAAAAATCGGAGGCTTGAACATGTCCGGACGCGTTATCACGGTCCCCATCGCCACAAGCAAAACCACCTCCTGCGTTCTCACCCTGCCATGGTTCGTGGAGTACACCGAGTACTCGCCGGTGCCTGCGACCTTCGAACCGCTGGTAAACGGTCAGCGAGCTTTCGGTGCCGTCTATGACGCCATCATGGCGGCCCGGAGCAGCGTGGAAATCATCTGCTGGGGGTTTCAACCTTCGATGTATTTCAAGCGTGGCGACACCCACTCGCTGTGCATCGGCCAACTGCTTGGAATGAAAGCGGCGCAGGGCGTCAAGGTGCGTGTTTTGTGCTGGTCCGACAGTGCGCACCTGACCGCGGCATTTGCCGAAAACATGACGCCGGGTCGCAACCTGGCATCGTTCATGGCCGACGGGCGCAACGACAGGCAGCGTGAGTTCGATTGGGAGTGGTATCGCCGCGCGAGCAAGACCGACGTCAAGCAGCGCTCGTGGTTCGAGAATCACACGCCCCTGGGCGGGCTCTCCCGGGCGAGCGGCGATTGGTTGAGAACTGCCTTCAGCTTCGGCAAGGAAGCGTTCGACAACATCGAATTCGTCACGCGGGATCTGGGCCTCAAGGACCGGGTGGAAATTGCCTGGCAAGTGGCCTGGAACAGCGCTGACAGTAAACGTTCCGTGTTCAACAAGGCTGCCACGGCCGGGGCGATGGCCGCGATCCCGACCCACCACCAGAAAATGGTATTGGTCGATTATGAAATGCCTGACCTCGCCGTCGGTTTGTCATGGGGCATAACATGCTCGATGCCTACTGGGACACGGACGACCATAGTGCGATCAGGATGCACGCACAGTTCGGCCGCAACGGCGCCACCCCGCGCCAGGATATCTCCAGCCGCCTGACCGGCCCGGTCTTGGAGTACCTCAACCACAACTTCACCGAAGCCTGGCTGCGCGAAACCGGGATCAACCTGCTGCCCGCGAGAATGGTCGTCGCCCCCGCGCTCAAACCACGGGCCGGGTTCGGTCCGGCGATGATGGCCCAAGTCCACAGAACCCAGTTTCAGGAGGGCAAGCAGGACATCAAGGCGGGCTATCTGAACGCCACCAATAACCTGCTGCGCTACCTGTACATCGAAAACCAGTATTTTCGCTGGACACCGCTGGCGGAAAAGATCACCAGCGTTGCCCAGGTGCTGATCGATAACGGCCGAGACCCTTCGGTCTATGGCCCGCTCCATGTGTTTGTGGTCACCAACTCCACCGACGAAGGCATGGGTGATGGCACCGTCAACACCTACCGGATGCTCAAGGAACTGGGGCGCCCGGACATCATCCCCAACGTCGCCCGGTTGGAGCGCCGTGAGGAACTCAAGGCCGAGATCGCCCAGGCCAAGGAAAATCTGGTGAACGCCTATCGTGAGTCAAACGCGTTTAACAACGCTTACGGCAAAGAGCATGGCGAATGGGTGAGTCGGGCCTACGAACCGGTAGGCGCCAAGATCAAGGCCGCGCAGGAAAAACTCGATGAGCTGACGGCCAAACTGCCCGAGGAGGACGCCAAGCCGGTAGTGCCTCAGGACATTCCGGGTTTGAAGGTGCTGGTGTGTACCCTGGTTGCTCCGGACTCACAGCCCGATAACTGGATCGATGTGTATATCCACAGCAAGTTACTGATCATTGACGATGTGTATGCCTCGTTAGGGTCGGCGAATGTCAATACGCGGAGCATGGAAGTTGATAGCGAGTTGAATATTTGTGTGGAGGATCCGGCGGTGGTGAAGCCGTTGAGGAAGCAGTTGTGGGGGATGCATACGGGGGGGAAGGGGGCTGGTGATGATATCCAGGAGGCGTTTTATAAATGGTCGTATGACGCAGATGTAAACGCCACTCGTCGGGCTGATCCTGAAACCTCCAAGGTCCCTATCAGCTCTCTTACAGAATTTAGAAGAGATAGTGCGAATCGTACCTATAAGGACTAAGTATGAAACTGCGTAAATTATCTCTAGTTTTTTTGATAGTCGCTTTGTGTGCATGCAAACAGGAGGATGATGTGGATCTATCAGCTGGTCATCTGACCGAGACAATGGAAAAATTGCAATTTACCTGCTCTAAAGAGTCGGATCACCTGCCAGTTATAAGTGACAGAGCTCAGCGAATGTATGCGTATGCGCTATTCCTGAATTCTGCATTGCGCGATAAGGACTATGGGCGGATAGGTCGGTTCTACCGGCTGGCCTACGCGGCAGGTAGCTACAAAGCCGCTGCGAATTTGCATACATTGATATCGCAGGGTCTGGTCGAAAGCAGTAATGCCGATAAAGAAGTCTTAGATATCGTAGAGGGCCTCATTAAGGCAGGTGTTCCCGGTGGTTATTATGACATGGGGCATTATCTGGAGCTTGGATATGGAGTAAAGCAAGATACCAGTAAGGCGAATACCTATTTTCGACGTGCAGCAGATCTGGGGAACCCCGATGCGCAATTTTACGTTTCAAGGCTACTAGAAACAGTCAAAGGCGCAGGTAAGGTTGTCGCCGCAATGCGGCGATGCGCGATGAATCAAGGGCATGCCAAAAGTGGATACCGCTACGGAATTTTGTTCAAAGTCCGAGATATGTACCCCGAGGCTGTAGAAGGTTTCCAGGCTGGAACTCGTAACGGCGACGGTAATAGCGCGGCAGTTCTAAGTGAAGGGTTCTCAACGTCTGACCCTACGAACGGTTTGTATTATTTTGGGCTGGCTGAGGATCCGGAGCGAGCCAGCCGATATAAACAGATCGCCACCTTCTTAAGTAAATTCGAGCACTTGGGGCCAAAATTCCGGATATCGACAACATAGTCCCTCTACCGCCCGCCAAACTTCCGGATTGGGACGGTACATTCGAATGGAAGCGAAAACGCGACTTCACCCCACCACCAGAAAAACCCTCCGAAGAATTGATTCTGGAAATTGCCAGGGAAAACAACCTTGATCCAGAAACAGGCTTGAGTTTGCCGAGCGGTACTCAGTAACCCGAAGGCAGTTACATCCCGAATCCGCATCGGTTGGAACCAACTGATACGCGGCACGGGCCAACTCGCCTGATTTCCCGTCACACACTTTAAAAGAAATAGCCAACATGCTGGGCGATGGCACCGTCAACACCTATGGATGCTTAAGCAACTGGGGCCTCCAGGCATCCTCCCTCCTGTTGCGTGCAAGCCTGGATAATCTGCGCACGCAGCCAGCGGTTGGCGTTGCCTTGATCAACGCTCTGATGCCACTGCATATCCAGGCAAAATCCCGGTAACCCCACCGGCGCTTCGCAACACCCAAACCCGCCATCGCCAGCAAGCGCCTGTTGAATACTCTTCGGCAACATCACCACGAACTCCGTCCCCTTGATCATCTTCAACGCCGCGCCATAACTGTTGGCCCGCGCTACGATCTGGCGGCTGCGCCCCTGTTGTGCCAGCCAGCCGTCGACCATGTTACTGCTGGAAGTCCACGGGGTTGGGAACACGTGGCGGCGTTCGACGAGCTGATCCAGGCTCAAGCGGTGCTCGCCGGGAGCCGCGGGTTTGTCGAAGACGCAGACCAGTTGATCTTCCAGCAGCGTCGCCGACTTGATGTCGCCGTGGCTGCGATGGAAGTTCGGACCGAAGCAGATCACCAGGTCGAGGCTGCCGTCGCGCAGGGCTTGGGCCGGGATGTCGGTTTCGAGTTTGTGCACGTTGACGGTCACCGGCCAGTCGGCAAACGCGAAGTGCTTGAGCAGGCGTGGCAGGATCAGTTGTTCGAAATATTCCGGGGCGCACAGGTTGAAGGTGGTCGGCTGCAGGGCAGGGTCGAAGGTCGTTGCGCCGGCGTGGCACAGGTTAATGTGTTCGAGGACTTTCAACACGTGCGGGTACATGCGGTCGGCTTTGTGAGTGGGCTGCATGCCGGAACGACTGTAAAGGAACAACTCATCGGCAAAAGCCGCGCGTAGTTTCTTCAGGCAGTAACTCACCGTCGACTGGCTGACGCACAGGGCTTCGGACACGGCGGTGACGTTGTGTTGCTGGTACACGGCAACGAACACCATGAGGTCCTGCATGTCGAGCTTTCTAAGTACGTTGCTGTTGAGCATCCATTGCGTCTCGCAGTCCTTGTTGCGCAGGTGGGCGCAACGGTCTGCGAAGGATCCTAACGGATCGACGGATTCAGGAGAATCGTCCTTCAGTGAATGTGTCGAGCGTAGTGCCGGGGATCGAAGCGCAGGACCATCAGGATCATCAGCGCCACGACGGCAGTCAGGCCCCACCAGGCCCACTCGAAGCTGCCCAGATGATCGCGAATCATACCCGCGAGCAGTGGCGAGACACCGGCGATCAGGTAGCCGATGCCCTGCACGAACGCGGTCAGGCTTCCCGCACGTTGCGGGTGGTCCAAGTGGTCCATGGACACGATCAGGCTCATTGGAAACAGCCCGCCAATGCCCAGCCCCAGCAGGCATGGCCACATCAGGCTCAAGTACTGCGGGCCGAGGATCAGGCCGCAGAAGCCGGCCATGATCAGTCCCAGCAACACCACCAGCACCAGGCGGCGGTCACGGCTGCGGTTGGCGATGGCCGGGGTGGCCAGGCCGGACAGCACTTCCATGGCTGTCAGGAAACCCAGAAGCAAGCCGGCGTCCTGTTCGCTCCAGCCTTTTTCCACATAGTACGGCGCCAACCAGGCCAGCACGCAAGTGTAGGACGCGGTGCCCAGGCCGAAGAAGATGGCGAGCAGCCAGGCGCGGGAATTGTTGAAAAAAGACTGCCTGGTGGCCGACTTTGATTCGATCAGCGATTGCTGCGCGGGCTGTGCCATCCAGAAAATCAGGGCGACTACCGCGAGCGCGGCCCAGACTGCCAGGCCGACTCGCCAGCTACCGGTGCGAATCATCACCAGCGGGGCAAAGGCGGCGGCGATGGCCGCGCCGCCCATGATCGAGGTGACATAGAGGCCCATGCACAGAGCGACGTTGTCCCTGAAACGCGACTTGATCAGGGCTGGCATCAACGCCTGAATCAGGGCAATGCCCACGCCTGCCAGCACGGCGCTGAGAATCAGTTCGGCTGCGGAGTCGAGGAACAGTCGTGATGCGGTAGCCACACCGATGATCAGCAGGGACAGGACCACGGTCCGATGTTCGCCCAGGCGCTGGCTGACGCGGATGCCGAAGAACATGGCCACACCCATCGCCATCACCGGGAGCATGGTCAGCAGCGACGCCAGGCTGAAACTCAGTTCAATGTCCCCGCGAATCGCCGACAGCAACGGGCCGATGGCGGCCATGGAGGGGCGCAGGTTGAGCGCAACCAGGACGATGGCAAACATTAGTAGAAGGGCGGGGCGGGCGGTGGTGCGGACGGTTTCCATGGATCGGACCTTGAATGAGCAGGTGCCGATTAAGCCGGCGCGAGTTGGCGGGCGGCAAATCAGAAAGTCGTCTTTGGTATTTGGAAACTAAATAGTGCTGATTGTTTAGCCAACCCACACCCAAGGTTCTTCAAATGCCGATTTAATACCCCAACCACCCGTGTGACGCTGCTGTCATCTGTTTTGCACGGTTTGTCCTATGGACGGTTGCCCCGTCACACTTCCTTCCGAACTGGCCTTCTGGGCGCTGTGGCACTGCCGTCACGCGCGCCCGCCGGATTTCTGCGTTCTGCGTTGATTATCAATAAACGGTCCCGGCTCGTTTCGGGATCAATCGGGCAGCGCGTGCGCGCTTGCCTGACACGCAAACAAGAGAAATCCCATGAGCAGTGCCACGACCGCCTTCGCCACACAGCAGGAAGCCCTTACCTTTCTGGAACAGAATCCGGACATCGAGATGTTCGAGCTGTTTATCCTCGACAACAACGGCGTGCCCCGGGGCAAGTTGTTGCATCGCGATGAGCTGCTGGCGGTGTATGCCACCGGCCGTCCCCTGCCGAGCACTATCCTGGGCCTGACCATCAATGGCGACGACGTGGAAAACTCCGGGCTGGTGTGGGACGTGGGTGACATCGATTGTCGGGCCTATCCGGTCAGCGGCAGCCTGACGCGCATGCCGTGGCGCTTGATTCCTACGGCGGCGGTGCAGGTCAGCATGCATCCCTCCGAGGGAATGCCGGCGACCATTGCCGACCCGCGGCATCTGCTGGCCAAGGTGATTGAAGGCTTGCAGGCAGATGGTTATTACCCGGTGATGGCGGCGGAGCTGGAGTTCTACCTGCTGGATCAGCAGCGCGATGGCAATGGCCGACCACAGCCAGCTCGGGACGTCGACGGTGGTCGTCCGCGTGGTACTCAAGTCTATGGTTTGCGGGAGCTGGAGCAGATCGAGCCGTTCCTGGCCGATCTCTACAGTGCGTGCAAACTCCAGGGCATTCCGGCGCGCACGGCGATTTCCGAATACGCCCCGGGGCAGGTGGAAATCACCCTCGAACACCGTACCGATGCGTTGCAGGCCATGGACGAAGCGGTGCGTTACAAGCGGCTGGTCAAGGGCGTGGCGCATAAGCACGGGATGACGGCGTGCTTCATGGCCAAACCTTTTGATGACCTGGCGGGCACTGGCATGCACATGCACGTCAGCCTGGCGGACTGCGAGGGTAACAACCTGTTTGCCGGCGAAGCGGCGGATGGCACGCCGCTGCTCAGGCATGCGGTCGGCGGCATGCTCAGCACCCTGCTGGATTCATTGCTGCTGTTTTGCCCCAACGCCAACTCCTATCGCCGCTTCCAGACCAACAGCTACGCGCCGCTGGCGGCCACCTGGGGCGTGGACAATCGTACGGTCAGCTTGCGCGTGCCTGGCGGCCCGGCGTTTTCACGGCATATCGAGCACCGCATCTGTGGCGCCGATGCCAACCCGTACCTGGCCGCTGCGGCGATCCTGGCCGGCATTCATCGAGGCATCCGGGAACAACTCGACCCTGGGGCGCCGGTGGAAGGCAATGGCTATGCCCAGGCCAAGGAACTACTCCCCACCGATTGGCTGACCACCTTGCGCGCGCTGGATGCGTCGAGCTGGGCGCGAGAGGCATTTGGCGCTGAATTTCTCGGGGTTTACCTGGCGGTGAAACGGGCTGAGTATCGGCAGTTCATGGGCGAGGTCGGCGAACAGGATTGGCGCTGGTACTTGCATCAAGCCTGAATAAAAGCTGAATCATTCTCAACTGAGCTGTCAGTTTGATCAATGTGCCATTAGCCAACTAATCGTTGGCTAAATTTTCACAAAAAATTGATGGTTGGATGCCTAGAGTTATCGTGGCCGGGACAAATGAAATTTTCACATTTGTCCCAGGCACCTCTCTCCAGGATCAGCCGTTATTATGTTGAAGTTAAAAGCCGTTCGCCCCGAGTGGGTGACATTAGCTGCCAGTGCCTTTTTATTAACATGTTTTAATTTCGTATTGTGGCAGCACCTGTCCGAAATCACCGCCAGCGACGGCCAAGGCCTGGTCATGCGGGCCGCGTTCGGGGTGATGATCCTGGCGGCCTTCAATATCGTGCTGACCTTGTTCGCGTTTCGGCCTGTCTTGAAGCCCGTCCTCACGCTGATCTTCATGTGCAGCGCCGGTGTGGCTTACTTCATGAATCAATATGGCGTGCTCATAGACATTGGCATGCTGCGCAATTTTGCCCAAACCAACGCAACGGAAGTTCGTGATTTACTGTCGCTGAAGATGCTGGCCTATATATTTTTGTTAGGCGTTTTGCCGTCTTGGTTGTTGTGGAAGCTTCCTGTCAGTTATCGACGTTGGCACCGTGAATTGATGAGCAAGGGGGTGGTGAGTGTGGCGTCGGCTGCGGTCATTGGCGCGATTGCGCTCATCAATTATCAAGGCCTGTCCTCATTGTTTCGCAACCACCATGAACTGCGCCTGATGGTTGTGCCGAGTAACTACATCGGGGCCTCATTTGGTTTTCTGCGTGAGCAGGTGGTCTCGGCACAGCGACCCTTCGTGAAGATTGGCGAAGACGCCCAGCGAAAACCCGACTGGCAAACCCACGACCGTAAATCCCTGACGGTGCTGGTGGTTGGCGAAAGTGCCCGGGCGGAAAACTTCGGCATTCTTGGATACGGTCGCGATACCACGCCCGAACTCAAGAAGGAGGCCGGCCTGATCGCGTTCACTGATGTGCATTCTTGTGGCACAGAAACGGCAGTCTCGGTGCCGTGCATGTTTTCCAACATGGGCCGTAAGGCTTACAACGCAAGCCAGGCGAAGAGCGAAGAGGGCCTGCTGGATGTGCTCAAGCGAGCAGGACTGGACGTAATCTGGCGTGACAATCAGTCGGGATGCAAAGGAACCTGCGACCGCGTCACCTTCGAAGACGTCAGCAATTTGAAGACGCCGGGGTTATGTGCAAGCAGTGAATGCCGCGATGAAATTCTCCTGCAGGGCCTGCAGCATTTCATTGACTCCCTGGACAAGGACACCGTACTGGTCCTGCACCAGATGGGCAGCCATGGCCCGGAATACTTCAAGCGTTACCCCAAAGAATACGAGCACTTCACCCCCGTTTGCGAAAGTAATGCGCTGAACAATTGCAGCCGCGAAAGTATCATCAATGGTTACGACAACACCCTGGTGTATACCGACCATGTACTGTCTTCGCTGATCGATGTGTTGCGCAGCAATCAGGACAAAGTCGATACGGCGATGCTCTATCTGTCGGATCACGGCGAATCACTGGGCGAGTACAACCTGTTCCTGCATGGAACGCCTTACATGCTCGCACCGGACCAGCAAAAGCATGTCGCGATGCTGGCCTGGTTCTCCGACAGTTATCAAAAGTCCTTTTCGGTGGACACCCATTGCCTGCAGTTAAGTCGTGACAAACCCCTGAGCCAGGACAACTTGTTCCACTCGATGCTGGGACTGCTGGAGGTCAACAGTCAGGTCTACAACCAGGACCTGGATATGTTTGCCGGTTGTCGTGGCGCGGTGAGCGACGGTGTGCTGGCTAAACAATAGGCTTATCGAGGCGGCCTGCAGCCTTTAAAACTCGGTCTGTCAGACATTTCTTACTGTCATGCAGGTCTTTTCGCTAAAGCTCTTGTTCAGTGGAGGCGCGGAAATCGCCGGGGGCGATATATACTGCGCGCCATTCTTCAAGGGAGAGCCGTGTGGCCATCGATATTCACTGGATTCGCGACAACGATAGCCTCGGCCGCTTTTGCGCCGAATGGCAGCAGCTGCCCTACGTTGCCCTCGACACCGAATTCATGCGGGTCGACACCTTTTATCCGATTGCAGGTCTGCTGCAGATCGGCGATGGCGTACGTGCTTACCTGATTGATCCGTTGACCATCGACAACTGGCAGCCGCTTGCCGCGTTGCTGGAAAACCCCGCGGTGGTCAAGGTGGTGCATGCATGCAGCGAAGACCTCGAGGTGTTGCTGCGCCTGACCGGTAGCCTGCCGACGCCACTATTCGACACGCAACTGGCGGCCGCGTACCTGAACCTGGGTTTCTCCATGGGCTATTCGCGGCTTGTGCAGGAAGTGCTGGGTATCGACCTGCCCAAGGGCGAGACTCGTTCGGACTGGCTGCAACGTCCGCTTTCCGACACTCAGATCAGCTACGCTGCGGAAGATGCCCTGCACTTGGCGGAAGTTTTCGTACGCCTGCGTCCGAAGCTGTCTGACGACAAGTACAACTGGGTCCTGGAAGATGGCGCGGAACTGGTCGCCAACTTACGTCGGGAAATCGATCCGTACGAGGTCTACCGCGAAGCCAAGTTGGCCTGGAAGCTGTCCCGTGCCCAACTGGCCGTGTTGCGTGAACTGTGCGCCTGGCGCGAGCGCGAAGCCCGCGCCCGCGACCTGCCGCGCAACCGCATCGTGCGCGAACACTCCCTGTGGCCGCTGGCGCGCACCCAGCCGGACAGCCTTGGCGCGCTGGGGAAGATCGAGGACATGCATCCACGTACCGTGCGTCAGGACGGCGAGTTTCTGCTTGATCTGATTAAGCGCTCAGGCAATGTGTCGCCTGATCAATGGCCGCCCGTCGTGCCTGAACCTTTGCCGGTGGATGCCGCCGCGCTGATTAAACAGCTGCGGACGATCGGCCAGGCCGAAGCCGAGCGCCTGAACATCGCGCCGGAATTGATGCTGCGCAAGAAAACCCTGGAAGCCTTGCTCAAGAGCGGCTTCCCCAATGGTCCCTACCAATTGCCTGATTCGCTGCGTGGCTGGCGCCGCGAATTGATGGGCCAGGCGCTGCTCGATAGCCTGGCCACCGCCGGAGAACAGCCTTGAAACGTATTTGCTCCATTTATCGAAGCCTGAAAAAGAACGAGATGTACCTCTACGTGCTCAAGAGCGATGCCCTGGAGCGCGTTCCGGAAAGCCTGATGACGGCTTTCGGCAAGCCGCACCACGCCTTTGACCTGGTGCTCACACCCGAGCGCAAGCTGTCGCGCGAGGACATCGCGGTAGTCCTGGAAAACCTCGACAAACAGGGTTACCACCTGCAAATGCCGCCCGCTGAAGACGAATACATCGAGCATCTTCCGGAAGAGTTGCTGCGACGCAACGACCCAATGTAGTCGGCCAAGGCTGCGAGCTTCCTTGAAACACTGGAATTGATATCTGGCGATGACCGCGCGGTGGAGAGTGACTCCAGCGGCGGTTGTCCGCACTGTTTTCGAAAGGTTTGAACCATGCGCGTTCTGATTGCTGAACACGACCATCCTGTGTACGCCCAACTGTTGCGTCAGGCTGCGCCTGAGCTGGAAGTGCTGACCAGTGGTGACTCCGCCGAACTTGCCAGTCAGGCCGCCGACTGTCCGATCTGGCTGGGTCAGCCGGACCTGCTGGCGAACCTGCTGCGTCAGGGCCATGAGCCGCAATGGCTGCAGTCGACTTGGGCGGGTATCACGCCGCTGCTCGCCGACAGCTTGCCACGGCACTACCGGCTGACCCGTGCGGTCGGGATTTTTGGCCAGGTCATGGCCGAGTACGTGCTCACCTATTTGCTGGGGCATGAGCGCGAGGTGCTGCCGCGCCTGGTCAGTCAGGTCGAGCGTAAGTGGGACAGTCGCCAGGGCCAGAGCCTGGCGGGTCGCAAGGTGTTGATCGTCGGCACTGGCGACATCGGCCAGACCGTTGCCAGGTTTCTGCAGCCCTTTGGTCTCGAGTTGTACGGCATTGCCAGCGATGCCCGCGAGCAGGCGCCGTTTGTGGAGATAGGCACACTGGCGGACCTGCCACGGCTGGTGGGTGAAGTGGACTACGTGATCAATCTGTTGCCGAACACGCCTCATACCCACGACCTCTACGATGCTGCGCTGTTCAAGCAGTTCAAGCCCACGGGGTTGTTCCTTAACGCAGGGCGCGGTGTCGCGGTAGTCGATGCCGATCTGGTGGAAGCCTTGAAGGAAGGGCATCTGGCAGGCGCGGTCATCGACGTTTGCCGCCAGGAGCCACTGCCGCAGCGGCATCCGTTCTGGACGGCGTGGGGCTTGCTGCTGACCGGTCACAGCTCGGCACCGACCTCACCTGCGATGATGGTGCAGCTGTTTGTCGAGAATCTGCGGGCGTATCAGGCGGGCGAGGCGTTGCGCGGGGAAGTGGATTTCAATCGCGGGTATTGAGTCGTCTCCAAAAAGATCGCAGCCTGCGGCAGCTCCTACAGGGCTATGTGTACACCTGTTGCTGCCGCAGGCTGCAATTTTTTGTTCTTAGAGGGTGAAATCACCCTCAGCCGCCAACTCAGCCAACGGCCGGCGCGGGCTTGGCAATTCACGTGACTGCAGATATTGCGCCAAAGTCGCCTTGTCCCCCAACTTGCCCACAGCTACCGCCGCGTGCAGGGCATATCCCTCGGGGATGTTCAGCTCCTTGCGGGTCAGCGCCTGGTCAAACCCGGCCATCCCGTGAGTGTGCCAGCCGCTGATGCTCGCTTGCAGGGCCAGATGCCCCCAAGCCGAACCGGTGTCGAACGTGTGCCATAGCGCCGGTGTTTCTTCACTAGCGCCCGGGGCGGTAAAGCTAGTCTTTGAGATCACGATGATCAGTGCCGAGGCGTGTTGCGCCCAGCTGCGGTTAAATTCGTTGAGCAGGCCAAGGTAACGCTCCCAGTTCGGCGTATCGCGACGCGCATACAAGAATCGCCAGGGCTGCGAGTTGTAGGCCGACGGAGCCCAGCGTGCAGCTTCGAAGAAGCTCAGCAGGGTTTCCTCGGGAATTGCTTCGCCAGTGAATGCGCGAGGTGACCAGCGATCGGTGAACTGCGGGTGGATTGCGTAATCGGCAACACGCGGGTTGGCACTCATCGACAGATACCTTGTTCGGTTTGAAAGTGGGCGACGCAAAACCCTACGTGGCGGCGTCAAAACTGACAAGTGCGTTCTACCGGCAGTCGCCAATGCTTGGCCCTCAGAGCTTGGGGCACTAGACTGGCGGCCTTTTCACCACCTGATGTTGATGCTCGAACCATGGCCGCCAAAGTCGAACCGTTCTGGATACGCAAAACCCTCGATCAACTCGATCAAGAGGAATGGGAATCTCTGTGCGACGGCTGCGGCCTGTGCTGCCTGCAAAAGCTCGAAGATGAAGACGACAACAGCGTCTATTACACGCGAATCGCCTGCAAATTGCTGGACTTGAAGACCTGTCAGTGCACTGATTATCCCAATCGTCGCGAGTCGGTGCCAGACTGTATCCAGCTCACGCCGGGAAAAGCCGACGAATTTAAATGGTTGCCGCCGACCTGCGGTTACCGCCTGGTCAGTGAGGGCAAGGATCTGCCGCTCTGGCACCATCTGGTCTGCGGTGACCGCGATGCGGTTCACCATGAACGCATTTCACAATCAGGACGCATGCTGGCTGAAGGCAGCGTGGCCGAAGACGATTGGGAAGACCATCTGATTTTCCGCGCGGGTTGATTGTCCGCTCGCCACAAGGAGTGTGTATGGCTGTGGGAGTGCGCCAAGTGCTGGTGGTAGGGCTGCTGGCCCTGAGTTCATCGGTGTGGGCGGCGAAGAAAGTCGATCTGGATTACCACGTGCGCCTGTTGCCGCAGAGCGACCAGGCCGTGGTGCGGCTGACGCTCGCCCAGGGTTCGGCAGTGCGTAGCCTGGATTTCGACCTGGGCGATGGCAGCCATTACAGCGACTTCAAGGCCGACGGCCAGTGGCAACTCGTGCCGGGCAAGCAGGCGCGCGGCATCTGGCGTCCAGCTGCCGACAAGTCCAGCCTGAGCTATCGTGTACGGATCAGCCACGGTCGCAAGAGCGGTAGCTTCGAGACGCGCATGACGCCCACCTGGGCGCTGATGCGCGGCGATGACCTGGTGCCCGCCGCCAGACTCGATCAACAGGACGGCATCGAGTTGGTGTCGCGCCTTGAGTTCGAGTTGCCGGCGGGCTGGAAGAGCGTGGAAACAGCCTGGCCGCGGATCGGCCGGAACAAATTCCGCGTTGATAACGTCTCCCGGCTGTTCGACCGACCCACAGGGTGGATGCTCGCCGGTCGCCTGGGTACTCGTCGCACGCGGCTAGGGGAAACTGAGGTCACGGTGGCGTCCCCCCTGGGACAGGGCATGCGGCGCATGGATGTGCTGACGCTGCTGACATTCATCTGGCCGCAGGTCCAGGCGGTATTCCCACGCCATCCGACCAAGCTGCTGATCGTCGGTGCCAATGACCCGATGTGGCGCGGGAGCCTGGCGGCACGTGAATCCATTTATCTCAACTCACGGTTGCCGCTGGTGAGCGAAAGCGGCAGCAGTGCACTGGTGCGCGAATTGGCCCAGTTGTTTGCACGCATCAACGACGAGCATCGCAGCGACTGGATCAGTGAGGGATTTGCCGAGTATTACGCCATCGAGCTGGTGCGTCGCGCGGGTGGCATGAGCGATGAGCGGTATGCCAGTTTGCACACGAAATTGGCGCGAGATGGCGGGAAGGTCACGACTTTGCGTGGCGAGCAGATCGGTTCGGCGCAGATTGGCCGGGCGGTCCTGCTGCTGGGGGAACTGGATCAGGAGATACGCATCAAAACCCGTAACAAGCGGTCGCTGGATGATGTGCTGCGCGGGGCGATGCGGGTGGAGGGCATCGATACTAAGGAATTTGTGCAGCTTGCCGAGAGTGTCATTGGCGAGCCTTCCAAGGTTCTGAATACCGGGCTGCTCCAGTAAGTCAAAAGATCGCCGCCTTCGGCAGCTACAGGTACCCAGTCGTACGCAACATCTGTGAACGATCCGATACCTGTAGAGCTGCCGAAGGCTGCGATCTTTTACTCTTAAGCCCCGGTCTTCGGCGAAACCAGCGAATCATTGCCAGTCACCGTAGCCGTGCTGGTTGCCGCCTCGGCATTCTTCTTCAGCCGACTCAACTCTTCCCCGGCGCGCTCGATCTTCGCCCGCACGTTGTTCATGTCCTGACGACTTTTTTCCAGCAGGCTCTTGGCCGAACTGTGTCCCGTAATGCCCCGGGCGAGTGCCACGCCGCCGATCGCTACCTGGATCAAACCAAAAATCCCACCGCGCCGCAGGCCCTTACCCATCATCACCACACCACCGGCGAGTGAGCCAATGCGTTCCCAACCGTGAACGTTCTGCTCGGGATAAGTCTGGAAGGGGGTGGATTCGATGCGCTGTACGCGTTTGAGTTCGCTCATGATCTGTCTCCTGGCGGGATGGACTGCTTCAAGAATAGATAATTAAGCTGACTACCATCGCGGGTGGCTTGTTCCATTGGATGTGCGGCGATTCAGCGGAATTTCGCTCCGGAGCGGGTGTTCAAGCCTTTGGCCATACGGTCGTAGAGCACGACGTTTACGGTTGCTGCGAGGTTCATGCAGCCGGTTGTCGGGATGTAGACCACGTCTTCACACCAGTCACGAATCTCCTTGTCCAGCGAGCCGTCTTCCGGGCCGAAGATGTAGAGGGCGCGATCAGGATGAGTGTATTCAGGCAGCGCGCGGGCACCTTCGACCAGTTCGACAGCGACCGGGACGCAACCCAGGGGCAGGATTTTTTTCAGGTCATCGATGCCGATCAGCGGGATATCGTAGTGGACTCGCTTGGTGTCGGTAACGAAATCGGCGGCGCGTTCATAACGCTTGCCGGTGTAGAACACGGAGGCCACTCCATAGCAGCCAGCGGCGCGCATGACCGAACCGACGTTTTCCGGTGACTTGGGGTTATACAAACCAATGCAGCTGTACCGTTTGTCTGCCACGAGCGGGGTGCCTTCGGGAAAAAACGGGGATTATACGGGGATTGGGGGAGGGGTGTTGGTTTGGAGAACTGTGGTGGCTGGGCGGGCCTCTTCGCGAGCAAGCCCGCTCTCACAGGGATCTTCAGTGATCGAAAGTCCCAGGTCCACCCGGATCCCCTGTGTGCGGGCTTGCTCGCGAAAGGGCCCGCCCGGTCGCTGAATTTCTTCAGTCTTCCTTCTTCATCAACCCGGCCAGCGCTGCAAACGGGTTATGCGTCGCCTTGGCGATTTTCGGCGAGCTCAACGAACCCTCGCTAAAGTACTGCTGGTCGGTGTACCGCGAGTGCTCATTGTCATGGCAGTACAGGCACAGCAACTCCCAGTTCGAGCCGTCCTGGGGATTGTTGTCGTGGTTATGGTCACGGTGGTGCACGGTCAATTCGCTCAGGCGCTTGCCGGAAAATTCACGGGTGCAGCGGCCGCACACGTGCGGGTACATCTTCAGGGCCTTGTCGCGGTAACCCATTTCCTTGTCGCGCTGGTTATCGGCGAGGATGCGGTCCAGCTTCGAGGTGTTGGTCGGGGTTGTTGACGAACTCATGGGTTCACCTTTGTAAAAAAGACTAATGACGGTTATGAACAGAGTTTAGCTCAGCCCTTGAGTTTCTCGGCAATCCAGATGGTGTGGCGGGTGCCCTTGTTGCCGTGGGCAAAGACCTGAACTTCCTCAGCCTTGAAACCGGCCTTTTTCAGTTTGTCGGAAAACTGCCGGTCGGCACTCGCCGACCACACCGCCAGTACGCCTTTAGGCCGCAGAGCTTTAGCGCATGCGCTCAAGCCGCCGGCAGAATACAGCCAGCTATTGGCCTTCTGGGTCAGGCCTTCGGGGCCGTTATCGACGTCGAGCATGATCGCATCGAATCCCTGGGGTTCGGCCTGCAGCACCTTGGCGACATCTTCCATGCGGATCACCGTGCGCGGGTCGAGCAGCGGGTTGCCGGCTTTTTCGCCTAGCGGTCCGCGGTTCCACTCGACAACGCCGGGCACCAATTCTGCGACCACCACTTCAGCATTCTTGCCCAGGTGCTGGAGCGCCGAGGCGAGGGTAAAGCCCATGCCCAGGCCGCCGATCAATACCCGCGAATTCGGCCGCCCGGCAACCTTGCGGCAGGGGATTTCGGCCAGCGCATCCTCGGAACCGTGCATGCGGGTGTTCATCAACTGCCCACCGTCACCACCCTGGATCTTGATGACGAAGTCTTCGCCGTACTCGAACAGGCACAGGGCACCGCCATTTTCAGGGATGGGGGTGGTGTCGAGCAGAACGAAACGTTTCATGGGGCTCTCTTGAGAAAAGTTGGCTTGAGTAGATTGGGCATAGGGGAGGGCAAACACGCGCAGTTGGGAGTAGCCTGAGCAAACAACAAGGCTAACGGAGCCATTGATGAAGCGCACCATTCTAACGGTCATTGCCTTGGCCGCGCTCTCGATAACTGCAGTGCAGGCCCAGGAACTGCAAACCATTCCTACCAGCCCGGCGCCAATGCTCGGGTCGCCGGGTACCGCGACACCGACACCTTACCCACAAATTACTCCGACCAGCGTGTCCACGGCGGGCGCCGGCAGTGGCGGCGCCCCTTTGCTACCGCCGATCGAAATGCCCAATCCGCCCAAGGACCAGACATTGCCGGGCCTTGAGCAGAACAGCACGAAGATCAAATCTCCCGGCGGTTAAATTTGGCGTGGTGTCAGGCGATGCCCAGCACCTTGAACACAAATGCGTATTCCAGCGCCACGTCACGCAAGCCCTGATAACGTCCGCTCATCCCGCCATGCCCGGCACCCAGTTCGGTCTTGAGCAGCAGTGGGTTGGTGTCAGTCTTGGTTGCGCGCAATTTAGCCACCCACTTCGCAGCCTCCCAATACTGCACGCGGCTGTCGTTGTAGCCGGCAATCACCAAGGTTGCCGGATAAGCCTGGGCAGTCACGTTTTCGTAAGGTGCATACGCCTTGATGCGCTCGTACACCCCGGGTTCTTCAGGGTTGCCCCACTCGTCGTACTCGGTGACGGTCAACGGCAGGTCCGGATCGAGCATGGTGTTGAGCACGTCGACGAACGGCACTTCGGCAATGGCCACGCCGAACAACTCGGGCCGCTGGTTGAGCACCGCACCGATCAACAGGCCGCCGGCACTGCCGCCGCTGATCGCCAACTGCGGGGCGGTGGTGTAGCCGTTGGCGGTCAGGTGCTCGGCGCAAGCGATGAAGTCGCTGAAGGTGTTGTGTTTGTGCTCCTGCTTGCCAGCACGGTACCAGGCTTCGCCGAGTTCGCCGCCGCCACGCACGTGGGCAATGGCGAACGCGACTCCGCGATCCAGCAGGCTCAGGCGTGCGTGGGAAAACCATGGGTCGAGGCTTTCGCCATACGCGCCGTAGCCGTACAGATACAACGGAGTCGGTTGGCCCAGGGCCTCGCGCTTGACCACCAGGCTGATCGGCACCTGCGTCCCGTCGGGGGCCGTTGCCCACAGGCGCTGGCTGACGTACGCATCGGCATCGAACGGGCCGAGCACCGGGGTTTGCTTGAGTACCTTTTGTTCGCCGGTGGCGAGGTCCAACTGGCGGATCTGCGCCGGCCGGTTCAACGCTTCGTACCGCAGGCGGATCCGCTGGCTGGCGAACTCCAGGCTGTTCTGCACGTGAAGGCTGTAAGCCGCGTCGGGCAACTGCACGCGGTAGCTGGGCAGATCCTGCGGATGCACTTCAATCACCGGCAGCCCACCGACCCGCAGGCTCAGGGTCATGGCCCCGGCATTGAGGCTCATGCCATCGATCATTGTGAGGTGGCTGTGGGGAATCAGGTTCTGCCACTGTTCCTCGGTCGGGGCCATGCCCGTATCGTCAGCGTGGTACAGGGCGAAATTGATGCCGTCGCGGTTAGTTCGGATAAACCAGCTCCACTGGCCATCGAGCGCGCCGTGGTCGACGTCGTATTCATGGCCTTCCCGGCGCGGAGCAACGCAGGTGAACCCTTGATGTGGCTGCTCAGCGTCGAGTATCCAGACTTCGCTGGTGGTCTTGCTGCCCAGCGCGAGGAGCAGTTGTAGCTCGGAACTGGAGCGGTAGCAATGCAGGAAGAATCGCCCGTCCGGTTCATGAAACACCTCCTCGGCCGCCGTGCCGTCGAGGCGGTAGCGGTACAGCTTGTGCGGGCGATGGGTGTCGTCGAGCTCTGCGAAGAACAGCGTCAGGCTGTCGTTGGCCCAGGTCATGCTGCCGTCGCAGTCCTCGAACTCCAGTTCACTGACGCGGCCGTTGGACAATTCCTTCACGAATAGCGTGTAGATCTCGTCGCCCGTGGAGTCGATGCTGTAGGCCAGGCGCTGATGGTCCGGGCTGATGCTGAATGCCCCCAGGGAAAAGAAGCCGCCCTTGGCCAGCTCGTTCGGGTCCAGCAGCAGCTGTTCCTGGCTTTCGTCGAGTTGCAGGCTGTCATCGGCCGGGCGCGGGCAGCGGTAGTGACGCGCGTACTCGTCACCGGCGGTGGTACGGGTGTAATAAAGGTACGGGCCCCAAGGCGAGGGGAGGGACAGGTCGGTCTCGAGGATCCGCCCCTTGATCTCCTCGAACAGGCTTTCACGCAGGCCGGCCTGATCGGCGGTCTGAGTTTCCTGATAATGGTTTTCAGCCTTCAGATAGTCGAGCACCGGGTCGGTGTCGCGTTCCTGCAGCCAGGCATACGGGTCTGGACCTTCAGCCTTGTGGGCAATGGGTGCGTCGTAAATATTGGCGGATGGAGGCATGAAGAAGTCTCGGACAATGTACAAAAAATAGGATTTGCTCTGCAGACCTTGTAGGAGCGAGCTTGCTCGCGATGGGGCCGGAACATTCAACATCCGTGTTGACGGGTCTCCAGTCATCGCGAGCAAGCTCGCTCCTACAGAGGCTGTGTCTTGTCCTGAGGTATTGGGACAAGCCTGACGTGCGAAAAGTCGTTACTATAAGCGTCTCTTTGCCTGCCTTGCCATGGACACCATGACCGAGAACGACTATCTGATCGCCTGGGGCTTCTACGCCTTTGCCGCTTTGGGCTGCCTGCTGGTATGGATGCGCCTGACCCGCTGGATGTGGCGTTGGCTGCGCGAGCCGCTGCGACTGCTGGTGGCCGTGTTGCTGTTCAGCCCGACCGTGATCGATCCGGTGAAGGCCAAAGTCGCCCCGGCTGTCGCCATCACCGCCCTGGACTTGATGTTCAAAGTGGGCAACAACGCCTGGCGAGCCATTGGCGACCTGTTGCTGTACGGGATGATCGTGTTCGGCATCTATTTGGTCTACGTGGCGATCCGCTTCCCCCTGGAACGCGCAGCCAACGCCCGCAAGGCCCAGACCGCTGCTGTCCAGGCCGCCGCCCGGGCCGACGAGCCTGAAGACGAGCATCTGTTCGGCGGTGCCGGCGATGATCGCTATGGCCGTCCCCCGGTACCCAGCAACCCTCAACGTTTGCGGGTCGAACCCCGTCTGTAACCTTGCCCCAGCCTTTCATCGAGAGTCCGAGCATGTGTGAGTTATTGGGCATGAGCGCCAATGTCCCGACCGATATCGTGTTCAGCTTTACCGGGCTGATGCAGCGCGGCGGGCGTACCGGCCCGCACCGTGACGGTTGGGGCATCGCCTTCTATGAAGGTCGTGGATTGCGGCTATTCCAGGACCCGGCCGCGAGCTGCGAGTCCGAGGTCGCAAACCTGGTGCAGCGCTATCCGATCAAGAGCGAAGTGGTGATCGGGCACATCCGTCAGGCCAACGTCGGCAAGGTCTGCCTGTCCAACACTCATCCGTTCGTCCGCGAATTGTGGGGGCGCAACTGGTGTTTCGCGCACAACGGCCAGCTTGCCGATTTCCAGCCAATCACCAGTTTCTACCGCCCTGTGGGCGATACTGACAGTGAGGCGGCATTCTGCGACCTGCTCAACCGGGTGCGCGCAGCATTTCCCGAGCCGGTTGAAGTCGAAGAGTTGTTACCCGATCTGGTCGCCGCCTGCGCCGAGTACCGTAGCAAGGGCGTATTCAACTGTCTGCTCAGTGATGGCGACTGGCTGTTCTGCTATTGCTCGACCAAACTGGCCCAGATCACCCGTCGAGCCCCGTTCGGCCCGGCGCGGTTGAAGGACGTCGACGTGATCGTCGACTTCCAGGCGGAAACCACGCCCAATGACGTGGTGACGGTGATCGCCACCGAACCGCTGACCGAAAACGAAACCTGGACCCGCTACGAACCGGGCCAGTGGAGCCTGTGGCGACGTGGTGAATGCGTCAGCCAGGGCAAGACCGCATAAGGATCTTCCCGATGTTGCTCAGTTATCTACGGCTAGTGTTGTTTGCGGCGGGCCTGTTGATCGGGGTGCAGGTGCCGGGTTTCATCAATGATTATGCCAAGCGGGTCGAGGCGCACCTGATAGAGGCGCAGACCAGCCTGAGTGGTTTTCAGGGCACGGCCAATCAGTTCTTCAAGGGCGACATGCAAGCGCTGGTGAACCACTACCGCGTCAGCGAAGACCCGATTTTCCGCAGCGATGCCGACAGCCTGAGCATTCTGCTCACGCGGCAACTGGCCCTCGATAAACAATTCCAGGCCATGCAAGGCCCGTGGTACATCCGCGTGCTGCAAGTCGCCTTGGCCGCTGATCCGGACATCCGCAAGGAAACCTGGAACGGCTACAGCTATCAGATTCTGCTGACGCCGGAAGCGATGATCTGGGGCATGAGCGGCGCCTTGCTGCTGTCGTTCGGCATTGAGTGCCTGTTCCGGCTGATCGATTGGGTGGTGCTGGGTGGCAAGCGTCTGCGCCAGAGCCGGCCGATTGAGGACAGGGATGTGCGTGGGCTCTGAGATCAAAGGATCGTGCCGGCAAAAAGCATCGCGAGCTAGCCCACTCCCACAGTAGATTTTTGCTACACCGCAGATCGACTGTGGGAGTGGGCTAGCTCGCGAAAGCGTTCGACCAGACAACAAACTACTTGGACAAATACCGCATCCCTTCCTCCAGCCCGCGCAACGTCAACGGGTACATCTGGTCATCGATCAAGTCCCGCACAATATTGGTCGAGGACGTATAACCCCAGGTGTCCTTCGGATACGGATTGATCCAGATGACCTTCTTGTACTTCTCCATGAAGCGCTGCATCCACACATAACCGGCTTCTTCGTTCCAGTGTTCGACGCTGCCCCCAGCCTGGGTGATTTCGTAGGGGGCCATCGCGGCATCCCCGATAAAGATCACTTTGTAGTCGGCGCCATACTTGTGCAGCAGGTCCTGGGTCGAAGTGCGCTCGGACGTGCGACGCATGTTGTTCTTCCACACCGATTCATAAATGAAGTTGTGGAAATAGAAGTACTCCAGGTGTTTGAACTCGGTTTTGCAGGCCGAGAACAGTTCCTCGCAGATCTTCACGTGGGCGTCCATCGAGCCGCCGATGTCGAACAGTAGCAACAGTTTGACCGTGTTGCGTCGTTCCGGACGCATCTGGATATTCAGCAGCCCGGCATCGCGCGCGGTGTGGTCGATGGTGCCGTCGATGTCCAGTTCTTCGGCCGCACCCTGGCGGGCAAATTTACGCAGTCGGCGCAGCGCGACCTTGATGTTGCGTGTGCCCAGCTCCACCGAATCGTCGAGGTTCTTGTATTCGCGCTGGTCCCAGACCTTGACCGCCTTGCCTTGGCGCTTACCCGCATCACCGACACGAATCCCTTCCGGATTGAAGCCGCCGGAACCGAACGGGCTGGTGCCGCCAGTACCGATCCACTTGTTGCCGCCGGCATGACGTTCCTTCTGTTCCTCGAGGCGTTTCTTGAACTCCTCGATGAGCTTGTCCAGGCCGCCGAGGGACTGGATCGCCGCGCGCTCTTCGTCCGTCAGGGACCGTTCGAACTCCTTGCGCAGCCATTCTTCAGGGATTAACGCCTGCAGGTGGTCATCGAGTTTTTCCAGGCCGTTGAAGTACGCTCCGAAGGCGCGGTCAAACTTGTCGAAATGCTTTTCGTCCTTCACCAGAATCGCCCGGGACAAATAGTAGAACTCGTCCATATCGGCAAAGGTTACGCGCTGTTTCAGTGCGTTGATCAGGTCCAGCAGCTCACGCACCGAGACCGGCACCTTGGCGGCGCGCATTTCATTGAACAGGTTGAGCAGCATGGCTATCGCCCTCTATCTTGTTAAAAGAGGGATCAGCGCGAACCGCGACGGCTCATGAACGCCAGGCGCTCCAGCAACTGCACGTCCTGTTCGTTCTTCACCAGGGCGCCAGCCAAGGGTGGAATGGCCTTGGTTGGATCGCGTTCGCGCAGCACGGCCTCGCCAATATTGTCGGCCATCAGCAGCTTCAGCCAGTCGACCAGTTCCGAAGTCGAAGGCTTCTTCTTCAGGCCCGGCACTTTTCGCACATCGAAAAACACGTCCAGCGCTTCGCTGACCAGGTCTTTTTTGATGTCCGGGTAGTGCACGTCGACGATCTTCTGCAGCGTGGTGCGATCCGGGAAGGCGATGTAATGGAAGAAGCAGCGGCGCAGGAAAGCGTCCGGCAGCTCTTTTTCATTGTTGGACGTAATGATGATGATTGGACGCTTCTTGGCCTTGATGGTCTCGTCGATTTCGTAGACGTAGAACTCCATCTTGTCGAGTTCCTGCAGCAGGTCGTTGGGGAACTCGATGTCGGCCTTGTCGATCTCGTCGATCAGCAGGATCACTCGCTCCTCGGACTCGAACGCCTCCCACAGCTTGCCCTTTTTCAAGTAATTGCGGACGTCGTGAACCTTGTCGGTGCCCAGTTGCGAATCACGCAGGCGACTGACCGCGTCATATTCGTACAAACCCTGATGGGCCTTGGTGGTGGACTTGATGTGCCAGGTGATCAGCTTGGCGCCAAAGGATTCGGCCAGTTGCTCGGCGAGCATGGTCTTGCCGGTGCCTGGCTCTCCTTTGACCAGCAGCGGCCGCTCCAGGGTGATGGCGGCGTTGACCGCCAGCTTCAGGTCATCGGTGGCGACGTAGGCCTGGGTGCCTTCGAACTTCATCTGCTAATCCTCGAACGGTGACGCCGACCTGAGCGAAGCAGGGCGGGACGGGCGAATTAAATGTAATGCCCGACTATAACGCGCAGGCCGGTCGACTGTGAACGCAGACGGATTATTCAGTCTCTGAATGGAGCGTCACTTAGTGACTCAACCCGCATCCGGCTTCGGCCGCTCGTACCGGGCATTAAACGCCTGAACGAATCCGTTGCGCAAAATCTGCAAAAACGCCTGGAATGCGTCGATATCTTGCCGGTGCACATTGCCGCTCAGCTCGACACGGGTGGCAAACTGGTTCTTGCCCTGGTTCTTCAGCACCGTCTCCGAACCGCCGACGATGGCCTCCCAGATGGAGCGGAATACGCCTTTGTCTTTGTTTTCCACGTCTTGCTGCCAATTGAAGACATCGACGTCCTTGAGCAACGGCTTGATGTAACCCTTGAGCTGACCCTTGTTGGCTTCGGCTTCGATGACCACATCGCCATGTCCTGCGTTGAAGTCGAACTTGCCATAGGCAGAAGCGAAATCATTCATGCGCTTGAGTTCGATGTCCCGTGCCCGCAGGCGGAAGTCGAAGTCCTCGAAGTTGCTCAGCGGGTCGAAGGTCGCCGTGGTTTCCAGCGGTGCATGGCCAAGCAAAAGGGCCTTGCCCTCGAAGCGGGCGTCACGCCGGCCTTCGGTATCCACCACGTTGGTCAGGTTATAGATGCTGGCGTTGACCTTGGTGGCGTTCATGTTTACAGGTGGTTTGGAGTTAAAGTTGCGAAAGCTGATCTTGCCATCGTTGATACGGACTTCGTTCAAGGTGATCGGTGCCAGTTTGCTCAACTGGGCGCGCCAGTCGGTGCCTTGGCCGGTCTGGGAGTTCTGCTTGTTGGCGCCACCGTCTACGAAGTTGACCTCGGGATTGAGGAACTGCACCTCGGCCACGACAGCGTGGTCGTACCACAGCGAGTGCCAGCTGACGGACAGGTCGATCAACGGCGCGTTGACGAACGGCACTGGGACCTTACCGTCGATCTTGACGATTTTCAGCCCGTTGATCTTGTAGGCACCACGCCATAGCGCGAGGTCGACGTCAGTGATCTGGCCGCGGTAGTCACCCATGTCGGCCAGTTTCTCGTTCAAGTAGTCGCGCACCATGTAGGGCAGGGCGATGTGCAGCGCAACCAGAAGTACGACGACCCCGGCAATGATCCATAGCGGCCAACTGTAGCGACGTTTCATGATGACAATTCTCCAGCGATGTAAAGCCATTGACTGTTGTTGTAACAGGACGTTCGACCTGACTGGACGACCACGAGCAACAGGCTTACCTTGGAGCGCTATTTCAATGCTGTATAAGGACCCAGCCATGAGCCGTATTTTCGCTGACAACGCCCATTCCATCGGCAATACGCCCTTGGTGCAGATCAACCGGATCGCACCGCGCGGCGTGACTATCCTGGCCAAGATCGAAGGACGTAACCCCGGTTATTCGGTCAAGTGCCGGATTGGCGCCAACATGATCTGGGACGCCGAAAGCTCCGGAAAACTCAAGCCTGGCATGACCATCGTCGAACCCACTTCGGGCAACACCGGTATCGGCCTGGCGTTCGTTGCCGCTGCCCGGGGATACAAACTGTTGCTGACGATGCCGGCCTCCATGAGCATTGAGCGCCGCAAGGTACTCAAGGCCCTGGGCGCTGAGCTGGTCTTGACTGAACCTGCCAAGGGCATGAAAGGCGCTATCGAAAAGGCCGCTGAAATCGTCGCCAGCAATCCCTCCACTCACTTCATGCCTGCGCAGTTTGAAAACCCGGCCAACCCGGCGATTCACGAAAAAACAACCGGTCCGGAAATCTGGAACGACACCGACGGTGCGGTCGATGTGCTGGTAGCGGGTGTAGGAACCGGCGGAACTATTACCGGGATCTCGCGGTATATCAAGAATACCCAGGGCAAACCGATTCTCTCTGTGGCCGTGGAGCCGGTGGTATCGCCAGTGATTACCCAAGCGCTGGCCGGCGAGGAGATCAAGCCAAGCCCGCATAAAATCCAGGGAATCGGCGCCGGTTTTGTCCCGAAGAACCTCGATCTGTCGATGGTCGACCGGGTCGAGTTGGTGACCGATGACGAATCCAAGGCCATGGCCTTGCGCTTGATGCAGGAAGAAGGAATTTTGTGCGGCATCTCCTGCGGAGCGGCGATGGCCGCAGCGGTGAGACTGGCCGAGACTCCGGAGATGCAGGGCAAGACCATTGTGGTTATCCTGCCGGACTCCGGTGAGCGTTATCTGTCGAGCATGTTGTTCAGTGATCTGTTCACCGACCAGGAGAACCAGGCGTAACGAGGCGTCCCCCTGCAGGAGCTGCCGGAGTCTGCGATCTTTGATCTTGTTTTTACAGTTCATGAGCGGGGCCTGACCCAAGTCAGCCCCCGTTCCGCAATCCCGTGCTAATAATTATTTTTACTGAATCCTTAACGCTGAATATTAAATTTCATGGGTATTTCCCGATGCCGGTAGTGATTATCATGGCCGGCTGCCACGTCGGGTAGATGGCGTTGTGCAGAGTTGCCTATTATCAAGGAGTTGTTGATGACCTTTTCCTTTGCCGCGAAGGCATCTTTGTTACTGTTGTTCCTGGGCAGCACTCTCTATGTGCATTTGCGTGGCAAGGCGCGACTGCCGGTCCTGCGCCAGTTCGTCAACCATTCGGCTTTGTTCGCCCCTTACAACGCCTTGATGTACCTGTTCTCGGGAGTGCCTTCCAAGCCTTACCTGGACCGCAGCAAGTTTCCGGAACTGGACGTACTCAAGGATAACTGGCAGGTGATTCGCGACGAGGCGATGCACCTGTTTGACGAGGGCTACATTCGCGCAGCCGAGAAGAATAACGATGCGGGTTTCGGCTCATTCTTCAAGAAGGGCTGGAAGCGTTTCTATCTCAAGTGGTACGACAAACCACTGCCTTCAGCCGAGACGTTGTGCCCTAGAACCGTGGCTCTGGTTAGCAGCATTCCCAACGTCAAAGGAGCCATGTTCGCTTTGCTGCCTGGCGGCAGCCACCTGAATCCGCACCGTGATCCGTTTGCCGGTTCGTTGCGTTATCACCTGGGATTGTCGACGCCCAATTCCGACGCGTGCCGGATCTTCGTCGACGGCCAGGAGTACGCTTGGCGCGATGGTGAAGATGTGATGTTCGATGAGACCTATGTGCACTGGGTCAAGAACGAAACCGACATGACCCGGGTGATCCTGTTCTGTGACATCGAACGACCGCTGAGCAACCGCTTCATGACCCGGGTCAACCGCTGGATCAGTGGCTTGCTGGGCCGAGCAACCGCGCCTCAGAACCTGGATGACGAACGGGTAGGCGGAATCAACCAGGCCTATGCCTGGAGCAAGAATTCCAGTGATAAATTCAGCGGTGTGATCAAGCAGTGGAAGCGGCGCAATCCCAAGGCCTACCGTGTGCTGCGGCCCGTATTGGCGGCGGTGGTGTTGGCTTTGTTGGGGTATTGGTTGTTTGGCTGACGCCGGCCCCCTCTGTGGGAGCGGGCTTGCTCGCGAAGGCATGATCAGCAACCCCCAAGGACTACCGGCCAACCACCTTGGCCGGTTTCAACACCAGCCACAACGCCACGGCAATCAACACCCCGCCATAGATATGCGCCATCGACAACGGTTCATCGAGAAACAAGGCCCCCCACAACACCCCGAACGGCGGGATCATGAACGTCACCGTCATCGACTTCACCGGCCCGACCGAAGTCAGCAGGCGGAAGTAAATGATGTACGCGAGCGCCGTGCACCCAAGGCCCAATCCCAGCAGCGATAACCAGACACTCCAGCCACCCCAGCTCGCCGGCGGCTGGGTGATCACGCTGTAGCCGAACAGTGGCAACAGGAACAGGGTCGCCCCGAGCATGCTGCCCAGCGCCGACAAACGGCTGTCGAGACCGCCGGCCTGATCCAGCCAGCGCCGGGCAAGAAACCCGGCGAAACCGTAGCAGGTCGTGGCCAGCAGGCAGGCGAGGGCGCCCATCAGCAACTGCAGATCGAACGCCACCGGCCCGGCACGGGTCAGGATTCCGACGCCAACCAATCCCAGGAACACTCCGCCCAACTTCGCCGGAGTCAGCTTTTCACTGAAGAACAGCCCGCCGATCAGCACGCCCATCAACGGCGTGGTGGCATTGAAAATCGCCGAGTAGCCCGCCGGCAGCACCTGGGCTGCTACGGAATACAGGGTCGCCGGGATGCCGGAGTTGATCACCCCGAGCAGCATCACTGTCTTGAGTTTGCCCTTAAAGTCCCAGCTGATGCGCATCAGTCCCAAGATCACCAACAGGCTGGCAGCGGCGATCGACACCCGAAAAAACCCGGTGGGCACGGTGCCGATGACCGGCGCGATGATGCGCATGAACAGAAAGCTCGCACCCCAGATGGCTGCCAACGACAGCATGCGAAAAATATCGACGGGGTTCACGGCACGGTCCTTCCTTGATTGGCGCGCAAGTGTCGCGCCAGTCGGGGCACAAGGCAATGGTTGCGTTGCGTAACAAAGGGCCACTAAGCTCAGGCTCCAATGACAAGAACAGCCGCCGAGGTTTTACCTATGCCGCAGCAATGGCCAGCCGCCGATATCGCCCGAATGATCCTCGATGGCTTTGACGATTACCGCGAGCATTTCCGCCAGATCACTGACGGTGCGCGTGCGCGATTCGAACAGGCCCAGTGGCAGGAAACGCAGTCGGCATCGGCCGCGCGGATCAATCTCTACGAAGACAAAGTCGCTGAGACGGTGGAACGCCTGCGCTCCTCTTTCCAGACCGAGGCGTTGATGGACGTCAGTTGCTGGCCGCTGGTCAAGAGCGCGTATATCAGCCTGATCGACCTGCGCTTCGACGATGAACTGTCCGAGACCTGGTACAACTCGATCTTCTGCGGGCTGTTCAGCCATGACCTGATCAGCGACGGGTGCATGTTCATCCACACCACCCGGCCGAGCCTGCGCCGTGCTCGGGCCGCGCAAACGCGCATCTACAAGCCCCAGGGCCAGTTGTCCGGAATGCTCGCGAGCATTTTCTCCGACTACCGTTTTGGCGAAGATTACGCCGACCTGCCAGGAGACCTGCGCCGCCTCGAAGCGCAACTGCGCGAGAACTTGCCGGACTGGGTCTGCAAGGACCCGGAACTGAGCGTCGAACTGTTTTCCTCGGTGCTGTACCGCAACAAGGGTGCGTACCTGGTGGGGCGCATCTACACCCGGGACGAGCAATGGCCGCTGGTGATTCCGCTGCTGCACCGTGAAGGTCGCGGGATCCAGATTGATGCGCTGATCACCGATGAAGCCGACGTGTCGATCATTTTCTCGTTCACCCGCTCGTATTTCATGGTGGATGTACCGGTGCCGGCCGAATTCATTGGCTTCCTCAAGCGAATACTGCCGGGCAAGCACATCGCCGAGCTGTACACCTCGATCGGTTTCTACAAGCATGGAAAGTCCGAATTTTACCGGGCGCTGATCAACCACCTGGCCAACACCGACGACCAGTTCATCATGGCACCCGGCGTGCGCGGCATGGTGATGAGCGTGTTCACCCTGCCGGGCTTCAATACCGTGTTCAAGATCATCAAGGACCGCTTCTCGCCGTCGAAGAACGTCGACCGCGCCACGGTGATTGAGAAGTATCGCCTGGTGAAGAGCGTCGACCGGGTTGGCCGCATGGCCGATACCCAGGAATTCGCCGACTTCCGTTTCCCGTTGAGCAAGTTCGACCCGGCATGCCTGGAGGAGCTACTTGAAGTGGCAGCCTCCACGGTGTCGGTGGAAGGCGACACGGTACTGATCCGCCACTGCTGGACCGAACGACGGATGACCCCGCTCAATTTGTACCTGGAAAACGCCAATGACGATCAGGTTCGCGAAGCGTTGGAGGATTACGGCCTGGCGATCAAGCAACTGGCGGCGGCGAATATCTTTCCTGGCGACATGCTGCTGAAGAATTTCGGCGTCACCCGTCACGGCCGCGTGGTGTTTTATGACTACGACGAGATCTGCTTCCTGACCGAAGCCAACTTCCGCCATATCCCGCAACCGCGCACGCCTGAAGATGAAATGGCATCAGAACCGTGGTATTCGATCGGGCCGCTGGATGTGTTCCCAGAAGAATTTCCGCCGTTCCTGTTTGCCGACGCGGGGCAAAGGAAGCTGTTCGATCAGTTGCATGGCGAGTTGTACAACGCCGATTACTGGAAAAGCCTGCAGGAGGCAATTCGGGCGGGCAAGGTGATTGATGTGTTCCCGTATCGGCGCAAGGGCCTCGATAACGAGTGACTTGTTGCGCCCGCTGCGCGGCCGATCGCGAGCAGGCTCACTCCCACACTGGAACTATTGCGACCACAAGAATGGGGGCGCCGCAGTCAAATGTGGGAGTGAGCCTGCTCGCGATCGGCCGCGCGCGGTCGTAAAATCTGCGACAATCGTCCGCCTGCGCCACTAGACGACTGAATTGCGTACCCGATGACCGACGAATCGCCCTCCATCGACAAACTGCTGAAAAACCTCGATCACGCCATGCTCGCCGACCGCCACCGGCTGCGTCGGCAGCTGCTTGAGCTGCGCAAGAAGCCGGACGAAGCCAAGCTGGCGCAGTGGGTGACTCGCATGCAGGCGTCCTGCGACCAGGTGCTGGCGCGGCGTGCCAGCCTGCCGGTGGTGCGTTATGACGACAGCCTGCCGATCGCCGCCAAGCGCGATGAGATCAAGGCTGCGTTGCTCAAGCATCAGGTATTGATCATCGCGGGCGAGACCGGCTCGGGTAAAACCACCCAGTTACCGAAAATCTGCCTGGAAATCGGCCGTGGCCAGCATGGCCTGATCGGCCACACGCAACCTCGTCGAATTGCCGCCCGCAGCGTGGCGAGTCGGGTTGCCGAAGAACTGGGTACGCCATTGGGGGCGCTGGTCGGCTATCAGGTGCGGTTCGAGGACCAAAGCGATTCCAACACCCTGATTAAACTGATGACTGACGGCATCCTGCTGGCGGAAACCCAGAACGATCGTTACCTGGAACGCTATGACACGATCATCGTCGACGAAGCCCACGAACGCAGCCTGAACATCGACTTCCTGCTGGGTTACCTGAAAACCCTGCTGCCCCGTCGCCCCGACCTTAAGGTCATCATCACGTCGGCCACCATCGATCTGGAGCGCTTCTCCAAGCATTTCGATGATGCGCCGATCGTTGAAGTCTCCGGTCGCACCTTTGCGGTGGAAACCTGGTACCGCCCGCTGACCCTGGAGCAGGACGAAGAGGGTAACCGCGTCGAAGATGACTTGACCGTGGATCAGGCGATCCTGGCCACCCTCGACGAAATTGCCGCGTTCGAACGCAGCGAGCGCAAAAGCCCTGGCGATGTGCTGGTGTTCCTGCCCGGCGAACGAGAAATCCGCGACGCTGCCGACATGCTGCGCAAGGCCCAGCTCAAGCACACTGAAATCCTGCCGCTGTACGCACGGCTGTCGCCGGCCGAACAGCAGCGGATCTTCCAGTCGCACCCGGGCCGTCGGGTGGTACTTGCCACCAACGTTGCGGAAACCTCGCTGACCGTGCCCGGCATCCGCTACGTGATCGACAGCGGCACCGCGCGTATCAGCCGCTACAGCTATCGGGCCAAGGTCCAGCGCCTGCCCATCGAAGCGATTTCCCAGGCCAGCGCCAATCAGCGTAAAGGCCGTTGCGGCCGGGTCGAACCGGGCATTTGCGTACGCCTGTACAGCGAAGAGGATTTCATTGGGCGCCCGGAATTTACCGACCCGGAAATCCTGCGCACCAACCTCGCTGCCGTGATCCTGCAGATGCTGCATCTGCGCCTCGGCGAGATCACCGATTTTCCGTTTATCGAACCACCCGATGGTAAAGCCATCAGCGACGGTTTTAACCTGCTACAAGAGCTCTCGGCGGTAGACCGCAACAGCCAGCTGACACCGCTTGGTCGCCAGCTGGCGCGGCTGCCGGTAGACCCGCGCATGGGCCGTATGCTGCTTGAAGCCGCTAGGCTCGGTAGCTTGCAGGAAGTGCTGATAGTCGCCAGTGCCATGTCGATCCAGGACCCACGCGAGCGTCCACCCGAGCGCCAGCAGGCTGCTGATCAGGCCCATGCCCAGTGGAAAGATGTGGACTCGGATTTCGCCGGGCTGGTCAATCTGTGGCGTGGTTTCGAGGAGCAGCGCCAGGCACTGACCGCCAGCCCGCTGCGCAACTGGTGCCGCAAGAATTTCCTGAATTACCTGCGCCTGCGCGAATGGCGTGACTCCCATCGCCAGCTGAGCCTGATCTGCCGCGACATGCAACTGAGCCTCAATAAAGAGCCGGCGGATTACCCGAAACTGCACAAAGCCGTGCTCTCCGGTCTGCTTAGCCAGATCGGCCAGAAGGCCGACGAGGGCGATTACCTCGGTGCTCGTCAGCGACGTTTCTGGATTCATCCATCGTCCGGCCTGGGCAAGAAACGTCCGCAATGGCTGATGACCGCCGAGCTGGTGGAAACCACCAAGCTCTATGCGCGTATGGTCGCCAAGATCGACTCTGACTGGATCGAGCCGCTGGCCGGCCACCTGATCAAGAAAAACCACTTTGAACCCCATTGGGAGAAGAAGCGCGGGCAGGTGGTGGCTTACGAGCAAATCACCCTGTTCGGGCTGATCGTGGTCGGTCGCCGTCCGGTGCATTACGGTCCGATCGATCCGGTGGTTTCGCGAGAGCTGTTCATCCGCGAAGGCCTGGTGCGGGGCGAGATTCAGTCCAAAGCCAAATGCCTGTCGGCCAATGCGCAGTTGCTGGAACAGCTCGACGAACTGGAAGCCAAGGCCCGTCGTCGCGACATCCTGGCCGACGAAGAAACCCTGTTCGCCTTCTACGATGCGCGGTTGCCGGCGGAGATCCACCAGACCGCGACCTTCGACAGCTGGTATCGCGTCAACAGCCAGAAAGATGCGCAGTTGCTGATCATGCGCGAGGAAGACGTGTTGGCCCGGGAGGCCAGCGAAGTCACCGCGCTGCATTATCCGGACACCCTGCACATCGGCGATCTGGAGCTGGCCCTCAGTTACCATTTCGAACCGAACCATCCCCGGGACGGCGTGACCCTGCGCGTGCCAGCGCCATTGCTACCGATGCTGCCACCGGAGCGCCTGGAATGGCTCGTGCCTGGCGTAATCGAGGCCAAGTGCATAGCCCTGGTGCGCAACCTGCCCAAGGCTCTGCGGAAAAACTTTGTGCCGGTGCCGGATTTCGTCAAGGCCGCACTGCAGCGCATGACGTTTGCCGAGGGCTCATTGCCCCAGGCACTGGGGCGCGAATTGCTGCGCATGACCGGCGCGCGGGTCAGCGATGAAGCCTGGGCTGAGGCGGCGCAGCAGGTTGACAGCCATCTGCGCATGAACCTGGAAATCGTCGATGGCCAAGGCAAATTCCTCGGCGAGGGGCGCGATCTGGCCGAACTGACTGCGCGTTTTGCCGAGGCCAGTCAGGCCGCGCTGGCCGTGCCGCACACTGCCAAAAGTCAGCAGCCGGTGGAGGCGAAGGTGTTTGCCGCAGTGGCGGAGAAAACCCAACAGAAGATCGCCGGGCTGTCGATGACGGTCTACCCGGCGTTGGTGGAAGAAGCCGGCACCGTCAAGGAAGGGCGTTTCTCGACCCCGGCCGAAGCCGAATTCCAGCATCGTCGCGCCTTGCAGCGCCTGCTGATGCAGCAACTGGCGGAGCCGGCCAAATTCCTCCGTGGCAAGTTGCCGGGGCTGACTGAGCTGGGGTTGATGTACCGCGACATGGGGCGCATCGACAGCCTGGTGGAAGACATCCTGCTGGCCAGCCTTGACAGTTGCATTCTTGAGGGCGAAGACCCGCTGCCCCGCGATGGCGCCGGACTCGCGGCATTAGCTGAGCGCAAACGCGGGGGGTGGACCGAGCACGCCGAGCGCTTGGCGAGGTTGACCCTGGACATTCTCAAGCTCTGGCATGGTCTGCAGAAGCGCTTCAAGGGCAAGATCGACCTGGCACAAGCCGTGGCCTTGAACGACATCAAGCAACAACTTGGCAACCTCGTGTATCCGGGCTTTGTGCGCGAGACGCCAATGCAGTGGCTCAAGGAATTGCCGCGTTATTTGAAAGCCATCGAGCAGCGCTTCGAAAAACTTGGCGCGCAGGTGCAGAAGGATCGGGTCTGGAGTGGCGAACTGTCCGGTCTGTGGGCGCAATACCAGACTCGCGCGAACAAGCACGCCCAGGAAGGCAAGCGCGATCCGCAACTGGAGTTGTATCGCTGGTGGCTGGAGGAATACCGGGTTTCGCTGTTTGCCCAGCAGTTGGGCACCAAGGTGCCGATCTCGGACAAGCGCCTGAATAAGCAGTGGACCCAAGTCGAGCCATAAACGCTGTAGCAAGGAAGATTACCTGTGGCGAGCGAGCTTGCTCGCGCGGGGCTGCGCAGCGGCCCCCAAATTTTGTGAGCGCTGCGCACCCAAGCGGCAGCAAGCTCCCTCGCCACAAAAGCTCCCTGCCACATTGGGTCCGTGTTTCATCCAGCAAATAGGGCCAAACCCCGCGCTTTATGGCAAACTTCGCGCCTATAAACGCCGGCCCTGCGGTTTTGAGCCTTCGCGGCTGCAGGCGCACCGGAATAAAGCGATGCCAGGTTTGCGTCCCCCGGATGGGAATAGACCCTTTGTGTGTTGGTACGTCGGTGCCAATGCTTTCTGCCTGAACAGATTAGAGAAACGACCATGCATAATGTCGTCATCAGTGGCACCGGCCTGTACACCCCGGCCAACAGCATTTCCAACGAAGAGCTGGTGCAGTCTTTCAACGCTTATGTCGCGCTTTTCAACGCCGACAACGCCGAAGCGATCGCTCGCGGCGAAGTCGAAGCCTTGACCGAGTCCAGTGCCGCGTTTATCGAAAAAGCCTCTGGCATCAAGAGCCGTTTTGTCATGGACAAGGACGGCATCCTCGATCCGCGGCGCATGGCGCCACGTCTGCCGGAACGTTCGAATGACGAATGGTCGGTGCTGTGCCAGATGGCCATCGGTGCTGCCGAGCAGGCTCTGCAACGCGCCGGCAAGACCGCTACGGACATCGACGGTGTTATCGTCGCCTGCTCCAACCTGCAACGCGCCTACCCGGCCATTGCCATCGAAGTCCAGGAAGCGTTGGGCATCCAGGGGTTCGGCTTCGATATGAACGTTGCCTGTTCGTCAGCGACCTTTGGCATCCAGGCTGCAGCCAACAGCGTGCAACTGGGCCAGGCCCGGGCCATCCTGATGGTCAACCCGGAAGTCTGCACCGGCCACCTCAATTTCCGTGATCGTGACAGCCACTTCATCTTCGGTGACGCGGCCACAGCGGTGATCATCGAGCGTGCCGACCTCGCTACCTCCAAACACCAATTCGATGTCGTCAGCACTAAGCTGCTGACCAAGTTCTCCAACAACATCCGCAACAACTTCGGCTTCCTTAACCGCGCGGCGCAAGAGGGCATCGGTGCCAAGGACAAGCTTTTCGTGCAGGAAGGCCGCAAGGTATTCCGCGATGTATGCCCAATGGTGGCCGAGCTGATCGCCACTCACCTGGAAGAAAACCAGTTGAACGTGACTGACGTGAAGCGCTTCTGGCTACACCAGGCCAACCTCAGCATGAACCACCTGATCGTGAAGAAGCTGCTGGGCCGCGAGGCTACGGAAGAAGAAGCACCGGTGATTCTTGATACCTATGCCAACACCAGCTCTGCGGGTTCGGTGATTGCGTTCCATAAGAACCAGGAAGACCTGGCGGCGGGTTCGCTGGCGGTGCTCAGCTCGTTCGGCGCCGGCTACTCGATCGGCAGCGTGCTTCTGCGCAAGCGCTGAAGTTCATACCCACCTATACACATTCACTGTAGGAGCGAGCTTGCTCGCGATGGTCGTCAACAATGCCGCTGGGAGCCTGGCACCCCGCGGCGCTCTCACGACCATCGCGAGCAAGCTCGCTCCTACCGTGGAACGGGGGAATGTGCGAACGCAAAAAACCCGCAATGCACTATCGGACGGATGATGGGGACCGATAGCGCAAAGCGGGTTTGGAAAGGCGACTCGGGCATCCCTGCCCGAGCCGAACAGCGGGTTATCAGAACTTGGCTTCAGCATCCAGTTGCAGGGTGTTGATTTTCGAGTCGCGCAAGGTGGCGTTGGTGTAGTCGGATTTCGCCATCAGGTAAGTCGCGCCGAGGGAGAAGTTCTTGTCCAGCTCGTAGCTCACCTTCAGCTTGCTGCCGCGCGAACCGGTGAAACCGTTGGCGAAGTCAGAGTCGGTGAAGGCGCCAACCACTGCGTTACGCTGTACGTCGCGATAGTTGTAGTCCAGGCCGAAACCGTAGACCTTGGTCTTCACACCTGCCAGCCAGCCCATGTCCTGATCGTTGCTGGCATCCTGGTTATTGACCACCTGGCCATACAACGACAGCGGCATTGCCAGGCCACCGATGTCCAGCTGACCGAAGCCTTCGTACAGCTTGAATTGCTCGTTCGGGGTGTTGCCGTTGGTGGCCAGTACCGATGGAATGCTGGTGCCGCCTGCGGTGATGTCGTCGTCGTTGTCATAGCCGTAGATGCTGCCACCCAGGGTCAGCTTCAGGTTGTCGGTGATGGCAAAGCGCGCGCCCAACTGGCCGGCGTACAGGCGCAGGTCGTGCTTGAACTGCACGCCTTCACCGTCGACGTTATCCTTGAGGGTGTAGTGACCGGCGCTGCCGAACAGTTCGGTGCTCGCGCCCAGCGGGTATTTGTAAGTGACGGCCAGGCCTTCCGGGCTGATATCGCTATCCCAGATGATGTCGCCCATGCTCACCCATTGCTGCGGCATCTTGCCGCCTACGATGTGCAGGTTCTTGATCGCGTCTGGGTGGTAGTCGACGTAACCCTGGTCCAGCCAGATAGACTTCTTGTCAAAGTAGTTGTCCAGGCTCTGGTTGGTGGAGCGAGCGTCGTCGTTGTTGCCGGTAGCGATACGGATACCGGTGTCGACTTGCGGGTTGATCTCGGTGTAGGCACCCAGGCGGGCACGAACGCGTTGGCGATTCGCATCCCGGTTGTTGGAAACGCCATCGTTCTTGATGGTTTCCTGACGGAAACGCACGTCGCCTTTGAACTGGGTCTTGGCCGCCCAGGCCAGTTTCTGGTCGAAAGTGCTCAGTGCGTCTGTCTTCTTCGCGGTGGCCGCGATCTGCTCGTTGGTCTCTTGCTGAGCCTGACGGGCGATTTGCTGGTCTTTCTGATCCCTGGCCAGCTCGGCTTGCAGTTCGCTGTATTGCGCATTGGTAATCGAGCCGTTTGCCTTGAGCATGTCGAGCAGTTTGGCGTCGACTGCGGCACTGGCCGGAACGCTCATGGCCAGCAACAGACCACCACACAGGGCCGCCGCAGTTTTCGTGGAAGCAAGACGCATATCAATCTCCGAAGATGAGAGTGGATGACTGAGCCATCCAGGGCACAACCGACCTTTGATGGACGGAACACAGTGGCGGGGTAGACCCCGACGCTCTAAAAACAGGCGCCAGTATCGCGATCGTTTATGACAGCGCGGTGGCAAAGTGATGGCGTTGCGATGACGATACGAATTCGCCTGGAATGCCTTTTCCAGAGCACTGCGGTCGGATAGGTCGTGTAGCTTGCGCCGCGATAAGCGATACTCGCGGGGCTTTCACGCATTCAGGTGAAGAGGAATTTATGCCGTTGCAGCGACTGGAAAATCTGTCCGAAATTGCCCCGCATACCTGGGATGCCCTGGTTCCGGAGGCCCAGCCGTTTCTGCGCCATGCCTTTCTCAGTGCCTTGGAAGACAGCGCCAGCATCGGCCCGCACTCCGGCTGGCAGCCCGAGCATCTGTTGCACGTCGAGGGCGATCGGCTGATCGCCGCGCTCCCCAGTTACCGCAAGTGGCACTCCTATGGTGAGTACGTGTTCGATCACGCTTGGGCGGATGCCTGCGAGCGGGCGGGTATCGACTATTACCCCAAGCTGCTGACTGCCGTGCCGTTCAGCCCGGTTAGCGGGCCGCGCCTGCTGGCGGCCAGCGTGGAGGAAGGCTTTGAATTGCTGCAAAGCCTGCCGGGTTACCTGGAGATCGAAGGACTTTCCAGCGCCCACATCAACTTCACCGATCCTTTTACCGATGCCGCACTGGCGCAGCAGCCGGGCTGGTTGCAGCGAATCGGCTGCCAGTACCACTGGCAAAACCGTGGTTACCGGGATTTCCAGGATTTCCTCGACGCCCTCAGTTCGCGCAAGCGCAAGCAGATGCGCAAGGAACGCGAGCAGGTCGCGGGGCAGGGCATCGAGTTCGAGTGGCTGGAAGGGCGGCAACTGAGCGAGGCGCAGTGGGATTTTGTCTATGCCTGTTACGCCAACACTTATGCGGTGCGGCGACAGGCGCCCTACCTGACGCGGGCGTTTTTCAGCCTGTTGGCCGAGCGTATGCCCGAGTCAATTCGGGTGGTCCTGGCCAAACAGGGCGCACGCCCGGTGGCGATGGCCTTCAGCCTGGTGGGGGGCGGCAGTTTTTACGGGCGCTACTGGGGCTGCCTGGCGGAATTCGACCGCCTGCACTTTGAGACCTGTTTCTATCAGGGCATGGATTATGCCATCGCCAATGGCTTTCAGCGCTTCGACGCCGGCGCTCAGGGCGAGCACAAGTTGATCCGCGGCTTTGAACCGGTGATCACCCATTCCTGGCACTACTTGCGCCATCCCGGTCTGAAGTCGGCGGTCAAAGACTTCTTGCAGCAGGAGCGTCGGGGTGTGCTGGCTTACGCCGAGGACGCGAGGACCGCCCTGCCTTATCGACAGGAATGATCCTCGCACCCGGTCTCAGCCGTCTTCCTTGCCCAGCCAGCGGTAGGTCACTCCGCCGACCACCGCACCGAGCAACGGCGCGACCCAGAACATCCACAACTGCGCGATCGCCCAGCCTCCAACGAGCAGCGCCGGACCGGTACTGCGGGCCGGGTTGACCGAGGTGTTTGTCACGGGGATCGAGATCAGGTGGATCAGCGTCAGGGCCAAGCCGATGGCGATTGGTGCCAGTCCCGCCGGCGCGCGCTTGTCGGTGGCGCCGAGGATGATCAGCACGAACATTGCCGTCATTACCAACTCGCAGACAAAGCCTGCCGCCATCGAGTACTTGCCGGGAGAGTGTTCGCCGTAGCCGTTGGAGGCCAGCCCCGCCGACAGATCGAACCCTTCCTTGCCGCTGGCGATGTAGTAGATCAGGCCTGCAGCGATAATCGCGCCGATCACCTGAGCGACGATGTAGGCAGGCAGTTCCCGGGCCGGGAATCGACCGCCGACGTACAAACCGACAGAGACTGCCGGGTTCAGATGACAACCGGAGATATGGCCAATGGCGAAGGCCATGGTCAGTACCGTGAGGCCAAACGCCAGGGCCACACCCAGTACCCCGATTCCAAGCGGAGAAGACGCGGCCAAGACCGCACTGCCGCAACCTCCCAACACCAGCCAGAACGTGCCGAACAACTCAGTAACTGAACGTTTGAACAGAGACATGAGAGCGTCCTTGATAGGCTTCCTATCGAGACTGTATCGAGTTATGCATCCTGCAGATTTACGACAGGCTCGTCTCCAGAACCTTGCCTGAGTACAGCAGGATTTTTGTGGAATGCCAGCGCCGAAAAAACCGCCAGGGCGCGTGGTCAAGGGGCTATGGCGGTTTTATGTTTGTAAGTTGCTCCCACAGGGGCGGGGGGAACTCAGTCGATCCCGACGAATCCGCCCGTCTGGTGCTGCCACAACCGCGCATACAATCCGCCATGGGCGAGCAATTCGGAATGGCTGCCGGTTTCCGCGATCCTGCCGTTTTCCAGCACTACCAGGCGGTCCATCCGCGCGATGGTCGAAAGCCGGTGGGCGATGGCGATCACGGTCTTGCCTTGCATCAGGGTTTCGAGGCTTTCCTGGATCGCGGCCTCGACTTCCGAGTCCAGTGCCGAGGTGGCTTCGTCCATGATCAGGATCGGCGCGTCCTTGAGCAGCACCCGGGCAATGGCGATCCGCTGGCGCTGGCCGCCGGAGAGTTTCACACCTCGCTCGCCCACATGCGCATCAAACCCGGTACGGCCTTCAGAGTCCGACAGCAGCGGTATGAACTCATCGGCGCGGGCCTTGCGCACGGCTTCCCAGAGTTCAGCGTCGGTGGCGTCGGGTTTGCCGTAGAGCAGGTTGTCGCGAATCGAACGGTGCAGCAGCGAAGTGTCCTGGGTGATCATGCCGATGCGCTCGCGCAGGCTTTCCTGACCGACTTCGGCGATATTCTGGCCGTCGATCAGGATGCGCCCGCCTTGCACGTCATACAGGCGCAACAGCAGGTTGACCAGGGTCGACTTGCCGGCACCGGAGGGCCCGATCAAACCGATCTTTTCACCCGGCCTGATGGTCAGGTTGAGGTCGCCGATGATCCCGCTCTTCTTGCCGTAGTGAAAATCGACCTGTTCGAAACGCACCTCGCCACGAGGCACTGTTAGCGGTTTGGCCTGATCGCGGTCGGTCACGCTGACCGGTTGCGCGATGGTCTGCAAACCGTCCTGGACCATGCCGATGTTTTCAAAGATGCCGTTGACCACCCACATGATCCAGCCGGACATGTTGACGATGCGAATCACCAGGCCGGTCGCGAGGGCAATGGCGCCAACCGAGATCAGCGACTGGGTCCACAGCCATAGCGCCAGGCCGGTGGTGCTGACGATCAGCAGGCCGTTCAAGCTGGTGATCACCACGTCCATGCTGGTGACGACGCGGCCGGCCAACTGGGCCTTTACCGTTTGTTCCTCGATGGCCTCCTTGGCGTATTGCTGTTCGAAGTTGGTGTGGGCAAACAGCTTCAGCGTGGTGATGTTGGTATAGCCGTCAACGATCCGCCCCATGAGTTTGGAGCGGGCATCAGAGGACACCACCGAGCGTTCCTTGACCCGTGGGACGAAATAGCAGAGCGCGCCAATGTACGCCGCGATCCACGTCAGCAAGGGCATCATCAGGCGCCAGTCGGCTTCGGCGAACAGCACCAGCGAACTGATCGCATAGATCAGGACATGCCACAGCGCATCCACCGCTTGCACGGCGGAATCGCGCAGGGAGTTGCCAGTCTGCATGATGCGTTGGGCGATGCGGCCAGCGAAGTCATTCTGGAAGAAATTAAGGCTTTGTTTGAGCACGTAGCTATGGTTCTGCCAGCGGATCAGGCTGGTCATGCCGGGGCTGAGTGTCTGGTGCACCAGCAGGTCATGCAAGCCGACAAAAATCGGCCGAAAGACCAGAGCGACCACCGCCATCCAGGCCAGTTCGATGCCATGCTCCTGAAAAAAATTGACGTTGGGTGTGCCCTGGGTCAGATCGATGATGCGGCTCAGATAACTGAACAGAGCCACTTCGATCAGCGCACCGATCAGGCCGACAACCAGCAGGGCGGCGAAACTCGGCCAAACCTGCTTGAGGTAATAGGTGTAGAAGGGGAGAACCCGATCTGGCGGTGCCGCCGTAGGTGCATCACGGAAAATGTCGATCAGTTGTTCAAAACGGCGATAAAGCATCGGCTCTCCGCCCGCGCACGGGCTCTCCTTTGACAATGCGAACGGCGCCGTCACAGGCGCCGCTCGGTACTGGCCGTGCAGCTTAGTCGATGCGTTTGGCCGACTTGATGAACACAGGATCCGCCGGCACATCTTTCATGCCGCCGCGCATGGTAGTCGGTGAGTTGACGATGATGTCGACCACGTCCATGCCCTTGACGACTTTGCCGAACACCGCATAGCCGTCGCCCTGGTCGAGGAAATCGTTATCCTTGACGTTGATGAAGAACTGGCTGGTGGCCGAATCCGGCGCCGAAGTGCGGGCCATGGACAAGGTGCCACGTACGTTGACCAGGCCGTTCTTGTGCTCGTTCTTGATCGCCGCCTTGGTGTCTTTTTGTTGCATCTGTTGAGTGAAGCCGCCGCCCTGGACCATGAAGCCAGGGATCACGCGGTGGAAGATCGTGTTGTTGTAGAAGCCGCTGTCTACGTACTCAAGAAAGTTCTTGGTACTGATCGGCGCTTTGACTGGGTCCAGTTCGATTTCGATCTGGCCATTGGTGGTTTCCAGCAGCACGTGCGGCGCCTTGGCGGGTGTGGCGGCCATCAGGTTGGCGGCAAACAGAACGGTGCCAGCGGCGAGGGCGATTTTTTTCAGCATGGGTCAGTGATCCTGAGTGTGGTGGTGTCGACTGCGGTGAGAAACTCGAGCAGGGTTTTGTTGAAATGTTCGGGCTGATCAAGCGGGGTGGCGTGGCGCGAATCGGCAATCACTACCAGCCGCGCATCAGGCAGCAGTTTTACATAGTTTTCTTTAAGGGCGACCGGGGTGTAGTCACGGTCTGCGCTGATGATCAGGGTTGGACAGGAGACCCTGGAAAGTCGTTCCTGAACGCCCCAGCCGACTATGGCATCGAAGCTGGCGAGATACGCATGTTTGTCGTTTTTTGCCCAGCGCTGCGCCATCTTCTGACGAAGGTCGGCCTGCTCCGGCTTGGGAAACAGTTTGGCGCCCAGGGCTTTGCCGATGGTGCCCAGGGTTAACGCGCGCATCATGCTCCAGCGCTTGAACCACTGCCAGTAATCATCGCGGCTGCGCAGTTTGACCTCGGGTGCACTGTTAACGATACAAAGGCTTTTGAGCAACTGCGGCTGATCCACGGCCAGTTGGAAACCGATCATGCCGCCCATCGACAGGCCCACATAATGCACGGCGCCAACATTCAAATGCTCGATCAGGGCGATCAGATCGGCGCTGAACCCGGTAATGCTATAGCGCTCGCGGGGTTTGTCGGAACGCCCGTGGCCGCGGATATCCGGGACAATCACCCGGTAGCGGGCTGATAGCGCCGGGATCTGCATCTCCCAGTCCAGGGTGCTGGAGCCGAGGCCATGGACCAGCAGCAACGGGGTGCCACGGCCATATTCCTCATAGTGCAGGTTGCAACCTTCATGTTCAAAATAGGCCATGCAGTCACTCCATGTCAGGCTTGTTCTGGGGCCGCAAACGGCGCATCCAGCGGCGCGGTGTCGAAGGTGCGCAGCAGGTCGATGAGGATCTGCGTCGCCGGGCCCAGGGGTTTGTCCTTGTTCGAATACAGGTAGAAGCTCGGATTACGACTACCGCCCTGATCCAAAGGTAGCAGCTTGAGCGAACCTTCCTTCAATTCGCGTTCGATCATGTGCCGGGGCAACCAGGCAAAGCCCAGGCCGCTGCTGACAAAAGTCGCTGCGGTGGCCAGGCTGCCTACAGTCCAGCGCTGTTCGGCACCCAGCCAGCCGACATCCCGGGGTTGCTGGCGACCGGAGTCGCGAATCACCACCTGCATCTGGCTTTCCAGGTCCTGAAAGCTCAATTCACGGTTCAGGCGATGCAGTGGATGATCGGGGTGGGCCACGGCGACAAATTCGACGTCGCTCAATTCCGCGCCCAGGTAGCCTGGAATGCTAAATCCGGTGATTGCCAGGTCGGCAACCCCTTCCAGCAACACTTCCTCGACGCCGGACAGCACTTCTTCGCGCAGCCGCACCCGACAGCCGCGACTTTGCGGCATGAATGCGGTCAGGGCTCGCACCAGGCGTGCGCTCGGGTAGGCGGCATCGACCACCAGGCGCACTTCGGCTTCCCAACCCTGTTCCATATGGTGAGCCAAGTCTTCGAGCTGACTCGCCTGTTTCACCAACTGCCGGGAGCGGCGCAGCAGCACCCCGCCGGCTTCTGTCAGCACGGCCTTGCGGCCATCGATACGCAGCAGTGGTACGCCGAGTTGGTCCTGCATACGCGCTACGGTGTAGCTGACAGACGATTGCGAGCGATGCAGCGCTTCGGCGGCCTGGGCGAAACCGCCGTGATCGACCACGGCCTGCAACGTTCGCCATTGATCAAGGGTCACGCGGGGCGCTTTCATGTTGAGCTCCTCTTGTCCTAAGCTGGCAGCACTTATTGGAGACTGCCGAATGAAAAAATTCTGTTATCTGGTGCTGGCGATGTTGCCATTGACTGCCTTTGCCTATCCGATCGACGTCACCAAGCAGCTCAATGGCATGAGCATCGACTACAACGCTTCCGACACGGATAGCGACATTGCCTCCATCCAGGTCAACAACTACGGCACTGTCGATGCAACCTGCAAGGTGGTCTTCACTAACGGCCCTGAAGCGCCGCGCACTCGCAAGATCGAGGTACCCGCCGGGAAACACAGCTTCGCCACCGCCAAGTTCACCCGTACCATTATCAAGATGCGCATCCAGCTGACTTGCTCTCCGAAATAACTTCAGGATGATGAGGAAGACTCTGTGGGAGCGAGCCTGCTCGCGATAACGGTGTGCTCGTGTCCAACAATGCGGACTGACCGACCGCTATCGCGAACTGACTCACTCCTACAGGTGCGAGCTCAAGCTGTATGCTGAGTTTATAAACGAATTTATCGATGGGTTGTAGCAGTTATTTGCGCTTTTTAATCGATATGGCTCTGTTTAACCTTCACTCCATCGTCTTACAGCATTCTCAGATGGAGCCTACAACCTATGTCACGCGTCCTGATCATCGAAAGCAGTGCCCGCCAGCAAGATTCGGTTTCCCGTCAACTGACCCAAACCTTCATCAGCCAGTGGAAAGCCGCGCACCCGGCCGACCAGATCACCGTCCGTGACCTCGCTGCGAATCCGGTGCCACACCTGGACAGCACGCTACTGGGTGGCTGGATGAAACCGGCGGATCAGCGCAATGACAGCGAACAGGCCTCGTTGGAACGCTCCAACCAGTTGACAGACGAGTTGTTGGCCGCCGATGTCCTGGTGATGGCCGCGCCGATGTATAACTTCGCCATTCCTAGCACCCTGAAAGCCTGGCTGGACCATGTGTTGCGTGCCGGCATGACGTTCAAATACACCGAAACCGGCCCGCAAGGTCTGCTCAGCGGCAAGCGCGCCTACGTGCTGACCGCACGCGGCGGGATCTATGCCGGCGGCCCGGCGGATCATCAGGAACCGTACCTGCGCCAGGTGATGGGGTTCATCGGCATCAACGATGTGACTTTCATCCATGCCGAAGGCATGAACCTGGGTGGGGACTTCCAGGAGAAGGGCCTGAATCAGGCAAAAGCCAAGCTGGCCCAGGTTGCTTGATATGTTAATCGTCAGATAATCGCTGGATGTTCTAGTGACCTGGCGTGACCCCTTCAAGGTTTTTACGCGCATCGAACCTCCCTTTGCACTTGTGCTCCTGAGTGCTGCCGCCCGATTGAACGCTTTAGCGAGATCGGGCTTTTTTTTGCCTATGGTTTTTTTGACCCTGTACATATCCATTCCTGCGTAAGGGCGGAACCAATATCAGCCCTCACCCAAACAATGGATATGTACAAAATTCAAACTGCGATAACCCAAAAAAACCGTTATCGTCGCCGCCATTCAAAACGAGGCGACCCATGGGCTATCTACTTTTCGTGACGTTGATCCAGGCGTTTTCCTTCAGCCTGATCGGCGAATACCTCGCCGGGCATGTCGACAGCTACTTCGCAGTGCTGGTACGCGTAGTGCTGGCAGGATTGGTGTTCATCCCCCTGACACGCTGGCGCTCGGTAGAGCCGGCGTTCATGCGTGGGATGCTGCTGATCGGGGCACTGCAGTTCGGCGTGACCTACGTCTGCCTGTACCTGAGCTTCAGGGTACTGACCGTGCCTGAAGTGCTGCTGTTCACCATCCTCACGCCGCTGCACGTAACCCTGATTGAAGACGCGCTGAACCGCCGCTTCAACCCCTGGGCCCTGGTCGCTGCACTGGTAGCTGTGCTGGGCGCCGCCGTGATTCGTTATGACCGGATCAACCCGGACTTCTTCATGGGCTTCCTGTTGCTGCAGCTGGCGAACTTCACCTTCGCCGCCGGGCAGGTGCTCTACAAACATCTGGTGGCTAAACACCCAAGCGATCTGCCGCACTATCGGCGTTTCGGTTACTTCTACCTGGGCGGGTTCGCCGTGGCACTCCCCGCATTCCTGCTGTTCGGCAAAGCCGACTTCCTGCCCGAGGCGCCGCTGCAATGGGGTGTACTGGTATTCCTCGGCCTGGTCTCGACCGCGCTCGGGTTGTACTGGTGGAACAAGGGGGCGTGCATGGTCAACGGCGGGACGCTGGCGGTGATGAACAACCTGCACGTGCCAGTGGGGTTGTTGCTCAATCTGCTGATTTGGAACCAGCATGAAGAACTGGGACGGCTGCTCTTTGGTGGGATGGTGATCCTGGCGGCGGTGTGGATCAGTCGGTTGGGTATCCGAAGGCCGGCAGTCGCACAGTAAAAACTGTGGGCTTGCTCGCGAATGCAGTGTGTCAGTCGACATTAATGTTCAATGGCACACCGCATTCGCGAGCTCCCACAAGTGAGAGTCGGTATTACATGACGTGTTTTTGTGGTTCTGGAACCGCACTCGCGCCTAGCACAGCCGGCAACAGACCCGCTCGCAAATCCCCGCCACTGGGTTGCTGATAAAGACTCAAGCCAAACTCCGGCAGCACCGCGAGCAGGTAATCGAAAATATCCCCCTGAATCCGCTCGTATTCAGCCCACGCCGTGGTGCGGGTGAAGCAGTAAATCTCCAGCGGAATGCCCTGGGCAGTGGTTTGCATCTGGCGGACCATGCAGGTCATGTTCGGCTGAACCTCCGGATGGCTCTTCAGATACGCCAGGGCATAGGCGCGGAATGTGCCTATGTTGGTCATCCGCCGCCGGTTGGCCGCCATCGCCGCGACGTTGCCCTGGGCTTCGTTCCACGCCTTGAGTTCGGCGTGCTTGCGACTGATGTAGTCGGTCAGCAGATGCACCTGGGACAGCTTCAGCTCTTCGTCATCGCGCAGAAAGCGCACGCCACTGGCGTCGATGTTCAGGCTGCGCTTGATCCGTCGTCCACCAGACTGCTGCATGCCGCGCCAGTTCTTGAATGACTCGGACATCAGGCGCCAGGTCGGGATCGACACGATGGTCTTGTCGAAATTCTGCACCTTCACGGTGTGCAGCGTGATGTCGACCACGTCGCCATCGGCGCCGACCTGCGGCATTTCGATCCAGTCGCCGACCCGCAGCATGTCATTGCTGGTCAGTTGCACGCTGGCGACAAACGACAGCAGGGTGTCCTTGTAGACCAAAAGGATCACCGCCGACATGGCGCCCAGGCCCGACAGCAGCAACAGCGGCGAACGATCAATCAGGGTGGCTACGATGATGATGGCACCAAACACGTACAACACCATTTTCGTCAGTTGCACGTAGCCTTTGATTGAGCGGGTGCGTGCGTGTTCGGTGCGCGCGTAGATGTCCAGCAAGGCGCTGAGCAGGGCGCTGAACGCCAGCAGCAGGAAGAGGATGGTGAAGGCCAGTGCGACGTTACCGAGGAAGACCAAGCTGGTTTTGCTCAGCTCTGGAACCAGATGCAGGCCGAACTGGATGACCAGCGACGGGGTCATCTGTGCCAGGCGATGGAAGACTTTGTTGTGCCGCAGGTCGTTCATCCAGTGCATGGCTGGCTGACGCCCGAGGAGTTTGGCGGCGTGCAGGATGAGGTAGCGCGCCACTCGTCCGAGGACCAGGGCAACCACCAGCAACACCACCAGCGCCAGGCTGGAATGCAGGAGCGGGTGCTGATCTAGGGCACCCCAAAGGTCTTGGACGTTGAGCCAGAGCTGTTTGATATCCATAAGCTAAAACGGTTCTTCTGTAGGACGCGACGGGTCGATTAGAGCATTTAAGACGCTTCGTATTACGTCTTGAGACAAACAAGGCAACAAAAAAGCTGCTGATTAGCGCTGTTTGTATAAAGAAACTCGGCCTACGCTCTCGAAACCGGTAACCTATGCAGCTGTTTTTTTGTATTTCTTCGAGGTAGCACCCGTGTTTTCCCAATTCGCCCTGCACGAACGCCTGCTCAAAGCCGTGGCCGAGCTTAAATTTGTCGAGCCAACGCCTGTGCAAGCAGCGGCTATTCCGCTGGCGCTCCAAGGGCGTGACCTGCGGGTGACTGCGCAAACCGGTAGCGGCAAAACCGCTGCTTTCGTTTTGCCGATCCTCAACCGTCTGATCGGCCCGGCTAAAGTCCGCGTCAGCATCAAGACCCTGATCCTGCTGCCGACCCGCGAGCTGGCCCAGCAGACCATCAAGGAAGTCGAGCGCTTCGCCCAGTTCACGTTCATCAAGTCCGGCCTGATCACCGGCGGTGAAGACTTCAAGGTCCAGGCTGCCATGCTGCGCAAGGTGCCGGACATCCTGATCGGTACGCCGGGGCGGATGATCGAGCAACTGAACGCCGGCAACCTCGACCTCAAGGAAGTCGAAGTGCTGGTGCTCGACGAAGCCGACCGCATGCTCGACATGGGCTTTGCCGAGGACGTCCAGCGTCTGGTGCAAGAGTGCACCAACCGTCAGCAGACCATGCTGTTCTCCGCGACCACCGGTGGTTCGGGCCTGCGGGAGATGGTCGCCGCGGTGCTGAACAACCCTGAGCACCTGCAACTGAACAACGTCAGTGACCTGAACGCGACCACTCGTCAGCAGATCATCACCGCTGACCACAACCAGCACAAAGAGCAAATCGTCAACTGGCTGCTGGCCAACGAGACCTACCAGAAGGCCATCGTGTTCACCAACACTCGCGCCATGGCCGACCGGATCTACGGTCGCCTGGTGGCGCAGGACTACAAAGCGTTCGTGTTGCACGGCGACAAGGACCAGAAAGACCGCAAGCTGGCCATCGACCGCCTGAAGCAGGGCGGCGTGAAGATCCTGGTGGCAACTGACGTTGCAGCTCGCGGCCTTGACGTCGATGGCCTGGACCTGGTGATCAACTTCGACATGCCACGCAGCGGCGACGAATACGTACACCGTATTGGTCGCACCGGCCGTGCCGGTAACGATGGCCTGGCGATCTCGTTGATCTGCCACGGCGACTGGAACCTGATGTCGAGCGTCGAGCGCTACCTCAAGCAGAGCTTCGAGCGCCGTACCATCAAGGAAGTTAAAGGCACCTACGGCGGACCGAAGAAGGTCAAGGCTTCGGGCAAGGCTGTTGGCGTGAAGAAGAAAAAGGTCGACGCCAAAGGCGACAAGAAGAAAACCGGCGCCAAGGCGCCGACCAAGCGCAAAATCGCCAACCGTCCGAAGACCGACGCCCTGTCGCTGGTCAGCAAGGACGGCATGGCCCCGCTCAAGCGCCGCAAGCCGCAAGCGCCGGCCACTGAATAAGCGGTAAAAGCGATGCATAAAAAACCCGGACCAGTGTCCGGGTTTTTTACGTCTTCTGATCTTGTTGCTAGCTCTCAGCTTTTTTTTCTGCCGAACTCATCTCTTTGAGCCGCTGATCAATCAACTGGCACTTGTCCGGCAAATCCGCACTGGCAGTCCCCAGATCCATCTTCTGCAACTCGTCGTTGATCTCCTTGGCTTTTGCCGGATTTTGCTCGGTCAGCCGCGTAACTTCTTTGGCCAACTGTTCGCGTTTGGCTGTGGCTTCTTCGGGCGTACAGGCCCAAACAGGCAGGGCGCAGGCAAGCATGGCGGCAAGCGTGATCTTCAGCAGTGTCTTCATGGGGGTGGCCTCGTTTCCGGTTAAGGCGGTATAACGGGTTGAGCATCCAGAGGCGCAAAAAGTTCAGAAACGCGGCCGCCCAAACATTCAGCGGTGGCAGCAACTGGCCGGTGCTTGCTTCTCATAGCGGTCGTGGTGGCGCACCCACTCCATGATTTTCTCTTCATTGCGGCCCTTGGGCGTAAGATCCAGATAGTTGTAAGCGCCAACCAACAGGTCGAGGCCCCGGGCATAGGTGGAATAAGTGTGGAAAATTTCTCCGGCTTCGTTGCGATAGAAGACGCTGAGGCCAGGGAGTTCTTTCTCTGCACTGTCAGACCTTTCGTAGTTGTAGGTGGCTTTTCCCGCAGCGATATCCTCGGCCCGTACCGAAACCCCAAAGTCGTAGTTAAAATTGCCGCCTTGTGATGACACCCAGTCAAACTTCCAGCCCATGCGTTGCCTGAAAGCCTCGAATTGGGCATAGGGCGCATGAGAAACCGCAACCACGGCGACGTCGTGATGGGTCAAGTGCTGGTTGGCTCCGTCGATATGATCGCTCAGGAACGAACAGCCTGGGCACCCTTCGTCCCAGCCCTCTGCAAACATGAAGTGGTAGATGATCAGCTGGCTATGGCCGCCAAACAGGTCAGCCAGTTTCAATTCACCGGCAGGGCCCTGGAAGTGGTAGTCCTTGTCGATCTTGACCCATGGTAAGGCGCGGCGTTCGGCACTGAGTTTGTCGCGTTCCCGAGTGAAGGCTTTTTCATGGGCCAGGTGTTGCCGGCGCGCGGCAATCCATTCTTCCCGGCTCACGACCGGATGATTCTGAACGTTCATGGTGGGTTCTCCTGCGCTTAGCTGGGAGGTGACTGACACCAACTAGTCGTCTGGTCCGCGCCCAATTCGACACACCGCCAGTCGATGCCGTTGAAAATCCAGGCTGAACGGCCAGGGCCGGCGCAGGTCAAACTTTATGAAGGCCATCTAACTCTCTGGCTTGGAGGTTAAATCAGGATGACGACTTATAACTGGGATTTGATTGAATGCTTGCTGCATGAAGTGCAGGGCGATGACACAAGCTTCGCGCCCCGTGCCTATGCAGAAAAGTACGCAGCGGCGAAGGCGACTGAAGGTGCAGAAAGCGAAAACCTTGATCACCTGAAAGCGGTGGCAGGTGAGTACGAAAAATTGCTGCTGGAGCGCGGCTATATTGAACCTCGGCCAGACGAGCAGGGGGGGTCGGGGTCCAACTACATTTTGACTGCGCGAGGTTCTAGTTTGTTGAGCCTGATCGACAGCAGTATTCCGGGTAATGACCACCCGCGCCAGGTCCTGGATGAGCAGGACGATGCGCTGGCTGAGCTGACGTTCGATGAAGTAGCGTCAAAAGCGCAGATTGCCTGAAGCGTTGAAAATGTAGGAGCGAACTTGTTCCGGGCGAGGTTGCGACAAGGGACTTGAAGGCACCGCAGGGTGTCAGGTTTCCAGCGTTACCGTTGACGACCATCGTCAGAGCGCCGCCCGGAACAAGCTCGTTCCTAGAGCGCCGCCTTTAAGCATTTCAGTTCAGTGAAGTCCTTTCGCACTCCCTTGATCTTCTTCAGCAACCGCTCCCGTTGAGCAGGAGTACTTTCAGCCATCAAATCAACAAACAGCGACCGCGCCTGTGCTTCGGTTTTTGCGTAAGCCTGGCGATAAGCCTGCGTCCACAAACTCTCCCTATTTACCAGAAGGGTCTCGATGCGCTGCGCGAACTCCGGACTCTGGCGTTGTCCAACCGCCGCGCTGAATTGCTTCTGCCAATGCGCACGGTTGGCGATCCATTGGGTGTTCTGGTCACCCAGTGCCTTGGACCAGTCGGCTACCCGTTGCTTTTGAGTTGTACTCAACGGACCCAGCCAGTCATCCAAACGTTTCTCCATGCGCTGGGCACGCTCCTTGATCTGCTGATCCAGGGATGGTTTGAGGTATTCGTCCTGACGCTTGCGCTGATCCTTGGCAAACGCATCATTCATTTCTGCCACTTGCTTGTCGTCCAGGCCCTGCAAGAGCTCGATGGCAGACGGGGTGATTTCCCTGGCGGTCTGGGCGATGGCGTCCTTGGCTTCCTGGGTCCGGGCTTGCAGCGCCGCTTCGGTCACTTGGTTGTTTTCCACCATGACCTGCAGGCTATCCAGCCAATCCAGATACCCCGGCAGTTGGGTCGTACAATGCCAGCTCAGGTGTTCCTTGAGGCGCTCGTTGAACCAGCCCTTCTGCTCGCCGTTCATGTCCAGGTAGTCGCTGAGCGTCCAGGGAATGATCACGTCGAGGTTGCGATAGGCCAGGCCCACGCGGCTGCATGCGCCGAGGGCGAGGCTGAGGGCGAGGCTGAGGGTGAGGATGACGGCGAGACATTTAAACCAGCGCAACATGGTCGAATCCTTGCAAAAGCCGGGCTACTTGAAGAGATTCTTATGTGAACGCAGGACCAGCCTCGCAGTTCATATGATCAGTCGAAGCCGCTCGACCGCTCAGTAGAAGCTGCGCTCAGCCCTGAGGGTCACCAGCCCGTCGCACTGACTGTTGTGCCCCGAATAGGCGGAGCAGTCACTGCCGCTGAGATTGGAATCGCTGTAAATCAAGTCCAGGTCGATACCCATTAGGGGGCGGGAGAGCTGCACCGACCAGTCGGTAAAACTGCCGATATAGCCGCCGTCTACCGAGATCGGCGCGTTTAACTGGTGGCTGGTGTACTTCATGCTCACACCAATACCAAACGGCTTGTTGCCGCCGAGATCGGCAAACAACGTGCTGTTCTGCTTGTCCGGATCGTTGCTGAACGCGGCGCCGAAACGGCTGCCCAGAAAGGTCAGGCCGCCGAACAGCTCCTGGCTGTCGAGGGTGTCCACTTTCGGATAGCTGTAGTGAATCATGCCGACTTCGTAGCCAAGCGTCTGGTCGAAGGGCTGCTTGAAGCCCATGTAGGAGTCGACTTCCAGATTGTTGCCTGAACTCAGGCCCATGCTGGGCGACCATTGACCGACGTAAAAACCGCTGTCGTGGCTCAGATCGAGGCCGCCGTGGAATGAGCCGACAGTGGCCGGTTTGACCAGGCCCTGGGCCATGCTGCGGCTGGGGGTGGTGCCCAGCTTCAGGTCGAACTCGCCCAACTCGCGCTGGAAGACTTGCGCATGGGCGAGCGAACACGACAGCAGGGTGCCGAGCAATATGAGTGGGGGTTTGAACATACGTCACTCCATGAACAGCGCCAGGCAGGAACGTAAAAGCTGCTGAAACGCTTGATCTAGACGTATGCAAGGATACCGGCGAATGCTCGGCGCTGAAGTCCGTTCGTCGATTTTTGAGAATTTGGAATTTGCACAGGTACTTCGAGGGGTTCCAGTCCAAGCGCTTCGAAGCTCAAAGCGCCTACGGACCAGTTGATGCGGTTGTTATTTTTTGCCTAGCGTGATCTGCTTGGACGGGCCGAATGTCTGGCCGCTGACGCCTTTGGCAATTTGCTGGATCTCGCCGCCGGACTTGAGGAACGCAGCGATCTGGTTGTTGATCGATTCGCTGGTTTCAACGGCTGGAGCTGGCTTTGCTTTGCTGTTGGATGCTTTTACACGCATGGCGGCCATTAACCTGTAGAAAATTAACTTGGCCAAGTATAGTACAGGAAATACTTGACAATTGCTTGGTAAATATCACCCGATTTAATCTATGCAACAGCGTGATTTAACCCGGGCGAAGATTCTCGTGGCCGTCCTAAGCTCCTGTTTTAACTAAAAACGTGTCGATGCCAGGGAGGTTTTTGAGCAATCGATATCGGCTGAAACTCTGCGGGCTGGTCGGACGAGTGGCCCTTATCCGTGCAGCAAACCCGTGAAATACAAGCTTTTCAGGGGATTTTGTGGCGCAATCGGGCTGGGCGCAGAACGCTGGCCGTAAAACCGGGTAGAATGCCGCCCACGCAATGAGGGTATTGGACATGGCTTTAATCGGGCGTTACAACAGTTTGCAAGTGGTTAAACACACTAACTTCGGTTTATATCTGGACGGCGGTGCGGATGGCGAAATCCTCCTGCCTAATCGTTATATTCCTAAAGATATTCCCAGCGAAGATGAAGATTGGCTCAACGTTTTCATTTATCTGGACAGCGATGACAAACTCATCGCAACTACCGAAAAGCCGAAAGTTCAAGTCGGTGAGTTTGCCAGTTTGAAAGTTGTTGAAGTCAACAGCATCGGTGTATTCCTCGATTGGGGACTGCCGAAAGACCTGCTGCTGCCGTATTCCGAAGAAAAGCGCCAGATGACTGCGGGCGAGTATGTCGTGGTGCACGTCTATCTGGACAAGCACACCCGTCGCATCACCGCCACTGCACGGTTGGATCGCTACCTGGACAAAACCCCTGCCCATTACACTCCAGGCCAGGAAGTGGATCTGTTGGTGGCCGAAGCGACCGATATGGGTTTCAAGGCGATCATCAATAACAAGCACTGGGGCCTGATCCACAAAAACGAAATTTTCAAGTTCATGCGTGCCGGCAAGGAAGAAAAGGGCTTCATCAAGGAGGTCCGTCCCGACGGCAAGATCAGCTTGAGCCTGCAGCCGGTTGGCGAAGAAGCTGCCACCAGCCTGAACTCGAAGATTCTCGCCAAGTTGCGTGAAAACAATGGCAGCCTGCCGGTCAGCGACAAAAGCGATCCTACCGTGATCAGCAGTCTGTTCGGCGTCAGTAAAGGCAACTTCAAGAAGGCGATCGGCGCGTTATACAAGAACGGTCAGATCGTTATTCATGCCGATCGTATTGAACTAAGCTGATGGCCCACCAGCCCCATGCTTATCAACAGAGGGGGTGGACGAACATGAAAAAAGAGTTATTTGCCTATGCGGGCACCTTGCTGGCGTTTCTGGTGCTGGATGGCCTCTGGCTCGGCGTGTTGATGGCGTCGAAGTACAAGTCGCTGCTCGGTTCGCTGATGCTCGACAAACCGCTGCTGGGGCCGGCAGCGGTTTTCTATCTTCTGTATGTTTTCGGTTGCGTGGTGTTCGTGGTGCTGCCATCGACCAGTTGGCAGCGTGCGGCGTGCATGGGTGCCTTGTTGGGCCTGGTGGCGTATGGCACGTATGACCTGAGCAACTGGGCGACGCTGAAAGGTTGGTCGGCCCAGTTGGCATTCATGGACATGGCGTGGGGCGCCTTTGCCACGTGCATCGCCTGCACCGTCGGTTACTGGGCGGCCCGCAAAGCGTTGTGATGGCCTGCCACCTCAACGGTGAACGATGGTTGCACGGTCACTGGCGCTAGTCCTCCGTGCAGCATTGATGGGGCTGACCGACAGCACGCCCGCGATCAGCAAGCCGCTGCCGGCCACGATCAACGCAGGCTGCAAACTGTTGCTGTAATGGCTGCTTAACGCAGCCAGCAACGGGCCTGCGAGCTGACCCACGGCGAAGCACGCGGTCAATAATCCCGCGTTGCGCTGGGTGGTATGGGGCGCCAGCTCCCGGGAGCGTTGCATCACCAGTTGCATGCAGGCCAGGAATGGCCCGCCACACAGGAGCACACCCAACGCCAGGCCCGTGCCACTGCCCAGCAGGCAGGCGAAGACGCCCGCCGCCTGCAGCCATAACGTCGCCATCAACCAGTGCCGGGTGGCGTTCGGATTGTGCCGGCGCATGCTCACCACCCCTACACCGGACGCAGCGGCCAGGCCGAAACATGGCCAGAACAGATCGGCTTGCCATTGGCCCTGGAACTGCGCGCTGGCCATCTGCGAGAGAAAGGTGGCGGGAATGATGTAGCCCAATCCGTACAACCCATAGACCAGGCCCAGGCGGCCGATGCCTCGGTGGCCGCTGCCTGTATCCACGGGCGCGGTAGGTGCTGCGGCAACCGGCCGGGGCAGAAACGGCAGGATGCCCAGCAACATCACCAGCCCTACTGCAGCGTACACCAGCCATAAAGTAGCCGAGGTCTGCCTCAGTAAGTTCGAGCCCAGCGCCAGCAGCCCGGTCAGAAAAATCCCCAGGCCCGGTCCGGCAAATACCAGGGCGCCGAGCCGCGGACGACCCGCTGCGACGGCCAGGGGCTGACTCAGGGCGGTAATCATCACCAGCACCCAGGCGCTGGCCACGCCGGTTCCGAATCGCAACAGCAGATGCGACCAGAAACCGTCGGCCCAGAACGAAGCCAGGGTCAGCAGGACACATAACCACAAGCCACCCTGCAATCGTCTTCGGACCTGTGTGGGCCTTCGAGAAAACATGGAGTCCACTGCGCCGACGAAATAACCCAGGTAATTGGCGGCGGCGATCAGTCCCGCAGCGGTCAGGTCGATCTGGCCTTCACTGAGCAGGTGCGGCAGTTGAGGCGTCAGGGCGAAGCGGCCGATGCCCATGGCCATCATCAAGGCGATAAAACTGGCAGACAAGCGAATCAAGGGGGTCATGGTGAAGACCTGCTGAAGATCAATGACCGTCAGGCTAGGACAGATTGACTTTCTTTAAAAATGAATAATAGTGAGTAACTTATTCTTATTTGGAGAATGGTGTGGAATTCAGTCAGTTGCGCATCTTCCAGGCCGTTGCCGAGGAGGGCTCCATTACCCGAGCCGCTGAGAGGTTACATCGGGTGCCGTCAAACCTGTCGACCCGGGTTAAGCAGTTGGAGGAGCAGCTTGGTGTAGAGCTTTTCCTGCGCGAGCGTCAGCGCCTGCAACTGTCGCCTGCGGGAAAAGTCCTGCTGGACTACACCGCCAAACTGTTCAGCCTGCATGACGAAGCACAGTCGGCCGTGCAAGGTGGGCAACCGGCGGGAGACTTTGTGCTCGGTACCATGTACAGCACGGCCGCCATCCACCTTCCAGCGCTTCTGGCGCGCTATCACCGCAGTTACCCTGCGGTGAACCTGCAGGTCCAGTCGGCCCCCAGCGGCGAGTTACTGGAAGGACTGCTGACCGGTCGGCTGGATGCGGCACTGGTCGACGGCCCACTGGAACTGGCCGGACTCGACGGCTTGCCTCTGTGCGACGAACGGCTGGTACTAATCAGCGAGGCCGATCATCCGCCGGTGCGTAGTGCACTGGATGTGCAGGGGCGTTCGGTGTTCACGTTTCGCCAGGGGTGTTCCTACCGGATGCGCCTGGAAGCCTGGTTTGCCCATGATCATGCAGCCATGGGCCGTGCCATGGAGATTGAGTCTTATCCGGGAATGCTCGCCTGTGTGATCGCAGGCTCTGGTGTGGCACTGATGTCGGAGTCCATGCTCGCCAGCCTGCCAGGACGGGAAAGCGTGGCCGTGCACCCGCTGGCCGAGCCCTTTGCCAGTGCGACCACCTGGCTGATGTGGCGTAAGGGCATGGTCGGGGCCAATCTGAATGCATGGATAGAGCAGCAGCAGGCGGTCTACCCGGCGCTGTCGACACCGGTCCAGGCGATTGCTTGAACTATCTGATCGGGATTTGGATCAATTCAGTAACAGATCATTGTTTCTTTTGCCGAGCATTGCGTAGGACTTCGGACTATTATCAGTGCGAAGCGACTTCAGAATTCCGGTCGCTCGGCACTACCCTGAAGGGGGGCACCATGAAAGAGAAAATCCAAAACTGGCTGCACGACTTGGGTGTCGCACTCGGTTTGATCGAACCGCCTCTGCAACCTGTGCCAATCCGTACAGACGACGAACAGCGTCGACGCCAGCAGCGCCGCCGTTAGTTGTTGTAGGCGCTAGCTTGTTCGCGATGGTCGCAAATGATCACACGGGCAAGCAGGCTGCATGCGGTGCTCCAACCAATGGCGAGCAAGCTCTGCTCCCACAGGACTCCCGCAGTCAGGTAGAGCCTCAGTAATCCTTTGGCAGGTACGCTAGTGCCTCCCAATCTCAATCAAAAAACGGCTCAGATCACCGGCCGTTTTTGCACTTCTGATCATCCGATCTTCCTCGCCGGTAAACGCCGTCAACCCTAGTTCATCCTCCAGATGGAAGATCATCTCCTCAATATCCTCCTTGTCCAACCCCAGTTCATCAAGCTTTGAGTCGTCGTCGAAATCCTCCCTCGATTCCAGCAGGCGGCTGATAAAACGATGCACGGTGGCACGAATGGCTGCTCTTTTCATGATCGATCTTCGCGGGCTAGTTATTGTTGTCCCACTCTTGAGTACAGCAGGCCGCTGCTGAACCAGGGCTGCCGCTCGTCTTGCATTCACCTTTTCTGCAAGCGAAAAAAAACGGGTGTGGCAACCGACGCCACACCCGTCGAAGAAAACGTTAAGTCATTTTTTCGCTATCAGATCATGCTCGCCGCCACTGACGGGCGACGGGACATCAGGCTTACCACCACAAAGCTCACCAGGCCGACAGCCAGGCTGTAGTAGATTGGCGTGTTGGCATCGAGGCCGTCCTTGAACATGAACACCAGTGCGGTGGCAAAACCCATGCCCATGCTGGCAATGGCGCCGGCGGTCGTTGCGCGTTTCCAGAAAATGGCCCCGATCAGCGGGATCAACATGCCACCCACCAGGAGGTTGTAGGCCAGGGTCAGGGCGCTGATAACGTCATTGACCACCAGTGCGATGCCAAGTACGGCGATGCCGGTCAGCAGGGTAAACAGCCGGTTGATGCGCAGGCTCGACTGTTTGCCACCACGCAGTTTCGGCAGCAGGTCCTCTGTCAGTGTGGTAGACGCCGCGAGAAGGCCGGCGCTGGCGGTGGACATCATGGCGGCCAGTGCGGCAGCAATGACCAGGCCACGGATGCCGTCCGGCAAGGACAGTTTGACGATGGCGGCGAAGGCGTTGTTGACGTTGTCCAGGTCCGGAATCAACACGTGGGCGGCCATGCCTATCAGGGCGCAGGCCAGTCCGTAGAGGATGCAGTAGAAGCCAGCGAAAGTACCCGCATACTGGGCAATTTTCGCGGTCTTGACGGTGAACACCCGCTGCCAGATGTCCTGGCCGATCAGAATCCCGAAGAAGTAGATCATGAAGTAGGTGATGATGGTGTCCCAGCCGATGGTGGTGAAGCTGAAGGCGCTAGCCGGCAGTTTCAGCACCAGTTCATCCCAGCCGCCGACGCGGTACAGGCAGATGGGTAACAGGATGAACATCAGGCCGACGGTCTTGATCACGAACTGGACGATGTCGGTCAGCGTCAGGGACCACATGCCGCCGATCGCCGAGTAAACCACTACCACACCGCCGCCGAGCAGTACCGAGACCCAGAAAGGCAGGCCAAACAGCACTTGCAGGACGGTACCGATCGCCAGGATCGAGGTCACGCCGATCATCAGCGCGTACGCCAGCATGATCGCTGCGCTCGCGGAGCGGGCCATCGGGTTGTAGCGTTTTTCCAACACCTGGGTGACGGTGTAGATCTTCAGCTTGAGCAGTGGCTTGGCGAGGAACAGGTTCAACGCCACGATCCCGCAGCCCAGCGCCGCGCACAGCCAGAATCCGGAAATACCATGGACATAGCCCAGGCGCACGGTGCCGACGGTGGACGCACCACCCAGGACGGTTGCGGCCATGGTACCCATGTACAGGGTCGGGCCGAGGTTGCGACCGGCAACCAGGTAGTCTTCGTTGGTCTTGGCCTTGCGCATGCCGAAGTAGCCGAGGACCAGCATCGCGGCGGCGTATATGAGAACGACGAATAAATCCAAAGCCATGATGGCGTGTCTCCGATTGTCTTTTTTATGATGAGGCTGGAAAGCAGTGTGGTAATCAGGCCACAGGTATTCACCTCATTACCGTGTCAGTTGTATTCAGGTGGCTTGTCTTATGACCGGCTTACCAAGCGGCTCCATGCCTTTGCTGCGTAAATCATTCGGGCCAAACACCGCCCTGGGTTCGGGGAACAGGCTCAGCAGTACCAGGTACACCACCGAGGCCAGGCCCAGGGTGACTGGCAGGCTGATGTCGATGCCGTCGGCCAGGTTGCCCAGCGGTCCAACGAATTGTCCTGGCAGGTTGACGAAGCACAGACCCACCAGCGCACTCGGGATCCATGCCCCCAGGCCACGCCAGTTCCAGCCGTGGGTGAACCAGTAGCGGCCACCTTTTTCGCCGCGGGTGAATACCTGCAAATCATCCGGGCAATAAAAACCACGGCGCACCACCAGGCCAATGATCATGATCACCATCCATGGCGTGGTGCAGGTGATGATCAGTACGGCGAAAGTCGAAACGCTTTGCACCAGGTTGGCGGCGAAGCGACCGATGAAGATGAAGGCAATCGACATCACCCCGATCAGCAGCGTGGCCTTGACCCGGGACAGCACACGCGGAAACACGCTGGACATGTCCAGCCCGGTGCCATAAAGGGAAGTGGTGCCCGTGGACATGCCGCCGATCACCGCGATCAGGCACACCGGCAGGAAGAACCAGCTGGGCGAAACGGCCAGCAGCCCGCCGACATAGTTATTGGCGGCGATGTAGTTCGGTGCCTTGATTGCCACGATGGTGGCAGTGGCCAGGCCGAACAGGAACGGGATCAGGGTGGCAAGCTGTGCCGCGATCACCGCGAACATGATCCGGCCCTTCGGGGTGTCACGCGGGATGTACCGCGACCAGTCACCTAGGAACGCGCCGAAGGAAATCGGGTTGCTCATGGCCACCAGCGCCGCACCGATAAACGCTGCCCAGAAGCCGGCCTGGCCCATGGCGACGGTGCCGGCGAACTGGCTGTCGAAGGTCGGGGCGAAGGCGAAGATGCCGAGCAGGAACAGCGCGCTGGCCGCCCATACCGCAATGCGATTGACCCACAGCATGAAGCGGAAGCCGTAGATACACACGGTCAGCACCAGGATCGCAAATAATCCGTAGGCCAGGCCCAGGCTCAGGTCGGTTTCCGGCAGGCCGATCAGGCGTTTGGCGCCGCCGATCAACGCATCGCCCGAGCTCCACACCGACAGTGAGAAGAAGGCGATGGCGGTGAGCAACGACAGGAACGAACCGACGATCCGCCCGTGCACGCCGAAGTGCGCACCGGAAGACACGGCATTGTTGGTGCCGTTGATCGGGCCGAACAGGCCCATTGGCGCAAGGATCAGAGCGCCGAGCACGACGCCCAGCACGATCGCCCAGACACCGGCCTGGAAGGACAGGCCAAACAACACCGGGAAGCTGCCGAGCACGGCGGTTGCGAAGGTGTTGGCGCCGCCGAAGATCAGGCGAAAAAGGTCGTTGGGACGGGCATCGCGTTCGTGATCCGGGATCTGTTCGACCCCGTTTGTTTCAATGCTGCTAAGGCTTTTTTCTTTGTTGTTATTCATGATCTGCTCCGATCATAAAGGCGCGCTCATCGTGTGTGAGCGTCACCTGTTTGGCTAAGGGTTTGGCAGCCCTTCCGGCATCGCGGATAAATGTTCGTGGCAGGCCAGCCAATGGCCTTGTTGTTCTTGGCCAGACGGCTGTTTTCTGAAAACAATCGTCTCGCGCTCTTGGCTGAAGTGTTGCTCCCCTTGCATGCGCAGCTCGGTGGCCACGTCATGGATGAAAATCGCCACATCACCCTGGAGGCTGACGAAAGCGTTGCTTGAGGTGCACGAGAGCACCTCGAAGCCATCCACGGAGCGCCAGCTGTTCCACAACGCTTGATAGGCATCGCGCGACAGCAGGGGCTGTTCGAGGGTGTAGAAGACGAAGCTGGCATCGGCGCTAAAAGCGCCGAAGTAGGCTTCGTGGTCGTTACGGGCAAAGGCCGACACCAGATCGGCGGCGGCTTGCAATACTTGATCGCGCTCGTTCATGACCAGCCCTCAACGATGAACCACGCCCGGGAGTACGCAGAGCATTTCGTACAGCAGGTTGGCGGCCAGCAGCGAGGTATTTCCGGTGGTGTCGTAAGCGGGCGAGACTTCTACCAGATCGCAACCGACCAGGTCGAGGCCTTGGCAGCCACGCACGATCTCGATCGCTTGAATGGTCGTCAGGCCGCCGATCTCCGGGGTACCGGTGCCCGGAGCCCAGGCCGGATCGATGCCGTCAATGTCAAAACTCAGGTACACCGGACCGCCACCGACTTTCTCCCGAACTTCAGCCATCAGCGGCGCGAGGGATTTGTGCCAGCACTCTTCTGCCTGGACGACGCGAAAGCCCTGGTTGCGGCTCCAGTTGAAGTCGTCGGCGGTGTAGCCCTGGGCGCGCAGGCCAATTTGCACTACGCGGTCCGGGTCCAGCAGGCCTTCCTCGACAGCGCGACGGAAGGTGGTGCCGTGGGCGATTTTCTCGCCGAACATGTGATCGTTGACATCCGCGTGGGCGTCGATGTGCACCAGGCCGACTTTGCCGTGCTTTTTGTGGATGGCACGCAGGATCGGCAGGGTAATGGTGTGGTCGCCGCCCAGGGTCAGGGGGATCACGTCGTGTTCGAGGATGTTGTCGTAGGACTCTTCGATGATCCGTACGGCGTCCAGCAGATTGAAGGTGTTGATTGCGACGTCGCCGATGTCGGCCACCGACAGCGAATCGAACGGAGCAGCGCCGGTCGCCATGTTGTACGGGCGGATCATTACCGATTCGGCGCGGATTTCCCGAGGTCCAAAACGGGTGCCAGGGCGCAGGGAGGTACCGATGTCCAGGGGCACGCCAACGAAGGCAGCGTCCAGGCCGGCAGCGGTAGGCACATGGGGAAGTCGCATCATGGTGGCGATGCCGCCGAAGCGCGGCATTTCGTTGCCGCCCAGTGGTTGGTGAAGGATCTTGTCCACGGGTTCAGGCCTCATCATTTTTTTGTATTAGGCGCCGATTCTGCGAAATGTAGTGGCGGGGAAGAATCGCTACGGACAAATACTTAGTTCAGGTTTTTCTAAACTAATGCAGAGCACACAGATAGACTGTCGACGCGAACACAACCCCTGTGGCTAGGGAGCTTGCTCCCGCTGGGCTGCGAAGCAGCCCCAAAACCATTACCCCATTGCATCAGATGTAACGCATCAGGCATTTCACGACTGCTGCGCAGCCGAGCGGGAGCGAGCTCCCTCGCCACAAAAGCGACGTACCGAGGAGCTCCCATGGCCAACGCTTTACCTGACCTGAAACTATTGCGCATTTTTGTCAGCGTGGTTCGCCATCAGGGGTTTGCCACTGCCCAGCAGGAGCTCAACCTCTCGACCTCGGCCATCAGCACCTACATGAGCCAGCTCGAAGCTGCCCTCGGCCTGGTGCTCTGCCATCGCGGGCGTGGCGGTTTCAGCCTGACCAGCAAGGGTGAGCTGTTCCATCAGGAAACCCTGCGGCTGCTGGCCGAGCTCGAAGGGTTCGAGCAATATGCCGCAGCGCTCAAGGGCGAGTTGCGCGGCACGCTGAACCTGGGGGTCATCGACTCCACCGTCAGCGACAAGGCCCTGCCGTTCGCCGAGGCCATCGGCGCCTACAGCCAGGAGCACCCGGCCGTGCATCTGCACTTGTCGGTCATGAGCCCCTACGAGCTGCAACTCGGCGTGCAGGACAATCGCCTGGACCTGGCCATAGGCGCGTTTTCCACGCGCATGAGCGGGCTGGTCTACATGCCGCTGTACCGGGAGCAACACTGGTTGTACTGCAGCAGCCGGCATCCGCTGTTCACCGAGCGGCGCATCCCTGAGCAGGTCATCACCCAGCAGCGCATGGTCGGTCGGGGCTACTGGAGCCAGGCGGAACTGGCGCGGCACGGCTTCAAACACAGCGCTGCCACGGTGGAGAGTATGGAAGCGCAGTTGATCCTGGTGTTGTCGGGTGCATACATCGGCTACCTGCCCGAACACTACGCCCAGGCCTGGGCCGACAAGGGTGATCTGCGGGTGTTGCTGCCGGCGACCTTTGGTTACCAGGCGCCTTTTTCCATGATCGTGCGCCGTGGTCGCAGCCGCGAACCGTTGATCCAGACGTTCCGCGACCTTCTGAAAGCGCAACTCAATCAGGCTTGAAATAATGTCCAGAAACCATTGCCCGCGCTGCCTGCGCCCAGAAGCCCATTGCCTTTGCCCCTTGATCCCGAGTCTCGACAGCCGAACCCGGGTGCTGGTGCTGCAGCATCCGAGTGAAGTGAGCCACGCGTTGAATACTGCACGGTTGGCTGCGCTTGGCCTGACCAATGCCGTGTTGATCGTCGGTGAAGTGTTTGCGGATCTGCCGGCTCTGTTGAATCAGCCGGGGTACCAGGCGCGGCTGCTGTTTCCGGGCGAGGATGCGCAAACGTTGCAGGGCTATGTCGCGGATGATCAGGCGCTATTGCTGGTGGTCCCGGACGGTACCTGGCGCAAGGCGCGCAAGATGCTGCACCTCAACCCGCAGCTGGCGGCGTTGCCCAGGGTGACGCTGGCGCAGGGCGGGGTGTCCCGGTATCGACTGCGCAAGGCGCCGGGGCCGGGGGCTTTGTCAACGGTGGAGGCGATTGTGCAGGCGTTGCAGGTGCTGGAAGCGCCGAGTTCTTTTGAGCCGCTGCTGAAGCCGTTCGAGGCGTTGATCGAGGGACAGATTGCGGCGATGGGGGAGGAGGTTTTTTTGCGTAATCATGGGCCGAAGTAGGTGTTGCCCGCGAAGACGGTAGACCTATCACCACAACTCCAGGCCAGACCTACCGCTCGCGCATCGCCTCGGTCCGCGCCTTCAGCACAGGCTTGAGCAGGTAATCCAGCACACTCTTCTCCCCGGTGATGATATCCACCGTCGCCACCATCCCCGGAATGATCAGCAATGGCTTGACATCCCCACCCAGGTGATTCTTGTCGGTGCGCACCTGAATCAGATAAAAGCTGTTGCCCTTGTCATCGGTGATGGTGTCCGCGCCAATCAACTCCAGCTTCGCCTTCAACCCGCCATAGATCGTGTAGTCGTAGGCACTGAATTTAACCATCGCCCGCTGCCCAGGATGCAGGAACGCCACGTCCTGCGGACGGACCTTGGCCTCGATCAGCAGGTTGTCTTCCAGCGGCACGATTTCCATCATGTCGCTACCTGGTTGGACCACGCCACCGATGGTGTTGACCTTGAGCACCTTGATAATCCCGTGAACCGGCGAGACAACAGTGGTGCGGGTTACGCGGTCGTCGATGGCGATGCTCGAAGCGGTGATTTTCGACAGGTCGGTGCGTTTCTCGTTGAGCTCCTTGGCGGCGTCCGAACGGAAGGATTGTTCGGACTCGTCGATCTTGCTTTTGATTTCAGCGATCGCCGATTCAGCCCGAGGGATGGCCAGGGTCGTGGCATTCAGCGAGCCGCGAATTTCCACCGCGCTGCGCTTGAGCCGAAGGATTTCCACTGGCGACACCGCACCGGTACCGACCAGCGGAGCGGACATGTTCATCTCTTGTTGGAGTAATGCCAGGCTCGAACTGAATTGCCCTTGTTTCGAGCGAAATTCCGCCAGCTCTTGGGTTTTTTGCCGAAGTTGTTCGCTGAGCGTGCGCTGTTCACTGGCCAGTCGACGCTGCCGTTGTTCATAGAGCGAGCGTTCGTCTTCGGCCACCTGCGGCGCCTTGGCGATCACCTCGGCCGACAGCTTGAAAGGCCGGCCTTCCGCCTCGGCGGACAGGCGTTCAACTTGGGCGGTCAAGGCATACCGATCCACCTCGCTTTCACCCTTATTCGATAAAAAACGCGTGTCGTCCAGGCGCAGCAGGGTATCGCCCTTGTCCACCATTTGCCCCTCGCGGACAAAGATCTCGGTGACGATGCCGCCTTCCAGGTTTTGAATTACCTGAACCTTGCTCGACGGAATCGCCTTGCCTTCACCCATGGTGACTTCCTGGAGCACGGCGTATTTGGCCCAGACCACTGCGCTGACTATCAGCCCGGCTGCCAGCCACACGGTGATTCGCGACCAGCGTGGTGAATCCTGCAATGTCGCGCCGGCGGTCTCCGGCATGAACTCGCTCTCGGCGCTTTTCCTGAAACTGCCGAAGTAACCGCGCGGCTTTGAATCAGACGTGTCGGATGTTGATCGGGCCATGGGCAACTCCTAGACCGCTGCAGAGCCGACGCGGCCCTTGCGCAGTGCATCGATGACCGCTTCTTTTGGACCGTCGGCGACGATCCGTCCGTTATCCAGTACTACCAGCCGATCCACCAGGCTGAGCATGGAGGTCCGGTGGGTGACCAGCAGCAAGGTTTTGCCCTGGACCCAGCCGTGGAGTTTTTGCCGCAGGACGTCTTCGCTGCTGTTGTCCATGGCGCTGGTGGGCTCGTCGAGCAGCATGATCGGCGGATCGAGCAACAAGGCCCGGGCCAGCAGCACGGCCTGGCGCTGGCCACCGGAAAGCAACTGCCCGCGTTCACCCACGGGCCGGTCGAAGCCTTGGGGGTGCTGACGGGCGAGTTCGGTGACGCCGGTGAGTTCCGCTACTTCCAGCATCCGCGCATCACTGATGTAGCGAGCGCCCAGTGTCAGGTTGTCGCGCAAGCTACCGGCCAGCAAAGGCAAGTCATGCGCAACGTAACCAATTTGCTGGCGCAAATCGGCGACGTCGAGTTGTCGCAGATCCAGGCCGTCGAGCAGCAACTGGCCCTCTTCGGGTGTGTAGAAACCCATCACCAGGCGGGCGAGGGTGCTTTTTCCCGAGCCGCTGCGGCCGATGATCCCGATGCGCTCACCGGGTTTCATGCTGAAACTGACGTTGTGCAGCGCCGGGGCACTCTGGCCGTTGTAGTGAAAGGTCACGCCACTGACGTCGAGGGCGCCTTGCAGTTGCGTGCGCTCCAAGGGCCGTTGCCGGGCGTCACGCTCCTGAGGCAGGCCCATCAGCGCGTCGGTACTTTTCATGGTCAGCTGTGCTTGTTGGTAACGCGTGATCAGGCCAGCGATTTGCCCGAGCGGCGCCAGCACCCGGCTGCCGAGCATGTAGGTCGCCACCAGTGCACCGACGCTGAGGTTACCGGCGATGATGCTGTAGACCCCGGCGACGATGGTCGCCATACCGGAAAATTGTTGGATGAACAGGGTGCCGTTGGTGGCCAGGGCTGAGAGATTGCGCGCGTGGCTGTCGAGGCGGGTCAGGGCGCCGTGGGTGGTTTCCCATTTGTGCTGACGTTCGCTTTCGGCGCTGCAAGCCTTGAGGGTTTCCAGGCCACCCAGGGTTTCAATAAGTAGGGCCTGACGTTCCGCACCCAGGGTCAGGCTTTTTTGCACGGTGTCGCGCAGGCGCGCCTGGATAATCATTGCGAAGAGGATGGTGATCGGGAATGCCAGCAATGGGATCACCACCAGCCATCCACCCAGCAGGCCGATCACCACCAGCATCAGCGCGGCGAAAGGCAGGTCGATCAGGCTGGTGAGGGTCACAGCGGTGAGAAATTCACGCAGGCCCTGGAAGTCATGGATGCTCTGGGCAAACCCACCGATGGTGGCGGGCCGAGCTTTCATCGACATGCCGGTGATCCGCTCGAACAAGGTTGCGGAGAGAATCACGTCGGTTTTCTTCCCAGCGGTGTCCAGCAAGTGGGCGCGCACCACGCGCAGGACCAGTTCGAAGCCGGTGCCGATGAGCAGACCGATGGACAGCACCCACAGGGTTGATGTGGCCTGGTTCGGCACGACCCGATCGTAGGTCTGCATGACGAATAGCGGCACCATCAGGCCCAGGAGGTTGATCAGGAAACTCGCCAGGATGGCGTCGCTGTACAGCCATTTGGACAGTTTGAGCGTGTCGCGAAACCACGCTTCCACCCGCGGCACCAAAGGAGAGCGCAGGTCTTCGAGTTCATGGCGTGGCCGGGCAAACAATGCCTGGCCACTGTAATTTTCAGTCAGCTCTTCACGGCTGACCCATTGTTCGCCGCCGTCGGCTTCGCTGGGCAGAATCAGCAACCGGCCATCGTCGCCGAGACGTCGCAGGATTGCCGTGCGACCGTTGCCGAGAATCAGCATGACGGGCAAGTTGAGAGGGGAAATATCTGCCAGCTCCCGGCGCAGCACACGCGCCTGCAAACCGGCTCTGGCTGCTGCGCGGGGCAGCAGGTCGAGGCTCAGGCGTTGTTTGTTCAGGGGTAGCCCGGCACTCAGGCTGGCGCGACTGACTGTCGCGCCGTGGAGTTTGCAGAGGATCAATAGCCCGTCAAGAAGCGGGTCGTCGAAGCCAAGACGCGGATCGACACCAGTGTTGCCGGTTTCCATGCTGGTCAAATTGATCGCTCCAGTTGAACGGGCTGCCACATCCAAACAACACACACACACACATCGCACGGGTAGGAGCTGCCGAAGGCTGCTATCGGTTGATCTTGATCTTGAAAAAAATCAAAAGTTCGTCCGAATGCGGCCCAAGCATCCGGCAGCTCCTACAACGCGAATTACCTCAGTTCAGGCAAGCGGGCCTCGTTCTTCACTTCGCTCTGGGCGATCGCATCGGCAGGCAGCACCACGCGTTGTTTGCTCAGCAACAGACCCATGTTCGACAGGATGCGGTACATCGAGAATTCCTCGGTGTAGCGAACTTCAGTGTAGCGACGGTTGGCGTTGTAGAGCTCGTTTTCACTGTCGAGCACGTCCAGCAGGGTGCGCTGGCCGAGGCCGAACTGGTCCTGATAGGCCGCACGTACACGTTTGGTGGTTTCGGCGTACTCGCGAGCGGTCGGCGTCTGCTTCTTCGCGTTGAGCATGGCATTCCAGGCCAGGTGGATGTTTTCGTTGAGCTGGCGCAGGGCGTTGTTGCGGATGTCCATCGCCTGGTTGATCTGGTGCGCGTTGGACTGCAGGCGGGCCTTGTCGCTGCCGCCGCGGAACAGGTTGTAGTTCATCACCACACCGACCCGCCACTCGTTGTCGTGCCCTTGATCGCCCTGCACGTTGTTGTTCGCACCCACTGCCGCTTCAGCGTCGAAGCGTGGGAAGAACGGCGACTTGGCGACTTCGTACTGGCTCTCTGCGGACTGCACGTCAGCCTGGGCGGATTTCAGGTAAGGGTTGTTCTCTACCATGCTTTGCTGGGCTTCCTGCAGGGAGGCAGGCACTTCGCCGCGAGTCGACGACGGTGTTTCCAGCTCATCCGGCAGGCGACCTACCACGGCGTAGAAGTTCGATTCGGCATCGGCCAGGTCGACTTCAGCGGTGTCCAGGTTGTTCTGCGCCAGTGCCCGACGAGCGGTGGACTGGTCGGCGTCGGCGATGCTGCCGATCCCGCGCTCGGTGCGCAGGCCGATCTGGTCGTTGACGCGAAGGTGAGCTTGCAGGTTGTTCTTGGCCAAGGTCACCAGTTCGCGACGCTTGAGCACTTCGAGGTAGACCTCGATGGTGCGCAGTGCCAGGTCCTGTGCGGTGCCTTGGGCGTAATAGGCCCGGGAATTGACCACGCCTTCTGTGCGTTCGACTTCGTTGGCGGTGTTGAAGCCGTCAAACAGCATCTGCCGCAGGCGCAACTCCGACTGGGTGTAAGTCAGGATCTCCGTGTGGTGATTGCCCTGTGCGCGGGTGCTGGTGTTATCGCTGTAGCCGCGGCCGTAAGCAGCGTTCAGATCGACAGATGGATAGAAGCCCCCTTTGGCGATTTTGACTTCTTCGTTCGCGGACAGCCGCGCATCCACGCGTGAGGCAAGTTCCGGGTGAGTTGCAATAGTGCTTTGGATGGCCTCGGTCAAGGACATCGCCTGGGCCTGAGACGTGCAGGCCATTGCCAGCAAAATCGCGCTGCAGAGGGGGGTTAAAACGCGCATGGGTACATCTCCCTGATTCCTAATGATGCTTATCAGTCGCCAAATATTTGACGGCATTTATAGTGAAAACCGTTTCAAGCATGTAACAACAGAGCTAAGAACATTCTAGAGCAAAGCTAAGAAATATTTCTCATAACTCTTATGCCAAAAAAAACTTATGCGCTCTGAAAAATCCAGCACATTGTTCACTCGTGGAACCCTTGTATTACGAGCTCTAGGGAGCTTGCAAGGGCAAATCGAAAGTTCCATCCATTTATCGACAACGGACGATGAAGTGCTGGAGGGGAAGGAGGCGGGGCAGTTTGGGGGTGACGTTTTTCTGTCACTTTGCTGGTTCAGGACTGTTACGCATCGCTGGCAGGTGATCATTTTCGCCGATTAGTAGCCCAAAGCCATTGAATATATTGGGTTTATTTGAATCAGGCGCTGATCGCCCACGAGCGACAGGCTTGGCGAGAATGTCGCCAGGGCCAACGGTTTCTTCGGGATTACCCCAGGAAAAAATCGTAGCCCGGCACACGATCCACCCGGCGACTGGCTTTACCCATGAGCACAATCTTCGCAAAAAACAGGTTGCCGGCAACGGTTGGCAGCGGAGGAAATGCACATGGCTACGCTTATCGGTATCGTCACTAAAGTCATTGGTCAGGTAGTTGCTGTAGCGGGTGATGGCACCCGACGCGCGCTGGTCGAAGGCGATCGGCTGTTTGCCGGCGATCAATTGGTCACCGGAGCCGAAGGGGCGGTGGCGGTGAAGCTGCAGAACGGCCAGGAGCTGACGCTTGGGCGTGGCAGCAGCTTGCAAATGACCTCCCAACTGCTCGCGCATCAAGTGCCCCACGTGCAGTCCTCGGAGGTGGTGACACCCAGCGAAGCGCAGTTGACTGACGTCGAACGACTGCAGAAAGCCATTGCCGCTGGCGACGACCCGACCCAAACCGCTGAAGCCACTGCAGCCGGGCCCACGGGCACTAACGCTTCCGGAGCACTGGGAGGCGGCCACAGTTTTGTCCAGCTCCAGGAAGTCGCAGGCCGGGTCGATCCGACCGTTGGCTTCCCGACTGTAGGATTCAACGGCATTCCAGAGTTTCCGCTGGAGCGCATCTTCAATGATCCCGACAACAACCTCGCCGACGTCACACCTCCCGTCGTCGTCCCGCCGCTGGTGGTGAACAACCCCGTTACCCTCGGTGGCCTGAACACCACGGGCGGCGAGCTGACCCTCAACGAGGCCAATCTTCCGGACGGTACTGCCAGCAACCCCTCGGCCCTGACCCAGAACGGCACCTTCACTGTGACGGCGCCCGATGGCCTGTTTAACCTGAACGTGGGCGGTATCAGCGTGTTCAGCGGTGGAGTGGCGGCAGGCTTCCCGCAATCGATCACCACGCAACTGGGTAACACGCTGACGATCACCGGCTATGACCCGGCCACAGGCGTGGTGAGTTACAGCTACACCCTCAATGGCAACGACATCCATCCGGCGGGTGATGGCGCGAACTCGCTCAGCGAACAGTTCACCGTGGTAGCGGGCGACGCCAATGGCGACACGGCTACTGGCTTCCTGGACATCAACATTACCGACGATGCGCCGAAAGCGATCGATGACAGCAATGCAGATACGGCCTCGGAAACCCTGTTGACCCTGACCGGCAGCGTGCTGCCCAACGATATCCAGGGGGCCGACCGCATTCCCACCGGACCCAATAGCGGACCGGTAATTGGCGGTACGTTCACCGGTACCTACGGCACCCTGGTGCTCAATCCGAACGGCACCTACACCTACACGCTAAATCCCAATGACGCGGATTTCAAAGCCTTGCACGGCGGCGGCAGCGGCACGGAAAACTTTGTCTACACCCTGACCGATTCGGATGGTGATACCAGCACTGCCACGCTGGTGCTGAACATTCACAACAACGATGACCCGATTGATATCGGCGGGCTGGGCGTATTCGGCGGCGAGCTGAGCGTCTACGAGAAGAACCTCGGCGATGGCAGTGCTCCAGATTCTGCAGCACTGACCCAAAGCGGCACGTTGACCATCACCGCACTCGACGGCGTGCAGAGCCTGAGCATCGGCGGGATCAGCGTGGTGAGCGGTGGCGTGAGCGCAGGCTTCCCGCAATCGATCACCACCCCGTTGGGCAGCACGCTGACCATCACCGGTTACGACAGCGCAACTGGCGTGGTCAGCTACAGCTACACCCTTGTCGATGCCGAAACCCATGCGAATGCCGACGGCGCGAACAATCTGTCCGAGCAGTTTGCGGTCACCGTGGTCGATGACAACGGCACCATCGCCAATGCCAGTCTCGACGTCAACATCGTCGATGACCTGCCCAAAGCAGTGGATGACAGCAACGCCAATACCGCCTCGGAAACCCTGCTGACCCTCAACGGCAACGTGCTGACCAACGATGTGCAAGGCGCTGACCGGGTAGTGACCGGGGAGAATGCCGGCCCGATTACGCCCGGCACCTTCAACGGGCTCTATGGCACCCTGGTGCTGAACGCCAACGGCACTTACACCTATACGCTCAACACCAGCGACGCAGACTTCAAGGCGCTGCACGGCGGCGGCAATGGCACTGAAACTTTCGCCTACACGCTCACCGATTCCGATGGCGATACCAGTACCGCGAACCTGGTGCTGCAGATCCACAACAATGACGATCCAGTGACCATCGGCGGTCTGAACATCAACGGTGGCGAGCTGACGGTCTACGAGAAAAACCTCGGCGATGGCAGCGCGCCGGATTCCACTGCGCTGACCCAAACCGGCACCTTCACCATCACCGCGCTCGACGGCGTGCAGAGCCTGAGCATCGGCGGGATCAGCGTGGTGAGCGGTGGCGTGAGCGCAGGCTTCCCGCAATCGATCACCACCCCGTTGGGCAGCACGCTGACCATCACCGGTTACGACAGCGCAACTGGCGTGGTCAGCTACAGCTACACCCTTGTCGATGCCGAAACCCATGCGAATGCCGACGGCGCGAACAATCTGTCCGAGCAGTTTGCGGTCACCGTGGTCGATGACAACGGCACCACCGCCAATGCCAGTCTCGACGTCAACATCGTCGATGACCTGCCCAAAGCAGTGGATGACAGCAACGCCAATACCGCCTCGGAAACCCTGCTGACCCTCAACGGCAACGTGCTGACCAACGATGTGCAAGGCGCTGACCGGGTCGTGACCGGGGAGAACGCCGGCCCGATTACGCCCGGCACCTTCAACGGGCTCTATGGCACCCTGGTGCTGAACGCCAACGGCACTTACACCTATACGCTCAACACCAGCGACGCAGACTTCAAGGCGCTGCAGGGCGGCGGCAACGGTACTGAAACCTTCGCCTACACCCTCACCGATTCCGATGGCGATACCAGTACCGCGAACCTGGTGCTGCAGATCCACAACAATGACGATCCAGTGACCATCGGCGGTCTGAACATCAACGGCGGCGAACTGACCGTCTACGAGAAAAACCTCGACTGGGGCACCCAACCTGACTTGCCTGCACTGACCCAGACCGGCACCTTCACCGTAACAGCGCTCGACGGCCTGAATTCCCTGGTCGTGGGTGGCTTCGCGGTGGTGGCCGACGGAGTGGTGGTCGGCTTGCCGCACACCGTGATCACCCCGCTGGGTAACTTCCTGACTATCAACGGGTTCGATACCTCCACTGGCGTGCTTAGCTACAGCTACACCCTGGTGGGCAGCGAGACCCATCCAACGGCCGATGGCGCCAACGGCATTGTCGAGAACTTTGACGTGGTGGCATTCGACACCGATGGCGACTCTGCATCGGGCCAGATCAACGTCAACATCATTGATGACTTGCCGACCGCCAATCCGGACTTCGCTCATGTGCAAGAAGGTGGGACGGTTAGCAACAACGTGCTCGGCAATGACATCGGTGGCTCCGACGGCCCGGCAGTCACAGGTGCCGTGGTCGGCGTGCGCGCGGGCAGCGATACCTCGACCTCCGCCAGCGGCGGTCTCAACACCAACATCAATGGCGCCTACGGTTACCTGACGCTGGATGCCAACGGCAACGCGACCTATCACAGCAACCCGAACACCGTCAGCGGGCCAGGTGCGACCGATGTCTTCACCTACACCGTGCGCGATGCCGATGGCGATGAAAGCACTACCACCATCACCATCGATGTCTGCAACAGCAAGCTCATCGCCGCCACCGATTCCGATGTGACGGTCTACGAAAAAGCCCTCGACCAGAGCAAGGATGGCCTCGACCTGGCGGCCGGCACCGTCGTCGGCAGCGATCCGGGTAATACCGGCGAAACCGCTTCCGGCACGCTGGTGGGCTCGGTCACCGGCGCTGTGGGTGCGATAACCTACGCTCTGGTCGGCAGCGCCATGGGCAGCCATGGGCAGATTCAACTTAATGCCGACGGCACGTACACGTACACCCTGACTTCGCCGGCAAGCACCACCCCGCAGGCCGACGATGGTCCGAACACCCTGAGCGAAACCTTCACCTATCAGGCAACCGATTCCCTCGGCAACATCACCACCAGCACCATCGTGGTAAACATCGTCGATGACGTGCCGAAGGCTGTGGACGACAGCAACGTCAACAATGCGTCGGAAACCCGATTGACCCTCGACGGCAATGTCCTGGCTAACGATGTGCAAGGCGCGGACCTTGTCGCGACCGGCCCGAACACCGGCCCGATCACCCCGGGCACCTTCACCGGCACCTATGGCACCCTGGTGCTGAACGCCAACGGCACTTACACCTATACGCTCAACACCAGCGACGCAGACTTCAAGGCGCTGCAGGGCGGCGGCAATGGCACTGAAACCTTCGCCTACACCCTCACCGATTCCGATGGCGATACCAGTACCGCGAACCTGGTGCTGCAGATCCACAACAATGACGATCCAGTGACCATCGGCGGTCTGAACATCAACGGTGGCGAACTGACCGTCTACGAGAAAAACCTCGACTGGGGCACCCAACCTGACTTGCCTGCACTGACCCAGACCGGCACCTTCACCGTAACAGCGCTCGACGGCCTGAATTCCCTGGTCGTGGGTGGCTTCGCGGTGGTGGCCGACGGAGTGGTGGTCGGCTTGCCGCACACCGTGATCACCCCGCTGGGTAACTTCCTGACTATCAACGGGTTCGATACCTCCACTGGCGTGCTTAGCTACAGCTACACCCTGGTGGGCAGCGAGACCCATCCAACGGCCGATGGCGCCAACGGCATTGTCGAGAACTTTGACGTGGTGGCATTCGACACCGATGGCGACTCTGCATCGGGCCAGATCAACGTCAACATCATTGATGACTTGCCGACCGCCAATCCGGACTTCGCTCATGTGCAAGAAGGTGGGACGGTTAGCAACAACGTGCTCGGCAATGACATCGGTGGCTCCGACGGCCCGGCAGTCACAGGTGCCGTGGTCGGCGTGCGCGCGGGCAGCGATACCTCGACCTCCGCCAGCGGCGGTCTCAACACCAACATCAATGGCGCCTACGGTTACCTGACGCTGGATGCCAACGGCAACGCGACCTATCACAGCCGGCCGGACTCGGTGGGGGCTCCGGGCGCCACTGACGTCTTCACCTACACCGTGCGCGATGCCGATGGCGATGAAAGCACCACCACCATCACCATTGATGTCTGCAACAGCAAGCTCATCGCCGCGACCGACTCCGATGTGACGGTCTACGAAAAAGCCCTCGACCTGAGCAAGGATGGCCTCGACCTGGCAGCCGGCACTGTCGTCGGCAGCGATCCGGGCAATACCGGCGAAACCGCTTCCGGCACGCTGGTGGGCTCGGTCACCGGCGCTGTGGGTGCGATAACCTACGCTCTGGTCGGCAGTGGCACCGGCGCCTACGGGCAAATGCTCCTCAACCCCAATGGCACCTACACCTACACGCTGACCTCGGCGCCGAAAACTTCGCCCAATGCCAACGACGGGCCGAACAGCCTGAGCGAAAGCTTCACCTACAAGGCTACCGATGCCCTGGGCAACACCAGCACCAGCACCATTGTGGTGAACATTGTCGATGACGTGCCCAAGGCGGTTGCCTCGGAACGCTCGGTGGCGGCGGTGGAAATCGATTCCAACCTGCTATTGGTTATCGACGTATCCGGCAGCATGGCCGATGCGTCCGGCGTGCCGGGCCTGTCGCGCCTGGCCTTGGCCAAGCAGGCGATCAGTGCCTTGCTCGACAAGTACGACGATCTTGGCGACGTGAAGGTGCAGATCGTCACCTTCAGCAGCAACGCCACCGACAAGACCGCGATCTGGGTCGACGTGGCTACGGCCAAATCGATCATTTCCGGCCTGACGGCGGGCGGCGGGACCAACTACGATGCCGCCGTGGCTACCATGAAAACCGCGTTCAATACCGCCGGCAAGCTGACCGGAGCGCAGAACGTCGGCTACTTCTTCTCGGACGGTAAACCCAACGAAGGTGACATCAATGCCGCCGACGAAGCTGCGCTGAAAGCCTTTCTCGACGCCAACAACATCAAAAACTACGCGATCGGTCTGGGCAGCGGCGTCAGTAATGCTTACCTCGACCCTGTGGCCTATGACGGCAGCACCCACACCAATACCAATGCGGTGGTGGTCACCGATCTCAACCAGCTCAACTCGGTACTCTCGGGCACCGTGCAGGGGGCGCCGGTCACGGGCACCTTGCTGGAGGGCGGAAACTTTGGTGCCGATGGCGGCTTCATCAAGTCCATCGTGGTCGATGGCACCACGTATACCTACGACCCTAAAGCGCTGGGCAATCAGGGTTCGCTGAGTTCCAGCGGCGGGGACAACCACGGCACGTTCAACACGGCGAACAATTCCCTGAGCGTCGCCACGAATAATGGCGGTACGCTGGTTATCAACCTCGACACCGGTGAATACAACTACACCTCGCAGAAAGCCACGAACGTAGTAATCACCGAAAATATCGGCTTCACCGTCAGCGACAACGACGGCGACCTGGCGAGCTCGACCCTGGTGGTCAAGGTCGTGCCGAACTCCGCGCCGGTGGCCGTCGACGACCACATCATCACCAACGTGTTGTCCGGCAGTGTCGTGGTACCGGGCGAGTTGCTGCTGGCCAACGACACTGATCCCGAAGGCGATACGCTCACCGCAACGCCGACTACCTTCAACACCGGGTGGGCGGCCAAGGGCGCGGACTTCGTCGGCACCGGCGCAATCAACTTCAAGGGCACCACCAATACTGCAGCTAACCAGGTCCTGGCGGATGTGCGTGGGTCCTTCGCGGCCAACACCGCCGCTATGACGGCCTTGCTGGTGATCAGCGGTTACCTGGGCAGCGTGACCAATGCCAACGCCAACGATGAAGACCTCATCACTGTGAAACTCAAAGAGGGTGAAACACTCAACCTGGATCACAACCTGGCAGCGGGTCACATCACCCTGGAGTACTCGCTCAATGGCGGCGCGTTCGTGGCCATTCCCGATGGCGGTACCATCACGGCCGCCGCCGATGGCACCTATCAGATCCACGTGACCAACATCACCAACACCACCGGCGGCGGCGCCAACAATGCCGAGAACTACCAGCTGACCATGACGGTCAACTACGCCGGAGCCCATGACATCACCCCGGACTTCAACGGCGCCTACAGCGCCAACGACACCCATGGCGGTACTGATGCGGCGAATGTGACCATCAGCTATCAGGACGGCCACACCCTCACCGGCACGGCGGGAGATGACGTATTGGTGGCGGGCGCCGGCAACAACGTCCTCAACGCCGGCGACGGCAACGACGTATTGACTGCCGGCACCGGCAACAATGAACTGCACGGCGGCGCCGGCAATGACCTGCTGTTCAGCGGGGTTGGCAATGACCTGCTGGACGGTGGCACCGGCATTGATACCGTCAGCTACGCCCATGCCACCAGCGGTGTCACGGTCGACCTGAGCCTGCTCGCTGCGCAAAACACCGGAGGCGCTGGCACTGACACCTTGACCGGGATCGAGAACCTGACCGGCTCTAACTTCAATGACAGCCTGACTGGCGACAACAACAGCAACATCATTACCGGTGGCCTGGGTAACGACGTCCTCAACGGCGGTGGCGGCGATGATTTCCTGATTGGCGGCCTGGGCAACAACACCCTCACGGGCGGCTCTGGCGCGGATACCTTCCAGTGGCTCAAAGGCAACTCCGGGCATGACGTGGTCACCGATTTCACCCCAGGCACCGACAAGCTCGACCTGTCGCAACTGCTGCAAGGTGAAAACAGCACGGCGGCCTCGCTGGATGATTACCTGCACTTCAAGGTCGTTGGCAGCGGCGCTTCGGTTCTGACCAGCATCGACGTCAGCGGCATGGCCGGCGCCACGCCGAACCAGACCATCGATCTGGCCGGCGTCAATCTCGCTAGCCATTACGGTGTCACGCCGGGAGCGGGTGGCTTGGTGGCCGGGGGGCATGACACGGCGACCATTATCAACGGGATGTTGAACGATCATTCCTTGAAGGTTGATACGGTTTGACCTGAGCGGGTGAGGGGCCGAGACCCGCCATTTCCCGGAAAGGGATGGCGGGTTTTTTGATCACAGTCTCGTTTCACTCGGCAGCGCCTGCAAAACGACGACAGAACTCACATCGGCTCAGGCGGCCCGATCAACCTCCCCATCACCCCATACACCCCCAACTCCCGGATCGTTTCAAACTCTCCCTTTGTCTCGACCATCTCCGCAATCAACGGCAAATCGATACTATTGGTCGCCCGGAAAACCGCATCAATGAACAGGCGCTTGTCACCCTGTCGATCAATACCCCGGATATACGCCCCATCAATTTTCAAATAAGCCAGCCCCAGTTGAGTCAGGTTGCCGATCTGGCTGAAGCTGCCGCCAAAATGCTGCAGCCCGATGCGATAGCCAGTGTCGAGCAGGCTATGACACAAGCGCTGCAACTCTGTCGGCGGTGGAAGCTGACGTTCGTCGATCTCCAGGGTCAGCAGCGGGGCCAGATCGGGTAACGATTCGAGCATGTCGAGGATTTTCGCCAACTGCACCGGATCGCGCAGAGTACTGCCGGAAAGGCTCAATGCCAGCGGCCAGCGGTTGACGATCAGGTAATCCAGGGTCGCTTCGAGCATCACCAGGTCCATGCGCGCCGACCAGCCCAGACGCTCGATCCAGGGCAGGAAATGTCCGGCGGCGATGGCCTCGCCGCTGGGGTCGCGCAGGCGAGCCAGGACCTTGTGGTGCAGCACCTGACTGGTGTCGGCGCATTGCACTACCGGCTGAAAGTACAACTGCATCTTGCCCTGCATCAGGGCTTCGTCGATCCAGGTGCGCCACTCGTGCTGGGACTGGTTCGGCACGCAATCATCGCCGTCCAGGTACATCCACGGCCGCTCGGGGTGTTGCCGGGCCTGGGTCAGGGCCTGATCGAGGCGCAGTACTACCGCACTGGCGGTTTCTCCCGGGTGATAGGGGACGATGCCCAGGTGCGCCACTGGCATGCTGTCACTGTCACCCGTCAAGCGCAGGTTTTCCAGAGTGGCACTGACTTGCGCAGCCAGACGGACCGCCTCCGCCTGGCCCAAGCCTGGCGTCAGCAAGCTGAACTCGCCGCCGCGATTGCGCGCAGCCAGCCAGGTGCGGCGCTCCGGTATTGCGCTCAGCCGCTTGAGCAATTCGGCGACTGCGCTGATCAACGCATCAGTGCGTTGTCCGCCCATGCGTTGGTTGAGGCCGGCCAGATCGTTGATTCGCAGCATCAGTAGGTGACCGTCACTGCTGTGCTCGGCGATCAGCAGATGATCCGCCAGTTGCTCATCCAGTAACCGTCGGTTGGCCAGCCCGGTGAGGCTGTCCAGATAGGATTCGGCGCGCAGTTTTTCGCTACGGGCTGCTTCTTCGGCGAACAGCGCCTTGAGTTTTTCGACCATCTGGTTCATCGCCAGCACCACGCGTTTCAATTCCGGAGTACGGGGCAGTTTCGGCAGGCTGCGAAATTCACGTTTGCTGATGGCTTCGGCCTGTTTGACCATCTTGTCCAGCGGGCGCAATTGCCGGCGCAGCAACCAGCCGCCAAACACCGCACTGAGCAATCCGCAGATGAGTAACCAAATCAGGCTGCCAAGGGTACTGTCCCAGAGCTTGGCCAGGGCGAATCGCGGGTTGCTCAGCACTTCGACCCGGGCGAATTGCTCCCAGCCGCGCATGATCAACGCTTCGCCACCCTGGGGGCGCAGATCGACCAGGCTCAAAAACCAGCCGGGCACACGTTCGCTGCGCGCTGGTGCGCTGCGCTCCAGCAGCACCTGTTCATCGGCAATGCTGACCACGCGGATGCTCGTGAAGTAGCCGCTGTCGAAAATCGAGCTGACCATCAATTCCATCATTGCCGGATCGTGGACTTGCGCAGTCAATGACAACCCCAGTGCCGTCGCTGCGTCCTGGGCGTGCGAGCGCAACTGGCCGAGCATCTGGTCGCGGGAGCTTTCCAGGCTGACAAAAAAGCTGCCGCTGAACGCCACCAGCAGGAACAGGCAAATGGCGAGAAACAATTGTTTGCGCAGTGACATAAAACGCTCCTTGCGAGGGGATTAGCCGTCGCCCACGGCGAGACCTTCTGCCTGCATTTTTTTCAACACATCCTGCCAGCGCGACAGTTTTTTCGAGTCGCTGGAACGCTTGCCACCGTTGGCGCCCGGCAGGTAAAGGCCCTCGGCATTGAAGGCATACACCGGCAGCAAGTCCTTGCGCCGTGAGGCGGGGGAGATCTCGCCGACCAGGTTGTCCAGCACCAACGGATCGGCCGTGGGGCTGCTGTAAAAAGTCAGCACCATGTGCGCCTGGTTCTGGGTCAGGGCTTTAACGTAGGTAATGCGCAGTTTGTCGCTGGGGATGCCGAGATGGCGCAAACTGAAATACTTGGCCAGGGCGTAGTCCTCGCAGTCGCCAGCGCCCTTGATCAGGGATTCGATGGGCGTGGCCCAGTAATCGATCTGGCGCCAGATGCGGGTATCGTCCTGGAAGGTCAGTTGTTGGTTGAAGAAGCGATTGACCGCATTGAGCTGCTCGCGCTCTGGCTGATCCTGTTGACCTTGCAGCAGTTGGCTCCAGGCCTCTATCCGCCGTTGCGCCGGACCGAGCGCACCATATCGGGCCTGGGCTTTTTGCAAGACCTGCGCATAATCCCAGCCGGCAAACACTGAGCCCAGGCCCGGCACCAGCCAAAATGCGAGCAGCAGCCACCCGCCGAACCGAAGTCGGAGCGTTGGCCATCCTGGACTACGCCGGCGACGAGGCATGTCGGGCTGCTCGGGGTGCAGATGGTTGGAGTCTAGGCGGTGTTTGCAGGGGGAGAGGGCAGATCGTCGGTTGGCAATGCAGTTGCAATGGTCAAGAGGGGTTCTGTGGTGAGGCGATCAGGGCTTGCGCAGGGTTTTCTGTTTGAGGATGTAAACGGTCACCAGCACCGCACTGGTCAACATGAAGCCCCGAGCCCATGGCATAGGCACCAGATAGCAGGAAAACACAATGCTCACCCACATCAGCCCGATGGCGTAGACCTTGCCCTTGAGCGGAATCCCGTTGCCGTCAAGGTAGCCACGGATCCACGGCCCAAGACGCGGATGCTCCACCAGCCAATGGTAGAAACGCGGCGAACTGCGGGCAAAACAGGCGGCTGCCAGCAGCAGGAAAGGAGTAGTGGGCAACACAGGCAGGAAGATCCCGATCACCCCCAACGCTACGCTCAGCCAGCCGACGGCCAGCAGCACGTAGCGCAAAATCAGGGAGCGGTTGCCTATGGGGGTGTCCATAGGCAGGACCTTAGTGGTGACGAGGCTTGAGGATGGCCGGTTTTTCGTCAGGCGCGTTGCACAGCAGGTAAAGCGCGGTCAGGGCTTCCGGGATCTGCACGATCATGTCGTCCATCAGGTTGGCATCAGCGGCGATATCGGAGAACTCCGGTTGTTCGTCGAACAGGCCCGAACCGACCATGATCGGCAGCAGCATCTCGCTGACTTCGTCTTCAGCGGTTTCAAACCAGGCCGCTTCGCGCAGGAAAACGCCTTCCATGAAGCCGATGCACCAGCCGCGCAGGTCGGAATCGTCCGGGTCTTCGCCAAGGTCAAGCTCGCAAGGCAGCTCGAATTCTTCATCGGAAGCCAGTTGGCGAGCGATGTGAGCCTTGAGCGCGAGCAGGGTAGATTCGATGGCCTCACGCTCGGTGTCGTCGGCGTAATGCGGCTCTTCGGCGAACAGTGCGTCGATCCATTCGCGGTCTGGAACGGTTTCGGAGCAGATCGACAGGGCCGTGAGGTAACCGTGGGCGGCCACGTAGTCCAGCGCCTCGTCATGCAGTTCATCGGCGTCGAGGAAGACTTGCAGGCGGGTTAATTGCTCAGCGAAGGACATTAAAGGGCTACCTTGGGAATTAAACAGATGCGCGAATTCTAGGCCTTCTTGAGCAGTCAGGCCAGCCGCGCGGCACATTTGCCCGTGGGGCTTGGCGAAACGGTTTGGCATACAACCTTAATGGTGACTGGTACCCCGCCATCGGGATCAGGCTCAATCCCACCGGGAATGCGGTGTTTGTCCTCATGTGTCTACTCAGCGGCACCCTTTGCAGAGGAGGCGTCGGGTATACTCCCGCGTTTTGCGATGCCCTGCTGGCGTCATGGCTGAGATGGACAGCGTCATGCAATCCGCACTTACGATTCGTCGGTGCAGACTGCGCGATTCTGGACCAGCCTTGCAGGGATGTTTCGGTGATTTTTGGAGTTTTTATGCTCGAACAGGCTCAACGCGTCCTCAAGGACATCTTCGGCTACGACAGCTTTCGTGGTCGCCAGGGTGCAATCATTGAGCGCGTGGCCAGTGGTGGCGATGCCCTGGTGCTGATGCCTACGGGTGGCGGCAAGTCCCTGTGCTTCCAGGTGCCGGCGTTGCTGCGCGAAGGCCTGGCCGTCGTGGTGTCGCCGCTGATCGCGTTGATGGACGATCAGGTCGCCACGCTCGAAGAGCTGGGTGTCGCCGCCGCTGCGTTGAACTCCACGCTGAGCGCGGAACAGCAACGGGACCTGGCCAACCGCATCAAGCGCGGTGAAGTGAAGATGCTGTATCTCGCGCCTGAACGTCTGGTTCAGCCGCGGATGCTGGCATTCCTGCAAAGCCTGGAAATCGCCCTGTTTGCCATCGATGAAGCGCACTGCGTATCGCAATGGGGCCACGATTTCCGCCGCGAATACCTGCAACTCGGCCAATTGGCCGAGTTATTCCCCAACGTCCCCCGCATCGCGCTGACTGCTACCGCCGACAAGCGCACCCGGGAAGAAATCGTCGAGCGCCTGCATTTGCAGGACGCCGAGCGCTTCCTGTCGAGTTTCGACCGACCGAACATCTTCTATCGCATCGTCCCCAAGGAGCAGCCGCGCAAGCAATTGCTGGCCTTCCTCGCCGAGCGGCGCAGCGATGCCGGCATCGTCTACTGCCTGTCGCGCAAGAAAGTCGACGAAGTCGCAGTGTTCCTCAGCGAGCAGGGGTTCCCGGCATTGCCGTATCACGCCGGGCTGCCCAACGAAACCCGCGCCCATCACCAGAAGCGCTTTCTCAACGAGGAAGGCCTGATTATGGTGGCCACCGTGGCGTTCGGCATGGGCATCGACAAGCCCAACGTGCGTTTTGTGGCGCACCTGGACTTGCCGAAATCCTTGGAAGCGTACTACCAGGAAACCGGTCGGGGCGGGCGTGATGGCCTGCCTGCCGATGCCTGGATGGCTTACGGCCTGCAAGACGTGGTGATGCTCAAGCAGATGCTGCAGAACTCCGAAGGCGACGAGCGTCACAAGCGCCTGGAGCAGCACAAGCTCGACGCCATGCTTTCGCTCTGCGAAGAAACCCGCTGCCGGCGGCAAACCCTGCTGGCCTACTTTGATGAAGACATGCCGCAACCGTGTGGCCATTGCGATAACTGTGTCGATGGCGTGCAAACGTGGGACGCCACCGAGCCTGCTCGCCAGGCCCTTTCGGCAATCTTTCGCACCGGCCAGCGTTATGGCGTCGGGCATCTGGTGGACGTGTTGCTGGGCAAGGACAACGAAAAGGTCCGTAGCTTTGGGCATCAGCACCTGTCGGTGTTTGGTGTCGGCAAGGGGATGGGCGAGAGCGAATGGCGATCGCTGTTTCGCCAGTTGGTTGCCCGCGGGCTGGCGGACATCGACCTTGAAGGTTATGGCGGCCTGCGGCTGAGCGCCACCTGCCGCCCGCTGCTCAAGGGCGAAGTGACCCTGGAACTGCGCCGCGACCTCAAGCCGCAAACCACCGCCAAAAGCAGCAAGAGCCAGGCGAGCCAGCTGGTTCGCGGCGAGGAGCGCGAGCAGTGGGAAGCCTTGCGCGCGTTGCGTCGCAAGCTTGCCGAAGAACACGGTGTGCCGCCGTACGTCATCTTCCCGGATTCGACTCTGCTGGAAATGCTGCGCAGCCAGCCGGGCTCGATGGCCGAGATGGCGCGGGTCAGCGGCGTCGGCGCGCGCAAGCTGGAGCGTTACGGCGAGGCATTTCTCGAAGTGCTGGGCGGCCAGGCCGAGGCGCCGAAAGTGGTGGCCGACTTGCGCCACGAGTTGATCACCCTGGCCCGTGCAGGCATGACGCCACTGCAGATCGCCGGCCAATTGCAGTGCTCGGAGAAGAATGTGTACACCCTGCTTGCCGAAGCGATTGGCAAGCAGCACTTGTCCCTGGAGCAGGCGCTGGATCTACCCGAGGAGTTGATGGGCGAAATCCAGGATGCATTCCTGGACGGCGAAGGCGAGCTGCCACCGGTCGCGGAGATCGCCGCGATGTTTGCTGGCCGGGTTCCAGAGGGCGTCTTGTATTGCGTCCGGGCTGCACTGCAGTCGGAATTTGAAATTTGAAACAAGCCTTGCTTTGATGTAACGATTCAGTACAAAGCGAGCCTTGCTTCAAGCCATCGACCATGCTTAGCTGACTAATAATTAGGTTTTCTCTATTTCAGTATAAACATGAGTTTTTTATGCCGTTAACCGATCAACACCGCTTTGGCATGCAGTTGGCGCAGATGTCCCGGGGCTGGCGGGCCGAATTGGACCGCCGCTTGGCCGGCTTGGGACTGTCCCAGGCCCGTTGGCTGGTGCTGTTGCACCTCGCGCGTTTCGCAGAGCCGCCAACCCAACGAGAATTGGCTGAAAGCGTTGCCGTAGAAGGTCCGACCCTCGCCCGGCTGCTTGACAGTCTCGAAAGTCAGGGACTGGTGCAGCGCCAAGCCGTGGTTGAAGACCGTAGGGCGAAGAAAATTGTCCTTTGCGCCCCGGCCCGTCCATTGATCGAACAGATTGAAACCATTGCCAACCAACTGCGCCTGGAACTGTTTGAAGGGGTCGACGAGGCGGATTTGAAGATTTGCATGCGTGTTCACGGACACATCCTGGCCAACCTGGAAAAATCCTGACTCATCGCCACTGCAGGACTGTTGAGATACCCCCGTTGGGCGGACGATAAAGAACTACTATGCATAATCGCGTTCGCACCGGATGTGCGAATGCGTACTGGTTGGTTCTGGCTATCTAAGGGATGCTCATGCTCGAGAGTTTGCACGTTGTCTTGCGGTATGGTGCCAGGCTGCTGCTGGTGGGTGGTGCTGTGTGCTTCTCGGCTATGGCTCCCGCGCTGGGATTGGGTGAAATCACCTTGCATTCCGCGCTGAATCAGCCGTTGCGGGCTGATATCGCGCTGGTGGACGCGGCGGGCCTCGAAGAGGGCGACCTCTCTGTCACCTTGGCGACGGCGGACGAATTCAGCCGTGCAGGCGTCGAACGCATGTTCTTTCTCAACGACCTGAAGTTCACGCCGATCCTTAAGGGCAACCGCAGCCTGATCCGGGTGAGCTCCACTAAAGCGGTCAATGAACCCTTCCTGAATTTTCTGGTGCAACTCCATCAGCCCAACGGGCGGGTGCTGCGCGAGTACACGGTGTTGATTGATCCTCCTGGGACGCCGGGGATTTTTCCGGCAGTTGATGAACCCGAAACAACTTCGCCAAACTCTCCGTTCCCGAGTGTCAAACCCGCTGCTGCAACGCCGGCGCTAGCGCCAGCGCAGAAAAAAGCTACAGCGCCTAAACCCGAACCCGTTACCCCGGTAGCGGAAATTGATCCCGTTGCAGAGCAACTGGCCGCCAGCGTGCTGCAAAACCAGGAACTGCAGGCAACCATCACTGATTTGAATTCGCGCCTGCAGGCGCAGGACGAACAGATTGCCGCCCACAAGAAGCAGGTGATCGAACTGCAAACCCGGTTGGCCGAAATGAAACAGGCACCGCCCGCCGCACCTGTTGCCGTGACGCCGACTGCAGTCGTAGTCGAACAGCCTGAGGTCAGCCAGTGGCCAACGATTCTCGGCGTACTGGCCTTGGTAGTCCTGGTGCTCCTGGGGCTGTTCATTCGACGCCAGCGCCAACACCAGCAGGCGGATGAGTTGTCGCAGGAGGTTTCCGCGCCGGCTTCCCGGCATGAGTCGGTACTTGATGATGATGTGGCGATGCAGGCGCCGATGCCCAAATCGGTGGCTGATCAACATGAGGAAACTCCGTCCGGCGACGTGCTTGAGGGCGTGGGCATCTACATGGCCTACGGCCGGTTTTCCGAGGCCGCCGGATTGCTGCGCGAGGCGCTGGCCAAGGAGCCACGGCGCACTGATCTGGCTGTACAGCTGCTGGAAGTATTCGGTAAACAAGGCGACGTGGCGGCGTATGACGCTCAGGAAAACCAGCTGCGCGAATCCGGATATGACCTGCAGATGCTGCAAGAAATTCGTGGCAGGCACCCGAAGATGCAGAGCATGACACCGATGGTGGCTGCGCCGGTTGTCGCTTCAGTGACCAGCGCAGCACCTGTTGTTGCCCTGGGCGATGAGTTCCAGTTGAACCTTGATGACCTGTCGATGGACGCTAATTGGGATCTAATCAGCCCCTTCGAAAACGCCCCGACACCCGATCTTCCAGAAGAGCCCGCGTTCCACTCCAACCTCCATGTCTTGCCTGACGTGTTCGAAATGCGCGAGGAACCGACACCGGAGGAACCCGAGCTGGAGTGGAGTGTGCAAGCGGACTCCCAAGCGCTGGATGACGATTTTCTCGCAGAGTTCGGCGACCCGGACTCATCACTGGAACTTGAGCCCTTGAGCCTGGAACCGGACAATGCCGGCAAACTCGAACAGGCTCAAACCTGCATCGATGACGGCGATCTAGACAGCGCGATTGAATTGCTCAACGAGTTGCTCAAGGACGCCGATGAGCCACTCAAGCAGACCGCACGGAGTTTGTTGGCAGGCATTCGATAAGATCCAAATGTGGGAGACTCTATGTTGCAGGGCAAGCCCGCTCGCACCTTGGACCCGTGTCTCCCACAATCCTGCGCCTGGCTAAGATCGCCTGTGGGCCAGCTCAAAAAGTCTGCCCCAGGTTCAGGTACACCGCTTGCTCATCCGCATCGTTGAACCCATAACTGAAGTTCAGCGGCCCCAGGGGCGTGTCAAAGCCAATAAATACGCTGGCCGCATTGATGTATCCACTGTCGAACTCGTTGTCGTTGTTCCACGCCCGACCTCGTTCCAGCGACCCGCCGGCATACAGCGGAAAATCCAGCGGCAGGTACGAGCGCGGTGTCAGGCGCCGATAGTAAACGGCGCGCATCAGGCTGATGTTCTGTCCGGAAATCGCATCCTCCCTGAATCCTGATAACTGCCGTGCTCCGCCGAGAAGGAAGCTCGAAGTCACCACATTGGCGTCGTTGAGCGTACGGCCGTAGCGGCCGCCGAGAATGAACGTGTCCGGGCCGTTGCTGAGGGCCTTGTCCAGTGCGATTTCCCATTGCCGATAGCGATTGTCCGAGCCCAGGCCGGGTTCGTACTGCCGAAAGGCCAGGGCGAAGTCCTCACCTTCATGGGGGAAGTAGACGTTATCCAGTGAATCGAACGAATACTTCATTTCATAAAACCCCTCGTTGAAGCTTTCGCTGGGTAGATCCTGCTCGCCAATGCGCACGTCCGCCTTGCCCCAAGCTTCGCCAACACCCAGGCGTACTTCGCCGCTGTTGCCGATCTGGCGACCTACATTCAGGCCGAAGCCGTAGCGTTCAACCCGGTATTGGGCGATCGGATCATTGTCCAGGGTGGCTTCGACGTTTTGTGCGTCGAAAGCGGCGTAGGGCGCAATGAAATATCGCGAACCGACATCCAGTGGCTGGTAAAACTCGCTGTAGAGCTCCTGGCGATCACCGATCTGCGCGCGGGTCAACCATTCGGCACCAAGGCGGTTGATGCCGTTGACGCGGTAACTGGCGCCCAGGTTGAACGCACTGTCGCCGCGCATATCGTCGGAGAGATTCAAGCCCAGCCGCAGGTAGTCTGTGCCGCTGCGCTTGCCGCGGGCACTGATGATCAGGGTGTGATCATTTCCCTTGTGGGCGACTCGATACTGCACTTGCTCGAAGTAGTCCAGCCCGTACAAGGTGCCCATATCGGTTTGCAGGCGGCCCAGGTCCAGTGGCTGACCGATGTGCTGGCGAATGTAATACCGAATCACGTCATCACCGACTTTCGAGTCGTTCTCGACCTTGATCGCGCTAATGATTGGCGTGCGTTCACTCGGCGCACGGGCGGCGCTCAACTCGGTATCCAGCGGCTGCGAGGGCTTGAGGTTCGCCAGGCGTGCATCGAGCATCTTCGTTGCGCGATAGCCTGCATCGATCATTTCTTCGGCGCGACCAAAGTCGGTAACCCCGAAACTCGCCAGTGACGGCTGGATCAATATGTCGTCCTTGTGCAAGGCGGCAAGCTGTTCTTCGGAATTGCGGCGGGTCATCAGGGTGATCGACTGGTTCAGCACGTCGACCACGGTGGTCAGTTGCTTGCGGTTGCGCAGAGGCGTGCCGATGTCGACCACGATCGCCACATCGACCCCCATCTCCCTGGCCACATCCAGCGGGATGTTATCGGTCATGCCGCCGTCCACCAGCAGGCGGCCATCCAGTTCAACAGGGGCGAACACAGCCGGGATCGACATGCTCGCGCGAATTACCTGGGGCAGGTGACCCTTGCGAAACACCACCTTGTCGCCGCTGGCAATGTCTGTGGCAACGGCGCGGAAGGGAATGGGCAGCTTGTCAAAGTCCCGGGTGTCACTGGCGTGGGCCAGCAGGCTTTCCAGCATCAGGGCGAGGTTCTGGCCCTGGATCACCCCCAGCGGCAAGCCGAGGCTGCCGTCGTCGCGAAAACTGAGCTGCTGCTTCACCAGGAAGTCGCGATCATCCTGCTTGCGCCGGAACGGCACGTCGGCCCTGGGCGGCGCATCCGACAACGCCTGCTGCCAGTCAATATTGAGGGCAAGCTTTTGCAGCTCATCAATCTTGTAGCCGGAGGCGTAAAGCCCACCGACCACGGCGCCCATGCTGGTGCCGGCGATGGCATCGATCTGGATGCCTTGCTCCTCCAGTGCCTTGAGTACGCCGATGTGCGCCAGCCCCCGGGCCGCGCCACCGGATAGCACCAGACCGACTTTCGGTCGAGGGGGCTCGACGGCCTGGACGGCGATGGGCAGCAAGCACAGCAACAGGCAGGACAGAAGATGGCGCATCATGAATCTCGGGACCAGCGAAAAAGGTCGCTATTATAGCGGCGCCCCTTGCCTCTGGAGTCTCCTCAATATGCCTGCCAGCAAACCGGAAATTGTCATCACTTATTGCACCCAGTGCCAGTGGTTGCTGCGCGCAGCCTGGCTGGCCCAGGAACTGCTAAGCACCTTTGGTGACGACCTGGGCAAAGTGTCGCTGGTGCCCGGCACGGGCGGGGTATTCCATATATTTTGTGACGAGGTGCAACTTTGGGAGCGCAAGAGTGACGGCGGCTTTCCCGAGGCCAAGGTGCTCAAGCAGCGGGTTCGGGATCAGATTGATCCCGACCGCGACCTGGGTCACAACGATCGCACTCAGTGAGAGGCAGCCTCTGCGGCTACGGTTTTCTTGCCTGGCCCGCCGGCAAGACGGCTGGAGACCACAATGGCCACGATGATCAGCGCGCCGCCGAGCAGCATGCGCAGGGTGGGATTTTCGTTGAACAGCAGCCAGGCCAGGGTGATGCCGTAGACCGGTTCCATGGCGAACACCACGGCGGCGGTTCGCGCCTTGATCACCGCCAAGCTGGCGACGAACAAACTGTGAGCAACACCGGTGCAAAAAATCCCGAGCAGGCTGATCCACAACCAGTCGAGGGCTCGCACTTCACTCAGTTGTGGCGCGGCCACCGGCAGCAGGCACAGGGCGACCACCACGTTCTGGCACAGGGCGGCCTGCACCGGCGGAATCCGTGCCGAGCTGGCGCGGTTAGTCAGCGACAACAAGGCGAATAGCAAACCTGAACCCACTGCCCACAGCAGGCCGGTGGTGGCGCCGCTGGCGAGGTCGAAGTCCGGTGTGACCAGCACCAAACCGATACTCACCAGTACCACCAGGAGCATTTCATTGGCGCGAATCCGCTCGCGGAAGATCAGGCCTTCGAGGATCACGGTAAAAGCCGGGAAACTGGCGAATCCCAAAGTCGCAATCGCTACGCCCGCAATCTTCACCGCGATGAAAAAGCTCACCCAATGCCCGGCCAGCAGCACACCGCTGAGTAACAGCCGGCGCCAATCCACGGCTTCGAGTTGCTGCCAGCGGGTAGCACTGGCGAACCGTGCAAAGACCGCCAGGGCGAGTACGGCGAAAGCGGCGCGACCAAAGACGATCACCGCCGGGGAGGCTGCCGCGAGTTTGCCGAACACGCCGGTCAGGCCGAACATCAGTGCGCCGATATGCAAGGCGCCAAGGGCGGTACGGGGAGTCATTGCAGATCCTTGATCGTTGTATTGAACTCATTGGATCGCACAACGGCCAGCCGCGTCTGTCGCCAGACTAGCGTCTTTTGTCGCCGGCCTCGCGCCGCAATTTTCCCGGAGAGGCGCCGAATTCGCGCAGCACCGCTGCGGCGAACGCGCTTTGGGAGCTGTAGCCGACCCGGCTGGCGATTTCGCCGATGGGCAGCACCGTGTCGCGCAACAGCTCGACAGCCCGGTGCAGACGACGGCTGCGGATATAATCCATCGGCGTTTGCCCGCATTCAGCGACGAAGCGTGCATGCAGGCGGGCGCTCGACAAATCGGCGATGCGGGCGAGGTCAGCGACCTGCAGGGGATAGGCCGCGTGCTGGTCGATATGCGCGTTCAACGCCGCATAGGGCAGGCGCCGCCTGCCCATAACCTCGGGCTTAACGTTGTTGAGACTGGCCAGCAGCAGTACGGCGCCCTGCTGCGCGATCAGCGGGTCGTTGACCTGGCTGCCCGCCAGCCAGCTCACCAACTGGCTTTGTCCGGCATCGAGAGGCAGGCGTCCGGCGCTGTCGAGCAGGCGTCGGCTGGCGTCGGCATGATCCCCCAGGGACTGTGCCACCCATTGATCGCCCGGTATATCCAGCACCAGGCAGCGGCTGCCATTGGCACTGTTGCAAGCGTGATGAAAGCCGGAAGGCACCACGACAAAACTCTGCTGGATCACCTGGCTGCCATGCCCCCCCACCTCGAAATCCAGCGCACCCGACAACCCGAACACCAGCTGCGCATGGTCGTGACTGTGGATGATCAGGTCCTTGGTGTATTGGCGAAGCGTGAGGGTCGGTCTCATCGCAGGTCTCCCGGGCAAGGTGGGTATTCTACACCGCGCTGGCGGCCCGGCGCTGTCACAGGACTGACGCGTCACTGTCATGGGCGATTCACTCGCCCGGCGCACAGTTGCACAAACCATTGTGGAGGGTTGCCCATGACCAGTGCCGAGCTCGCCAAACCCGGTCGCAAGCAGCGAGTACGGACCTTGTGGATTTCCGACGTGCATCTGGGCACCCGGGACTGCCAGGCCGAGCACTTAAGCAAATTTCTCAAGGGCTACCACGCCGACCAGGTATACCTGGTCGGCGACATCATCGATGGCTGGAAGCTGCGCAGCGGCATGTACTGGCCCCAGGCGCACACCAATGTCATCCGCCGCCTGCTGACCATGAGCAAGCGCGGCACCGAGGTGATCTACGTCACCGGCAACCACGATGAATTCCTGCGCCGATACTCGAAGTTGATCCTGGGGAATATCCAGTTGGTCGACGAGGCGGTGCACGTCACGGCGGACGGTCGGCATCTGCTGGTCATCCATGGCGACCAGTTCGATGTGATCACCCGTTACCACCGCTGGCTGGCGTTTCTGGGGGACTCAGCCTACGAATTCACCCTGACGCTGAACCGCTGGCTCAATCACTGGCGCGCCCGCTATGGTTATGGGTACTGGTCGTTGTCGGCTTACCTCAAGCACAAGGTGAAAACCGCAGTCAGTTTTATCAGTGACTTCGAGGAGGCCATCGCCCACGAGTGTGTGAAGCGCGGGTTGCACGGAGTGGTGTGCGGGCATATTCACCACGCCGAGATTCGTCGTGTGGGCGGGGTGGACTACCTTAATTGCGGGGATTGGGTGGAGTCGTGCACGGCGCTGATCGAGCACTGGGACGGGTCGATCGAGTTGTATCGGTTGGCGGATGCGCAGGCGCGGGAGGCGCAGATGAGGACGGAGAAGGTGGCTGAGCCTGCCTGAGATCAAGATCAAAAGATCGTCCGCACGCTGCGATCTTTTGATCTCAGGTTGGCGCATGCTCCTGCATCGCAGCCTTGTAGATCGAGTTCTTCGGCTGCGCAAACAGGCGCTCCATCATTGGCTCAAAGAAACTCAGCGGCAGCGTATCGTAGGCGGGGTCAAACGCCGCCGCATCGTATTTGGCGCAGAATTCGATGGTCGCCTGAAACTGCGGATGACCGCTGAACTGCTCGCGCAGATGCCGGTCCATCCCCAGGTGATGAAAAAAGTAGTAACCCTGGAATATCCCGTGTTTTTCAACCATCCACAAATTCTCGGCGCTGACGAATGGCTTGAGGATCGCCGCAGCAATGTCCGGATGGTTGTAAGAGCCCAGCGTGTCACCAATGTCATGCAACAGCGCACACACCACATATTCCTCATCACGGCCATCGCGCCAGGCGCGGGTTGCGGTTTGCAGTGAGTGGGTCAAACGGTCCACGGGAAAGCCGCCAAAGTCACCCTCCAGCAACTTCAGGTGCGCCACGATTCGAATTGGCAACTGCCGTGCGTAAGCGCTGAAATCGGCAGCGATGATCGCCCAGTCTTCCTGGGTGCCGTCCTGCATGTGGGTGAAACGGGCATTGGCGTTCATCGGTTTTCCTCGAGTGGCGGGCGATACCTAGAACGGCACGCGACCCAGGATCATGTCGCGGTACATGACGAAGTCGCCGAGCAGGCTGTAAAACGGATGCTGGAAGGTCGCGGGGCGATTTTTCTCGAAAAAGAAATGGCCGGCCCAGGCGAAGCTGTAACCGGCCAGTGGCAGGCTCAGCAGTAACAGCCAGGCGCCGTTGCCGATAGCCATGGCCAGAATGAAAATAACCAGTGTGGTGCCAATGAAGTGCAATCGTCGGCAGGTACTGTCACTGTGTTCGCTGAGGTAATACGGGTAGAACTCAGCGAAACTGTTGAAACGTTTGATGTTTTCCACGACCGCGATCTCTTTGATTATTGTTCTGGCGCCAAGTTGTTCTGCGGCTAGCTTATTTAAGTCTAGAGTGATCATTGGCATCAGCCAGTGACAATAGGCGCCACTTTAGTATCCTTCGGTAAACCCGCCGCCGTAGACGGCTCACCAAGACAGTAAACGCCATGAGCGAACGAACGACTTCTGCAAGTTGGGCAATGGGTATTGTCAAGGCGCTGGAAATGGACGGCCTGGATTGTCAGGTTCTGTTCAGGCAGCTGGGGCTGGACTACGCGTCCCTGAATGACCCGGATGCGCGCTTTACCCAGGACTCCATGACACGACTGTGGCAGCGTGCAGTCGAGCTATCGGGTAACCCGGCGATCGGTCTGAACATGGGCAAGGTAGTGCGGCCAGCTTCTTTTCATGTGGCGGGCTACGCCTTGATGTCGAGCCAGACCCTGGTCGAAGGTTTTCAGCGGTTGGTGCGCTATCAACGGATCATCGCCGAAAGTGCCGACCTGAGTTTTCGCCTGCTGGACGAGGGTTACGCACTGATTCTGACGGTGCATGGCGACCATTTGCCGCCGACCCGGCAAAGTGCCGAGGCCTCACTGGCCTGTGCCCTGGGGTTGTGCAACTGGCTGACCGGACGCACCCTGCAACCACGCAAGGTGATGTTCCAGGGTGACCAGCCCGTCAACCTTGAGCCCTACACCCAAACATTCCACGCCCCGCTGGTATTCAGCGCGGTCTATGACGCGCTGATCTTCGAGCGCGCCGACATGGAAGCACCGCTGCCCACTGCCAATGAGGCGATGGCGCTGTTGCATGATCGCTTCGCCGGCGAATACCTGGCGCGGTTTTCTGAAAGCCGTGTCACCCACAAGGCGCGACAGGTGTTGTGCCGGCTGCTGCCGCAGGGCGAACCCAAGCGCGACACCGTGGCGCAGACGCTACACCTGTCACAGCGCACCTTGCAGCGCCGATTACAGGAAGAGGGCACCAGTTTCCAGGCCTTGCTCGACGATACCCGTCGCGAAATGGCCGAGCAGTATCTGGCTCAGCCCAATATGACACTGCTGGAAACCGCCTACTTGCTGGGTTTTGCCGACCCCAGCAACTTTTTTCGCGCGTTCCGCCGCTGGTTTAACGCCACGCCGGGCGAATACCGGGCGCGGTTGACGGGGGCTCCTGCGCCAGTCAATGACGCCAAAACGCCGGAATACACAACACAAACACCGTGATGATTTCGAGTCGGCCCAGCAACATGCCAAATGACAGGATCCATTTGGCGGCGTCGGGCAACGTCGCGAAGTTACCCGCAGGACCGATGGTCTCACCCAGCCCTGGGCCGACGCCGGACACCGTGCTGGCCGCGCCCGTCAGCGCGGTCATCCATTCCACTCCCAGCAGCGACAGCAGCAGGGCGATGACGCAGATGGTGATGGCAAAGAAGAACGAGAAGGTCAGGATCGACCGCACGATTTCTTCGTCGAGTCGGTGCCCGTTGTACTTCTGCTTGATTACCGCACGCGGGTGAATCAGCTGGTTAAGGTTGGCCTTGAGCAGGATATAGGCAACCTGGAAGCGGAATATCTTGATGCCGCCAGCGGTCGAGCCCGAGCAGCCACCGACAAAACCCAGGTAGAAGAACAGCATCAGTGAGAAATTGCCCCACAGGCTGTAGTCCCCCAGGGCAAATCCGGTAGTGGTGACCACCGAGGTCACGTTCAGTGCCACATGGCGCAGGGCCTCCAGCCAGTGCAGCTCGGTGGTCCACCAGTACCAGGTGCCAAGCACCAGCCAGGTGACGAGTAACATCCCGAGCAAACCCTGAACCTGCTGATCCTTGATCAAGGCCCGCCGATTGCCGCGCAAGGTCGCCACGTACAAGGTGAACGGCAGGCTGCCGAGGATCATGATGACGATCGCGACCCAATGCACCGCCGGCTGTGTCCACTTGGCCAGGGATTGGTCGGAGGTCGAGAAACCGCCGGTGGAAATGGCCGACATCGCATGGTTGATGGCATCGAAGGGACTCATCCCGGCCCACCAGAATGCCAGGCTGCCCAGGATGGTGATGCCGACATAGGCTGCAACAATAAGACGCGCCACCATGTGTGAGCGGGGCATGACTTTTTCAGAGCGGTCCGACGATTCAGTCTGGAACAGGCGCATGCCACCGATCCGCAGCAACGGCAGAATCGCGACCGCCATGCCGATAAAGCCGATGCCGCCGATCCAGTGCAGCAACGAGCGCCACATCAGGATCCCGGGGGACATATTGTCCAGGCCATTCAGTACGGTCGCCCCGGTGGCGGTGATGCCCGACATGCTTTCAAAGAATGAGTCGGTGTAGCTGATGTGTTGGGTCAGCAGGAACGGCAGCGCGGCGAATATGCACACCACCAGCCAGCTGCTGACCGTCAGCAGGTACATGTCCCGGGGGCGCAGGTGCACGTGTTCTGGGCGACCGGGGATGACCAGGGCCAGGCCGGCGACAAAGGTGATCATGCTCGCCCAAAGAAACGACGGCAGGTCGCCGGTGCGGTCGAAGATCACCAGGGTGGCCATGGGCACGACCATGGCGATGGCCAGCGTGATCAGGAATATGCCGATGATGAAACCAATAGTCCGTAAGGTCGGCAACGCCATGAAGTCCGCTCGGGCTGTAATAGGGAAGGGCGCCATTCTACCTGCGGGGCAGGGCATGTAAACCGCCATCCCTGCGGCAGTTACCGCTAGAATAGCCAAACATTTTTCATTGGAGGTGGCCGATGCAGGCTCTCGACGTTTTGCTCAACCGGGTTTCCGTTCCACGACTGCTCGAACCGGCGCCGACCGCCGAGCAACGTGAAGTACTGTTTTGCGCTGCCATGCGGGCACCGGACCACGGCCATTTGCAGCCTTGGCGGTTTCTGACTGTCGAGGGCGCTGCGCGGGAGCAGATGGGCGAGCTACTGGCTGAAGCGGCGAAGTTGCAGGACAGCGAAGTGACTGAAGCGGCGGTGGACAAGGCGCGAAATGGGCCGCTGCGAGCACCGCTGGTGGTCGTGGTGATCGCGCGACTGCAGGATCACGTGAAGTATCCGAAGTCCGAGCAGATGCTGGCTGCGGGGTGCGCGGCCCATGGCATCTTGCTGGCCGCCTACGCCCAGGGGATTGGCGCGGTGTGGCGCACTGGCGATCTGGCGTATTCGCCGCACCTGGCCAAGGGATTGGGTTTGGCTGAAGGGGAGGAGGTCATTGCGTTTCTCTACCTGGGCACGCCACAGAAAGAACCGCGGGTGGCGGAGAAGGTTGATCTGGCGGAGTTTGTCAGCGCCTGGCCGGGCAAGAGCTGAAGACCGAAAGATCGCAGCCTCGTTTCGGCAACACCGCTATCGTTACGGCTGGACCACAGTCCCAGGCACCAACGGCAATTCGAGGCTGGCAATGAACCCGCCCTGGGGGTGATTCGCCAGCACCAGACTCCCGCCATGCCGCTCCGCCGCTCGGCGCGCAATCGCCAGGCCCAGGCCATGCCCTGCCGCAGTCTGCCCCGGAGCCCGATAGAACGGCTCACCCAGCTGGCTCAAATGCACCGCATCTACACCTGGGCCATGATCGCGCACGCTGACCACAATCCGTTCCCCGTGCCGAGTTGCCTGCATTTCAATGGGTTTTCCGGCCGGATTGAACCGTTGGGCGTTACGCAGCAGATTATCCACCGCACGTTCAATCATCGTCGGCCAGCCCTTGAGGCTGAGCTGCGAGTCAGCCTCAAGGCTTACGGCCTGTTCCGGTGAGCTCAGCTGGGCGTCTTTTTGCAGGGTTTGCAGCAGCGCGTGGAGATCAACGTCTTCTGCACTGGCATTGTCGGCATCGACCCGCGCCAGAACCAGGATCTCGCTGATCAGTGCTTCCAGGCGATCGCACTCGCGGGTCAAGCGCGGCCAGAGTTTTTGCCGTTCTTCCGGGTTGGCCCGCTCGGCCAAGGCCAGGGCAATGCGCAACCTTGCGAGGGGCGAGCGCAGTTCGTGGGACACATCGCGCAGCAATTGCCGCTGACTGCCGATCAGGCTTTGCAGGCGTGCGCCCATGCGGTTGAAATCATTGGCCAGTACGCCGAATTCATCGCGACGATTGGCCAGTTTTACCAGGCTGTTCTGTTGGTAGGTGGTTTGTCCCAAGTCATGCACCGCACCGCGCAAACGGCTGAGTGGGCGGGTAATCGACAGGGTCACGAACAGGCTAAACAGGGTGAGTACCACCAGCGCGATGCCCAGCGCACTCAAGGGCCACAGCAGGCTTTCGCGGTGCCAGGAGTCGAGTTCCGGGTGCGGGATGCGGTAGATCAGCAGGTAGGTGTTGCCGGTTTTTTCGCTGGTGTACTCGTCGGTCAGGCGACGCCAAGGCAGGCGGCGATCACCGTCGTTCTGTCGTGCTTCGAAAGCCGCCGCGCGCCGTGGGAAGGTGCCGCGAACCACAGGATCGCCGCTCTCGTTAAGTACCTGGACGTCGATGTGATATTGGCGTTTGCGCTGTTCAAGGATGCCTTGTGCGGCTTCTTCGCCCTGGGCTTCGAAGGTTTGCGTCCACTGCTCGGCCAAGGTGTTGAGGCCGGGGTGGCGGCTGAGAATCCATGCGTCCTGGTTGAGCATATGCCCCAGCAGTATGGAAAGCCCTGCAACCAGAGCGATGGCTAGCCAGAAGCTGGCCAGAATACGCCAGAACAGTGAACGCACAGAAATTCCTCAGCAGACACGAATTTATACTGTAGGAGCGAGCTTGCTCGCGAAAAACGCAGGTACGACGTGGGCTGTCTGATACCCCGCGTTTCCGTTGACGTTTTTCGCGAGCAAGCTCGCTCCTGCAAAAAACAGAACCCAACGGTGGGGGCCGTTGGGTCTGTGGTCAGCGTATTATTGCGCTTTTTGCGGTTGCTGCGCTTTCCACGCCTTGAACTCGGCCCATTCGGCGCGGCGTTCAGCTTTTTTCTTCTGGATCTCGTCGAATTGCTTCTGTTGATCCGGTTTCAGCAGGGCGCGTACGTCTGCTTGGGCTTTCTTGTGGTTGGCGGCCATTTCATCTTTCATGGCTTTCTGGTCGGCGGGGGACAGTTTCTCCAGGTACTTGTCGACCACTTGCTTACGCTCGTGCATCTGCTCGCCCATGATCTTGCGGATCTGCTCGCGCTGTTCGCGGCTCAGGTCGAGTTGACCGTAAGGACCTTTGCCGTGCATGCCGTGCATCTGACCGCCGTGGCGCGGGCCGTCCATCGGACCGTCCATCGGGCCCGCGCCTTCAGGCATTGCCATGGCAACGGTCGGCAGGGCAGCGGCGAACATCAGAGCGATAAGAGTCTTGCGCATGGTGAATCTCCTTGTCTCGTTCCCGGTACGTTCCGGATGAGTACAGACTATCGAGATTAAGGTAAGCAGCGGTCAGTGGAGCGTAAAGCCTGTGTAAAGAGCATTTTAGCCTGGCCTGACAAACCAATTAGCCGCCTGATCTCCCCGGACCCCCTGGGAGCTGCCGAAGGGGGGGCGAATTATGTCGATCGCAAGGGGGAGTTTCAGAGGCTGTAATAGTACCCACGACTACGCAACGCAATGATGCGTGGACGGCCGTCGGGGTGGGGGCCGATTTTCTTGCGCAGGTTGCTCACGTGCATGTCGAGGCTGCGGTCGTACAGGGTCAATTTGCGGCCCAGGGCGATCTGCGCCAGTTCCTGTTTGTCCAGCGGCTCGCCCGGTTGCTTGAGCAACGCTTCGAGCAGGCGGCTTTCAGAAACCGTGAGGGTTAACTCCTGTTCGTCGATGCTGACCACTCCTCGCACCGGGCTAAAGCACAGGTCGCCCAGTTCCAGCTGGGTGGACACCGCTGCTGGATGACTACGGCGCAACACTGCGCGCAAGCGGGCAGTCAGTTCCCGTGGGTCGCAGGGTTTGGCCAGGTAGTCGTCGGCACCCAGTTCCAGGCCGAGAATCCGGTCCAGGGGTTCGCCGCGGGCCGAGAGCATCAGTACCGGCAGGTCCGGATGATCGCTGCGCAATTGCTTGAGCAACTCCAGCCCGCTGCCGTCTGGCAACATCACGTCCAGCACCACCGCCGCAGGTGATGTTTCAGCCAGGGCCCGGCGGGCACTCTGGCCATCGTGGCAGGCACGGACCTGAAAGCCTTCCTGGCTCAGCCAACTGCCCAGGAGCTCACACAGCTCCTGATCATCATCAATTAATAACAGCTCGCTCATGAATCACTCAATTTAGCCATTGCCGACGTTTTCGACTTGCCCCACTGGCGAAGATACCCCAGAGCAGGGCCAATCGTGCAACTCCCGCCTGATTCCAATGGGTTATTGGGCAGGTTGTCGGCAGGCAAGCGGGAAGGATGAGCGATTGAGAACACGATGAACCCGGGAAGGTTCATCGTGGGGGACAAACTAAGGCAGGACTTGCTTGAACGGCTTGACCGAAACGTTGGCGTAGACGCCCGCTGCGATGTAGGGATCGGCGTCGGCCCAGGCCTGGGCGGCGCTCAGGGAGTCGAACTCGGCGACGATCAGGCTGCCGGTGAACCCGGCAGCGCCTGGATCATTGCTGTCGACCGCCGGGTGCGGCCCGGCCAATACGATTCGGCCTTCGCCCTTGAGCTGTTGCAGGCGCTCAAGGTGTGCAGGGCGCGCGGCCAGGCGAGCTTCCAGGGAGTTGGCGACGTCTGTGGCAATGATTGCGTAAAGCATGTCAGTCCTCGGTTTTTGGCGTTGTGGTATCGGCGTCGTGCAGGTGGCGCGACAGGTAGATACCCTGCGCGACCAGGAACAGCAAAGTCATGCCCAGGCTGCCGAAGACCTTGAAGTCGACCCAGTAGTTCTGGAACGTGAACGCGACAAACAGGTTGGCCGCGCCGCAGAACAGGAAAAAGCCGATCCATGCGATGTTCAGGCGAGTCCAGACCGGTTCTGGCAGGGTCAGTGCATGGCCCATGATGCGCTTGATCAGCAGGCGATCGCCGATGAAATGACTGCCGATGAACGCCACGGCGAACAACCAGTTGACCACTGGGGCCTTCCATTTCAGGAAGGTCTCGCTATGAAACGCCAGGGTCATACCGCCGAAGACCAGGCAGGCGATGAGGGTCAGCCACTGGCTCTTCTCCAGCTTGCGCTGACTGATGAACAGGGCGCCGTAGACCACCAGGGAGCTGATGATCAGCATCGCGGTGGCGCTGTAGATACCGCCTACAGTCAACTCATGGCCGGCGATGTCGACGACCCGTGGATCAAGTTTGTAGACGATGAAAAACAGGAGAAGCGGGATGAAATCGATGAATTGTTTCACAGTGGCAGCCAGAAGCAGGATGTGCCGGCATAATAACAAACATATGGGCGCGCGATAGCGCCAGCTGATTTGAGGTGACACTTCCCTGTGAATGTTGATTTGCACTGCCATAGCACGGCCTCCGATGGCGCCCTGGCGCCTGCGGTTCTGGTTGCGCGTGCGTTCGAGAAAGGCGTGCGAGTCCTGGCCTTGACCGATCACGACACCCTTGAAGGGCTGGATGAAGCCCGTACGGCAGCCACGGCGCTGGGCATGCAGCTGGTCAATGGCGTCGAATTGTCCTGCACCTGGGGCGGTGCGACCATCCATGTGCTGGGTTACGGTTTTGATATGAATGCGCCATCGCTGGTCGAAGCCATCGCCCGACTGCACGATGGCCGCTGGTTACGGTCCGAAGAAATAAGCCGCAAGTTGGCGCTCAAGGGGATGCCGGGCGCGCTCGAAGGCGCACGGGCCATCCAGCAGGAGCTGGGTGACAGCGGCAACGCGCCTGCCCGCCCGCATTTCGCCGACTGGATGGTGCGCGAAGGTTTCGTCAAGGATCGCGCCGAGGCGTTCCGCAAATGGTTGGGAGCCGGCAAGCTGGGGGACGTCAAGCAGCATTGGCCGACCCTGGAAGAAACTGTGCAAACCCTGCGTGCGGCGAAAGCCTGGGTCAGCCTGGCGCACCCCTCGCACTACGATTTCACTCGCAGCAAGCGTCGGCGGCTGATTTCTGACTATATTCAAGCAGGAGGCCATGCAATCGAAGTGGTCAATGGCCATCAGCCCGCCGAACAGGTCGGCAGCCTGGCGATTCTTGCTCGTGAGTTCGGTCTGCTGGTCAGCGCCGGCAGTGATTTTCATGGCCCTGGAGGCTGGTCCGAGATCGGCGAATATCGCCCGATTCCGGAGGATCTGCCGCCACTTTGGTGTCGATTCAAACATGACCCAATTATTGCCGTCGTCTGAACAGGTAGAGAATGTGAGTCAATTTTTCCAGATTCATCCGGAAAACCCGCAAGCGCGCCTGATCAAACAGGCTGTCGAGATCATCCGCAAGGGCGGGGTGGTGATTTATCCCACGGACTCGTCCTACGCCATTGGTTGCCAGATAGGCGACAAGAATGCGGTGGAGCGCGTGCGCCGTCTGCGCCAACTGGATGAGAAGCACAATTTCGCGCTGATCTGCAGCGATCTGTCGCAGTTGGGGCTGTTCGCCAAGATCGACACCGGCACATTCCGTCTGCTCAAGGCTCATCTTCCGGGACCTTACACTTTCATTCTCAATGCCACCCGGGAAGTTCCGAGACTCTTGCTGCACCCGAAAAAACGCACCATCGGCCTGCGTGTGCCGAGCCATCCGATTGCTTTGGCCTTGCTCGAAGAGCTGGGCGAGCCTTTGATGAGCGTGACGCTGATCATGCCGGGTGACACTGATCCGTTGACCGATCCGTATGAAATGCGCCAGATGCTCGAGCACCAGGTCGACCTGATCATCGACGGCGGTTTTGGCGGGATCAAAGCGTCCACCGTCATCAATCTTGCCGATGGTGAGCCGGAAGTGATCCGCGTCGGTTGCGGCGACCCTGCGCCGTTCATGGCCGAAGCCTAGATGTCTGCAGTAGAGCCCGTCGACAGTCAGGCCGGCGCCCAGCAAGAGCTGCCTTTCGCCATGGTCTACGGCCAGGCGGTGATGGAAATGCCGCTGGACCTGTACATTCCACCGGATGCCCTCGAGGTGTTTCTTGAAGCCTTCGAAGGCCCCCTCGATTTGCTGCTGTACCTGATCCGCAAACAGAACATCAACATTCTCGACATTCCGGTGGCTGAAATCACCCGCCAGTACATGGGCTATGTCGAGTTGATGCAGTCGGTGCGCCTGGAACTGGCTGCCGAATACCTGGTGATGGCTGCGATGCTGGCTGAGATCAAGTCGCGGATGCTGCTGCCCCGGGCGGAATCGATCGAGGCTGAAGAAGACGACCCCCGTGCGGAGCTGATCCGGCGCCTGCAGGAGTACGAACGGTTCAAGGCCGCGGCCGAAGGCATTGATGGCCTGAGCCGGGTCGGTCGTGATGTCGTGGTGCCCAGGCTCGACGCCCCGCAAGCTCGGGCACGCAAGCTGGTGCCGGACGTCAGCCTGGCAGAATTGCTGATGTCCATGGCCGAGGTGCTGCGCCGGGGCGACATGTTCGAAAGTCACCAGGTCAGTCGCGAAGCCTTGTCCACGCGAGAGCGTATGAGCGATGTGCTGGAGCGGCTCAAGGGCGGCGGGTTTGTACCTTTTGTCGAGCTGTTCACAGCCGAGGAAGGGCGCCTGGGGGTGGTGGTGACCTTTATGGCAATCCTCGAACTGGTCAAGGAATCCTTGGTTGAGCTGGTGCAGAACGAGCCGTTCGCGGCGATCCACGTGCGGGCCCGAGCCGAATAACGAGTTGAATCATGAACCTGACTGAACCCCGTGAGCTGGCACCGCTGCTTGAAGCCTTTCTGTTGGCCTCGGGAAAACCGCAATCGCTTGAACGCCTGTTCGAACTCTTCGAAGAAGCCGAGCGTCCTGAGCCGCCAGTCTTCAAGAAGGCCCTGACGATCCTGGCCAAGTCCTGTGACGGTCGCGCCTTTGAATTGAAAGAAGTCGCCTCTGGCTATCGCCTGCAGATCCGCGAGAAGTTCTCGCCGTGGGTCGGCCGCCTGTGGGAAGAGCGTCCGCAGCGCTATTCCCGGGCCATGCTCGAAACCATTGCGTTGATTGCCTATCGTCAGCCGATCACCCGGGGCGAAATCGAGGACGTGCGAGGTGTGGCGGTCAACAGCCACATCGTCAAGACCTTGCTGGAGCGCGAGTGGATCCGCATCGTTGGCTACCGCGACGTGCCCGGCAAACCGGCGATGTTTGCCACTACCAAGGCGTTTCTCGACCATTTCAACCTGAAGAACCTCGACGATCTGCCGCCCTTGGCGGAGCTGCGCGAACTGGAGCCCGACCCGGTGCTCGACTTCGACGACGCCCCTGTACCCGCCAGCCTGCAGGAGCTGGCAGACGCCAGCGCCGAACCGGAGGAGCCCAAGGAGGAAACCAGCTTCCATACCTTGCTGCTGGAGCTGGATACGATGGAGGAGGGGCTCAAGACCGATTTCGACGACATCCTGCGCGATGCTGCGATGACTGATGCCGAAGCGTTGCCGGATGAGCCTGGGCCTGAAATCGAAGTTGAACTTCAGGTTGAGGTCGAAGCCACAGTTGAAGAACGGGAAGACGATGTGTTGGGCGTGGCCGAGGCTCGCGAAAAACTGTTGGCGGCGGTAGCGGCGCTTGAACAGCCGGCACCCGAACCCGAACTGAGCGACGAAGAAGCAGAAGCCCGGGCACTCGCCGACGCGATCGAAGCAGAACGCCGCGAGTTCGAAGACTGACCCCAAGCCCTGTGGGCAATGAAGATTCGGACCTACCGCTCGGCGCAAAAGCAAATAACCAGGGCACCTTGCGCTAGTCTTTGATGCGTAAATCTGCGCATGCGCGTATGATTCGCGACCCTTCGGCGATCCCTTCGCCCAAGTACCAGATAGACAACGCTTCAGGACGCCTTCTCAGCGCGTCCTGAACAGACCACACCGGGAGGTGCCCAGATGAGTATCAACGACCAGAAAGACGACCAGGAAATCGGCCCAGCAGGCGAAAAACTGCAGAAAGTCCTCGCCCGTATCGGCGTCGGCTCGCGCCGTGACGTGGAAGCCTGGATCAGCCACGGCCGCATCAAGGTCAATGGCAAAGACGCCACCCTCGGTCAGCGCGTCGACCTGCATGACGCCATCACCATCGATGGCAAGGTGATCAAGCGCGAAGAAGCCGCCGAGTCGGTTCGCCGCGTGATCATGTACAACAAGCCCGACGGTGAAATCTGCACCCGCAATGACCCGGAAGGCCGTCCAACCGTATTTGACAAGATGCCGCGCCCGAAAGAAGGTCGCTGGATCAATATCGGTCGCCTGGACATCAACACCACTGGTCTGCTGATGTTCACCACTGACGGTGAGTTGGCCAACCGCCTGATGCATCCTTCCTACGAAATGGACCGTGAATACGCGGTACGTGTGCGTGGCGAAGTCGATGACGAGATGATCGAGCGCTTGAAAGCCGGGGTTGTCCTCGAAGACGGCCCGGCCAAGTTCACCGATATCAAGCAGGCGCCAGGTGGCGAAGGTTTCAACCATTGGTACCACTGCGTGGTCATGGAAGGTCGTAACCGCGAAGTTCGTCGTCTGTGGGAATCCCAGGGCCTGGTGGTCAGCCGCCTGAAGCGCGTGCGTTTCGGTCCGGTGTTCCTCAACTCGGACCTGCCGATGGGTCGCTGGCGCGAAATGAGCCAATACGAAGTCGACATTCTGAGTGCTGAGGTCGGCCTGACGCCTGTGGCCATGCCGCAGATGAATGCAAAGAGCAAGGACAAGCTTGAGCGTATGCAGCGCAAGTCGTCGCGTCCTATGGGCACTACCGAGCGTGTCCGGACCCTGCGTCCAGCCGCTGGTGCTCCTGCCGCCAACCCGCGTCCGGCCCGTGAGCCGCACATCGAAGGCGAGCGTCC